>CBDBPP010000005.1:0-1582229 GCA_965208825.1 Dehalococcoidia bacterium
TTATAGCACATTGTCTTACACTCTGCCAGCGGGCAACCAGCCTTGCAACTGTTCACGTCCAAGGTGATCCGATCAGCCCGTCATCGAAGTTTCGTGCTTGATCACCTCCGCGCCGGGGGGCAAACAAGCCGCAGATACCCTTAAGTCTGAACAGTTACCCAGCCTTCCGCCCGCCGGCGGCGGCGCATTGACCGATAAAGCGCGGGCGCCCGGCAACAGTAGTTGACGCCGGATACCTGCAACATTTCGCAACCTTGCCACCTGTTGCACGCCGACAAGGGAAGGGTAATCACTTCCCTTTTGAGCACCATTGGAAACCACGGGAACGGCTCCGCTCACCCCTATTGGACACGCTGTCCGGGCCTGACGGCTGGTTCGTCGATGTCCGTGGCCTGGCGGTTATTGTCGGCATTCGTGCCTGAACGGCGTGCCTGTCGGGTGGCGGGTGGCTCATTTGCGACGACGGTCTGACGTGTCGTCTCTGCAACATATTGCAGTGGCGGGGACGTAACGGGAGGTGGCGGCTGCAAGTTGCAGCAAAATTGTCCATTCGTGGCTGCTGAGGCCCCGCTATAGGAAATCCACGGCGCAGGAAAGTTGTACTTTGGGAACTCAGTACAATGCGGCCAGCGGCGCCCGGTCCCGCGAGCGGGGCGGCGGAAAAAGTCCACGCCTCGCCCAGGATGCCGTGTTCCGCCGGGGCCTCGGCGTTGGAGGCGATCACGTCCAGGCACTCCATTTGTCGTTCGGTGTAACAGGTTTCAGCCACCCGACACCCGGAGCCACGCAATCCCGTCAACGTGCTCGAAGTGGCTGTCGGCGGATACCAGGTCGGCGCCCGTTTCCATGGCGTGGGCCGCAATCCAGACGTCGTTGGTCGGAATTGGCCGCCCCTTGGCCCGCAGCGCCGTCATTACCCGCGAGTACCCGGTCCGCAGTCACCGGGCCCACGGGAACGAAGGACACGTAGGGACGTTCGAGGAAGGAACGAAATTCCGCCAGGTTCCGCTCGAAATGCGCCCCCTGCCGAAAGCCGTACAGCTGCTCGCCTACCACGACGGCGGAGAACAGCACCTCCTCGGCTACCACTATCAGATCTCTCACCTCGTGGCTGCCCCGCATGAACGCGGAGTAGGCGTTGGAATCCAGCAGAATCCTCATGACCACGCCGCCTCGTCCACCGTGCCGAAAACCTCAAGAGCCGCAGCGAAACCCTCGGCTTCATCCCGGCTCCATGCGCCGAACAGGTCGTCCAGCGCGGCGCCTATCGCATTCGGGTTTCCACGGCTCCCGTCCGACAGGCCAGCTCCTTTTCTGAGCAACCTCAGGGCAGCCTGATTCAGCGAGATACCCTCCTGCTTGGCGAGGTGGTTCAGAATAGCGCTGAGGTCGTCGTCGTCGAACCCCCTGACGGTCAACTGGTTCATTTGGCGATCCCCTCTGTGAGTCATACTATGATGCAACGTGAGGCATTATAGTGATGGTTTGTGCCCCGGTCAACAATACCAAAATCAAGCCTGATTCTCACCGGAGCAGCAGCCACATCACCGTAATACAGATTGTCAAGAGAAACACCAACAACACAGCGGCGATGCCCGGCGCTTTGCCCAGCTTCCCGGTCCTGCGGTGGGCATTCTGCTCCCGGACCAACACCTCCTCAGCTGGCAGTGATCTCCTCTCATTTGCCCCCGCAATCGGCGGCTACTTCCTCTCGGTCCCTGGTCTGTCCTGTAGCTGGAATGGCAGTTCCGGTTCAGGGCGGGAAAGCGATGCATTCTGGCGGTCGGCCAATACCTCCACGTTCTTTTCCGCGCGGTGTTGCAGGCACTTCCTCCGAACTTCGTTCACATAGGCGAGCCATGTCCCTATGTAATCGCTCTCCGCTTTCTCAAAGGCCATTTGTCTGGCCGAATTGCCGCCTACGACCGCCTCACGCCAGAACCAGTCCTCGTTTTCCATGCTTCGGTCAGTGAAGTTCTTGACCTCTCCCCGGCTACGGATCCCATAGAACTGGGCCTGTAGGTATAGCTCCCGACTGTTGTCCTTGTGGCGGTCGTACACCATAGAGGAAATAATGCCAGTCATGTGGAGTTATCGTCCTTATCCAGTCTTGGGCATCCTGCCAGGCATAGTCCGCCCAATCCGGCTCAATTTGTGGATAAGGGGCTGATTGTTCGAGGTGTTCGATAATGTCGTCCATGTCTTCATCGGTTATCTCCGTTCTGGCACGTTCCAGGGCGGTGGTGTAGGAATTTAGCGCTTCGCGGCAGATCAGGGAGATGTTGGCCTCTGGGTCAAGTTTTTTGATCAGCCTGATAGCCTTGTCTGGGACATTGATACCGATGCGCATACGGCCTCCGTATGTGTATGTTTGATGATACAGCATACAATACGCCTATAGAAAAGTCCACCCGGTTGGCAAGCGGAACAATGGACCCAGAGCATTCTCAAAATCCCCACAGCATTGGTCGGTTCCGGTCCTGGCGGTCGCGGCCGAGAGGTATCCATGGCGCGGTTGCGACAGGGCGGCGGCGCTGGCCTCATTCTCCAGCTCCCGTTCCCGTGGCGGATTGAGCGATGGAACGTCTCCCCGTCGGCACCGGGGTCGCCGTCCCATCCATTCTAAATGATCACCCAGTTGCAGAAGCCGCCAACAGGGCCCGATGCGACCCGGTGTGCCTTCGGTAACGTCATCATGGGTCAAACCTGGCGCGTCAATGGCTCCATCGCCGCAGCCGACCACGTACTGGACCGCAACCGACAGCATCGCTTACTACGGCCAAATCGACGCTCCGGGCCGCTGCCGGGGCCGATTACTATGTTGTACCCGTGTACAGAAGCTGGGGACGAGTTCCCTTTCGGGAATTTTCCGGCCCCTCCCGAACTCAAAACATATGGAAGTATTCGAGCCGACTCGCCTGGATTGCAAGCACCTTGGGGCAAGGTCCCATCCCAGAATCGCGGGGCGGACTTCCCGAAAGGGAAGCGAACTCCCAGCATCAAGCCGGCAAGCAAACGCCAGGCGGCACGCAGTCATGGGGGCGTGATTCGATGACACTTCAGTGCCCGCCCCGCCGCCCTGCCAGCCGCACCGTGACCGGCGTTCAGACGTCAACGTCAATGGAATTCTCCTCCCCCTCCGTTGGACCGGTGTAGGCGTCCACGGCGCTCCGTGACGCCGCCCGGTAGATGCCCTCCATCGCGGCGGAGAATTCCTCCTCGCCCTGCCAGAACGGGAACCGGCCCAACTGCCGGGGCAGCGCCGCATGAACGTCGGGCACGGCGATGGCTCCGAAGGCGTCTCCCTCGTCAAATTGCCGCCCGGGATTGCCCCAGAACTCGGACGGGTCCGCTGGCAACGGCTCCGGGGCTGCCGGAGGCCCATCCAGGGTCTGGGCGGACCGGACCAAATCCCCGCCCAGCAATTCCTCCCGCTCCATTCCCCTCAGCCGGAAGATCAGGAACGGGTCCCGGTCGAACTCCTCGCCCAGCAGCAAATACACCGCCGCCACGTGCTTGCACGGATTGGACCAGTCTGGGCAACTGCATACCGTTTCCAGGTCCGCTTCGCTCTCCGGGAACATGGAGAGCCCTCGGGCGCTGAAGCACTCCTCGACGGCGTCGGGCATCCGCCCCGAAAGCAGGCTGGCCGCTATCGCCGGCTGCCGTCCGAACTCCTCCCGGAGCTCCTCCCAGTCCGGCAGACTGATGGTCTTCACCTGGACGGAGACGCGGTAGGGCTTGGGCCGGGACCCCTGCACCAGGGCCAGCACCAAGCCCGGCTCCACGTCGATGGACAGCACCTGCCCTCGCCGGGCGTACGAGCGTCCCCGGTCGAGCCGCGTCCCGATCCGGAACTCCTCCAGGGTTTGCAGCCACCGCCGGGCCCACCAGCTGGCGCCGAAGTCCCCACGCCGGGACTGGGCCTTGATGCCTCCCCGGGCTCGGATGGCGGGCCGGTAGTCAGGGTAAGCCATGGCGTCTCGTTTCCTCCGGCGTCTTTCCATGGGTCAGTCGCCGTAGTGTTCCCGGCTCAGGGCCAGCACGTCGCGCAGTTCGGCGTTGGACAACTCGGTCAGCCAGCGCTCGGAACTCCCGCCCACCACCCGCTGGGCGGTCTCCGCCTTGGCCTCGATCATGGCGTCGACGTGGTCCTCCAAAGTGCCGGCGCAGATCAGCTTGTGGACCTGCACGTCCCGGGTCTGGCCGATGCGAAAGGCCCGGTCCGTGGCCTGGTTCTCCACCGCCGGGTTCCACCACCGGTCGTAGTGGATCACGTGGTTCGCCCGGGGCAGGTTCAGGCCCGAACCCCCCGCCTTCAGGGACAGCACGAACACCCGAGGCCCATCAGGGTCGTTCTGGAACCGCTCCACCATGGCGTCCCGCCCCCGCCGCGACACCCCGCCGTGCAGGAAGGGCGCCTCAATTCCGAAGGTCTCCTGCACGTGCCCCCGGATGATCTCGCCCATCTCCGCGAACTGGCTGAACACCAGCGCCCGGTCCCCGCTCGCCACGATTTCCTCCAGCAGTTCGTCCAGCCGCTCCAGCTTCCCCGAACGCCCTGCGACCACGGAGTTGTCCCCCAGCAACTGCCGGGGATGGTTGCACGCCTGCTTCAGCTTGGTCAGCGTGTCCAGGATCATCCCCCGCCGACTGATCCCCTCCGCTTCCTCCATCCGGGTCTCCGCCTCCCGCAGCACCGCCTGGTACAGCGTCGCCTGCTCTCGGGTCAGCACGCAATACTGCTTGGTCTCCCGCTTGTCCGGCAGGTCGTCGATCACCGCAGGGTCCGTCTTCAACCGCCGCAGGATGAACGGCCCGGCCGCCCGCTTCAGCCGGCTCGCCGCCGCCTCGTCCCGGTGCGCCTGGATGGGCACGAAGTAGTCGCGCTTGAACTGGGCCTGGATGCCCAGCAGACCCGGATTCAGGAACTCCATGATGGACCACAGGTCCCCCACGTGGTTCTCCACCGGCGTCCCGGTCAGCGCCACCCGATAGTCGGACGGCAGCTCCCGCGCCGCCCGCGACTGCCGGGCCATCGGGTTCTTCACGTTCTGGGCCTCGTCCAGGATCACCGCCCGCCACGGCACCCCCTGCAACGTTTCGGCGTCCCGCAGCATGGTGCCGTAGCTGGTCACCACCACCTGTCGCTCCGCCGCCTCCTGGCGGAATTCATCGCCCCGCTTCCGACCAGGTCCATGATGCAGCATCACCCCCAGCTCCGGCGTGAACTTCCCCGCCTCCCGCTGCCAGTTGTACATCAGCGACGTGGGACACACCAGCAGGCTGGGCCGGTCGTTGCCCTCCTGCCGGTCCAACTCCAGCGCCGCCAGCGTCTGCACCGTCTTCCCCAATCCCATGTCGTCCGCCAGGCACGCCCCCAGCCCCCACCGGCGCAGGAAGGTCAGCCACGCGTAGCCCCGCTCCTGGTAGGGCCGCAGCGAACCCAGGAAGCGCCGCGGCGCCGCCGGCGTCTCGACCTCCGCCTCCCGGCCCAACCGCTCCAGCAACCGGTCGACCCAATCGTCCGCCTCCAGCCGAACGTTGTCCTCCGACGACCGCTCCTCCGCCCCCAACCCGATGCGCACCGCCTCCCGCAGGCTCACCCGCTTCCGGTTGCGCCAGTGGTCGGCGGCCTCGCGAATCTCATCGGCGTTGATCTCCACCCACTGACCCCGCAGCCGCACCAGCGGCGCTTTCAACTCCGCCAACTCGGCCAGTTCCGCCGGCGTGATCTCCTGCCCTCCCAACGCCACCGACACCTCCAGGTCCAGCATGGTGCTCAGGCTGACTCCTCCGCCTCCCGTCATGGCCGGCGTCCTCACCCGGGCCCGGATGGTTGGCCTGGCCTTGGTCCCCCGCCCGGTCCACCACGCCGGCAGCAGCACTCCAAAGCCCGCCTGCTGCAACGCCGGCGCCTCCGCGTTCAGGAACCGGTGCGCCTCCCCGGCGGACAGCATCCTGCCGGATGGACCCCTGGCCTCTAGGCTCTCGGCGACGGGCGGGCACAGGTTCGCCGCCTGGGACAGCGCCGCCAGCAGGAACTCCCTGGGGTTGTAATCGGGGTTGCCGGCGTCCTGGCTCCCACCCTTCCACACCGTCTCGGCGGGCAACAGCAGGCTCCGGTCGTCGTGGGGTTGCAACAGGTACCGCAGGTGCCAATCGCCTTGTGCCATGGCTGCCTGACCATCCACGGCATCAAGCTCCGGCGGCTCCTCCAGCCGCAGGCAGAGACGGTAGGGAGCGTTGGCGGCAATGGCGATGGGCCTCTGCCACTCCGACACCTGCCGGCCCAACTGCTTCGCCTGGTCCGGCCCAACGCGGATGGTTCCGTCGGCGGCGCCCAGGGCGTGCAGCCAGGCGTCGTGGGCTGAATCAAACCCGTTCCCCTCCGGCCGGGGCACCGACGCTTTCCGCGCCAGATGGTCCACCACTCCGTCCAGGAAGGCCCTCAGCACGGTCGAGGACGCCTGGGCCGGCGGACCAGTGGCCGCGTCCCCGGTCGCCGACCGCGCCGCCGGCGGCATCAACCCCGCCAGGTCGGCCAGCCTGTCGGCGTCATCGCCGACGAATACCGCCTTCCACGCCGCCGTCATCCCGTCTCCGTGTCCCGTCGCCGTGGGCAGGTATCGCTGCCGCGCCACCAGCGCCATCCCGAATTGCCGCGCCCGGCGCCAGTAGGTTATTTCCGGCCCCAGCGCCACCCCGGGCTGCAATACCGGGCGGTCCCCGCACCTCTCCAGGAACTCGCCCGCATCGGCCCCGTCCAGCCAGAGCGCGGGCACCCGAAAGGGCAGTATGCGCGGCTTGGCACGGGACCGGGGCGCTTCGCCGGCCAGCGGACTCGACGGCAGCGGCTCGCCGACCCTGCTGGGCAGCCAGACCACCGCCTCGCTCGCCATCTCCTCGCCCACGTCCAGACCCATGGCCCCGAGCAGCAGGTCGCCGGCGGCGCAACGCGGGTGCCGGCCATCTCCGTGCCCGTCTCCCGTTGCGTCGGAATCCTCTCCCCACAGGACCAGACGGCCTTCACATTGTGCGGCGTGCAGTATCAGCATCCCGGGCGGCGTCTCCTCCAACCCCACTATAGCCCGTCGCCGACGGTCGTCAAGCGTTGCAGGGCCGGCCCTTCACGGGTGTCCTGCTTCGGGCGCTCCCGACATTTCTGCGGCCCGTCAATCGGCCACGCGTTACGGCCTCCGCCTCTACGGGGAATGGGCAAAATTAGGCCCGCTGAGATGCCATACCCGTGTACAGAGATTGGCGTGACTTTTGTTTCCAAAAGTCCGGGGCAGATCTGAACTTGAATCGGGCCGAAAATCAGGGCTTCCCGGCCGGTTCCGCGAGCGCTTGGGTGAAAGGGACGGTTCCGGCGAAGTTTTGAAA
Source organism: Dehalococcoidia bacterium (assembly GCA_965208825.1). GTDB lineage: Bacteria > Chloroflexota > Dehalococcoidia > Lucifugimonadales > UBA3495 > VXOI01. Next base: position 7,387 of record CBDBPP010000005.1, read on the forward strand.
ATAAAAGTGGCCCGGGGTATGTCTGTCCTAACATCGCAGCCAGCGCTTCCCTTGGCGAAGCCGACACCGGACCCGGGCGCGTCTACGACGTCATCGACCGGCCCCTACCGGACCGGACAGGATGGAGCACAGTTGCAGAAGGCCGATTGTCGCCACGGGGTTCTGTACCCTGACCACTACCCCCAGCACTCCCGCAGACCCTCCGCCACGCCGACGGACGGGACGCCGGCCACCGGCTCTCCGGCCACCAGCGCCGCGCCGGTGTCGTGAAAGTCCAGCCCCGGCGTGTTCTCTGGCTTCTCGCCCGTCCTGGCGTGCTCCGCCACCGCCTCCACTCCCAGCCGCGCCATCTCCAGCGGGTACTGCATCACCGTGGCCCCGAACTCTCCCGACGCCACCCGCCTCACCCCGTCGCAGCCGCCGTCGATGGTTACGATCAACACGTCCTCCGCCAGCCCCAGCTCCGCCAGCGTCGCGTATGCCCCCGTCGCCGCCGGCTCGTTGATGGCGTACGCCAGGTTGATGGAAGGGCGCTGGCCGATGAGTTCCTCCATCGCGTTGCGCCCTCCTTTCTCCGTGCCCAGGGTCACCCCGCGGCCCACGATGCGGGGATCGTCTTCGTCGCCCATCTTTCCAGCGTCCTTCACGTCGATGCCGTAGCCCTTCAGAAAGCCCTGGTTGCGCAGCACGTCCACCGACACCGGCGTGGGGTAGCCGTCCAGCGTTGCGATCCTGGCCTCCCTGCCCTCCGTCTCCAGCCTGGCCTTGGCCCACCGGCCGATCAACTCCCCGGCCCTGAAGTTGTCCGTGGCGAAGGTCCCGTCCACCACGTCCCCTTGCTGGAAGGGCGTGTCCAGCGCGATCACCAGCACCCCGGCCTCCCGCGCTTCTCGCACGGCGTCGCTCAGGGCCGCCGGGTCCGAAGGCGTGATCAGGATGCCATGGGCACCATCCGCCACCAGTTCCGCCATCGCCCGCGCCTGGCTCTCCCAATCGCCGTCATGTTCCCCGGCGTAGGCGCGTAGTTCCACGCCCAGCTCATACGCCCGCTGCCGCGCGGCCTCCTCCATCTCCACGAAGAAGGGGTTCCCGTCGGTCTTGGTGATCAACCCCACCATCACTTTATCCGCGTCATCGAACACCTCGCTGTTGCCGCACCCGGCGGCCAGCAGCAGGCACGCGCAACCGGCCACCGCCGCCATCCAAAACCAACGGTCCATCCTTGTCAATTCCTCACCTGCCACGTCGTATGCGAAGGCGACGGCATCCATCGGGCCCCCGCCCGACAATCGACCGCCTGTGTCGTCGCCCTATCGTATCCGTGGGGATGCGAGGCTCGCAAGAACGGCCCGGAACCGGAAACATCCTTCCCGTCCGACCGCCGCTGGAGGCGGCCTTTCTGCCCGTTTTCCGGCGGCGGCGTCCCAGCGATCATCGCCTGGACCAACCTGTCCCTGAATTCGGCGAGGTTGATGCCTGCGGACGCCGGACACGTCAAACTGCAATCGCCCGGACCTGATTTCCACAGTTGCAGCCCTATCGAGTAACTGGATTTTCACCTGGCGGCGACGGCCGGCAAGTGAAGGTCGGATGAGGGTTGGCCCTGATCATTGAGTTTGGGAATCAGTTCGTATCCCAGCTGCGCAGCCCGGCGTTTGGCGTTGCGCAAGGCTCTTTGACGATACTGGTTTTCGTAGTACTCCACGCCAGCATCCACGTACTTCTGACCGTATCTCAGCATCGAGTATATGATCCGGGCCAGCCTGTGCGCCGTCGCCGTGATCGCCTTCGGGGCTCCCAGATGCGCCTTCTTTCGGCGGAGGAACGCACCCAGGGCACTGTCGGAGCGGTGCAGTGCGCTGGCCACCATACGGAGCGCCGCAGCTGCCCGGTTGGCGCTGGGCTTGGTCCGCGAGCTGATCACCTTACCACCGGTTATCCGGTTGTTGGGACTCAGCCCCAACCAGGACGCAAAGTGCTTGGCCGTGGGCCATTTCGTCATGTCCGTCCCGATTTCGCTCACCACCTTCAGGGCCGTATACCCGTCCACTCCGTCTATCTCGGTCAGGTCCACGCCGGTCATCCGGAATAGGTGCGTGCGGAGGTCGAAGCGAGGCGCGTTCCCTTTGCTGCGCCTGTTCCCCGGATTCGTAGGGAGGGAGCCTCCGCCGCTGAGGTCCTCGAACCTCTCCAACTGCTTTTCGATCTGCCGGTCGCACTCATCAATCTTGGCGTGGTAGAACCGGTAGAGTTCCAGCGCCTGGGTCAACTCGAAGATGTGCTCCTCCCTCCAGTCGCCGTGCAGCGACTTGGCTATCGTCTCTTCGTCCGCCCTGATTCTCCGGTCCCGCAGCCCGGCCAGCTGGCCCGGATCCCGTTCCCCCCTCACGATGGCTTCGATGATGTCCATTCCGGTCTTCCCGGTGATGTCGCTGATGACGTGCTGAAGCTTGACATTCATCTGGGTCAACGCCTTTTGCATGTGCTGGATGTGGTGAGCGGCGTACTCCACCAGCATCGACCGCTGACGCAGGTAGCTCCGCAGGCGCCGTATCTCGGCGTCGGGTCTAAACGCTCCCGACAGCAGTCCGTAGGTGTGCAGCTGTTGCAACCACTGACAGTCTGATACGTCCGTCTTGCGGCCGGGTACGTTCTTGAGGCGACGGGGGTCCACCAGCATCACCTCCAACCCCCGCTCTTCCAAAACCCCGAACAGCGGTATCCAGTAGACTCCCGTCGACTCCATCGCCACCGTCTCCACTCCGCACCCCAGCAGCCAATCGGCCATACGGTACAGTTCCGAAGTGTAAGCTTCGAACTCTCGCACCGGCTGCTCGGACCGGCCTTCTGACACCGCCACGAAATGACTGCTGGCGCCCACGTCGATCCCCGCCGCGTTCAGGTTGACCTGGGACAACGCCTCCGGCAGCCCATTCAATTCCCCCCGGACCCGGCTCTTTCCTGCTCCCTTGCCCTTGTCGCGTGTGCTCATCCCTTTCTCCCCTGTTTCGGCGTAAGCGTGTCGCCAGCGGGAGCCATCGACTTTCTGACAATCTATCGAACGGAAGCGTCCTCCATCGGAACGTCACCAATGATGCTGCCGCAAGGCTTCCGGACCATGCTGAAAGACGGGCAACAGGCACCAATGGGCAGCCCGGTCTTTATCTGGACAACACGCTTCCCCACTAGCATACACACCTACCCAGACCCCCAGTTACTCGCCTATGCATGGCCCGCATCCGGGCTTAACTCTGCTGAAAGGGAATTAGAAGGAGATTGCATTCTGCAATCCGGCGGTCATTCCTACTTGAATCAAGGGGTTGCCCTGCGTTCCGGTGGGAGTTGGAGTCTCGAATTTTACTGCGGGTCCATAATCACTTCATTGCATTGATTGCATTGCGGAGATTGTAGTCCTGACTCATGGTGAAGCCATGAACGACCGCGATGGGCTCGCCCTCCAGGTAAACCACGACTCTGCGGTTGAGTGGGGCAGCCCCTGCCCCACGACCCTCAACGAGACCTGCTGCATAGCGTGTCGGAGGAACAGGGCCGAGTGCCCGCCACCGAGGTCTTGGGCGTGAACCAGACCCTGGCGGTCTGCCGCGGCTGCCGGCAAGCGTCCCGGCGGGTGCGGCAGGCGCTGCCCGAATTCAGGAATGCGGTCGGCGCAGGCGGCGCCTCGGCTTCGGTGGACGGCGGCCGCTCCTCCATGACCGTGCATGACGACACCGGGAGCAACCATCCCCCGCTTTCCCGGCTCCCCGCACGTTCCGCCGTGCATGACGACACCGGGAGCAACCTCCACGGCCGCCACCTCCACCTGAAACGGCCGTTTCGTCCCGTGTCCGGCGCGCCAAAGTGCAATCGCTGCGGAACCGCATCCACAGTGGCAACCCCGTAAGGAAATCCAAACCCCTTGATGAAATCCCGCGGGCGTGAATTGCAAACCTGAATCGACCCGGACACGGCGCTGGACACGATGTTGGGATCAACGGCTTTTTCGCGGCTTCCCGTCGGGTTTAGGACGCCGGTTGTATTGCATTTCTCGCGCCTTGGGACCTGCCGGGGCCCGGTGTGACGGCAGACCCGCGTATAGAGATTGGGAGGAATTCCCTTTTGGGAAGTCGGAGGGATATTTTGAACTTGAAACCGGCGGAAATCGAGGGAATTCAGGGCGGTCTTGCGAGCGCTTGGCTGAAAGGGCGGGTTCCGGCGAAATTCCCTTTTGGGCAGTGAACGCCCAGCCACATCAGGGCGAGCGGTTCGTTGACCGGGCCGTATTCCCGCCTACCGGAAACTCCCTATTGGACATCCTATCGGACATCACGGCCAAGAGGGTGAGCATGAAAAAGCAGGGCGCGATGGATGCCCAGGACGAAGGGATGGGCGACGCCAGGGACTTGCGGGAGTTCGCGCTGCGGAGGCTCCTGAGGGAATTCGTCGAAAAGGCGGGCAGGGCGGAGACTGCCGAAGGACCCTGGCGAACACCAGGAAGGCATTGGCCCGGCGGTTCATCCTGCGCTGGCTGCGCCGGGCGCTCACCCTGGGGCGTGGTGGAATTAGCGGACATGGCCGGCCCCACGAGGCCGGGGCTGACTGTGCGCAGCGTGGTGGCTCAACTCTACGTTAGAGATGACGGCGGCGAGCGGCCAGCAAGCGCAGAGCAAGCGATCACCGGCGGGGCGGATGACCAGGCGCTTGCAAAATCCGTTCCCTGCGACGGAAGCGCGGGCGATAATCAATGCAGTTTACGGTTTTCCAGTCTTTCCCGATTGAAATCTGGCGGGTCCGTCCCCCACCCGGACCGATTGCCCGGGATCGAGCCTCGCTCTCCCAGCGTCGGTTTCAACAGGAGACCAACGCCACCCGCTGCGTGGCGCGGATCACGGAGTCGAGCCCCGCTCCTCCGGCGTCCACGTCGATGCGGGACGTCACACCGCGCTGGCGGTTGGCAATCGCCGCACCGGGAGGCTTCACCGGAAGGTTGTGGTTCAATTCTGAGTTCTGCGCTATAGACGGCATGGGGGCGCCGCCTTTGACCTGGCGCTCAACGCCGTCTCGCTGGGCGTCTTGCTTCCTGCTGGTGACGCTGAAGCGGCCCACGGCGGTTGAGTGGTTGCTGGAAGGGCTTGGCTTCGGACTGGGTTGGTGAAAGCGTCCCGGCGCCGCGGCTCTCTTCTAACACCCGCCGGTCATTCCGGTCGTGGGCACCCTTTCTGCCGCCGCAGGTGCGCCCGCGCAATCAGCCGGGCCAGAATGCGCAGACCCTCCCGGACCTGCTCCCGCTGCTGGGGCGAGTAATCGGGTCTATGCTGCTGCTCCGGCGGCTCGGCGTCCACTTGCCCACGCCGTTGTCCGGCGGGTTGATTCCCTCGGCTCGACCTTCGCCGGTACCGGTTCCCCTGATTCGATTTCGTCATGTTCCTCCGTGTTCTGCGGCCCCGGCGCCGAGGGCGTCGTGGTGTGGTCGCTGGCCGCGTTCCTCTGCCCAGCGCTTCCCCTGGCCCTCCCCGCCGGCTCATGAACCCCGCCGGGCAAACCCTGGGGCCGGACGCCGCCGGCGATGCCGGCTCGGTGGCCACTCCGGTGAAAACGGCATTCAGCATGGTCACCGGTCTTCTGGTCTTCTTCTGCCTCTCGTTGGTTGAAGGCGTGCCGGAGACGCTCCGCCACTGCCGTAGAGTGTGAACGAACATCTCCCTCCGCATAACCTCGCGCGCGCCCCCACCATCCTGCGGGGGCGCGCAGGGCCTTACGAAGGCGGCCCCTCTCGTGGTGTCATTGGGGTGTACATGAGTCGCGTCCGGTGGCGGCAATGCAGGTCGGGACGTTTTGAACCTGGAACCCGGGGAAATCGGCCCCCTACCGGACGTTTCCTGTTAACGGTTTTCGTAAGGCCCCGTTCCAACGCCCAGGTACAACGGCCCTGCCTGAAACCGGCATTTTTGTCCCAGGGGAAATCGAAGACCGCGTGCAATCGCCCTACCTGAAACGAACATTTTTGTATGCGGAGGCGGGAACATGACGACGGAGAGGCCGGGCATCCACCGGAGCGAGAGCATCGAGGACCTGCACCACCTGCGGCTGATGGCGCTGTTGGACGAACTGGTGCGCGACAAGGGGCCGCGCCAAGCGGCGGCGGACCTGGACGTGGACCACCGCACCCTGACCGCCAGCCTGGAGAGCGGACAACTCACCCGGCGGATGCGGGTGGCCCTGGACCGGGCGCTGCTCGACGGGGCCGGGTCGCCGGCCCAGGAGCAGCGGCAGCGCAACGACCTGCTGGCCGGGCGGCTGGATAGGGTGGAGGAACTGGCCGGGGAGACCGGCGCGGGCCTGGCCGCCGTCCAGGGCGAGGTTGCAGCCCACGGGCAGGCCTTGCGGAGCATCGAGGCCAGGCTGGCGAAAGTGGAAAACGCGCAGGCTCCGCCGAGCGCAACGCCCGCCGTCAGTTCGAGCCAGCCGCCCTTCACCGCCGCGTGCGCCGCGCCGCGAGTTCCCCGAACTGGCCACCCTGGAATCGGCCGCTGACGACGAGGCAGGTCTTCGGCGACGCCTGGCCCCTGATCCAGGAGTGGCGGGTGCTGCGGCAGCGCCACCCCGACCGGGGCCGGGGCCTGGACTGGCTGCGCGACGAGGAGCGGCTCATGACCGTGGAACTGGCGCTTTTGGATGACCACGGCCTGACCCTGCCCCCGCAGGACTATCCCCTCACGGGCCTGAACCGCAACAACCAGACCAACTGGCGAAGCACCACCCTGGCGGAAACCCGCCGGGCCCGGAGGCGGCGGGAACGGCTGCGGTGGCCGCTCCGGGCGCTGGCGCTGCCGTTGCGGCTGTGGCGCAGGTAGGTAGCCGCCCCGAAAGGGCCGGTTCCAATCCGGTTAACACTTGCCCGGTGGGGCGCGCACGGCCTACCCAGGGCCGTCTGGAAGGCCGACAATATCTGCGTTATCTGGCTTTTCCAGGTTTCCCGCCATAGAAACCTGGGGGTCCCTCCCTCAGCCCGGGTCTTTGCCGCAAGGCCGGCCCACGAGGGAATGCTGCCGACCCGGAGTGTTCAAGTCCTCCGCAGGCAGCGCGGGCCGGTGGTTGGAGTGCTCAATCCCTTCTTCCCCGGCCTTCTCCAACGGGTTGGAGTGCCAAGCCCTGCTCCCGTTGGGCAGTCCGGCGGCTGGAGTGTTCAAGTCCTTCTTCCGCCGGACGCCGTTCAGCGGCTGGGAGCTGATCCCTCCCGGTTGCCGGACACCCGTCCGCTGGCCGGAGTTGATCGCTCCTGCTGACGGGCGGAGGGTGCGGAGCGATTGATCCCGCTCCGTTCCCAAACCAGGCCGAGGCGTCTGCGGGTTCTGCTCGCGGCGCCCCGGCCGGAACCCAAACCCGGCCGGGGCAGAGTTGTCCCGGCCAACGTCAACAACCACAGCGTCAGGGAGGTGATGAATCGAAACAACACGGCATCCCGGAGATTACCATCATCCGGCTACATTTGCGGAGCGGCCGACGCCCTTCGCCCTGCCCTCGCCCTGCCGCCGGAGCGACTGAACGCCTCCAGTGCGCCCTGCCATGCTGCGGCGTAGCTGCCCAACCACGGCAGCCACCGCCGCTGCCGTCACTTGCACCGGCCGGTCATCCCTCAGCGACGGCCGGGCGCTCGTTGCTGCCACGGGTTCCCCCGGCCCGGTCCCTGACCACGCGACCGCCGGGCGAGCTGCGTTCGCCGAATTCTTCCCACCCGCCTTTCCGCCAAATCCAGCCCTGGCCGAACTGTGCCTTGCGCCAGCGCCACAACCGCTATTTCCCGCGGCATCGCCTGACCCTGGGCGTAGTGCGCCTTCCCCACGGGCTGGCTGGACCTGCCGAACACCACCCTGGGCGCGTTTCGTCTTGCGCGGGATGGCTCGGATAGGCAACGGGGCCATCTCCAACATGGCGTAGCGGTCGGCAGGAATCCAGCAGTCGGGAGCAGGAGACAGGCCAACGCGCCAATCGCTAACGCCGTGGCCTATTCCGGCAACCGGGTCAGCGGCGGACAGAAGGTCAGTGACAGCGGCGACAACTACAACCACGTCGAGGAGGTGATCTCCAACAACGAACATCCTGAGTTTCCGGTCGCCACGGGCCGCTTGGAGCGACCAGTGAACCGGCGGTGACAACCCAAGGCCCGCCGCGCCAAGCGCGGCGGGGCGGCTACCAAGGCAGCTGCGTGGGCCGCCACTGACAACCGAATAGATACCAACGAGCGGGGTCGTCTCTCCCAACTGCGGGGAGGCGGCCCCGCTCTTGGTGTTCCGCCTCCCGGCGAACACAACCACAGCGGCGAATGGACCGCACCCAACGACCTGCATCTTGAACCGGAGAGCGGGGTCGGTCCATTCGGGCCGGCCTCGCTTTCCGCCTTTCGGAGGAAACGACATGAAGGCCAACACCACGAACACCGTCAACTACAACATCGAACCCAGCGTCAATGTCAGCGGCAAGAACAACGACAACGCCATCCGCGTCAACTACACCGACGAACCCACCGCCAGCGGCATCGGCACCGGCCGGGCCGAATCCCACCTGTCCGTCGCCGCCAGGGAGCGCGGCCTCAACCTCAAGGAACTGGCCGCCCTCATGGGCGTCGGTCCCTCCCACCTGTCCCAGGTCGCCCGGGGCAGGAAACCCCTCACTTCCTACATGCGCGCCAGGATCGAGGCCGTCCTGGGCCGGGTCCCTCCCCAGGGCGTGGTTCACCGCCAGGGCGGCGTGGTGCGGGGCGGAGAGAGCACCTACCTCCGGGAGCGGGCAAGGGAGCGTGGGATGACCCTGCGGCAGGTGGCGGACCGGGCCGGACTTACCTATGGCTACGTGGTACAGGTCAGCCGGGGCCAGCGCAATCTAAGCCCGTCCGCCCAGGCCCGGATGGAGACGGTGCTGGAGGCTCCGGTGAAGGTGGAGACCGCCCAGCCTGCCGACATCAACCCGCAGGCCCTGTGGGAGCGCATGGACGCTCACGGCTGGTCCCAGAACGAAACGGCGCGGCGGGCGGGCATCAGCACCGGGATGCTCTCCCAGGTGATGAACGGCCATCGCAAACCCTCCGGGGACGTGCTGAGGCGGCTGCACGAAGTCCTGTTCGCGCCTTCTCCGGCGGAACTGGTGGCGCCGGTGGAGCTGAAGGTCATGGCCTGGAAGAAGGGCGGGCGCAACGGCGTGGTGATCAAGGGCGCCGGCGGGCCACGGGCTGGAAATAAGCCTGGCGACGGCACCATCCGCGTCGGCGGGCGGGTCCCCTGGGGCGCCGAGGTCGAATTCGCCTACACCAGCGGATACGACCGCCACGGGCGGGTCTCCGTGAACCACCTGGTGGACGAGCGGGGCTGCTCCGCCATGCTGAAGCAGGGCGAGCGGGACACCGGTTAGCCCGCTTCCTTATCCTTGTCGAAGCGGGGGCACAGAATGCCAAGGCCCCTGAACATTGACATCCAGCCACACCACATCGGCCGAACAGGTAAACCTCCCCTCAGTAGAGCCGTTCAGTAGAGCCGCTCCCGGTTGGCCTCCGCTTCCTCGGCGTCAATCCGCCCGGCGTCGGCCCCGGCAATCTGGTCGGCCAGCACCTGCCCGTAGCTGGGATAGCACGACCGCTCTATCCGCGCCGACGGGTCCCAGAGACGGCCCCGCAGCAGCGCCCTCCCGCAGTGCAGGAAGGCCTCTTCCACCGTCACCTTCAACCCCGACAGCGGGGCCCGCCCGCCCACGGTCATTGGTCCCAGCAGCCCCTGGCCGGTAACGATCTCCGCCTTCCCCTTCACCCGCAGCGTCTCGTTCATCCCCGGCACGAAGAACAGCAATCCCACCCCGGGGTTCGCCACCACGCTTTGCAGGGAGTCCACCTGATTGTTGCCGGGCCGGTCCGGCAGCAGCAGGGTCCTCTCGTCCAGCACCCGCACGAATCCCGGCGGGTCGCCCCGGGGCGAGGCGTCGGGCTGGCCGGCGGCGTTGCTGGTGCTCAGCACGCAGAAGGGCGACAGGGCAATGAAGTTCCGGCAGTGCTCGTCCAACCGGTCCAGCACCTTCTGCGCCGCCCGGGGCGCCGGGGGCCGGTAGGTCTCCCTCAACTCCCCTCTGTTGGAAATGGTCATAGCTAACCCCCCTCAGTTCTCTCGCAACCGGCGCAGTTCCTCCTCCAGCTCCCGGTTGCGCGCCTCGGCAGAGTTGGCACGGCTATCAGAAGCATCAGCGCGGGCCTCGGCTTGAACACGCAATTCCCGCTCGGTGTCGGCGCGAGCCTCAGCCTGCACGCGGCCCCGGCGCTCGCTTTCCAGGGTGGCGATGGGCTCCCCCGTGGCGGGATCGCTGAACACCAGATCGCCTACCACCCAGCGCAGGTACAGCCCCAGCGCCCGGCTGTACCCCTGCAACACCCCGCCGGGCAGTTCCTCTATATCTATCGGCTCGTACCGGCCGTCCGCCAGAAGGTCCCCGGCCAGCTTCGCACCGTGATGCTCCCCCGTCTCGTCAAAGCGCCAGTACTCCAGGATGCCCAGGGCCTGGTAGTACTCCCGCTTGTCCCCTACGTCATTCTCCCCGGTGCTCTCCGACGCCACCTCCAGCACGAAGTCCGGCGGCTTCCCCTGCTCCTCTATTATGTACCCGTTGCTGGCCCGGTACGCCTCCGGGTCCACACCAAAGGCCACCAGCAGGTCGGGATACCGCGCCCGGCGCTTGTCGAAGTCGGCGTCCGGGACAATCCAGCGGTCGGCCTCCACCAGGGTGGTCTCGGGGTTGCCCAGATGCTGGGCCAGGTAGTGGGCGTTGCCGGTCTTCGCAATCTGGTCGTACTGGGTCACTTCATCAGGCTCGCGGTCGGGTATGTCGGGCAGCCGGAGCCGTTGCCGGACTTGCGGGGTCTTGCTGCTGGTGTTGGCGGTGGTCATGCCGAACCTCGGCGGGTTAGCGTTGGGATCGCGGTTGGCGATGAACTTGCTTGTTTGGGGCATTATACTCGCATTGGCCTTGATTGTGTAAGCATTATGCCAGCACCCAGGGCAAACGCATTCTAAATTGGGATGACATTCCCGACTATTCAACCAAAGGATGAACCCCGCAAATCACCATGGAGTAAGCCTTGATTCCAACCCAGGACCCCTTGAAGCGAACTGGGAATGCCGCTTGTTAGCAGTCAAATTCGGTCGGCAAAATTAGAATGCGTTTGCCCTGTGCCAGCACCTTCCCAAGAGGTACTGAAAGCGGTTAGCCTTTGTCTGCACTGTTCTCTTTTGTGCCGCCTCCCGGTCCGCTACCCAGATCAGGCATGTCGGGTTTCAACTCCCCCCATTCCAAAAGGAATCGCCGTAACGGTTGCTCAACAACGGCACTCAACAGGACACCGATTACGGTTAGGGACACCGCCGACCAGATTTGGCTGAGGCTCAGTATTTCAGGTACAAATGTGGCTATCACAATCACCGGCAAGAAAAGGGAGAGCATTGCTAAAATCTGAGTACCAGGTCCGGCCATGGGACAGTTCTTGCGCTTTCGAGCCCGATCCAGGGCGAAACGCGCTATCGGTGCCCACACTAAACTGGCCACAACAACTGTAGGTACAGGCAACAACAGCAATTCGAGTGGAGCATCGGTGCTCGCCATCGCCTTGAGCCAATATAACATCATTACGGCCAGTCCCAGCAATAGGGAGCAAAGCAATATCAGCTTCCGTCCCATCAAGAACCACACAACAACGCAGTAAGGAAAAATCGCCGCCAAGATAACGGAGTTTAGTTTCAGCACCGGCCAGTTGAATCTGTCTCCGACCATCATCAGCAACAGAAGCATCAAGAATGCCCCCAACCCGAACAGGTCTCGTCTGCAACGCAAAGGCCTCGGCGGGGACATCAATTCTAGCGCGGGCATCAACGCAATAAGGACAGTAATTCCGACCCGTGCCTGAAAGTCGTCAATGACATCGAAACACCAGGTGAGTGCGACGGCGGGCATGCAGCAAGCTATGAGGGATAGGAGAGTCCCACGGAGCCTGGGGCGAATTGTTTGCCAGGTCTCGTTGAGGGCTGTGATTGCGCGATGTAGCATCATTCTTGCTGCGAGTCCGGTTCAGGCGCGGAACGACTATTGGTGGGCGAATTGTCGGCGCGCTTGGAAGTTGAACACATCGCCCCCACATCCTCCAAGAGAAACTACTTCGACGTTTTCGGCCTCCTCGTTGCAGGTACGAATAATCCGGTCCACGGCACGATGACTTTCCGCAGTCCACAACCTGATTATATCTCATTCTACTCGGAGACTATGCGGGCTTCGGCCTTGTTCTGGTGAAGGTGGTATCACTGTCCTAAAACGTGATCGTCGCTACACAGGCTCGCCACAGCCTTGAGGAATCCGATCGTCGCAGGAGGGAGAACGGCTGAAAGTCGCGCCCAAGAAATGATTGCTCAGGCACCTTGGAGTGGGCAGATGCGCAGGTGGCGTATGGAGACTTTCGCCGGGAAGATAACCAGCGAAAGATAGAAATTGTCCGTCATAACTCCCGCCCCTCCATGAATTTCCCTATTGATCCATCGAAGGCTCTATGTACATCCAGCCCAATCGATTCCTCTCAGCACCCAATGATTCTCGCCAGACCGCTACAGTCTTTGCCTTTAGTCAATTCTCCGGCAGACCAGCCGAATCTTGGAATAAGCCTTGCTTGACTGGACGCGTTGACCTATCTGTCTTCATTCCAGTTGGACGTTGCATAGGTATCGGGCGCAGGATCACCCCAAAAGAAAACTAACTGGGAAATCACCACCTCCGAACTATGCCCTTTCACAGGCCCCCAAACCAACACTGTATATATACCGTCTCCGTGTTTCTCCAGAAGTTGGCTAAGATCGGCCCGCAAAGAGAAGGTGCTGCCGTTAGCTTCCCAACTATCAGCAGTGATCCACTGAAAGGTTACAGTCTTGGGCTCAGAAAGGGTGTTGGCCGCCGTATCCCAAAAAGCTTGGGCCTCCTCTGCGGACCTAGGCGGGCTGGCATCTTGAGAAACGTCGTATGGGTCTGTGCAAGGCGAATGCGTTGTGGTACCTTCGTCTGTGGGCCAGAATCGGCCTGCCGTCAAAGGTTCTCTCAAGCTGGCAATTGCTATTCCGGTATTGTAGCAATAGGTGCGAGCCAGTTGTCCTACGGTCAAGGGTTGTGCCGGAGGATCATAGTATATCTGAGCGGACAGGTCTCGGGCCTTGCTGAACTGAACACCGTTTTTCCCCTGCCCTTCTAAGGTTAGAATGCCTTCCTCAAGGGATGGTGAGGAACCGTATACAACATAGTCGCCCTCGAAATGGTGAAACTGGACTTCATTGAACCTGTCCCAAGCAATGCCGATGTTCACTTTATGGTGTGATGGGTCCAGCAAGTTTCTCCGGTGTCCTGGGCTTCTCATCCAGCCCGCAATGGCCTCATCAATCTCTTTCCTAATGTTGGAAATAGGTGCAACCCAGTCGGAAGCTTTGTGGCAATAATCCACACCGTGGCCGTTTTCGGCACTACTTTGATAACCCCCGGCTAGGCTGTAACGATGATGCGGCTTCAACCCGTCCATTCCCCAGTGGCTGGAAAAGCAGTTGGCCAGCGCAAATTCAGCGTGCAGTTGAGCTGCGTCGTTAGATCCTAACGTTAATGGCCTGACGCCAGCCCTTTTGCGCTCGGCATTGATTAAGGTCAATGTGTATTCCTTCTCGGCCATGTGCCTCTTGTGAGGCGCCGAAATCCCTGATGGATTAATCTCGGTCGCAGACAGGGTGTTGCCCTCGTTCTTGCCCGAGAGTGTTCCACCGATGGGCAAACGGTTGTACCAGCCGGACACGTAACCAAACCACAACACACCAACCACGAGGGCAAGCAGAAAAGCAATTTTCCACGGCCTCTGTCTCCGCCGGACTGCCCGGTCATGCCGGCCACCCTTGGGGCGTCGGTGATGTGTGTGTAATGACCAGTCGTGGAAATGCGTATAGGGCATGACACTCTACTGGTTCCGTCTACGGGTCGGTGAAGATAGGACAGTCCCCGAACCCCCATTCACGCGGTCCTGTAGCGTTGTATGGGCTTTGCTTAGTTCATTTCGCCACCGAAATTCATAGACTCCACGATTTTGGACCCATATTCTTGCATAGGAATCGGCTCAATAGACTAAGCGTGGCCTAAAGAGTCTGAGAGATGCCAGATTCGTCCTTTCAAATATTATGCTTCTTTGTTCAACCGAATATGGACGGAAACATCGAAACAGCATTGAAGGCAATAGTGATGCCCCACAGCAGACCATAATCTAGCAGTGCCCAGAAACAAAGCCGGGAAGATTAGGGCAAAGGGAATTCGAAACGAATGTACTAACCGAGTGTTTCGGTCTCGTACCGGGCAATTATGCTGGCGACGTGTGGGTACATTCCCACGACCTGCCTACCATCCCACCACAGAAAGGAATCTAGGCTGCGGCCGTCAATTTTCGGTTCCCCGCCTGCCAATATCATTACTACTTTATGCACGTTGGAACCCTCTGCGCTTTCGTAATCAAAGAGGCGTTCAGCCTTATAGGCTTTCAGGCTCAGCTCTTCGCCAACTCCTCTGCAGGCGGCGGTCAGAGCCGCCTCATCCCGTTTCATGCCTCCCCATGGTAATGAATATGAGCTTCTGCCAATTTCCTTGACCAGCAGATACTTCCCATTCCTGACCACCAGCGCAGTAGCGCGCTCTCTCTTTGTGGATGTCTTTTCTCCACTTAAGGAACCTTGGACACCTTGTGAGGTGTAGTCTCTCTCCGGCTTAGCCTTCCCGATTTTGATGTCCGCCCAAAGTTGCAGGGCCTTCCTATCTCCACCAAATGCCAGTTCTTCCGGTTCTATTCGGGCCGGGTTTCTCCAGCGAACGTCCAGACATTCCCGGCGCTGGAAACGTAATTTCCCTCCCACCGGGCGGCCAGCGAAGACTTTGACCGGGTTCGTATTCCCGGTAAACAACCGGTGGGTTACCTTGATAGTGATGCCGGTTTCCTCCCTGACTTCCCGATAAGCGGCATGCTGACTGCTTTCGCCGCGATCAACAAAACCGCCGGGCAAGGACCATTTGCCTCTTCTATCCCCGTACGCTCGCTGAACCAACAGGATCTCTGCTCGGTCATTCTCGACTAGGCAGAACGCCACTTTGCGGCTCATATTGCCCCTCCCGGTCAAAGGCGAAATAGGCGGTCGGCCAAGTTAGCCAGTCTTTCTTTTTGAGGAATGTACGCCGTCCAACGAAGCGGAACCGCGGAAGCTCCATAGCGCGCCCCCAGAACAGTGCCGGCCAATGCGCCGTTGGTGTCTGCATCGCCTCCGGCGGTTACCAGGGCTATCAGCGCTTCCTCAAATCCCAGAGGTGTGGTAGCGGCCCACAACCCTGCCTGCAGTGTCAGTACTGTATGCCCCTCTGGTCCCCGGTTGCCGCGCAACCAGCTCGTGTCGTTAGGCGCAGACTTGCCTCCTATGGTCCCGGACAGCAGACTGGTCGGTATTCCACTGGCTTGCCCAATGTCTAGTAAGTCGGGACAACCATCAGCCTTCGCGGCGGCAAGCAGCTTCGCTAAGTCTGGGACATTCCCGCTGAGCAACACGGCGACCACCGTGTTGACGATGACACAGGACCATTGACAGGCGGGTGCGTAGTGGGTGACTGCGCATGTGTCTGCCGTATCCCGAACGAGACGGTCTGGGCGCCGCCTCTGGGCGATCGCAACGGGTGTGCATCTCATGATCCCACCGTTGGAGGCGGTCCCACCCCTAGCTCGATAAACCGCATAGGCGGCGACCGGGGGAGGCACACCGTCCGCCAATTGTGCAATGGACTGTCGGGTAAGTCTGCCCATACCGCGCCCGTTGACACTTCGCCAGGCAATTAGCCGTGCTGCGAACCGACTTGGTAAATTCCCGGTTTCCAGCAAGGCTTCCGCCAACTCCACTGCCTGAGCCGGGTCATCATCCATCGGCCGGGATGCCTCGGCTGGATTGATGTCCCTCACGCCGTTGGGATGCATTTCTTGGATTTGCCTGCTGGACCGTCCCTCTACGGGGAGGCCCAGCAGATTGCCAACCGCCACCCCCAGCATTACTCCCCTTCCCCGATCCTGGAGATCGTCCGGTGTAGAAGCGGTCACCGTGGCCTCAGCCAGAAAACTTGCCAAGTTCGGAGTACTTCCTACTGCTGGCAAGTTAGGTGGAATCTGGTCCGTCCCGCCGAACACCGTGTTGCACTTCCTACAACGGAATGGTCGGCCCCGCTTGTACCAGTCTCGCCGTAGCCTGGCTTCCTGTCCCCCACATCCCGGACATCTTTTGATCATAGTTTTCCCGAACACTGCGTTGCAACTCAAGCAGCGTAACGCATTCGCCCGGTTGTGCCAATCCCGACGCGTCCTGGCGTTCTGGCTCTTGCATTTCGGACATTGCCTTTCCATGGCGGGGAAATGGGGTTTGATTACGGGCGTCGGCGGCTTTTTTGCGGGAGGGGGAGCAGTTGACTGAGAATTCTGAATCTGCCCTGGGCTAGGGGAACCTCCTGTCTCTGGGCCACCAACCTGCCACATAGGCGGTGTTTTGGGAGTGTACTCTGTTGACTTCGGTGTTGGCGCAGTAACAGTTGGGGCGGAGTCTGGATTCTGGGAAAGAATAATTGACCATGCATCTGCTGATGGACGCCCAATATGAGAAGCCCCAGGTGAAAACGCCTGCCGGAAAGCTTCCCTTACCTGTTCGGGCATAGAACGCCAACTCAGTGACTGACCCGGAGTGGGTTTCCAACGCCCATCCCTGGGTTGATGGGCGAAGCGGTGCAACTTGATCCTTTCTCTGATGTTGGATATTGCGTCTCCTGCTGAGGTGTCGATACCCTGATATGGATGGCTGCCGTTGCCAAGAAGTTGATACAGAAGCACTGCCAGCGCGAAGTTGTCGCTGTCCTGAGACCTGAATTGCCTTCTGAAATCATCGATTTCGGGGGCGGTATACTCTGGGCTTCCGACAACGCAAGGATATGGTTGGTGCCCCGGAGGTCCCGGAATCTGGAAGCTGTCGCAATCGATCAGAGTCACGGCACCGTCATCGTCCACCAGAATGTTGGATGGGTTCACGTCTCCGATTCGAACATGGGTAGCGTGGAGACCCCGCAGGGCTTCCGCGATACTCACGCCGATGCGGGAGCGGTATTCGTAGCTTTGGCAAAACTTCGCCAACTGACGCCGCTCATTAGCGCTGATGAACCGGTAGGCCGTCCCAGCGTCTTTAGGCACTTTGGGCATCCGGTATTTGAGCCCGTTACTACCGGCTTCAACAGCATTGGGCCAACCCAGCGACTGCAAGTTTGGCGGCGGGTTTCCGCACATCGCCCGCAATTTGGATTCTCGTTCCAGAGTTGCGTGCTGGGGATGCAGCACCTTGATAACCATAGCGGTATTGTGGCGGTCATCATATACTGCGCCCTCTCCACCAGATCCAATTAACGGTCCCGTCGTCATGGGCAGTGGTCCAGACGGGGCGCTCCCCTGCCGTTCAACGCGCTGGGCGGACTTACCTGAACCTCGAATCCTATTGATGAATCCAGTCATAAAGGTACGCCTCCTCACCACCGCCTCGTACAGACCGCGATGGTGCAGTCGTCGCTGGCCTTGCCTGCCTGGTCCACCTTCCGCAACAAAGATTCCAATAGAGAATCGACTGGAGCCTGCGTATTTCCTTCAATAGCTTTGTACAGCGGCGTCCAAAATTTTTCAAAAGGAATTTTGCCCTGAGACAACGCCACATCCTGCAATCCATCGGTAATCGCCGCCAAGCAGTTGATTTCCGAATCCGAAATTACCTGGACTCGGGGCAGATTCCGGGGATTGGTCAAAAAGTGGGTCTCGTTGGCGAATTCGCCATTGTCCGGCGCGCTCAACACCTTCCACCCCTGGCCGTCCCCCGCGACAATGCAACCATCTCCTACATGGGCTATTCCAACAAACTCTCCCGACAACACTGCCAACATGATGGTACAGGCGTAATCCCTTAGGGTGGCATGTGGGCTGATGGCACCGTGAAGCCGGGCTGTTTCTAGCACTCTCTGCCTTGCGTTACGCACAGCCCGATGCAGCGCACTTCGCAGCAGGTGCTCCTTGATCGCTATGGACGGGTTTCGCCTCAATTGACGGGTCAGGCTTTCGACGGCAGCGGAACAGGCAGCCTGTGAACCGTGCTGCGAGTGCTTGGCTGAACCCGCTCCGTCGCTCACGGCAATCGCCGCAACTTTCGTCGCAAACCCATTGCTGACGGTGGTCACGACGGCGCTATCTTGGTTGGGAGTGCCGTCAATCGAATGAGCCCTTCCCCGATGGCTGGCCGCGCCGATTTGCAGCATATTGCTAGAGGGTTGCCGTTTCCGAGCGGGTCTTGACGATTTAGACACGTATGGTAGCCCAATCGGTTGGTGGCAGGTTCACCGAATCTCCTGGCGTACTGCGAGAGATCGCCGAAACCGACTTACTTAGCCAGACGAAGAAATCGCTGAACCTGAGGTTATCCAGTTGCTGAGGTTGAAACGCGGAATTCGGGTTAGGCAATGCGCTAAGCAGCGCCTGAACCGCTTGGGCGTTGATCCCTACTTTGAATATGGTCAGTCTTCCCTCATTCTCCATGTTCACCAATCGTTGATTGGCTTCCGCAGTTTCGGATTCAGAGCCGGTTGGCAGCCCATCGCTGAAGAGCACTATAATGGGCCGAAAGTAGGGTACGCCATTCAGACGATACATCTCTTTTCGCTCTTCCAGGAGGTCGCATCCCTGGTGGATGGCCAAGTGCATGTTGGTAACGCCTGCGGCTGCCATCTTCGTGCGACTACCGGCAGACACCGTGGCGAAGTCTCGCTCAACTCTTGCGCTTGTACCAAAGGACAGCAGAGCAACCTCCACCCGGTTGCGCGCGATTTCGTCGTCGATTATCGCCTGGTACAGGTCGTCCACGCCTTGATTCATCGCGCTGATAGGACGTCCAGACATTGATCCGCTGCAGTCAGCGATGATGAGGACAGGGCAGCGAGGCTCCGGGTTGTCGGCGAACTCCACATCGCCCAACTCGTCTTCAGGCATGAGGTCTTGCTCTTCAAAGGTCTCATCTTCGTGAAAATTCTGTCCCGGTCCTGTGCTCATCGGACCACTCTCCTCGCTCGCGTAGCTTGCCTATTTCAAGTCCTCACAAGTTCACAATAAAAACAGACGACTTGGCAACATCATAGGCAGATGCACCAAAGTCGTCAACTTGAACTGCATTCTGTGCGTAATGCGAATTCGGCTGTATACGCTACATTGTCAACTCGAACCTCAACATGAAGGTTCTTGATTTTATCCAGCTTGGTGGGCCTGACTTGACGATAGACAGTACCATCTTTGAAATGTGGATGGAGATGTAAGCCCACCGGAGGCTAACAAGGAAACGATAGCGAGCATCCGGCTACGTTGAAGGGCTTGCCTTTCCGTTCTTGTCCTGCCTGTATCTATTCCTGGGGATGTCCCTCCCTGGCTACTCGGCGGCCCTGGGTGAGGTAGGAGAGCCCTTTACCCGCACCCACGGGTTGGATAGGAAATCTGCTTCGAGGTGCTGCTAATCGCCAAGGAACGCACGAACACTTCCGCAGATTTCCTTGCTCGCTATTGGGCCGTCAGCCCCGGCCTGCTGGGGCGATTGTTAGGTCCCCGCCCGGCGGGCGTAAGACATCCAACGACTGCTGATAATGTTCCTTTGTCAAGGGAAGGTAGATTTTTGGCAGTCGGCTGTCGAAGGTCGGCGTAATCCATTGTCGATTTGGACTAGTCCGAACGGACTAGGAGCGGGTACGGGGAAAGTCCCCTGATTATTTCCTCACTGAGATAGGTGAAGGTGAGCGTCGCCAAGGTCTTACTGGATTGCACGGGCTCATTGCCGCCTACGCCAGCGTCGTGCGGAAAAGGTGCGGCGTCGAGATTGTGCGTGTCCTTCAGCAGGGGACACTACGTGATACCGAAGTACCTTATCCAGTTCTCTGCTGTTCTTCTGGCGCGTTCTGCTTCCCTGGTTTCCAATCCCCATTCGTTGGAGAGAACCTGCCGAGCATCTTCTTGGGATGTTCCCTCGACCTTCATAACTGAACCGACGAACGGTGCTGCTAATAGGCAAGTTTTTATCCAGCAGTCAAACTGTTCTTGGGAGAGATCCTGTGGAGGCCCCAGGACTTGCAGATCGGCTCTTGCTCGTTCACTTTGCGCTGGGTCCAAGGCATTGATTTCTTTTCCACTGTAGATCCGCCAGAGATAATCAGGAAATCGTGTGAGGGGTTTCCAGTCCTCAAGGGTGTTTGTCAAGACGTGGCCTTGGGCTGTGGTGACTGTGGGAGCGTTGACCGGACAGGTTAGCCAAAGGGCTAGCTCTTCGTCCGATACTTCCCTGGCTTCAGCTCGGAGCTGTTTCTCGAATTCGTCCTTGTCAAATGACTGATCAGGCTGGCATAGAATTTCCAGGCTGCCCCTCTGCTTGTAGTTAAGGCCCGCGGCTGTGCAATTCGCTGAGCCAATCAGAGCTTGATCATTGAATCGGTAGTATTTGGCGTGGAGTCTGTTGTGCAAGTAGAACTTACCGCCCCGTGCTACCACCAAGTTTCTGCACGCCGTGTCGGTTGCACCTTCCAGAATGTCCTTTGCCGTCCATCGCGTGAAGCATTCCAAGTTCACGTCGTTACTGACATACTTTAGCAAATCTTCCAAGACGGCCGCTTTGATATAAGGCGCGGCTATGGTAATCCTCTCCGCACCGTTGCAGTAGTCTACCAATGTTGTCCAAGGTGAGACCATGAAGGTTACTCAACGTTCGCGGATAGCGGACGTTTTTCCAGCTCCGCGAGGACATGGTGTACGGCTCTGCCCCACCTTTCCGACAGTCCTTGAAGCTCCATTCTCCGGTCTCTATCTTCGGTTCCGTCTTCCATGCGCGCCCATGACAAGATCATAGCCCTGATTACGATGGCGGCATCCCTCGCCACCTCGTTCTCATTCTCTTCGGCCTCGCGGTCAATTTGGCTGATCAATTCGTAGATGTTGTTATTGATATTGAGCCGGACGTTCAGCACTCCGCCAATCCCTTTGACGCTGAACATCCGATAGCCGTCCACCTGGCTGGGAGTGATGGTGTACCAATGGTCTCTCTGAACTATGTTCGTAGCAATCTGTTGCGCCTGTTCTTGGGGCTGACCCTCTTCTAGCAGCCCCCGAGTCAGCGCTTCAATGCGTTCTTCTTCTCCTAATTGCTGTCGCTCAATGTCAGTAGGCGTCTGCGGTTCTTCTTGGGCTTCTAGACCCTGCCTGGTAGCGTCGGTCAGGGTTTCGATGGCAGTTTCTTCTATGGTGGCCGGTTCATCGCCTGGGTTTTCTGCTCTTGGACGTGCCGGCCTTTGCGCAAACCGTTGATCGATCTCGCCCATCATGTTTCTTATCGTTCCACGGATGTCGGACGCGATACGGTATATTGGCTCATCCTCGGCGTCAATGTCCTGTAAGACTGTTTCCGGGTTGGCCCTCTCGTCCATTCCTTCGTACAGGTCCTTGAATGCCCGGGAAAGGGTTGCCACCATCTGCTTGTTGTGGTCTATACCGAAGAGGTTATCCGCGCCGCTGTTGAATCTGATTTCACAACCCCACCATCGGTTTTGAGGTATGGCATTTCCTCCACCTTCCCGGACAAAGTAGTCTTGCAGCAAGATTTCGCGGCCCTCGCGGACCACTGAGATACCTATGTTCTTGAGGGCATGCCTGCCGTAGTCGCGGTTTCCCGGCAAGTCACCTTTGTGCTCCCCAAGGGCTGCACGTTTGGCGATGGCATAGTTGACCTCCACTGTCTCCTCTCGTCCGCCGATTGTG
This sequence comes from Dehalococcoidia bacterium, assembly GCA_965208825.1. Taxonomy (GTDB): domain Bacteria; phylum Chloroflexota; class Dehalococcoidia; order Lucifugimonadales; family UBA3495; genus VXOI01. The sequence continues at coordinate 29,303 of CBDBPP010000005.1, forward strand.
ATGGTATATGTTCCAGACGGGACTGGCTCGAACATGGGCTCTTGGTTCCACGGGTCCGGGGCAGAAGAGTTGGTCATCAGGTACAGCGGGTCGTTTGGTCTGACGGTTCGGTCGGTGTACGGATGGAGTGCTCCTTCCTTTATGGAAGCCATGCGAATGGTTAGTTCGTTGTCGTTGATGTAGTGTCGGTAGATGCGCCCTATTTCTTCCTCAACCTGCCGGAAAATAGTCTCAGCTCGTACAGTAATGCGGTCTGGGTTGCTCCAGACCACGAGAGTCCCTCGGCTGATATCCAGCGTTTCCGCCGATACCATTCGCATCCATTCATCTGGAATTGGGGTCATGTCCGGGTTGGGGACTGCGAGTTGCTCGCCTGCCTCTACCTTGTCCACGTCGATGTAGGAGTGAACAGCTTGCTTGATTTCCTCCTGCCAAGTCCACACATCCACTCTTCGGCACTGGGAAACTGACGATGTAGGTAATCCCATGCCGTACTTGCCAATTCGGTTGATTGACTGCGATTGCTGGTGCCCTCCGAAGCGCAGTGCTTGCACCAGGGTTTGGCTCGACATTCCGTGCCCGTTGTCGAAGACCGCTATCTGGTTAATCCGCGACCGGTAACGAGTATTGACCAATTGCTCCGTTTCCCTAACCAGGAGGTCAACTCTTCTAGCTCTGGCGTCGATAGAGTTGTCGATGAGTTCGGCTATTGCGTTTGCTGTGTGCCGGTATCTGCTGTCCCGCATAGCTTGGACAGTCATCTGGGGCATGAACAAGGTGTTATCCAAAGGTAGTTGCTGCGCTATTCCTGTCGCCAAAGTTCCTCCCAATTCTGAAACCCAGTTGCGACCGACTGGAACCCTGGCAGGCTGGTATCGGCCACTGTGTAGATTTGACAGGTACGGTTGCCGCCAGACTTTGGCCCGCGCAAAGCTCGCCCCACCATTTGGGAGTATAGAACCAGGGAGGTCGTCGGTCTACCGATTACCACGCAACTGGTTTTGGGGGCGTCGAAGCCGGCAGTAAGCACGCCGTAGTTCAAGACGGCCATTGCTTGGCCATCGGATGACCTGTATCGTTCGATGATTTCTCGCCTAGCCTCTGGCGGTGTTGTTCCCAGTACGTCAGCGGCTTGATGTCCTTGCTGCCGGAGTTCGGCAACGCTTCTCTTAACACTTTCGACAGACGGACAGAACACGATTACCCTGCGGTGGAACCGCAAAGCTTGTACTGTTGAATCCATAATGGCCCTGCGCCATTCCGAGTCGTTCCCTATACGTCGCAGGTCGGCTCCGGTATACTCTCGGTCTTCGCGCGGAGTTTGTACATCGATCTCTGATTCTATGCGTATTGGGATGAACTCGGGATCGGCTAGGAAACCCTGCCTAGTTAGGTAAGTCACCGGGTTGCCGTGGCCACGTGAGTCAATGGTAATTTTCTGGGCGTTGAACATTTCCGCCAAGTCTTGGTCTTCGTAGCTTATCAGCGCTGTTCGCCCAGGTGTAGCGGTGAGACCGAGTAGCGGAGCTTGGTAAGTGATCAACTGCTCGGTAAGGAACCGATATGTCTGGGCAACAGCTTGGTGTGCCTCGTCAAATATGACCAAAGCTGCGGATTGGGCTAGTTGCTGCATAAAGCCGTAGTCGTTTCGGGCTACCTGCCAGAGCTTGGGCAATCCGGCTACCATGATGCCGTCTTTCATTTCCCCCGGGTTTACGTTCCGATTTCCCCACAATTCATACCTGTTTACTGGCCGGTTGCCCAAGTATCGCCAAGCGTAGGCCAAGTCGTCAGACGCCTGTTGGCATAGTTCCTCTGTAGAAGCAAGCCAGATGATCGCCTTGCCAACGGAGTCGTAGCGGTTGAGGATGGTAGATGCTGCGTGGCAGGCTATCCTTGTCTTGCCAGCGCCGGTAGGGAGGTGGGCGACCACACGACGCCCTGGCTGTACAACTGCGTGGCGGACTGGCGAGACCGCCGCCAAGATGTCGTCCAGAACCTGTTGCTGATAGTCGTGGAGGCCGTAAACCGGCGCCAGTTGGCTCAATGCTCAAATCCCGCAGACACCCTCGCATTCGTCGAGCATTACGCTATCGTAATCTGGCGTACCGGACAGGTCGATGTCACCCAAAGGACGCCTAAGGCGATGCAGGTAGGCGTTGCCCTTTTTACTGATGCCGTTCTTAACGATTGGGTTGTTGCGCAGGGCATGATCGACAGCAACTGCATCTTGGAACGATTCCGGGTCATTGTCTCGGAGCCACCTCCATTCGGCGTCAGTATGGTACGGGCAACCTATGCAGGAACTGCGGGGAAGGTATCGGTCCGGGTAGTGTTCATTGAACCAGTCGAGCAATTGAGCTCGACTGAACGCCAGGTCTACTAAAGGGAACCGGCTTTCAATCCATTCTTCACGACTGGGTTTGGCTCGCAAAGCTTCGTCTGCGCTGATTCCCATCCAGACTTCGGCGTAGACTGTCTTTGGGGCCCGTCTGCCGTATTGAAGGCCCAGTCGCTGGCGGAGGTAGTCGTGGATTGGCTTGACCTTGTAGTAGCTGGTACATTGACGCGACGCCAAGGCGGGACTCCCATCTGGATTGATCAAAAATGCAGGGATGGTCAGGTAGGGTCTGCCCGCCGGGTTGACGCCCTTCAGGATGTTCTCCCTGAGGTTTCCATTGTTCACCCGTACAACTTCGAATGAAAGCTGTGACTCCAACCAATCCAGGTGTTCGTACACGTGGGGAGGTTCCCAGCCGGTGTCTGCGAAAACGGCTACGTCGGGTTTCGGGAGGCCGTATTCGCCCCGGTCGGCCATTAGTGCCAGTACCGTTGACTGGACTCCGGCTCCTAGGCTGATAGAACGTATAGCGGGCTTCCGATTGCGGAGTTTGGAACGGTCGCTAACCAGGTCGGGACTCGACATTATGTCGTCAAGATGTCCGAGTATCATTGCGCGGATTTCGTCCCTAGGCAAGACTTCCAGCAATCGAGTTCCTGCTTCCAGATTGATACGCTGGAACAATTCCCTTGCTCCAGCTTCGGCTTTGATACCTCGTCCCTCGTTGAGCAGTGCTCTCACAAACTCGGCTAGCAGGACAGGCGAACGCATGACCGCAGATCGGATTAGGATGTGGTAGTGAACAGCGAACTTGGCGAAGTGGTCCAGAGCCGCTTGCGCTGTGAATGCCCCGGCGGATGCGTCAGCGGCTTTGATGGCGGTGTGGGCTATCCACCAAGTACGCGCTGCAGTGTTGCTGTTCCATATGGCGGCATTTTGGTTTTCGGCGAACCAGTGGGCCTTGATGTAATCCGGCAGTTTGGTGGTCTTGTTTCGGCGCCAACGCTCCAGACTGTAGCTATGGAGTTTGAAGTGAGTCAGCCAGGACCACATCAACGGGTCGGTAGCACGGGCTGGAGTCATACCTTCCAGTGCTTGGTAAAAGCCCAGGGCTTGACGGTCGGCATGATTGCGGTCGTTAGAACTGACCGGCTGGAGCGAGATCGGCCTACTGGTCGTGACACTAGTGGGTTCCGCAAAGTGGTCAATCCCGTGAGTGGCGAGTACCTCGGCAAAATCGATGTCGGGGTTGAGGTAGACTTCCGGATTCTGCGCCGCAATTAGCCAGAGGCGATCGTAGGCTTCTTGCGTGAATTTCAGAACAGGATCGTGAGCATTCATGTACTCACTCCGCGTCCGTACCGTCTGTCAGGCTGACCAGCAGCCGTCCCAAGGGTGCTTCCAGTATGGCTTGAGCATATCTCGGCGCATTGCGGTGTATCCCCTCGTTGTCGTCGTTGATGTGTTGGCGTTCCAAGGCGATCCCTAGCACCTGCGCCCACTTGGATTCAGGGTATTCGTGCATCTGATGCAGTGCTTGGGTTATTGCGTTCAAATACAACGTAGCTGTCAGTGTAGTGCGCCCGATCTGGTACGCTTTCTGGTTTCTGATCCGTTCAAACAGGAGCTTATCCGCCGGGTTGACGTGGATCTTGATGCGGTCCGTGGTCAGGTCTAGGTCATAATGTCCACGGAGAGTGGTGGAATCAGAAACGAGGTCGATGGCTGAGTGAAGGGATGTGTCTGCGATGACTATACGGATCGAATCCGCTACAGCGAGAATGGAGCCACGCGGGAGGTCAAAGCCGTCCGGCTTGAGTTCACGTATTTCCATGGCGTGGTCTTCGCTGGTAAAGCCATGGATTGGTTTAGTCGCTACGATGTATGGTGTGGCAACGATCTCGTGAGAGTAGTCGCTGGCGGGCAGTCTCAAGTATTGGAGGTTGTTCTGCCCGGCGGTGTGAAGTTCCCGGTTATATGTTCGGACACAAGCCGTCTGCACGGCAAAGTCAGCTTGACGCAGGTCAATTAGAGACTCCACCGATTCACATTTCAGTTGGTACTCCAATGCCAGATTGATCACCTCGCCGTTGCTCAACACGCTGTTGCGTACTCGGCAGCCGAACCCACATAAGGGATAATCGTCGGTGGTTTTCGACAGGAGTGGGTAAGGTAGAAGTCGCTGATGCCACATAATGATTCTCCGAGGTTACTGGAGAGTGAACGCTAGGTGAGAAATCTCTTGGGCCGCTGTTATCTTGAGCCGGGTACGTCGATGATTGTCTACGTTAAGGGTGATAACTCCATCGGATAAGGTAATGGACATTTCGGGGTCGTCCATGTCCTCGACGGCAGTGATGTCAATCCGCGTTTCGCTGCTGCGCTCGCCACCGGCGGGATGTAGTTTGAGGGTGACTGCGCCGGTTCGGGAAGCATTAAACGCGATCGTCGCCTCGTTGGTGCCGGTGCTGATAATTCGCTGGTTTATTAGAGTAGGGACCTGGTCGCCTAGTGATCCATTCATAGGAGCCTGAAGTTGTTTGGATTGAGGCCTAGTCTCTATCACCGTGGTCATAAGCGGGATTTCCTCTGGTGCATCCGAGGACTGTTCTGGAAGAGCGTAAGCCAGCTCGGTAAGGTTGCTGATTGCCTCGTATTGGGTAGTGTTGAAGCAGTTGTCGTAGGCGTCACGAAGGGCGCTTCTAGCTTGGTTCAGGATGGCTTCAGCCTGCTGCCGGTCAGAGGTGTCCCTAATCTGCTGAGGCGTAATGGCATCGTGTCCAGGATTCTCCATCTTCCTGAGCCACTCATCCCCTTGTGGGGTCGCGGCCATAATGACTGCGGCATAATCTGGCCAGAAGTTTCGACTCCGCGGAGCGAGGTAGTTCCGCTTGAGTTCCCTACTGTCGGTGATGAGCATTCCGTTATGGTTTAGGCAAGCGGTACGCCTGGGACCTTCACCTTTGAGCAAATAGACTTTTAGCGGTCCCAGCGGAAAGTCAACAGAGACGGTATTCGCCACGCAGCCACGGATGGCTTGGTAGTAACTGTAATTCTTGCTCATGCCAATAGTTATGAATTGCTGGTCGATTGTTTCTTGGTTCAGCGTAATGGCCGATTGCTCTGGATTTGGCCGGATTTCAACCACCAACTGTCTGTTGTGGATGGCAAAAAAGAAATTGTCGAGCACTGCCGCCATAGCTGTTCTTGCCCAATTCGTACAATGGGCATTGAATCCGAGAATAAATATCCCGGTACCGGTGTCGGCGAGCCGAAACACTTCCGGAATTTCCCTTCCCCTGAGAGGTTGCCGTTCTTCAGTGCGGTAGAATCCAACGTGCTGAAGTTGAGTGTCTTTCCTCATGGGGTCCGGGTGGGTGACGAGCCGAGATTTTCCCTGCAATTTTTCCTCGCGTCCTTTGCGTCTAGCCAGGTAGCGAGTCGAGTACATCACGGTTTGGAGATCGCTCAAGTTGAAGACGGCGTTCTTGCCAATGCCGTTGGATCCACCAGATGCGGGTCTGGTCTTGTGCGCTATGCCTTCTTGCATCACCAGTGCGTTCCAGTTATCGTCCATCAAGCCAGTAGTCCCACTGTCAACGATGGAAAGACAGGTGATGTTCGGCTGATCCAAAATTTCCAGAGCCTTAGAGTAAGCAGTAGCCGCTTCGGCTCGCTTCTTCTCTTTGGCCAACAACAGGCAAGACTCTATGTGGAGGCGTAGGCTGTCGCCGCCAATAACGCTGGTGGGGAATTCGGACTCCGAGAAAACCACATGAACCGGTTCCGCTAGTCCGTCCAGCTTGGCGTCTATAGCATTCTGGATCATTTCCCTGACGAGGTGTGCCATAGGGTCAGCGCGAAAGTGTGCTGAGGCAGCGTCACCGAATCCGTACTCGGCCCCCTCTTGGTTGGGCGGGAATTGCCAGGCAGCTTGTTGAATCTCAGGCAGCTTGGTCATTGCAGTAAAGGAAGTAGACCTCCTTAAGCATGCAAGTCACATTTGCTTCAAGTCTCCGCGACTTGTAGCAGGATGGATTGCGAAATGTAGGTCTGCTTTCCCGGTCAGTTGGATGCGGTATCATGGCCCGGGTGGTGGAGCAGTTCCTCCAGATCCCGGACGCGGGCCTCGGCGGCAATACGAGCCTCCTGCTCGGTGATGAGTGCATCTTCGGCGGCGGCCCGGGCTTCCTGCTCGGCAATGCGGGCAGCCCGTTCATCTTCCAGGGTGGCGATGCGCCGCCCCGTGGCCGGGTCGTAAAACACCAACTCGCCACGCTCCCAGCGCAGGTACAGGTCCAGTACGGGGCTGTACCCCTGCAAGCTGCCGTCTGACAATTCCTTTATGTCTATGGCAACGTACTCCCCGTTTACCAACCGGTCCCCAGCCAGCCGCACCCCGTGATGTTCCCCGGTAAGGGTATGGTCAAACCGCCAGTATTCCAGGATCCCTAGGGCAGCGTAGTCCCTCCGCTTCGGACCGGTGTCCTCCCGCCCGGTGCGCCGAGACGCGATTTCCAGCACGAAGTCCGGCGGCTTGCCCTGCTCCGAGATGACGTACCCGTTGCTGGCTTCGTACGCGTCCGGGTCAACGCCGAAGGCCACCAGCAGGTCCGGGTAGCGGCTGCCCGCCAGGTAACGGTTGGGCTGGGCCACGGTGTAATGTTCCCCTGCCACCAGGATGCGGCCCCGCTCTTCGGGGCGCTGGGCCATCAGGTGCAGGGTCAGGTAACGGACGTTGCCGTTGGCGGCCAGGCGGTCGAAGCTGGTCATCTTGTCTTCCGGGTCTTCGGGCGGGTCCGGCAGGCGGAAGCGGCCCCGGGGTTGCGGCGCTTTTGCGGCGGTGTTGAACGTAGTCATGTCGCACCCGGTAGTTTGCGGCAACGCCATCCCGCTTTACCGCCAGGATGGCATCGCCGCGCTTTGGCTCTCTTAAGGGCATAATTCTACGACTGATATTCTACACCACCGGGCAAGTATCGGACAGCAGGAACGGGTGCGCATTCGGCCTGTCCGGGGAGCGATCAGCCCTTGAATGCAAAAAGGCAAAGTGCCGAAGTGGAAGTGGCAGTCCATCGCCCCGCGCCCACAGATTAAGGTCCCGACGGGTAACCCAAGGTATCCCCGGCCTGTTGGACAGCGTCCGTCGCCCTCCCTACATCGTTACTGACACTTTCATAGTGAACGCCGGGCCTCCCGTCTGCTACGCTCGATACATGAGCGTCTCCAACCAGGAACCGCTGCACCACATGAGCCGGATGCCCTTCGCGGACACCGCTGACAAGAAGGAGTAATAATGAGCACGAAAAATCCAGCAACCGAAGGACAAATAGCGGAGCAAGTGGTTGCCCATCAGATGGCCACGGCGATTGAAGTGTGGGTCGGACAAATACCCAAGTGGCGAGCGATGCCCGAAATTCAAGGAAAGGAAACGAACTTCAACAGGGCAGTGGCGGCAACACAGATAGCCAAGGCGGCTAGCAGGCTGATGAAAAGCGCATCCGACATACTGAACGCAAACATCGACTGCGTCCTAGGACACCAAGCAAGGACCGCCTATGAGCTGTACTTCGACGCCGCATGGCTACGGATAAACGACGAAAACGGGATACTGTCTGAGCAATTCATGACGTGGCACACTGCTTCCATGTATGAGATTAACGGGAACCCTGCTTACGCGATGGATGTGATGCGGGAAGCACGGGAAAAATATGGCGACAGACTGGACAAAAGCCCTGACGAATGGACGGCGGTAGAAGGGGAAAGAAAAATCACCAACTCTCACAACAGAAGGGAGGCGGTAGCCGCCAAGCTGGAGGAAACGGGGCTGGAAGAAATGACGATGGCGACGAGGAGGATGTTCAGGATGCTCAACGCCCTGTCACACGGAATAACCGCCACGGCGACGGAAGGAAAAGCCGTGTTAACGGCGAACATCATGACCGGATGCTACCTCACCATCCAGGAGTGCCAAGACTGGCTACTGGCGATCACTGGAAGGTTCCCTGACCGAGAATCGGAAGCTGTAGCCAAGGCACTGTGGGAACACGCGACACAGTGCCTGATGAGCAATTCATAGGAAACACGGGTACGAAAAGCATTCCATCTGTAGGGACCAGTCGCACAATGTCTGTCATCGGACAAGCTGCCCCAGTCCCTGATTTCACCCGGCTCAGGTCCCGCGCCCGTCCATTACACTCCCTATCCGGTAGAGGGCAGATGGCTGGTTTGAATGAACTAACCTCGGCTTGGATAATGCCGGTTATACTTGTTATCTGTCGAACTAGGAGTTGAGCACCGGTGACTTGTGGTTGACTCAGCAGGCCAACAGCTTGGTCTAACGCGGAGACTATCTGAAGCAATTATCGTGCTCAACGAAGGATTGGGGATGTCGGCATGTCGAGACCACGACGAAGAAAACAGGCTGAAAGCCGGGTGCACGTTCCGTTCTCCTGGGTATCGCTGAACCAGAAGCCCCTCAGTAAGGCGGACTTCCTCGAGGTTATGCGCCAATTACCCGTGGATCCTCTGCTGAGCGACTTGATAGCTTTGCTTCAATTCGCTGAAGCCAGTGAACCGTCGTCACCGTTGGCTTTTCCAACGTTGGACCGACGACTCCCGGAATTGTTGCCCGTTCGTTCGGCTAGGCGCGTATCTGAGAACCTGGAGGCTGAGGACCACTGGATATTATTCTCCAAATGGCAACTGCTCTTGGCCATCAAACTCCTGTGCGCTTTTGGGTCTAGGGATGCTCACGCCAACGGCACAGACCTCGAGCAACTCCTCGACCTTTTGCTGATGGTCAACGATCTTTATCCTGGAAGTGCTGATCCGGGAAGTTCTCCAGAAGCCGCTGAAAAGGCTGTTCAAGAAGCCGCATTGCGCCAATATGCTCTGGTCCAGCACGAGACTTCGCTCCACCTGATTGGTCGGTATGCTGAGATTTTCGGCGCATTGGCCGCACGGCGCGAACCTAACGATTCACGAGTTTGGGTAAACGTTCAGGAGATACTGGACACCAAGGTGGGTGTGGATCTGGCTTTTTTCAAAGCCGTCTTGTTCGCTTTCTACGCAAACGCAATGCTCAACTCTCAAGGCAACACCGAATCACCTCGGCCCGAATTCCGCGGACTCAATGTGGATGATTGGTTTGCCAAAACTATATTACATGAGGACCAGTGGACCTCCGTACTGAAAATAGTGAGCACCACTCCCGACGAAATCAGAGAGCACCACTTATCCGTACATGGTGAGAGCGTCGGTAATCCTGTTGACCTCGGGTTCCTGCTGCGCAAGCCAATTATCCAAATTCCCGACGGCAGGATGGCGGCCCTATCCGGTCATTTGGTTGTTCAGCGATACACATGCGGTTTGTATTGGGACATTCATGACGCACTCCCAGACGACAAGGGCCAGCAACCAAATCGATTGACCTTCCAGGACTTCTTTGGAACCCTCCATGAGGATTATGCCGGCAGCGTTTTACGGAGGATCGTTGAGCAGCAGAGGCGCAAGGGAAGGAAAGCGGATCTGATTGGCGACCAGGGATACGGCCCGGGACCTGGTTCTAACCCTGATAATTTGGTCGTGGAATCAATTGGCCAAAACAACAAGCGTTGCATCCTGTTTGAGTACAAGGTCGGGCGCCCGCCCTACAAAAACACCATCGTCGAGGGAGACGTCGAAAAATTCCAGAAGCATCTGCTGGAAAAAATCGGGACGGGATTGGATCAAGAGATTGATCTGTATCGGAGGCTCATCGCTCAGGAACGGGCAATTTCGGAATTTACAGTGAGTGACGCGTCGAAATGGTTTTTCGTCATTGTGGTTACGGATCCTTACCCGTCGATGGGTATTTTGCTTGAACCGCTCCGAGAAAAGGTCTCCGCCCTCGCTGCGGGATCAGACCGCAAGCTGTACGGCCCGTTCATTCTGAGCCTCTCGGAGCTTGAACAGTTGGAGATGCTTCCCAAGAAGCGAGTATCTGAGACGCTGATGGAATGGGACGCGGGTCCAGACAGAGAGTGGCCGTTCAACACGTTCTTCGCACACCGAACAAACAGCGCTCCAGTCAGCAATGAATACGTCAGCAAATTGGCTGAGGACGATCTGGATAAAGTCCCTCAAATCCTTTTTGGTCAAACAGTCAAAGATATCGCGTCGGACCGTTACTGACAGGTATCCACGGCCCGAGCCTGCCCCGGCGAAATTCCGGGAACCCGGCTCAGGAAAACGGCATTACCAGCCCTCACCTGCCTCGTTGATGACAGTTGCCCACTGACGGCGGCGGCTTCCGGCTGTTACGCTGGAGACATGGCATTCTCACAAGAGCGCAGCCTGGACGCCCTCGCCCGGCTGCCCTTCATCGACGCGGGGGAACTGGCCCTGATCCTGGGCGAACCACTGGCGACGGTCCATCGCGCCCTGTCTGCCCTGCTGAAAGACGGCCTGGCCGGGCGAGCCAGCCACGGCACGAGTCACCTGCCGTCCAGCCACCGCTACTACCTCACGAAGAGGGGCATAAGCGCAGCATCCGACGCCCTGGGCTACGACGCGCCCTCGGACTTCGTGCGGGCCTACCCCGCGTCCCGGCAGTGGCTGACGCTGCTCATCCGTCGCATGGACGCTGTTGCTTCAATCTACCGCCTGGCGGCAACCCTCTCCCCAGGCGTGGACAGGCTGGAAACCCGGGTGGAGTTCCAACGCCGGGGACGGTTCGACGCGGTGATCACCCTACACAACGGCCGCAGTTTCGGCGTGGTGCGCCAGGGGTTGGCACTGCGGCGCCGCTCCCTCTACGACCGGCTGCGGGCCATCGCCGAGTACCGCTACAACCGCCGTCCCTCCGTGGTGCTGGTCCTGGTGCCCAGTCCCTGGGAGCAGCGGCTCACCGACGAGTTCTGCCTGAACGCGGACCTCCGGGATTGCTACGTGGGGGTGGAGCGCCGGGAGACCCTTGAAGGGTGGGACCGTCAACTCTGGATTTCCTCCAACTGGGTGGTGGGCCGGAGATACCGCACCTTGGAGCAGGTGGTCTCAGAGGCAGACGCGGGCATGTGGTTTCACCCGGAGATGCCGGAGCGCAAGCGGGCTACCCTGCCCGACCCGGAGCGAATGGTCAAGGCAGCCCCGGCCTTCGGGGTCAGTCCCTCTGAAAAGCGCGCCCTGGACCTGATCACCGACCATCCCATGATCCCCCGGGAGCATCTCGCACGCTGGCTGGGCATTACGGACGGGAGAGTCAGCCAGATGGCTCGCAGCCTGACGCAGACCTGGGGCCTGGTGGAACAGCACGGCAAGCGGAGCGACGTGCGCTACACCCTGTCCGACCGGGGCATCAGGTACATCACCCGCCGGGACCGGGCCCAGCTTTCCACCACCATGTCAGCCTGGAGCACCGAGCCTGACACCGACAATCACGGACAGCCCCGGCCCCTGGGACACCGCATCCTCACCTGGCAGCGGCAGACCAGCCACGCCGACGACATCACCTGGTTCCTGTCCGAGCTGGCCGGCGAGGCCCGGGCCGAGGACGCCAGCGAACTGCGATGGTCAATATCCACCGCCCGCTCCGACCGGGCCTTCAACCGGGGCGAGGCCGCCATCGCTCCCGACGCCGTGGGACACCTGCTCGTCAACGCCCTCCACGTGCCCTTCTACCTCGAGCACGAGCTGCGCGCCCGACACCCCAGGGGAGTGGCCGCCCGGCTGCGCCCCTACATCCGCTACTACCGTTCCGACGCGCCCCGGGATGACCAGCCGCCCTTCCCGACCACGCTGTTCATGGTGGACACCGAGGAGGTGGCGGAGACCTACGCCAGCACCGCGTCCCGGATGCCCACGATGACGCTGCCGATCCTGGTGTCCAGTAGGGAGATTCTGTCCTATAGCAACTGTCTCGAATGTCAAGAGGAATTACCGAGATTAGCGGTCAGGTCGCGCCAGGGCGAGTGATGCTTGATCATGGCATTGAGGATGGTGAGCAACTTGCGCATACAGGCGACGAGGGCGACCTTCTTCGGCTTGCCAGCGGCCAGCAGTCGTTGGTAGAGGTCCCTGATGACGGGATTGTGCTGGCTGGCGACCATTGCTCCCATATACAAGACCGACTGATTAACGACAATAAGGAATGCCGGTAGCGTCGATTATTTTTGCCGGTCAGAGATGAGGTAAACCCTCCGGCACGGAGGTGCCGGAATGATCAAAGACCGACAAGTCAGGCTATTGAGGCAGAGGCTTATGAAAGGAAAGACCCAGGAGACGGCGGCCGCGGTGGCTGGGATGAGCGTGCGCTCAGCGCGCAAGTGGCAGCGCGGGTCCTTGCCGTCAGAGACGAAGCAAGAGCGCTGGTGGCGAACCAGGCCCGACCCCTTCGACGGGGTGTGGGAGGAGGAGATTGAGCCCCTGCTGCGGGGCGATCCGACGGGGAAGCTGAAGGCGACGACGATTATCGAATGGCTGGAGGAGCGCCATCCCGGCCGGTTCGACGCCTCCCAGCTGCGCACCCTGCAACGGCGATTGCAGGACTGGCGGGCGTTGCACGGTCCCGATCAGGAGGTGTACTTCCCCCAAGAGCATCCGCCGGGACGGGAAGCCCAGATGGACTTCACTCACGGCAAGGCCCTGGGAGTGACCGTCGCCGGCCAGCCCTACCCCCACCTGCTGTTCCATCTGATCCTCAGCCACTCGGGGTGGCACTACGCCGAGGTGGCCGGCGGCGAGACCTTCCTGGCCCTCAAGCAGGGATTGCAGAATGCCCTCTGGACCCTGGGCGGCGTCCCGGAGGTGGTGCGCTCGGACAATGCCGCCGCCCTCACCCATGAAATACGCCGCAGCCGCGCCCGGGCGCTGAACGACAATTACGCCGCCCTGCTGGACCACTACGGACTCCGGTCCACGCGCATCAATCGCGGCCAGAGCCATGAAAACGGCGTCGCCGAGCACGCCCACTATCGCCTCAAGGAGGCCATAGACCAGGCCCTCATCCTGCGGGGCAGCCGCGATTTCCACACCGCCGACGACTACGCCGGTTTCGTCCGGGAGATGGTGGAGAAACGCAATCGCCTGGTCAGGGGGAAGCTGGAGCAGGAAATGGCTTGCCTACGGCCCCTGCCGCCAGCCCCCATGCCGGAATACGCCAACTACCAGTCCAAGGTGCGCCGGTGGAGCACCATCCAGGTAGCGGGACGGAGCTACAGCGTGCCCTCCCGCCTGATCGGCCAGGAGGTGCAGGTCCGTCTGTACGCCGACTGGGTGGAAGTGTACTACAAGGGCCACCTCGTGGAACGCATGGCGCGGGTGCACGGCGATGGGGAAGTCAACGTCAATTACCGCCACGTCATCCATTCCCTGGTGCGCAAGCCCGGGGCCTTCGCCCGCTACCGCTACCGGGAGCAGCTGTTTCCCACCCTGCGCTTCCGCCTGGCCTACGACGCCCTCCGGGAATGGCGGGGCGAACGGGCCGATGTGGAGTACGTGCGGATACTGCACCTGGCGGCCACCACCATGGAGGCCAATGTGGACAGCGCGCTGTCCCTGCTCCTGGAGTCCGGCCGGTCCTTCAACTACGCCGAGGTGCGGGAGCTGGTCGAGCCCAAGCCGATCGAGGCCCCAGCGCTGGTCCTGTCCGGGAAGCCGGACCTGAAGGTCTACGACGGTCTGCTCACCGTCAGCCTGGCCGGGACGGAGGTGTGCGGATGATGAACGCCAGCGTCGTGCAAGAGCGCATCGGCCAGCTGTGCCACGAATTCAAGTTGCCCACCATGGAAGCTCAGTCGGTGGAGCGTTTCACCGCCGCCGGCCACGGCGACGCCCTGCCCATCCTCCTGGAGGTGCTGGAGCAGGAGGCCGAGGATCGCCGTCAACGGCGCACCCACCGGCTGCGCAAGGAGTCCCGGCTGACCTCGGGCAAGACCTGGGAGACCTTCGATCACCACCGGATGCCCCTGGCGCTCCGGCAGCAAATGGATCATCTGGCCCAGGGGAGCTTCGTGGAGCGCGGCGTCAACGTGCTGGCTTTCGGGCTGCCCGGCACCGGCAAGACCCACGCCCTGTGCGCCCTGGGCCACCGTTTGGTGGAAGCCGGCTACTCCGTCCTCTTCGTCCCAGCCTACCGCCTGGTGCAGGACCTCCTCGCCGCCAAGCGCGACCTGGACCTGCCCCGCCGGCTGCGCAAGCTGGACAACTTCGACTTCCTGCTGCTGGACGACCTGGGCTACCTGCCCCAGGGGACCGAGGAGTCCGAGGTCCTCTTCACCCTCATCGCCGAGCGCTACGAGCGCCGGTCCCTGGGCATAACGTCCAACCTGGTCTTCTCCGAGTGGGAACGCATCTTCGCCAACCCCATGGCCACCGCGGCGGCCATCGACCGGGTGGTGCACCACTCCGTCATCCTGGAGTTTGACGTCCCCAGCTACCGCACCGATGCGGCACAGCAACGGGGCCACGCAGAGGAGGTGAACCGGCAAAACTAATTGACGCTCAATCGGCAAAAGTAGTTGACGCGGGACACCGACCGCACCCGGGCGCGCCCACCCCATACAGTGCGTTTGCCACGCATCGTGCCGCTGTCCCGGTTGAAGGGCGCCACGCCCACCAGGGCGGCGATCTGCCGACGGTCCAGCGTGCCCAGTTCGGGGAGACAGGCCAGCAAGGTGAGGGAGAGCTGCTCACCCACTCCGGGAACGGTGCGCAGGAGGTCGTCCTTCTCCCGCCACACCGGACTCCGGCGCAGCGTCTGCCTCAGCCCCTGGTCCAGGTCGTTCAGCTCCTGCTCCAGCCAGGCGATGTGGGCCTCGATGCGGGGTCGCACGGCGCTGATGGCGGTTCCCAGGCGGTTCTTCTCGGAGACCAGCATGGTCATCACCTGGTGCCTGCGGGCTACCAACGAGTTGAGGACTTGCGTCTCTGCATCCCGGAGCGGGCGCACCTTGGGACGAACCGCATCAGCGAAGTGAGCCAGGACCGCCGCGTCCAAAGCGTCGGTCTTGGCCAGCGCTCCGGTGGCCTTGGCGAAGTCCCGGACCTGACGCGGGTTGGCGACCACCACCGGCAGCTCGGCGATTGCCAAAGCTGCCACCAACGGCAGTTCCAAGCCGCCGGTAGCCTCCAGCAGGACCAAGGTGGGACCCAGGCCCTCCATCTGGGAAACCAGTTCTCCCACTCCGGTTTCGTCGTAGGAGACAACCCATCTCTGACCCGTGGGACGGACCGCGACGTCAACCTTGGCCTTGGCCACGTCAATGCCTACGTAGATTCCTTCATGCTCCATGATCACCTCCTGTGGATTGCCGGCCCGTCCTTGCACGATGCGGGCTTGGTTAGCCCAGGCAACTGTTCGGGCTCTATTGAGAGAAGGATGCGGCGACCCTCGCTACAGGACGGCCTTCCAAGACCTTAGGGGGTTCGGTCTGCCGCACCCAATGGGAAAGATTATTCCCACATAACCAAGATACAAGGGGGCTACTGGGCCGGTCCTGGCGTCCCCTGTGGGACGGTGAACGTCCGCCCCTGGCGCTGCGGGAACTGGGGGTGTACGAGTGGGACAAACTGCGCCGACGGATGCGCCGGCAGGAGACACAGCAAACGTGCTGACACGGCATCTTCTACCCGTTCTGTTGTCCGGGGGCGCAAACTGTCACTTTCAGGACGTTTTCAGGGGTTGGCCGGGAGGACGCGACGTATCATTGTCCCACGGTTTCAGGTACGAAACGGGCTGAAATTCCCCTTGACGAATCAAAATTTGCATTTCTGCAAGTGTGAGAAACCGCGCTAAAACAACGAGGGCGATTTTGGGCGATGTGCGATCGCCTGACGCATCGGCCCATAACAAGGTGATTTACATGTCAGATAAGGTCAAAGACGAGGTCCACTGGGTGGACAAGGGGGAGGCGGCACGGGAGTTGGAGGTATCGCTATCGACCCTGGACCGGATGATCCGCAAGGGTGATGTGGAGGTGGGGAGAGAAGGCCGCCGGGTCTACGTGAAGCTGCCGGGGCCGCTTTACCCCAGCGACCGGGAGCTGCTGCGGCAGGCCAAGGCCAGGGTTGAGAAACTGGAGCGCACGGTGGGGGATCTGGCCGAGGAGGCGGACCGGTTGGAACAGGAGAGGGACCGGGCCCGGGCGGAGACGGACACCGCCTTAGACGAGTACCGCAAGCTGGAAGAAGTGTTGCTGCGGGAGCAGGACGGCCACCAAGGGGCCAGGCGCTGGGTTGCCCGGCTGGGCATCGGTGTCGCCGTGCTGGTGTTCCTGCTGGCGCTCACCGTCCTGGTGGCCTGGTGGCTGATCACCTAGCGGTGCGGGTCTGTGTAAGGGCTTGGAACGCCGCGCTGACTCACGGGGCGCAATTAACGGTAACCCTGGTATGAACGTTCGCGGGCGATCTACAGGCGCGGGTCAACCGGCTCGCTTTCCAGGGCCAGCACCGCGAAGGCGCACTCGTGTGTCAATTTTCACCACCATTGACCCAGTACAGGGGCAAAATCGCCAGGACTATTGACCCACATTTTCAGGAGCATTGACCCACCCTGGGAGCCGCAATCACGACCATTACTGCATTTTGGAAGAGAGGTGCAGCGATGGCGTACCGGGAGGTTTCCAGGATGGAAATACAAGAGATCATTCGCCGCTGGCAGACGGGGGCCGGTCCCCGGCAGATAGCGGCGGGCATGGGCCTGGCCCGCAATACGGTCCGCAAGTACCTGGCGGCGGCCCAGGCCGAAGGCATCGTCCAGGACGGGCCGGAACCCACCGAGGAACAGTTGAGCCGGTTGGCCGCCATCGGCCGGCCGGGGCTGGCGCGCCCGCAGACCGCCAGCGACGACCTGCTGGAGCCGTGGGGAGACCAGGTCTACCAGTGGCTCACCGGCGACCGCTTGCAGCTGACCCGCATCCACGAGTTGCTGGCGGCTCGCGGCTGCCAGGTGTCCTACTCCACGCTGCGCCGCTTCGTCCAGAAGCGCAACTGGACCAAGCCCGCCAGGACCACGGTGCGCATGGAGGACACCCCGCCGGGGGAAGTGGCCGAGGCCGACTTCGGGCGCCTGGGGCTGGTCCCGGACCCGGCCACGGGAAAGCGCAAGCTGGTCTGGGCCATGATCATCGTGCTGTGCCACTCCCGCCACTGCTTCCTCTGGCCCATGCACCAGCAGACGCTCCCCGAAGTCATCGCCGGACTGGAGGCGGCCTGGGCCTTCTTCGGCGGCGTGCCCCGCTACCTGGTCATCGACAACTTCCCCGCCGCCGTGGTGGGACCGGACTCGCTGAATCCCGCGCTGACCAGGAGCTTCCTGGAGTACGCCCAGCGCCGGGGCTTCATCGCCGATCCGGCCCGGGTGCGCCACCCCAAGGACAAGCCCAAGGTGGAGCGGAACGTGCCCTACGCCCGGGAGCGCTTCTTCAAGGGGGCCAGCTTCGACAGCCTGGCCCACATCAGGGCCGAGGCCCCCAGGTGGTGCCGGGAGGTGGCCGGCCGGCGCGTCCACGGCACCACCCGCAAGCAGCCGCTCCTGGTCTTCCAGGAAGAGGAGCGCCATACCCTGCTCCCCTGGGACGGGGAACCCTACGAGATCGCCCACTGGCGCACCCTCAAGGTCCATCCCGACCACCACGTCCAGTGCCAGCAGGCCCTCTACTCGGTGCCCTCGGACCTCTGCCCTCCGGGGCAGAAGGTCGAGGTCCGGGCCGACAGCAAGCTGGTGCACGTCTATTACAAGGGCCGCCTGATCAAGGTCCACCTGCGCCAGCCCAAGGGCGGACGCGCCACCGATCCCCAGGACTATCCCGCCCGAATCGGCCCCTACACCACCCGGGCGCCGGACCAGCTCAAGCGGGAGGCGGCCCGGCTGGGGCCGGCGGTAGGTGAATTCGTCCAGCGTCTCCTGGCTGACCCCCTGCCTTGGGCCAAGCTCCGCCAGGGGCACAAGCTGCTGCGCCTGGCCGAGCGCTACACCGGCCCGCGCCTGGACGCCGCCTGCCGCAGGGCGTTGGACGTGGACCTCATCGACGTGCGCCGCCTGGAACGCATCCTGGTGCAGGCCCTGGACGAGGAGACTTCGCCCCAACTGCCCCTGCCCCCACCCGCCGGACGCTTCGCCCGGGCCGGCTCCGTATTCGCCCATTCCGCTCATGCTCCAATCCACCCACCGGAGGTGATCACCCATGTCCAAGACCACTGACCTCACCCCACTGCTCAAGTCCCTCAAGCTGGGGGCCATGGCCGCCACCCTGCCCGAACGCATCGCCCTGGCCAGAAGGGAGCAACTGGACTACGCCTCCTTCCTGGAGATCATCCTCTCCGATGAGGTGAACCGCCGCGACCACCGCCGCACAGAGACCCGCCTGCACCGGGCCGGCTTCCAGGAAATCTGCCGCCTGGAGGACTTCGACTGGACTGCCGACATCACCCTGGACCGACGATTGCTGGACGCCGCCTTCTCCCTGGAATTCCTGGACAAGCGCGAACACGTCCTCCTGGTGGGTCCCGCCGGCGTCGGCAAGAGCTTCCTGGCCCAGGCCCTGGGCCACGCCGCCGTCAGAGCCGGACACTCCGTCCGCTTCAGCCACGCCGACGACTTCTTCAAGGCCATGAACCAGGCTAGGGCCGACCACTCCACCGACAAGACCTTCCGCTCCTTCCTCACCCCCGACCTGCTCATACTGGACGACCTGGGCCTGCACCGCTTCTCCGCCCAGCAGTCCGCCGACCTCTATCAGCTGATCATCGACAAGCACCGGGCCTCCAGCTTTGTCGTCACCAGCAACCGGGCCGTGGAGGAATGGCTCAGCCTCTTCGACGACCCCATCCTCGGCAACAGCGCCCTGGACCGCCTGGCCAACACCAGCTACCAGATCGTCATCGAGGGCCAGAGCTACCGGGAGCGCCTGTCGCCCCACCGCGCCCTCCTGGGCAAGGTGGCCAAGATCCTCGGCAAAGGAGGTGATTGACCCGCCGTCCAATTCCCCATTACCATCACTCATCCACCCTCTCGGGGTGGGTCAATGATCATGAAAACGGTGGGTCAATGCTCCTGAACATTGACACTCGTGGACCCGATACAGCGGCTCACGATCAACGAAGCGCTGCAGACCCTCCAGGCCCAAGGCGAATTCCCGCAGCGCCAGCGATCGCTTGGTGGACAGTCCGCGCCCACGCAGGCGGTCCAGGTTGTCGGGCAGGGTGTATTCGGGGCCGTAGATGATGCGCAGGTACTCTGCGCCCCGGCATTTCATCGCCGGTTGGACCATACCCCGCTTACCCGTGGTTACGAAGCCGGCCGGCTTCACCACCATTCCTTCTCCTCCCACGGCGGTCAATTCTTCCCACCAGCGGACCGCGTCCGTCTCCTCTTCGGGAGAGGCGAGGTCCACCACCCGGTGGCCCGTTGCCCTGAACAGCTCGGTATCGGCCTGGCGCAGGCGCTCGGCCATACCCAGGTGCCAAAGGTGGTCCTTGCCGTAATGGACCGCTCCCTCGCTGGCCAGCAGATGGAAGGGCGCGAGCCTGATGTCACCCAGCGAGGTTACCGGCCAGCAATACCTGGCGTAGGCGTTACGATAGAGTTGGGCCAGATGGAGGCGCTCGTCGAGCAACCCCAAGGTATCGCCGGTGTCTACTCCACGCGCCGATGCCTGCCGCAAGAGAGTTTGTGCTGCCGACAGCCCAGCGCGAGCGGACGCTCCAACCGGCGCGTACTGCTCCAACACCCATTCCTGGGCCTTCATTGACCACGGCATCAGCTCGCAGTCCAACAGCACCCAGTCAGTCTCCAGGTCCTCCCAGAGGCGGGATTCACCGCAGGCCGCGCGGACCCGTTCCAGGAACTGCGCCTCCAGCGCGAGGTCTTCAAAGAACCTCCTCCCAGTCCGGGTGTAGCACGTGCCGGCGGCCTCACTGGTGATGCCGAACCGCCGCTGGATGGCATCCACGCTGCGGCCCACGACGACGACGGCCCGGGACCCCATGTGCTTCTCCTCGCAGATAACGTTGGAGACACCGTTGTTGCGGTAGTAGGCGAAAACCTCGGCCGGGTGTTCCAAGAGACCGGGAAGCTTGCTGGTCTCGCACGGGGAGATGGTGGGCGGCAGGTAGACCAACCACCGGGGATCCAGGGCGAACCGGCTCATCACCTCCAGGGCCGCCGCAGCCTGTTCTTCCCTGACGGTGACGTTGCCCCGGAGCCGGGTCGAAACCACCCGTTTTCCCATCACGTCGTCGATGTGCAGCAGATTCGATTGACGGTCATTGGTTGCAACAGTTCTGGGCTCTTCCTGCTGGCCGCCAACCAGGGGCCGCACCGGCTCGTAGTACACCCGCGCCGCCGGAACAGAAACCAGCTCGTTTTCAGGATAGCGGAGCGCGGTGAGACTTCCTCCGAAGACGCAGCCGGTATCGACGTTGATGGTGCGGTTCAACCACGCTGGTTCCGCAACCGGCGTGTGCCCATAGACCACCGTCGCCTTGCCGCGATAGCCGGCGGCCCAGTCGGCGCGCACCGGCAGGCCCCATTCGTCCGTCTCTCCGGTGGTCTCGCCGTACAGGCAGAAGTCCCGGACCCGCGCCGAGGCCCGCCCCTGGTACTCCTCCTTCATCCCCGCGTGGGCCACCACCAGGTTGCCTCCGTCCAGCACGTAATGGCTGATCAGGCCGTCCATGAACCGGGCGGCCAGTTGCCGGAATTCCGGCGATTCCAGTTCCAGCTGCTCAAGGGACTCCGCCAATCCGTGGGACACCTGGACGTTCCGACCCTTGAGCTTGCGGACCAGCTTGGACTCGTGGTTGCCGGCGACGCACAACCCCGTGCCATCAGCTACCATCGACATCACCAGCTTCAGCACGTTGACCACGCCGGGTCCCCGGTCCACCAGGTCGCCGACGAAGACAGCCTTGCGTCCTTCGGGGTGGAATACCGAAAAGCCATCGCCTGCGCCGCGTTCGCCCGATGGTTGCGTGAACTGGTATCCCAGGCGCTCCAGCAGCGAGACCAGTTCATCGAAACAGCCGTGTACGTCCCCGATGATGTCGAAGGGACCCGCCTCATGCTGGCGGTTGGTCCACGACGGCGCCCTCTGGATGCTGGCCGCCTCCACATCCTCCGGGGTGTCGAGCACGTAGACGTAACGAAAACCCTCGCGTCGCAGTCCCCGGATGGACCGGTGTAACTGTTGCGCCTGCTGGCGGACGACGTGGGAGCCGAAGTTCCGGTCGTCCCGTTCCCGGTTGCGGGCGAGACAAAGGGACTCGGGCATGTTCAACACGATGGCCACCGGAAGGCAGTCATGCTCCCGGGCCAGCCCGACCAGCGACTTGCGAGCCTGGGGCTGCACGCTGGTGGCGTCAATGACGGTGAGGCGCCCAGATCGCAAACGCGTTGACGCGATGTAATTCAGGAGAGCGAAGGCCTCCGGCGTGGCCGCCTGGTCGTTGGGGTCATCGGCCACCATGGCCCGGCAGGCGTCGGAGGACACCACCTCGGTGGGTTTGAAGTGCCGGGCGGCGAAGGTGGACTTTCCCGAGCCGGACGGTCCAACCAGCGCCACCAGGCACAGTTCGGGGATTTCCAGTTTCATCGCGTGAAGACCCCCATCTGGGTCGGCGCGCCGCAGGTGGGGTGTTCGGCTCCGATACTCTGGAAACGCACGTCGTAAGCCCGGCGACCGGCAACCGCCTGGGCCCAATCCTAGAATTGCTTCCGCGTCCACTCGAAGCGGTGATCCCGGTGCCTGAACTCTCCGGGCGGCAGATTTTCGAACAGCGCGTTGTACTCGGAGTTGGGCGTGGTGATGATCACCACGCCGGGTTGAGCCCCTCCAAACACGGCGGCTTCGAATGCTTCCAGCCGTTCCGGGTTGATGTGCTCGACAACCTCCATGACCACCGCAGCGTCGAATCCGGCCAACCGTTGATCCTGATAGGTAAGGGACCCCTGGAGCAGCGCGACCCTTTCCCGCTGGGCGGCGGGCAGGTTGTCCAGTCGCAGGCGGGCGTGGGCCGTTTCCAGGGCGCGGTGGGAAACGTCCACGCCGGTGATGGCGCGAAACGCGGGTTCCTTGAGCAGCTCTCGCAATAGGTTGCCTTCGCCGCAGCCCAGGTCCAGCACGCGCGTCGCGCCCTCCTCCCGCAGGGCGGCAAGCACCGCCTGCATCCGCTGCTCCCCCAGCCGGAGTGGGGTTTCGAGACGCTCTTCATCGTGTTGGCCCCGTTCCGTGGCAGCATGGGGGTCGACCTGACCATCATCCGACAGTTGGTCCAAGGCCTGGCGCACCAGACCGCGCTGGCGCTTCAGGTATCTGCTGGAGATCAGCTCCTGCTGGGGATGACCGCTCAGCCAGCCCGCGCCGAACCGCAGCAGCTTGTCCACCTCGTCGTCGCCCACCCAGTAGTGCTTGGCGTCGTCCAACACGGGAAGCATCACGTAAAGGTGGGCCAGCAGGTCCCGCAGCCTCACCACCCCCTTCAGTCCCACACCGAAGCAGGGACTGGCTCCCCACTCGGGGAATCCCGCATCCAGCGGGTGTTCCTGGATTTCAACGGAGTAACCTAAAGGCTCCAACAACCGGCCGATGAGTTCGGGACCCTCCCGGGACGGCAGGGTGGGCAGTTGGGCTTCCAATGGGATTGGTTGTTGCGCCAGCTCGGGCCGGTCCCTGCAGTTGCCGGCCAGCGCGCTGTTGAACACCGAAGCAATCGCAACGCTGAGGTGGGACGAAGCAACGTAGGGACGGTCGTTCACGTACTGCTGGAGCCAGCCCGTCGAATTGGACGCGCCGGCCTTGGGACGGACCAACCCCACCGGGTCGATTTCCAGCAGGAGGGCGGCGGTGCAGCGGTCGGCGTCCGCCACGGGGTAGAAGACGTCAGCCCTCCCGAAGGGTAGGGTGAACGACTGGAATCGCCCGGGGTTCTTGTGCAGCAGGTATCCCAGGTCGGTGGCCGGACGATATGTGGTGGAGATGGTGAGCAGCATACTCTGAATGGTACGACACCCCCCGACCGGCGGACAAGGCTCTGAACCAGTTGCATGTGAGGGAGATGAACGTGGGGAATGGACCGGCGTTCTTCGTCATGATGCTCCCTCCGATTTGACGGCAAGCATTTGGGAAATAGGGCGTGGAAAATGACAGTTGGGGGTTGCATCCTCGGTATCCGATTCGATACCATATAAAGCAGGAGACCGACGAAGCAGCAAGCCAGTCCACCAGTGCGCCGGAGCCTTGAGCATGCCAGACGCCCAGCACCCCGACGAAGATGAAATGGCGGCGGCCCTCAACCGGGCCCTGGCCGACGGCGACACCTATGAGTTGATGGGCACCCTAGGCCGGATGGCCCGCGCCCACCGGATGCGCCGGATAGCCCAGCAGACCGGCCTGGGCGAGAAGAGTCTCTACAAATCCATGCGGGCCGGAGCCAGGCCCGAGGTGGGCACCGTAATACGCGTGCTGGGCGCCCTGGGCTACCGGCTGCAGGTAATTCCTGTCGAAGATGACGGCAACGAACGGTAGCCAACTGCCGCAGACGGCATGGACATGCCGATAATTCATTACCAGGAGGCAACCACCATGAACCAGCTAACAGACCTGACCCCGGCGGCCCTCTACGCGCGGGTCTCCAGCGACCGCCAGGACGTGGACTTGTCGGTGGCCGCCCAGATGCGGGCGCTCAGGGAATACGCCGAGCGTAACGGCTACTCCGTCGCCCGCGAGTACGTGGACGAGGCCGAGAGTGGACGCATCCCCGACCGGCCCCAGTTCCGCAGGATGTTGGACGAAGCAAGCAAACCGGAGGCGCCGTTTAAGGAGATTCTCGTCTGGAAATTCAGTAGATTCACCCGAAAGCGGGAGCACGCCGTGGCCTTCAAGTCCATGCTCCGGCGCAAGGGAGTCCGCGTCGTCTCCATCACCGAGCACGCCGACGACTCACCCACCGGCAAGCTGATGGAGGCCATCATCGAGTCCGTGGACGAATTTTACTCGGAAAATCTTGCGGAAGAAGTTCGGCGGGGGATGCGTGAGGCCGCCTCCCGGGGCTTCTGGGTCGCCAGTCGGGTGCCCTACGGCTATCGCAAGCTGATGGTCCAGGATGGGGCGAAGAAGCGCCCCACCCTGGAGCCCAACCCGGACACCTCCCCGGTGGTCAAGCGCATCTTCGACATGGCCGAGTCGGGCAGGGGCATCCTGGACATCACCCGAACCCTGAACGACGAGGGCATCGCCAACCCCACCGGCAGGCCCTGGTCCAAGAACGGCGTCCACATCATCCTCCGAAACGAAGCCTACACCGGAACACTTCTCTGGGGCGGAGGGGCCAGGGACAAGGAGGAGCCGGTCCGGGTGGAGAAGGCGTTCCCGTCTATCGTTTCCAAGGCCCAGTTCCGCAAGGTGAACAAGCAGATGCGCTCTCGCGCCCCCAGGAAGGCGCATCCCCGCCGCGTGGGAAGCTCCTACCTTCTGAGCGGGCTGGTCAAGTGCCGTGCCTGCAAACGGGCCATGTCCGGCCAGGACTCCAAGGGCGGGCAGTTCGCCTACTACGTCTGCCAGTCCCTGATGAAACGGGGCAGCGGGGCCTGCGACTGCCCAAGGCTGCACGCCCGCAGGTTCGAGGAGATGGTGGTGGGGAAGATTCGGGAGAATGTTCTCACAGACTCCAACATCCGGACACTGGTCAAGATGGTGGACGAGGAGATGGACGGCATCGCCCGGGAGCAGCGGCAGCGGCTGGAGACCGCTGAGTCTGAACTGGCCGACGTGAAGCGGCGGCTGGAGCGGCTCTACAACCTGGCGGAGACCACCGACCTGGACATCGAGGACTTCAAGCCCCGCATCCGGGACCACCGGGAGCGCCAAGGGCGTCTTGAAGCCACGGCGGAAGAGGCCAGGGTGTTGCTGTCCCAGCGGCGGGTGGTGCTGGACGACGTGGAAACCATCACGGCCTACTGCGAGGACCTGAGCCGTTACCTGAACGAGAGCGAACTCACAGAACGGCGGGCCTTCATCGAGACCTTCGTCAGGGAGATCGTGGTGCAGCCCGGAGGCGCCGTGGTGCGCTATACCATCCCGATGCCCGAAGATAGTCCCATAGGGGGAAGGGACGCCGAGGAGTTGGCTTTGCACTCCCCGGTACTGTCTACCGTCAAGTCTGGTGGGCCTAGATGGACTCGAACCATCGACCTCGATTTATTCAGGAAATAACTCAAGCCTTTACCGGTATCTAACCCTCAATACGACAATCCTCAGGAGTCCTCATTTTCTATTTCCCGAAAGGCTTGAACTCCCTGAACGCATCTATGGCACCCTCTTCAGCCTTCATGTCCGCCACGTAATGATCCAACATATGAGCAGTCGACCAACCTGCTATTGCCTGGACGTACGGTCGGGGAATGCTCTGCTTTACGGCATTGGCAGCGATAGTTATTCGGAATATGTGGCAGGCGTCCTTTAGTTCAATTTCCGCACGTTCTGCCAATCGCTTCAGGTCCTGCCAGATTCCGTTATATCCCAGTCTGATCCCCTCTTCTGTAACCCATAGCCATTCCAGCGAGTCCTGAAGTTGTTGTATGTAGCGGAGCATGGCTCGCTGACACTGCCGGTCAAATGGAACCTGCCTCTCTTTCTGGCCCCTGCCAAAGATGACTCTGATCACCGAATGGTCCCAGTTCAGATCCTGCTTCTTCAGCATCCACATCTCGTTTCTCCTGATCCCGGTTGAGGCCATCATCCACATCATGGACTGCCTTCGGGAGCCAGCGAATTGTGTTCAGTGGGTAAAGGTCGAGCAGGGACGCGAATTGCTCCTCGGTCGAGAAGGACTTTCGAGTCTTCGGCATCTTAGGGGCCTTAATCTTCGCAGCTGGCCAGGCGTCGATAAGCCGCCACTCAACGCACCAATTCAGCCAGGTGGTGATGGCCTGCCATCGAGTACGGATTGTCCGAGGCTTCAGTCCTCGCTCCCTCATAGAGGCGAGATGCTGCAGGACATGAAGAAAGGATAGGTCGGTCAGGGTATGGCAATCAGGATCAATCGTTTCGAGGTCCCGTAGAAACAGCCGAAGTTCCTTGGCGTAGAACTTAACGGTCGCCTCTGTGCTGCCCTCTATGCGGTGGTATCGGAGATAATCTTGGAGTGTTGTCTGTAACCGCTGTGACATCTCCAAAGCTGGGTCAGCTTTGAGTCGCGATTTAACCGCTGTGACATCCATCCATGGTTTGCCGACTCTGGACGCCCATTTTGTAGCTGTTGGCTCCCCGAGTAGGATTCGAACCTACGACCTAGCGGTTAACAGCCGCCCGCTCTACCGCTGAGCTATCGGGGAGCATTTTAAGTCGCCCGGAGCGGCCGGGCTCGTAGGCTTAAATTGTATCACTCACCGGTTATTCGCTCAACTGCCCCAGCATAACTCCCGGCTGCAGCTTCAAACTACAATCGCCATTCCCCACTGTCGACATTGCCTACTCTATACAGAAAGTTGACAGTCTCTATATAAAGTTTTATTATAGCTTTGTTCCCGGATGCTGCTCCCGACCCGGCATTCCGAACGGCAGCGGATGGATGCGGACAACGGAGCAGACTGGCAAATCTGACCCGGTGGTGCTGCCATGAGCAATTACTACGAGGTGCTTGGCCTCCCCAGGAACGCGTCGGAGAAAGACATCCGCCAGGCATACAGGCGGTTGGCCCGACAGTACCACCCCGACGTCAACAAGAACGACGCAGGAGCAGAGGAAAAATTCAAGGAGATCAACGAGGCTTACAGCGTTCTGTCAGACGACGACAACCGCAAGAAATACGACCAGTACGGCGACGACTGGAGGCACGCAGACCAGTTCAGCCATTCTGGAGGATCAGCGGGCGATGGAGTGCGATGGACTTTTGTCGACGGAGATGATGTGTTCTCCGCCTTTGGAGGGCGAAACAGCATGTTTGAAGACTTCTTCGGCACCGGTCATGCCCGGGGACGGTCCTGGCGTCCTCCTCCTACCGAATATCACGCCGAGATATCACTCGAAGAGGCTCTCCACGGTACCACCCGCACCCTCCGGGCACAGGACGGCCGGAACCTCGAGGTGAAAATCCCAGCCGGCGTGGACAACGGCTCCAGGGTGCACATAGCCCCGGAGGGCCCCCAGGGCAGCGACTATTATCTGGTCGTCTCGGTGGCTGACCACCCCAGGTTCAGGAGGGTGGGACGAGACCTTTTGGTCGACGTCGATCTCATGGCCGACGAAGCAGTCCTCGGCACCGAAATACAGGCGCCAACGCTCACGGGACAAGTGGCCCTGACTGTGCCGCCGAACACGCCCAACGAGCGTCGGTTTCGCCTGGGCGGTCAGGGGATGCCATCCCTGTCGGGGCACAGGGAACGCGGAGATCTTTATGTCACCGTCAAGCTCCGGTTGCCGTCCAACCCCTCGGAGGAGGAGCTGGAACTGTACCGGAAACTGAGAGATGTACGAGAAGCCCGCGCCGCCGTGAGCGGGACCCGTTTGTCTCAGTAGCGGCCGCCCGCATGGCTGGCCTTGCCGGCAAGCGGCAACCGGAAGGAGGAGGGATATGGCTGCAGATGGACAATTCCACGACGAACCCTGCTTCGTGATCAGCGTCGCAGCCCGGATCGTCGGGGTGCACGCCCAGACACTGCGCCACTACGAACGGATCGGCCTCATCTGGCCCTCCAGAACCACGGGAAAGCAGCGAATGTACTCAATGGCCGACATTGACCGCATCAGGAGAGTGCGGACGCTGACCGACGATATGGGCATGAATCTGGCAGGCGCCGAAGTGGCGCTCAAGCTCATGGACCGCGTGGATGAACTGGAACAGGAAGTGGAGAGGCTCATGCAAACAGTCGAGAATCTCAGACGAGCACAACCCGGACGGAAAGTAAGAAGAACCTAGGGGGCCGGAGGGTTCTACCCCTTCCACCCGAGGAGGGAGAATCATGGCATCGAATAACAGCAATTTCACCAACCAGGCGCGCCAGGTGCTGCAGAACTCACAGGAATTGGTGCGCCGTCACCGCCACAATCAGTGGGACGTCGAGCATGTGCTTTCCGCCCTTCTGGAGCTTGAGGACGGCGTTCCCGTTCGCATCCTTGCCGAACTGGGGGCTCCCGCCGGCGAAATCAGGGCCGCCGTTGACCGGGCTCTGTCGGAGGCTCCCAAGCTGGCCTACGAGGCCGCCCAGATCTATCCCACGCCAAGGGCCCAGCGGTTGATGGAAAACGCCCAGGCCGAGGCTGACCGCCTGAACGACGAGTATATCGGTGCGGAGCATCTGTTCGTAGCCGCGACAATGGAACCGGACGGCGCCTCGGCGAGGATACTTCGGACCTACAACATCGACCGGGAGCGCGTTTACCGGGCCCTGACGCAGGTGAGGGGAGGCCACCGCGTGGACGACCCCGAAGCAGAAAGCCGATATCGCTCTCTCGAGCGCTTCAGCATCGATCTCACCCAGATGGCCCGGCAGGGCAAGCTGGACCCCGTGGTGGGCAGAGACCTGGAGATCCGGCAGGTTATGCAAACCCTCACTCGCCGCCGGAAGAATAACCCCGTCATAATCGGCGAGGCCGGAGTGGGCAAGACCGCCATCGCCGAGGGCCTCTCCCAGAGAATCGCTGCCGGAGACGTCCCTGACTCTCTCAGGAACCGCCGGGTCATGGCCCTCGACCTGCCGGCCATGGTGGCGGGGTCCAAGTTCCGGGGCGAATTCGAGGAGCGGCTCAAATCGGTGATTGACGAGGTCAAAGACGCCTCCGGAGAAATAATCCTGTTCCTGGACGAACTGCACACCTTGGTAGGCGCCGGAGGAGGCGAGGGCGGCCTGGACGCCAGCAACATGCTGAAGCCGGCATTGGCACGGGGCGAGATGCAGTGCATAGGAGCAACAACGCTGGACGAATACCGGAAGTACATCGAGAAGGACTCCGCCCTGGAACGCCGCTTCCAGCCCGTTTCCCTCGAGGAACCCTCGGTGGATGAAACGGTGGAAATTCTCAAGGTCTTGCGCCCGCGGTATGAGGCCCACCACAAGGTGTACATCAGCGACGACGCCCTGGTGGCCGCCGCCCGGCTCAGCGACAGATACATTTCCGGACGCCAGATGCCGGACAAGGCGGTGGACTTCATCGATGAGGCCTGCAGCAAGCTGCGAATAGACGCCCAGATCCTGCCGGCACCCCTCAAGGAGATGGAGGAGCGAATCCGCTACCTGGCAGACCAGGAGACGGCTGCGGCCGAACGCTCCGCCTACGAGCGTGCTGCGGAGTACCGGACAGAAAGGCTGCGTCTTCAGCAGGAATATGAGGCCGAGAGACAGGCCCAGCCCGAGGGGACGGAGACCGACCGTGTGGTGAGCGAGATGGACATCGCCCAGCTGGTGTCGGAGTGGACCGGCATTCCGGTGGGACGGTTAATGGAGGGCGAGGCCGAGCGAATGGTTCACATGGAAGACGACCTCCACAAACGCATAATTGGCCAGGACGAGGCCGTCGTGGCTGTTTCCGAAGCAATCCGTCGCTCCCGTTCCGGTCTGAATGACCCGCGCAGGCCCATCGGTAGCTTCATTTTCCTGGGGCCCACCGGGGTGGGCAAGACTGAACTGGCCAAGGCGCTGGCCCAGTTTCTCTTCGACGACGAGACCAACATGGTCCGGATCGATATGTCAGAGTACATGGAGCGACACTCGGTGTCCCGGCTGGTGGGGGCCCCTCCGGGCTACATCGGATACGATGAGGGAGGCCAACTCACCGAAGCCGTACGCCGGCGACCTTACCGGGTGCTGCTCTTTGACGAGATCGAAAAGGCCCACCCCGACGTGGTCAACACGCTGCTTCAAATCCTGGATGATGGGCGGCTTACCGACGGCCAGGGCCGCACCGTTGATTTCCGCAACACCGTCATTATAATGACGAGCAACCTCGGCACGGAGGGCATTCGCCGGCAGCCCTTCGGATTCAGGCCAAATGCCACCGACAGGCAAAAGGAAATGGCGGACCTGCGGGACTCCGTGGACGCAGCCATGAAGCGAACCTTCCGTCCCGAGTTCCTGAACCGAATCGACGAGACTATAGTGTTCCACCCCCTGGGCCAGGACGACATTGTGCAGATCGTTGAACTTATGGTCAGGGAGGTGAAGGAACGGCTGACCGAGCGCGACATGACCTTCGAGCTGACAGAGGATGCCGAGATATGGCTCGCCAGGGAGGGGTATGATCCGGCCTACGGAGCGCGACATCTCCGCCGGGTCATCCGGCGGCAGCTGGAAAACCCGCTGGCCAGGATGGTCCTTTCGCCCGAGGTGGTGCAGGGTGTTCACATCGTCGTGGATGTTGGGGAGAATGGTCTAACCCTGACTGTGCAGAGTGCTTCTGCCGGGGTCGAAAGCGAACCGCAGGAGCCGGCGCTGGTCTAGATTGCCAAGGCCCGGAGCCCTTGGGTCCCGGGCCGACTACACGCAGGCCTATTGACAGTGACGACAACGGCATTGATGCAGGAGTCGACCATCGCGGACGCACGTGTTGACGGGATAAACGTCCGTTACGCGGTCGTGGGCGATGGGCCGCCGGTAGTCCTGGTGCACGGCCTGGCCACCTCCATGATCACTTGGTGCCGAAACATGCGGGCTTTGGCCGATGCGGGGTTCACCGCTCTAGCGCTGGACCTGCCAGGCTACGGAGGCTCAGGCCTCGCAGACCACCGGGGTTACTCACCTGAAAGCGCCGCGGATTTCATCATTGATTTCGCCAGCGTACTGGGCATCCCCCGTTTTTCGGTCGTGGGAAATTCCGCAGGAGGCTTGATCGCTGGAGTTACCGCCCTCGAGCACTCGGACCGGGTGGAAAGAGTCGTCCTGGTGGGATCCGCTGGCCTGGGCAAGCGCCTTTCCTGGCCCCTCAGGCTAATCTCCATCCCAGTGGTGGGGGAGTTGATTTATAAGCCTGAGATGATCAGTAAGGAGGCCCTGGTCAAGCGTATATTTTACCGTCCCCCTGAATTCCTGGAGGAGATCATTCCGGAAATGGTTCGGGTTCGGTGCCTTCCTCACGGGCCTCACGTGATGCTCCAGTCGGTTCGGGCCGGTGTGAATCTGCTGGGGCTTCGGCCGGAACATCAGATACTGGACAGATTGTCTTTACTCTCGGATAAACTGCTTGTAGTGTGGGGTGAAGAGGACCAGGTCATCCCACCGCTCCGGAAAGAGGACGTGAAGCGAGCCGCTCCCCAAAGCACTGTCCACGTCCTCCCTGAATGTGGACACTGGCCACATATGGAGAAGCCGGAGGCATTTAACGAGATTCTTACCCGTTTTCTTTCTCGCTCTACTTATCCAGACCCCGCACCGGATGGGACCCCGACCCGCCGGAGCCTTCAGAGCTTCTGAAAATCGTCCAGCCAATCGAAATCCCCCCGGACGTCGCCCACTGTGACTCGGAAGGGGACCAAGTTGAGCCAATAGGCGAGGCAGAGCTCGCTAGCGGGGAACTTTCGTCTTCCTGGCACCACCGCTGGGGTCTATACCTTTCCAATCTTCTGGAAAGAGCGGGTGGGACCTGGCGTGGAAGATTGGTGATTTTGGCGATAGTCGCCGCAATCGCCGTCACCGCCTACATGTTGCATGACCGCATCAGCTGGACGAGTTTCACTTACCCCGCCGTTGCCGGCTCGGTGCTGCTGGCCAGCGGGGGGCTGGTCGTGCCCGTACCGGCCCTTGCCATCACCTGTACTACGGCTACCTTCCTCAACCCGGCAGCTGTAGCAGTAATCGCGGGTTTGGCCGGGACCATTGGAGAGCTTACCGGATATTTTCTGGGTTTCGGAGGCAGCGGCGTACTCGAACGCCGCCGCTTCTACCACCGCGTGGAAGGCTGGATGCGCAAGCGTGGTGGGCTGATACTATTTCTGGTCTCAGCGATCCCCAACCCGTTATTCGATGTAGCCGGCATCGCTGCAGGTGCCCTACGTTATCCCCTTTGGAGATACCTGATAGCTGTGGGGGCCGGCAAACTGGTGAAATTCTTCATCATCGCCTACGCCTGTCATTTCAGTCTGCAGGGACTGAAAGGGGTTTTCGGCCTGTGAACCCTCGCCAACGATGGCCCATAGCTCTTGGAT
Organism: Dehalococcoidia bacterium; assembly: GCA_965208825.1. Lineage (GTDB taxonomy): Bacteria > Chloroflexota > Dehalococcoidia > Lucifugimonadales > UBA3495 > VXOI01. Next base: position 61,755 of record CBDBPP010000005.1, read on the forward strand.
TTCTGAACTGTGCTCAAGCAAGTTTAAGGCATCTTGAATTAAGGACCGGTATCCTCGCACTCGCTTCAATTCAAGGCAATCAATCTAATGGAGGTCCCATTGATACGCGGACTTGACGGCAAATTCCCCAGTATCCATTCATCGGTCTTCGTCAGCGAGGCCGCCTACATCGTGGGAGACGTCACGATTGGCGAGGGATCCAGCGTTTGGCCCGGAGCGGTAATCAGGGCCGACTATGGGGACATCGTTATCGGCCGGAACTGCTCCCTTCAGGACAACTGCGTGTTGCACACCGACGACCACCTGCAGCTTGGCGACAACGTGCTCCTGACCCATGGTGCGGTGGTGCATGGAGGAATGGTCGGCAGCAACGTCCTTATTGGCGTGAACGCCGTTCTGCTGGAAGACGCAGACGTTGGCGACTATGTGTTCATAGGGGCCGGCGCAATTGTGCGCGGCCATGTGCCGCCTCATTCGCTGGTGATCGGAGTTCCAGGACAGATTCGCCCTTTGAGCCCGGCGCAGGAGAAGAGGCTCCAGAACCCCACCGCCAATTACGTCCGCAACGCCAGGAGGTTCATAGACAATGGCCTGGGCCTGCAAATACCCGCCGACCCCGCAGAGAGAACGGAGCAGTGATGCCCACTGATCAGGAGACCGCACCTCTCCCCCTCGATGGACTGCGAGTGTTGGACGTTACCCACATCGTGGCAGGACCCTTCTGCTCCATGATCCTTGCCGATATGGGCGCCGAGGTGATCAAGATCGAACGCCCCGGCGTCGGAGAACGAGGGCGCGCAAACGGGCCGTTCATAGACGGCCCCGACGGTCAGCGGGTGAGTTCGAGGTATCTCGGTCTCAACCGGAACAAGAAAAGCGTATCCATGGACCTGCGCGATCCTCAATGCAAACGGGCCTTCGAGCGAATGGCTGCCGAGTCAGACATTCTTCTCGACAACTGGGGCCCTGGGGCCCTCTGGCGGCTTGGCTTGGGATACGATCGTTTGTCGGAAATCAACCCCCGGCTTATATACGCCAGCCTGACGGGCTATGGAGATCCCAACGGCCCTGCTCCCGGGCCTTTCTCTCACTGGCCGGCCAACAATCCCTGCGTTCAGGGAATGGGTGGATGGATGACGGTCACCGGCGATCAGGACAGTGGGCCGCAGATGGTTGGAGACAACATCGGGGATTCGGTTCCCGGAGTCTGGACCGCCCTGGCCATCATGATGGCCCTGGAAAGCCGGCATCGCACGGGTAGAGGCCAGTACCTGGATATGGCCATGTACGACTGCATGGTGGCCCACATGACCAGCACCATGCCCTTCTTCCAGGCCACGGGCCGGGTGGCGGGCCGGGAGCGGGGCAACATGCTCTCCGCGCAACTCTGCCTGCGGGCAAAGGATGGCTACGTCGTATTGGCCGGGGCCGGCGGTCCCGAGAGGTGGAAGGACCTTTGGCGGCTCATCGGCAGAGAGGACCTGATTGAGGACCCCCGGTTCCTGGGACAAGGGATCAGCGGGGAGTTCTACATGGCCCACTTTGTACCCGCCATCGAGGCTTGGAGCAAGGAACGCTCCAAAATGGAGGTTACCGAGCGGCTCATCGAAATCGGTTACTCCATGGGAATGGTCCAGGACCAGGCGGACCTGGATAGCTGCCCCCACCTGGAGGCCAGGGGAATGTTCATTGATGGCGGCAATGACATGGGGGGCATATTCCGCACTGTGAACACACCCATTCACCTGTCCGGCACTTCAGGTAATCCGAACCGCCAGCCTCCGCTGCTCGGCGAGCACAACCAGGAGGTTCTGTGCGGTATAGGCGGCCTGACCAGCGAAGAATTGGTGGCGCTGGCTGACGAGGGCAAGGTGTAGGAGGAGCCGGGGCACCACTATCGTGGCGCTCGTGACTTCGGCGGCTGCCTGGTCTCCACCAACTGGGGCCCATCAAGTCGGGCGGGTTGGGACTGAGACATTGCGATCTGAAACTCGACGCATCGGTCAAGGCCAGGGAGTCCAGATCTCTTACGAACTGGTGGATCATTTTCTGGATTTGAAGGACAACCACGCGGATTTCCCCAACTACATGCCCACGCGTTTCGGGAGGATGAGTCCCATTGAGCAGGATGCATTGAATTGCTCCGTGGACCGTATGGGCCAGGGTGGCCCCTCCACCCCGGTGGACGACTGTATCTACACTTTTCTTGCTCCACTCGGGAACGGACCAAAAGGAAAACTGCTTTCAATAGCAGGGAGGCCAACCTATAATTTAGGCCATAGACATTTGAAGTGGAGTTGCTACGTTGGTTTTTCGAGCGCCACGCGGCACCGCCGACCACCTTCCTGAGGAACAGAAATACTGGCGCTACATCGAGTCGAAGGCGATGGAAATCGCTCATCGTTTTGGCTACGGACGCATCGACACCCCCGCCTTCGAAGACTCAGATCTGTTCATCCGCTCAGTCGGCGAGGGGACCGATATTGTCGAAAAGGAAATGTATACTTTCGAGGACCGGGGTGGAGACAGTATCACTCTGCGGCCCGAAGGCACCGCTCCGGTCTGCCGCGCCTACCTGGAACACGGGATGCATAACCTGCCCCAGCCTGTCCGGATGTATTACTTCTGCCCGGTCTTCCGTTACGAACGCCCCCAGGCCGGCCGTTTCCGTCAGCACCACCAGTTCGGGGTGGAAGCCCTCGGAGACTCCGACCCGTCGGTCGACGCTGAGGTCATCGAGGTGGCCTGGGAACTGATGGGTAGCCTCGGACTCCGGGATGTACGCCTGCTGGTGAACAGCATCGGCGACCGTAACTGTCGCCCCGCATACGTGGAGCATCTTCGGGACTATTATTCCGGCCACTACGACCGCCTTTGTCCAGACTGCAGGGACCGCCTGGAACGCAATCCCCTCCGCCTGCTGGATTGTAAGGTGGAAACATGCCGCGCAATGGGCGACGAAGCACCCCGGTCCACTGAATATTTGTGCGAAGAATGCCGCGAACACTGGGATAAGCTGGAATCTTACCTCGACACCATGGCTCTGCCCTACGTTGTGGACCACCGGCTGGTGCGCGGCCTCGATTACTACACCCGCACGGTGTTTGAGATCCAACCTCTGGATGTAGGCGGGCAGTCCACCATTGTCGGCGGTGGCCGCTACGACGGGCTCATCACCGAGCTGGGCGGGCGCCCAACACCGGGTATTGGCTTCGCCACAGGAATGGAGCGCCTGACGCTGAATCTGAAACGAGACGAAGTGCCGGTTCCAGACGAAGCGTCGCCGCGCTATCTGGTGGCCAACGTCGGAGACGCTGCGCGCAGCCAGGCCCTCGAGCTGGCGGTCCGTTTGCGACGCTCGGGGGTCGGCGCCATTCTGAGCAGCGGTGCGCGCGGATTGCGCGGTCAGATGCGGCAGGCCAACGCCCTGAACATTCCTTACACCCTCATCCTCGGCGACGACGAGATCGCCAGGGGCGAGGTGGTGGTGCGCGACATGGCTGCCTCCACCCAGGAGTCCCGTCCCCTGGCCGATTTTCTCACGGAGATCTCACGCTCATAAGCGAAATCCCCGGGGTCCGAGGCGGGCCGCGGGACTACGTGAGCTCGCCGGCCCCGCGATCGGTCAACACGGGACCGGTGCCGGGTTGATTATCCCATCGGAAATTACTGACAGAAGGCTGTTGACAGTACGTCGCCTCATATCAGAACATATATGCGTCATATCCCTCCGGTTTGGCGCCGACCGGAGGGCAGTTCCAGGGCAGCACTATTTCTTTATTTTGAGGCGACGCCATGAGGATCTTTTACCGCGGCTACGTCATTAACGAGAGCGCAATAGGTGTTGGGTGCACCGTGGAGGGCAGAAGGCCGGATCGCGGAGAGGTGGCCATTGAGGAAACCGCTCGAACCGCTATGCGGTGGATTGACCAGGACATCCTGCGAAGAAAGGTTGCGGAAACCGACTGGCTCAGTGCCAGACTGTTGTCGGCCTGATCGGTTAAGGCGGTGCATCATATCCAGGAATGGATATAACCGCAAGCTGGGTTGATGGGCGACGAAGGGGACACTGCGGGCCCCGGTGGTCCAGGGGCCCTTTCGCATCTCGCAATTGTTGACCTGAGCCATGCAGTGTCGACTCGTATGCCATCTGGCCGGGAGATCCCCCCACAGAGTTCGGCGACTGGAGCACGCTCCAGCACGATCGTTATTTCCTCCGGAGATTCTGTTTGGGGGAACACTCCGGCACTCACCTTACCGCCCCGGCCAGCTTTTTCCGTGATGGCAAAACCGTCGACCAGTATCTTCCCGCCGATCTGGTGCGTCCCGCCGTCGTTATAGACGTCAGGGACCGTTGTCGGGACAACCCTGACTTCGCCTTGGAGTCCTCGCACTTGTCAGAGTGGGAGTCTCTCCACGGAAGAATCCCGCCTGACAGTCTGGTCCTGCTATTGACCGGTTGGTCAAAACGCTGGTCTGAACCCGTTGAATACCTGGGTACCGATCCCCAGGGCGGGCTTCACTTTCCTGGATTCGGCCTTCATGCGGCCGAAATGCTGATTACGGAACGGTCGGTGGGCGGGCTGGGTACTGACACGGCGGGGGTGGAACCCGGGGTCGATCAAGGCTTTTCCGTGAGCCGGTTGGCTCTGTCTCGGGACCTGATAGTGCTTGAAAACCTGAATCGCTTGGAAGTGTTGACTCCTACCGGGAGCACTGTGGTCATCGGTGCGTTGAAACTCGTTGGCGGCAGCGGCAGCCCGGCGGCTGTAACAGCACTAATCCCGAGAAAATAACACTGGGGCGCACAATCGTGCGCCCCGTCTCAAGAACCGTAGTTAAGACTCCACCCAGGCCCACATACCCGGGGAATCGTGCCGGAGCAGTCTACAGTCGTTCGATCCCTGCCCTGGCACAGTCCTCGTCTTCTTGGGACGTACCCCCACCGACGCCCACGGCCCCCTCGACCACTCCGTTGCGAACAATGGGAACGCCCCCTTGACTGGCGATCCCATGGTCACCTTCGGCCCTTAGGATACCGGAGATGATCGGGCTGCTGGCCCGCTCTTGCAATTCGCCGCTGGTGCGGCCAAACGCCGCACTGGCAACTGCTTTGCCCTGGGAGCCGTAAACTCCGCCCCAGATGGCCCCATCCATGCGATTGAAAGCAATGAGGCGACCCCCGGCATCTACTACTGCCACATTAATCTTTATTCCCATCTCGCTTGCAGCGGCTATGGCGCCTTCCACGATCCGGTTTGCCTCGGCCAGTGATACTGCCATGACAGACCTCCAACGGCGTTGATTTAAATTGCCCTTGTACCCGGTTCATTCTAGTCCACATTGTGAATTTAGCCAACTGCCGTTCAGAGGCCTGAGTTAGCAGATCGATTATCGATTCATGGTTTACCGATTCGTAGTATTGGCCAATTCTCTTCACTCTCCGGACCAGATAAATTTCAGTCATGTCCACTGGACCTGTTTCTGAATCTTGGGTGAGAACCAAAAGGCACTGCCCGCAATCAGTCAACCCATCCTCTGCTCCCAGCTACGATGATATACTGCTATTGGAATTCGTAACTGGCAACGATTGGGTTATCGAATTTGTTGACCAAACGCATCATACCTTGCCTCGACGTAGACGGCGGCCGGGTGGTAAAGGGTGTCAGCTTCGTGGAACTACGCGATGCCGGGGACCCGGCTGAACTGGCTGCGGCATACGACCGGGAGGGCGGCGACGAGCTCGTGTTCCTGGACATCACAGCCAGTTCCGATTCCCGGGAGACCATGGTAGATGTGGTGCACCGGGTGTCAGAGGAGGTGTTCATTCCTCTGACCGTCGGCGGAGGCATCCGCACGGTGGAGGATATCCGCCGTATGCTGAAAGCGGGCGCCGACAAGGTCTCGCTGAACACGGCGGCGGTCAACAATCCCGACCTCATAAGCCAGGGCGCCTTTCAGTTCGGAAACCAGTGCATAGTGGTGGCCATCGACGCCAAGCGTATCGAAGGTCCGCCCACCGATTTCGAACGGCTACCAGCAGCGGACTCCAGCCTCGCATTGTCGGATATTTCCGGCTGGGAGGTATACACCCGCGGCGGGCGCACACCGAACGGGACCGACGCAGTGAAGTGGGCAACTCGGGCCGTAGAGTTGGGGGCAGGCGAGATCTTATTGACGAGCATGGACGAGGACGGCCAGAAGCGGGGCTACGACGTCGAGCTCACCCGTGCCGTCTCCAGGGCCACCTCCGTGCCGGTCATTGCCAGTGGCGGGGCGGGAACCCTGGAGCACCTGTATGAGGCATTGGATGAGGGGGAGGCGGACGCTGTTTTGGCTGCCAGCATCTTTCATTTCGGCGAATTCTCCATCGGCCAGGCCAAGGATTACCTGCTGAATAAGGGAATACCGGTTCGCACCGGCAAACAAGTTTCTAACAATGGAACCCTAGAGCGAGTATGAGTTGTGGCTGATATTAAGGCTGTCATATTTGACATGTATCAGACCCTTGTGCAGGACCCCCAAGGGCAGTGGCGCAGCAGCTTCGAAGGCATCATTAAGGAGCAGGGACTGGAGATATCAGCCGAGGAACTTTGGCAGGGGTGGCACCAGTCGGAGGAGCATTTCCGCCTTCGCCGCACGGATCCGTCATTGCCCTTCCAGTCTTACTTCGAGGCCTGGACAGGCGGCTTCCGCTCCGCCTTCAAGTCTTTGGGCATCACGGGCGATGCCAAAGCGGCCACCGGGCGATTCTTCGCCGACCTGTCCCGACGAGAGCCCTTCCCTGAAACAGCGCCCGCTCTGAGGGAACTCCAGAACGCCTACCGCATCGCCGTCCTGTCCAACGCCGATGACGGATTTTTGCTCCCTAATCTCGACCTGCTGGGCTGCGAGTTCGAGGCCGTCCTGTCATCTGAGATGGTGCGGAGCTACAAGCCGCAGCCGAAACTGTTCCACGAAATGCTGAAGAGTCTCACACTGCCACCGGAGCACTGCGTCTACGTGGGCGATCGGCATTTTGAAGACGTTCATGGTGCCTCCAGCGTCGGGATGATCGCGGTCTGGGCCGACCGTGGAATTCAGGGCCTTAGAGACGACCTGCCACACCCTGAACATCGCATAACCAGCCTTTTGGAATTGCCCGAATTGCTCGCTAACCTCCGATGACCCCTCTCGTGTACCGGCGATTCCCGGCGCATGCCATACTCTACAGAATGTTCCTGGCTAAGGGAGCGAAATTGTGAAAGTGAAACTGAACGAACAGGGATTGGTGCCGGCCGTAGCACAGGACATCAACACCGGTGACGTATTGATGCTGGGCTACATGAACCCGGGGTCTATCAAACGCACCGTGGAGGGCATCCAGGTTTGGTTTTACAGCCGCAGCCAGGAGGACCTGTGGCACAAAGGGGAGGTCTCCGGTAACTATCTAAACCTGCGTGAGGCCTGGCTGGATTGCGACGGAGATACCATCCTGCTGAAGGTGGAACCCGACGGCCCGACCTGCCACACCGGCAATCCATCGTGTTTCTTTACACCCATGGACGACCTCCCCGAGGGATACGAGGACACGGACCGGGGTCCAGGCATTCTGAGTGAGCTGTTCGCGCTGGCGCAGGACCGGATGCGGGAGATGCCCGAGGGCAGTTATACGACGCAGTTGCTGCAGGAAGGCGTCGGACGCATCGCACAAAAGGTGATCGAGGAGGCAGGCGAGACCGCCCTTGCCGCAGCGCAGGATGACACCGCCCATCTGCCGTCGGAAATCGCTGACCTCATGTACCACACGATGGTCCTTATGGCGGCATCCGGCATTAAGCCGGAGCAGGTCTGGCAGGAGCTTCGGGAACGACGCCGGTAGACGGCCGGCGTTTCGTGGCTGGATTCGGGAGCCGTGCTCAGGACGCGGTTGGAAAGTGGTCCCCTGCCCGATATATCGCGTACTCGGCTCCTCTATAGACAGTAACCTTGCCGAATCCCGTCACCCGCCATTTTTCAGGCCCCCCCAGGACCCCAGTGCGTGCGTCGATGCCGAGGTAAACCACCCCCTCTGGCGCTGATTGTCTTAGTTCCACCATAGTCTCTCCGGGGTCTCGTCTTTCGTGGTGAGGGAGCACCCCGATTCCCTCGGCGATTCCGAGACCTTCGACCCATTCGCCTGTACTGGGGCGCCGCATCACCGAGCCCATCACCATCGCACCCGCGGAGGACCCTCCAAGCACCAGGCCTCGCTCCAATCCCTCTCTCAATGCACTCAGCAGGGCCGACCGACGCAGGGTGCCTAGAAGATGGTCGGGGCTGCCACCTGTGAAATAAACGACGTCGGCCGCACCTGCGGGCGCTATTAGCCCGGAATCGTTGGCATGTTGGTGCTCAAGAACCATCAACCGTGAGGCACTGCCTCCCAGGGCGGCGAAATGGGTGACCCCGTCATTGGCCGCCTTCTCTGGACCGGTTACGGCGGCTGTGGGCACAATTAAGACTTTCGCCGGGTCTTTACCCGAAGCGAGCATCACCTCACGGTCCATTTCCTCACAGCCAGCCCTGAACTCTTCTCCGCCCACCAGCGCGATTGTGCCCGTCATGCCTGCCTCTCTACTCATGTTTACGATTTGGAGGGTGAATCACCCACTTAGACCAGGAACTCGATGAAAACCGCTGCCAGACCCAGGAACAGGGCAAATCCTATCACGTCCGTGAATGTGGTTACGAACACCGCCGCCGAGACCGCGGGATCCATTTTCAGGCGTCTCAGCAGCAGCGGAACACCCGCACCAGCTACGGAGGCGACTACCATGTTTCCTGTCATTGCCAGCGCCAGCACTAGTCCAAGGAAGGCGTTGCCCTGCCAGGCCCATCCGATGCCGCCAATAATACCTCCCAGAACCAAACCGTGGACCAATCCCAACGCCACCTCTCGTCCGAGCAGCCGGAGTCCAACCCGAGGAGGCAACTCACCGGTCGCCAAGCTGCGTACGACCAGGGTGACAGTCTGTGTGCCTCCGATTCCTCCCTGGCCCGCCACGATTGGCAGGAATGCCGCCAGCGCAACTACTTTGGCGATGGTAGATTCGAAGAGCCCTATCACTACGGCGGCACCAAACACGGTGACCAGGTTCAACAGAAGCCAGGGGAACCTGCTGCGAACCGAATCGGTGATGGGACCTGTTACCCGTTCCTCTCCGATGCTGGCTACGCGGAACATGTCCTCCGTTGCACTTTCCTGTCCCACCTCCACCACATCCTCAGCCCGGATCAGGCCAGCCAGGCGGCCCTCATCATCAATTACCGGGAGATCACTGAGCCGCAGGCGGCTGATGAGTTGTACCGCCACCTCCTCATCATCGTCTGCAGCCACTGTGACCATGTCCCGGTCCATGATGTCAGCGACTGTAGAGTTCGGCCTCGCCAGGGCCAGGCGCACAGGTTTCACGGTCCCGACGAGAACTCCCTCCCTGTCGACCACTGGCAGAGAATTGACCTCCTCCGAAGCACCTCCCATCAAGCGTAGCCTGTCGAGAGCAATTGGCACGGTTGTGCCAGAGTTGAACACTGGTACACCCGGGTCAATTAACCTCCCTGCGGTACCATCTTCGTAACTAAGCAGAACCTCCACGTGATTCGAGGCCTTCATGGCGTTGATGGTTTCCTGACTTCTCTCATACTCCAGAAGTTCTAGGATTTCCGCAGCGGCAGCCGGGTCGGCGAGGTCCAGTATCTCCGCCAGGTCAGCGGGGCGGTAATCTCGAAGGGTGCTTACCGCAAGGCGCGGCTCAATGAATTCAAGTAGGCCCGCAACGGTCTCTGGCGCCATACTCCGCACGAAAAGACGTCTGCGTCGGCCTCGCACCTCTGCCATAGTCTCTGCACGATCCAGCGGATGCAAGCGCAGGAACAGGTCCATTGCCGCCTCATTTCGGTCGTCCTCGACCATTTGCTCCAGCAGACGCGCCCTCTCGCGGGCTGACTCTGTCGGTGCTTTCTGTCGCGATTGCAATGCCACCGGCCCGAGGTTTGACTTCTCCCTCTCTTCCACTGGCTTATTCCTTCTGATTTCAGTTGCTGGAACCTGAGACAAGAAAAATATCGGGGTCAATCCCTGATATTCCCGGCAATTAGCCACTGAAGTCCCTTAAAAGTACCAAATCTACCTTATACCCTCCCGGCGCGGGATTGAACTGTTTGGATTCCTTCAAGAGAGCATTCACCGGATTCAACATGGTTTCTGGTTTTGGCGTCCGTCTTCCTGCTAACCACGGCGATTGGAAGGCCCAAAACCCGTCAATCAGCGGGGTTCCAGACAAGCATTGGGATAGGGCCCATGTGTTAGAATTTATTTTTGCGCTGCCTCCCGTGGCGGCGATGATGAGACCTTCAACGGCAACCTGACGACGGTATAGGCACCGGCCTTCGCGAGGACAATTCGTTCATGCCCACCACCCCCGTGATTGAGAGCGTTCGAGGTCTTGTGGTCCAGGCGGTTGAGTCCGCCCGCAATTGCGGAATGCTTCGCCTGGAGACCATGCCGGAAATACAGCTGGAGCATCCTGGTAATCCAGAACACGGCGATTTTGCAACAAACCTTCCGCTCCGGCTGGCAAGAGCCACTCGCATCAACCCGTTGGAGCTGGCCCACGCCCTGGTTGACCGCGTTCCCGAGAGCCCGCTCATCAGGCAAGTGGAGGCGGCCCCCCCGGGGTTCATCAATTTCCGGTTGGACGAGCATTGGCTGCGGCAGCAGGTAGAGGAGGTCCGCCAGGCAGGCCTTTCATTCGGCAATCTGGAACCACGCGCCGATAACCGGGTGATGATTGAGTTCGTAAGCGTCAATCCCACCGGGCCCGTTCATGTCGGACATACCCGTGGCGCGGTGCTCGGCAGCACCCTGGCCAATGTGCTCGAAGCGGCCGGCTACGAGGTAACCCGAGAGTACTACGTGAACGATGCCGGCAGCCAGATGGACGCCTTTTACCGGTCGGTCCTGACACGGTATCGGCAGCAATTCGGCCGCAACTCCGAAATGCCGTCAAACGGCTACATGGGAGAATACATCCAGGATCTTGCCAGGGATATCGGCAACTCGGAAGGAAATCGCTTCCTGGACCTAGCAGATGACCAGGCCCTGAGGGAAATAGGAGACTTGGCCCGGGGGAAGATGGTCGAACTTATCCGGGATGACTTGGACCGGATCGGAGTGGAGTTCGACAATTGGTTTAGCGAAAGAACCCTGTACGACAGCGGCGAATACGACGAGGCTCTAAACCTCCTGCGAGAGCAGAATTATGTCTCCCAGCGTGACAACGCAGTATGGTTCAATTCTACTTTGCTGGGCGATGAAAAGGACAACGTGATCGTTCGCTCTTCCGGTGAGCCTACCTATTTCGCCTCAGATATCGCCTACCACTACAACAAATTCCTGATCCGGGAATACGACACCGTAGTCAACATCTGGGGCGCCGACCACCAGGGCCACGTGCCCAGAATGAAGTCAGCCGTTGAAGGCTTGGGTATAGACCCGGCGCGCCTTACGATATTGATTGCCCAGATGGTAACTCTGAAGCGGGGCGACGAGGTAGTTCGCGCCTCAAAGCGCACGGGTGAGTTCGTGACTCTTAGGGAACTGGCCGACGAAGTGGGTCGCGATGCCTGCCGGTTCTTTTTCCTTTCGCGAACACCCTCTACTCAGATGGAATTCGACCTTGATCTCGCCAAGAAAGAGTCGTCGGAGAATCCGGTTTATTACGTTCAGTATGCCCACGCCCGGAACGCCGGCATTCTCAGCCTTGCCCGGGAACGTAACATCGACTGGAGCAACGGCGATGTGTCGCTGCTGACCCACTCCAGCGAACTGGCCCTGATGCGGGCAATGCTCAGGCTGCCTGAGTTGATACAGCAGATGGCGCAGTCTCTGGAGCCTCACCATCTGGCCCACTTCACCATGGAGTTAGCCACCGCGTTCCACGGGTTCTATGAAAACTGCCGGGTTATTTCCGCCAACCCGGATGATGGCGAACTCAGTCTGGCTCGACTGAAACTAGTCGAGTCAGCGCAAATTGTATTCCGACGCTCCCTGGAACTCATGGGCATGGGCGTACCGGATCGCATGTAAATCGTCCCGGCGCGGAGGCGGGCAGTTGCTGTTGAGGCAGGCAGCTGCAGTATTGGATTGAAGGGAACGGGCCTTAACGCTAGGGAGCCGATGGACTGACTGTCCATATGGACATACTTATACGAATCAACAAAATCGCTTGGCAATTCCGCGGCCGGTTGATCCTGGCTTACGCTACCTTTGCCATCGCCATAGGATTCTCGCTTTTCATTCCTTATCTGTTCGGCCAGGCCATCGACACCCTGGTCTCTTATGATGAGGTAACCGAGACTTTTCAGGGAAACAGTCCCGCTACCTCCACGCTCGTGTGGCTGGCCATCGGGTTGCTCGCTGCCAGCATATGCCGCGGCCTCTTCGACTTCGCTCGCACCTACACCACCGATTCCCTTTCCCAGAAAGTGTCGTACGTGTTGCGGAACCGGTTCTACGACAAGCTGCAACACATGAGCTTTGCCTACCACGACCGGGAACACACCGGGGACTTGATGTCCAAGGCCACGGCCGATGTGGAGGCCATTCGCCGCTACGTCAATATCGGCATGGTCAGGTCCATCGAGGCGGCACTTCGGGCCATCGCCTTGTTGGTCATTCTGGTGTTCATCAACTGGGAATTGACTCTCATCAGCCTGGCGTTCATCCCGTTCATCGTGACCCGGTCAGTGCTGGTGATGAGCCGACTGCGTGCCCTGTGGACCCGTGTCCAGATAACAATGGGCGAAACTGTTACCGTGCTCCAGGAAAACCTGGTTGGCATGCACGTCGTGAAAGCCTTTGCGTCCGAGGAATACGAAAAACGGAAGTATGACCGAAAGGCCCTGCAACTCCGGGCCGAGTACTTCCTGTCCGAACAGACCCAGGGAACCAACAGCGCATGGATGTCCTTCTACTTCACCGTGGCTCTGGGGCTGATTCTTTGGTACGGAGGCTGGGAGGTGCTGCGGGGAGATCTCAAGCCTGGCGAAATGGCCATGTTTATGCTCTACCTGAACCAGCTCACATTCCCGGTGCGGATGGCTGGATTTATCATCAATAGTTTTTCCCGCGCCATTTCGTCGGGGCGACGGATTTTCGACGTGCTGGATGCCAGGTCGCCAGTGTCAGAACGCGAGGGAGCCATAGACCAGGGCCGCCCTGAAGGCAGGGTGCGCTTCGAGAATGTCTCATTCAGCTACGACACTGTTTCCCCCGCCCTGCGCAACGTGAATATTGAGGCCCAAAAGAACCAGGTCGTTGCCATTCTCGGTGCTCCCGGAAGCGGCAAAAGCACCATCGTCAACCTGCTGCCCCGGTTTTACGATGTTGGCGAGGGGAGAATAACCATCGATGGCACCGACATCCGGGACCTCACTTTGGAATCCCTGCGAAGAAGCGTGGGTATCGTACAACAGGATGTGTTCCTGTTCAGTGCCACAATTCGCGATAACATTTCCTACGGAGTCATGTCCGCCACACCGGACGACGTTGTAAAGGCGGCCAAGGTGGCCCAGCTGCACGATCACATCATGTCTCTTCCGGACGGCTACGACACCTGGGTTGGCGAACGGGGCACCACTCTCTCGGGCGGACAGAGACAACGGCTCTCCATTGCTAGGAGTGTCCTGATCGACCCGCCCATCCTTGTCCTCGACGACTCCACTTCCAGCGTTGACGTGGAGACGGAGCGCCTTATACACCAGGCCATGGTGGCGGTAATGAAGGGGCGGACAACCTTCGTGATCGCTCACCGGCTGAGCACCGTGCGCGATGCGGACCACATAATCGTTTTGGAAAGAGGGAGGATCGTCGAACAGGGGTCTCACGAACAATTGGACTCCATCGGTGGTATCTACCATGAGATTCTCGAACTGCAGCTGCGTCCCCAGGAAGAAGTGATGCTGGATGTCGCCTTTACCTCTGGGACTGCGACAGGACGGGCCTAGTATGCGGTGGGGCGGCCCAGGAGGCGGATTCGGGGGGATGATGGGCGGCATGCCCGGCATGAATGCCTCCGGCGATCGCGCGGCCAACGCCGACACCGTTAGGGACGAGAGCATAGTTGGCGCCGCCTATGACCACCGGGTCGTGATGCGGCTGATTACATACATCGCGCCGTACAAACGCGATGCAATGCTGGCTATGCTGGCAGTTGCGCTCTATACGGTCGCGGGTGTTTGCATCCCGTATCTCGTGAAGATAGGAATCGACGACGCTGTTTGGAACAAGAACCTGCGGCTTCTACACCTGGTCGGGGGCGCATTTCTCCTCGTCGCGGTTATGCACTTTATCGGCAACTATTTGCAGTTCGTCTTCATGCCGAGGGTGGGGCAGGGCGTCCTTTATTCCCTGCGTACCAAGATGTTCAATCACCTTCAGGAATTGTCACCCTCCTTCTACCACCGCACGCCCGTCGGCCAGATAATGTCCCGCAGCCAGAGCGATGTATTACAGCTTCAGGAAACCTTCGAACTGATCGTCCAGAGCTTTTCAGACATCCTGAGCTTGGTGGGCATCATTGCCGTAATGCTCATCATCGACTGGCAGCTGGCATTGATATGTCTGGCCATTGTCCCCCCCCTGTTCTTTATCCTCGGTTACTGGCAGAAGTTCGCCCGTCATTCATTTATGCGAATTCGACGGGCCATTGCCATGGTGAACGGAGAATACAACCAGAACATTACGGGCGTTAGGGTGGTGCAAAGCCTCAACCGTCAAGACACCAACATGGCCCGCTTCGATGATTTGAACTCCGAACACCTTGACGCGAACTTGGAGGCCAGTCGCTTTTCCGGATCTCTGCAGCCACTCGTCGAATTCCTCATCGGGGTAGCCATGGGATTCGGCGTCGTGTTGGCCGGTGGCATCATGGCCAGAGATGGGAGTCTGGAGTGGGGCGTACTGGTCGCTTTCGCCTTGTACATCCAGCGTTTCTTCGAACCGGTCCGCCACCTCACCATGCAATACAGCATGTTGCAGCGCGCCATGGCAGCGGGTGTGCGCATATTCGAAGTGCTGGACCTGGAACCCGAGGTTAAGGATGACCCCGACGCTCCGGACCTGCCGGAAATCCAGGGAGAGGTCAAGTTCGAAAACGTCAGATTTCACTACGTGCCAGGCGTAGACGTGCTCCAGGACATCAACCTGCACATCCTGCCCGGAGAAAATGTTGCCATTGTAGGATCGACGGGGGCCGGCAAAAGCACGCTGGTTACGCTGATCCCCCGCTTTGCCGATGTTACCCAGGGACGCATCCTGGTAGATGGTTACGACGTCCAGCACGTGAAGCGAAAGTCACTGGCCGGCCAGATGAGCATGGTCCTGCAGGAGCCTTACCTCTTTTCCGGAACGGTGGCCGAGAACATTCGTTACAACCACGAAGGAGCAACCATTCAGGAGGTAGTCGACGCCGCAAGGACCGTCGGTGCACACGATTTCATTATCAACCTCGAAAACGGTTACGATACGATGCTAGCCGAAAGAGGTATCAATCTCAGTGTAGGCCAACGACAGCTCATCAGCTTCGCCAGGGCCATCGTCGCCAACCCGCGAATTATCATATTGGACGAAGCTACGGCAAATATCGACACCCATACGGAGCTACTTATCCAGAGAGCCTTGCAGAGGGTGCTGGAGGGCCGTACCTCCATTGTGATTGCCCATCGGTTATCTACGATTAGAAACGCAGACAAGATTATCGTCCTGCACCAGGGAAGGCTGGTGGAAACGGGCACACATGACGAACTGCTAGCCCTTGGCGGTGTATACGAACGGCTCTACGCAGTAAACTACGGTCTTGTGTCAGAGAGCCTGACGGCCGACGATGAAGCCGTCGAAGACTATCGGACTTTGCCCGGAGCCAACCTTGTAGCAAATCCGGCCGACAACTGAGGCCTCCGGGGCCAAGGCCAGCATCGCCTTTAAGTAGGAGATTCTGTAGGAAATGTACACGAGAATTCTTGCCCCGCTGGATGGGTCAGAACTTTCCGAGCAAGTCCTGCCTCATGCCCAGGCCTTCGCCTCCGGGCTTTCACTGCCCATTACCCTGCTCACGGCCATCGAGCCGTGGCACCCCAGTATAGGAGAGTCTCTCAACCCTGAGTTGCACTCCCACGAGACCGAGGAGCACAGGACGAGGCATGCCCAGCATTACCTCGACTTCGTCGCTACAAGGATGAGGGGAGCTGGTGTGGCGGCCAACACCGCGATCCCTCGTGGCGACCCTGCGGAGGCCATCGTCCAGAACGCGGCACAGGAACATGGTACGCTGATCACCATGTCCAGCCACGGCCGCTCAGGGCTGGCTCGCTGGTGGATGGGAAGCATAGCCGACCGTGTACTTCACACCGCGGATGCTCCTCTGTTGATGATTCGCTCACACCAGAATCCGGGGGCAGCCCAGGAACGCGCGCCTGAGATGCTGATTGTGCCGGTGGACGGGTCGGGCGCCGCGGAACAGGTCCTGCCCCATGTTGCCTACCTGGCATCCACGCTGGGGATAACTGTACAACTGCTTCAGATCACCATTTCGGAAGCGGAATACTACCAGGCAATGTCGATGGGCCTCCGGGTGCTGCCTCCCCAACTTCCCTCTTTCCAGTCCTTGTCCAGCCGGATAGACCACGATGCTCGCTCATACATTGGCTGCATCAGGGACCGGCTGATGCAGCAGGGAGTGCAGCGCGTGGAGGCGCAGATCATGCAGGGCTCTCCTGCGGACTGCATTGTCGAGATGGCCACGGCCAATCCCAACAGCCTTGTGGCGATGACCACCCACGGCAGGTCCGGCATG
Source organism: Dehalococcoidia bacterium (assembly GCA_965208825.1). Taxonomy (GTDB): domain Bacteria; phylum Chloroflexota; class Dehalococcoidia; order Lucifugimonadales; family UBA3495; genus VXOI01. Next base: position 78,629 of record CBDBPP010000005.1, read on the forward strand.
GGAAGGATGATCCTGGGCAGCGTTGCCGAGCGTGTGGTGCGTCAGTCCGGCGGCCCGGTGCTGCTGATAAGGTCGTCGGACCAGCCCCAGGCGCCATTGACGGAATCTCCCGCCCCGGCATAGGCACTACCCATTCCGGAGCAAACACTGCCGGAGCGGTGTGATCGTAGATTCCCCATTTCACCTGGGACCCATCCCACCGTCCCCAGAGCCGGCTATGACCCCAAGCCTGCCGTCCTCGGCTTATCGTGGTCCAGCGATCTTCACTGCTGGCTGCGGTAGCGTTCCATGGCCTGTTTGAAAATGGGATAAGGATGAGCACCGGTGAAAAGGAGGTTTCCTACCAGAAAAGTGGGTATACCATTGATCCCGTATTGGAGCGCCTCCCGGTACTGGTCGATTACGGTCTGGGAATGCTCGTGTTCCTCGAGGCTGCGGGCCATATCATCCCCGTCCAGGCCAACTCCTTTCCCGATGGATACAAGCGTCTCGATTTGCCCGATGTCCTTCCTTTCCTCCCAGAGAGCTTTGTATGCATCGTGGTGGAACTCCATGAACTTGCCATGCTGTTGGGCGTATTCCGTGGCCTCCAGGGAATAAAGGGTGTTGGGAGTGTAGGGAGGAGGCTTCATGATGAGCCCCGATTCCCGTGCCTGGCTACGCAACGGCTCCGCAAGCTCGTCATCCGTCTCCCCCGGTCGTGGCGGACGCTCAGATCCCTCTTTGGGCGTATCGGGGCGCAGCAGGTAGGCTCGTCCCTCCACCTTTATGTCGAACTCCGCGGCCAGCTTGTCGACCCGCTCCAGGCCGATATAGCACCATGGTCAAATGTAGTCGTACCAGACGGCCACCCGCACCGAGGTATCTTCGTGCTCTTCCACTTTGTTTTCCTGTTCCATGACAACCCTCTTGAGTTTCGATTGAATTTTCAACAAGACGAGCGTGCGGATAGGTCATTACTCCCGAATGCCAACAGGTCAATGACCTCACCCAGGTGCGAGATCTTCGGGCAGTCTTCCACTGGATCATCCCACCCGCCCCGGTCCAGCAGGGCCGCCTGCATTCCCATCGCCTTGGCGCCAGCCACATCGGAACGCACCTGGTCTCCAATGTGGAGCACCTCGCCGGGTTCCACCGCCGCCCTGCGCAGCGCCTCCAGGAAAATGGGAGGATGAGGCTTTTCTGACCCCACCAGGGTGGAATTCACACAAAACTCCAGGCAGTCCTCCAGACCCGCCTGTCGGACCAGCGGCGCGAGATCCGCTCGCAGATTGGTAATTACTCCCAGCCTGTAGCCTCTGGCCCGCAATGACTCCAGTGCCGGAAGTGTGTCCTCAAAGGGAGTGAACTGCTTCGGTACAGCGATTGCCAGTTTCCATATTTCTCTGGCGAGGCCCGGTGTCACAGGAACGCCCGCGGTCTGTAATATCAACTGTTCATATACAGAGAAGAACTCCAGCCGGCGTTCTTCGGACCTGAGGGAGAGGGGTTCATCCTCGTTGGCGCGGTTGAAGAGTATGTCTGCCTTGGCATACCCTCGCCGAATAGCCTCGCCGGAAACGGTAATTCCCTTCGCGAAACAGACGGCCGTTTGGATTTCCTCCAGAGGCGGCCAGAACTTGACCAGTGTGTTGTAGAAGTCGAAAGTGACTACCTTGATCATTCTAGGGCTCTGAGGAAGCAAATACCGGTTTGTCAAGCAAGTCTAACATGGCCGCCGGTTTCGGCGCGAACGCCAACCTCGGCACGCGTCCTGGCTGCTGTCGGCCGAAGTCGAAACCATCGGGCATCGCAGACTTAATCTGGATATCGCCTTGAATGAGTATACCTAGTCAGCGCATTCGCGTCTCAATTGAATCAGCTTTGCCTACTCCGTCATTCCGGCGAAAGCCGGAATCCAGAACGATTTGGCCATTGCTGACATTCCGGTTGCAGGGCTGGGTTAGATTCCCGATTTCTCTAGAATGACAGGTTAGTGAGCCTCACGACTGTAATACGCCATTGCCCTGTATACCTAGTCAGGCTAGGCATTGGCAGTGCGTTTGCACTTAATTATTCTAGAATTGATCGAACCCACTTGACTGGGATCAAGGGAAGGCTGAATGAGGCTAGCGATAGGCGCAGACCATGCCGGATACGACCTTAAGTGTGAAATTGTTCCATGGCTGGAGGCGTCGGGACATGAGATAGTCGACGTAGGTGCGCACTCCATGGACCCCACGGACGACTTCCCGGACTTCGCCTCGGCCGTGGGCCATTCTTTGAATGCGGGAGATGCAGAGAGGGGAGTGATGATCTGCGGGAGCGGCGTGGGAGCAAGCATCGCCTCCAACAAGGTCGGCGGTGTGAGGGCAGCCCTTTGCCATGACACCTTTACTGCCAGGCAGGGCGTGGAGCACAACGACATGAACGTGCTATGCCTGGGAGCCCGTGTCATCGGCATCGAAACGGCACGAGAGGTGCTTTCCGCATTTCTGGGCGCTGCATTCGCAGCAGAAGAACGATTTCAGAGGCGTATTGATAAAGTCGGAGAGATCGAGCAACGAATGGCAGACCACGCCTGAATGGGGGGCTCCCCGGGGTCGTTCTCGCTAACACCCCGTCAGGCGATGGTCAAGAGCAACAGCAACGTCTCTTCTACTTCCTCCGGCGACTCCAGCTGATGCAGAGCAACGGTACCCTGCCGGGGCGATCCCACAAAAACTGCCATTCCTCCGAGATCCTGCACCGCCCTGAACCCATCCTCGTCGGTCAGATCATCCCCAAAGTAGACCGGAAACGGACAATCTCCGCATTCCCTCCATATCGTCTCTATGGCCTTCCCCTTGTCCCAAGATATGTCAGGACGCACCTCCACCACCTTCTTGCCGTGGGTCAAGCGCAACTCTCCGCCTGCAACGCGGCGAGCCGTTATCTCCCTCACAGTCGAGTAGACGTCGTCAACGCGAGAATCGTCGACAGCCCGAAAATGCACGCTGAGCGTCAGTCCCTTGTGCTCCACCAATACGCCAGGAATATGCCCCAGCGATTCCCGTAGCTCGCTCGCCGATTGATTCAGGACTTCCTTGGCGGCTACGGCGCCCGGATGAACGAATTCCCATCCATTCCCTCGAATTTCCATCCCGTGATTCCCCGCATGTACGATCCCTGGGACGTCGGCCAGGATGCGAAGATCATCCAGGCTGCGCCCGCTGACGATCCCGACAACATAGCGGGGCTGGGTGGCCAGAACGCCCAGAAGCCCTGCCACCTTCCCGGAGAGCAACGCATCTTCAGGACGCGAAACGATAGGGGTAAGGGTACCGTCGTAGTCAAAGAGCAACAGGACCCTGGCCTTACTCTGCAGGCGGGCGCTCGCATTTGGCCAGACGTTCAATAAATGGGCCAAGGATCAGTCGAAATGAGGTTGGGAGACCGCCAGGTTGACCGGGCCGGAGTACCGCACACTGTGTCAGAAACTTCGGATGGGGCGGCGGGTCCTGCGACCAACCTGCATCATGTCAACCAGCGAACGGGCCGCCCATTTGTAGATATTGTTTTCCTGGACCACCGCTCTCATGCTGGCCATGCGGACCTGCCGGTCAATCCGTGGCATTTCAACGGCTTCCCGAATCGAGCCGGCGAAGCGCTCCATATCGTAGGGATTAACGATCAGCGCATCCGTTAGCTCCAGCGCGGCACCGGTGAACGGACTCAGGATGAGAACTCCATCGTGGTCGAACCTGCTCGCTACGTATTCCTTGGCAACCAGGTTCATACCATCGTGCAGCGAGCTCACCACACAGAATCTGGCAAGTCTCCTCAACGCCATCAGCGTGAGGCTGGGCAGATCGGTGGGCATGTACATGATAGGTTGCCAGTTGTCGGTGGCAAACCGACTGTTAACGTCATCCAGAATCCGTTCAATCTGATCAGCCAGTTGTTGGTAGGCGATGATATTGGTCCTGCTCATCACCCCTGCCTGGATAAAAACCACCTTGCCGATGTACTGCGGGTTCTGCTCAAAAAACCGGTTAATGGCCCTGAATCGATGGGGAATTCCCTTGGTGTAGTCTATGCGGTCGATGCCCAGGCCCACTATCTTGTCCTCGAGGTCCCACTCGGCGGTCAGTCGCTCCATTTCCTGGCTGACCTCGAGGGTCTGCGCTTCGGCCTCCAATTGGTCAAAGTCGACGCTGATCGGCACCGGGCGGACGAGGGTGGAGTCGTCCCTGTGATAAACGACGCTATATTCCTCATGCACCCGGGCGCCCAGGATGCGAGAGGCAGCCTCCATGAAATTGGCGCAGTGGTCTCCAATGTGAAAACCAAGCATGTCGTTGCCGAGCAGGCCGTCCAGCAACTCCTCCTGCCACGGGCAAATGCGGAATACCTCATAATTGGGCCACGGAATGTGCCAGAACTGTCCGGTAATGACATCCGGGTCCGCATTGCGAAGGTATCTGGGCAGCAGGGCAAGGTGGTAGTCCTGGATGAATACAGCGGCGGGACGGCCGTCCAATTCCTCGATCACCTGGTCTGCAAAGGACCGGTTTACCGAAGCGTAGGTCTCCCAGTCAGACTGGACGAAGGTCGGCTCTATGAAGGCATTGTGGCACAGGGGCCAGAGTCCGTCGTTGGAAACGCCGTAATAATAGCCCCGCTGTTCTTCGTCGCTGAGCCAGACCAGGCGGAGTGTGTAGGATGGGTCATCGGGAGGGACCATAACCCGGTTTTTTTCATCGACTGCCAGGTAGTCCCCTGCCCCTCCCCCATGGGCAACCCAGGTGCCCGCGCACTCTTGCATCAGTGGGTCAATGGCAGTAGTGACTCCACCTGCTGGTGTGCTTACGCGCAATTCGCCATCGACCAGCTCATGAACGTAGGGCTGGCGATTCGAGACGACCACAATGCGGTAATCCCCAATCTCCCGGTTGACCAGCCTGCGCAGCCTGTCCCTGGTCCAGACGGGTTCTCGCACTATCTGCCTCAATCCCCACAGCGGGCGTGGCGATTACATCCCTCTTTATTGGATTCTGGCACACCAATGGTCAAAGGTCAAACGTGGGCAAGCTGCGACGATCCATCCAGCGTGGTAACATGTCTCTGGTTGGAAGAACGGTCGAATCGGCCGCTTCCCTCCTGATCCCCCCTGCGGAGATGACTGTTCATGGCTCTGTTCGTTCGCCGCGACCTAACCGACAGCGTACCGACCAACGAAGGCAACATGCACTTTGTGAAGAAGGGAGATGGCTATCCCGTTGTCTTGCTTCACCCTCTGGGCACCTCGGTCTGGACCTGGGAGTACGTCATCGATGCCATCAGTGAGAATTACACTGTCTATGCCTTCGACATGCTGGGACACGGGGACTCGGACAAGCCCAGGAGACATTTCAACCTGCCCGACTATGCCAACTCCCTGGATGAAGCCTGCCAGGTACTGAACATCCATCGGGCCCATGTCGTCGGCAACTCCGTCGGCGCGGTGCTGGCCGCGGAGACGGCCGCCAGCTTCCCCGAGCGGGTGGACAAGCTTACTCTCGTCGGTGCCCCGGTCTGGAATGTATTCAATGCCAGTGAACGCCTGGCGGAGACACAGGCCCAGTACGACGCAGAAGGGATGCCCACGCCGCGTACGCTCCAGGAGTTGAAAGATGCCACGACCTTCGCTCACCCCAGGGAGGAGTGGCTGCTCAAGAATAATGAAAGCAGGGCCAAAGCCGGCCTGTGGGTGCGCAAGCTGATGGAGTCGCTGGCGTGGTACGACATCATGTCCCGCCTGCCGCTGATCAAGGCTTCGTCCACTATGGTGCTGTACGGCGAAATCGACCGGCTTCGAGATGGCGAGGAGCTCCTGCACAACAACATCGTAAATGCCCGCAAGGTAATACTGCCCGGAATCGGTCATATCCCCCAGGTTGAGGACCCCGAAGGCTTCCTTGGAGCATTGTTACCATTTTTAGAGGAGTGACCGGTCAGCGCCTGCTCGCTGCATAGCGTTTCATGGGAGCTTCACTACTGTCGCTCACGGTCTGCCCCTGGGGTGGAGACGGTGAATTCTCCGGCCAACCTATACGTCATGGGTTTGCAGAAAGCGCCTCTCTTTCGGAATATCAGACGCCAGGAGAAGACCCTGCTCCCAGAGTCTGTGCATGTGCTTCGGACTACCTGCAAGTGAGTGGAACAATAGCCGATTCGGGACTCCCGCCGGACGGCCCGGACGCCGTAGACATGGGGCACGATAAGGCGCCGGTGGGCGGTAATAAACTAAACCGGGCAGCCGCTTTGTCGCTCATACAACTCAGGTATCCCCTTTTGTTTTGATGCGTTTAGAAGATACAGGAGCCTTGATACGATGACAGCCAGTGGACGCCACCCCCTGAGGCTCATGGAGACCTGGCGCTCAATCTTCTACACCCCCATATACGTATCAGTGGCAGGGGGATTCCTTGAAAGCGAGGGTTTGGATGTTTCGTTTAGCACCTGCCCGGACCAGTTCTCTCATCCGCTGAGCGCCCTGCACCACGACGCGGCAGATATCGTACAGTCCGGGATTATGCGTTCGATAATCGCCTCTGACTGGGGAGCGGAAACCGTGCCGCTTCATTTCGCCAAAATCAACGCTCGGGACGGGTTTTTCATTGTAGGAAGACAGCCCCAGGAGGAGTTCGATTGGGAATCCCTGCGTGGTGCGCCAGTTATTCCAGTGGGATTCTCGCCAATGCCGTGGGCGTCATTCCAGTTTGCTCTGCGCCGTCACGGGCTGGAGCCCGGAGATCTGGACCTGCGCACCGGCCTGTCGCTGGATGACGCGGTGCGAGCCTTCCGCTCGGGAGAGGCAGAGTATGTGCACGTTGCCGAGCCGGTCGTCCAGCAACTCATCGCAGACGGAGCAGGACATCTGCTGACGGCACTGGGGCCGGAGAACGGCCACCTGGCTTACAGTTCCTTCGCGGCGACCCATCGATTTTTGGGAGAGAGAGCCGACACAACACACCGGTTCACAAGCGGATTCGCACGGGCGCTGCGCTGGCTGGCGGCAGCCGACCCTGCGGATGCCGCGGGAGCGGTCGCTGAGTTTTTCCCGGGCACTATGGTTGAAGTGCTGGCGGCGTCCATCAACCGATATCAGTCGCAGGGGCAATGGCCCTCTGACCCCGTGCTTGATCGCCCGGAATTCGAAAACCAGCAAGACATTCTGTTGGCCGCTGGAATGTGTCAGGAAAGGCAGCCGTACGACAAAATCGTCACAACCACCATAGCCAGGGCTGCTGTCGCTGGACTGTGATCCTCCCTGGTTTTACAGGGACCGGTGTGTAGCAGTGGCCGGTATGTTGTAAAATGTGGCTTCCATCCCGCCAGCTTTGGGAGAAGGGTCAGAGCAACGGCGCAGGAGTCCGTCTTGGCGAAGATAGCAATTATAGGTACAGGGCTGATCGGAACGTCTCTCGGGCTGGCGATTCGGCAGTCAGACCTTCGAAATGTGCAGGTTGTTGGGACTGACTATGATAGCCAGGCCCGTAACGGGGCGCAGAAACGTGGGGCATTCAACAAGGTCGAGGGGCGTCTGCAGCTGGCGATTGAAGACGCGGACGTGATTGTCTTGGCAACGCCGGTTATGGCCATGAAGGACTTAATGGAGACCATCGGCCACGAGGTGCCGGAGGGTGCCGTCTTGACTGATGTTGGCAGCTCCAAGAGGGTTGTCGTTGACTGGGCGCAGCAGATTCTCCCGAATCGGACCATGTTTGTTGGCGGCCACCCTATGGCGGGACGCGAAACTTCGGGCCCGGAACATGCGACCGCTGACCTGTTTTCCGGGAAGCCCTACTGCATAGTCCCTAATCCCGACACGCAGCAGCAGGCTGTGTCCGCCATAGCAACTATGGCCGAGGCCATCGGTGCCAAACCTTACTTCATCGGCGCCGACGAACATGACAGCTTCGTGGCTGCTGTCAGCCATCTGCCTTTCATGATGTCTGTGGCCCTCATGCAAACGGTGTCCAAGAGCGCCAACTGGGATGACATCGCGCAGCTCGCGTCGTCCGGTTTCCGCGACCTGTCACGGCTGGCCTCCGGTGACGCAATTATGCACCGGGACATCTCCATTACGAACCGGGAACCCATTGTTAGCTGGATTGACTCTTTCATACGCGAGCTGTACGAGATTCGCAACCTGTTGAAGGATGATGAAGGTCCGGACCAGGAGGCAGTGGAGGAACTGTTCCAACATGCTTCCCACGAAAGGTCCCGCTGGATGGCTGGTGTAATCACTCCGGGGGGCCGCATGCAGCGGGACGCTCCGGATATCCCGTCCTTCTCCGAATCGATGGGAGAGATGTTCCTGGGTCGGAAAGGCATGGAGGCGCAGCGACGGTTCTTCCGGGGTGGCAAGGAAGAAAAAGAAGAGGATCGCGGCAATCGCCGCCGCCGATGACCCGCTCTTGGTACAGGCGAACGTTTGAGATCAGAATTTTACCCGGATGCAAGCCGCGCCTCGTTTCTTGATTCTTAAAGTGTTTTATCTACACGCTCAAGGGCCTAATGCCACCTGAATCCGGCACACGCAGAGTCAGCAGACCGGCCCGGTTTGCCGGAGAGCTGACGGTGCCCGGCGACAAGTCCATCTCCCACCGGGCGCTCATCCTGAACGCTATGGCGGACGGTACTGCCCATGTGACTGGCCTGTCCAATGGTGAGGACGTTTTGTCCACCATGGGTTGCCTGCAAGGTATGGGGGTCGAGATATCCGGGACGGACCGCCCAGGGGATTACAGTGTCATCGGCAGGGGCGCTATCCTGGAGGAGCCCTCCGACGTCCTGGACGCCGGCAACAGCGGCACCTCAATGCGGCTGCTGTCCGGACTGTTGGCCGCCCAACCCTTCATGTCCGTTCTTACTGGTGACAGCTCCCTCAGGACCCGCCCGATGGGGCGGATAGTGGAACCCCTTATGCAGATGGGGGCTCGGATCATGGGCCGGCGGAACGGCGCCCTGGCCCCGCTGGTCATACGAGGCGGCTCCCTTCAAGGAATCGAATACGACTTGCCGGTAGCCAGCGCGCAGGTGAAATCGTGCATCATGCTGGCAGGGCTCAGCGCCGACGCCGACACCGTCATACATCAGCCGGCTCTCTCTCGTGACCACACTGAGCGTATGATGACCGCTATGGGCGCTACGGTCAAAGAGAATGGGCTCGCCCTGTCGATTTCGCCTGGCGGTCTGCAGGCCGTTGACATTGCAGTTCCCGGAGACATCAGTTCCGCTGCTTTCTGGATCGTAGCAGCGTTGTGCCACCCCAACTCACGGGTCATGGTGACTGGCGTCGGGCTGAATCCCAGCCGCACGGGCATCATCGACGCGTTGCGGGCGATGGGGGCCGGCGACGGTCTGCAACTCCTTAACGAGCGGACCGAAGGCGGAGAGCCGGTAGCCGATGTGCTGGCAAAGTCTACAGACCTGCAGGGAACGGAAATTGGTGGAGACATGATCCCCCGGATCCTGGATGAAGTCCCCATTCTGGCTGTGGCCGCCTGTTTCGCCGCTGGGGAAACCGTCATCCGGGATGCCGGTGAGTTGCGGGTGAAGGAATCGGACCGCATCGCCACGACCGTACTTGAACTGTCGCGGCTGGGCGCAGACATCCAGGCATTGGACGACGGCATGTTGATCCGGGGAACCGGTCGATTTACGGGAACTGCCTGCCAGTCCCACGGAGACCACCGTCTGGCAATGGCCCTCGCGATCTGCGGCCTCTTGGCCGACGGTGACACCTCCGTAGGCGGTGCGGCCGATGCCTCGGTGTCTTACCCCGACTTTTGGGAACACCTTGAGTTACTGGCCAACGGCGAAGGGAGTCATTGACCCTTGGCTATGCGTCTCCCTGAGGCCAATGCCTCCCCACCACTGTTGGTGGTCATATCCGGACCTTCGGGAGTGGGAAAGGACGCGGTTCTGAATGAACTTCGAAAGCTTGACAGGCCCTGGCACTTCGCGGTGACGGCAACGACCCGCCCAATGCGACCCGGCGAAAGAGATGGCCTCGACTACATCTTCCTGGAACCGGAGACCTTCGTGCGAATGAGGGACCGGGACGAGTTCCTGGAAAGTGCCGAAGTCTATGGCCGCTGGTACGGTGTCCCCAGAAGCCAGGCCAGGGATTCCCTTAGATCAGGCAGGGATGTCATCCTCAAGATTGACGTTCAGGGGGCGGAGACCATCCGTAGCATCGCCCCGGAGGCGTTGCTGATCTTCCTCATGCCTCCAACGATTGGCGCTTTGCGCCAGCGGCTTAAGGGTCGGATGACTGAGTCCTCACCCGAATTGGAGCAACGGCTGTTGACCGCCGAGGAGGAACTCGCTCGGATCCAGGAGTACGACTACCGGGTGGTCAACGAAGATAACGGACTGCAACTGGCTGCCGCCGACATAGACGCGATCATTACTGCCGAGAAGTGCCGTGTGACTCCCAGGGTCGTCCAGTTGTTATAATCGAATCACCAGGACATCTTGCCCCATACCGAGGGACCCGATGACCCAGATGAAGAACATCGTTGAGTTGCGACCGCGGCTGCCTGAATGGCTGAAGGTGCCTATGCCTGGCAGCCCCCGGTATCTGCAGCTCAAGCAACTGATGCGAACCCAGGAACTGCATACGGTTTGCGAAGAGGCGCATTGCCCCAACATTGGAGAATGCTGGGGACGGGGCACAGCCACTTTCATGATTCTGGGCGATATCTGTACCCGCCGCTGCCACTACTGCGCGGTGACCTCGGGGAGGCCCATCGGCATCGACCTGCAGGAACCGAAGCGCCTTGCCCAAACAGTCCAGGCGATGGCCCTTAGATATTGTGTGATCACCTCGGTTAACCGCGATGACCTCCCTGACGGAGGCGCTTACATCTTTGCCGCGTGCATCAACCGCATTCGGGAGTTGACCCCAGAGTGCCGCGTCGAGGTGCTGATTCCTGACTTTGCAGGTAACTGGAACGCTTTAAAGAGGGTGATTGAGGCCGGACCTGCGGTGCTGAACCACAACATCGAGTCCACCGTGCGTGTCTTTCCCCGGGTCAGGCCCAAGGGGAACTATCAGCGCTCCCTGGACCTGTTGGCCATGGCCAAGGAGATCAATCCGGACACCGTCACCAAGTCGGGCATAATCGTCGGCATGGGTGAAGTGACAGAAGAAATTCTGGAAACGATGCGCGACCTTCGGGGCGTCAATTGCGATCTGCTGACCATTGGCCAATACCTGCGCCCCTCGGCCAAGCACCTCGCCATCGACCGATTCTACAAACCTCAGGAATTCGAGGAGTTGCGCCTGGCCGGACTGGAGATGGGTTTTAAACACGTCGCCTCCGGTCCCCTGGTGCGAAGCTCATACCACGCGGACGAACAGCACGACGCCGCCAATGTTCCGTAGCCACCACCGTGCCGATCGATAGCTTACCCCAAGCTGGATGCTTGGAGCCCTTGTGGGCGACATGGCCCAAGACAGAATCACCCTCGTCCTGAAGAACGCCAACGTGCTGACCATGGACCAGCATCGGCCTCGGGCTGAAGCCGTCGCCGTCGCTGGAGAACGCATAGCCGCTGTTGGTACCAATGCAGACATCCTCCATGCGACCAGGAAGGATACGCAGGTAATTGACTGCCAGGGCCGGACACTGTTACCGGGGTTCAATGACTCCCACTGCCACCTGGCAGGGCTCGCACGGAAGATGCAGGACCTGGACTGCGGGCCCAACCGGGTATCCTCCATCGTTGAATTGCAGGCAGCCCTTCGGCGGTGGTCGGCCGGGCTCCCGGCGGGACACTGGGTTCGCGGACATGGCTACGACGACCTGAGGTTGGCCGAAGGACGGCATCCCAACCGGCACGATCTGGACCTTGCGGTTCCCGATCGCCCCGTCTGGTTGGAGCACCGCGGCGGTCATGCCGCCGCACTCAACACAATGGCATTGGAGTTGGCCGGCGTCCATCGGGAAACGCCGGACCCTCCGGGAGGTGTCATAGATCGGGACCTGTCCACCGCAGAGCCCACGGGCGTGCTTTTCGAACTGCACCGTTTTCTGAGACATCGCCTGGGCAACATCCGCACTTCCCAGGAATTTACCGAGGGGATGAGGGCGGTCGATTCCTTGCTCAACAGCCAGGGAATCATCTCTGTGCAGGATGCGGGCGCAGACAACGGTCTTGATCGCTGGCAGACCTTCCACCACTTCCAGGACCTCGGCATATTGTCATGCCGGATCACCATGTTCGCGGGCTTTCACCGTCTTGCTGAGCTTAACGATGCTGGGCTCTCTTTCAAGTCAGGGACCTGTCACCTGAGGCTGGGACACGCGAAAGTCGTGCTCACCTTGACTTCCGGTCGACTGCACCCGGCGGCGGAAAACTTGGGAGAGATGATAGACGAGTCCCACCGCCGGGGATTTCCAGTAGCGATTCACTGCATCGAAGAGGAGGCCATAGCAACAGCGGCCGAATCGTTGAGAACCCGACGGCAACCTGAATTGGTTGATCGCATAGAGCACTGCGCCGAAGGCACACCTGAGGTGTTGAGGGCGGTACTTCGGTCGGGGGCCATGGTAGCAACTCAGCCCGGATTTCTATACCACAACGGACCGACTTATTGCGAAAACGTCCATGCAGGCCTGCTGCCGCATCTCTATCCCGTGCAGGCCATCACGAAAGCCGGAATACGGGTCGCCTTCGGTTCCGATGCGCCGGTAATTGACCCCAATCCCTGGCCGGGGATTTACACCGCCGTCACCCGCCGCACCCACGATGGATTACGGCTGCATCCTTGCGAGGAGGCTAGCTGCGGAATCGACGTCGGGGATGCCTTGCGGATGTATACATTGGGAAGCGCGGAGGCAGAGTGCACTGAGAGCTTCAAGGGGAACATCACTGCGGGCAAGGCGGCAGACATGATTATCGTTGAGAATGACCCCACGACCATCGACCCCGAACGACTGCCGGGAATGCGAACAGCCATGACCATGATTGGCGGACGGATTATGGGCCGTCATTTTTAGGGCCGGATTTCCATCCGGCCCCAGATTTGGCTGGTCCTCAGTGCCTGGCTAGTCCGCCCCTAATTGAGTGAGCCGTGCGTATTCGGGAGTGTTGGTGTCAGCCTGTTCCCACGCCTCTTTCACCTGGACAAGGTTACCCTGTGCCTCGTCCCTCTGGCCTTGGGCAGTCTGGGCCCGCGCCAGCCAGAAAAGTTCGCGAGGCGATTCGCGACGGGAGAGCCGTTCCCTTAACATGTCTGTGGCCTTGTCGAACTCCTCAGCCCGGAGGTAGGCTTCCAGCAGGGTGTCCTCGAAGACCAGGCGCTGTGCGTGGCTGCCTCCGACTCGGGTGAGCTGAGGATAGACCGGCTCCAGTAACGAAACAGCCTCCGCATAGTCACCGCGGCCAAATGCGCCGATGCCCTGGATGAGCGGGAGCGTAGCTTCACGGGCCGTTGCGTCGCCGGCGTCGGCCATCGCCTGGAGACCGTCTACCAGCTTTCCGTACATCTCATCGTCCCCGGCTGCCGTGAAAGCCAGCGCAGCGTGGGCGTCGCGGAAGGACGGTCCGGGTCGAGCCGCGGCGGGGGCGGCAAGGTCAATAAGCTCTTGCCAGGGGGCCCTCGGAGACACGTCTCCATAGATCTTCATGCGCCAGACCAGGGACGCACCATCAGCCAGGGCGGCGTACTTCAAGTCCTTAACCGAGGGGCGGATATCCCGCTCGTACCAGCCCAGGGCTTGGTTGTAGCGCCCCAGTGCCAGCTCGAACAGGGCCTGGTGCCAGGAAAGATGCACGCGGTAAGTCGACCGACGGTCATAGTCCTCCAACCATCCGCCCAGGAATGCCGCACCCTCATCGTCCTGGCTCATCTCGTATAACACGTGGGCCACCGAGTGTGCAGCGACACCGTTGGACGGATTGAGGTCCAGGGAACGCTGGGCCAGGTCCATTCCCTCTTCCATTTTGCCGACTTCATGCTTGGCCCAGGCGTACTGACCCATGAAGGCCCAGTCCTCTCCGTAGTGGGGAGCAACCTCACTCATCATGTGATAGAAACGGGCCGGATAGTCGGGGGCTCCTATGCCGACACAACCCTGGACGTAGAGCCTCTGGGCCAGCCGCAACAGCAGGGAATCCAGTGGGAACTCCTTGAGGTGTTCGTGTACGGCGGCGCTGGCGGCGTGGTTCTGACCGTTGACGAACTTGGACATGACATCAATGTAGCCGCGTTCCCTTTGGCTCAGCCCAGAGGAGAGTTTGACGGCGGTTTCAACACTCGCCTTTGCCTCGGGCACCGCCACTCGCAGGAACTCCAGGAAACCCTTGCCGGCGTGGGCCAGGGCGAACCCCTCGTCTGCCTCGATGGCGCGTACAAATGCCTCCTCTGCGCCAAAGTTCTGCGACAGGGCCAGATCCAACCCCTCGGCATGGTGGGCCAATGCGGTTTGGGAACTGGTGGTCAGCGGCAGCCCATATCGATCGGTGAAGTTGGCTTCTTTAGTCATAATCTCCTCCAGTAGCGAAGATTTTGCCATGAAAAAAGGGGGGAATCAATGATGGCAGTCCTTTCGAAGATGCGGAACCTGTGCGCATTCTCCGAATCTCCTCTGTTATACTATGCCAGCCAAATTCCCATCAGAGGTTGTTAGTCGATGACTACGGACAGGCAGGTTAATCGGATCACCATGCGGCAGATCAGCGGCTCAGCTCGATCCAAGAAGGTGCGAGTGGACCTCGGAGACGAGTCGGAGTTTACGGACCTCCCGAAGCTGCTGAAGGTTGGCACCGCCAACTATTTCCTTGTCAGGGCCGACGAAGGCTACCGGATGCTTTCCACCCTGTGCCCGCACCAGGGCGGTGAGGTAGAGGACGTTGGGGACGATGTTTTCGTTTGCGACACTCACGGCTACGAGTACGAAAAGTCCGACGGTCGCTGCATCAACCACCCAGAGCTACGAATGAGAGTCTTCCTGGTCACGCAGCAGGCCGGCCGGTTAGTGGCGCTCGTTCCCGACGAGTAGTGCGTGGATGAAACTGGATCGCCGACTGGAAGAGTACTGGCAGCCCGGCGCATTATAGAAAACGCCCATTGGTACTATACGGAAAGGGCTCGCCACAAGCATATTGGCATCAGTACCGAATGGATAGAAAGGGTTCTGGCATACCCGGACCGAGTTGAGACGGAGCCTAATGGAAGAACCAGGTATTGGGGCTATATCCCGGAATGGGGTGAGGAAGGCCGTTGGCTCAGAGTTGTAGTCGAGAACGGTCGACTCTTTAACGCCTTTCCAGACCGAAACAAGCTGGGTCTCTGGGGGATTCCGTGAATATTGAAGAAGCGCAACCTGTTACATTGAAGAAGCTGGACGTCTTCTATGACCCGGAAACCGATACGCTGGAAATCGGGAATGGCAGCGCTGCCTGTTATGGGGAGGATGTTGCTGAGAACTTCACAGCTCACACCACGGAAAAAGGGGATGTGGCATTTGTAGTGCTGTCTCAGGCATCAAGAGTTCTTTCTCCATATTTATACGACGCCATCAGGGTACAAGCAAGAGAGTAACGAGCGTCGGTCCCTGACCGAAGAAAAAGGGCGGCCAGATGGCCGCCCCTTTTCCTCTTGCGGCCTAAGCCCGGGGTCAGCTGATCTGATCGTAGCTGCGGAGCAGCTTGCCCGGCAGCGCCCCGGTGCACTCGTTTTCCTGGAACGTAACAGTCCCGTTGACCAGAATGTAGCGCATCCCGGTGGGCCTTTGAATCAGCCGCCGCTCCCCTCCTGGGAAGTCGGTGGCGAACTGGGGCTTGTCGTAGAGCAGCCCCATTTCGTCCATGTTGTAGACCATGATATCGGCAAAGTCGCCGACGCGCAGGGTACCCCTGTTTTTCATGTCGGAGAACCACGCCGGTAGAGCGCTCATCTTGTAGTGCGCCTGTTCCAGGGACATCAGTTCCCGGTCCCGGACCCAGTGTCCGAGGAAGTAGGCTGGCCACACGCTGTTGACGAGGAAGCGGGTATGGGCTCCGCCGTCCGATACCGAGATGTGGACGAAGGGGTTCTTCAACCGTTCCCCGGTAATGTCGTCGCCCCGGTTGTTTGAGGGGTGAGCGAACTCGGTCTCCAGGTCCTCGTCGAGCGCGATGTCCAGGAAGGCATCAAGCGGATGTTTGCCCTCGGCCTCCGCGATTTCAGCGATGCTGAGGCCCTCGTATTGAAGGTTACGTTCGTGGGCCACCTCCACTACCTGTAGCCTCGTCCAGTCGGTCCTGGGATGAGGACGGTCGATCACGTCCTGTTTCATGCCGACGCGCACGCCCTCCTCGGACAATTTTGCGACTCGCTCCTCTTTGCTGCCGACCAGGGGCTGCACCCAATGGGGCATGTAGTCGAATAGGTTGTATTCGGAGAGCTTGAACTCGGAAATGGTCGGCACTGATCCCAGTTGGGCCAGCACCGGCAGTCCCTCGGCCTGCACCTGCTCCAGCCAGTCATAGCCATCGTCATCGCCCAGAACCACATGGAGCGGTCGGCCGCTCATGCGTACCATCTCGGCCAGCATGTCACGCTGGGACGGGCGGTCGTCTGAAATGCCGATGGTCCAGCCCAGATGGCCGACGCCAAACTGCGACAAAACCTGGGACAAGGCGAGGAACTCTTCCCGAGAGGCAACGTGGCTGGGAAGCCAGCTGCCATCCTCGGGGCGGTCCTCCAGGTTCTTGTCAGCAGAAACCCCGAATGCGCCGGCCCTCATGGCGTCGTAAAGAATCTGCTTCATCTGGTTGAGCTCATCCTGGGTGACCGAGGTCCGTTCACGGGCCGGAATCATGCCCAGAACATAGCCCCGCAGTGGTGAGAAGGGGACGAGACAACCGACGTTTACTCCCAGTCCCTGTTGATCAAGACTGTCCATGTATTCGGGAAAGGTCTCCCAGTCCCAGCGCATGCCCTGGCGCATTGACTCGAGAGGAATCGCCTCGATTCGATTCATCATCCGCATGTTCAGGTCCCGGTCCTCGGGGCGCGTGGGGGCGAACCCGAATCCGCACTGTCCAACTGTCAGAGACGTCACACCGAACCATCCCGATAGGGAAGCGTAGGGGTCCCAGTTGAGCTGGGCGTCGTAGTGGGTGTGAAGATCAATGGCCCCTGGCGCCACAATGCATCCGCTGGCATCGAGCTCCTTAGTTCCGCTGCTGTGGATCCGACCGCTGATCATGGCCACCCGGCCGTCTTTGATGCCAACATCGGCGCGGACCCTGGGCAGACCGGTTCCGTCCACCACGGTACCGCCCCGAATTACCAGATCGAACTCAGGCATACGAATTCCTCCCCCAGCTAGATTCGAGTTGGGCGCACATCTGCTCTCTGATTGGAGTTTAGGCACTGCGAAAACCGGTGTCAAACCTGGGCGATTGCCGGCTGATTCGTTCCCTTTGCCCTTCCCGATCAAATAGGCCTCTCGCTCGTCGGCCCCGGGTACGAATTCCATGAACGAGTTACGCAGAGACCTGAATCCCTTATCGTTGGCACACCCACCCGTTGGTTTACCCATATAACAGGGCAACCCTGCACCTCTGACCAATAGCAAAGGCCCCGCCGTCGATGGCGGGGCCTCGAAGGGTTCCGAACCGGCGGGAGCTAGCCGACCTGTTCGTAGCTGCGCAGCAGCTTGCCGGGAAGGGCGCCGGTGCACTCGTTTTCCTGGAAGGTCACGTTGCCGTTGACCAGGATGTAGCGGATGCCCGTGGGCATCTGGATAAGCCGCTTCTCGCCGCCGGGGAAATCGGTGGCGAATTTGGGCTTGTCGTAAAGGAAGCCCAGCTCGTCCATGTTGTACACCATTACGTCGGCGTAATCGCCGACACGGAGGGTTCCCCGGCTCTTCATGTCCGCGACCCAGGCGGGCATCTGGCTCATCTTCTGATGGGCCTGCTCAAGACTCATCAGGTTCCTCTCCCGGATCCAGTGTCCAAGGAAGTACACCGGCCAGATGCTGTTAATCAGGAAGCGGGTGTGAGCACCGCCGTCCGAGACGGAGATATGAGAGAAAGGATTGGAGAGGTAATCGCCGTCGTCCTCACCGCGGCCACCGGCCGGATGGGCGAATTCAGTCTCCAGGTCCTCATCCAGGGCCAGATCCAGGAAGGCGTCCAGCGGTTCCTTGCCCTCAGCGGCAGCGATATCGGCGATGCTGAGCCCCTCGTACTGGAGGTTGCGCTCATGCGCCACCTCGACCACCTGCACCTGGGTCCAGTCGGTGCGAACATGCGGACGTTCGATGACGTCACGCTTCATCCCGACGCGGACTCCGTCCTCCGACAACTTGGCGATGCGTTCCTCGCGACTGCCGACCAGGGGCTGCACCCAGTTGGGCATGTAGTCGAAGAGGTTGTATTCCGAAAGCTTGAATTCGGAGATCACCGGAACGGCGGTTTCCTGGGAGACCACCGGCAGGCCCTCTGCGCGAACCTCCCGGAGCCAATCGTAGCCCTCGTCGTCCCCGAGGAGAACGTGCAGCGTCCGGCCGCTCATCCGAACCATCTCGGCCAGCAGGTCACGCTGGGCCGCGCGGTCGTCCGAGATGCCGATAGTCCAGCCGATGTGGCCTACGCCGAACTGGCCCAGCACCTGGGCAAGGGCCAGGTATTCCTCTCTCGAGGCGACGTGGCTGGGTAGCCAGCTGCCATCCTCGGGCCTGTCCTCCAGGTTCTTGTCGGCGGAAATGCCGAACGCCCCTGCCTGCATCGCCTCATAGAGGATCTGCTTCATCTGGTTGAGCTCGTCCTCGGTGACCGAGGTGCGTTCGCGGGCCGGGATCATGCCCAGCACGTAACCGCGCAGTGGCGAAAAGGGCACAACGCAACCAACGTTCACGCCAAGACCCTGGCGATCAAGGCTGTCCATGTACTCCGGGAAAGTCTCCCAGTCCCAACGCATGCCCTGGCGCATTGACTCGAGGGGAATCGCCTCAATCCGGTTCATCATCCGCATGTTGAGGTCGCGATCCTCGGGACGGGTGGGGGCGAAGCCGAATCCGCACTGCCCCACGGTCAGGGACGTAACGCCGAACTGGCCGGACAGGGAGGCGTAAGGGTCCCAGTTGAGCTGGGCATCGTAGTGGGTGTGCAGGTCTATGGCCCCTGGGGCCACGATGCAGCCGCTGGCATCCAGCTCCTTCGCTCCGCCACCATGGATGCGCCCGCTGATCATGGCCACCCGGCCGTCTTTGATCGCCAGGTCGGCGCGAACCCTGGGGATACCGGTACCATCAATCACGGTTCCGCCGCGAATTACGAGATCATATTCAGGCATTCCGGAAACCTCCGTGCAGAATAATTGAGTTGCGAAAAACTGATTGGGATTGTCGCAGTTTAGACTTGGTTCATATCACTGTCAAACCGGGGCAGATTACCCCGAGGCGCCTTCGCAATTGCAATTCCAGGCCCCAGCCCTCCCGCAATTGAAGCTGTGGCGCACAGGAAAATTTTGTTTTCCGGCCAACGGCGGCCATTGCCGGCCATCTCGGGTTGCCGGCCCTGGTCAGACGACTGGTAAGAGCCGGACGGCTTTGGTCTGACCATGCCTTCAGTAATCATGTTAGGGAAGCGCTCGAGGGATTGGCAAGTGGGAAATGTCACTGCGCTGTTCTAATGCGATTGCTCTGGGTCGGTCTGCGGCTATTCCACAGAATGAGCAGCGCCATCAGATCTACCGGCATCATTCCACCGGACCAGGAGGACACGAGAATCAAAAGAAAAGACCGGGGCCCCGCCGTTTAAGGCGAGGCCCCGGTAATAGCCCGGATATTTCAGTCGCTGACTAGCCGACCTGGTCGTAGCTGCGCAGCAGCTTGCCAGGCAGCGCGCCGGTGCACTCATTCTCCTGGAACGTAACAGCGCCGTTCACCAGGATGTAGCGGATGCCCGTGGGCATCTGGACCAGCCGCTTCTCGCCGCCGGGGAAGTCCGTGGCGAACTGGGGCTTGTCGTAAAGCAGGCCCAGCTCATCCATGTTGTAGATCATGATGTCGGCGAAATCGCCAACCCGCAGGGTTCCCCGGTTCTTCATGTCGGAGAACCAGGCGGGCAGGGCGCTCATCTTCTGATGGGCCTGCTCCAGGCTCATCAGGTTCTCTTCCCGGATCCAGTGGGCCAGGAAGTAGACCGGCCAGATGCTGTTGACCAGGAATCGAGTGTGAGCACCCCCGTCGGAGACGGAGATATGCGAGTACTGGTTGGAGATGACCCGTCCCATCTGGTCCATGGGAGTGGCCCCGGCGGGATGGGCGAATTCGGTCTCCAGGTCCTCGTCCAGGGCCAGGTCCAGGAACACGTCCAGGCCATCCTTGCCCTCTGCCTCAGCGATGTCGGCAATGCTGAGGCCCTCGTACTGGAGGTTGCGCTCGTGAACGACCTCAACCACCTGCACCTGCTTCCAGTCGGTCCTGGGATGCGGGCGCTCAATGACGTCGCGTTGCATGGCGACGCGAACGCCATCCTCGGAGAGCTTGGCGATCCGCTCCTCCCTTGTGCCGACCAGCGGCTGCACCCAGTTGGGCATGTAGTCGAAGAGGTTGTACTCCGACAGCTTGAACTCGGAAATCAGCGGTACCGCCAGTTCCTGGGAGACAACGGGAAGACCCTCGGAGCGCATGGACTCCAGCCATTCATAGCTGTCGGGATCGTTGCCCAGGGCCACGTGCAGGGGCCGTCCGCTCATCCTGACCATCTCGGCCAGCATGTCTCTCTGCCCCGCCTGGTCGTCGGAGATGCCAATGGTCCAGCCCAGGTGTCCAACTCCGAACTGCGACAGCACCTGGGATAGCGCCAGGAACTCCTCGCGGGAGGCCACGTGGCTGGGCAACCAGCTGCCGTCCTCGGGACGGTCCTCCAGGTTCTTGTCGGCTGACAGACCAAAAGCGCCGGCCTGCATTGCCTCAAAGAGGATCTGCTTCATCTGGTTGAGCTCACCCTCCGTCACCGAGGTTCGTTCCCGCGCCGGGATCATGCCCAGCACGTAGCCCCTCAGGGGAGAGAAGGGGACCAGACAACCCACGTTTACGCCTAGACCGTGCCGGTCGAGGCTGTCCATGTACTCGGGGAAGGTTTCCCAGTCCCAGCGCATGCCCTGTCGCATGGACTCCAGGGGAATGGCCTCAATGCGGTTCATCATCCGCATGTTCAGGTCCCGGTCCTCTGGGCGAGTCGGAGCGAATCCGAACCCACACTGGCCGACAGTCAGCGAGGTTACGCCGAACTGTCCTGACAGCGAGGCGTAGGGGTCCCAGTTGAGCTGGGCGTCGTAGTGTGTGTGCAGGTCCACCGCGCCCGGAGCTACGAAACAGCCGCTGGCGTCGAGTTCTTTGGCTCCGCCGCCCTGAATGCGTCCGCTGATCATGGCAACCCGCCCGTCCTTGATTGCCAGGTCGGCACGAACCCGGGGGATACCAGTACCGTCAATCACGGTCCCGCCGCGAATTACAAGATCGTACTCAGGCATTCCACTCCTCCAATAAATGCATCCACAATTTAGTGATGCTGCCCCCGGAGTCTAGCACATTGCGATGCGTCAATTCAAAGGCCGCAAAGAAATTATCGGGAAGCAGTTTCCGTATTACGAAAACCTATAAGGGCGGGGGGCCATTTCGAGGCCGGTGCAGTTCCTCCAGCGCAGCGCCTGCACGGAGCACCGTCGTTTCCTCGAAGTGACGTCCGACCAGTTGCACGCCAATGGGCAAGCCGTCACCGCTGAAGCCGAAGGGAACCGACAGCGCCGGAGAACCAGTCAGGTCGAAGGGCACGGTGCAGGTCAGCGCATGGCGTGCCGGCGCCGTTTCCCCGCCGATCTCATGGCGGCGGGTGTCGTGGGGGTGCGCCGCCGCCGGACCCGTGGGCAGCAGCAGCACATCGAACTCCCTGAAGAGCTGGACCAGTGAGGCCCGCAACTGCTCCACCTGGTCCACGGCCTCCAGGTACTCTTCGTAGCCGGGCCCCGGTATTTCCAGGCGGCGCTGCATGGAGAGTGCCAGCATATCCTCCCGGCCCTCGATGATCGGGGCGAGGTACTGGTTGCCCTCGGCAGCAAAAATGCGGGCGGAGATCTGTTGCCCAGGCGTATTTCCCCAATCATCCAGGCCCACGGGCTGGACCGTGCAACCCAGTTCGCCCAGGGCCGCCGCCGCTGATGCCACGGTATCCTGCACCTGGCGGTCTACCGGGGCGAAGGGCCCCTCGACGCACCAGGCCACCCGCAACCCGGAGGGAGAGTCCAGCGGCCCAGGCTCCGGCACCGGAACGGGAAGGGCGTAGTGGTCGAAACCGTCCGGGCCGGCCATCAGGCTCAAGGCCAGCGCCGCGTCACCCACGCTGCGAACGATGGGGCCAACGTGCATGAACCTCAGCAGCGTCTCCGGCCAATGACCCGTCAGTGGGATGCGTCCGTGGGTGGCCTTGAGCCCGACTATGCCGCAGTAGTTGGCAGGCTCGCGGATGGAGCCTCCCACGTCGCTGCCGATGCCCAGGGGCGACATGCCGGAGGCGACGGACGCCGCCTCTCCCCCGCTGGACCCTCCGGGGGTGCGCCCGATCATCCACGGGTTTTCGGTGCGGCCATAGACCAGGTTGTCAGTCTCCCACCACAGGGCGAACTCGGGCATGTTTGACTTGGCGATGAAGATGCCGCCCGCATCCTTCAGGCGCCTCACCACCGTTGCATCGGCAGCCGGGACGTGGTCAGCAAAGAGCCGCGAGCCGCGTGTTGTTACCACCCCCGCCGTATCGACGCAGTCCTTGACGGTGAAGGGAACGCCGTGCAAAGGCCCCCAGAACTCACCGCGGACCGCAGCAGCCTCGGCCTCCCGTGCCCGGTCCATCACGCCATCGGGAAAGGCAATCAGGGCGTTCAGCCTGGGATTGACGGCCTCGATGCGGTCCAGGTGGGCCTGCACCACCTCCACCGGCGACAGGGAGCGCTCCCGAATACGGCGTGCCAGAGTAGTGGCGTCGGCGTAGATGATTTCCTCGCTCATGTCATGTCCTCCATTTCCTCCGCGGCGCCTATCGGCGCCACTGTCAAATCGGCGCAATTCCGCAATGGGATGCACGAGGGCATAAAAAGCAGTCGTCCTGAACCGGGTAGCAACCTAGTGAATTGCTGCGGCTGGGGCGGCGGCGCGTTCGTTGACCAGCTTGCCCTCGTGGAATCGCGAAAGGGCGAAGGGCCTGATTATGTCGGGAGTCTCGCCCGTGGCGATAAGCTCGGCCATGTTCTTCCCGGCGGCCGGAGCGGCCTTGAAACCCCAGCTGCCCCAGCCGCACGAAATCATGAACCCGTCCAGCCCCTCCACCGTTCCCATGATGGGGGCGTAGTCGGGTGTCATGTCGCACAACCCAGCCCACTGGCGCAGGACCTTCACCTTCCACAAGCAGGGAAACATTTCTAGCGTGTGTCCGGCCAGTTGTTCCATGGGCAGGAGGTCCGAGCGCATGCTGTAAGACGGGTACGGGTCAACCCCTCCGCCGATTACAACCTCGCCTCGATCGGTCTGATACACATAGGCGTGCAGGTTAGCCGATGAAATGGTCTTGTCCAGGAAAGGCTTCAGCGGCTCGGTTACCATCGCCTGCAGGGGGTGCGTCGTGATCGGAAGTTCCACATCGGCGAGGCGCGCTACCTCGCTGCTCCAGCCGGCGGTAGCGTTGAGAACCACCTCAGCCCCAACGAAGCCACGGCTGGTTTCAACGCCGGTAACCCGGCCATTGGCCCTGTCAATGGCCGTCACCTCCGTAAACGGGTGCAATTCCGCGCCACCGCTGTCCGCCCCCCTGGCGAAGGCCCAGACCACCGCGTCGTGCCTTATCACGCCGCACGGTGGGTGATAGAGAGCGCCGAGAATCGGGAACGGCAGCCCTTCCCGCAGGCTCATCGACGGTACCAGCTGCTTGATTTCAGAGGGGCCCACCATGCGGCTGTCGACGCCCAGCGCCCGGTTGAATTCGGTGCGCATCCTCAGTGCGTACAGGGCGGCATCGGTATGCCCCAGGTCAAGGCGGCCCATCTGGTTGAAGAGCATGTTGAAATTGAGCTCCCTGGCCAGCCCCTCGTACAGCTTTACGCTTTGGTCGAAGAAGGGAATACCCTCCAGCGTGAGGTAGTTGGAGCGGATGATGGCTGTGGTACGGGCACTGGCGCCACCGCCCAGGTAGCCCCTGTCGACCACGGCAATGTCCTTGACGCCCAGCCGGGTAAGGTAGTAGGCCGTGGAGAGGCCGTGAACCCCACCGCCGATGATAAGAACGCGGTAGTGGTCCTTGAGAGGCCGTACCTGCCACATCCTGTTTTTGCGAAAAAGCTGGAACACTGAAGGCCTCCGGGTTTTATTAAACGCCGAGAGCGCCGAGTTTTCGTTTAGAAGTTGTTAACTACTCGGTGCAGCCCGTGCTTAAGGATTCTGACATTGAAATTCATCAATAGACCTGCCTTGAGACCAGTCAGCTTAAGATAGGTCATCAGTTGGGCTTTGTGTATCGGAGCTATTGTGTCCACAGCCTTTAGTTCAACGATAATATTCCGGTCAACTAGCAAGTCAAGACGGAACCCCGCGTCCACCTCAGTATCTTTATATTGGATTGGGACCAACTTTTGCCTTTCGACAGTGTGTCCTCTTTCGCTTAACTCGAAGGCCAGACAATGTTCGTATGCCGACTCGAGAAGACCTGGCCCCAATTCCCGATGCACGTCAATGGCCGCGCCGATTACGCTACTGGAAATTACGTCCAATTCTACCTGTTCAGTCACCTTCACTCCACAAAATCAAAAACTCGGCGATCTCTGCGTTCTCGGCGTTTAAACCGTACCCCTCAGTCCCAACAACGCCTGGGTTCCCGCCGGACCGCCACCAACATCGCTGGCAGTCTCGACAAAGACCTCCCACAGGTATTCGCCGAACTCCCGGCCTGCATAGAATTGGTACATGGCAAGGCCGTTGACGTCCCGTCGTATCAGAAGTGCCTGGACGTCCGCGAACCGTGACTGCACGCAGGTGAGGTCAGGCAGGGCGTGAGGCGCGACGTCCACCTCCGTGATGCAGCTCATCAGCCTCTGGGTGGCCGGTCCAACTATGGCGAATCCGCACAGTCCCGATGTCACATCAATGGCGTAAGCGCAGTTGGGATTGCCCGACTGTATCGCCTCGATCACGAAGGACGCCACGCCAGCCGGCGCCAGCACTAGAAACTCATCCTGGGCCAGCCGAACCGACAGCAGCTTGCCGCCGCGTTCCAGCGTTGAGTCGGCCTCAACCACTCCATTAACAGTTTGTTCAGCAGCACCAGGAAACAGTCCGGTTAGGGCCTGTGCTGCCTCCGTGCCAATTACCCTGACCTTGCCGATGGGGCTCACGTCGGAAATGCCGACCGTTTCCCGCAACCAGGCTGCCTCCTGGACGGCGTTGCCGTAGTGCAATGGGAGTTCCCACCCGTCGGCGTCGGACATCACCGCGCCGATGGAGAGCTGGGCGTGGTACATGGCAGTCCGGCGTTCGGGCACCGAGGCAGTCATGACGTCAACTCCGTAGCCTCAGCCCCTCGGGGTCGTAAATGGGCCGCATGGTGACGAGAGCCGGCACAGGATTTTCTCCGACCAGGACCTCCAGGGTGTCTCCCTCGTGCGCCAGGGCCGGAGGTACATAGGCCAGTCCGAATCCGCGCCCCATGGTGGGGCTGAGACGAGCACTCGTCACCCGCCCGACCGGCCGCCCGCCGCTGAAAACCGGTGTGCCGTCCTCGGGCACTGAGGAGGTTGGCATGATGAAGCCGACCAATCGCTGCTTCAGGCCCCGTTTCGATGCGGCTTCCAGCCCCCCGCGCCCTATAAAGTCGTCTTTGTCAAAGCGGACGGCCCAGTCGGAGCCCACATCCATCGGTGTAGAGATGGCGTCGGTGTCCTGTCCCACAATGACGTGGCCCTTTTCCAGCCGCAGGATGCGTTGAGCTTCGAGACCGAATGGGGAGATTCCGAACTCACCTCCGGCCTCCATGATCGCCTGCCACATGTGCTCACCAAATTCTGCGGGAAAATGAAGTTCCCAGCCGGTCTCGCCCACGAAGCCGATGCGCAGCAAGATACAGGGAACCCCTGCAACCTGTCCCTCGGCCGACCGCATGTAGCGAAAGGTGCGCCTGGAAAGATCGATGTCGGTCAGCTTGCCCAGGGTATCTCTGGCCATCGGCCCCGCCACATTGACCGCCCCGTATCCTGCCGTGACGTTGACGACGTAAGCGTTGGTTCCCGTCCCGGCGTTCCACCAGTTGAACCATTCTTCGATGACGTCGGCGTTGCCTGAGGTGGTGGTCACGAAGTACCGGTCTTCGGCCAGCCGGGTAACCGTACCATCGTCGAGAATCACGCCGTTATCGGAAGTCATCAGGCCGTACCGGATTCGCCCCACGGGCAAATCCGAGAACCGGTGAGTGTAAAGCCTGTCAAGAAGCCGTGGGGCGTCGTGGCCAACGACCTCCAGCTTGCCCAGGGTTCCGACATCGATAATTCCCACGCGTTCGCGGACTGCAGTGCATTCGTCGCCGGGAGAGCCGTAATTGTGTGGACGCAGCCAGGGGCCGGACTCGACCATCCGGGCGCCCAGCGACCTGTGGATGCGGTCCATCGGAGTCCGCTTGAACGGCATTCGCTCCTGCCCAGCCAGCGCAGCCAGGGTTACCGGCTGGTACGGCGGGCGAAATGTCGTATGGGTGTCTCCCGGCGCGGACCCCTCACCGTTCCCAGCGTAAGATGAGCAAATGCCCGCCAGAGCCCATCCGCACATCTTGCCCTGGCACGGCCCCATGGTCACCGTAGAATAGCGTTTCAAGGTTTGAATGTCGGCAAAACCCTCATCTATCGCCTGCTCGATGTCGTGAACGGAGACATCCTCGCAGACGCAGACGTAGCTGCGGGAGGTCTTTCCCGGAGGCACTGCGACCCGTGGCGTTGTAGCTCGCGAATCCGGTGTAAGTGTGTACGGCACCTCGGAGGTCGCTGCGGCTGCACGGGCTCCCACCTCGCGTGCTTCCTCGACGATCGCCTCCATCCCTTCCGTGCCGTTTGCGTCCCCGGCAAGCGTCACGCCGGGCTGCGGCGCCCCCAACTGGTGCAGCAGGGCATCGACGGGCCGGGCGGCGCCAGCCATGCAGACCACGTCACATCGAAATTTCCGATTGGCGCCGGTTCCTTCAGTGGGAGCGACGACCACAGCCTTGACCCTGCCGCGACCAGTGGCCCTGGAAACTCGATGTCCATTCAGCACGGTGACGCCACGCTCCCGTACTCGGTCGCCCAGATGCCCAGGGGGTGAGTCTGATGCATCCACCACGGCAGAGACACGCATTCCCGCGTCCAGTAGCTCCAGGGCAGTCTCGTACCCCGACGCCGTTTCCGTGGCAACCACCGCCCTGCGCCCAGGCAACACGCCGTATAGGGAGACGAGACGGCGAGCCGCCGAGGCCAGCATGATTCCCGGAAGGTCATTGTTCTCGAACAGAAGAGGAGTTTCCTGCCTGCCGGTGGCAAGAATGACTTGACCGGCCCTGAGGCGGACTACCCCCTCCCCGCTGAGAATCGCCAGTAGGTTGTCCCGGTAAAGGCCGAAGACCGTGCTGCCGCTCAGTATCTCGACATTCTCTCGTAGCGCCAGCTCGCGGGACAGGCGTTGGACCAGGTCGGTTGCGGCTTCGGTCGACCCATTGGCCAAATGCACCTCCTGGCGGTTGTACCGCAGGTGCCCGCCAAGACTCGGCTGTTCATCTACCAGAACGACGCGGACCCCCTCCTCCGCCGCGGCCAGGGCGGCAGACATGCCCGCCGGTCCTCCGCCTACCACGGCAACATCAGCGTGCATGTTCCGGCTGACGAACCCCTCCTCGTGTCCGGAGTCGATTTCGATACTGCCCAGCCCTCCGACGCGGCGAACCAGCTGCCTCGCCAGCAGCCATAGCAGCTTCGGACGGTGCAGGGCCTTGTAGTAGAAGCCCACCGGCATCAGCCAGTGCAGCCGGTCCAGTACCGACATTACGTCAAATCCCAGGGACGGCCAGGCATTTTGGCTCTTGACCTTCAGTCCGGGCTCAATGGGACGGGTGCAGGCCCTCACGTTGGGCTCGTCCCCCACCGTCATGAGGCAGTTCGGACAGTTGCCGGCACAGCACAGCAGGCCGCGCGGCCGGTGGTATTTGAAGCTGCGGGAGAACACGCGAATGCCTTCGGCATAGAGCGCCGAGGCAACGCTGTCGCCCTGGAAACCCCGGATGCGACGCCCGTCGAATTCAAACTCGACCGGCGAACGGCGATCGATGGATTCTCCGGGTTTGGGATCGAGCCGGGGCCTCGTGTTGTCGGGCATGTTTCGGCCTTACGATGAATTGGGAAACGGGCAATTCCGGCGATTACCGGGGTGGTTGTTCTCCGGGCCAGAAGGTGGCGCGGACAGTGTTGCTGGTCGTATCGCGCAGGGCATAAAACCAGCGACGGCAGCCATAGCGATGGTTCCACCATTCCTGCTGGGTTCCGGCTACGTTCGGCCGGAAATAGAAGTATCGGCTCCAGTCCCGCTCGTCTGCCTCCGGACGTGGGCGGGAGGTCACCTCACCACCGAAACGGAACTCGTTGACGCTGCGCTCGCCGCAATTGGGGCATTTCAGGAGAAAAGACACTCAAACATCACTTCAGACTAGAACAACGTCAGGTAACGTTCGATTTCCCAGGGGGTTACCTGCCGGTGGTATTCCCGCCACTCGGCCGCCTTCTGCTCCACAAACTCGTCGTAGATGACGCCCAGCGAGTCGCGAACCACCGAGTCGGCCTTCAGCTCCTCCAGGGACTCGGCCAGGGATTGCGGCAGCATCCTCACCCCCCGGCGACGGATCTCCTCCAGGCCCAGATCATAGAGATTGCCCAGGTGGGGTTCGCCTGGGTCCAGTTGCCGCCGAATTCCGTCCAGACCCGCCGACAGGTAGGCGCCGAAGGCAAGGTATGGGTTGCACGCGGCGGACATAGTGCGGTCCTCCAGGTGTCCGGGTCCGGCGGTGCGAATCATCTGGGTGCGGTTGTTGTCGCCGTAGGACACAAAGGCGGGTGTCCACAGGAAGCCGGAGGTGGAGCCCATCAGCGCCGGTCCCACCTGCAGCCGCTTGTAGCAGTTCACCGTCGGCGACATCACGCAGCAGAGGGCGGAGGCGTGAGCGAAGATACCACCGATGAAGTTATAGGCCATCTGAGAGAGGCCCAGTCCGCGACGGTCGCCCTCGTCCAGGAAAAGATTCTCTCCAGTCTCGGAGTCCGCCAGGTGGTAGTGAATGTGTCCGGCGCTTCCAGTCCTGTCGGTGAAGGGCTTGGCCATGTGGGTGGCGATGGCCCCGTACCTCTGGGCGTATTGGCTGGTCATCATTTTGAAGAAGGTGTAGCGATCGGCGGTGGTCAGCGCGTCGGTGTAGTGGAAGTTTATCTCGTACTGCCCGTTGGCGTCCTCATGGTCTGACTGGTAGGCATCCCAGCCGATGCTGCGCATGGCGTCCATCATGTCCCGCAGGTAGCCCATGACGTTGGCTATGCCCTTGAAGTCGTAGCAGGGTTTGCGAAGGCTGTCGATATTGTTGGGGTCCCAGACCTGTATTGAGCCATCGTCGTTCCTGGTGACCAGAAAGTGCTCCGGTTCGATGCCCACGTTGAAAACGTATCCTTCGGCCCGGGCACTGTTCAGCAGGGACTTGAAGTGCTGGCGGGGGCAGTAGGGATGCGGCTCTCCGTCGACAAACAGATCGCTGGCAAAGCGGGCCAGCCCTTCGTCCCAGGGAACCTTGGTGTAGGAGTCGAGATCGATCCGGGCCAGCATGTCGTGAGAGTGAGGCCCCTGACCCATCCCGGGAAGTGCCGCACCGGCGAATCCGGCTCCCTCGTCCAGTACGTCCTCGAAGTGCTCGACGGGTACCATTTTGACCTTGGGCGAACCGTTCAGGTCGACAAACTGCGCCAGCAGGAAGCGAATGCTGTCGTCATTCATACGCTGGGCGATTTCTCCCCTGCTGGTCATCATCGAACTCCTTCTATCCTGTGAGAGTGTGAAAGCGCCCTGACACCCGACGGCTGGGAATTACGGAAAGAACGGCCTAGTGCGCGGGCGGAACGGGCCGGAGCTCGTACAGCTGGGTGGCAAAACCGATGATCAGGTCCCGCCGCACCAGGGAGTTGACCCACCGGTCGGGAATGCCCTTGGCACCGTAGTAGGCGCCAGCGATCTGCCCGTAAACGGCTCCCGTGGTATCTGCGTCGTCGCCGAGGTTGACTGCCAGGCACGCGCCATCGGCAAAATCGTCGCTGTTATGGAACGCCCACAGCGCTGCCTCCAGGGATTCCACAACGTACCCGCTCCCCTTGATTTCGGGAGGGCTGAAAATCCGGAAAGATCCGAAGGACACCCGTTGCAGCTCGTCGTCCAGTTCCCCAATCAGCGCGGGGGCCAGAATTTCGTCCTTTTCGGCCCCGTCGAGCGCCCTCACGATCAGGCATGCCATGTAGCGGCATGCCTCCACCGCCAGTTGTGTGGCATGGGTGGTTGCGGAACTCTGACCCGCGTATTCCACGGCCTCAGCCATGTTTCCGGCATAATACATGGGCACCGGGGCAAGGCGCATGATTGAGCCGTTACCGGCGCTGTCGGGCGACGTAAGTCCCGAGGGTTCGCCGGAATCCTGGAATGCCTGCAGGGCTGCCCTGGTGGTGTTACCGATGTCAAAGCAGAAGCCATTGCTCGATAGATGTCCGTTGCGCCACCACCGGACGTATCTCCGCAACTGGTCCTCCGCGTCAAACCCCCGGCATTCGACCAGGCTCTCGGCGAGGCAGAGCGCCATGGAGGTGTCGTCAGTCCACTCCCCCGGCATCAGGCCATGCGGCCCTCCCCCCAGGAAGTCGCTCACAGGATCGAAAGTTCCCGGACGCATGAACTCCACCGGGGCACCCAGCGCATCCCCTGCCGCCAGGCCGAGGAGAGCTCCCATGTAGCGGTCGAGTTCCGGATTGCGATTGAAGAACTGCATCGCTGATGAAGCGTCCGGCTCCTTACATACCGAAGATCTTGTTGGTTCCCACCAGCGGGACGCGGGCCATGGCCGATGCCTCCAGGGTAAGTGCGGCCAGGTCCTCCGGCTCCAGGCTGTGAACGTCCCCCTTTCCCAGAGAGCGGGTTAGCAGGGTCATTTCCATGGTCATCGAGTTGATAAAGTTTGCGACCCGTTCCGCGCCTTCGTCCGGATCCAGCCGGCCCATCAGCACCGGGTCCTGGGTCGCGATCCCGACGGGGCATTTGCCCGTGTGGCAGAAGCGGCAGTATCCGGCCGGGACCCCCACCTCCTCCTCGAAGTTGGATTCCGGGATTTCCCTGTTGCAGTTCAGGGCAATCAGCGCTCCCAGACCTATGGCGACCGCATCGGCGCCCAGGGCAAGGGCCTTGGCAGCGTCGGCCCCGCTCCGAATGCCGCCGGAGGCGATCAGGCTCACTTTGCCGTACAGCCCAAGCTCGCGGAGGGCCTCTCTCGCCATGACGATGGCGGGAACCGTCGGGATACCGCTGTGCTCCAGCAATACCTCGGCAGAGGCCCCTGTACCGGCCATCATACTGTCGATGACGATTGCGTCGGCCCCTGCTTTGGCTGCCAGTTTCACGTCGTCGTCCACCCGGCAGGCACCCAACTTCACGTGCACCGGTACCTGCCAGTCAGTCGCCTCGCGAAGCTGTTCGATCTTTATGGCCAGGTCGTCGGGACCAAGCCAGTCCGGATGGCGGGCCGGACTGCGCTGGTCTATTCCCAGCGGAAGATCGCGCATCTCTGCGACGTCGTCCATCACCTTGACGCCCATGAGCATTCCGCCGGTGCCCGGCTTGGCTCCTTGGCCCACAACGATTTCAACGGCCTGGGCCTGTACCAGGTGGTGCGGGTCGAAGCCGTAACGGCTGGGGAGCACCTGGTAGATGAGCTTTTCGGCGGCGGCTCGCTCACCCGGCAGCATGCCTCCGTCCCCCGTGCAGCTGGCCGACCCGACCATGGCGGCGGCCTTGCCGAGGGCCACCTTGGCGTTGGCCGACAAAGCTCCGTAGCTCATGCCGCTGATATAGATAGGGGTTTCGAGAATCAGCGGATTCTCGGAGTGCAGGCCTCCGATGACGGTTCGGCTGTTACAGCGTTCTTTATATCCCTCGAGCGGGAATCGGGTCAGGCCGGTGGAGAGGAATGTGAGGTCGTCAAAATGAGTGACCTTTTGAAAGGACGAAAAGCCGCGAATCCGGTATCGACCCAGGTCCGCCTTGGCGTGTATGTCTTCGATGATCCAGGGAGACCAGATCTGGCTGCTGCCCATTACCATAGAATCGTGCCGTCCCCCGCGTCGGTCCTCAGACCACTAGCAGATATATAGACCGGAAATTCATCCGTGCGCTCAGAGCGCGGATTTTTCCAGCCGCTCCAGGGAGTCGTAATGGTAAAACCGCTTGGCGGAAACCACCTTGGTGAAGCTGCGCTTGTCGGTGATGCCCCGGGCCTCCAGGACCGACAGCACGTCGATAAGTTCGTCTTCCGTCATTTCCTCGACCTTGGCATCGGCACCGAGGGATGCAATGTCACCCGCCACGTAGATGGTCCCCTCGTACATGGAATCACCCAGCGCCTCACCGGCATCCCCACAGATGATGATTCGACCTTTCTGCATCATGAATCCGGTGAGAAATCCCGCGTTGCCGCCGATAACGAGGGAACCGCCCTTCATCGAAATTCCGGCCCGTGCTCCCGCGTCGCCCCCGATGAACAGCTCCCCGCCGCGCATCGTTGAGCCGGCCGAGGCGCCGGCGTCTCGCGTTACAGTGATCTTGCCGCTCATCATGTTGTCGCCGACCGCCCAGCCGGCGTTTCCCTCAATAACCACCTCCGGTCCGTCAAGCATGCTGGCTGCATAATAGCCAACACTTCCGGCAAACCGGATGGTGCATTCTTCAAATATGCCCACACCAAGATTGTGGCGGGCATTCGGGTTCAGGACAGTTACCTCGTTGCCTGGCGTGGCCAACTGCTTCAGTTGAACGTTGAAAGCCCTAGTTTCCAGCTTTTCTGCATCTAAAGTAGCCAGGTCATGACCTCGCTTTTCTGGGGCTCCACCCGGTCTATCTCCTCACCGGACTGGTGGGATGAAAGGATTCCCCTGAGGGCAATCTCCTCCGAGGCTATGGCGATGAAATCGTCCGTCTCCATCGTTACCAGGGGCTTGGCTGACCATTCGTCCTTGGCGTATCCCAGCCCCTCCCGGGTGGCAACCAGATAGGTGAAGGTTCCGTCCAGGTCCGCGAGTGAGGTCCTGAGTGCGCCTTCCAGGCCTTCTCCCTGCGCCAGTTTGTCGGCCAGGTAGACGGCGATCAACTCCGAGTCGTTGCCGGTTTGAAAATGATGGCCCTGGTCCTCGTATATCCGCCGCAACTTGTGGTAGTTGGTCAACTGTCCGTTGTGGACCACCGATACATCGGGAAATGGGTAGGCCCAGAATGGGTGGGCGTGATTAACGTCGACCCGGCTCTCCGTCGCCATCCGGACATGGCCTATGCCGTGAGTACCCCTGATCCCACCAACGTCATGCCGCTGGTCCATCGCCACGGGAGTTCCCACGTCCTTGATAACCTCGGAGGTGTGGCCGATGCTGTGCAAGGCCACGCCGGGGGTATCAAGCAATGCGGCCGAAAGGTCGCGCATCTCGCCTTCAAAACCTACGTCCAGCCGGATGAACTGCCCGATACAGCCACTGGAAACGATAACCCCTCCCTCGACCCACACTGTATCCTTGGCACGGGCCAGAACGTCCTCGGCCTCGCGGGCGTTCTCGGTCCAGATGCGTATTATGACGTTACCCTCCGGTTTCTCCCCAACGATAGTCACCCCGCTGGAGTCCCGGCCACGGTGGATCATGGGTTCAAGCATGCGGATGAGCTGCTCGCCAACCGGCGCCAGTTCTCCACCAGAGACACTCGACTTGTGAAGGATGCCGCTAACGCCACACATAATCAATTCCGAAAGACGATTGGGAAAGGGGTAACTGCGTAACACAGACACCCCACGGGATGGCGAAAGTGTAGCCAAGGCAAACGGATAACGTCAAGCCAAACAATCTGGTTGTCGGGGCGATTGGAGTCCATCGCTGTAGCCCGGCCCCCGGCGGTGGTACTTCCCGGACCCGGCAGCGGGTTATTGAAGGCCGTTCGAATTCCTTGTCCGGGACTGTCCTGTCGCAGAATTGGTTGGACTCCACGGCATTTCCCGGCGGTCTATCGCCGGAACTTGTCGAGGGCCCTTCAGCTCACCTGCGGCGGTTGTAGACGTAGTCCGCCAGGTCGCAGAGAGAACGGCGGGCAGCGCCGTCGGGATAGCCCTCCAGCTCAACGCAGGCCCGGTCGCAGTAGTCGCGCACCATGGTCTCGCAGTCCCTGATGATGCTGGAATTGTGAATCATGTCCACCACTCTTTCCTGTTTTGCCGGATCGCCGCGGTCTGCGAAAAAACTGGACACTGGCCGCTCTTCGGGGTAACGCTCCTCCAGCATTATGGTGGGCAGCGTAAGGACTCCGTGCAGCAGATCGGAACCCACCGGTTTCCCAAGGTCGCTCTCCTCTCCTTGGAAGTCCAGGAGATCATCTCCAACCTGGTAAGCCATTCCGATGTTGTAGCCATAACGGCGCATTGCCTGGACCTGTTCCTCCGGCGCTCCGCCCAAAAGGGCCCCGGACTCGCCGGCCGTGCAGAACAGGGAAGCGGTCTTGCGGTAAATGCGATCGTTGTACACGCTTCTGGCCTGGCTGGCGTCGAACGCCCCGAAATACTCGATGAGCTCCCCGCTGGCCAGGTCC
Organism: Dehalococcoidia bacterium; assembly: GCA_965208825.1. GTDB lineage: Bacteria > Chloroflexota > Dehalococcoidia > Lucifugimonadales > UBA3495 > VXOI01. The sequence goes on from CBDBPP010000005.1 coordinate 113,557, forward strand.
ATGATTGTCTCGGAGAAGCGCCGCATGATCCGGATGTTGTCGGTATCGCAGACGAAGGTGGCTGAGGTGGCGAACACGTAGTCGCCAAACAGCACCGCCACCTGATGCCCCCAGACGCTGCCAACGGTGGCCCGACCTCGCCGCGTCGGTGAATCATCCACCGTGTCATCGTGAATCAGCGTTGCCAGGTGAAGGAGTTCAACCGCACCGGCCATCAGCACCAGCTTCTCCGCGTCGTGAGAAAATGGGTGTGCGGCGAGGAGTGTGATGGCGGGCCGTACCCGCTTGCCCCCAGTCTCGGCCACGTATTCCAGCAATGGACGCAGCCCGCCAACCTCGGCGGGGGCCAGGCTCCTCAGCTTGTTGTCCACCATGACCAATTCGTCTTGAATCGGAGCGTAGATGGACGCGGTCCGTTCGTCCAGTCCGTAGAGCATCGGGGGAACTATATCCTCAGTTCGTCGCGATGCCCAGCCTGGCAACTTCCTGGTCTATAACCTCGGGCTCGAGCTTGGTGTAGAGGGGGGCCGGACGACGCAGCTCCTTGCCAGCCGGCACGGCAGCCGTGACGCGATCGAACTCCCAGCCTGCGTCCTCCACCAGACCATCCTGACCGAGATACTCGTGAAGCTTCTGCGAGCTGAAAGGCATGAACGGATGTAACAGTGTCTTCAGGCAGTTGAGCACGGCGATGGTAACCCACAGGCTGGTAGCCGCGCTTTCCCGGTCCTCCTTGATTGCCCGCCAGGGTGCCTTGGCATCCAGATATCGGTTCGCGTCCTGGGCGAGGGCGAATATGCGGGCTATTGCGGCTTTGAACCGGCACGCCTCCAGGTGCGCGCTCACCTCATCCATGGCCGCCCGTGCCCCGTCCAGCAATGCATTGTCCGCCTCGTCTATCTCGCCCGGCACGGGAATGCGGCCATCGAAGTTGCGATACGCGAAGGTGAGCACCCGGTTCACCAGGTTGCCATACGTGGCCACCAGTTCCTCATTATTCCGACGTACGAACTCACCCCAGGAAAAATCCGAGTCCGCCGACTCCGGCATGTTTACTGAAAGAAGGTAGCGCAACGGGTCCGGATCGTAGCGTTCCAGGTAGTCGGGGACCCACACTGCCCAGTTTTGGCTGGTCGAGAACTTCTGGTTCTCCAGGCTCAGGAATTCGTTGGCAGGTACGTCATAAGGCAGGTTGAGGCCGTTGCCATAGCCCATGATCATGGCCGGCCAGATGATGCTGTGAAAGGGTATGTTGTCCTTGCCGATAAAGTAATAGGAACGGCTATCCGGGTCCTTCCAGAAGTCCTGCCAGCCGTCGCTGTCACCGTGAATCTGCGCCCATTCCACCGCCGCCGACAGATAGCCGATTACCGCCTCAAACCACACGTAGATCCTCTTGGCTTCGTAACCGTCGAGGGGGATGGATACGCCCCAGTCCAGGTCCCGGGAGATGGCCCGGTCGTGAAGCCCGTCCTCGAGGAACCGGCGGGTAAAATTGAGTACGTTTGCCCTCCAGTGCGTCTGCTTCGATACCCACTCCAGCAACGGCTGCTGAAATGCCGAAAGCCGCAGGAAGAAGTGCTCGGATTCGCGAAATTCCGGCTCATCTCCGCTCAGAGCGCAGCGGGGCTCCAGGAGGTCCCGTGGGTCCAGAGTGCGTCCGCAGGCGTCGCACTGATCGCCCCGGGCCCGCTTGTTGGCGCAGTAGGGACAGGTGCCCTCCACGTAGCGGTCGGGAAGGAAGCGCCCGCACTGGACACAATAAGCCAGAAGCTGGTTATCGGTGTAGATGTAGCCCTTATCCAGGAGCGTCTTGAAAATCTCGTGAGTGACGGCTTCGTGGTTCGCCGTGTTCGTATGGGTGAACAGGTCGAAGGAGATGCCCAATTTCTCCCAGGAAGCCAGGAACAGGGCGTGATAGCGGTCCACCACCTCGGCGGGTGTGATCCCCTCCTGGTCCGCTCGAATGGTGATGGGTGTGCCGTGGGTATCGCTGCCCGACACCATCAGCACGTCATTCCCCCGCAAGCGATGATAGCGGGCAAAGATGTCAGCCGACAGGTAACAACCTGCTACGTGCCCCAGATGCAGGGGGCCATTGGCGTACGGCCAGGCCACAGCGACAAGAATGCGTTCAGGCACTAATCGAGACCCATCCAGCCAGCAGAATCGGCGAGAAAATCCCGGCGAATTACCGTGCTCCGGGGTATCCATTTTAACATAAGGCAATGGCACAATATACGAGTCAGACTGTTGGTTCACCGCATATTTCCCGTGGATTCAAACCGTGATGTCAACGGTCGGATTGCGAAATGCATGGCCGGATTCTGCATAGGCTGTATAGGATGGAGGCGCCATGGAGATAGTCAGGAAACTATCGGGGCTGTACCTGATCGCGGTGGCCATAGGGGTGGCGGTGTGGTTCATCATCAACACCTTTTTCGTAGACTCCATTGAAGTGTCCGATGTCTGGTTCGTACTGGACATTCTCATGGTCATCGGCCTTGCCATAGCCCTGGTCTACAATTACGACCGGAAGCGCCGGGACGACCGGAATTCCACCGGAGATGCCGTTACCCGTCGCTACCTGGAGAACAATGTCGCCCTCTACCTGACCGCCGGTGCGACCATCATTTTCCTGCACAACTGGTTTGCCTTCCTCCACGGCGGCTCGGAAAGCCTGGAAGGCAACCACCAGGCCTGGGTCATTTGGGCCTTCGTCGATACCCTGCTGCCCTTGGTCCTGGGAGTGACCGGCTGTGCTATGTGGAGGAAAGCGGCTGGAGAGTGACCGGGCCTGCCAGACGGAGCGTCGCTCGCAATCAGGGGGCGGGAGTGCGGGTGCGATGGCTGGCACCTGAGCCGTGTCAAAATCAGGGCACCTCTCACGGAGTTTGCGGGCATGGGCTTCGTACACGTCAATATCGGGCTATCAAATCCATCCGCCCCCCATAACGTTGAGGAAGTCAGTGTCATGGTGGATACCGGAGCCACTCTTAGTGTTTTCCCCGCCAGCTTGCTGGACCGTCTGGGAATTCAGCGGACCGGCCGGCGGAGGCTGCGAGGCTTTGGGGGCGTCATTTCGCGGGCCACGGGAACGGTTGACCTGACCTATGGTGGTGAAGTCGCGGGGGTGACGGCAGTCTTCGGCGAAGAAGGAGACCCCACAATTATGGGAGTAACGGCCCTCGAATCGCTGGGGTTCAATGTAAATCCGGTAGCAGGCGAACTCGACCGTGCTGAAATGCTGATTTGACGCTGTTCAACGGCAAATTGCCCGTTGACAGTCTATGCGGGGGCGGTTACTATATGCGATGCGAATTCCGCGCAGAGCGGGAGTAGTAGCGATGGCCTGCGCCAGAGAGCCGGCGGTGGGTGCGAGCCGGTGGCAGAAGCGTCGCGAACTCGCCCGGGAGCGGCCCGCCTGAGTCCCCCATCACGGGGAGGTAGGGCGCGGCGGGTGACACCGTTACAGAGTCAGAAAGCAGTCCCGAACGGGGCGGCCCTGGTAGAGGATATCCTGGGGCCGGGTTGTATCGGGAAAGAAGGGTGGTACCGCGGGTTTCGACGCCCGTCCCTTCGCGGGGGATGGGTGTTTTTTATTGGCTCATTTCCGGACCCAAATACCAGGCCGCCCACCAAAGGTGGTGGGCCGTCAGGCAGGGAATATGAAACTGAGCGGCGCTGAGATTGTCTGCGAAAGTCTACTCCAGGAGGGGGTCGACGTCGTATTTGGGCTGCCCGGCGGCGCAGTCCTGCCTTTGTATGGGGCCATGGCAAAATACCCCGGACTTCGCCACGTACTGGTACGCCATGAGCAGGCCGCCGCAATGGCCGCCGACGGATATGCCCGGGCCACGGGCCGGGTGGGAGTTTGTTCCGCCACCAGCGGGCCCGGCGCCACCAACCTGGTGACCGGGATCGCCACGGCGCAGATGGACTCGGTGCCCCTCGTCGCCATCACTGGCCAGGTACCCCGGGCGGCCATCGGTCGGGATGCCTTCCAGGAGACCGACGTTACCGGCATCACCCTTCCCATCACAAAGCACAACTTCCTGGTGATGGAGGTGGAGGACGTGGCCCCCGCCATCAAGGAGGCCTTCCACATCGCCAGCACCGGCAGACCCGGCCCGGTTTTGGTGGATATCCCCAAGGATGTGCTGCAGGACCTCCGCACTGAGTTCGTATGGCCCGACCGGCCGAACCTGCCGGGATATCGTCCGCCCGGCGAGGCTCCAATCCGGGAAGTGGCCCAGGCCGCGGACCTGATCAACCGGGCCCAGCGTCCAGTCATCCTGGCCGGCCATGGCGTGCTGATCTCCCAGGCATACCATGAGCTGGTGGAACTCGCTGAAAAGGCCCAGATCCCCGTGATCACGACCCTGTTGGGCATCAGCTCCATCCCCACGGAGCACGTGCTCAACATGGGAATGCCCGGCATGCACGGTATGGCCTACAACAATCTGGCCATCGACCAGGCCGACCTGCTGCTTGGGCTGGGGATGCGTTTCGACGACCGCGTGACCGGCAGACTGCGTGATTTTGCCCCCACCGCCAAGGTGGTGCATATCGATGTCGACGCCTCGGAGCTGGACAAGAACGTCAAGGCCACCGTCCCGGTCGTCGGCGATCTCAAGATGGTGCTCAGGCAGCTTATTCCCCTGGTCGAGCCCAACGTGCATCTCGACTGGCACCGCCGCTTGGAGGAACTCAAGGCCGAGCACCCCTCGCTGCACATCCGGGAGTCGGAGGAACTGCTTCCGCAGTTCGTGCTCAACCGCCTGTCGGAGGTGGCAGGGGGGGACTGCATCGTGGTAACCGGGGTTGGACAACACCAGATGTGGGCCGCACAGCACTGCAAGTTCACTGAGCCAAACACGCTCATAACCTCGGGCGGGCTGGGCTCGATGGGATACGAAGTGCCCGCAGCCCTGGGGGCCCGCATGGGACGCCCCGACAGGACCGTGTGGTCGGTTGCCGGTGACGGCGGGTTCCAGATGACCATGTGCGACCTGGCCACCGCGGTCGAAAACAAGGTGGATATCAAGTTCGCCATACTCAATAACCAGAGCCTGGGTATGGTCAAGCAGATGCAGGACGTGTTCTACGACCGTGAATACTACGCCGTCGAGTACTCCGGCAACCCTGACTTCGTCAAGCTGGCGGCCGCATACGGCATCGACGGGATGCGTGTAACGCGAAAGGAAGAAGTCGACGACGCCGTCCGCCACGCCATGGAGGTCTCCGGTCCGGTCATCATCGACTTTGTCGTCAAGGAAGACGAGCAGGTCTACCCATGGATCCCCGCCGGAGAGTCGGTGCACGAGATGCTGGAGGTTCAGCCGTCGCCGGGAGGGCCCTACTAGCATGGTCCAGTCCAGCCAGCCCGAGCAGCACACCATCATCGCCCTGGTGGAGGACAAGCCGGGTGTTCTCACCCGCATTGCCAGCATGTTTCGTAGGCGCGGCTTCAACATCGCCAGCCTGGCCGTCGGCCGGAGCGAGAAGCCCGGACTATCCCGGATGACCTTCGTGGTCGATGGCGACCTGCCCACGGTTCAGCAGGTCACACGGCAACTGGACAAGCTGATCGACGTGATCCAGGTCTCCTATATTTCCACCCACCAGGTGGTGGCCCGTGAGCTGGCCCTCATGAAGGTGACAACCGGTCCCTCCAGCCGGGCCGAAGTCATGCAGTTCGCGGAGCTGTTCGACGCCAGCATAGTCGACGTCAGCTCCACCTGCATGGTCATTGAGATCACCGGCGGAGAGCAGAAGGTGAACGCTCTGGAGGACCTGCTGCGCCCCTTCGGCATCACCGAAATGGTACGGACGGGACTCGTGGCCATGGTCCGGGGACAGGAAAGCGGCATGGAGGCGGAGAACCTGGGGGTTCCCGTCGGCGCCATGCAAATGGACAGCGGTATCTGACAATATCCCCATCCACAATGTCCCCTCATGCAGCAGGGGATCAGGGTGGGGAAGAAATTCTCGAAAGCGACGGAGCAGTCAAAGATGGTAAACGTCTACTACGATCAGGACGCCGACCTGGGAGTGCTTGAGGGCAAAACAATCGGCATCATCGGATATGGCAGCCAGGGCCACGCCCATGCCCTGAACCTGAAAGATAACGGCCAGAACGTGGTGGTCGGCCTGTATCCTGGAAGCTCCAGCATCGCCACGGCCGAAGCCGCCGGCCTCCGGGTCGCCAACGTCCCCGAAGTGGCGGCGGAGGCCGACGTGATCATGATGGTCATCCCGGACCATGTCCAGGGACGCATCTACCGTGAGCAGATCGAGCCCAACCTGAAACCGGGGAGTGCCTTCATGGTGGCCCACGGTTTCAGTATTCATTACCGCGAGATCGTCCTGCCGGACAACATGGACGTGATGATGGTCGCGCCCAAGGCCCCCGGCCACCGGATGCGCGAGCTGTTCGTAGAAGGCGTAGGGGTCCCCAGCCTGCTGGCCGTTCACCAGAACGCCACCGGCAACGCCCAGCAGATCGGCCTGGCCTACGCCAAGGGCATCGGCTGCACCGGCGCCGGCGTGCTGGAAACTACGATCAAGGACGAGACCGAGAGCGACCTGTTCGGTGAGCAGAGCATCCTCTGCGGTGGAGTGACGGCTCTGGTCAACGCCGCCTACGAGACACTGGTGGAGGCAGGCTACCCCCAGGAAATCGCCTACTTCGAGTGCCTGCACGAACTGAAGATGATCGTAGACCTGATGTACCAGGGCGGCCACAACTACATGCACTTCTCGGTTAGCGACACCGCCGAGTACGGCTCCCTCAGCCGCCGCGACCGGATCATCGACGAACACGTCCGCGAGAATATGCGCGCAGTCTTGAGGGAAATCCAGGACGGCACCTTCGCCCGCGAGTGGATCGCCGAGAACGACGAGGGGCGTCCCCGCTTCGTGCCCATGCGCGAGGCAGCCCAGAACGCCCCCATCGAAGGCATCGGCAAGCAGCTACGCGCCATGATGCCCTGGATGGACCCGAAGTAACGGCTGGCGGCAGGCAACCTTCAGGGTGATACGGTCAAGGCATAGATCACGGCCGGAGGTGTGAAGCCATGGCAAGCAAAGGAAGGCAGAGCACCATAGACGCCCAGTGGCAGGCGCTACAGCCCGGCTGGGGCGCGGATGACTACATGGGCGAGCGCCGTATGCTCTATGACACGCTGGACGACCACGAGAACATCGAGGGCCTGTGGGGCGGCGGCTATAAGGGTCTCATGGGGAGAGACGTGATGGAGAGCCACGACCGTGCCATCATCGCGGCAACCGAGAGCCGTTTGCTCCTGATGAACCGGGGCCGCCTTAGCAAAAACATACATGCGATTTCCTACGAGGAAATCAAGGATGTTAAAGAAAACGGGGCTGGAGAGGTCAGAATCACCGGAAGTTTCGACCTCGGTATAGGCTATGCGGCGTGCTTCCCGTCCGGCGCTCCCGATTCCTTTCTCAGTCTTGTCCGCTCACGACTGTTGACTGATACGGCATCGGTAGAGGCGGCGCTTTCCCGCGTCCTGGAGAGTGGGGAAAGCGTCCAATTCTGGAAGCGCTGCTCCGGAGGCGAAGAAACGGTTTCCGAAAGCGAACGGAGCATTGGGTCGGGTGGCCCTGGCGGCACCCCACACGAACGGTGGTGGGAAGTCGATGAATTGGACGACATCGTGGCCGTAGCAACCGACCGGCGCGTCCTGTTGGTGTCGGATTTCCGCTCAGGGGACTATGTGAGCGTACCATACGCCAACCTGCTGACCGTAATTCAGCAAGGTGCCAGAGTGAAATTCGCCAGGTCGGGCCGTGGTGAAGTTTATGTGATTAAAACTTCCCAAAGCGAGGCCCGTCAGCTCGCCGATCTGATGCGGAGTAATAGTACCACCCAGAGCGGGCCCCGCCAGAAGAGAGCCAGGATTTTTGCCGAATGGCAAATGCACCAACCCATCTGGAGCCACAGCAATACTCACGACAAGGAGCTCACCAGACTTCCCGAGCTTATGGAGGACGGAGAGCAACTCGAAGGCTTGCTGGGAGGCCGTTTCCTTCGGGAGGAAAGCGGTGATACCTCCCACGACGGCGTTGTGGCAGCGACCGACCGTCGCTTGATCTTCCTGTCCGAGGGCATCTTGGACAAGTACGCAGACCACCTGACCTACGAGTGCATAGGGGGAGCGGTCTATTCGAAAGGGCGTGTCCACGAGGAAATAAATATCAATTCCACCCCCGGGAACCCCAACTACCGCATCAGCGGCATTGATGGGGCCAGGCCCGGCAATACCAGGCAGTCGGGATACGCCGAGGAGTTCGCCGCCCTCGTTCGGGGATTCCTGTCTCACTCCGCCGCGCCGGTACCCAATTCCACGCCGGCGCCCGGCTCCGTAACGTCTGCCGCGGAGAAGATTTCCAAGATCAACTCTCAATGGCGGGAGCGCTCCCCAGGCTGGGAATTGGATATCCGTGAGAACGAGCGGGAGAAGTTCTATGAAGTCCTGTACGACGACGAGAATATCGAGCTCTTGACCGAGGCCCAGTACAAAGGGGATTTCAAAGGCGCGGAAGAACACAACGTAGTGGTCGCGCTTACAGATCGCCGTATCGTTCTGGTGTACAACGGCATCTTCGGCGAACACGTGAACCACCTGTCATACGGTGACATAGTGAGGGTTGACTTCAAGGACGCTGGCTTTTTCGGATTGCCGCGTATAACCCTCGTGGGTCGCGCCGGGGTGCCCAATTACCTGCTCGAGGGTGGATGGGAGGAAGCAGAAAGCAATCGGTTCATGGACTGTGTGCGGATGCACTTGGCTGGATCCCCGACTGCGCCCGCCGCGCCGGCATCAGTGCCCCCTGCGCCCTCCGCGCCGGCATCCGTGCCCCTTGCGCCCGCCGAATCCAAGAGGGCCAGGATTAACGTCCAATGGCAGGAGCGTTCTCCTGACTGGAAACTGGATACCCGCAAGAACGAGCGGGAGAAACTGTATGAAGTCCTGCATGACCACGAAGACATAGAGCGGTTGATTCAGGGAATCTACAGACTTGACCAAAAGGGCGCGGAAAGCCACGACGTGGTCGTTGCGGCAACCGATCGCCGCCTGATTTTCGTGCACGACGGCTGGGCGGGAACACACCTGAACTGGATGGGGTATCACCAGATAGAAAGCGTGGAATTTGAAAGTAAGCTGTTGCGCGGGGATAAGATGACTGTCAACGCTCGGGGTGGCCTCGCCAGCTACGTGGTGGACATTAATCAAGATGAGTTCGGAGAGTGGATGGACCTGTTCGTCGAATGCGTCGAGAGCCACCTCGGACCCTAGACAGATTCGCGGACCAAAGAGCGAACCAATACCAAATCTGGAGACGAAATCTTATGCAGCAGGAGACGTTGAGTGTAGTTCACCGTCGCACGCTGGTCCTGGCCGGGCTGGGTGTGGTGGACTACGTGGCCCTGACGGACCTTTCTGAACTCCGCAGTTAGCGGTACCGGTATTCCTGAACATCAATTCAGAAAGGAATTAGAGGAAAAGGAAGAGATGGCAAACGACAAAGTACTTCTCCTGGACACCACCCTCCGCGACGGCGAGCAATCGGCCGGCATCGGCATGACCGGCGCCGAGAAGATGGAGATCGCCCGGCAGCTCCAGCGGATGAACGTGGACATCATCGAGGCCGGCTTCGCCGCCAGCTCCCCCGGCGACTTCGAGGCGGTCTCAGCCATCGCCCGGGAGGTCAAGGGCCCCATCATCGCCTCCCTGGCCCGGGCCCATCCCAACGACGTCGACCAGGCTTGGCGCGCCGTCGAGCACTCCGAACGGCCCCGCATCCACGTGTTCCTCTCCTCCTCGGAGATTCACCAGATGCACCAGCTGCGCAAGAACCGGGAAGAGGTCATGGAAATGGCCGTGACCATGGTTGAGCGCGCCAAGGGCTACTGCCCCGACGTCGAATTCTCCCCCATGGACGCCACCCGCACCAACCCCGAATACCTGTACCAGATGCTGGCAGAGGTAATCCGGGCCGGCGCCACCACCATCAACATCGCCGACACCGTGGGGTATGCGATACCCTCGGCTAACGGCTTTGCCCAGCTGCTTCAGGACATCAAATCCAACGTCCCCGGCATCGAAGACGTGACCCTGAGCGTTCACTGCCACAACGACCTCGGCCTGGCCGTCGCCAACAGCCTGACCGCCATCGAGACCGGCGCCCGCCAAGTCGAGGGCTGCATCAACGGCATCGGTGAGCGCGCCGGTAACGCTTCCCTGGAAGAGATCATCATGGCCCTGGACACCCGCAAGGACCACTTCGGGGTGGACATCGGCATCGACACCACCCAGATCTACCCCTCCAGCCGCATGGTCAGCCGCATCTCCGGTATGTCGGTGCAGGCCAACAAGGCCGTCGTCGGCGAGAACGCCTTCCGCCACGCCTCCGGCATCCACCAGGACGGCGTGCTCAAGGACCGCTCCACCTACGAGGTGATGCAGCCCGAGCGAGTCGGCGTCCCCGGCAACAGCCTGGTGCTCGGCAAGCTCAGCGGCCGCGCCGGCCTTCAGGCCCGCCTGGAAGCCCTCGGCTACAGCCTCTCGCGCGAGGAAGTCTCCCGCGTCTTCGAGTCCTTCAAGGTGCTGGCCGACCGTAAGCGCGAGGTCACCGACCGCGACTTGGAAATCCTGATGGACGAGGAATCCCGGGAAGCCAACGAGCCCATCAGCTACACCCTCGACCAGGTCCAGTTCAGCGGCGGCGACCACGGCATCGCCACCGCCACCGTGCGGCTGATCGATCCCGAGGGCGTCTCCACCACCGACGCCGCCACCGGCAATGGCCCCGTCAACGCCATCTGCAACGCCATTGACCGCGCCATCGGCGTCTTCAATCGCCTGGTGGACTTCAACGTGCAGGCCGCCACCGAGGGACGCGACTCCCTGGGGACGGTCACCATCCGCATCGAGAAGGACGGCAAGACCTACACCGGCCGAGGCGCCGACACCGACATCGTAGTCGCCAGCGCCAAGGCGTACCTCAGCGCCGTCAACCGCCAGCTTGCCTCCGACGAGTCGGCCAACATCCCCGCGCTGGGTTCAACGCCCGACTAGGGACAACGTATCCGTTGCGGCAGCCAATGGGGCGCACGGTTGTGCGCCCCTCTTTCGTCACACCATGCGCATCTGAAAGCCCTGGTCTCCCGTGCCTTTCCCGTCGAGATGCACCGCCGGGTAGCCCATAGACCGCAAACGGGCCGCCAGATCCGGGAATCCGTAAACCGTGTAGACCCGGCTGGGTCCGACCGCCTCCACGTAAGCTAGCAGGTCGTTAAAGTCGGCATGGTCGCTGTAGGGCAGGCTGGCGTCGGCGGGACGTCGCCAGTGGTGCCGGGCGTTGGAGGCCGCCCATCCCGTCATCTCCATTGTCCGGAGGTTTCGGAATTCCCTCAGGGATTGCATGCTTCTACCCGGCGGGAACAGCGCCACCGAGCCGTCGGGCCAGCTTCCGTCGAAGGCCGCTACTCGCCCCGGGAAGTCTATCCCTGCCTCCTGATAGGCCACAACCGCCTCGTAAATGCCCGGTTCCACAACAACTTCAAACCCCTCCGACAGCAGGTGGAACAGCATCTCCTGCGCCTTACCTAGCCTCCACCCCAGCGCCACCGGACGCTCCCCTCGCGACAGCCAGGCGCTCAGAGTGCGGGTAGCTGTCGCCAGCGTCTGCTCCTCGGGCGGGAAAACGTACTCAGGCCGGCCGTAGGTGCACTCGATCACCAGGGTGTCCGCCGGCACTGCCTCGGCCGGCTCGTTGGTTGGACTGGAGCGGGTCTTCAAGTCACCGGTATACAGGAGACGGTGACCGGTGGACTTGTCAACGACCAGGGTCTGCGCCGACCCCAGACAGTGCCCCGCGGGAAAAAGAGTGATGGTGTAGTCTTGTGTCTCCTGAGGCTCGCGGAAGGGCAAGACCACAGGGTCGGCCTTCTTCAGGTAGTCCCGGAGCAGGAGAAGCGTATTGGGGGTTACGACGGGTCTGTGGTGGCGGGCCGTGTGGTCGGAGTGGGCGTGGGAAATGACGCTGGATTCGCGCTTCCGGGTGGAATCTAGCCACAGGTCAAGGCCTGGAAGATAAACGCCCCGGTCGAACACTACCTCCACTGCATCCCCCGTCTACCTCCCCGGCATAACCTGGTTTCCCGTATCACCGGGGAGTATAGCATCGCAATGTGGCATGGTCTCAGGGGAATCGGTCCCCCAGGGAAAAGCGACACATCCACGGACAGTGCAGAACGGGCGTGATTCCATTCCGATAGCCGACCGGCATATAACGCCCGGCAGAAAGACCGAATGGTTGTGGTACACTCGCACCCACCAGGCACTGATATTCAGGACGATGCTCCTTCCGGTCTACGCAGAGGGACATTAAATTGCATCAGGAGAATTGCGATGCCCAAGTATCTGTTCCAGGCCAACTACACCGCCCAGGGGCTTCAGGGCCTGCTGAAGGAGGGTGGCTCCTCCCGTCGCCGCGTGTTTGAGGACATGGCCAGAGAGCAGGGCGGCACCCTGGAGTCTTTCTACTACGCCTTCGGCGGCTCCGACTTGTACCTCACTTTCGACCTTCCTGACACGGCTACCGCTGCGGCGATCTCTATAAACATCGGCGCAGGGGGAGCGCTCGGCATCAACACCGTCCAGCTGATCTCGCCCGAAGAGGTCGACCAGGCTTGCGGCAAGACGGTAAACTACCGACCGCCGGGCGCCTAGGGCGTCCAGTGCCCCGGACTGAGTAAACTCCAGCCCCTGCCCTGACGGCGGGGGCTTTCTTTGCGTTCCATACCAGGGCATCTCTGCGTTCCATACCAGGGCAATCGAATCTTGATCGAGTCGGCTTTGCCCGCCCCGTCATTCCCGCGAAAGCGGGAATCCAGAGCATTCTGGCAATTATTGGCATTTCGGTTGCAAGGCTGGGTAGATTCCCGCTTTCGCGGGAATGACGGGTCAATGAGCCTGACCACTTTAAGACGCGATTGCCCTGCAGGTACGGTGCTTCGCGATGTGGGGTATAATCGCTGGTGATCAGGCCCCTTGGGGCCTGCCCTAACCCAAAGGAGTGAGTTTATGCCTGCAGAAGTTGGCGATATAGCCCCGGATTTCAAGCTGCCCTCGCCGGACTCGGGAGACATCACACTGAGTCAATATCGCGGCGAGAAGACCGTGGTGCTTTCCTTCCACGTCTTTGACTTCACCTCTGGTTGAACCAGCCAGGCCACCCTCTTCCGGCAGGCTCACGGCCGGTTTGAGGAGAACAATGCCCAGGTACTGGGCATCAGTTGCGACACAGTGCATTCCCATCGCGCCTGGAGCACCGCCATGGGCGGCCTGCCCTACCCGGAACTCTCCGACTTTCACCCCAAGGGGGAGGCCACCAGGGCCTACGACCTTTGGAACGAGGAAAGGGGAGCCGGTAATCGCGCCATTATTATTGTGGACAAGGGCGGAGTGATCCGGTTCCGGGAGACCTACGTCCCCGGACAGTTGCCCGACCCGAATGACATTCTCGCCGAGGTCGCTAGGCTCAACGCTTGATCGATGTCCCGGCGACAGCGACCGGCACTGCCGGAAATGGGAAAAAGAAAGGGGCGCACACTTGATGCGCCCCTTGAACGTTCCGGAACTTACCCCCGGCTAGGCCGTCGACACCCCATGTACAACATAGGTCAGCGTTCCTTTTGGAGTGGGGACTGAGACCTCCTCGCCCTCCCCCAGGTCAAGAAGAGCTTGGCCCACCGGAGACTGGATGGATATTCGACGCAACCCGATATCCGCCTCCCTGGCGTCCACCAGCGTATAGTCCATCACCTCGCCGGTATCCTTGTCCATCACCGTTATCCTCGTGCCTACCGCTGAACGGCTGACGTCTGCACCTTCGGCGGAACCGGGCAGGATCTGAGCACCGGCCACAGTGGACTCCAACTGCCTGATCTGCGTTTCGATGCGCCCCTGCCGCTCCTTTGCCGCATCCAACGGTGCATTCTCCCGAAAGTCCTTGTCGGCCATGGCCCGCCGGATTTCCTGGGTTACAGTGACTCTTTCCGCCTTGAGCTCCTCCAGCTGTTGCACCAGACGATTGTAGCCCTCCTGGGACAGGAACGTCGTCTCGTCCTCCACCGGCCTTGATGTGGGTCTCGATGCGGCCCGTGTCGCCCCGCGCGTCCTGCTCCTTGGGGGGCGCAGGTGAGTGGCCAGCTTCTTGTCTGTCCAGCCCTGGTCCTTCCAGTATTCCACAAAGGCTTTGACCGGCTGCAGGCGCTGCTGGGCGGTATCCGCGCCACTCTGACCTACCTCGCGGGCATACTGCTCCATGTCATGGGGAGTAAACCTGCCCACCTCCCGGTCTCCGCTCCACCTCAAGAACTTCCGCAATTCTTGGATGCCCTCTTTGGCATTCTTTTTAGCCTTCCTGCTGCTGTCCGATTCGAACAGGCTCAGGGCCTCGGAAACTCTCGGAGTGGTGCTCGTTGTCACTGGACTACCTCCGTGGTTCAGAATTGAATTGAGCGCTAGTTGCAGGCTTCCAGGATCCTCGGGTTCAATCCAGGGAAGCTGGCCAGGTGAGCTCGTCGCTCCTCCTTCAGGCGCTCTGCAATTTCCTGGACCTGTTCGGCGGAATAAAAGTTGCCCAGGTCGTATTTTCCCATGTCCACACCCTCGACGGATACGGGTATTTCCGTACCGAACAGCGGGTCATCGCCCCATTCGACGTTGTTTCGCAGAATCCCGCGAATCAGTGCAGACATCTCCTGGATTGGCACACGCGAGACCGGTTGTACCACTCGGGCACGGCCGTCCTCATCCCGTTCCAGAATTTCCCCCACCCCGCCGGTGTTCAGCAGGTAGCATTGGACCTTGTCTTGGTTATTCTTGACGAAGTCATAGAACCAGTTTCCCTCCTCGGCCTCCGAGCCGATGAGAAACGGATTGGTGCCGACCACGCGAACCGATTCCCCCGCTCGCCGGGGGTCGCCCGCGGAGGTCTCGACGCTTTCCCCGAGCATGAACGCAGCCGCCGCCTGCTCCGGGTTGAGTCTCGACATCAGTGGTAAAACGGTCATCCGGCGGGTTATGAACGCCACCACCATCCCGTCCAGCTGATCAAGGGGAGGGAGGTTGATGTCGGTGCCAACATATTCACCGAAACTGGTGCGAGGGATCACGGCCCTGCCGTTACCTCCCAGCGACAGGTCGGCGTAGTCGATCTCCCCTTCGTCGGTCAGCATTACGTTTTCGAATAGGGCCTCCGGAGACCTGAGGGCGTTGTAGATCAGGGCCTGGTTCTCCGAATTCATGCCCTCCGTTTTCAGGTAGAAGCCACGCTCTGTCCCCAGGGCCCGCCCGTCCTTTCTCAGGGCCACGATGTCGTCTTGAAGGATATCCATCACCTCGCCGGGACCATCCATGCCGTGGCCGTGGCAGGCGTGGGTGGTCTTGCCGGTGCCGGACAGTCCAAAGAAAAGCATTCCGAGCCGTTTGGAACCCCCATCCGGCTGCTGCGCCGTCACGACCTTCGAGCCGGCGTGCAGACTGAGCATACCCTCCTCTTTGGCATCCCACATGGCCATCCGCAGGAAGCCCATCTTCACCTCACCGACATAGTCAATCCCGAGAATCACTGTGAGGTTTTCCTCGGGGAAGACGAGTACCTGCCGGTCCTCCTCGGGCCATTCGGGGATACATACCTCGTATAGATCCGGGCCTGGAGAGGAGGGATCATAGTCACGAAGAGTGTGACTCCACAGACATGCCTGACGTGCATTGTCGGCCCGTTGGACCGACAAGAAGAGGTTGCAGTTTGGGTTGAATTCGGGGTTGTCTCCGATTGTCCGCTGTACCCTGATCAGCGGCGCCCGAAGCAGGTACTTCCTGACTTTCTCAAGTGTCTTGTCCCTGTCATCATGTATGCGCTGCTGGACAGGATTGAATTTCTTGGTGGCAACCCGGTCGCTGCCGAAAACCACGGCGACCCCGGCGCTGCGGTTACGGACGTTGGAGTAAAAGCTGTGCCCGCCGGTCTCGGTCTGCCGACTATGTTTGAAAGCATCGGCGTCCAGTTCCTCCAGATTGACGGTGCGAACGTTCCCGTGCTCCGGAAGGCCCTTGACGAAGTCCAAAAAAGTCTCTGGCATAGGTTCCTCGCTGTTGTTGCAAAAGGGGCGTGTTTCCCCGGATTCTATGGCCACTTGCCGGGCGGATTAACAGTGAGTCTCATTCCGTCCCTTAAGCCTCAAAATTTGAGAGCCGCAAGGTCGCCGTAGATAAAGGCCGCCTCAAAAAAAGTGCCTTGAAATAGTATCAGTTTCCACAATCCTTGGCAATTTGAAAAGCGCGTTATGTAGTCTATTCGCCCAGGGAACCTCAGGGCTGGCCATCCGCAAAAACGCGGATTCCCGGTGTATACTTGGCAGGCCCCGCCGGCAATCGGCCGGCCTGAACGCAGGGGATGAGGAGACGCTCGAAATGAAAGCGGTGCAGATCAATGAGTTTGGCGGTCCGGAGGCGATGAAGCTCCAGGATGCACCGGACCCCGCGCCCGGGGAGGGCGAAGCAGTGGTGCAAATCCAGGCTGCGGGAGTGAACTACACGGATGTGTACAGCCGAGCCGGCATTAACCCCGGTCCGCCTCTGCCCCGTACCATCGGGGTGGAGGGAGCGGGCGTTGTATCCGCCGTGGGTGCCGGGGTAAGTGAAGTGGCCGTGGGTGACCAGGTCGTCTATTGCAGCGTCAACGGTTCCTATGCCGAGCAGGCGTTGGTGCCGGCTTGGCGACTGATTAAGCGCCCGGCCGGGATGGACGCCAAGGCCGGCGCCGCAGCGATGCTCCAGGGCATGACCGCCCACTACTTGTGCCATTCGACCTACCCCGTCAAGGCGGGGGACAGGGTCTTGGTGCATGCCGGTGCCGGCGGAATGGGCCTTATCCTGACCCAGATGATCAAAATGCTGGGTGGCTATGTATTCACCACCGTGTCCACCGAGGAGAAAGCCGAGATGTCCCGCGGGGCGGGGGCCGACCACGCCATCAACTACACCGAGTCCGACTTTGCAGAGGTGATCAGGGACGCCACTGCCGGCGAGGGCGTTCGGGTGGTCTACGACGGCGTGGGCAGGACCACCTTCAGCCAGAGCGTTTCCTGTCTTGGACGCCGGGGCGTGATGGCCCTCTACGGGGCCGCCAGCGGCAACCCCGACCCCGTGGACCCGAGAATGTTCGCTGCCGGTTCGCTCTACCTCACCCGCCCGGGCCTGGGCGACTACACCGTAGACCGGGCGGAGCTGGAGCACCGGGCCGGCGACGTACTCGGCTGGGTCGCCTCGGGCCGGATCAAGCTCCACATCGGCCACGAGCTCCCGCTGTCGGAGGCCCCGGAAGCCCATCGCCTGCTGGAAAGCCGGGCGACTACCGGGAAGCTGCTCTTGATTCCGTGACCCGCAGGTCTGGCAGCACATACTCCGGATGAGGAGGCTGGAAATGGATTCCGGGGATTCCGCGCCTTTGAGGTCGTGGTGGGTTTACCTGTTGCAGGGGTTCTTCACGGTTCTCTTCGGCTTGGTGGCGATTGCTTGGCCGGGCATCACGCTGTTCTCGTTTATCCTCCTGTTCGGGGCTTTCGCCGTGGTGAACGGCCTTTTCCAGGTAATGGCGTCTTTCACGAACCGGCATGAATCGGGCTGGTGGTTACTGCTGATAACCGGCATCGCCGGCCTTGCCGCCGGAATAGTCACTTTTGCCTGGCCCGGCCTGACTGGACTGGTGCTGCTGTTCCTGATCGGGGCTTATGCCTTGTTCGCCGGAGCTACGGCCATCGTCAAGACCATAAGATCATGGAGCGACGCTGGGGAGAGGTGGCTGACGCTGTTTCGGGGCGTAGTGGCTATCGTTTTCGGAATCCTGGCTTTCGTCTGGCCGGGGGCCACTGCCATATCGCTGGCTTGGCTCATTGGCATATACGCCCTGCTGTCCGGTATTGCCGAGATTGGCTTTTCCTTCGTGGTCAAGAGGGCGCAGGGGCAGGGCTGACGCCGGGGCACAGGACTATCTGGAATCACAAACGGAGTGCAACACGAAGCTAATTTGCCATCGACCTGGCGGTCCTTCCGGGGCGATAACGATGGTTGCTTTTCTTGCTATAATTCAACTAGTGCTCCAGAGAATTGCAGGAGGCCAATGTTGTGGAAGCAGTAATCAGCAGGGAAGAGGTACTCGACGCGCTGAGGACCGTGTATGACCCGGAGATTCCGGTCAACGTGGTTGACCTTGGCCTCATTTACGATGTCCAGGTGAACGATTCCGACGTTTACGTCCAGATGACGCTCACCTTCCCGGGATGCGGCATGGGCCCTTACATCGGCCAGCAGGCAGAGTGGGCAATACAGGAACTGGACGGGGTGGAGGAAGTGCAGATTGAACTGGTGTTCGACCCCCCGTGGTCTCCCGACCTGATCAGCGAAGAAGCCCGGAACCAGCTGGGCATCTAGGCTGCCGCGTGGCCTCCCCTCGGGGAGGCGCCCCGGAGGAATGGCCGGCAGGCCCCTCCTCCGGTCTACCGATTCTGCGGCGCAGGGGCGGAGCCGCCATACGACGAGGAAAACGATGTCAACTCCCCAACAGAACGCGCAAAGCGCGCGCTTGGAACAAATCAAGCGCAGCTGGCAACAGAAGCGGCAGATCGGTGAACGGCTGGAGAAGATCAAGACCAAGATCGGCGTGTACAGCGGCAAGGGTGGCGTGGGTAAGACTACCGTCGCGGTCAACCTGGCCGTAACCCTGGCCCAGGAGGGTGCCCGGGTAGGCATCCTGGACGTTGATATCGATTGCCCCAACGTGGCCAACGTGCTGGCGGCATCGAGCCGGCCCGACTACGTTGACGGCCAGATCATTCCGGCCCAGGAGTGGGGAGTAAAAGTGGTCTCTATGGCCTTCTTTCAAGAGAACGAGGAAGAGGCCATCATCTGGCGCGGCCCCATGATCCACAATGCCATCAACCAGTTCCTGCAAAGCACCGACTGGGACGAACTGGACTACCTTGTGGTCGACCTCCCTCCCGGCACCTCCGACTCGCCGCTCACGGTGATGCAGAGCCTCCCGATGGATGGCTTCGTGGTCGTGAGCACGCCCCAGGATCTGGCCGTGCTGGACGCGAAACGCTGCATCAACATGATCCGCAAGTTGAACCTGAACGTCGTGGGTGTGGTGGAGAATTACACCGGCGAGGTCTTCGGGCAAGGGGGAGGCCGGGCTTTGGCGGAGGAGGTTGAAGCCCCCTACCTTGGCAACATGGAGCTGCGTTCGTCCTACCGCAACAGCGCCGTGCCGACCGTAATCGCCGACGAAGAGGTGAGGGAAGAATACTCCCAGATCGCCGCAGAGTTGCGTCGCAGTCTCCGGGAATTCGGACGGGAAGCCGCCTAGCAGCGACGGTAATAGACGTCCCCATCCTCACCACTGCAATTGTCGAGGACGATTGCTCCCTCGGGCAAAATGCGGTGTCGTGTCAGTCGTTGGACACGCCGTAAGCCTCGTGCGGCTCCGGTTCAATCGTTCGGCGTCTGGCAGCTCTGACAGGGATTCTTTCGCTCGGTGTGATGCTCATCAGCAGCTCCACCTCCCGCGTCATGGCCTCCCGTGAATACTGGCTGACCTCCCCCATGCGCCGGAACTTTGCATAGCGCCGCTTTAGCAACTTGCCCTGGGACGTCTTCCCCAGCCTGCGCAACTCCCTCAGGATGCTGCCCTGCAACGCCACTCCAGCGGCCCTGGGGTCCAGGTGAGAGCCGTCCTGGGGTTCTGGAATTACCCGGTCGGCGATGCCCAGTTCGACGCAGTCATGGGCCGTGAGCATCATGGCATCCGCCGCCTCCCGGTCCAGAATGGGCTCGTGGAATGGACCTGCCAGGTTATGATTCATGGAGATCGGGGAATATACCGCGTACTGCTGCATCAGGATGCAATCGGCAAGGCCGATGGCCAGCGCCCCCTCGCTGCCTCCCTCTCCGATTATGACCGACACAATTGGGGTTGGAACATCCAGCATGGCTGAAAGCGTACGCGCGATGGCGTTTCCGATTCCCTGCTCCTCCGCCTCCAGCCCGGGGTCCGCGCCCTGGGTGTCCACCAGCGTGATGAGTGGCAGGCCGAAGCGGGACGCCAACCCTATCACGCGTTGGGCCTTCCGCAGTCCATCGGGGTAAACGTGGTAGCGCTCACCCTCCACCAGGGGTCGGCGCTGCTGCCCTATCACTGCCACGGGCTGTCCTGCCAGGTACCCCACCCCCGTAACCACGGACCGGTCGTCGCTGTTGAGACGGTCACCCCTCAGCTCTATGAACGGATCAAGCATCTGGCGGAAATAGCTCGAAGCCGCAGGGCGTTCCGCATGTCGGACCGCAGACAGGGCATCCCATGGGCCGACCTGCGTGCAGACTTCCTGGCCCGCCTTGAGCAAGTCCGAATGTGCCGCCTTGTCCTCCTTGCCTTTCTCCAAACGCTGTCCCTGGAGGATCCCGAGCAGAGCGGCCACTCGAGAATGCAGGGCCTCCCGGTCCACAACGTTGTCCAGCAAGCCGTGCCCCACGTGGGCCTCCGCAGTGTGGGCGCCCAATGGCAGCGGGATATTGGATGTCTCCCTCAACGTGCGCAGCGGCGACAGTCCGATCAGCGACTTCGGCTCGGCGAGAATTACATCCGCCAGGTTGGCGAAACTGGCATAAGCCTGCCCGGTGGAGGGATTGGCCAGCACAACCACGAAGGGAGCCCCCTGGTCTCGCAACCGGTTGGCCGCAGTCACGGTCTTGGCCATTTGCATCAGGGACAGCACACCCTCCTGCACCCTGACACCGCCGCCGGAGACCACGGCCACCGCGGGAATCCCGCCCTTCGCCGCCGCCTCCAGGGCCGAGGCCACTTTTTCACCCACCACGCTGCCCATGGTGCCGCCCATGAAGGTAAAGTCGAGCACTATGAGCATTACCTCATCGCCCTCTATCCTGCACCGTCCCGTTACCGCCGCCTCCGTCAGCCCGGTCCGGTTCTGGTCCTGCGTCAGCAGCTGCCCGAATCGCCCGCGGTGGGCGAAGGAGAGCGGCGCAACCGAGCTAAGGTACTTGTGCGTCTCCTTGAAGGAAGCCCGGTCGGCCAGCAGCTCGATACGCTCCCGGGCTGTGACGGTGTAGTGAAAGCGGCAGTAGGGGCAGACGCGGAACGTCAGGTACGACTGGGTGTCGCTGATCGGCTCCTCGCAATACAGGCAGCGGTCATGGGCCACCGACAGCTTCGGATTGTCCGCATCCTCGCTGCGATTGAAAAGGTGGACCAGGAAGTTCGCCAGGTTCCGCAACTTCACCCCCGATTCAACCGCCCGTTTCCAAGAGCGGAGCAATCCCGGGCTTGTGGGATTACGTCAACGATCCCTATTCTCAATAATACATCCTATGGTTATTGTTACAATACTTTCCCTTAGTACCATAGTTCCACTGTAATTCCGATACATTGCCGCCAATTTCCGGCCACCGAGCACAGCACTGCGATTGCGTTCGACCGTTCTTTCGCCTACACTCGCCGGAAAATGGGGTCCCTGTGCGAGCGGCACGCCCTGGGTGCCCCGAGATACAAACCAGGGGGAGACGAAATATGAGTGTGTCCGATGAGACCCTGCAGGCAATGATCAGGGAATTCAACGGTTTCGAGCTCTCGGCGGATGAACTGAAGCTGGTACGCCCCGAAGTCGACTATTACCTGGAACAGTTGGCGATCCTTGACGATCTGGACCTGTCCGCTGTGATGTCGGGGCGACTGCTGCGAATGCCTGCGGGTGATGAGTCCAGGGCGAGGCAAGAGGAGGGCAAATAACATGGCTGGCAACGAACTGCTGTCTTCCACCATTGCGGAGCTGGCACCGCGCATTCGTTCCGGCGAAGTATCGCCGGTGGAATTGACCGAGGCGGCGCTTTCTCGAGCCGAGGCGATGCAGCCTGTGCTCAATTCCTTCATCACACTGTTGGGGGACCAGGCTATGGCCCAGGCCAGGGAGGAGGAGGCCGCCATCTCCCGTGGCGAGTACAAGGGACCGCTGCAAGGAATCCCCATGGGACTGAAGGACAAC
Organism: Dehalococcoidia bacterium; assembly: GCA_965208825.1. GTDB lineage: Bacteria > Chloroflexota > Dehalococcoidia > Lucifugimonadales > UBA3495 > VXOI01. The sequence continues at coordinate 135,713 of CBDBPP010000005.1, forward strand.
CTCGCCACCGCCGGTATCCGGACAACCTTGGGCACCAAAGTGCTGTCGGACTATGTACCCGACGAGGACGCGGAAGTTGCCGTCCGATGCCGGGCTGCCGGGGCGGTCATCCTGGGCAAGGAGAACATGGAGGAATTCGCCGCCGGCGCCACCTCCAATAACCCCCACTTCGGGCCCGTACGCAACCCCTGGGGCACCGATCACGTACCCGGAGGTTCCAGCGGTGGCGGTGGTGCCAATGTCGCCGCCGAGGTTACCTTCGCCTCCCTGGGCACCGATCTCGGAGGCTCTGTCCGATTGCCAGGCACTTTTTGCGGTGTCGTGGGCCTCAAGCAGACCTTTGGGCGGGTGAGCCAGCGCGGATTGCTGGTCACCAGTTACAACGGCGACCACATTGGCCCGATGACCCGGTCGGTCGCCGACAGCGCCATCCTGCTCCAGGTCATGGCAGGGCACGACCCGCTCGATCCGAGCTCGGTTCCTGTACCGGTGCCCGACTATTCGCTTGCCTTGGGCCGGGGCGTCCGTGGCCTGCGAATGGGTGTGCCTTCAAATTACTTCTTCGAAGATCTCGACCCGGAGGTGGAAGAGGCCACCCGCCGCGCCGTGGCGGCCCTGGAGGAACTGGGCGCCGTATCCGTTCCCGTTGAATTGTCCACGATGAAGTACGTCGGGGCGGTGCGAATGGCGGCGATGTCCGACTCCGTGGTCACTCATGAGCCCTTCCTGCGGAGCAACCGCGAAGACTACGGCCCGGACGTCCTGTACCGCACCCTCGGCGGGCAGTTTGTGCTGGGCCACCATTATGCCAAGGCAATGAAAGCCCAGCGCCTCATCCAGGAGGACTTTGCCCAGGCCTTCCAGAGCGTGGACTTCATAGTGACTCCCACAACTCCCCTGTGTGCGCCCCGTATAGACGCGCCTTACGTCGAGCACGCAGGCGAGATGCACCGAGTCCGTGGTCCCGGTTCCGGCCTGGTCTCCCGAAACACCAGCCCGTTGAATTCCACCGGGCACCCCGCGATCTCCGTGCCCTGCGGTTTGAACGGCGCGGGTCTACCCATCGGGTTGCAGTTCATCGGAGCGGGGTTCCGGGAGGATGTGCTGTTCCAGGCAGCCGCGGCCTACGAGCAGGTCTCTCCCACACAGGGCCGCCGCCCACCGGTTCTTGAGGGCTAGTTGCGAGGTAGTAGGGGCAGCGACAGTGGCTGCCCCTCTTTCTCTGTCGTCCCACCCGGCGCCGAATGCAATTTGATGACACTTGCCCCTTGCCAGGACCTGTAACGCATCCTTACCATTTATTTGTATGCCTTTCACTCTCGACGCCTGCTCTGGCCCGTTACAGAGCTCCTTTGAGCCCATGCCCCAGCGAGACGAAAATTGACACTGGGATGAAGTGGGACGAAATGGGAACGAAATCGAAATTCTCGCGTTTTGGCGGGCTGTCCAGTTAGGAAATACCTCAAAATTCCCCGGAAATCGGGAAGGAATGGGAATAAATGGGAACTCGTGGGAAAAATCTACTCCCGTTTCTCCCGCCAGACATCGGAGTATCCCTCGACTATCTCCCTCTTTCGCCCTTCCTCCCTCGCCATCAATCGTAAATTGGAGGCCTTCGCGGACGGAAGCATCCGACCCGGATGGTCCCGTGTCTTCGTGCTAAAATTCAGTCGGGAAACCTAAACCACCAAGAGGAGAGCTGAAATGCCGGCAAACTGGGTTGACATCAACGTTGGTGACGGCAGCACCATGGAAGGCTATTTGACCCAACCCGAGGGCGATGGCAGCCATCCCGCTGTCGTCGTGATCCAGGAAATCTGGGGCGTCAACTCCCACATCCAGTCGGTCGCCGACCGTCTCCCGTCGCAGGGGTATGTGGGACTGGCGCCGGCCATGTTCCACCGGCAGGGGCGCATGATTGCCGGGCTCCACGAGGAATTGCAGACCGCCATCGGAATGATGCAGCAGTGTACTGACGCGGGCATCGTCGCCGACGTCAATGCTGCGGTCAACTATTTGAAGAGCCAGTCCTTCGTCAACGGAAAGATCGGAATCGTCGGCTTCTGCTTCGGCGGGCGGGTCGCCTACCTGGCGGCCTGCACCGTATCCGAACTGTCGGCCTCGGTGGTCTTCTACGGCGGAAACATCGGCGTCGCCTTGGGCGACGGCTCCACCCCCCTGGAACAGACCGGCAGCATCAACTGCCCGGTCCTCGGATTGTTCGGCGAAGAGGACGCCAACCCCACACCCGAATTTGTCAACGAGATTGACGCGGAAATGACCCGGCTGGGGAAGGCGCACGAGTTCCACCAGTACGCCGGTGCGGGCCACGGGTTCCACTGTGAGGTCCGTGGCAGTTACCGAGCCGAGGCCGCGCAGGATGCCTGGGGCAAGGCGATGGCCTGGTTCGACGCCAACCTCAAGGGTTAGTCCCTCGAACGGCCTCCCGACACAATCGGGGCAGGGTGGCAACCCTGCCCCGGTCTCTACGCCGCACCGGATTCGCGCCCCTAGATTACGGACCGCACGACACCCCCATCCACCAGGATCGTCGTGCCGGTAACGTAGGTGTTCTTGTCGGAGCACAGGTAGGCCACAAAGTCCCCCAGTTCCTCGGGCCGACCAAAACGGCCCACCGGGATTCGGGAAGCCCCGGCTCCTAGCACCGAGTCGATATCCTGCCCCGTTTCCTGGGCTCGCGTCTCGAATATATGGCGCATGCGCTCCGTCATAAGGAAGCCGGGGGCAACGTTGTTGACCAGCACGTTGTCTCGGCCCACCTCGTCGGCCAGGCTCTTGGCATAGGCCACCGCACCCATGCGGGTTACGCCCGAAGTGACCAGGTTATCAATCGGTTGGTAGACGGTGGAGGCCAGGATGTTGCACACTCGACCCCACTTCTGCGCTCTCATGTGGGGTGCAGCCTCTCTTCCCATGCGAATGAAGAATGACAGGGCCATGTCTATGGAGCGGCTCCAGGTCTCCTCGTCGGTGTCGGTTGCCCGGCCCGCCGGCGGTCCTCCCGAGTTCGCCACCACGATATCGAGCCGTCCGAAGTGGTCGACCGCCGATTGGATCAAACGCTGGATATCCTCCAGTCGGGACAGATCGGCCGGCACGGCAAGAACGTCGACCCCGCTGGTGCTGCGAATCTCTGCCGCTGCGGTCTCCAGTTCCTCGACGTTACGGCTGCAGATGACGAGGTTGGCGCCCTCGCTGGCCAGCGAATCGGCGCATGCCCTGCCCAGCCCCTTGCTGCCTCCTCCAATGACGGCCACCCGTCCGGCCACTCCCAGGTCCATAGCTAACACTCCACCAAGCGAGTTGCCGCTATGCTACCAACCGGGTTTACTGCTGGCAACTGTGCCGGGTCCGCCCTCCCCCCGGGCGTTCATCCGGCCCCTGCCAGCTGTCCGGAATAGCACGAGACCCGCCCTCGCACCTTTAAGCACCCATCGCCTCGCCCTGCTATTGCCCCAGACCGTCAGCAGTAGAAAAGCTGATACGAACGGCAGGTACTCCCGCAGTGGGCTTGGCCCACTCGGCCACGCGATACCCGACGACCCACGCTATTCCACGTTCACAGACCACGAGCGGGACGGCGTCGCGCTGCTCACGGGGTACCTTGGCATCGATAAAGAAGTCCTGGAGCTTCTTCGTTCCGGCCATCCCGGACGGCTGGAACCGGTCTCCAGGGCGCCGGTTGCGTACCGTAACCCCGTCACCCAGTACCGCAGAATTCAGTGAGGTTGCCAGCACGCGGCGACCGGTGCCCGCAAATTCCCGTTCCTCTGCCGAATCTACCGCCGCCAGGGACACCCGCCAGTCACCCACCGCCAACTCTAGCCCTTCCGCCTGACTTCGAGGCACCGTTATGTAGTGCTCGCCACCCGGGCCTGGTAACACCCGCGGCTCATCAGCCCTGCACACTGTCAGCACTCCGCCTTGCAAACTTGCGCGGATCCCCCGTGGCAGGTCCAGCCCGCGGCCGCCCGCTCCTTTACGCAGCAGCAGCAGCATCGCCTCGATATGTGCTTCGTTCAGTCCTTTCGGATCGCCACTCACGGCGGAGTAGGCTCGCCGGAGGGAGTGCCGCTGCAGTGCTGGATGTATGCCAGTCAGCACCCCGGCATCCAATGCGACAGTCCCTGCGCCAGAGGAGGAGAGTTCCGGCCACAAGTCGTCAACCTGACCGGTGATATAGTCCATTTCATCCCAGGCAGCCCGCGAAAGCCTTGTCAGGGCCTCCCTCACCTGGGGATTGTAGTCGCGGGCCAGCCTCGGCATCAGGTCGAGACGCACCCTGTTGCGGCTGAAACGCCACATATAGTTGCCGGAGTCCTGTCGGAACGTCTGCCCAAGTTTGCGGCAATAGGCCGCAGCCTCGGCCTTGGTCAGCCCCAGCAGGGGCCGGAACAGCGCTGGCCCCGGCTCCGGCCAGGGCCAGGGCGACAACACCGACATGCCTCGTAGCCCTTGCAACCCCGACCCGCGCAGCAGGTGCATCAGAACGGTCTCCGCCTGATCGTCGGCCGTGTGTCCCAGCGCAACCGTGGAGGCTTCTGCTTGCGCTGCCACATCGCGCAGAAAGCCGTACCGCATTTCTCGCGCCGCCTGCTCGAAAGATGAAACGCCATTCGCCCGCTGGTAAGCAATGGGGTCCCGTTTGTCTATGCTGCAGGGAATCCCCAACCCGTCCGCTAGGCGCTGCGCGAAGGCGGCGTCGTGGTCAGCCTCGGCGCCACGAAAGTCGTGATTTAGATGGGCCACAAAGAGAGTCAATCCATGATCTTCCCGAAGACGATGCAGGCACCGAAGCAGTGCGGTGGAATCCGGCCCACCTGAGCATGCAACGACCAGGGTCGAACTGGAACGGGAAAGACCGGCCCTCCGCAGGGCGTCAGCAACCTGCCGTTCGGCAGCCGGGTCTCGGGACATTCCGCCGGCTACCGGTTTTCTGGGGAGAGATGGCTGGTGCAGTTGTAGGTAATCAGCCTGCGGCCGTTGTCGTCACTCTCGAACGTGCATAAGGAACCGAGTCCCAGGGACATGCGGTGGAAATTGGACAGTGGAATCCCAAGGATGGAGCAGACTATGGTCCGTATGGTGAAGTTGTGAGAGACCACGACGATACCTGTAGCCCCATGATGAGCGCCCTCAATATCGAGCACCGCCTGCCATGCCCGATCCTGCAGCTGCGCCAGGGTCTCGCCGTTGGGCATCGTGACTTCCGCTGGACTGTCGCGCCAGGTGTTGTAGACCTCCGGCCACTTGGCCCGCATTTCCGACCCGGTAACCCCTTCCAGGTCTCCAAGATTCAGTTCTCGCAGTCCTGGGTCGGTCACGACGGGAGCACCAGAGATTTTCCTGACTTCCTCGGCCACCTGCACCGTTCGGGTCAGACTGCTGGCATAAATGACAGAGTGCTCCCACTGCAGGGAGGCGCGAGCGGAGTCCCGGGCCTGTGAGAGACCTCGTTCATTCAGCTCGACATCGGTAAACCCCTGGAACTTCCCCTGCTTGTTCCACTCGGTCTCGCCATGTCTAAGTAGGTAGAAATTCACCCTCAATCCTCGACGGCAACTGGTTGTGAACGCACCAGCTTGACCTCGTCGATACGAACTCCGTCCATGGCTTTTACTGTGATTGTCAGTTCACCGAATTCTACACTATCGTCGATTTCCGGAATCCTGCCCAATCTGTCCAGCACGAAGCCCGCTATAGTCTGGTAGTCTCCACCAGGAATCTCCAGCCCGAGATCATCGTTCAATTCAGAAATGCTGACTGCCGCGTCCACCAGATACGTATCGCCCCCCAGCGGCGTTACGGCCTCCTCGGGAACCGGTCCCTCATCGGCCACCTGGCCCACGATAACTTCCAGCAGCTGTTTTGTGGTCGCCAGACCTGCGATGCCGCCGAACTCATCAAAAGTCAAAACCACCGTGTTCCGGCCCTGGCGCATTTCTGCAAAAGTCTCGCTGACGCTCTTGCTCTCGGGAACCATATATGCCTCCCGGAGCAGGATTGTCACATCGTCGTCCGCGGCAAGATGGCCGGTGCTCAACTCCGTGAGAACATCCTTCACCGACAGGACGCCCACTACGTTTTCCTTGGAACCATCGTATACCGGGAACCTGGTGTGGCTGCTCTGTCTATAAATAGACAGAAACTCGGACAGTGTAGCCCCTCTCTCCAGCCAGACTATCTCGGGACGGGGAGTGGTCACCTCCTGCATTTGCCGGTCGCCAAAGCGAAACACCTTTTCGAGCAAGTCGGCCTCTTCCGGCTCCACCGTTCCGGTCTGGGCGCCTGCGGCGATAAGGGTGCGAATCTCTTCGTCGCTCACTACCAGGGAGGTATTGCCTGAAACACCCAGGGCACGGCTGCTGGCAGTCGCGAATACCTGCACCAGGGCGACCACCGGGGAAAGGAGAAAACCCACCATCGCCAGCGGACGGGAGGCGAAGAACGAAACTCCCTCCGAACGGTGAAACGCTATCGTTTTAGGCAGGGATTCGCAGAAGAGTAGCAGGATTAGAGTGATACCAATAGTTGATACCAGCGCCGATATCAGGGGATTGCCGATAAGTTCGACCACCAGCACCGTGGCTAATGCGGCTGCTGCAGTGTTTACGAGGTTGTTGCTGAGGAGGACCGTGGCAAGAAAACGTTCCGGGTGCTGGATCAGCTTTGATACCCGTCCTGCTCCCGCTTTTCCGGTCTTGACCAGGTGAAGCAGGCGGGCTCTTGGGAGAGCAATGAACGCCGTTTCAGAGGCTGAAAAGAAGGCGGAAAGAATCAGGAATATGGCCAGTAGGCCCCATCTCCATGAGTCTCCGGCGTCCATATAATTTTGTTACCTCCCGACCATTCGTGGCCGATTCTTAAATAAATGACAGCTATTTGAGGAGGATGATAGCATTGGCCCGCAGTAGTGTAAAGTTGGACCCTGTTAGGTGTCCTGTTATTTAAACTATGACCGGGTTATCGGAATGTTGATTTAATTTCGGTGCTCTGATCTCTTTGCAATAAGACAGAATTAACTTGGTGAGCGGTTCGAGAGATGTCCCTTAGAATACTGGGCATAGAAACATCCTGCGACGAAACGGCGGTCGGGGTTGTTGAAGACGGGCGCATCTTGCTGTCCAACATCATCTCCTCTCAAGCCGGTCTTCACTCCCCTCATGGGGGTGTCGTCCCCGAATTGGCCTCTCGCCAACATGTGCGGGACATCGTCCCCGTACTGGAAGAGTCCCTGGCCTCTTGCGGACTTGGGCTGGAAGACACCGACGCAGTGGCAGTCACCTACGGACCCGGTCTGGCCGGCTCCTTGATTTCAGGATTGAACGCGGCCAAGGCGATAGCCTTTGCGCTCGGGAAACCGCTCCTGGGTGTCAATCATCTGGAGGCGCACATCTACGCTGGATGGCTGACCTCATCGAATCCGGCGGAGGACCCAGGGTTCCCCCTGGCCTGCCTTGTCGCCTCCGGGGGGCACACTGATCTGCTCCTCATGCAAAGGCACGGCGACTACCGGTTGGTGGGGCGCACCAGGGACGACGCCGCCGGTGAGGCCTTCGACAAGGCCGCCCGCATTCTGGGACTCGGATTCCCCGGCGGACCGGAAATCCAGAGGGTATCCCAGGGTGCGACCGGAGAAGCGTCGCTCCCCCGCGCCTGGATGCGAGACACCCACGACTTCAGTTTCAGCGGCCTGAAGACAGCCTTGCTTCACATGGCACAGGACCGCGGGATATACCTGCCAGACTCCGACAACCCAGGGGACAATGTGAATTCTTCCGAGGTGATTCGCGAACTGGCAGCCGCATTCCAGGAGTCGGTGGTAGACGTTGTCTCCACAAAACTGGTGGACATGGCTAACAAATACAAGGTAAAGGGACTGTTACTTGGAGGTGGCGTTATCGCCAATGCCCGGCTGAGAGAGGAGATTCTCAACCGCTCGCCCCTCCCGGTCGTAATTCCGCCTCCGATCCTGTGCACCGACAATGGCGCCATGGTCGCTGCCTGTGCCTACTATCAGTACCAGAGGGGAGAGGAGTGGGGCCTGGACCTGGATGTAAACCCCGGCCTACCGCTGGGGTGAATTGAGGGAGATTGCACCTCAGCTCTTGCCCGCAGAATCGGCTTACGGTTTTTGAATGAGGTGCGAAGTTACTCTGTCGGGGCCCCTGGGTTAACTTGCCTGTCCGAACTCTCCGCTATTTCGGGCTGCGCTAGATTGACGAAGTCATAGACCTGCTCCAGGTCCAGCGAACTTCGGAATGGAAAGGCGATTTCCATTCCCTCTCCATGAAAAATCATGGCCCCGGCAGGCCGGGTAAAGTAGTTTTGCAAAAGAACGAACAGCCCGGCAAGAACGATTAGAAGGGCGATCAGTGGCGCGACGTCGATATTGAGCACCGGCACGTTGGGGCCACTGATCTGGCCTGCCAGCCAGTAACCAACTATCAGGTACAGAATCGCTCCCCCCACCATTATCATGATCCCCTGGAGAATCGCGCCCCAGTTCCGCTGTCCCGTTCGCACCGAACACTGGACAATTTCCGACGATCTCGCCATATGGGTGTCCCGAAATCCCTCCACACCCCGGAACGCGATCAACCTCCGATCAGTCAGTATCAGCGCCTGTCCCTCCGGTGGCACCTCCGGTACCAGCCCTCTGTCCGGAATAAACACCCTGGCTATTATTTCGCCCACGGCCAGGGGCACCCCTCGTATGCGGACTGAGCTGCTCAAAGGTCCTTGGGCATCACCCCCGTCGCCCTCACCAAGGCCGCCTGAATCAGTGTCCCCAGGTTCCCCTGTATCCACCGCCGCCAGTGCCTCCAGTTCCTCAACGCTCTGGTTCATCGCAGGAAGGACGGCGAAGAAGTCCGAACCGTTCTCGATTCCCTTTTCAGCAGTGGCTATCGAAGCGTCCCACCACTGTCCCGAAAGAAACTCGCTGGGCGCCGATGCAGGAGGGGGCGTAAGGGAGAGTTCCGAGCCGGTCCCGCTGTTCTCGGGTAACAGAGAAACGAGCCACTGCCCTCCCAGGAACTCAACGGGCGCGGAAGGAGGCGGAGGTGTAAGGGCCATGGCCGAATCAGGCCCAGCGAACGCAGACCCCTGCCACGGGCCCCGCTGTGCTTCAGGAAATTCGTTACTGGCAGATGCGGCAGCCGGAACCTTGGTTGTCGATGACTGGTCGCTCATTGCACCCTTCACAAAACACTCACCAACCATACTAGCACACGGCCCGGCGGTCCTCTTCCCTCAGAGGCTCGAACGCAGGGCAATCGCGTCTTAATTGAATCAGCCTTGCCGACGACCGTCCCTGCCCCCACCCCGTCATTCTCGGCCCCACCCCGTCATTCCGGCGAAAGCCGGAATCCAGAGCGATTTGGCGGATGTTGACATTCCGGTTGCAAAGCCGGGTGGATTCTCGGCCCCACCCCGTCATTCCGGCGAAAGCCGGAATCCAGAGCGATTTGGCGGATGTTGACGTTCCGATTGCAAAGCTGGGTGGATTCTAGCTTTGGCGAGAATTGGCTACGGCCTCGAGAGCTACTTATGAGGATGAAAATAGGCGCACAGTTGTCCGCCCCTACAGGGAAGCTCTACAACGGCCTCGGTAAGGCTATATTCATAACAATGGCATATTAATGAGCCTCACCACTTCAAGACGCGATTGCCCTGGTTTATTATTCACGGGGCTGTTGACACCAATAACCATATGTGCTAATTTCGACGAAAGGCTGTGATGGAGACGAGTAGCTCGGGACTTCGTGCATAGCGAGCCTGGTATGGTGGAAGCAGGCGCATTGAACCTGATCGAATATCCCTCCGGAGCCGCCGGCTGAAAAACCCGCTCGGGTTGGGTCAAGTAGGTCAGGACGGGTTCGTCGTCCGTTAAAAGCGACGGGGCATGATGGTGCCTGCAAGAGAGGTCCCGAAACCTTCGGGACAAATAGGGTGGTACCGCGGGAACAACGAAGTCCCGTCCCTATGCTGGGGCGGGTTTTTTTGTTGCCTCTAAGCGGCTCCCCTCGCACCTTTCTCTGGCAGGGAAGGCTGGATATTGCGGAGGCGCAGCTTTGGTTGTCAAGGAAAAGGTCAAGGGATCCGAGGTAATCTGCCAGAGCTTGATCAGAGAGGGGGTTGAAATCCTCTTCGGTCATCCGGGCGGGGCGATTCTTCCCTTTTACGACGCCCTATGGAGCTATCCTCAGCTCCGCCACATTCTGGTGCGGCACGAACAGGCAGCGGCCCACGCCGCCGACGGTTACTCGAGGGTGAGCGGGAAGGTGGGCGTCTGCGTAGCCACCTCCGGGCCCGGGGCCACCAACCTCGTGACTGGCATTATGGGCGCCAAGGCCGACTCTGTGCCTCTCATCGCCATCACCGGTCAGGTTGCCCGTACCGCCCTCGGCTCCGAAGCGTTCCAGGAATGCGACATCTGCTCCATCACCGCAACCTGCACCAAGAAGAGCTTCATGGTCATGTCTGCCGAGGACCTGGCTCCTGCCATCCGCGAGGCCTTTGTCATCGCACAGGAAGGTCGTCCCGGGCCCGTGCTGCTTGACATTCCCAGGGACGTGCAACTGGAGTTGGTGGACCCTGTCTTCCCCGAGGTAACCCCGCCGCCCATGCCCGAGTTGACCCAGGAAACCAGTGCCAGCCTGCACGACGCCGCCAGGCTTATCAATGAGGCCCAGCGACCGCTGATCATAACCGGCCATGGCGTCCTTGCCTCCGGGGCTACCAGGCAACTCCTCGGCCTGGCGGAGGCCACCGGAATACCGGTCATATCGACCCTGCTCGGTCTCAGCGGATTCCCCAGCGGCCATCCCCTGAACCTGGGAATGCTGGGCATGCACGGCATGTACTGGGCCAACATCGCAGTGGACGAAGCGGACCTGATCGTGGGAATCGGTATGAGGTTTGACGACCGTGTGACCGGGAGGGTTTCCACTTTCGCCCCCCACGCCCGGATTATCCACGTCGACATCGAGCCCACCCAGATTGGCCGCAATGTCCCCGTGGAAGTGGCCCTGACCGGAGACGCCAAGGCGGTGCTGGAAGCGCTCATGCCCCTGGTTTCCTACACTCAACGACCGGAATGGATGGGGCACATCGAACAGATGCGCCGCGACCACCCCTCCCTGGCGATCCCGCCCTCCGACACGCTTCAGACCCAGCACGTCCTGGCCACGTTGAATGAGGTTCTGCAGGAGGACCCCGGCTCGACGGTGGTTACCGGTGTCGGACAGCACCAGATGTGGGCGGCGCAGTTCCTGGGATTCAATCAGGCCAACACTTTTGTCTCCTCGGGCGGACAGGGGGCCATGGGCTTCGAGGTACCTGCTGCCTTGGGGATCCAGGCAGGCAGGCCCGGAACGACGGTCTGGAGCATTGCGGGCGATGGCGGCTTCCAGATGACACTGCAGGAGCTCGTAACCGCCGTCGAGGAGAAACTGCCGGTCAAAATCGCTCTCATCAACAACGGGCATCTGGGAATGGTCCGCCAGTGGCAGGAAATGTACTTCGACAACCACCTCAAAGCTGTGCCGGTGCCTGGGCCGGACTACGTGAAATTGGCCGAGGCTTACGGAGTCGGTGCGCTGAGGGTTTCAGAACAGGAGGATGTTCTTGCCGCGCTCAGGGCGGCCAGGGCCTATGATGGGCCGTTCCTTATCGAATTTGTGGTCGACCAGGCTGCCAATGTTTACCCAATGGTACCGCCCGGTGGCTCGCTGGCCGATACGGTCGAAGACCCGGCCAACCTGCCCTAGATCAGTCTGCTCTTCCAGCCTTTACTGTCCCTCGGAGTTGGCTATGGAGAAGGTTACAATTCAGGAAGCATCCCGCCGCCTGAACGTCTCTCAGCGGGAGGTGCGGGAGTACATCCGAAGGGGCAGTCTCAAGGCCGAACGCGACCCCGAATCCTCCACCGGACGCTGGATGGTGGAGCTTCCCGGAGACGCTTGGGAGGACGACTTCAAGTCCTACTTGAACGAAATGGCGGCCGGACAGTCGCCGTGGTGGTGGGCATTCGAGCACAAGTCCGGAAGGGTACATTACCTCCTGCAGGTGGGGATCGAGGAGATCATGCCGGACTTCCTGTGCGGCCTGCGCGGCGAAAACCTTTTCCCCTCAGACGGCCATACCCTCGACCAGCGCTGCCCCAACTGCGTGAGCGCCGCCATTGCTCAGAACCTGCCCTTGTGGAACACCGATTAACCCAAGGAATCCACCAGCCAAAGCCTGCCGTCCACACCCGACGCGCACAGCGCAGATCCCTTCCCCAGCGGCCCCTGCGCCGCCCTTGGCGCCAAGCCCCAGCTGACCTTCAGCCGGCTAGCCCCCGCCTCCACCAACGTTGACCCCGGGCTCTGTCATTCCTTCAGGCTCCAGGAGACCGTCCAGATCCGCATCGGAAAGCTCGGTCTTAAGCTTCGCCATCTCGCGGATGGTGGACCCCGTGGCCGCAGCCTCCTTCGCGATGGAAGCCGCCGCGTCGTACCCGATGGCCGGCGCGAGAGCCGTTCCCAGCATCAGGCCGCGCTCCACCATGTCGGGGCCTACGCTGGTGGCCTCGATTCCCTGGACGCACTGGTCGGCAAAGTTGTTGGCGGAAGCCGCAAGGAGAGAGATCGATTCGAGGACGTTATGGGCCGCCACCGGCATCATGGTGTTGAGCTCGAAGTAACCGCCCTGTCCCGCCAGCGTCACCGCGGCGTCGTTGCCCACCACCTGCGCCACTACCTGCACCACCGACTCGGCTATCACCGGATTTATCTTCCCCGGCATGATCGAGCTGCCCGGCTGCACCTCGGGAAGGCTGATCTCCCCCAGGCCGGCACGAGGACCCGAGGCGATGAAGCGAATGTCGTTGGCGATCTTGTGCAGGCTGATAGCCACGGTCTTCAATTCCCCACTGGCCTCCACCAGGGCATCTAGCGAAGATTGGGCCTGGAAGTGATTGGCAGTCTCGCGTATCTCTACTCCGGCCGCCTCGACAACGAAGGCGCAGGTTCGGGCCGAAAACTCCGGGTGGGTATTGACTCCGGTGCCGACGGCGGTCCCCCCCAGGGCAACCTCGGCCAGGGAATCCTGCGCCCGGCGCATACGCTGAATGCTGTAGCGGGCCTGCCCGGCATATCCCAGGAACTCCTGCCCCAGCCGCACAGGAGTTGCGTCCTGCAGGTGAGTGCGTCCCGTCTTGACGATGGGCCAGAACTCCTCCGATTTCTTTTCCAATTCATCGGCCAGGCTTTCCAGGCCGGGAATGAGGTCCTCTTCGATCGAAAGCAGGGCCGCCAGATGGATCGAAGTCGGAATAACGTCGTTGGACGACTGGCCCATGTTCACGTGGTCATTGGGGTGGACTAGCCGCGAGCCAAGATCACCGCCCAGCAGTTGGCTGGCCCGATTGGCGATCACCTCGTTGGCATTGGTGTTGGTGGACGTGCCCGAGCCGGTCTGGAAGATGTCCAGCACGAAATGCCGGTCCAACTGTCCGTCGATTACCTCCTGGGCAGCCGCCACCACCGCATTGCCTATCCGCTCGTCCAGTAGGCCGAGCGACATGTTGCTGCGCGCCGCCGACTGCTTGATCAGGCCCAGAGCGCGGATGAAGGTGCGCGGAAACCGCTGTCCGCTGATCGGAAAGTTCAGCACGGCGCGCATGGTGGATGCGCCGTACAATGCGTCTGCGGGTACCTCCATTTCGCCCATGGAGTCACGCTCGATTCTGACGTTGGGGCTGGCGGTCATCGTTGGAAATCCTCCAGGCTGATTTCGGAATAGCATACCACGAAGGACAGGCCCTGGAGGAGCAGAGGGACCGTAGCAGCCAGGGCCTTTTCATTTTCTTAAAGGAGTCTTAAAGTTGTGGTGAAGAAGTGAGGAGGTGGGGAAGATGAGATTGAGAGAAGCCTTGGATGGAGTTCCAGACCACCGGAGCCGGCAAGGCCGGCGCCACCCATTGGGAGCGGTATTGAGTCTGTCAGTTTGCGCCATGCTATGTGGCTCCCGCAGTCTTTACGCCATTGCGCAATGGGGCCGGGACCAAGGAGCCACTGCTGGAGAGGAATTGGGTTTCCCACAGGGGAGAACGCCCTGCGTAGCCACCCTGCACCGGGTGTTCAAGGATCTGGACGTGGATGCCTTCGAAGGGGTGCTGCGGGAATGGGTGCGAGATAGTGGGGTGGATCTGGGCTCCGTGGTGTCAATAGACGGGAAGACGTTGCGTGGGATTCACGGTGAGGAACTGCCTGGGGTGCACCTGGTATCAGCCTACGCCACTGAGGGCAAGGCGGTGCTGAGCCAGGCAGCCACGGCGGGCAAGGGTCAGGAATTGGCAGCGGCCCAAGCAGTGTTGGGGCAGATTCCCCTGGAAGGGAGGATAGTGGTGGCGGACGCTCTGCTGACCCAACGGGAGGTGTGCCAGCAGATTGTAGCTGGCGGCGGAGATTACCTGTTGCCGGTGAAGGAAAATCAGCCTGCATTGTGCCAGGACCTGGTGGAAGTATTTTCCCCCACTGGAAACTGATAGGGTTGCGGGGCCATGGGTACCGCCGTGGCAGGCTGAGGACTGGCGGGAGCGAGGGGCGGAGCTGACTGTGTGGGTGGATGTCTCGCCCAAGCAACGGCACGGGCGCTGGGAGCGGCGGGAACTGTGGGCCTTGTCCGACCCGGAGGTGAACCGGTATGCGGGCAGCGCCGGATCGGTGGGGAAGGAGTGGCCCCACCTGCGGCAGGTATGCCGGCTGGAGCGGCAGAGGAGAGTCCGGGGACGCACCCAGGTGACGGTGAGCTATGCGGTGACCAGTCTTTCGCCCGAGGTTGCCGGAGCGGAACGTCTGTTGCAGATTCTTAGAGGGCATTGGAATATCGAGAACCAGGTGCATTGGGTCCGGGACGTCACCTTTGACGAAGACCGCTCCCAGGTAAGGAGCGGTAACGCCCCCCAGGTGATGGCAGCCTTTCGCAACCTGACCACCACCCTGGTGCGCTGGGCTGGTCATACCAACGTTGCCGCCGCCCTACGCCGCCACGCCGCTCACGTCTCCGAAGCCTTCTTACTCCTCGGCATTACCCCTGAATTCGGAGAATGAAAAGGCCCTGCCGTAGCAGCAGGGTCTTATAATTGTTCACGGCTCCGTTGGCCCTGAGCTTGTCGAAGGGCCGTTCGTTCGTGATTCGATCCTTCGAGAAGCTCAGGGTTCACCATGAACTGACCTGCCTGTTTCACATCGGGAATTAAAAGGCCCTTACCGTGGCAGGCGTATACGCCTTAGGCCGTGTCAGGCACTCCCTAAAGCTGCGAATTTCGCTCTAAACCCATCAGGCGTCGTGATACAATATTTGGAGCATCATCGCAACGGAGTCGCCGACTTGGCAGCCGAGGTTCGCGTTCGATTCGCCCCAAGTCCTACGGGGCAACCCCACATAGGAAACATACGCACCGCCCTCTTCAACTGGCTGTTCGCCCGTCATCACCAGGGCAAATTCATCGTCCGCATCGAGGACACCGACCAGAACCGCTTGGTAGAGGGTGCGGTCGATGCCATCCTGGACGGACTGCGATGGCTGAACATCGGCTGGGACGAGGGCCCCGAAGTCGATGGCCCCCATGCCCCCTACGAGCAGTCACTCCGTCTCGAAAAATACAGCCGCCTCACCGAGCAGCTACTCGACCAGGGCAACGCTTACTACTGCTACTGCAGCCGCGAAGAGCTTGAACGGCTCCGCCGCGAAAACCGCGGCACCAGCGCAGGAAACGGCTGCAACTGCCTGAGAGGTGGACGGAACGGAGCGGCAGGCCATCCCGTGGACGATGAACAGCGCGTCGTTCGCTTCGCCATGCCCAGGTCGGGAGTCACCCAGGTGCACGACCTGATTCGGGGCCAGGTGGAATGGAGCAACGAGTTGCAGGAGGACTTTGTAATCCTGAAGTCCGACGGGTTCCCCACCTACCATCTGGCGGTGGTGGCCGATGACAACCTGATGGAAATCAGCCACGTGATGCGGGCCGAGGAGTGGCTGCCCAGCACTCCCCGCCACCTGCAGTTGTACCAGGCCTTTGGCTTTGATCTTCCCGAATTCGCTCACCTGCCCATGATCACCGGACCCGACCGCGCCAAGCTGTCCAAACGCCACGGCGCAACCTCCATCGGCGAGTACCGGGAACAAGGCTACCTGCCCGAGGCGCTGCTGAACTTCATGGTGCTGTTGGGATGGTCGCTGGACGGGAGTACCGATGTCGTATCTCTGCAGGACATCATCGACAATTTCACCCTGGAACGCATCACCAAATCTGCGGCAATATTCGACCAGGACAAGCTGATGTGGATGAACGGCGTTTACATCCGCGACCTTGAAGCCGGGGATCTGGCCCGGAGGATGCTTGACTACATCCCCCGGCAGTTGGACGAACCCGAACATCACTATCTCACCGCCATTGCTCCCCTGGTCCAGGAGCGGCTCAAGCGGCTGGATGAGTCCGACGATATCACCGGTTACTTCTTCGGAGAGTTTGCACCGGAATACGACCCGGCGGTTCTGGTCCAGAAGGGCATGGACACTCCGGGTACCCTGGACGCACTGCAAGCCGCCATTGACGCGCTGGAATCCGGCTCTAGCGAAGGGGACTTCGGCCACGAAAAGCTGGAGGCGCTTCTGGCCGACGTGTGCCAACACCTCCAGCTTTCCCGCAGGCAGTTCTTTGGCCTGCTGAGGACCGCTGCAACAGGGAGGACCGTTTCGCCACCGCTCTTCGAAACCATGGAAGTGATGGGACGGAACCGCGTCATGGCGCGCCTTAATCTCGCGGCCTCAAAGTTGAGCGCAGCCGTTTGACTTCCAGCGCCCGCCCCTCGGCATTGGGTACCCTGTCCCTGCCGCAGACCATTCCCACCCCCATCGAACCAACTGCATTGGTGCCAAGTGAGAGCCCGGCCCTGGGGTGACGCCGCCCTGCTCACTGGATTGGAGCGAGACCGAGAATGACGCAACCCGCAGAGACCGGCCCCACCACGGGCGCCGACTTCATCCGAACCACAGTCGCCGAGGACAACCGCACCGGGAAGTTCGGCGGCAACGTGGTAACCCGCTTCCCTCCTGAACCCAACGGCTACCTGCATATCGGCCACGCCAAGTCCGCCTGCCTGAACTTCGGTCTCGCCGCGGAGAACGGCGGCCACTGCAACATGCGATTCGACGACACCAACCCCACCCGGGAAGAGGTGGAGTACGTTAACTCCATACTCGAAGATGTTCGATGGCTGGGCTGGGATTGGGGCGCAAACCTGTTCTACGCCTCGGACTACTTCGAACAGCTCTACCAGATGGCCGTCGATCTCATCCGGAAGGGCAAGGCCTACGTCGACGACCTGACCTTCGACGAGATTCGGGAATACCGGGGCACGCTGACCGAACCGGGTAGGGAAAGCCCTCACCGTAATCGTCCCATAGGAGAGAATCTGGACTTGTTCCAGCGCATGCGTGCGGGCGAGTTCGATGAGGGCAGCAGGGTGCTTCGGGCCAGGATTGACATGGCATCCCCCAACCTCAACCTAAGGGACCCAGTGCTCTACCGAATCCTGAAGGCGTCCCACCACCGCACTGGCGATGACTGGGTCGTCTATCCCATGTACGACTTCGCCCACGGGCAGTCGGACTCCATTGAAGGCGTTACCCACTCAATCTGCACCCTGGAATTCGAGGGGCACAGGGCCCTTTACGACTGGCTTTTGGACGAATTGGAGATATACCACCCGCAGCAGATCGAGTTCGCCAGGCTGAACCTGACTTACACGGTCCTCAGCAAGCGCAGGCTGATCCAGTTGGTTGAAGTCGGCTATGTGAACGGCTGGGACGACCCACGGATGCCGACACTGTCGGGCCTGCGACGTCGCGGCTACACCCCTGAGGCCATTCGGGACTTCTGCGAACGCATCGGTGTCGCCAGGAGGGACACCTGGACCGACATCGCCCTGCTGGAAAACTGCATCAGGGAGGACCTGAACCGCCGCGCGCCGAGGGTGATGGCCGTGCTGGACCCGGTGAAACTGGTGATCGAGAACTACCCGGAGGGGCAGGTGGAATACGTCGAATCCGAGAACAACCCGGAAGACCCCGGCGCCGGCCATCGCCTGTTGCCTTTCTCCCGGACACTGTACATCGAGCGGGACGACTTCGCCGAGGACCCTCCGCGGGGATTCCATCGTTTGTCGCCCGGCCGGGAAGTGCGGCTCAAGGACGCCTACTACGTGACCTGCACCGGCGTCGACAAAGACGACAGCACCGGCGAGGTGGTCGAAATCCGTTGCACCTACGACCCCGACACCCGCGGGGGCACCTCCTCCGACGGTCGGCGTGTACGGGGCACATCGCACTGGGTGTCTGCGGAACACTGTCTCGATGCCGAGGTGCGCCTCTACGACCACCTTTTCCTGCAGGAAGACCCCGACGACCTTCCCCAGGGCGGAGATTTCACCGACAACATCAACCCGGACTCCCTGCGGGTTATCACCGCGAAGGTCGAGCCGTCCCTGGAGAATGTTAAAGCGGGTGAGCGTTTACAGTTCTTGCGACAGGGCTATTTCTGCGCCGACCCCGACTCCTCGCCCGGTGCTCCCGTCTTCAACCGCACCGTCCCCCTCCGCAACTCCTGGGCACGCCAGCGGCGCGGAAAGTAAATTCCAGCAAATCGCACAAGAGGAAGGGCGGGGTTGCACCCGCCCTTTCCTTTGTTCGGCCCACAGCCTGAGGAGATGTCAGCCCGCTGCCGACCCCGCGGGAATCGACTGGTAACGCATCGAGTATTTCTTTTCATTTATGGCAAAGGAGGCAATGGAGGCCGGTACCAGGCTCGCGGCCGCCAGGGAGAAGGGCAGCAGGTATGAACCGGTAAGATCGTACAATACGCCGCCGAGGATGATGCTGATAAACGCGCCGACCTGGTGGCACAGGAATGAAATCCCGGAAATGGTTGCCAACGCGCGCAGTCCGTACACTTCCGCTGTGAGCGACGCCGTGATTGGCACACTGGCAATCCAGGAGAAGCCGGCCAGAATAGCGAAAATCCAGAGACTGGGCAGGGCAGCCGAGCCAATTCCGGGGATGGAAATGGACCGCTCCACTGCAACAAGACCACCGATGAGCACCAGGTAGGCCAGGCACCGTACCGCGTACACACTTCCCAGCACGTTCTTGCGGCCGAATCGGTCTGCCAGCCAGCCTCCCATAATGGCGCCAAGGGCATTCAGGCCCGTAAGAACGCCGAATATTGTGGCCGCCATTTTGGGGTCAACATCCAGTTGCCCAACGGCGTAGGGTACAAAGTGAATTGACAACAGACCAACGGTGATGCCGCACACCGTGTACGCCGCTGAGAGGTTCCAGATGGGCGGGTACCTGAACGAGTGATACCACTGATCTACCTCGAACAGCCCGCGTCGCCTTTCCGCTATTGAGGACGCGCCACCCGCGGTAGTCTCGGCTTCCCCGTCGGGAAGCAGGCCCATCTCCCCCGGGTTGTTGCGCAGGAACATGAAACCCAGCGGAACGGCCAGAACGGTTACGATGGCGCCCAGCGTTATCCAGGACACCTGCCAACCGAAGAACGCCACCAGGTAACCGCTGATAATAATCAGCACCGCGCCCCCAATGGACGAACCGGAGGCCACCAGTCCCAGCACGAATGTGCGGCGTCTCACGAACCACCGCGCCAGCAACGGCATCAGCGTGCCGATAGACGCGCCGCTCATGGCGGAGGAAAGGACGAAGCTGAATAGGAATATCAGGAAGTACAGGTGAAAAGTCAGGCTTAGCCCGGCCGTCGCCAGCCCTGCCACCAACAGGCTCAGGAGAATGACTTTTCGGGAATTTAACCTGTCGAAGAGTTGCCCTACCAGCGGCTGGGTGATGCCGTTCATCAGCCAGCCCAATCCGGCTGCAATGGAAATTCCAGTGCGTTCTTCGATGTGTATCCCCAAAAACACGATCGAAAAATCGAGGTCTTCGATCATCGGTATGACAAAAACCCCGAATCCGTTTCGCGCCCCGGTGGTCACCCCGGCGATGAACATCGCCGTGGCCATTACGTACCAGCCGTAGTAGATGCCCTGTCGCCGCGGTGTTGGCTCCTCCATTCGGGTGACTTTGAGTGCGTCCTGCGCCATTCCTTACCTTATTGTCCGTCCCATCGGTATACCTGGATCCGGTGGCGGCAGCTGTCCACCACCAGAACGTTGCCTTTCCCTTCCAGCTTTACGGCGGTAGGGCCCCAGAACAGTTTCTCCACGTTGGCAGATTCCTCCCGGTCCCGGCGCTCCGGAGGATCTACCACGGGCGAGAGATCGGATTCAAGGCGCAGGGCTCCCTCCTCGGGATTGGCCAGAAAATACTCGTTGGCCCACGTTGGCGTCTCCGATTCCCCTCGCAGCGTTGCCAGCAGGGCTCCCTCCGGAGACAACACTCTCACTCGTTCGTTGCCCCAGTCCGCAACATATATAAAACCGTGTCCGCCCACAGTGAGCCCCGCCGGGTGCTTTATAACCTCACCCTCGGGCTGCGCCGACCCCGGCGCGGGGAACTGTGCAACGAACTCCATCTCTGGAGTGAATTTCTGAATGCGATGGTTTCCCCAGTCCGAAACGTATATGTGGCCGTCACCGTCCAGGGCTATCCCCCAGGGGGTGTTGAATTCTCCCTCCGCCTGCCCGAATCCCCCCCAGGTTCCTGAGAACTGTCCCCCGGTCGTGAACTTTTGGATTCTGTGATTTCCGCTATCGGCAACCAGCAGATTGCCGTCCCCGTCGCAGGCCAGTAGGACGGACGGTCCAGCTGGCCGGGGGCGGACCCCGCCTCGCCCCACATCCCCAACACCTCGCCGGTGGTGGAGAACACCGTGACCCGGTTCAGGGCCTCGTCGGCCACGTAGAGGTTGTCCTCGCTATCGAAGACCAGGGAGCTCGGCCACCACATCTCTCCGGGTCCCGTGCCCCCCGTGCTGAAATCGCCCAGAAATTCCTCGTCTACCGTGCACATGGAGATGCGCTTGTACGGCATACGCAACGGCTGCTCCGGTCCTGCCCGGTTGAGCACGTACATCACGCCCTGCGAGTCCAATGCCACATCCACCGGGTTCTGGAACCCACGGCCCTGGTTGGACAGCGATCCAACCGTGTGGCTGTAACGAATGACGGCGGTGGTAGTCATATGGGGGACGGTCCTTATCAAGATGCGCCGGCCGGGCTCTGGGGTCCGGATCGTTATGCCATCTGGTACTCACGGGTGGACACAATGAGTTGGAGCAGGTCGGCAACCCGCTGTTCCGCGCAACCCTGGCCGAACTGCGGCTCGAATTCGAAGTGGCCCTGTTCCGCCACGTAGGCCACCAACTCTGCGCGCGTGGCATTCGACACCTCCAGGGCGCCGCACTGTTGCAGGCAGGCGTCCACAAGGGCCTCAGGGCGATATTCTGAACCCTGCTGCCTCAAACGCTGAATCAGCGACTGCACTCCGGGCTGAGAGGTCTCGCCGACCAGCTGCGCGGCCGAGTTAACGCGTTCCATCAACGTTCCCGTATCGACCCATTCAACTCCCGTGTGCCAACCCTCTACCGTGGGCGGATTGAGGATTTCCTGGCCCATGAAATTGGTGTCCAGGGCCAGGTTGACGATGTCCCATTTTGGATTTCGGTAAGCACCCGCCAGGCGGGCCACTCCTACCACGACCTCTGCCGGGCTCTTGACCTTGGCGTACCGGACCTCTTCCGAGCGGAAGAAATCGGAGGTGAATATAGTCCGCATGGCGGAGCGAACGTCGCCGCCTGTCCGGCGGAGGTCCTCGGCAATGATCTGGGTGGCCGCCTCATCAGGCTCATCGGACACGAAGAACCCGTAGAGCTTGCCGGCGAGGAACCAGCTGCTGGCCGGGTGGCCGCAGATGATATCGAGCACATCCTCCCCATTGAACCTTCCGGTCTGCCCCAAGAAGGTCTTGGGGCTGTCGTCGTGGTCCTCGGGCCGGTAAACGAATTGCCAGTCCAGCCTGCCGTGGGGCCAGATGGAGTCCCGCGAGGCTCGCACACTCATGTAGTCCTGGTTGGCTATCGTCCACCCGGTGAATGCCCGGGCCGCTGCCTTCACATCGGCCTCCGAATAGGTCCCGATGCCCATGGAAAACAGCTCTAGCAGCTCCCGCCCATAGTTCTCGTTGGGTGCATCCTTGTGGTTATCCTTGTTGTCCAGCCAAAAGATCATCGCCGGGTCGCGCGACAGCTCAGACAGCAGGTTCCGGAAAGTCCCCAGCCCGTGCCGCCGGAAAGTGTTGGTCTGGTTCACCACCGCCTTGGCATGATTCAACTTTCCGTACGCGGTGGCAAAGAGCCCGTGCCAGAAGAGGGTCATCTTCTCTTCCAGGGGTCTCTGGGAGTTGATCATTCGGTAAAGCCAGTATGATTGCGAACTCTCGAAGAGCATGAGACTGTTCTGGTCGACGTGGTACCGCCTGAAAATGGCGTCGTCCCAGGGCGGAGCCTCTTCCGGGTGAATCAGCCGCTCCACAGTCTGGTCATAACCGTCCTCCAGGCACCTTTCCAGCTCATCGGAGGTGGCCCCGAACCCGGCCCTTCTCAGCAGATGGGCCATCAGGGAAACTTCGTATCCTGGCCTTTGCCGGCTGATTTTGCTGGTCTGCGTCATGCCGTATACCTCCGCTGCCATGACTGGGAAACGTACATTCCAGCCCTGCAGCATTCACATCTTTTGGTCTCGGACGTCGACGGTTGCGGGAAACGGTGTGGGTAGTATAGCACCCCGATTATCCCTCCACCCCTCTCTCATCGTTATTTCTAAGGTCGGCCCGTACAGCTTACGGCGGTGTTCTTCTTATCCTATGTTTGTTGGCGGCGAAATGCGATGCTAGACTAAAACCCGTTGAAATCACAGGTGGTTGATAATGCCCGTCAAAAAGGCCGTCATCCCTGCCGCCGGTCTCGGAACCCGGTTTCTTCCGGTAACTAAGTCCGTACCCAAGGAACTCCTCCCCATCCTGGACCGCCCCATGCTCCAGTATGTCGTCGAGGAGGCCGTCGAAGGCGGGGTGGAGGAAGTGATCATTGTCACGGCACGCGGAAAGGAGGGCATTGCCTCCTATTTCCAGCCCTCCCCTGCGTTGGAACAACGATTGGACCAAGACGGCGTGTCGGATTTGCTGGGTAAGGTCCTCCATGTCTCCCGGCTGGCCCAGGTCTCATTCGTAATTCAGGAAGAAGCGCTGGGACTGGGACACGCCGTGTTGACTGCCCGCGACGCCGTGGGAGACGAGCCCTTCGTCGTCATCCTTCCCGACGATATCGTGCATGGTTCTCCCGGCGTAGTGGCCCAGATGGTTTCCGTTTTCGAACAGCGCCAGGCAGGTGTGGTTGCGGTGGAACCCACACCATGGGAAACGGTCCACAACTATGGAGTCGTTGACTCCTCACCAGTGAATGACCGGCTGCACCGGGTAAAGGGACTCGTGGAGAAGCCTCGGCGAGAGGAAGCACCCTCCAATCTCTCCATCGTAGGACGGTACATCCTGCCGCCGGAAATCTTCGACTGTCTCGAACGTACCGCGCCCGGAGCCAAGGGCGAGATCCAGCTTACCGACGGCTTGCTTCTATTGCTGGAGCATTCCGAACTTTACGCCTACGAATTCCACGGCACTCGATACGACGGGGGAACACCACTCGGCCTCCTCCGGGCATCACTGGAATTTGGCCTTCGCCGTGAAGACACCCGCGACCAGGTACGTGAAATGCTCAGGAATCTCAATTCTTGCGATTGATCAACCCGGAGGCAATTCTTGACCACCATCGATAATCAACGCGCAAACATCGACTCCCTTCGTTCTGCCTTGCTGGAACGACTGAACGGCATGAGCTACTGCCTGGATTGGAAGCTGGAAGAATCATCCTGGTCGGCCCGCGAGATCGTGTACCACCTGCTCGACACACCTCCGGGCGGCAGCGCGTTGCTGGTGAGGGGCATCCTGTCGGGCGAGGTTACCGAGTATGAAATCTGGTCCGATCGCACCAACCTCACCGAGGAGCGCTCGACCCTGGACATCTCAGAGATTGAATCAGATGTCGCCGACTTCTTCCACGCCTTCGATGAAGCTATGGCTAAAGCCAGCGACTCGGACCTCCTGGATCGCCGTGTCCTGATGCACCAGCGTACCCGGGGAGCGGACGAGGAGAGGACGTTGGCGGACCTGCTGGCCGGCTTCGAGCGGCATTGGCTGGGACACCTGGAACAGCTTGAAGAACTGCGTACCGCACTGGGGTTTTAGGGAGTGTCGTCAAATTAACCCGTTGGACCCTTAACAGCTTCAATTCCGTCTTTCCGGCCCCCACCCAGTCATTCCGGCGAAAGCCGGAATCCAGAAACTCTTTGCAGTGCAGAACGATTCGCGTACCGCACCTCCCAGGATTCTGGCATCGCGGGCACGACGAGATTATTTGACAAGCCCCCTAGCTGCAGACCGCGCTCACTCCGGTCAGACCGATGTGCCACCCCGGGGACCGCCATCCCCTCGCCAATCTCACCCCTCGCCGCCTACCTCCAGCAGGCTGAGGAACGCCTCTTGCGGAATCTCCACTTGACCCACCATCTTCAGCCGCTTCTTGCCCTCTTTCTGACGCTCCAGCAGCTTGCGCTTTCGCGTTATATCGCCGCCGTAACACTTGGCCAACACGTCCTTACGCATTGCCCGGACCGTCTCCCTGGCTATGATTCGGCTGCCAATGGCCGCCTGTATTGGCACCTCGAACAGCTGGCGCGGGATAGTCGAGCGCAACCTCTCCACTACTCGACGCCCCTGGCTCATGGCCTGATCCCGGTGGAGAATCATCGACAGGGCCTCGACCGCCATGTGATTCACCAGCACGTCGACCTTCACCAGTGGCGCCTTGCGATATCCGATGAAGGTGTAGTCCAGCGACGCGTAACCCTGGGTCTTGGACTTCAGCTGGTTGTAGAAGTCCGCCAGCATCTCCACCAGGGGCATGGTGTACTCCATCATCACGCGAGAGTTGTCAGGCGACGCCACACCCTCGCTCTGGATATACTCCATCCGCTTGAACTCGGATCGCCGGGAGTGCATCAACTCCATCAGCGCCCCAACGTACCGGCTGGGCGCCACGACGGTCAGCTCCAGCACCGGCTCCTCTATGTCAGTGTACTCGTTGGGCGACGGCAGCTTCGCCGGGCTGTCCACCTTGATAACGTCACCGTCCGTCAGCGTTACCTGGTATGCCACGCTGGGCGCCGTCACTATTAGGTCCAGGTCGTATTCCCGCTCCAGGCGTTCTTGAACGATCTCCAGGTGCATCAATCCCAGGAATCCACACCGGAATCCGAATCCCAAAGCTGCGCTGTTCTCCGGCTCAATAGTCAGAGAAGCATCGTTGAGCTGCAGCTTTTCCAGGGCGACGCGAAGGTTGCCATATTGCTCCCCGTCGGAGGGATACAGCCCCGCAAAGACCATGGACTTCAGGGGTACGTAGCCAGGAAGTGGTTTTTCCGCTGGCGTCCGATCGATGGTCAGCGTGTCCCCAACCGTGCACTCCCGCACGTCCTTAAACCCGGTCGCAACGTATCCGACTTGACCTGTTTCCAGCCTTTCGGTGGGTCGAGGAGCGGGAGCGAAAACTCCGACCTCCACAATCTCCGCCGTGCGGCCCGAGGACATTACCCGGATGCGGTCCAGGTTGGAGATCGCCCCGTCCTCCACCCGGATATGAGCGATGATCCCCTTGTATTGATTGTAAACAGAGTCGAAGACGAGCGCTCTGGTGGGGTCTTCCTGTCCGCCGGAGGGAGGTGGAATGCGTTCCACCACGGAGTGAAGGACCTCCTCGGATCCCGTGCCCTCCTTGGCCGATACGAAGAGCACTTCCTCACGACGGAATCCGAAAACCTGCTCTATCTCGCCTGCCACACGGTCCGGCTCGGCCTGCGGCAGGTCCACCTTGTTGACTACCGGGATCAGCTCCAGATCGTATTCCATGGCCAGCAGCGTGTTTGCGATGGTTTGGGCCTCGATCCCTTGGCTCGCGTCCACCACCAGCAGGGCACCTTCGCATGCGGCCAGGGCACGAGAGACCTCGTAGCTGAAGTCTACGTGCCCCGGAGTATCGATCAGGTTCAGCTGGTACTGCTCACCATCGCGGGCCTGGTGGTACATGGTCACGGCCTTGCCCTTGATGGTGATGCCCCTCTCTCGCTCCAGTTCCATCTGATCGAGGAACTGGGCTTTCATCTCCTGGGGCCTCACGGTCCCGGTAATCTCTAGAAAACGGTCCGCGAGCGTGGACTTGCCGTGGTCGATGTGGGCGATGATACAAAAGTTTCTGATATTCGATGGATTCATATGCCCACAATGTTATCACGCACTACACCCGAATTGTAATGACGGGATGTTGGTTTCCGGTCCGGTCTGATCAGACTCCATCTGTTTCAGCTCACAGTGGCAACTGTCGCCCTTTCTCGTTGAGCTGTTTACGAACCTCCAGCGCGTTTGGCATGACTCGCAATACTACGCCCCAGAACGCGGGAGAATGGTTCATCACCTCCAGGTGAGCAAGCTCGTGCACGACTACGGAGTCTATGAGTTCGGGCTCGAGCATGGCCAACCGCCAGCTGAAGCGAAGCGTTTGGTCTGCGCTGCAACTTCCCCATCTCGACCTCTGCTCACGCACCAGGATGCGTGGAGTTTCCGACCTTCCCAAGACAGGCAACCATCGCGCCACGCTTTCCTGAAGATATTCCATTGCCTGTGTCTTGAGCCACCCAACCAGGGCACTCCTCACCCGCTCACTGCGCTCTTCCTGCGGTAGGCCGGCAACCACCTTTACCAGAATGCTGGCTCCGTCATAGCGCGTCTCAGACCGCTCCAGGTCCTCCTGCTCTTCCACCAGCAGCCGCACATCTCTACCGAAGAAGGGGAGGATTTCCCCGCTGGTGAAACTGAGCGCTTTCGTCTCTGAGTCTGCAGCCTCCAGCATTCGGAGTATCCAGGCACCTCGTTTCAGCAGAATCGCCTCAATCTCCTTGACCGTTACCCGTGTGGGCGCCGCTACCTCCAGCTTGCCTTGAGAAACTGTGATGCCTACAGTCTTCTTCCGGCGGGCACTCCTTTTGAGCGAATAGTCAACGACAAGGTCCTGTAAACAGAGCCTCCGCTTTTTGAGCATCCCTTGCGTCCTTGGCTGAAACCCCATCAGGCGCTCCTGCCACCTCTTCAATATTCCTGGCCGTTGACGTGGTCAGCCGCCGCAGTATGCTCCATCGCTTACCGGCTCCCAATCGGGAGACGAGTCAGCGCTGCTCGCACTGTCGCTATTACCAACCCGGCTGACGTTAGTGTAGTCGGTTCCATCATAGTACATGGTCGCAATTTTGTAGTTTCCGTCCCTGTTCGAGTGAAGAGTCAGATACTCGGCAAGGGGGTCCCAGCTTGGCTGAGCATCCTCGAGGCCATTGGCGTTGGCCGTTGCCTGTGTCTGGCCGCTGCCATCGTCTCCCATGGTGAAAATCTCCCAATCGCCGTCCCGGTTTGACGCAAAGGCGACCAGGTTCTCACCCGTGCCATCGCCGTAATCATAGAACGCCATGTCCGGCCAGCGTTCATCGTCCCCGTCCTGGTCGTCGGAGGTGCTGTCAGTGAGGTTGGACGGATTATCCCACGCTGTATCGGTCAGATAGATATCCCAATCGCCGTCCCGGTCGCTGGCGAATAGGAGACGCAATCCGTCGGGAGACCAGGCGGGATCGGCATCACTGGCCGTGTTATTGGTTATGCGGGTCAAAGACGGCATGTCCTCCGAAAGGTTGGCCACGTATATTTCAGAATTGCCGTCCCGATTCGAGACAAATGCTACTCGGGTACCGTCCGGCGATAACGCCGGCGACTCGTCACGGGCAGTATCGGCCGTGACTCGAAGAATCTTCCACGGGGCCAATGTCAAAAGATAGATATCGTACCCCCCGGATGCATTGCGATTGGAGCTGAAGGCCAACTTCTCACCAGTACCCCATGAGGGCTGCATGTCACCCGAGGAATTATTGGTGATCTTGGTCTGATTTGTCCCGTCACACCCCATCACATAGACCTCGCTGTCCCCATCCCGGTCGCTGTGGAAGGCAATCCTTCCACCGGACGGAAATTGCGGCAGTACCACGGGCGTGACGTCCTGTACTGGAGTCGAAGTCGGCGTCGGCGTCGGCGTGGGGGTAGGCGTCGGTGTCGCCGTGGGCGTCGCCGTAGAAGTCGCCGTCGCCGTGGGTGTGGGTGTCGGCGTCGGTGTGGGGGTTGCCGTGGGAGTAGGCGTCGGTGTGGGCGTCGGCGTGGGCGTGGGAGTTGGCGTCGCCGTAGCCGTAGCCGTCGGTGTAGGCGTAGGTGTCCCGGTCGGCGTAGGTGTCCCGGTCGGCGTCGGTGTCGGCGTCGCCGTCCCGGTCGGCGTAGGTGTCGCCGTAGGCGTTGGCGTCGGCGTAGGAGTCGAAGTTGGCGTCGCTGTAGGCGTAGGTGTAGGTGTCGGCGTCCCGGTGGGAGTAGGTGTCGGCGTCGCTGTAGGAGTAGGCGTAGGTGTAGGTGTCGGCGTCCCGGTCGGCGTCGGTGTTGCCGTTGAGGTTGACGTAGGTGTCGGCGTCCCGGTCGGCGTGGAAGTCGGTGTGGGCGTCGGCGTAGGCGTCCCGGTCGGCGTCGGTGTTGCCGTTGAGGTTGACGTAGGTGTCGGTATCGTGGCTGGCTCTGCCGTGGGTGTAGGAGTCGGTAGTCCACCTCTGCTATCGCACCCGGCCCCGTTTGATGCCGGTTTCCAATCGGGGAATGTCTCGTTACTGCCTCTGCTGCGGCTTACGTTTCTCTGACCGTCTCCCTCTGTGGAGGCCGAATTCCAGATCTCGTAGTTTCCGTCTCTATCGGAGTGAAAGGCGAACTGACCATCAGCAGGCCCCCAGGAGGGCGACGAGTCCACGCCGGAGCTCCAGGTAGCCCGGACCAAGCCGGTGCCGTCCGTATTCATAGAGTAAATTTCCCAGTCGCCGGTCCTGTCCGAAGCGAAGATAACCCTCTCCTTCCCGCCCACAATCGCCAGGTCGGGCCATCGTTCATTGGTCCCGGAAACGTTGTCATCATCCTCGTCAGTCAGGTTCAACACTGTTTCCCCAGAAGCCTCCGAAAGGTAAATATCCCAATCTCCGTCACGATTGCTGGCATAAGCAATTCGACATCCGTCCGTAGACCAGGCAGGATCCCTGTCATCTGACGAATTGTCGGTGAGTTTTACCGGCGCTGCGGGTGCGTCAACGGTGTTCACAAGGTCGAGAACAAGGATTTCGGAATCTCCCTCCCGGTGCGATACATAGGCAAGCTTGTCGCCCTCCGCAGTCAGTGCGGGACTCTCATTTCGGTTTGAGTCGGTGGTCACTCTGGTAACCCTGAGTGACAAGGCATTCAACAGATAGATATCAAACCCCTGGTCGGTTTGCCCTTCGGGGGCATCTCTGTTCGAACTGAATGCCAGGACGCTTATGCCGGAGACCGATGGCTCCACGTCCTCCGAGGCGCTGGAATGAGTGAGGTTGGTCGCCCCGGCCCCGTCTGATTGCATCAGGTAGACTTCGGTGTCCCCACCCTCGTCAGAGTGGTACGCAACAGTTCCAGTCCTCTGATTCCCCGCAGTCGTCGAAGTGGGTGAGGCCGGGGACGGTGGGTCCGGTGGGGCCACCGTTGTGGCGGTTGGAGTAGGCAACGGGGTCAGTGTAAAAGTAGGTGTCGGTGTTGGCGTCCCTGTAGGCGTCGGGATGGGCGTCCCCGTTGGGGTCGGTGTTGCTGTCGGCCTCGGGCCGGACGTGGGTATCGGTGTCGGCTCCCGCACCGAACTGCGCGTACGAAACGCTGCCGTCGCGGAGGGCGTTCCTGTTACAACCGGAACTGTGGCCAACGGAGTGGATGTGGGGCGCGGGGAAATAACGATCCACATTTGTCGGTCTTGGTTCATCACCAGCCGGCCCGCCATTTCCCGGACTTCGTCCACACCTTCAATTCGCATACTGCCTCCGAGTCTGTGCAACCGTACCGAAAAGCCCACCTCGGTGCCCGACAAATACTTGCCGCCCGGCCCTGGCACCTTGTCCAGAATCACCTCACCCAATGGCACCAGGAAGGTCTCATCACCGGGTAGCACCTGTCTCCCGTTTATGAAGAGGAAATATCGCGAATTAGCAGGCGTTGGTTCACCGACGCTAGGCGCGGGGAGGGTCGCCAATTCCGGCCCTGGACTCGATGGCGGGACACGCAGATTGCCTGGTACCGAAGCAGTAGGTGCCACGGGCCGCGGCGTTGGTGTCGCCGTTGGAACTAATGCCTCAAAATGATGCACAACCCGTGAAGGCGTCGGTCGCGGTGTCTCTGTCGGAAAAATTACCGGAATCGGCAAAGCTGCAGGACTACCGTCGATTTGCCTCCGCCGGCCATCCCCAAACGATTGTGAATGTGAACGTGTCCCCTGAGTTGGTACGGCATTTTCTTCGCTCCCTCCATGCCGGGCTACGCCGATAACGAAGAAGCCTAGTCCATCCAGGTTTGAGTGGATCCTTATCCACGGTAGATCCGTCACATAGGAAACTTCCTCCCACTGGAACGAAGATTCACTGTACCGGCGAACAGCAATGTCATGTGGATCTCCTCTCGCCAACATGACATCATCCTCGCTCAGAAAGACACGAATCGTGACGGGATGCAACATCGTCTCCGGCAATGCATCTCCGTCCTGTCCACGGGCTGTGATTTGCAGGACCCTTATCGCCTCCATTGATTCATCGGGAAATGCAGGCATAAGTTCAGTCGGACCGTCTACCGCTCCAATGGCCAGACCGGACTCCAGAGCACTGCCGCTCAGGGACACACTGACTGTCCCATCGAAAAACATGGAACTTTCCAATGACGTGCTTACCACCGTGGTAGTTGGGGGCGGCCCTTCCGATGCTATGGAACTTAGTGGTGCAAACAGCGGTGCAAACCCTGTTTTCTCTTGCTCATTGTTCAACACAAAGATAAACAGAAAAACCGCCACAATAATGAGGATTCCCAAACTGGCAAGCCAAGGTATGATGCGTCTATGCCCTGGGTTCCTTCGACGCAGGTTCATAGTCTTTGCTTGGATGCTCGACCCTTGCAAAAACCTGAAGATGTCTTCATCCGTAAGTCAAACCGAAGTCCAATTCCGGCTGAGTTCGTCGCCGGAGCACAGTAAAGGGCGTTGGAAGAGGCGGGACTAATGCAAGGCAACAGCAAATGGTGGCATCTGTCTGAGATTGACCGCCAAGTTACCCATGGGCCGGCACAAAAACCGTTCATTCCTGGAAACGCACGATTACAACACGCAGCGTTTACTGCACCCATAGCTGCATTTGCAGCAATAAACACCCGGAACAAAAGGAGATTAGTGATGAAGACTGATAGCCGATTCCTTTGATTGCATTCGGCGAATCAATCCCCCATAATTTCATGACGTTCGCTTTGACTGAGGCTCAAAGGCCATCGCGGTAAAGGAGAATTACCCCGGAGGCGGAGGAAATCCCTTGGCAACTCTCCTGGAAGTAAGAGACTTACAGACGCACTTCTTCACAATGGATGGCGTCGTGAAAGCTGTGGATGGAGTTTCCTATGACCTGGAGGAGGGGGAAACGCTCGGCCTCGTCGGAGAAAGTGGTTGCGGTAAGAGTGTCAGCGCGCTCTCTCTGATGCGCCTGATACCAGACCCGCCAGGCAAGATCGTCAATGGCGAGATTCTTCTGGAAGGCGACGACATTCTACAGATTGACATGGACGAAATGCGCAACATCAGGGGCGCGAAGATGTCCATGGTCTTCCAGGAGCCCATGACCTCCCTCAACCCGGTGCTTACTATAGAGAGACAGTTGACGGAGACCCTTCAACTCCACATGGGAATGACCAGGACCGAGGCCCGTCGGGAAGGTGTTAGCTTGTTGTCCCGAGTCGGTATCCCGGATCCGGAACAACGTATAAAGCAGTACCCCCACCAGTTCAGCGGCGGCATGAGGCAGCGCGTCATGATCGCTATGGCGCTTAGTTGCAATCCTCGATTGATCATCGCCGACGAGCCAACCACAGCGCTGGACGTCACTATCCAGGCGCAGATTCTGGAGTTGATGAAATCCTTGACCAGTGAGTTCGGCGTCGCCCTGATTGTCATCACTCATAACCTGGGCGTCGTGGCCAGGTACGCTGACCGCGTAAACATCATGTACGCCGGGCGCATCATCGAGAGGGGTTCCGCCAGAGAAATCTATGCCAACCCCAGGCACCCCTACACCGTGGGACTGCTCCGGTCGGTACCCCGGCTTGACCTACCAAGGCGTGCCAGGTTGGATCCCATTGAAGGGCAACCGCCGGACCTGGTCCGGCTGCCTCAGGGCTGCGCTTTCCGCGCCCGCTGCCGCTGGGCATTTGACAAGTGCGCCACTGACACCCCGCCCCTCGAGGAAGTGGACAGTAACCATTGGTCCGCTTGCTGGCGTCACGATGAACTTGGCCCCGCCGCCATCGATTTCCTCGGCGGCTCTCAATTTGCCGAAACTGAAGACTCCGCCGGAGATTTGCCGCGATGACGACTGTGCCCGAAACTGCGTCGCATGTCGCCGCCCCCCAGCAGGACGACGATATCCTGTTGGACGTCAGGAATCTGAAGATGTACTTCCCGGTTACCTCGGGAATGCTCTTCCAGAGGACAGTGGCCTACGTAAAGGCTGTGGACGACATCAGCTTCACCGTCCGCCGCGGTGAAACCCTTGGTCTGGTGGGTGAAAGTGGTTGCGGAAAAACCACCACGGGCCGCTGCATCCTGCAACTCCACAAGCCCACGGCCGGCCAGGTGGTCTTCGAGGGCCAGGACCTTACCAGGCTGGGCTCCAAGCAGATGCGATCAATGCGACGCGAGATGCAGGTGATCTTCCAGGACCCCTACAGCTCCCTCAACCCCCGTATGACCGCAGGAAACATTATCGGCGAACCATTGATCGTCCACGGTCTGGTGAATGGTAAGGCCGAATACAGGGAACGCGTCGCGGACTTGCTGCAGAACGTCGGCCTTAACCCCTATATGGCCGACCGCTTTCCCCATGAATTCAGTGGCGGCCAGCGACAGCGAATCGGCGTGGCCCGGGCCCTTTCCGTCAGCCCCAAGTTCATAGTCGCCGATGAGCCGGTATCCGCCCTCGACGTGTCCATCCAGGCCCAGATCATAAATCTGCTCGAGGAATTGCAGGAACAGTTCAGTCTTACTTACCTGTTCATAGCCCACGACCTATCCGTGGTCCGCCACATCAGCGACCGAGTGGGAGTGATGTACCTTGGCCACCTGGTGGAAATCGCAGAACGTAACGAGGTATACCGAAATCCGGTGCACCCGTATACCAGGGCGCTCCTTTCCGCCGTTCCCATCCCCGATCCAATCCTGGACGCCCAGAGGGAGAGAGTGCTGTTGACTGGAGAGGTGCCCAGTCCCCTGAATCCGCCTTCAGGGTGCGTCTTCCACCCCCGCTGCCCCATTGCCGACGACTCATGCAGTCGGGTCACTCCTGAACTGCGGGAGATCGGAGGGGACCACTGGGCAGCCTGCATAAAAGCTGAGGGATACGGATCGTATTAGGGAGTGTCGTCAAATTAACCTTCCAGACCTGTAACAGCTTCATTTCCGTCATTCCGGCGAAAGAACGTCACCCCGTACTTGATACGGGGCCGGAATCCAGAATCTCATTGCGGTGCAGAGCGATTCACGCGCCGCTCCCCCCGGATTCTGGCATCGCGGGCACGACGAGATGATTTGACTACACCCCCCTGGAACTGGTACCCGCATGAAGCCCAAAAAGACGCCCTGCGCCGAGGCGCAGGGCGTCTGTTGATTCTTGGCGCTGGTGGGGGTTCTGGGACCTCCCGTTTCGCTTAGCCTGCTTCAGGCAACTCTCGCCGGCTGACCGGCTAATCTGCGGATTCCGCTGCCAGCCTCCGGGCCTCCTCCCTGATTTCATCCATCAGAGCGACCAGTTCCAGGATCTCGTTGCTGGAGACCATGCCCAGAAATTGGCCATTATTTCGGTCCATCACCGGAACGATGGTGAGGGAATTTTCCGCCATCCGCTCCAATGCATCCTGGATCGGCTCATCCGGGTTCGCGTGGGGAGGCCCACGGCGCATCATGTCCCTCAGTGGAGTGTCATTGAAGTTCCCGCGCCGCCAGAAGAACAGCCTCCTTCGGAAATTCAACCTGGCCAGCGAAACCGTCCCCACCGGCACTCCGCGCTCCATTATCAGATAGTCTGTCTGGTCGGGAACAATCCACTCATCCAGAAAAGTCCTCACGGTAACGTCAGGATCGGGATATTCCCGGGTTCTGTCTGTAACCGAACCCACCATCACCCCGGCCAGTGCGTGGCGGGCGAATGCCGGCACCATCGACTGGGGCTGGGAAGCAGCGCCCGGCTCCTTGGCCCGGCTGACCGCCAGGGAAATGATCGGAGGCATGAGCAGAATGTAGCCGAACATGGTGATCACCAGCAATGAGAAAACACCCCTACTGATGACATCCGTCTCAACCAGGACCAATAGCAGAGCAATCTCGGCCACACCCTTGCCCATCAGTCCTGCGGACAGGACGATGGGGGTATCCAGCCGTGCCAGGTAGGTCCCGACCAGGGACGCCAGCGCCTTTCCCACCATCGGGATGAACAGAAGGGCAACAATGGTCAACACTGGCAATTCGATGAATGAGAAGTCCAGGAGGAGGCCGGCGGAGGCGAAGAAAAGGGGAACGAACAGTCCTTCTGCGGTGCTGCGCATCCCGGGCATGATGTCCTCGCGCATCCGGTGCGGCAGGCCCGAGAGCGCTGCGCCGAACAGCAGCGCCCCTAGTGAGCCGTGCAGCCCAAACTCTTCGGCACCCACTACCACCAGGAAGAGCCCCCCAATGAGGAGGCCATAAGACAACTCAGGCACGTTCAGGAAACGCTGCAACAATGCCATAACCCGGGGTAGTAGCTTGGCGGACACGATCCAGACAGCTACTGTGAATCCGGCTATTTGCCCCAGGAGGATCAATACGCCGACCGCGCTTACCGAATCCCCTCCCTGACCTAACGTAAGTCCTACTACCAGTAGGGCGATCACCTCGGCAATGATCACCGCGGTGAAAATTCGCAGCCCCAGTAGTTCTTTGAGCAGGCCCTTGTCTGCAAGGACCTTGGCCACCAGGCCGAGGCTTGATAAAGACAGGATTCCGGCCAGAGCCAGGGCCTCGTTGAATTCGAGCTTGATTACTTCCTTGGTGTCCGGATTCCAGCCGAGCTCGATTCCCCAGTTCAAATAGTCTGCCGTTACAACCAGTGATACCAGGATTGAAATAATCACTGACACGGTGGCGGCCACAAAATAACGACCGCGAATGGTGGACATGAAACCGGTAATGTCGATCTCGTCGAGGCCAATCAGGAAAAAGAAGATGAAGACCCCGATATTCAGGAAGATATCGATGTACTCGGTTATCTCGACCTGTCCGGTCAACGGACCCAGGATAATTCCTGCCACGGTGTAGGCAACAATGGCATTCAGCCCTACACGGCTCAGGATTCCCTCGGCCAGCTTGGCCACCACGATCAATGCGCCGATAGCCAGCAACGCTTCGAAAAGGAGGGCGTGGGCCCCCTCTGCTGGTAGTAAGCTCCCCGGCAGACCAAGCATCACTAGCGTGTCTGCAATCAAACCACAGTTGCCCCCGTCAGGATTGACCTCGCCTATTGTAGACTATATTGGTAGGTTTATATCAACAGAATTTCGAAATTCGTTCATATCGCTGCCGATTGTCCCGGTGTATTCGTTTCTACCGGCAGTAATCCACACAATTCAGGTTTCCTGGCTGACCCGGGGGCACTCGGTAGAAATCATCCACCCTTTCCGTCCCATCCCACACTGAGTGGATCGTGGGTAATCGCGATAACGTCAGCATCCCGCTACCTCATCACCGCCTGTGCCGATTCCCGGCGCCTCGCCGGCGCCAGCCAGCGCTATCAACGACGTCTGCGCCACCCGATAAGGCCCGAATGAGCCAAGGCAACCATCCACAATTTACAAGGGAGAGTCACCAATGCCCAAGACAATCTACCTTGCCAACCCGTATGGTTTTTCCGCTCAGCAAAGGGCGCTGCTGCTCCCCCCCATAATCGCCGCCCTGGAGGGGCTGGGCCTTGAAGTATGGGAGCCCTTTGCGCGCAACAACCAGGTCGATTTCGACCAGGAGGGCTGGGCCTATCGGGTCGGCCAGATGGACTTTCGCGACGTCGTACAGTCGGACGCCACTTTCGCCGTTGTCAACGGGGTGCCTCCTGACGAGGGCGTGATGATTGAACTCGGAATGGCCATCGCACTGAATAAACCAACCTTCCTGTTCAGGGACGATTTCCGTCGCGCTACCGATAGCGAGCACTATCCCCTGAATCTGATGCTGTTCACCGGACTCCCCGAAACAGGTTGGCAGGACTACTACTACACCTCGGTCGAGGAAATCGCTTCCCCTGAAAAGGCTCTCTCCCGCTGGTCGAGAAAGTATGAGGCTGGATAACCCTCACCGGCCTCTCGTCCCCCCACGACAAGCCAGCACCCGTCGTGTCAGGCTGATGATCAGTTGCTTGCTGCCGCCAGCTTGCCGACGGCCTTGACCCGCACCAGGGTGGCGCTGCTGGGCACGTACGTGAGCGGCACCTCGTCGATCTCCACTACCTCTACGGTCGCCGGGTCGGCCCCGGCCGCCGCGGCCCTATTCGCTGCGGCGGCGCTGCAGTCTGCGATTGCCTCGTCCCGGCCCGTGGTCTCCAGGGAATACACTCGCTCAACCTGCCCTCCCACCTGCGCGATCGCCGCGCCGATGGCATTGGCCACGCCGGCATTCTCCGGCCTCAACACCTCCGCCGCTCCACCCAGCGAATCCTCCAGCAACACGCTTCCTCCCCCTACCAGCACTACCGGAACGTCCTCGTAGCTCAGTTTGACCCTGTCGATGGCCGTCTCAACCCGTTCCTTGATGGCTGCCATAGCCTTGGAAAACAAGGAGCCATCGATACCGCCTAGTCTCTCGGGCTCACCGATGGCAGCTTTCCCCCCCGCCACCGCAATATCCGTGGCCGTAAGGGTGCTGCCTCCGAATACCAGGGCCTCCTCGGTCAGGCGATATCCGACACTCTCCGGGCCAATTCGCAATGGTTCGCCGTCAATGACGGTGCCCCCTCCCAGGGGGATGGACACCATGTCTGGCATACGGAAATTGGTACGTACCCCAGCGATTTCTACCGCCACCGCCGCCTCTCTCGGGAACCCGCGGACCAGCGCCCCGACGTCGGTGGTCGTCCCGCCTACGTCCACCACGATGCCATCTGTCACCCCTGACAGGTACGCGGCCCCGCGCATGCTGTTGGTCGGGCCCGACGAAATCGTCAGCACCGGGAACCTGACGGCAAACTCCGAGTCCATCAGCGTCCCGTCGTTCTGGCTCATGTACAACGGTGCCGCGATACCCATCGACCGCAGGGCCTGTTCAATCGCCTCCACGGTCGTTCGGGCCATTTGCCCCAGGCAAGCATTCAGGACGGCGGCATTCTCCCGCTCCAGCAGTCCCATGCGGCCATTCTCGTGCGAGAGGCACACCCTCATCTCCGGCGCGGCCTCCCGGACCATCGCCGCCGCCCTGGCTTCGTGGACCGAGTTAACGGGGGAAAACACACTGGATATCGCCACCGCTTCCACATCACCGCGATGCATCTCCCTTACCGCGTTTCTCACCGCCTCCTCGTCCAGCATGGAGATCTCTCTGCCGTCGAACTCGTGTCCGCCTCCAACCATGTAGTGCCGCCCTCCGATGGCCTCTTTCAGCGGGCTGGGCCAGTCCACCAGTGGAGGAAGCAGTTGGGTGGCGGGCAAGCAAAGCCTGAGAACGGCAGTACGCGATAGGTTGCGTCGTTCCAGCAGTGCATTGGTGAAATGGGTTGTCCCCACCATCACCGCATCGACACGTCCACCCCTGGGTAAATGATCCAGCAGATCAACCAACGAGCCGACGATTCCAGACGTGACATCCGCCGTGGTAGGGACCTTCACCGCGGCGACCAGCCTCTGGCCATCCATTAGCACGGCATCGGTGTTGGTGCCCCCTACGTCAACGCCTACATGCATGCCTAGTGTCCCTGCACCGCCAGTGGCCTATATTCCGCCTCATAGCCAAAGGCCTTTGGGCCGGCCACCGCCAGTCCTTCCGGCGTAGTCCAGAGCGACGGCGCTGGGAATCCCAGTATGGTCACTCTCAGCCCGTAGCGCATGAGCTCAGTGGTAACCGGCTCCCCGGCGTCAGTGGCAACGGCGCATATCAGGTCCGGCACGATGCATACCACCTCGCCATCCCTGCGGGCGATCAGGTTTTCGTTCTGGAACTCTATCACCATCCTCTCGCCGGCAAACTCCTCCAGCCCGTCGATGGTCAGCATCCCCCGGGCGAATCCCGCGGTGGTCCGCCGGTCCAGGTCCATCACCTTTCCGCTGAACAGTACCCTGCCCGGACAGGTCGCCAGAATGGCCTGCAACGGGTCCTCTCCCCGGTTGCGGGCCTGCTTTACCGCGTCCCCCAGGTCGCGGGCCAGGGACAGGGTCATCGGCACCGCCGTCTGCCGCACCTGCTCCGCGGTCATGGGCGCCACGGCATAACACGCTACGCACCCCATCTGCACCGTGATCGACCGCGCCAGCCGTTCGGCCCAAGCCGGGCTGATGGTCTCCCGAATTACCACCGAGTTTCCCTTCTCATCGGCAATGGACATCGGGCAGCAGGGTACCCCGTAAACGAAGAACGTCTTCATCTGAAATTCCGGAAAGGCACGGCCCATTCCGTCGGCATCCACAACGGGAAGGCCGGACATTGCCGCCGGGATCAGCGGCTCCACCGAATTGCTGCCCCCGATTTCGTTGGAAATCAGCGCGGTGGCTTTGACCCCGGTGTAATCCTCGATGGCTCTGAGGGCGTGGTAAGACTGCAGGTCCCGTACTTTCTCGATTCCCACCGTCGGAGCGCCGATCCCTCCCACGCAGACCACCATCGAGTCCTCCGGCAGTTCCTCCGGAGAAAGTACCGTAACCGGCCCCCGTTCCCGGATGGCCTGCCTGGCCCGCAACTGGCCGATATACGGGTTGCCTCCACCGCCGGTTCCCAGTATCCCGGCGCCTATGGCTATCGATTCCAGGACGTCTTCAGTGGCTTGCCACAAAACAAACTCATCATGCGCATGCTGGGGCTTTCTAGGGAACCCTTGGGTTTAGGATTGCGACTGTACGAAACTATGGCGTGAGCAATCATGGGCTGTGCGTTACTCTACTACAAATCTTTGAATGAGTGGTGTACATCTGGTAGGCAGACCGCTTTGAAATGATGGCCGGCGAGCTGCCATGAGTCAGCGCTGATGCGCAGTTGTCGGGACTTGGGAGGAAGCGATGGTGAAGAAGTATCGGACAGCATTCAGCCGTCCGCCCCGTGGATGGCGTCCTTGGCTTCACAGTCGGTCCCGGTGGAGCGCGTCACAGTCGGTCCGGCCTTCGAAGACAGTTCAGTCCTGCCGCGTGATGCTGACATTGACCGTCTGACCGTCCGTCCAGGAGATGTCGACGTCCTTGAAGATGAAGCTGAAGTCTCCCTTACGGTCCTGGAAGGCAAGTGCGTCATCGCCGAGGTACAACGTCAGGTTCTCGTACACCGCAATATGCTCCTCGAACACCAGATTGAGCTCTCTCCTCGATCCGGAGTACCAGAGCCGGCTGATTCGGAATTCCCCGGACTCGTTCGAGAACTGACTGGCGCTCAGGGCTCCCATGTCTCCGCGTCCGAAGTCCTGGACGGTCATTGTCACCGACCATATCGGCGGGACCTCCTCGGCGGCCTCGATAGCCCCCGTCGCCGCGCTGGTCACCACCTCGGCGTTGCCCCTGTCGTCGGTGAAGGAAACCTTCACCTTGACGGTCTTGCCCTCGTCGGCGTCCGCCAGGGTGTAGGTGCTGGCAGTGGCACCGCTGATGTCGGTGTCCGTAGTTCCATCATTATGGACCCACTGGTAAGAGAAGGTCGCATTCGTGATGCCGTCGGTGTCGGCTATGCCCGAGGTGGACGCCGTCAGCGTCTCGCCAACCCGGGCGGTACCGGTGATAGCCGGCGAGCCCGTGGCCGGACTGTTGGGACGCGCCTGCACAGAGGCAGTCGCCGCGCTGGTCAGCGCCTCCGTGTTGCCCCGGTCGTCGGTGAAGGAGACCGAGACCTTGATCGTCTTGCCCTCGTCTGCGTCCGCCAGCGCGTAGGTGCTGCCGGTGGCTCCGCTGATGTCGGTGTCCGTCGTTCCGTCGTTGCGCACCCACTGGTAGGAGAAGGTCGCATTCGTGATGCCGTCGGTGTCGGCTATGTCCAAGGTGGACGCAGTCAGCGTCTCGCCAACCTGGGCCGTGCCGGTGATTGTGGGAGCGCCCGAGGCCGGACTGTTGGGACGCGCCTGCACCGAGGCCGTAGCCGCGCTGGTCAGGCTCTCATTGTTGCCCGCGTCGTCAGTGAACGACACCTTCACCTTGACGGTCTTGCCCTCGTCGGCATCCGCCAGCGTGTAGGTGCTGGCAGTGGCACCGCTGATGTCCGTGTCCGTAGTTCCATCATTACGGACCCACTGGTAAGAGAAGGTCGCATTCGTGATGCCGTCTGTGTCGGCTATGCCCGATGTGGACGCCGTCAACGTCTCGCCCACCTGGGCCGTGCCGCTGATCGTCGGCGCTCCCGTCGCCGGACTGTTGGCAGCACCTGCTTGCACTGAGGCTGTGGTTGCGCTGGTCAGGCTCTCCGCGTTGCCATTGTCGTCGGTGAAGGTCACACGCACCTTGACAGTCTTGCCCTCGTCGGCGTCAACCAGCGTGTAGGTGCTGCTAGTGGCACCGCTGATGTCCGCGTCCGTCGTCCCGTCGCCTCTCACCCACTGGTAAGAGAAGGTGGCGTTGGCGATTCCGTCGGTGTCGGCAATGCCCGTCGTGGACACCGTCAGCGTCTCGCCAACCTGGGCGGTACCGGTGATAACCGGCGAGCCCGTGGCCGGACTGTTGGGGCGCGCCTGCACTGAGGCTGTCGCCGCGCTGGTCAGGCTCTCCGCGTTGCCCGCGTCGTCGGTGAACGACACCTTCACCTTGACGGTCTCGCCCTCGTCGGCATCAACCAGCGTGTAGGCGCTGGCAGTCGCCCCGCTGATGTCCGTGTCCGTCGTTCCGTCGTTACGGACCCATTGATAGGAGAAGGTGGCATTCGTGATGCCGTCGGTGTCGGCTATGCCGGAGGTGGACGCCGTCAGCGTCTCGCCCACCTGGGCGGTACCGGTGATGGCCGGCGCTCCCGTCGCCGCAGTGTTGGCTCGGGCGACCACCGTTCCCGTCGCCGCGCTGGTCAGGCTCTCCGCGTTGCCCGCGTCGTCGGTGAACGACACCTTCACCTTGACGGTCTTGCCCTCGTCGGCATCAACCAACGTGTAGGTGCTGGCCGTCGCCCCGCTGATGTCCGTGTCCGCCGTCCCGTCGTTGCGCACCCACTGGTAGGTGAATGTCGCATTCGTGACGCCGTCGATGTCGGCTATGCCCGATGTGGACGCCGTCAGCGTCTCGCCGACCTGGGCGGTGCCGCTGATAGTCGGCGCTCCGGTTGCTCCGGAATTAGACTCGACGGCGCCCTGGGTGTCGGCTTCCGGTACCGGTTCTGCGAGATATAGCGCGACGGGTAAGATTTGGCCCTTCGACCAATTCACCGACGCATCGCTCCAAT
Organism: Dehalococcoidia bacterium; assembly: GCA_965208825.1. Taxonomy (GTDB): domain Bacteria; phylum Chloroflexota; class Dehalococcoidia; order Lucifugimonadales; family UBA3495; genus VXOI01. Next base: position 177,660 of record CBDBPP010000005.1, read on the forward strand.
TGTGAATGTTGCTACGATCCGTCTTGAAATATGTGGCGTCGCGTGACGAGTATGAAGATTCGTCAATCTGAAGAATGAAGTCTGTTCCAAGCTCCGTGCTTACTCCGAAATACAATCCTCCCGGGCTGTGAAGAATTAGGTGGATAGTCCGGTATCTCTCTTCCAATTTGAAGTGGGAGGGAGAAGAGAGCGCCCCACCACTAAAGCCCCTGCCCAACATGGTGTATCCAAGATATTCAACACCTCCACTTGCGCCCTTGCCGACCGTCAGTGTTCCTGTCCATATCGCGGCGGCGGTGCTGGTCAACACCTCGGCGCTGCCCCTGTCGTCGGTGAAGGACACCCTCACCTTGATGGTTTTGTCCGCGTCGGCATCAACCAGGGTGTAGGTGCTGCCGGTGGCCCCGCTGATGTCGGTGTCTGTCGTGCCGTCGTTATGGACCCACTGGTAGGAGAAGGTGGCGTTGGTGATGCCATCCGCGTCGGCAATTTCCGAAGTCGAGGCGGCGAGCGTCTCGCCCACCTGGGCCATGCCGGTGATGGTGGGAGCACCCGTCGCTGGACTGTTATTGACGACCTCGGAGAGCGTCACCGAGACTTCGTCCTCATGGTAGAGGCCCCCAGTGTCTGTCGCTCGCAACGTGAACTTGAGCGTCAATTCACTTGCGAGCCCGGTGGGTGCCGTGAAGGTCGTCGTCTCAGACGAGGGATTCGACAGCGTTACCCCATCGCCCTGCGTCTGGGACCATGCGTACGTCACAGTATCGCCGGCGTCGGGGTCGGTGCCGGAGCCGCTCAGTGTTACAGTCGTGCCTGTCTCGATATTCTCCTGGTCGTCGCCCGCGTTGGCCGTCGGCGCCTCGTTCACGTTGCTCAAAGTGACCGTCAGGTCGACTTTAGCCGTATTGGTTCCGTCTGAGACCTGCACGGTCACCCGGTAGGAGCCGTCACCATTGGCGTCGTCAGGGTTTTCGAAGTCTTTTGCCTCAGCAAAAGAGAGCGTTCCGCCCGTCGTAAGCGTGAACTTGGCAGCATCGGCTCCCCCGGCGGCGCCCGAGGGGATCGACCACGTCAGGTCCGCCGTGCTGGTATTGGCGTCTTTGGCGGCCAGGGTCCCAACCAGGGTCGTGTTTTCGGGGACGGTAAATGTCGACGGCGAAGTGACCGACGGCGCCGGTCCCGGAATCGATACTTTTAAGGTGTTGACGAGCTGTTGTCCTGCGGAGGTGCATACAGCGCCGGAAACGTCGCAGGCGCGGCCGCCGGGCAGGGTGATGATTACGGGTCCATTGCCGTTTGGCCTGGCGTACACTTCCCAGTCCTTGTTGCTTCCATCCACCATGCGCCGACCCCAATGCACCGTACCACCCGTGCTCTCGAAAAGCGCTCCAGTAAAGTCCCGGTAGCTGAGTACCACCTCCTCACTGAAGTACAACTGGAACTTGAACTGCGAGGAACCATTATGGCTCCACGGCACTCGCTTTGAGTGCGCCAGGGGACCGGCCGTTGCGGCGCGCCAGACTGTGACCGTGTACGTCTGGGTCGTACTGCCGCCTTCCGGCGCCACCTCGACGGTGATGACGTTTTTCCCAACTGCCAGGGAGACTGCGCCGTCCGTGTCCTCCACGCCACCCAGCTTGATGGTGTAGCTGGCGTCGGGATCGTTCAAGATCGGAGTCACTGTGGTGCCGGTCGCACTGTTGGCAACGTGGGCATTGTAGGAGTACAGACCCGGCAAGAACATTCCGAAGTCTATATCGCTCAACTTGAGCGACGTGAGCCAGACTCTGACCGAAGAATCGAGAAGTGTGGGAAATGAGGGCAATTCGGCAAAGCCGTGGCCCCAGGTGTTGTTCGGCACTGTGCCGCGCGGAGACGCATTATCCCTCAGGAAATTTGCGACCTGCTGAGGTGTGTAACCAGGGAAGCGCTGTTTCACGAGCGCTGCGAGGCCCGCTACGTGCGGCGATGCCTGGCTGGTCCCGTACCACTGCCCGTAGGTACTGGACGTTCCTCCGTCGGCACCGACTATGTCCGGTTTAGTCCTGCCGTCCATTGTGGGCCCCCGACCGCTGAAGCTCTCGATAGTGTTCGTCCTGCCGAGCTCCGACGCACCGACCGCGAGCATTCCAGAGTTACGGCCCTCACCGGGGTTCGCGATACTGTGTGACAGGACAGAACGTTCCAGGTTCCCCGACCCGCCCCACTTCAGGATCTGAATCCACGACGGTGAATCGCCACTTGTCTTCTTCACGACAATACAGTAACGGCCGTCTGCTATTTGGCCATACCTGCGGTGGATCATCTCAAACGGTATATCGTTTGAGCCTCCGTCCTGATCACTTTCGCTTGAGGCAATGGCGTTGGAGAGCGAAAGCCCGCTACTCGAATACGGAACGAGGTACAAGTCAAGGTCCGTGTCCGCCCCGCCCCAGGTATCATCCCATCGCATCTGTACAAGGAAGCTCGTATGGTAGTCGAGCCTGACATTCACACTGTTGCATTCATCCCCTGCCGAATTGAATTGGTGAAGACCATCCTGGTCCGAGTCCGCAAACTCCCCATACCACATGTGCCCACCCGCGTTACCGGCGACGTTGACCCACGTGATTCCCCCTTGTACGGCCTTATCTATCGAATTGAGAATTCCATTGCTGTAGTAGCTCGTGCCGTCGCCAGGTCCCTCGAATGACCAGGCGAGCGACATGTTGATCACATCGACCCCCTGTGACACCATCCAATTGACGGTGCTCAGGACGTCGCCCCAGGAAGTCGGGCGCGATATGTAGTATTCCGCCTCCGGCGCCACATCGAACAGCGCTTCAGTTACAGCGGTACCGTGCTTCTTGGTGCTTTCTGTGCTGTTGCTGGGAAAACATCGGTTAAGGTTGGATGTGAATGCGCCACTGCCGGTGTAACATCGCGCATTGACCCTCGAGGGCAACTCACTACCCATGAGCCTGGCGAAGCCCTTGAAGCCTGTATCGATCACGCCGACCTTGACGCCACTGCCTCTGTGCCCCGCAACATGCCAGGGTGGGACGCCGTGCGCCGCTACACCGCCGCTTACAATCGTTCCCTGTCCCACTCGCGGAGGGATGTTAGTCCGCACACTTTCCACGCCCTCCAGTCGGGATATCCCAACAAGCAGCAATTCGGGGATGTTGGCCTCGATGAAGTCTAAGCCGCTATTGCGAATGGTCACGCCATGGGCCTTGAGATGCGCCTCTACGGAGTCAAAGTAACCCTCGGCAATGTACAGTGTGACGGCAACGGTTGAACCGCCATTGAGAGGCTCGACTGCATCCCCGTCCCTCAAGCCAAGCCCGCCTCCCGTCAATGTATTCCAATACCGGACCAGCCTGCGGATCTCGGCTTTTTTGACGACGTGGTTGAGATTGGAATCCAGACCGTCGTACCTGGGTGGCATAATCTTGCCCTGCGATGGAAGAACCTGGATATCCTCAACTCCATCCGGCTCTGCGGAAGGTGTAGGTGAGGGGGCCTCTCCTTCCTGCGCGTTAACCCCTGCGCCGGGAGATCCCGCGGCGAAGACCAGGAGCAAGAGCAACAGAATGCTGAGAGCTATGACGGGCGGCGCCACGCGGCTCATGGTCGAGGCCCACCGAAGCGGGGAGTGTCAAGAACCGGACGGAGCGAAGTACGAACACCCGGTGTTGAAGGCAAGACCCTGGATGCCGCTTCCAGAGGCGCTTCGCTTTCCCGAAGGATGGCAGTTATGATCTTGCGCCTGGAGTCCGTCTCTCCCGGCACGGTATGAAAAAAACCTTGCTCGCTCAAGGGGGATCCCATCGTGGACTCCACTCAATGCTGACCGGAGCAATGCGCGGAACCCGAACGTTGATAACCTGCCCCGAATCTGGGGAGGTCGCTAAACCATTATACGGCTATTCATGAACTTAACGTGTACACAAGGCCTTTTTGCGTGGCATTTATGGTGTATTTTGGGAAATCGCGGCTAGATTGCGGCGGTCTGCAGACCGTCGGCGACCTAGCCGGAACGTCCGATTCAAATGGAGGGATTAAGCTCAACTGAGGCTGGCAAAGGGGGAAGGGGAACGACGAAGCTCAACGCAGGATGGGACAAGGGGAAGGGGAGGGGACGTAGCCCAACTCAGGCTAGGAGAAGGAGATGGCCGTGCTCGCGACGCGGCCAGGACTAACCGTGGTGTCTAACGTGACAGGGGGATCGAGCTAACTCGATGATCTGCCGCCGGGGTTGCGGCATCTAACTCCTACTCCACCATGGGAAAGGAGCGGTAGCGCGATCAGAACCTCCTGCAGGTCCAAACGAACCTGAATTCGAAGGTTCTCAATTTCTTCAAGTCTGGTGGGGAAGGGGAGACTCGAACTCCCACGCTTTTCAGCACATGATCCTAAGTCATGCTCGTCTGCCAATTTCGACACTTCCCCGTCGATCTAACCAGCCGTAAAACGCCCACGCCAGCGCGGCCAGGCATACACGAAGGACGGCCAACCGGCGTGGCTCGAATCATACCACGGGATTGGCCGTCGGAATTCTTTGAAAGTCCGCTTGGAGCGCTCCCGCCCCAGCCACCTTCTATGACCGGACCCTCACCGTATGCCTAGCCCGTCTGCAGTTCCCAGATCCAGCGACCGATGGCCACCAACAGGGCCAGGAGAGCCACCACCAGTGCGATAATCGCGATCAGGAAATTGCCCGAGCTTCCGGGAGGCCCTGCCGGTCCTTGCACGCCTGTAGCACCCGTCGGCCCGGCGACGCCCTGTGCTCCCTGCTGGCCAACGTATCCCTGCTGGCCGCGCTCGCCCTGCGGGCCCGCATCGCCCCGAGGGCCCTGGGGGCCAACATTGCCCGTCTCTCCCCGCGTACCCGTTTCTCCCCTCTCTCCCGGCGCACCTGCCTGGCCCGGGATGCCAGTGGAACCAGGATCACCCTTTGCCCCTTGCGGGCCCCTCGGACCCTCAGGCCCCTCCGGGCCTTCCGCGCCCGTTGCCCCCCGCGGTCCCGTCTCTCCTCTTGGCCCTCGCTCTGTGACAACCCGAGGTGTCGGCGTGCTCCGTGGACGTGCCGTCGGCCTTCTGGTCGGAGTTGCCGTGTTCGCAGGCGAAGCCGTCGATGGCATGGAAAGGTTTACCAACTCCAGAGACCCGCTCGTAAATGTCCCTGTCCAGGCATTGTCGTTGGTATCAGTCGCATCCGCGGGACGCCCGTTAACTCGAAAAGTAATGGGATTGCTTCCGTAATTGCCACCGGCCGGAATCTGGACCCGATACTGCCCCGAACTGTCGACGTTGACGGAAGGAAGGGTTGTAGTGCCTATGACTACCGTCACCGTGGTATTGGCCGGGGCTTGCTGACCATTTACTTTCACATTGCCCACAATGCCATGAGGGGGGCTCGTTCCCTGCGCCAGGACCGCCGCCGGTACGGCGGCCGCCAGCATTACGAGGGCAATGAACAACAGCACTTTGTTACGGGTCAATTTCATCGGCGCAACTCACTTTGTCATCGGTAGAAATGGCCCTCAGCGGACCCGGCAACCCTTCCTGAATTTGCCGCATCCTGGCCGGGCGATTACGATTCAAGGACGCCCGCGTCTCTGCGCATAACACCAACAGCAATCGGCAACTGCAGAGTCTGAAGCTACTCCCCAACACCCCTCGAGGTTCGACGTAAAATTGTAATCGAGCCGGTTGCAATATACCACTGGATGCGGCACCCTTCCAACGTTTTCTGCTGCCCGCTCGCCGCGATTCCCGGATGTGTGATTGCCGCACCCTCTGGGCCGCACCTTGAAAGATCGTTTAGGGAGCGTCGTCAAATTAACCTGCCAGGCCTGTAACAGCTTCAATTCCGTCATTCCGGACTCCACCCCGTCAATCTGGCGAAAGCCGGAATCCAGAATCTCTTTGCAGTGCAGAACGATTCGCGTACCGCACCCCCGGATTCTGGTGTCGCGGGCACGACGAGATTATTTGACCACACCCCATGGATGCATCCGCGAGACCAATATCCTGATTGAAGGGCCACAACATGAACGAGAACGACGGCCAGGCCACGCCGGCCACAGTGGAGCAATACATCAACGCTTTGCCTCCGGACCGCAGGGAGCAGATAGCCGGTCTCCGCGACCTGATCCTGCGGCGGTTGCCCGACGGATACGTCGAACAGATGGACTTCGGGATGATCGCCTACGTGATCCCCCTGGCAACCTATCCTGAGACCTACAACGGTCACCCTCTGATGTATGCCGCCGTTGCTTCCCAGAAACGGCACATGTCCCTGTACCTGATGAACGTCTACGGCGACGAGGCAACCCAGCGGTGGTTCACCGAAGGCTTTACCGCCGCCGGCAAAAAACTGGACATGGGAAAGGCCTGCGTCCGCTTCAAGAGGCTGGACGACCTGCCCCTGGATTTCATCGGTGATGTCATCGCCCGCACGTCCGTCGCCGATTACATCGCCGGCTACGAGTCTTCCAGGGCCCGGATGGCCAGCAACCGCAGGGCCCGCAGTAAGCCGGCTGGCTGTTGATGCAGGGCTGTCCCTGTCCCTGCAGTCGATAGGAGACCACGACTTGGAATCCCGCCGTCATCCCGACTAATCGCGTATCGCAACCGCGAACACGGAGGCCTTGGAACACGGAGGCCCTGGCTCAGCGGTGCCAGCCGCTGCCTCCGAAATAGCCGCGGATGTACGCCACCTGGCCGCCGTGTACGATGTTGTCCCAAACCATTATCCCCAGCGCCTCGGCTACCGACATCGTCGTGCCGGGCGCCGCCGCCGGGACCTGCCGGGCCAGTCCCTCGGCGTCCAGCCCGTTGATGTAGGCCAGGGCGGCTGCATTCACGTCGTCGTAGTAGCCCATCAGCGCCTCCCGCGACGGGGAACCCCATTCCGCCACCTGCTCGGTGCTCCAGCCCATTCCAAAATCGTCCGGAGCGGCATCCATCCCCAACTTGGAGTGCCAGCCTCCTGTTGTCCAGAGCTGTTCGGCGTCCTGAAATCGGCCGAATATGAACCGGTCGACGACCCGCGTCATGTGCCACACAAGCCACGCCATCGAGTTGGATGCCTCGTTTGGCATCACCCCCAGGGTGTCGTCATCGACCCCCTCGACCGCAGTGGTGACCATGTCCCAGTTTCTTTGTAGCGCAAAAATAGTGGTGGCAACGTCAGACATCAGGCTCCTCCTCCTGGATTGCCCCTGGCAGGCAATCTCGCCTGGTTCTCTGCGAACCGTCGCTAATGTAGACTGGGGAACGTCTTGCGACAAGCCCCGCCATGCCGCACAACAAAGAACAGCGCCCCTACCGAATCGGAGGGGCGCTTTAGATATTGCGATGGTGACCCGCCTCGGGGTCGAACCGAGAACCTACGGATTAAGAGTCCGTTGCTCTGCCAGTTGAGCTAGCGGGCCGCTGTATTTCAATCTATAACCTAAACACCTGCGTGTCAATTACAGGGTGATTCCAGGCAGGGCCTTTTCATTTTCTTAAAGGAGTCTTAAAGTTGTGGTGAAGAAGTGAGGAGGTGGGGAAGATGAGATTGAGAGAAGCCTTGGATGGAGTTCCAGACCACCGGAGCCGGCAAGGCCGGCGCCACCCATTGGGAGCGGTATTGAGTCTGTCAGTTTGCGCCATGCTATGTGGCTCCCGCAGTCTTTACGCCATTGCGCAATGGGGCCGGGACCAAGGAGCCACTGCTGGAGAGGAATTGGGTTTCCCACAGGGGAGAACGCCCTGCGTAGCCACCCTGCACCGGGTGTTCAAGGATCTGGACGTGGATGCCTTCGAAGGGGTGCTGCGGGAATGGGTGCGAGATAGTGGGGTGGATCTGGGCTCCGTGGTGTCAATAGACGGGAAGACGTTGCGTGGGATTCACGGTGAGGAACTGCCTGGGGTGCACCTGGTATCAGCCTACGCCACTGAGGGCAAGGCGGTGCTGAGCCAGGCAGCCACGGCGGGCAAGGGTCAGGAATTGGCAGCGGCCCAAGCAGTGTTGGGGCAGATTCCCCTGGAAGGGAGGATAGTGGTGGCGGACGCTCTGCTGACCCAACGGGAGGTGTGCCAGCAGATTGTAGCTGGCGGCGGAGATTACCTGTTGCCGGTGAAGGAAAATCAGCCTGCATTGTGCCAGGACCTGGTGGAAGTATTTTCCCCCACTGGAAACTGATAGGGTTGCGGGGCCATGGGTACCGCCGTGGCAGGCTGAGGACTGGCGGGAGCGAGGGGCGGAGCTGACTGTGTGGGTGGATGTCTCGCCCAAGCAACGGCACGGGCGCTGGGAGCGGCGGGAACTGTGGGCCTTGTCCGACCCGGAGGTGAACCGGTATGCGGGCAGCGCCGGATCGGTGGGGAAGGAGTGGCCCCACCTGCGGCAGGTATGCCGGCTGGAGCGGCAGAGGAGAGTCCGGGGACGCACCCAGGTGACGGTGAGCTATGCGGTGACCAGTCTTTCGCCCGAGGTTGCCGGAGCGGAACGTCTGTTGCAGATTCTTAGAGGGCATTGGAATATCGAGAACCAGGTGCATTGGGTCCGGGACGTCACCTTTGACGAAGACCGCTCCCAGGTAAGGAGCGGTAACGCCCCCCAGGTGATGGCAGCCTTTCGCAACCTGACCACCACCCTGGTGCGCTGGGCTGGTCATACCAACGTTGCCGCCGCCCTACGCCGCCACGCCGCTCACGTCTCCGAAGCCTTCTTACTCCTCGGCATTACCCCTGAATTCGGAGAATGAAAAGGCCCTGGATTCCAGGGCAATCGCGTCTAAAAGTGGCGAGGCTCATTAATCTGTCATAGTTATGAAAATAGCTCTCCCAATGTAGGGGCAACCCTTGTGGTTGCCCTGGTGCAACCAACAAAGTTTTCATCCCCATTCGTGGCGCACAGGGCCATAGCCAGTCCTCGCGAAAGAACGTCACCCCGTGCTTGATACGAGGCGGGAATCTACCCAGCCTTGCGACCGGAATGCCATCAATTGCCAAAACGCTCTGGATTCCCGCCTTCGCCGGAATGACGGCGTCTGGAACCAGCTCGGTATCACCCGATGTGGACGCAACCTCGACCAGTGCGGGCTTCCCCAATAGCCGGAAATGCTCCGTCAAGACCCGCTGGCGATTGATGCTCTATCCTTCGAGCCCTCGCCCTCACATTCCGTGGCCCAGACGATCGATAAGGTACTGGGGCAGCCCGGCGGAGCGCATCTTCCCCTGCGTCGCCCCGTAGTCGTAGGGCACCCGGCGGTGCTCCATTGACCGCGTGCTGCCGTCGTAGACTGCGTAGCTGGCCCTGCTGTCGCGGTCCCTCGGCTGTCCCACGCTGCCGGGATTGACGATGCATCGCTCGCCGTCGAGGGCCACTGGCCGGGACTCCGGCATCGCTGCAAACAGTGGCATACCACCGTTCTCTCTGCAGATGAAGGGGTAATGCGAATGCCCCACCAGGCAATACTCGGTCGTGAGGAGTTCCAGGGTAGCGACGGCTTGGGCGGAATTCAGCAGGTACTCGAATATCGGGGCCCGCAGGCTACCGTGTACCAGCGTAAACGGGGCCTCCAGCGACACGGTGGGCAATTCCGCCAGAAAAGCCGTCTCCTCCCTGCTCAACTGCCCTGCCGTCCACCGAATGGCTGCATAAGCAGCCCCGTTGAAATCCGATGCGTCTATGACCCCTGAGGCGGCGTAGTCGTGGTTACCCGCCACTGCCGTCAGCTCGAACTCCCGCAGCCGCTCCATGCTGGCCGATGGGTCGGGACCGTACCCCACAATGTCGCCTAGGCACCAGACCCTGTCGAACCCACCATGCCGCCCCGCGTCCACCAATACCGCATTCAGGGCCTCCAGGTTCGAGTGAATGTCCGATACGATCAGTGCTCGCAATCCTCCCTCGCAGGCGGCACAACTGGCGGGTAGCAGGTATTATAGTAACCGGGCCAGTGGCCCCCATTGCGGAAACACCATCGCCACACGGGAGGCGCCAACTATGACCACAGCCAGACCCAACGTACACGTGATCGGCACTGGCGGCAGCATCGCCGGGATTGGCCCTGACAGGATGGATTACATCCTGTATCCGGAGATTGGCGACCACCTCACCATCGAGCAGTCCCTCGCCCGTGTCCCGGAAATACAGGATCTCGCCTCCGTCACCTCCGAGGACCTCGTCAGCGTGGGCAGCACCGCCATCGGCCCCGCCGACTGGTTGGCACTAACCGGCCGAATAAACTCCCTGTTTCGCGAAAGCCAGGATCTGGCAGGAATCGCCGTAACCCACGGTACCGCCACCCTGGAGGAAACAGCCTATTTCCTACACCTGACGGTAAAGACCGACAGACCTGTCGTGGTGACCGGGGCCATGCGGCCGCCCACGGCCCTGGGGACCGACGCCGATCTGAACCTTCTTGACGCCGTTCGCATCGCCGCGACGCCCCACGCCGGTGGCCTGGGGGTCCTGACGGTGCTGAACAACCAGATTCACTGCGCCCGCGACGTCTCCAAGGCCAACACCCTCCGGGTCGAGACCTTCAGGCCCAACGAGCTGGGCTTCCTGGGCTATGCCGATTCCGACCACCAGGTGGTCTTCTACCGCGCTCCCCTCCGCAAGCACACCACCGCTACGGCCTTCGATGTCGAGGGACTCAGTGGCCTTCCCCGGGTGGAAATTGTCTACGCCTACGCGGGAGCCGACGGCGCGCTCATCGACGCGGTCCGGCAGATGCGTCCCGACGGCCTGGTGGTCGCGGGCTTCGGCGGTGGCACCTATCCCCCTGCCTTTATCGCCGTCGCAGCTCGTGCCGTCGAGGACGGCATCCCGGTGGTCCTGGCCTCCCGCTCCACTGCCGGACGGGTGGTCACCACGCCACGCAAGGAGGAGCAGGGCTTCATCGTGTCCGACGATCTGTTGCCCCAGAAGGCCCGCATCCTGCTCATGCTTGCCCTGGCTGTCGATACCGATCGCCAGTGGCTGCAGCAAGCCTTTTACGAATACTGATTCAGGTAATAATTCCCTATTCCGAATGTTCAACCTTGGAACAGCGCCACGGTGCTGTTGTCCCACCTATCCGCAAGGAACACAGTAGTTGGCACAGGTAGCAGCAGGCCAGGAACCCACGACAGGCGACCGACCCAAGCGTACCAAGGACTCCATCATGGCCACCACCGTGATTGGGGCCCACGCTCTGGAGCACATGTACGGGCGCGGCTTCCTTGTGCTCATCCCCGCCATCTACGTGGCTCTGGGACTCAACCCGATCCAGGCCGGCCTGCTCGACGGAGTCCGTCAGCTGGCGGGAGGAGCCACCAGCATGACCGGTGGCTTCTTTGTCGACCTCTTCCAGCACCGCCGGGCCCAGGTCCTGACCCTGAGCCTGGCCCTCATCGGTGTGGGCTACCTGTTGGTTTCCATCGCCCCCACTTATGCCCTGATCCTGGCGGCCCTGGCCATCGCCTCGGCGGGGACCGCCATGTGGCACCCACCTGCGCTGGGTCTGCTGGCGCAGCGCTTCCCGCGCCGCAGGGGGCTGTTCATATCCATGCACCGCTCCACTGGCAACGTGGGCGACTGGATCGGGCCTCTGATCGTGGGAGCGCTGCTGGGCGGCGCGGCCGGCGGCGCTGAATGGTGGGGTGCCGAATGGTGGCCCTGGGAATGGTCTGTGAACTGGCGCTGGATTGTGGGCGGTGGCGCCCCCATCATGCTGGTCCTGTCGACTGCCATCTTCATCCTGCTGCGCAACGTTGACGGCCCTCCCCTTCCGGGAGTCGACTACAAGGCCAAGTTCAAGGCCCAGTTCATCAGCATGGTCGACTCATTCCGCGGAACAGGGATGTGGAGCATTTTCATAGTCTCGGCCGTCCGTGGCATGGGAGACCGCTCCCTGCTCTGGGTGATCCCCTTCTACCTCAAGGATGACCTAGGCTACGGCAACATCTCCGTAGGCTTCCACGTGGCCCTCTTCGCTTTGCCCGGCATCGTCACCGGGCCGCTGTTCGGGACCCTGTCCGACCGCATCGGACGGAAGCTGATAACCATGTTCATCATGGCCATCACCGGCGTCATAACCCTGGCCATAGTCCTGCTGGGTGGCGGCTGGGCCATGACGGTTATGGTCTTTCTCTTCGGCGTGTTCATCTTCACCGTCAATTCGATGACCCAGGCTGCCGCCATCGACGTTGCAGAGGGCAAGGGGCTGGAGGGTTCGTTCCTCGGGCTGATGTGGGGCAGCAACGCCTTCTTCGGGGCGATGGCGTCCATCGCCGCTGGGGCGCTGGCCGAATTCGCGGGCTGGGCCTCCGCCTTCTACATGGCCGCCGGTCTGTACTTCGCCGGGTTCGTCGTATCCGCGTTCATGCCCCGCGCCACAGGGCGTGTCCTGTTGAGGTGATGAACCGGATGACTACCCGGACAAAGCCTCCACGGCCGCTCGGTATTGCTCCGGTGTATTGAGATCCAGAAGAATCTCGGGGCTTTCCAGGACAACTCTACTGACCGACTCCGGTCTGCGACGGACGACTGCCTTGATGCCCTGGGATTCCTCGTCGATCGCCAGCACTTCGTCGAACATGCGCGCCGAAAGCACGATGGGGTGCCCACCCTTGCCCTTATATTCGGGGACCGTGATTGCGCTCCCCCGGGTTCGGTGCTCCCCGAGAATGAGCGCAACGTCCTCGGCAGACCGTGGTTGGTCGACGTTTAGCAGCAGAATGTCGCCCACCCTGTCCGTGTCTAGGGCCGAAACTCCGGCTTTGATCGACGAGGTCTTGCCCCTTAGGTAGTCTGAATTCACCACCCAGGAGGCGCCCTCAATTCCCTCCAGGTAAGGGCTCAACTCATGGGCCCTATGGCCCAGGACCGCCACCACGTGGTTCGCGCCGCCCTCCCTCAGTGAGGACACCTGGTATTCCAGAAGCGTCTGACCGCGCCAGGGCAGCAGCGCCTTCATCTGGCCCATCCTGCTGGACTCCCCCGCCGCCAGCAGAATAGCCCACGCCTCCCCCATCCGTCACACCTCGACGGTCCGTTCTACGATACTGGCCGCGCGGTCTATGTACCAGTCGCCCATCGTCATCTTGCCGCCGTCCCCGCCCCGGCGGACCATTATGACCTCCGACATCACGCTGACCGCGATCTCCTCGGGAGTGAGCGCCCCTATGTTCAGGCCGATCGGAGCGTAGACCTCGCGGATACGGTCCCTGGAGACCCCCTGTTCCATCAACCGCCGGTAGATCATCAGTGTCTTCCTGCGGCTGCCCAGCAGGCCGATATACCGCGCCCGGGTCTTTAGGGCCGATTCGAGAGCCATGTCGTCGTACCGGTGTCCTCTGGTTGCCACCACCACGAAGGTGTTAACGTTGATGCTCAGGTGGTCCGACCAATGATCGTAGGGGGTAACGATGGTCTCCTCCGCGTAGGGAAAACGCTCCTCGTTCGAAAACTCCGGCCGGTCGTCAACCACATACACCCGGTACCCCAGAAAGTTGGCCAGGTCCGCAGTGGCCTTCCCCACGTGTCCCCCGCCGACCATGACCAGGGTTGGCGGTGTGGTGAAACCCTCGACGAATATCTCGGTACCGTCCTCCGTTGAGACCGACTCGGTGTTGCCGATCTCCGCTATCCGCCCTGCAACCTCCAGCGCCACCTCATCCAGGGATTCCACTCCCAGGGTGCCCGATACGGTGCCATCGGCGCGAAGCAGCAGCTTCGCTCCCAGTCGCCCCGGGTGCTGGGGACTGTTGACCACCGTGGCAAGGCTCACCGGTTCCCCGCCGTCGTAGGCCTCCAGTATCTCATCACCCACTGGCAGAAAGTCTTCCAGTTGCCGGAGTGGCTCGAGGTAGAAATACATGGTGCCGCCGCAGACCAGTCCGTCTCGGGCGGCTATGTCTTCGTTCAGATAGTAATCCTTAAATTCCGGACCGCCGCCCTCTCTGAGCATCTCCTTGGCGGCGAACCAGATGTCGCCCTCCACGCAACCGCCGCCCAGGGTGCCGAGGCCGCTGCCATCATCCTTGACCAGCAGCATGGCTCCCGCCTTTTGCGGCGTTGAGCCCTTCGTTCGCACCACGGTCGCCAGCACGCAGGGCCGGCCATCTCGCAGGGTATTAACAACTCCCTGGATGACATCTTTCATGGCTTGTCCATCAAGAGGAAAATAGGGGCGCGCCTGATGTTCTTAAGCTTATCAAAACGTTGTACAGTCCCGCAAACGACTCCAGCCCTGTAGTTGAGCCAATAAACGGAAATCCCGATAAAAGCAATGCAACTACCTGCAAAAATCCCGTGCCTCAGGTATAATATTATGTCGTATGGCCGTTGTCGCGATCACCTCCTCCAGTGAACGAAACGCCCGTCTTTACGTGGCGGCCATGGAGTCGGCAGGATCCCATACACGAGTCCTTTTGCCCGGGCTCCTGGCCTCCCGGTCCCCGGCCCAACTGATGCGAGGAATTGGTGGCTTGTTGCTCTCCGGCGGCCCTGATGTCAACCCGGAACGCTACGACGACGAACCCGATCCCGATGCCCGACTCCAGTTGCGTCCGGAACTCGATGAACTGGAATTCCAGGTCCTGGACTATGCTCTGACCGTCGATATGCCGGTGCTGGCCATTTGCAGGGGTATGCAGGTCCTTAACGTAGCGTTTGGCGGGAAATTGGTCCAGGACTTGCCCGGCCATCGCCCCCAGAACTCAGAAATCCACAGTCATCAGATTTACGTTGCCCCCGGTGCGAAGACTGCGGCGATTATCGGCTCCGCCGGGTTCTTTAAAGTCAACAGTTATCACCACCAGGGACTTCGGGAGTCCCATAGAGCTCCGCGGCTGATGAGCACCGCCTACGATGTGGAGGATGGACTGGTTGAGGGGCTCGAGAGCCCGGAGCATAGCTGGGTGATCGGACTTCAGTGCCACCCCGAACGGCAGGATGAGGTCCCGCGGTCCTTCGCCAATCTTTTCGCCGGACTTCATGACCGGGCGGAAAGATTCGCTGAGTCGCTGGCCGTTTGATGCCGGGTACCGTTCAGTCCTCGGACCGACGGGAAATTTTTCGATAGCTATCCGTCCGCTGCGTTCGCAAGTTGCTTCGATGCCTGCGACCTGCAGCAGTCCAATAAGGCTAGGAGCGTGAACTCATGGTAACTACCGCCCCGGTCCCTCCCGGTGAGCAGCCCATCCGCATTGAAGACGAGATGCGGACTTCATATCTCACCTATGCCATGAGCGTCATAGTGGCCAGGGCGCTCCCCGACGTCCGGGACGGCCTGAAACCCGTGCAGCGGCGGATACTCTATGCCATGCACGACATGGGCATTCGACCCGGCTCGCAATTCCGGAAGAGCGCCCGGATAGCCGGTGAAGTGCTTGGAAAATTCCACCCCCACGGTGAGGGATCGGTCTACGATTCTCTGGTCCGCCTCGCCCAGGAATTCTCCATGCGCTACCCCCTGATCACGGGCCAGGGGAATTTCGGCAGCATCGACGGAGACCCGCCGGCCGCCATGCGCTACACCGAGGCCCGCCTCGCCCCTATCGCCGACGAGTTGCTCGCCGATATCGACCAGAACACCGTGGACTTTGTTGCCAACTTCGACGACTCCATTACGGAGCCCACGGTGCTTCCGGCACGGCTGCCGAACATGCTCATTAACGGAGCCTCGGGCATCGCTGTCGGTATGGCAACAAACATCCCGCCCCATAACCTCGGAGAGGTCTGCGATGCCCTCGTTTACTTGATCGACCACCCGGACTCCCCCACCGAACGGCTCATGCGCCACATCAAGGGCCCGGATTTCCCCACCGGCGCGAAAGTCAGGGGCCGCAAAGGAATCGTCGACACCTACACCACCGGGCGCGGTCGCGTCATCATGGAGGCCGAGACTGAGTTCGAGGAGACCCGCAATAATCGCGAGCAGATCATCGTTACCTCCCTTCCTTACCAGGTCAATAAGGCAACCCTGATCGAGCGTATCGCCTCCCTGGCCCGGGAGAAGAAGATTGACGGCATTTCTGACATTCGGGACGAATCCGATCGCCGCGGAATGCGTATCGTAATTGAGCTGCGGCGGGACGCCCAGCCCAGGGTGGTACTGAACAATCTGCTGCGACAGACCGCCATGCGGTCCTCCTTCAACTCCATCATGCTGGCTCTCGTGGATGGCCAGCCCCAGGTACTGCCCCTGCGCCGCTGCCTCGAGCTGTTCGTCCAGCACCGGCAGGAGGTGATCCGAAGGCGCTCCGAGTACCAGTTGCAGAGGGCTCGGGACCGCGATCATATCGTGGAGGGCCTGCTGCTCGCGCTCGACCGGATCGACGAAGTCATAGAGATCATTCGCAATTCTGCCGACGTTGAAGAATCCCGCAACAACCTGATGCAGAGCTTGGACCTGTCGGAGGCCCAGGCCCAGGCCATCCTTGACATGCAGCTGCGCCGCCTGGCCGCCCTGGAAAGAGAGCGCCTGCAGAACGAGCATGAAGAACTGCTCAGGAGAATCGCCGAGCTGGAAGCGCTTCTCGGCGACCCGCTGAAAATCCTGGCCGAGATTAAGAGAGAGACCAGAGAACTCAAGAGGTCCTTCAACAATCCTCGCCGGACTGTCATCCACGAGGAGGAGATCGGGGAAGAAACTCCGGAATCCCTTATCCCTCAAGAGGATGCCTTGATCACCCTTAGCCAGCGCGGTTATGTCAAGCGCGTGCCCCCCAACACTTTCCGTCAGCAGAACCGGGGCGGCAAGGGCGTACGCGGCATGACCACTCGCGAAGGCGACGCCATCCTGGACCTGGTTGTAGTCGATACCCACAGTACCCTGTTTTTCTTCACCAACCGGGGCCGGGTGTACCCGTTGCGGGCCTTCCAGATACCGGGAGACTCATCCAGGACCTCCCGCGGAGTGCTGCTATCAAACCTGCTTCCCCTGCAACGCAACGAGCAGGTTCAGGCCATGCTGCTCATCGAGAATCCCAACGACGCCTACCCTCTGCTGCTCGCCACTACCAAGGGACAGATAAAGGCCCTCAAGACCGGTGAATTGACCAACATCAGGCCCTCTGGCCTGATCGTGATGAATCTCTCCCAGGACGACGAACTCGTCTCCGTCGCCCAGGTGGGCGACGCCAAGGACGCCATGATGGTCACCGAGCGCGGCCAGGCCATCAGGTTCGCCATTGACGACCTGACTCCCCGATCTCGCACCGCCGGAGGTGTTCGTGGCATTCGGTTGCTCGGGGAAGACAAAGTCATCTTCATGGGTGTGGTAACCACCAGCAGCCAGTTGCTCGTCGTCAGCCAGCGTGGCTTCGGCAAGATGACCGCTACCTCGAGCTATCGGTCCACAGGGCGCGGTGGCCAGGGCGTGCGCACCTTCCAACTGACCGAAAAGGCCGGTCCCTTGGCCGCCGCTAGAATCGTTACAGACCCTGAGAGTCAGGAAATGATGATCATCTCCGCCAAGGCCCAGGTCGTGCGCATCAGCACTGACGATGTCCGTGAAACGGGCCGCATAGCTCAGGGCGTCATCCTCTGGAAAGAACGGGAGACCGACGACTACGTGGCCTCCATCGCCGTTTTCCAGGAGACGGAGCGAAGCGCCAGAACGTCGACCAATGGCCACCGCCGCAACGGACGGCACACCGATAATGGCGACACCGAGGTAGTCTCGCAGGGTAATGGCCTCGATGACGATGAGGTAGAGTCCGACGAAAGCGGGAAAGAATAGGGAAATGATCTAGGGGCTGTCGTCAAATTGGATTCC
Organism: Dehalococcoidia bacterium; assembly: GCA_965208825.1. Classification (GTDB taxonomy): domain Bacteria; phylum Chloroflexota; class Dehalococcoidia; order Lucifugimonadales; family UBA3495; genus VXOI01. Next base: position 195,413 of record CBDBPP010000005.1, read on the forward strand.
CAAACGTACGACAGCCTCTTTTCCGTCAGTCCGGCGAAAGCCGGAATCCAGGATAGCTCAACGCTGTTGAATGATATGGATTCCGAAACCCCGACCATCTGGCGAAACCGGGAATAACGTGGCAATTTGACGCCAGCCCCTGGGCCATAGCGCCTTTGTATCACCTGTCGTCAGCGATTCGCCATGGCGGCCAGGCGCAGGAACTGCCCTGCCTGCTGGCCGCAACAATTTCTTTCCTGTTATACGACCTTCGGCTCCGTCCATTCCGAATCCCCCGGACTTGCATCTAGGTCGAAGAGCGGCGCGTATTCGGATAGGTGGCGATACCCCACGGTAGGACTCTGCGCTTATCCTCAGGGGGTTATTGAAAATTGACCGTCTCGTGTGTAAAATACACCGGCATTTTGATAATACGTCCTGACTACTATCGTAACCTTTGATTTGAATGGAGATTGCAAATTGGGCCTCAAACTCATTTTTGTGCACGGTGCGGGATGTTCAAGTCTGTCCTTCTACTATCAACTGCGCCACTTCCGTAGTGCCAAGGCCATAGACCTGCCGGGACACCCCGATGGCAAGCCGTGCGACAGCGTCGATGGATATGTGGAGTGGGTGCGCGGATTCATGCGGGCGCGGCGCTATAAGAACGTCGTCCTTTGCGGCCATTCCATGGGCGGCGCCATTGCCATGAGCTATGCTCTCAAATATCCCGAGGAACTTCGCGGGCTCATTCTGGTCGGTACGGGGGCCCGGCTCCGGGTCAACCCCTACTATCTGGACAGGTGTCGTAATCCCGGAGAAAACAACGCACCCTGGCTCGAGGGCCATCTGGAACACTACCGCGCTGTGGATTCCGATGTCTTCCCGGTCATCCGACAGAGGGCGTCCGAACTGGGCCCCGAAGTCGAGTTCAACGATCTGTCTGCCTGCGACCGTTTCGATCTGATGGATCGGGTTGGCGAAATCAAACTGCCCACCCACATCATTTGCGGCAGCGAAGACGTGATGACGCCGGTAAAGTACTCGGAATATCTCACCAGCAACATCAAGGGCGCCACTCAGGCCATCATTCCCGGCGGGACCCACTTCGTCCAAATGGAGCAGTTCCAGGCGGTCAACCAGGAAATTGAAGAGTTCCTGGCTACTCTTAAAGAGCCCGCAAGGCAGCCCGCATTAGGCTGAGCCAACAAAAAAGCGCGTACCATGGCGGTACGCGCCTTCTCTTCTTACTGCCTGCCCCTTACACGCGGCTGGGGTGGTACCACCGACTTCGGAAAAACAGCAGTGGATTGTCGTATTCGTTTCGGCGAATTTCCTTGACTTCCCCCATGTAAACGGTGTGGTCCCCATACACGTGGGAGCCCACTACATCACAGTCCAGGAAGATCGAGGAACCATCGAGCACGGGCACTCCGTTGTCCGACTGTGAGAAGCTGTAGTCTACTCCGCCCGTCCGGTCCTGCGGCTTCTTGGCGAAATAGGCGCCTACCTCCTCCTGGTCCTCGCACAGGAAGTTGACCCCAAATCTCTTGCGCTGCTCTAGGAAACCGTACGTGTGGGTCCCGTGAGCGACACAGACCAGGATAATGGGAGGCTCCAGGCACACTGATGTGAAGGAGTTCGCCGTCATGGTATGTGGGTTGCCCTCGTCGTCCAGCGTGGTAATGACAGTTACGCCGGTTGCAAACTCGGATAGCGCCGATCTGAAGTCGTTTTTGTCGAACGAAGCCATATACACCCCAATTAAAGGCTGTCGCGGCAGGGAACTGCGCCCTGGAGCAGCCCCTGCCCGCCGTGGCACGCGCCGGTTCGCCTGGTCCCCTGAATTTGGCACATTATAGTACGCAATCAACTGGTTGCGCTACTATCCTGTTTGTTTGCGCTCCGTAGACATCTACGGCGGAAAAGGTCGAAAGCATTCCGCGATTTCCCGTGGATGAGCGCTCCTCGCGGCTTCCGCATCCAGCTTGACCACTGTCCCTGGAGGAATCAGTCCCGAGAACAGCTCAGGGTGAGTCAGTTGTGCCAGTATCTCCAGGCCCGTGAAAATGCGGGGGCCCGGGCAACTGAAGTAGGCATGGTCAATGAGATATACCTCACCTGTCCTGACGGCCGGCAAGTCCCTCCAGCCCTCCTGCTGTGCCAGCCACGGAATTTCCCTCAGGTGACGTTGAACGTCCGAGGAGCACAGGTCGACAAACAGTTTGTCGGGCGCAGCCTCCAGCACCTCCCTCCAGTCCAGTCGCCGTGCATCGCAGCCCGGTTCCATGCCCGTCAGCTTCCCACCCGCCATGCGCAGCATGTCCGGGATCCAGTGCCCACCGAGCACAAGGGGGTTGATTCCCTCCAGGGAAAAGACCGACGGCTCACAATCTGACACCTGCAACGGGCCGGTTACCGCCTCGGCCCGCGCCCTCAGGCCACCGACCAGTTCCGCCGCCCGTTCCGGCACTCCGCAGACTTCGCCCACCTCGACCATCGATTGCAGTACGTCTTCCACGGTCCTGGGCTGCAGCACCACAATCCTGGGTTGCACCGCCATTCCCCGCACCGCCAGGTTCACTTCCCCGGCATCGATCTCGCAGACATGACACAGGTCTTGGGTGAATATTATGTTGGGCAGCTCCCTGGCCAGCCAGTCGTAGTCCAGTTCATAGGGACTCTCGCCTCGACTGAGAATCTCCCATAGCCTCTTTTCCACTTCCTCGCTGGACATTATCGAGGGATCCACCTTGCTTCGGCTCACCACGGGCTTGACCCGCAGGATCTCGGGTGGGTAATCGCACAAATCACTGACGCCTGTCACGCTGTCTGCCAGCCCCAGGGCCCACAGAATTTCAGCGCCACTGGGCAGCAGGCAGCATATCCTCAACCCTTGCGGAGAGGGATAGGAACCCGGGCAGCCACCGTGTTGTATCATATGGCCAACCACCTTCATCCACCCGCCCATTCGGGCTTGAGCGCTCCGGCTTTGCGAGTAACTGACCGCGCCGTTCTTTTCTGCGGTTTCCCCTCCGGCCTTGCGCCCATATACACCATATTCCGTCAGCGTTCGTCTTAAATGTCACAAGCTTTGCCGGAAAAGGCCTGGAGCAGCCTGGCCCTGCTTCGCCTGAACGCCTTCAGTTTTGGAGCCACCGGCTTCATCATGGCCATGGACACGGCCGTCCTCCCGGTCATTGTCCTTTCCTTGGCGCCGGAACACCTCAAGAACACCTATCTGGCCATGCTGGGCATGGGTGGACTGCTGGTCGCCGCTATAGTCCAGCCTCTGATCGGACGTATCAGCGACCGCACTCGAACTCCCCTGGGCCGAAGGGTCCCTTACATTGTCTTTGGTACCGCCATGGTATGTGCCTCCCTGGTTCTCACCCTTCTGGCCCCCAGCATCACCGCGCTATTCGCCGCCTGGATGCTGATACAGGCCAACCTGAATATCGCCTACGGCCCCGGAATGGCACTGATCCGCGACCTCGTTCCCCGCGCCCGAATCGGTGCGGCCTCCTCTCTGAAAATACTCATGGACGCCACCGGCGGTTTGGCCCTCATCACCGCCAGCGCCGCCCTGATTGGACAGGCCGCCGGCTCTGGCCTCGGGCCCGTGGCCGAGTACGTCAACTGGGAATGGGCCGTTCTGGGCCTGCTGGCAGCGGCCCTGATTGTTTGCGTGGCCATAACCAGCTCCACCGTTCTCTCCAGGGACCCCGGCCGCCGCGCCCGTTCCCCCCGGAGAAGCGACAGGCCGGGACACTCCGTTCTCAATTCCCAACTGGGTCTGTTCCTGCTGTCCAGGTTGTTCCTGATGACTGCTATCTACTCCTTCCCCACCTATGGGCTGTTCTATATCCGGGACGTGGTGGAGGCCGACAACCCGGCCCAGACCCTCAGCCAGATGATCCCCGCCATTGGAGGCTCGCTGGCCATCGCCGTCTACATCGCCGGGCGCGTCTCCGATCGCCTGGGACGCAAGCCCGTTGTCATTGCCGGGGCCACGGCGGGGGCTATAAGCACCTCCTGGCTGCTGCTGGCGGATTCGACGGCGGGCCTTCTGATCACCGCCAGTATCGTTGGCGCCTCCTCCGGCACCCTGCTCAGTGCCAGTTGGGCCCTGGCCAATGAGATGGCCGACGAGCAGCACGCGGGTGCTCACATGGGTATCGTCAATCTGTCCACCATCGGTGGCGCCGCGCTGCCCCGCCTCTTCGGTCCGGCCATTGACCTGCTCAATCACACCTCGGAGGATCTGGGCTACCGGACCCTCATCGCCGGATGTGCGGCCCTGTTCGTCGCCGGAGCCCTGGCGATTCTGCCGGTGAATCCTGCCCGCGCTGGCATCATGGCCCGCGATGACTCCCAGGACCGGACGGCGGTGCCCCCGCCCGAGTCGTAGAGGCACCAAGACCGTACCGCGCTGTCATTCGCCGTGGCGCCTCAATCATGTGGCCGCGTCGACGGTGCTTCATAACTTGTCAGGATGCAGCCTTTTTCAGGAACTCTGCTGCTCCCCGAGCAACCCAGGCGTTCCACGACGTCATCAGGAACTTGACGCCCATCTCTTTGAACTTGCCGATGTTGGCATCGCTGGCGAGGGTGCCAGGCACCCGGCCCGCGGCGACAATCTTGCCTATGGCCTGCTCGATGGCCGATTGGACCTCCGGATGCTCGACATTGCCGATATGTCCCATCGTCTGGGCCAGGTCCGAAGGGGCCACAAAGAATACATCGATGTTGTCGACTTTCAGAATCTCCTCAATGTTTTCCAGCGCCTCGATCTCCTCAAGGAGCACTACCACCATAGTCTGATCGTTGGCCGTGTGAAAGTAGTCCGATACACCAAAGGACTGGCGGCCGCCAAACATCCCCCGATAGCCTGCCGGAGCATACTTTGTGGACTGCGCCGCCCGTTCGGCGGCATCCTTGCTGTTCACGTGCGGCACCACGATGCCCATGCTGCCCCGGTCCAGGGTCCTCGTAATCAGTCCTGGATCATTCGCATTGACCCTGGTTATGGACGTCATGCCCCACAGGTCGCACGCCCTCGTCATGTTTCCAAGAGCATCCCAGTCCACGGGTCCGTGCTCACATTCAATCCAGGCAGCGTCAAATCCTAGCGGTCCAAGGAAGTCAATAATGTCGCTGTCCTGCAGCCCGGAGATGGTCGTGACCACCTCCCCTCCCTGGAGCTTTTCCTTCGCGCGATTCGGTCGTATGGACGGCATGATTATCTCCTCGATTTCTTCTGGCTCGTGTCGCCGGGCCATTCAGATTCTCGCGCCATTGTGCCACCCGCCCCCGTTGATGACAAACGTCCCCTATCCCCTGCGGGGCAATCTCGTCTCAATTGAATCAGCTTTGCCCCGCCCCGTCATTCCGGCCCCCTCCGTCATTCCGGCCCCCTCCGTCATTCCGGCGAAAGCCGGAATCCAGAACGACCCTTTGGCTTTAAAACCCGGCCCGAGCCATTAGTATCCTGCGGGAAAAACCGCAGGCACCGGCCAATCGCAAGCCCTTCTGCCGCGCGAGCCCAGGGTCATTCGATTATTGCAAACTCCGCCCCGTCGTTCCGGCCCCTCCGTCATTCCGGCCCCGTCCCGTCATTCCGGCGAAAGCCGGAAGGTGGATTCACATTTCAAGTGGAACACCTGGTATGAATGGAATTCGGATGGTGTGAGGTAACCCAGGGACTTGCGAGGGGTGTTGTTGTCCGCCTGTGCCAGCTGGATGAGTTCCTGGTCGGAACAGGCAGAGAGGTCTGTGCGCCGAGGCAAGAACCGGCGCAGGCGTCCGATGCGGTTTTCCACTGCGCCCTTCTGCCAAGGGGAACGCACATCGCAGAAGAAGGTTTCCACACCCAGTTGGTGGAGTTGGTAATGCTGGGCGAACTCGGTACCATTGTCAAAGGCGACGGAGCGGCGCCAGTGGTCTGGGAAAGGGGCCAGTATCCCGACCATCGCCTGGGCCACGGGCTGGGCTGCTTTGCCGGGCAGACGGGCCATGGCCAGCAGCCTGGAGTGGCGCTCGGTCATGACCAGCAGGGCCTGACCCTTGTTGCCGAAGAGCATCAGGTCAGCCTCCCAGTGTCCCGGTTCGTGGCGGTCGGCCGCCTCCGGGGGCCGCTCCGAGAGGGGGCGGCGATGGGCGATGAAAGAGGCGGGGCTGCCTCCCTTGCGTCCCCTGCGACCGCGCTTGGACTTGCCCCTGGGGAGGTAATAACGCCAGCTGTAGTCCTTGGTCCTGCGGATCTGGGCATAGGTGAAACGGTAGATACTCTCGTGGGATATGACGCTGCGGCCGGATTCCAGGGCAAGGCGTCCGGCCACCTGTTGGGGAGACCAGCCCGCCTGGAGCCGGCCCATGACCTGTTCCCGCAGGACGGGATCGCGGTCCAGGCGGGAGCCGGTCCAGCGGCGAGCCTGGGCCTGCTGCTGGGCATAGGATGGCCGGTAACCCTGGGTCTTGGAGCCATTGCGTTTCAATTCCCTAGCCACTGTCGATGGCGAGCGATCCAGACTTGCCGCGATTTGCCGGATCGGGTATCCCTCGGTGTGTAGACGGGCCAATTCACATCTTTCCTCAATGGTGAGGTGCCAATATCCAGTTCCCATGACAACACCTTAACAGCCCGGTGTTGCACTTCGTTTGTGAATTTAAGGAATCCAGAACGACCCTATGGCGTTAAAACCCGGCCCGAGCCAGTCGTATCCCGCAGGAAAACCGCAGGCACCGGCCCATGAACCCCCCTGCTACTGCGGGACAGGGTCATTCGATTATTGCAAACTCCGCCCCGTCGTTCCGGCCCCCTCCGTCATTCCGGCCCCGTCCCGTCATTCCGGCGAAAGCCGGAATCCAGAACGACCCTTTGGCACAAACCCCTGGCCCGAGCCAGTCGTATCCCGCAGGAAAAGCCGCAGGCACCGGCCCATGAAACCCCCTGCTACTGCGGGACAGGGTCATTCGATTATTGCAAGCCCCCCTCCGTCATTCCCGCCCCACGACCGTCACCCCGGCGAAAGCCGGAGCCCATAAAATCCAACCCAATAGACAATCTCGACCGTCATTTCCGCCCCCACGCCTCGTCACCCCGGCGAAAGCCGGGGCCCAGAAAATCCAGCCCAATAGACAATCTCGACCGTCATTCCGGCCCCCTCCGTCATTCCGGCGAAAGCCGGAATCCAGAATGACCCTTTGGCACAAGAACCTGGGCCGGACCCAATCGTATCCCGCAGGAAAAGCCGCAAGCACTGGCCAATCGGAAAAGCCCCTCTGCCGCGGGAGCCGAGGGTTGACATCGGCTACACGCCCTTGGACAATCGAACCGTCCTCGCGACCGGTATCCCCTCCTCCCATCGCGGGGCTTCGGTAAGGAGCATCCATATGACCACCACGGCCACCTACACTGTTGAACGAGTCCAGGCAGCCGGAGCTGAAATCCAGATGTTGAAGGGTGGCGCCGGCGACCCTGTACTGGTGCTGCACGACGAGATGGGACAGCCCGGTTGGCTGCAGTTCCACGAGAGTCTGGCCCAGAATTACACCGTCTACGCGCCCTCCTTGCCCGGCTTCGGAGTAACGGACCGCCTGGACTGGATCATGAACGTGCGGGACACCGGGACCTGGGCCTTGTGGGCTATGGAGGACTTGGGCCTGTCCAATGTGAATGTGGTCGGGTTCTCCCTCGGCGGTTGGTTGGCAGCGGAAATGGCCACCCAGGACCCCGGCAAATTCAAGAAGATGGCCCTGGTTGCGCCTGCTGGCATCCTCCCTCCCACCGGCGAAATCCTTGACATGTTCCTGATCGTCTCCAAGGAATTCATCACGGCCGGGTTCCACAACCCGTCAGCAGCCGCCGAATTCCCCGCGATTTGCCCCGACGAGCCCTCGGCGGAGCAGGTCGAGTCTTGGGAGACGGCCCGCGAAGAGGCCTGCCGCATCACCTGGCGTCCTTACATGCACGACCGCAGCCTTCCCCATCGCCTGGGTCGCCTGAAGGACCTGCCGACGCTCCTCGTGTGGGGCCGGAACGACGCCATTATCCCGCCCAGCGCCGGAGAGGCATACAACTCCTCCATCGTTGGATCGCAGTTGGTAACCCTGGAGAACTGCGGCCACCGCTCCGACGTCGAAAAGTCCGCCGAACTCGTGGCCCATCTGAACCAGTTCTTCGGCTAGCCGGCTGTCCGGCCCTTACGACCTGCCCGTTCCCGCCCGCATCTCGAGCGGGCGGGCCTGTCCCTTCAGGCTCGGCAAACTACGGCCAGCAAAGGCCTCCGAGACCTCGCACCGGGTTCCCGCGTCACAGTCATGGGCCTGCCGTTGGTACAGGTTAGCATCGGATTCGGGATTCACTCCTTCGCATCCCTGACCGGCCCGCTGAGACCATCAGCCGTAGATGCTGACGCCAGCGTCCCGAAAAGTAGTGTCGAGGGCTTTCAGGAATTCGTGCAGATCGCAGCCATCACGTCATTCCTGTATTCGCGGGAATCCACATCGCAGTAACGGTTGTTAGAACTCCGGTTGCAGGGCTGGGTAGATTCCCTATTTGGAGGGAATGACCGATTAATGAGCCTCACGACTTTAAGGCGCAATTGCCCTGGCAGCCAGCCAAGAACCTGGCACCTACCCCTCTGGCGACTTGAAAGGACTGCTGATCGATTCCCCTCGGGTCCGCTGTTTTCCCGTAGTGGCCCCTCCGTCGGTCGCACCGCTTCCGCCTTCGGCTGACGTGAACGGCCTACGTGTCGTGGCTCCTGGCCGCCTTTGGGTAGGGCAGGGCATGGTGCGGACTGCTCTCCGGCACGGCCCCAGGCTGTTTCAAAAGTTCATGTGAACATCCGGAAAAAATCAGGCAGGTCACACACTCCGGTTGCCTGTCTCCGCGTCTTGACTATCCCCGTCCCGAAGACCTCTCAGAATCTCCTGTGGCAACTCGGCCTCCTCCAGGGACATAAGGCGGACAGGCAGACCCTTGGTCTGGGCGCCGGCAATTTCTACCAGGACACCCCTGCTGGCATCCCAGCCCGGAAGCTGCAGCACGATGAGTTCATCGCATCGGGCGAGGAGTTGCAGGTCGAAGGCGTACCACCCCTGCGGGGGGTGTACCCCACGCAAGGCCAGTTCCCCAAGGTACACCAGCGGCGACATGACTATCTTCCCTTCGTTCACCATCCGGCCGCATACATGCCGCACGGCTTCCAGCCGGGCCTCCCGGACATCGGGCGATGGGTGTGCATATGGTGAGGCGATATACACCAGTGCCGGGTCCATTCTGTCCAGGTATTCCAAGGCCAGGAATTCCGGAACATCTCCTGTTGCCATAGACGGCCCCGAAATCGAAATTACCTTGCAAATTTAGGGGCGCATCTTTGTGCGCCCCTCGAGGAGATGGATTATCGAAAACGACTGTCAGGAGCCGTTCTTTTCCCACAGGGCCTCCAGGACCGCTCCCGGAGACATGGGCAGCTGCTCCATCCGGACGCCAACAGCGTCGTGGATGGCGTTGGCTATGGCTGCCATTGGGGGCACGATGGGCACCTCGCCCACGCCCCGAACGCCGTATGGGTGGCCCGGATTGGCCACCTCCACCACCACCGTATCGATCATGGGGAGGTCGAGGCTGGTGGGCATTCGGTAGTCCAGGAACGTCGGGTTCAGCATGCTGCCGTTGTCGTCAAAGACGTATTCCTCGTTCAGGGCCCATCCGATGCCCTGCACTGCGCCGCCCTGGATCTGACCCTCAACATAGCTGGGATGGATCGCCTTGCCCGCGTCCTGCAGTGCGGTGAACCTCAGGATGTCCACCTTGCCGGTATCGGGGTCCACCTCTACATCGGCAATATGCACCGCAAAGGCGCCTCCCACCCCCGTTGGCGCCACGTTGCCGCGGCCCACAACCGGCCCGCCGGTGGCGTTCTGGCGCGCGGCCAGTTCCCGGAAGGAAAGGCGCAATTCCGGGTCGGATGTGTGGGACACCCCGCCATCCTTGTAGTCCACCAGGCTGGGGTCCACGTCCCAGATGCGGGCGGCCCGCTCCATAAGTTGGTTTCGAATGTCCAGCGCCGCCTCGTAGCAGGCCCAGCCGGTCTTGAAAGCGACTCCGCTGCCGCCGGTCATCGAGGTGTAGCCCACGGAATCCGTGTCTCCCACCGCAGGGCGTACATCCTCGGCGGCGATACCGAGGACTTCGGCCAGCTGCATCGCCACGGCGGCGCGGGAACCACCAATGTCCGGGGAGCCTTCCACCAGGCTGACGGTGCCGTCGGGATTGACGCTGCCCACCGCGCTGGAGGGGCCGCTGGCATTGAACCAGTAGCCAGCGGCGACACCGCGACCACGGAAGGTCCTCCTGCCTGTGTCCCTCTCCAGCGGCGCACTCCAGTGATCGTGGTCTTTGGATGCCTGCAGCGTTTCGATATTGCCGATCTTGCCGAACACCGGCCCGGTAATGCGCCGCGTGCCCTCCTTGGAACCGTTCAGCAGCCGGAACTCCAGCGGGTCCATGCCGATCTTCTCGCAGACCTCGTCCAGCACGGTCTCGATGGCAAAGGCGGCAGCGGGCGCTCCCGGAGCCCGGTAGGCTGCGGTCTTGGGCTTGTTGTTCACCACGTCGAAGCCTTCGAGCCGCCCGTTGGCGATGTCGTATGGCCCGGTCATGCATTGCACTCCGGGATTGATGGGCGAGCCGGGGTAGGCGCCGGCCTCGTAGGCCATGGAGGCGTCGACGGCGGTGATCCGTCCGTCGCTGGTTGCCCCCACCTTGCAGCGCATCCATGACCCCGCGGTTGGCCCTGAGCCCTGGAACACCTCGGAGCGGCTCATGCTGAGCTTGACCGGGTGTCCCGTCTTCCGCGACAGTATCGCAGCCACCGGTTCCAGGTACACCAGCGTCTTCCCGCCGAATCCTCCTCCGATCTCCATGGGTATCGCCTTGATGCGAGAGATCGGCACTCCGCAAACGAGGGCGACCTGGTCTCGCACGTTGAAGTGCCCCTGGCTGCTGCTCCAGACGGTTATGTCGCCGTCCGGGCCCCAATTGACCGTCGCGGTGTGTGGCTCAATGTAACCCTGGTGCACCGACTGCGTGCGGAATTCCCGCTCAACGATTACGTCGGCCTCCGCGAAGCCCTGTTCGATGTCCCCCATCTCGAAAAAGAAGTGGTTGGCGATATTGCTGCCGGACTGATCATCGCCGTCGTCCCGCAGCCCGCCGGTCCGCATGTTCGGGTTGGCGATGGTCGCAAGACGCTCGTGTAGAACGGGGGCGTCCGCCTTCATCGCTCCGAGCACGTCGGTTACCGAGTCCAAGACCTCGTATTGGACCTCGATGAGTTCCAGCGCCTTTTCCGCGATGTGTGGACTGGTCGCGGCCACCGCGGCCACCGCGTGTCCCTTGTACAGCGCCTTTTCCGCGGCAAGGCAGTTGTTGCTCAGGAATTTGGGGTTGACCATTGCCGCCTCGGTCTGATCGCTGATGCGTCCCTGGGGCTGAGGCAGGTCGGCGGAGGTGACCACACCCCGCACGCCCTCCAGCGCCACCGCCTTGCTCACGTCAATGGAGACGATTCGGGCGTGGGCGTGGGGACTGCGCAGTACCCGGGCATGGAGCAGGCCGGGCAAGTTAATGTCGGCGCCATACCGGGCCCGGCCGGTGACCTTTTCCGGGCCGTCCTGGCGGATGGGCCGGGTGCCTACCACATTGTATTCCTGGTTGGAGAGCACGACGTTTGAGCCGGTAATGGTGGCCATTCTTATTTTCCCTCCTCTATCTGTTGTGGGGGCACCTGGGGCACATCAAGTGAGCTTGCCTTCGGGCGAAATCGCAACCACATTATGCCTGGACGTTGCGATGGAAACCCCTCGCCCGGATTGTAGCCGAATCTCCCGACAATTGACATTGCCTAAATACCCCTGCTCCAGCGTTCCATTTCCACCGCTAGCCACATGGCGAAGCCGCCGCTGCGGTCGTCAAAGCCGTATATAGCCGGGCGGTCGAGATAGTCCCGCACGTTTCCCTGCACACCCGTACTGGCACAGGCGTCCACTACGTTGCCCACATCATCGATTCGTTCCGATACTCCCTGCCACGCAAGGTGCAGGACACTTTCCCACTCGCCGGACAGCCATCCCCGACGCTGGCCTCGGGCAACGGCGTAACCCATCATGCAGGTAGATGTGAACTCGTCATAGGATCCGGGAAAGTCCAGGACTTGCGGCAGCATCCCCGACTGCCGTTGCACCTCGGCCAGCGAATCCAGCAGGTCAAGGTACATATCAAGGATATCCCCCCTGTCCGGGTGATCATCCGGAATGTACGTTAACGCCTCCGTTAACCCCATCAGGGCGAACCCATTACCCCGTCCCCAGTAGAACGGAGCCGAGCGGCTGTGCCAGAACAGTCCATTGTCCTGTTGTATGTCTCCTTCGAGCAGGAACCTGGCGAGCATATCGACGTACCGGGTCTCCGCCGTCAGTTCGTAAGCTCGCCCGAGCAGCGCCCCGGCCATGAACATGTCCTCGGTACGAAATTCCGGATCGCAGGGCCGCGGCGCCTCTCCGGCGGGTGACGGTTGAAACCGATCGGCGGCAGCGATGATCAAGCGCGAGTAGCGTGTATCCCCTGTCGCCGCACTCAACTCGTCGCCCCAGACGACGGAGGCAAGACCCGACGTCGCCAGTCCCTCCCCAAGCCCGTCATTCACAAAGGCATCTAGCAGGTCAACTATCCCCGGCACCGGGTCGCCTCCGTCGGGGTCCAGCTCCGCCAGCCGCAGGCGCCCGCTTATGGGGACCCCCTGCGTGTATACGACCGGATCGAAGGATCGGCCATACGCGGCATCAAGAACACGGCCAACTTCGACCGGAGTACGGGCCCGGCGCCGGTCAGTTGCCCGCCTGGCCGGCGACCTCTCGGACATGGTGTCCTGTTGAAGGACTCCAAAAAGCCGGCTTAGTTCCCTGGCCCGTTGTTCATCGGAACACGTCAGCCTAACCCCCGGTATTACGTCCAGCCCCTCCGGGTGCCCGCTTCCCAGCGCCTTCAACAGCGACTCCTCCGACACCTCCCGCGCGCCTAGGGCAGGGGCAAACCGACGGGCCGCCTCGTTGTGCTCCCACCGGACGGAGCCGCTACCGGAACGTACCTCCAGGACCAGGTCGGGGGCTTGAAAGCAGACCCATCGCCACAGATAACGCTTCTCGGGGTCCACGGGGTCGTTGTAATAATTCCCCGTTGGAGGATAGCCTTCCCCTGGATTGCCACCCGCGCCGTTCTTCGGCGCCAGACCAAGGCGCAGTCCGTCAGGGTTGACGCTGGGAACGGCGCTTAGGGCAACCCGCAGCGCCAGTCCATCCCCCCCGCCGACGTAGAGTTCCAGGGCGTGCAGGGCCGAGTCCACGTCGCTGGCCCGGCCCGATAACCCGCCCACCAGCAACACCCGCGTTCGGGAAGTTTCGGAAGAGTACGCATTGCGGTCCAGCAGGGCCGGAATCGGCGTCAGCGACCGGGTCACTCCGCATGCGGCTCGATTCCAGAAACTTGGACGAGCCCGGACCAGGGCATCCAGCGCATCGGTCACGTTCCCTTCGCGGCTTCCCTGGGACACAATGACTTCTATTTCCGGGGCTTCTGCACCAGGTCAACGTTTACCGGCCGGGTTGCACTGACTGTGAAAGTCAGCGAGGCTGTCCCGCCGCCCTCCGTACTGTTGGTCACCTCGATATTGGCGGGGCCGTGAAGGTAGGCAATCTCGTCCCCCTCCACGCGGAACGGACGGTCGTGCCCCGGATAGAACACGTTGGAGGAAGCCACCATCTTCTCGACACTGGCATGAGCGTCCTCGGTATCCCAGAAGATGTTGTAGGGAATCCCTCGAAACACTGTGCCGCTTTCCGGCATGGCGTCGCCGGCTATCAGCACCTTCTCTCCGTCGACCTCCGCCAGAACGCTCATATGGCCCTTCGTGTGGCCCGGCGTCTCCAGAACGGTGACCCCGTCGACCACGGTGTCTCCCTCCGAGACCACCTCAACCCTCATGTTGCGCATCATGTCGGCCATACCCGCCGCCACAGCCAGGTCCCAGCTGTTGGGATTGCGGGCGTAATCGATCTCCACCGGATTGACCACCACTCGGGCGTTGCGGAACAGGTCGGTGTTCTGGCAATGGTCCCAGTGCATGTGCGTGAGGATAACAATGTCGATGTCATCGGTGGTCAGGCCAATGTTCGTGAGCGCCCGGTAAAGGAAAGGCCGCCGCGAGGAGGGGCCCGTGTCGATCAGGATGTTATGGCCACCCGTTCGCAGCAACGAGTTGGTCGAATAGCCAAAAGCGCCTTGGTCGGTGTTCAGGGCAAAACCATAGGTGAGAACGTCCAGTGTTGCCATTACGTGCACTCCTTAGCGGAAGTTGGGCATCACTTTCTCGGAAAACAATCTCAGGGAACCGGATATTTCATCGTTGGAAAGTCCACCGTCATCCAGGTAGCTGATGAAATGAATAACGTGATTCTGTTCCAGTTCCTTGATCGCCTCGGTGACCTTCTCGGGGCTGCCGATGGCGGCCATGCCCTCTCTGCCTCCCTCGGCCACCGGGTCCGGTTCTATGAACGGGTCTCGTACGTAATGCTCGTACCCGGCAACCCCCGAAGCACGTACCACGGCAGACAGCGGACGGCTCAGAAAATCGCTCATGTCGCCGGCCCACGGGGTTCGGGTTGACTTTGCTGTCGTCGGCATACTGCTCATGGAGCAGCGGGACGCTGACCCACGAAGAAGGCTCCGAACTGCATGCGGCTAGGCCTCTCCCTCGATCTCCGCATAGACCGCCCGCATGTAGGCGCCTGAGTCGTCCTCAACCTCCGTGAACCACTTGATCAGGGACCGCGTCAAATGGTCCACGGACTCGTCCTCTGCCGCCTCCTCGTAGCGCATGCGCACCGTGGGCAGGGTCATGCGGGTCTGGAACTCCCGCATCCGTACTATCTTTTCGGCGTCGCTCATGTCCGACTCGGCCACGCGCAACCGCTCCCCGAACAGGTCGTCCTCCCTGTCCTCGGGCATCCCGCCCAGTTCGCGAATGCGGCGGTCGAAAATGTCGCCGTGGCTGGTCTCCCGCTCTGCGACCATGGCAAGGCAGCCCTTGAGCCCCGGATGCTCGGTCTTGTCGGCCCATGCCTTTAGAAAGATTCCCGCACGGTATTCCTGCAGGCGAATGTCGTTGAGCAGTTCCAGGTATTCGGGTTGGTCGGCCATGGCAGCACCTCACGAGTTTTGGCAATTTGGAAAGCGGGTTTCGCCGTCTTCATCCCTTCGAAAATTGGCAGACGCCGAAAGCCGCCGGGCGGAGGGATAGTGGCGAGTTTAGAGCGCACCCAATGGAGTGTCAAACTTGGCGGAATCCGTTGCGTGCTAGAATAACTTCACCAATTGGGCCCGCAAACGAGGAGCAATTTTGTCGCAACTGACCGAAGCCCAGCGAGGCATGGTGGCCACCATCAGGGAGTTTGTCAGGCGTGAGGTGCAGCCCGTCGCCCAGGACATGGAGCACTCCGACCAATACCCATTCGAGCTTGTTGAGCGCATGAAGGAGCTCGGCCTGTTCGGAGCGGTTATCCCGGAGGAGTACGGCGGCCTGGCCTTGGATGTGTCCTCCTACGCGCTCATAATTGAGGAAATCTGCAAGGGTTGGATGAGTCTGAGCGGCATCCTGAATTCTCACCTGATCATGGCCTACATGGTTTCAACCCACGGCACCGCCGAGCAGAAGGAACACTACCTCCCGCTGATGGCCTCCGGCGAAAGACGCGGCGGCATCTGCATCACCGAGCCCAACGCCGGCAGCGACGTTCAGGCCATCGAGACACGGGCCCTCCGCGACGGCGACGACTATGTTGTCAATGGCTCCAAGAGCCTGATTACCAATGGCCGCCACGGCAACACCTTCGCCCTCGTCGCAAAGACCGACCCCGGTGCCGATCCGCCCCGCCGGGGCATTAGCATATTCATTGCCGAGAAGGGACCGGGCTTCAACGTGGTCCGGGACATCCCCAAACTGGGCTATAAGGGCGTCGACACCTGCGAACTGTCCTTCAATGACTACAGGATTTCCGGGGGAAATTTGATCGGTGGGGAAGAGGGCAAGGGTTTCTATCAGATCATGAGCGGCCTGGAGCTGGGACGCATCAACGTCGCTGCCCGGTGCCTGGGAGTGGCCCGCGCTGCGCTGGAGGAGTCCACCCGATACGCCAGGCAGCGGGAGACCTTCGGCCAGCCCATCGGCGAACATCAAAGCGTACAGATTATGCTGGCCAACATGGCTACCAGCATCCAGGCTGCCCACCTTATGGTGCTTCACGCCGCCAGCAAAAAGGACCGGGGCGAGCGGGCCGATATGGAGGCCGGCATGGCCAAGCTCTTCGCCAGCGAAATGTGCATGCAGGTGGCCACCGACGCCATGCGCATTCACGGCGGCTACGGCTACACTCAGGACCTCACCGTGGAGCGCCACTTCCGGGACGCCCCGCTAATGATGATCGGCGAGGGCACCAACGAGATACAGCGGCTGGTCATCGCCCGCAACCTGCTCAACAACTACCCCACCGGCGACTTCCTGTACGAGTCGGGATTATAGGCCTCACCGGCAAGTGCTGACCCCATAGAATTGAGGGGACTGACGAGACTGGGTGGACTTCGGATGGGGTGTGAACGATCCTGCGATCGTAACGAGTCGCAGGTCTGCGCCACTGCTTGAGCGTTTTGAACACCCTATCGATTGGGTACCTTCCCGGTTGTATTCCTGGGGAGTGCCGTCAAATTAACCCGCCAGACCTGTAACAGCATCAATCCCATCATTCCGGCCGCCCCCTCCGTCATTCCGGCGAAAGAACGTCACCCCGTACTTGATACGGGGCCGGAATCCAGAATCTCTTTGCAGCGCAAAACGATTCGCGTACCGCACCCCCCGGATTCTGGCATCGCGGGCCCAAGGAGATGACCTGACGCCCCCACTAGGTAGTGCCGTCAAATTAACCCGCCAGACCTGTAACAGCATCAATCCCATCATTCCGGCCGCCCCCTCCGTCATTCCGGCGAAAGAATGTCACCCCGTACTTGATACGGGGCCGGAATCCAGAATCTCTTTGCAGCGCAAAACGATTCGCGTACCGCACCCCCCGGATTCTGGCATCGCGGGCCCAAGGAGATGACCTGACGCCCCCGGGGAAGTGTCGTCCAATTTACCTGCCAGACCTGTAACAGCATCAATCCCATCATTCCGGCCCCCACCAGTCATTCCGGCCCCCAACGCATCATTCCGGCCCCCAACCCGTCATTCCGGCGAAAGAACGTCACCCCGTACTTGATACGGGGCCGGAATCCAGAATCTCTTTGCAGCGCAGAACGATTCGCGTACCTCACCTCCCGGATTCTGGCATCGCGGGCACGACGAGACGATTTGACGACACCCCCTGGGTTCCTCCGGTTCGAATAGGCTGGCATTGCCGCCGTGCAGCCCATCCTGTGTGCGTATGCCGTCAGCCGGTTGCTTTCATATACCCGGCCGTCGATAGCCTCTCCCGCCTCTACTCCGCTCTTCAGGGGTGAGGCTTTGTAGACACTGGTCAGCCGCCCGACGGCGAGGGCGAAACGTAGTTGGTCCCCCCGCCATCTGCACCCGCCGGACAGGTAGGCGGTGGGAATCGCCGCTGCGAAGAGGCGAAGGCCTCAGGAGTCCGCTTTTAGCAGGGCTGGACGTATCCTGGTATTCCAGTAGTCCTCCTCCCCCCAGTCCCTAAGTTCCTCAACCAGGTGTGCCGTCTCCGCACCCACGACTTCGTTCAGTTCAGCGATTGAGCGGTCCCCGGCCAGAAGGGTAACCGCCATCCTGAGTTTCATCACGTATTCCGCCACCTCGAAAGCGGCTTGGTCCGATGCAGAGCGGGACTGAAGGGCCTCGAGCTTTTCCAACCATTCCAGGCCCCTCCTGGCATCCTCGTATGGGTCATCCGTAGCGTTGGTCGTCGTCATTCCTCTTTCCTCGCCTCTGTCAGGCATTCAAAGCAATTCCGCCCTCGCGGATGCGTCCGGCCGGATCATGGGACGTTGCCAGGACAGTTTTTTGGGGTCCTCCTTTCAGAGTTCACCGACAGTCTACACTCCGGGCACCGGGAAGACACGAACCCGCCTCCCCGATTCCTGCATGCCAGTCGGAGGGGCCGGACAATTCAGTGAAGTCCCTTCGGAACGTGCCGACAGTGCCGGGCTCGTGCATCGGAATGTCCATTGCAAGAACATGACCATGCAGGAATTTGTTTCGCCCCGGCTACCCGTACTGCCCTTAGGATTCGGGGCGATCAGTCATGCAATTCGGTATCTTCATCTCCATCGCCGCCCTGAGGTGGAGAGGACTCGCCATGTTTGTTGTTTCCCCAGCATTCAACCCGTCCATCATCGCGCAGACCGCAACTGTGAAGATAGCCGGCCGCAATCTCGCCGAATCTGCCGCTGGGTGCGCTGGTCTGCCCTCGGTCGTCCGCTCCCCAGCATGTCGCTGCGCCATCGAAATAGACTGCGCATGTATGTTCCCATCCTGCGCTTATCGTCTTGAAGGGCCCGGCTAAGGGGAGTACCTCGCTACCGTCACTACCTCCCCAGCACGCCCCCGTGCCGTCCTGTCTCAGTGCATAGGTGTGATACCTGCCGGCGCTCAAGGTTACGAACCGCTGCCCCCTCACGTCCATTACCTGGTCTCTGCTATTGTCGCCCCAGCACTCTGCGTCACCATTATCCCTGAGTCCACAGGCATGGTGGTGACCCGCGCTTATCATCTTGAAACCAGCATTGGGAACCTCTGATTGCCCGTACTGGTTTCTACCCCAGCAAACCCCTTGCCCATCCTCCCGGAGACCACAGCTGAATTCCTTTCCTGCGGTTACCGTGGTCAGAACGGTTCCAGGCGCCTCCGTCGCTCCCTGGTAGTCTCGAACATCAGAAAGCATCCAGCACACCGCCCTCTGGTCTACAGTCAAGGCGCAGGCGTGGTCGACACCCACACTGATTTCCATGAATCGACCAACGGGAGCATCTACTGCGACCCCGTGCAAACGATGCCTGATCCATGCTCCCCAACACTCGGCCTCTCCCTCCCGGCTCAGGGCGCAGCTGTAGGCCCTGGTGTACGGCAGGTCTCTGACTCGTTCTCCATTGGCGCCTATGTTTATGCTTCCGTGCACCTCCACCGTTGTCGCCGGGTTCGGGTTTTGCGCCAGCGTTACCTCCGGCACAGGGGTGGCGGCTGGATAAGGAGTCGCCGTGGGAGAATACGTGTGCGTAGGGTAAGGAGTGGAGGTAGCCGAATGGGCCTGCGCCGTCTGCATGGCCCGCGACGTGTCCGGTTCCTTATTTGGGGCATCCATCTCTGGGGTGGAGGACGGTTCAACCCGCCCGGTCCGCTCCACTTCCACCTCCCTGGTGGCCTCGAACTCCACCGCCTCCGGGCCATCGCCGCAGGCGAGCGCGACGCCGCCGGCCAGAATGAAAGCTGCGAAAACCCCGACAGGCAGGTACGAGTTCCCTCGGGTAATGGGACAACCTCCTTGAATCTCCGCACTACGGTGCTGCGCTCGACATTACCACGTCGGTGCCAGGTTCACCTGAGACTTTGCTGCTTTCACCCCAGCAGACAAAGTCCGAGGGGGGAACCGGCCGGCTCCAACCCAGGGGCGGCTGATTCTGCCACGTCAATATATTATTCGTTATTCGTCATTTAGTCGGTACTGAATAGCGTAATAAGAGAATTGTTGCGCCCATTATGGCCCATTAATGTCCTGAATCTTGACTGCCCATGGCCCCTTACGTACAATTTTTGTGTTCTAAATTCATACCTCTTGGTTTGGACGGTGGCCGTTCCGGCTGTTTGCGTCAGTCCTGCTTTTCCGGGGCACCCGGCCAATATGCGCCAATAGTCTGCTCTGCCATTTCCGATTCTGCCTCGTCTCTCGACTCAACTGAAACCAATCATCAGGCACTTTGTCATTGAACGGAGGGAGGACTACATTATGGTTATCGAAATTAACGTTGGACCGGCAACGACTCCAGCCCCGATATTCGACCTCGAACGTTTGGCCGGAGCCATGGATGCCCGCGGCATGGACGGGGTGGTCATTACCACGCCCCTGAACGTGACCTACCTGTCGGGGCACAACCCCACGGCTCCCAAGGCCGACGAGCCCCCCGGAAACGCAGTCGTCATTTCGCGTCATGACCTGCAACACCCCATCCTCATTGGACCCGACATATTTCTCTCTCCTTTCCTGGATGAGCCCACGTGGATAGAGGACCTGCGCCCCCACCGCAGCGTCCTGATTTCGGTGAACGCGGCTACCGAGACCTCCGAGTTTTTCCGGTTTATGCCCGCCTCCCGGCAGGACTCCGGCTGGGTGAAGACAGCCGGCGACCGCTTTGCCGGCAGCTTTACCGAGGCCATTCGCGGCGCGCTGCAGGACCTGGGCCTCTCCCACGGAAGGGTCGGCTACGATGACCTGCGGCTGGGGGCAAAAGTGGCAGGCTCCCTGGCGGACGTTATAGACGCCTATGCCATGATGATGTTCGTCCGGGAGGTGAAGAGCTCCCAGGAAATCGAATGGCTGCGGGAGGCCACTCGGGTGAACCAGGTAGCCATCGAGCGGACCGTCCAGTCATGGAGTCGGGGCAAGACCTGGAAGGAGTTGGTGGATACATATCATGCGGAAATCACCGCTCTGGGTGGATGGGTCGCCGATCCGGGCGGAGTATTCTTTGCCAACCCGCTGGACGGCGATCCCGCCGTGCGCCTGCGTGTCGACTCCGAAGACTTCGTGGTCCAGCCGGGCACCAACATCATGTTCGACTGCCACGGCACCAAGAACCAGTATTGCTGGGACGGCGGCAAGACCTGGGTGGTGGAGGAGCACAGTTCGGCCATGTCCAGTCGCATCGCGCGAGCCACTGCGGAAGCGATGAACGGGATTCACGAGTCCATGCGCCCCGGGGTCAGAATCGGCGACCTGCAGGAAAAAAGCAGGCGGACTTATCAGCAGTTGGAAGTGCCGCAGCACGAATCGGTCCTTACCTACTTCCACGGCCTGGGCCTGAGTCACACCGATGTGCTGGCCTTGGCCGAGGACGGTTCCGATCCCAACTGGAAACTGGAGGAGGGTATGGTCATTGCCGCCCACCTTCTGTGTCCGGGCAATCAGAATGAACGCTGCTGGATCGAGGAAGTCTTTGTGGTAAGAGAGGGCGGACCGGAGCCCCTCTTCACCTGGGGCAACGACCCTCTGGCCAACGGATGACGTCGGCGCCAGGGACGCCATAGCGCCCTTCCAAGGTCCTGCCAGACTGACGGCCATCAGGGTCCTTCGATTATTGCCGGTAACGCGCAGTCCGCTCAAGGTGGATCCCGAGCTTGTCGAAGGGTCGAACCACCAATGGACTGCCCTCTCGTGCGGGTACGTGGCCCTCGCCGTCTGCCCTCAATTCTCGAGACCGTCGATAATCGAAATACCCTGCCCGGTCATACAGTCTTGGGGAGTGTCGTCAAATTAACCTGCCAGACCTGTAACAGCCTCAATTCCGTCATTCCGGCGAAAGAACGTCACCCCGTATTTGATACGGGGCCGGAATCCAGAATCTCTTTGCAGTGCAGAACGATTCGCGAACCGCAACCCCCCGGATTCTGGCATCGCGGGCACGACGAGATGATTCAACGACACCCCCTGGTGACTCTTACCGCTTGCCATGACCGGAGGCCAACCCTTTATCCGGTCACTGTATGCCTTGTCAGGCCCCACCCGTCCGTCTCTCTCGGACTGCCAGGCCGGAGGCGTCAGCGCGAAATCGCCGACCTAGCCGCCCGACAGCGGGCAGTTGCGCCCTTGGACGCTCATCGCCCCCGGAGGTGTAGAATCGTCCGGGTCGTGGACTGCGGTATAATCGACCAGGCCTAGCCAGGTGCCATAAGAGTCGATGCAGCCCCGACAATCAGTGATTTGTTCGCCAGGCAGGAGGCATCAGCCCATAATCCGGACCGGCACAACGCCCCCGCTAGGCAACTTCGCCCGGGATCTGGAGATCGAGTGCCCGTATCCTGAGGCAAAAGACTGGGCCAGGCCTGTGTGCCTCGATTTCGCTGGCGTCACCTCCAACGGCCTGACCACCACCTCGGCTATCGCTGCCGTTGAATCCATAGGCGAACTGGCCGGCGTTAGAAGACCGGCGACCCTGCTCTCAACAGGATAGGATATTTCACCCGCTACGGACCTGAGAAGCCATGACTCCTCCTCTCCAGGGCGTCCGCATACTCGAAATGTCGCAAGCCATAGCCGGGCCCGTAGCTGCCCGGACCCTGGGCGACCTGGGCGCCGAAATCATCAAGATCGAGCAGCCCGGCATTGGCGACATGTCCCGACGCATAGGCCCGCACTTTCTCGGCGGCGAGAGCGCCTACTACCTCAATTTCAATCGGAACAAGAAAAGCGTCACCATCGACCTGCGAACTCCTCAGGGCCGGGAGGTCTGCCACCGGCTGGTAGCGATTTCCGACGTGATTTTTGACGCCTTTCGTCCCTCGGTTCTCGGTCGGCTGGGGTTGGACTACGAATCCCTGAAAACTGTCAACCCGTCGATCATCGCCTGCTCGCTCTCCGCCTTCGGTCAGGAGGGGCCGTACCGGGAGCGCCCCGGCTTCGACGGCATCGTGCAGGCCATGGGCGGCGGCATGAGTGTCACCGGCAATCCCGGTCAGCCGCCGGTGTTCATGGGATTCCCTGTCGGCGACATGGTGGGCGGCTACATGGCGGCCCTGAGCATCGCCTCTGCGCTGTACGGAAGGCGCGTCACCGGCGAAGGCCGCCGGCTGGACATTTCGCTGCTCGACGTGCAGATCTCCCTGCAGGCCCACCTGGGGCAATTCTACCTGGTTTCAGGTGAGGTTCCGCAGCCCATCGGCTCTGGCCACCCCTCCAATCTGCCCGTCGGGGCCTATCAGTGCGCCGACGGCAGGTACGTGCAGGTCCACTGCGCCAGCCAGGAATTCGCCATGAAAACCCTGCAGATGATGTCGGGCGAGGTTGACCAGCTGAGGGGCATGGACCAGGACCCCCGCTTCACCTCCGCGCCTGCACGCATCGAAAACCGGGAGGCGCTGGAAGAGGCACTGACCGCCGGTTTTCACTCCAAGGATCGCCATG
The DNA here is from genome assembly GCA_965208825.1 of Dehalococcoidia bacterium. Lineage (GTDB taxonomy): Bacteria > Chloroflexota > Dehalococcoidia > Lucifugimonadales > UBA3495 > VXOI01. The sequence goes on from CBDBPP010000005.1 coordinate 218,630, forward strand.
AATGGGAACAGTTGCTGCTGAAGTGGGACGTTCCAGGAGGGCCGGTCAACAACATCGCCGAGGCCCTCGCTGACCCTCAGGTACTCCTGCGGGACATGGTGACGGAGATCGAGCACCCCGTCGCCGGCACCTACCGCACTGCCGGCAACCCAATCAAGGACGGCAGTCCCGACGCCTTCGCACCGCCCCCGACCCTGGGGCAGGACACCCAGGCCGTCCTGACCGGCCTGCTGGGTTACAGCAGCACGGAGGTGGCGGCGTTGAAGGAAAGCGGAGCGCTGTGACCCATGGCGTCATCAATGAGTCCGCAGTTGGAAAAGCGCATAATCATCATCGCCGGGCCCAACGGGGCAGGCAAGACCACCCTCGCCAGGGAGCTTCTGCCCAACGAGGCCAACATTTCCGTATTCATCAATGCCGATCTCATCGCTGCTGGACTAGACCCGCTCCAGCCGGAACGGGCCGCGTTCCAGGCAGGACGGATGATGCTGGAAATGATTGACGCCTGCGTGGCCAGAGGCGAGAGTTTCGCCTTCGAGACCACGCTGAGCGGCCGAGGGTACGCCCGCATGATTCCCCGCTGGCAGGAACAGGGCTATTGCGTCAAGCTGTATTACCTGCCGTTGCCTTCTCCGGAAATGGCGATTGAGCGGGTGCGCCAGCGAGTCGCGATGGGCGGCCACCACGTGCCGGATGATATAATTCGCCGTCGGTTCCATGCGGGATGGCAAAATTTTCAGAACCTCTATCGTGACCTTGTGAACGAATGGGAGATTCGGAGAGAATCAGAGAGGCCACCAATGATTGAGGAAGAAAGAAAGGCGTATGGTGATGACCAGCTGTCGCCCAATGCGGAAAGCGAAGGATGGGTGTGGATTTCCAGCACCGGAAAAGTAGACCCTGGTATCGAGGCTGCCATGCGCCGCGCCACCATGAAGGCCCGTCGCCGGGCCATCGCCCTCACCGGACGGGTCGTTACCATCCGTAACGGCAAGGTGGAATACGACACTGAGCCCTGAGCGGCTCACCGAGGAGATGAGAGGTGGCAACCAACGCGAAACTGGGAGTCCTGGTGCCAGGCGGCTTTGGCGGTACGCCTCCGACGCTGGCCGAGTTCTCCGCGTTCTTTCGGCGGGCCGAAGAGCTGGATTACGATTCGCTGTGGGTCATCGACCGGATTTTCCACCCCAACAGCATCATTGACCCTATCGCTCTCCTTACTTGTGCCGCCACGGTTACCCAGCGCGTTCGGCTCGGCACCGCCGTGCTGCTGTTCGTTCTGCGCAACCCCGTGCTGGTTGCCAAGACCACCTCAACGCTGGACTACCTGTCCGGCGGCAGGCTTACCCTTGGAATTTCCCTGGGCGGTCGGGACAACGAGTTCGGCCCCATGGGGGTGAACGTTCGGCGGCGCGTGAGCCGGTTCAACGAGGGGCTCGAGGTCATGCGCAGGCTGTGGACCGAACAGGATGTTACCCATCATGGCCAGCACTTCACCATGGACCGCGTCAACGTAGAACCCAAGCCCCTACAGCAGCCGTCGATCCCCATTATCATCGGCGGCTCTGCCGACACCGCCTTGAAACGGGCGGCAGAGCGAGCCGACGGCTGGGTCGCCGGCGGCGCTGCCAGCCCTGAGGCTTTCGCCCAGGCCTGGGACATGGTGCGCGACTACGCCTCTAGCGCTGGCAGGAACCCCGACTCCCTGCAATCGGCCAAGCTGATCTACACCTACGTCGACTCGGACCGCGATCGCGCCAAGAGGGCGCTGGAGGAATTCACCCACGCCTACTACGGACCGCAGTACGACGTGGAAAACGCCTGCGCCTTCGGTCGCCCTGAGGACTGCGCCGAGAAGCTGCAGGCCTACATCGACGCCGGCGCGCAGACGGTTATGGTCGGCCCCACCTGGCCCGACCCGGCCCAGATCGAGCGCATCAGCACCGAGGTCGCGCCACTGCTGCGCTAGGTTCTGTCGTCAAATTAACCTGCCGGACCTGTAACAGCTTCAATTCAGTCATTCCGGCCCCCACCCCGTCATTCCGGCGAAAGAACGTCACCCCGTACTTGATACGGGGCCGGAATCCAGAATCTCTTTGCAGTGCAGAACGATTCGCGTACCTCACCCCCCGGATTCTGGCATCCCGCGCACGACGAGATGATTTGCCTACGCCCCCTGGGTTCTGCACCATCAAGCAAAAGATTGAAGGGGCTGGTCTCTTACCAGCCCCTTCAATCCGACTTATGGATGTAGCCGTCTGCGGAAACCTACACCGACGTCTGCGTTATCACCCTCGGCGAGACCTTGCGAGAGAGCCAGCGGCCGTCGCTGGAGTCCCCCAGTAGCTTGCCGTCCCGCACAATCACCTTGCCCCGCAGTATGGTCATTATCGGATACCCTTCGGCCTGGAACCCGTCCCAGATGGAGTAGTCGGACTCGGCGTGCAACTCGTCCACCGTGATCGTTTTCTTCAGGTTGGGATCGAATATGACGATGTCGGCGTCGCTGCCCACGGCGATGGCTCCCTTCTGCGGATACATGCCCAGTATCTTCGCCGCGTTGGTCGAGGTGATGTCGGCAAACCTCTCCAGCCCGATGCGCCCGGGCGCGACCAGCTTGGTGTATGTGACCGGCATCCGCGTCTCGATGCCGTTGTGCCCCCCGCACAGGGTGCGGATGGTGTCGCCCGCCAGCTTGACGTTCTTGTACGTGGTCCACTCGTCCGTGGCGGTCGTGCAGATGGGGCCGTCCACCAGTCCCTGCTGCAGGGCATCCCTGTCCTCGGAGTACTTGATCGCTGGGTATGTGTGAATCGCCAGGCCGTCAGGCTCCAGGTAGTCGTCGCAGGTGAACTCCAGGTAGTTGTGCAGGGCCTCGCCGTAGACCGGTAGCTGCTTGGCCCGGGCCTCGGCTATGGCTCGCACACCCTCTTTGGCCGTCGTGTGGACAAAATAGATGCCCGTCTCGGTGCTCTCCGCCAGCCTGGTCACCTTCCGGAAAGAAATATCCTCGGAAATGTTGTTGTGGGCCAGGTGCAAATTGGAACCATGGTCCCGGCCCTCCCGCTCCAGCTTGTCCTCCATGTAGGTGACGATATCGTCTTCCTCGGCGTGCACCGCCATGATCCCGCCGTGCTTGCCCACCTCCTGGAATATCTCCCACAAATGACCCATGGGCACGCGGGCATGGAAGGTGGTGAATATTTTGAAGCTGGCAACCCCCGACTGTATCGCCTCACCGATCTCTCCCAGTGTTACCGGAGGGATGGCCCCCGCCAGGATGTAATGGAAAGTGTAATCGATGAAGGAGTGACCCTTGAAAACGTCCCGCCTCACCTCAATCTGACCCGCAATGGGATCGGATGGGGGTACGGCCCCGGGAGTCAGGGGCAGGGCGCCCGCGAAATCCACGTAGGTTGTAACTCCGCCGAAAGCTGCCGCCCGGCTGGCGGCCTCCGGTGGCTGCGTGAAGATGCCGGTGTCGCCGCCCGCCCAGGAGTCCGGCACAGGGACGTTGATATGCGCATGTGGCTCGATCCCGCCCGGCAGTACAATCATCCCGGTGGCATCGATCGTGTCTGCTGCACCGATGTCATCCAGCGCCCCAGGCGAGGCCACGGCAGCGATTAGCTCTCCCTGTATCCCTACGTCCATCGGGCCCGCGCCCGACGGTGCGACCACGGTTCCACCTTTGACGATCAGGTCCAGCATGGTTTCCTCCTGGCGCCTTCGATGATCAGATTTTGGTTTTTCCTGTGTCCCTTTCGTCCCCACTGGGAGCGGCCGCCTGGCCGTTGATTCGTTGATTACTGGATCGGTGGGATCTCGATGTTCTCGTCCAGCGTGGCCGGAATCCAGGATGCGAGCAGCGTTTCCAGTTCCTCCTGGCACTCCTCCAGCCGATGTTCCGCCTCCTCGAACAGGACCAGTTCCTTCGGTTCCTTGGCCCATTCGTATATCTGAAGAGCGCAGGAGTACGGCAGTCGGGTGTCGGCCTTGCCGTGCGCCACCAGCAGCTTCCGTGGCGACAGTTGTCCCGCCATCCCAGCCCCATACGTTTGCGGCGACAGCGACACTACTCCCTTGATGTGGGGACTGCTTGCGCCCGCTGCTATAACCACGGCGCCACCGAAGGAATGGCCCACCACAACCGCCGGTCCATGTCCCTCATCCACCAGGTAGTTGACCCCCGTTACCACGTCCAGCACGCATTCCAGCAGATCGTTGGGGAATCGGTAGTCCAGGCGCAGGGACGATACGCCCTGTCCCGCAAGCCGTTCCGACAATCGGGCGTAACAGTCCGGACCGGGTCCGGCGAAGCCACCCCGCGCTCCGCAGACCCAGACGACAGCGCGGTCCGATCCCTCCGCCCTGTGAATGATCCCGCTGAACTCCCCTCTGTTCGTGTGGAACTTCAGCCCCTCGCCGGAATCTCCGTACGCCAGAGGGGCCTCCGAAACCCTGAACAGCTTGATCAATTCCGCCACTGATTCGGGCCTCTGTCCGGTGGCCATGCTTTCCCTAGCCCAGGAAGTCCGCCAGGGCTGTGTTGAACCCCTCGGGATTGTCCTCGAATACCATATGGGCGGCGCTGTCCACGTGTGCCAGTCGCCCGTCGGGCAACGTTTCCACCATTCGCTCGGCTACCTCCAGGCTTAGAGTGTCCGTTTCCGACCCCCGTACAATCAGGGTTGGGCAGGTAATCTTTCCTAGGGGTTCCCACAGGTCGGGCGGAGGCGCCCCCGTGCCCTTTCGCCTCTGTTCCCGGATTTCCGGATCGTAGCCCCATCCCACCTTGCCGCCAGGCAACTCTCGCGTCTGGTGGGCCAGCCTCCGGCGCATGACCTCCTCGGATGCGAAGCGGTTTTGGGCGTTCACGTATTGAAGCGCCTCCTCGAAGCTGCCGAATTCTTCGGGGACCTCAACCAGCTCCCTTGTAATTCGCGCCGATCCAACCGGGTCGATGTCGGGCCCGATGTCGACGATCACCAGCTTTTCCAGTTTGTCCGCATTCCGCCCGCCGAAGGCCATGCTGTTACGTCCCCCCATGGAGTGGCCGACCAGCGTGAACTTCTCCAGTCCCAGGGCGCCGCAGAACCCCTCGAGATCGGCCACAAAGGCTTGGGTGGAATAATCTCCTCCTGGGGCCCAGTCCGTCTCGCCACGACCTCGCTGGTCCATGGCCAGCACCTGGTAGTCGTTACAGAACCGCAAGGAGACGTCATCCCAGGAGTGACAGTGCCCGCGCAGGCCGTGCAGCAGCACCATTACGGGCTTGCCTTTATTGCCCCAGTCAAGGTAGTGAATGTTAATGCCGTTGCATGTGACCATCGCGTCGGTGGGATGTACGGTTGTTGTCATGATCAGTCTCCGGCCGGAAATGATTTGGTAACCCTGGGAATCTCGGAAAAAGAGCCTTCGGCGTCTAGCACCTTGTCCACGTCTCCCCAGCGCGACATGAACACCTTCACCTCGGAAAGGTCGGTAAACTTGCTGGCGTCCATAATTTCGAAACCAATCAGTTGATCGTCATAGCCAAAGTCGGCTATCACGTTGGGAATCACCTCTGCCGAAACCTTGATTCTCTCACGCTCGAAATCTATCGTGAGAATGTCCACGTCCGCATCGTAAGCTATTCTCATACCTTTCGTTTTCCTCCGCTGATGTCCTATGGGCAAAAGTTACCGTCTATGAAGGCGGTGATGATGGTCTCCCCATCGGCGTCAACCACGATGCGAACGAAGTGCCGAAACTCGTCGAGGTAGGCCCAATACATAGTCCTGCCGTCACCTTGGCGTTGCACCCTGACCGGATTCTGCACCACAGCAATGGCTTGGTCAAGGGAATTTGAACGCCCCGTACGGTCCCGCGTGTAGTGAATCGAAAATCTCAAGCCAGAGTGGGGAATGACCGCCTCATCGCTTGATTATCAGGAGCGAGAAATAGTCCAGGTCCTCGGCGGTCAGCTTGCTGATGTCGTTGATTACCCGCTCGCTGGCAGTGCTGGCCTGTCGCACATAGATCGCGTGTCCCGCAAGGCCCAGACTCTCCAGGTTGGCCAGGGCGCGCAACAGGTTTTGGTCGGTCTCCATCAGGACTATCGTGTCGAAACTGGTGATAGCCTCTCTCAGGTCGTCAATTCCGTAGACCGCCGGCAGTATGGCCAGACGCTGCCCTTGGGAGACCAGCGGAATCCCGGTGCTGGCGGCCGCGGCCATCACCGATGGCACCCCAGGCACGATTTCTACGGTCAGGTCCTCCGTCTCACTGGCATTGATGTGCTCGATGAGATGGGGAAACTCACTGTACAGCAGGGGGTCGCCCTCCGTGATGAACGCCACGTCCTGCCCTTCCCGCAGCTTGGCCCCGATGCGCCCGGCCGCCTCGTGCCAGGTATCGTGTGGCACCGGTGAATCGTCCGATGGAATGATGATGTTAAGTCTTTCCGTCTCGGCGGTCAGTAGGTCTTCCACCACTGCAAGGGCGAAACTCGGGGCGCCGTTGTCCAATTCGGTAAAGCAGATAACGTCGAGTTCCCCCAATAGCCGTTGCGCCCGCACAGTTAGCAGTTCCGGGTCCCCGGGCCCCACTCCTATTCCATAAAATCGGCCCATTTTCGCCACATTTCCACCTATCCAACCACTACGTTTACCAGTCGCCCGGGAACATAAACCGTCTTGTTGATGGACTTGCCGTCCAGGAACGTCTGAATCCGGGGACTGGACAGCGCCAGCTCTTGCGCCTCCGACTCCGGTATACCCACCGGTACCTCCAGCTTGTCTCGCACCTTGCCGTTCACTTGAACCACAAGGGTAAACACCTCATCTGCTGCCAGATCCTCCTCCCAGCCGGGAAACTCCCGCTGGTGGATGCTGTATCCGTATCCGTTTCGCTCCCAAAGCTCCTCGGTCATGTGCGGTGCCATGGACGCCAGCATCAGCAGGAGCTTCTGTACGCATTCCCGCCATAAGTCGGGCTCTATGCTCTCCTCCGCCCACACTTTGTTCAGGTGGTTCGTCAGCTCCATCATGGACGCTATGGCCGTGTTGAACTTGAAACGGTCCATGTCGTTGTAGCACTTGCGCACGGTCTGGTGCAGCAGACGGCGAGTCTCCTTCGATGCGGTACCGTCCGAGCCATCCAGGGCGATGGCGTCCCGCGTGCCGATATCCCACACGCGGTTCAGCCACCGCGCAATGCCGTTCATTCCCTCCGAGCTCCAGGGCCCCCCGTGGTCCCAGGGACCAATGAACATCAGAAAGCATCGGACCGCATCGGCTCCAAGCACCCCGACGACGTCATCCGGGTTCACCACGTTACCCCGGCTCTTGCTCATCTTTTCATGGTCCTGACCCAGGATCACTCCCTGGTTGAACAGGCGGAGGAATGGTTCCTCGAAATCCACCATGCCCATGTCATGCAGGGCCTTGATGAAAAACCGGGAATAAAGCAGGTGCATGACCGCGTGCTCCGCACCGCCCGTGTACTGGTCTACCGGCAACCATGCTTCGGCGAGGCCTGGGTCTACCGGACCCTTGTCGAAATTCGGGCTCAGGTAACGCATCATGTACCACGAGGAGTCCATGAAGGTGTCCATGGTGTCCGTCTCGCGACTCGCCGGACCTCCGCACCGGCGACACCTGGTGCTGACAAACTCCGCATTCGCTGCCAGTGGCGACTGCCCGCTGGGTTTGAAGTCCGCGTCGGGCGGCAGCAGCACCGGCAGGTCCTCCTCCCGGACCGGCACTACCCCGCAACGGTCGCAGTAGATCATCGGAATCGGGGTGCCCCAGTACCGTTGCCGGGAGATCAGCCAGTCCCGGATGCGATACGACACCGCCCGTTTGCCCCAGCCGTTTTTCTCCACGTCGTCGGAAATGGCCTCTACGCCCTCCTCGTTGGTCATGCCGTCATAGGGCCCTGAGGAGGTCATGAATCCATCGCCCAGGTAAGCTTCCCTCAACTCGCTGCCGTCCCAGGAGATCGGCGCAATGACCTGCCGGATGGGCAGCCGGTATTTGCGGGCAAACTGAAAGTCTCGAGCGTCGTGGGCGGGAACACCCATAACCGCGCCCGTTCCATATGTCATCAGCACGTAATCGCTGATGAAAATGGGCACCCTCTCGTAGTTCAGGCGGTTAACGGCGTAGCTGCCGGTAAATACCCCCGTCTTTTCCTTATCCGTTGCCAGTCGGTCAATCTCCGACGTTTGCCTGGCCTGCGCCACGTATTCCTCTACTTCGGTCTTGTGCTGGTTTGTCGTGATTCGCTCCACCAGCGGATGTTCCGGGGCAAGCACGATGAAAGTTACGCCAAAAATGGTATCGATTCGCGTCGTGAAGGTCCGGATCTCCCGCTCCTCGAGGCCCAGTGAACCAATGTCGAAGCTGATTTCCACCCCGGTACTCTTGCCGATCCAGTTGTTCTGCATCGTCAGTATCTTGTCGGGCCAGTCCTCCAGGCCGCTGAAGTCCAGCAGACGGTCTGCGTAATCGGTAATCCGGAAAAACCACTGCTCCAGGTCCCGGCGGGTGACTATGGCGCCGCAGCGTTCACATGCCCCGTTGAGGACCTGCTCGTTGGCCAGCACGGTGACGCAGGAGGGGCACCACACTACCGGTGCGTTTGCCCGGTAGGCCAGTCCCCGTTCGTAAAGTTTGAGGAAAAACCACTGGTTCCACCGGTAATATTCCGGCTGGCAACAGACTATCTCCCGGTCCCAGTCGTACATGGCGCCGATCGACCGCAGTTGTCGGCGCATGTTCTCAATGTTCCCCATGGTCCACTCGTACGGGTGAATGCCACGGCTGATCGCGGCGTTCTCCGCCGGAAGACCAAAGGCGTCGAAACCGATCGGGTGCAGCACGTTGTATCCCTGCATTCTGCGGAAACGGGCATGTGCATCCGACGGGGCCATCGCATACCAGTGGCCAATGTGCAGGTCTCCCGATGGGTATGGATACATGGTCATCTCAAACCACTTTGGACGGGAGTCCTCATCCTGCACCCGGTAAAGCTCATCCCGTTCCCAGCGTTCCTGCCACTTTCGGTCCATCGCTACAGGATCAAATCCCATCTCCACCTGTCTGGGACTGGTCGTCATTTATCCGTCACCTCGAAACGGTTGCGTACCTCGGTTGCGTGCCTAGATTATATCAGGGCCTCGTGCACGGAATTCTCTTCTGGCCTCCGGGGTCGGAGCAATCGCGTCTTAATCTATTCAGTTTTGCCCACCACCGTCATTCTCCTGAAAATAGCCATCCCTATGTAAGGGCAACCCTTGTGGTTGCCCTGCTGCATCCAATGTAGGGGCAACCCTTGTGGTTGCCCTGCTGCACCCAACTGTAAGGTCAACCCTTGTGGTTGCCCTGCTGCAACCAACTGTAGGGGCAACCTTTATGGTTGCCCTGGTGCATCCAATGTAGGGGCAACCCTTGTGGTTGCCCTGGTGCATCCAATGTAGGGGCAACCCTTGTGGTTGCCCTGGTGCAACCAACAAAGCTTTCATCCTCATTCGTGGCCCCAAGGCCATAGCCAATTCAGGCCCCCGCCACCGCCATTCTTATGAAAATAGCCTCACCTGGACCGTTGAACAGCTTCCCTGAAGGGGCGCACAGCCGTGCGCCCATTTTCATCCTCATTCCCGGCCCCAAGGCCATAGCCAATTCCCGTCCCCACCACCGTCATTCCCGCGGAAGCGGGAATCCAGAACCTCTTGGCAATAATTGGCATTCCGGTTGCAAGGCTGGGTAGATTCCCGCTTTCGGGGAAATGACTGATTAATGAACCTCACCGCGTTAAGACGCGATTGCCCTGCCTCCTGCGTTGCCCTCATCCCGTGCCCCGCTGCCGCGCGAAATTGACAGTCCGCAGGGCCAAACCTAGAATTACGGCACTGTATGTACACCCCCCAACCTATATGGATTTCCCGGGACTGATCCCGGCAACCCGCTGTCCCGTCACCCCCAGGGGAGACCCTGCCGCAAGTATCCGGGCATACTGATCGTATAGATTCAAGAGTATGCCTACAGCTGGGCCGGCGGCCTGAATTCGGAGCAGGGGACTTTGGCGACCAATCGACCACGCCGGCCCATAGACGTCATCATCCGTCTGCCCCGCAGGCAGGATGTGCCTGGTACCGTTCTGTTGAGGGAGACCCTCCGGCGGCCGGGACGATTCCTGGGCGTGTCCACCATTCTCATCTTTTCCTTCATCCTGCTCATGTCGCTGGGTGCCGGCCTCCTGACCCTGCCTTTCGCCTCCGTCTCTGGGACCTCCGCTCCCTTGGAGGTGGCCTACTTTACCGCCATATCCGCTGCGACGGTTACTGGACACACCGTGGTCAGCACCCCCGAATACTGGGCGCCCTTCGGCCATGTCGTCATCTTCATGTTGATGCTGGTCGGTGGCCTGGGATTCATGGTCATAAGCACCTTCCTGCTCCTCCTGCTGGGAGACAGGACCACCATTCAACAACGGGCCCTCACCCGGGGCCTTATGAGCGATGCCGCGGGCGTCAAGCACATGAGGGCCATTCGCAGTTTCGGCAACCGGGTCATCATCATAGTCCTGCTCATCTACCTCGGTGGTTCCCTCGTTTTCTTCTCCCAGATCGTTGGAATGGATGGCATTGGGGACGGCCGGGCCTACTGGTATTCGCTCTTCCTCTCGGTGTCCTCCTTCAACAACGCCGGCTTCAATATCATTCCTGAAGCTGCCCAGGGCAACGCCGCCAGATTCGTCTCCAACCACATCGTCCTGATCATCATGACCGCCATGATTGCCCTCGGAGGGCTTGGCTGGGTCACCATGGTGGACGTCTGGCGCCAGCGAAGGTTTACCCGCTTCTCCTTGGACACCAAGCTGGTCGTCGCAACCAGCCTGGCGCTGTGGTCCCTGGGCATCGTGATGTTGGTGCTCACCGAGTTCAACAATCCGGATACCCTGGCCTCCCTTGGTTGGGTTGACCGGAGCGTCAACACCGTGTTCCTTTCCGTCAGCGGACGCACCGCCGGCTTCAGTACTATAGATTTTGGGCAGGTCGCCGACGTAACCAAAATGACTTTCACGGCATTGATGTACATCGGGGGCGCCCCCGGTTCAGTGGCCGGGGGGATCAAAGTCATCACCTTCGCTCTGATTGTGGCAGCGGTCCTGTCCTCTCTGCGCAATCGCTCCCATGCCGAAGCCTTTGGGCGGGAAATACCCCAACCACAGCTGCATCGTGCCCTGGCCGTGGCTGTCCTGGGCCTGGGGTTGATCTTCATCACGGTCATGACCCTCGTCGAGATCGAGCCCCATGTCAATTTCCTCCATCTCCTGTTCGACACGGTGTCCGCCCTCGGCACCGTGGGAGCAACCACTGGCATCGTTCCCGACTTGGGCCTGGCGTCACAGTCCATTTTCATGTCCGCCATGTTTGTCGGCAGGCTGGGCCCCCTCGTTCTGGCCTTGGCGATGGCTCCCCGGGAGGACGAAATAGAGGCGTATCGCTTCGCCCAGGAACCCGTTAGAATAGGCTGAGTTAACCAAGGAGGAAACGGGTGAAAAAGCAGGTTTGCGTTATCGGAATGGGCCGCTTCGGCTCCACCGTTGCGCATGAACTGTTCCAGAGCGGGCACGACGTGCTCGCCATCGATGTGGACGAGGCCAGGATCCAGGAACAGCTGGGTAGGGTTACCTACGCCGTTCGCGCCGACGCCACCAGTGAATCGGTCTTGCAGGACTTGGACATCCCCGATTACGACGTTGTAATCGTCGCCCTGGGCAGTGAGAACGTCCAGGCCAGTGTGGGCATCACCGTCCTGCTCAAGAGTCTGCAGGTGCCCATCGTCATGGCTCGAGCTGCCAACGAGTTGCACGGTGAGACCCTGGAGAGGATCGGTGCTGATCGAGTGCTTTTCCCGGAGGCGGAAAATGCTCGCCGAATAGCCCGCCTGGAATTTTCCCGCGAGCTCCTCGACTACATGCCCATCCTCGCCGACTACGGGATCAGCAAGATCCGCCCCCCGGAGGGCATGCTGAACCACACTCTGGAGGAAGCGGAACTTTCCGGGGCAGGCGACCGGCACGGCATTTCCGTCCTCGCCATCAGGCGCGGGAGGATCTCGCTCTTGCACCCCGCCCGGGACGAGGTCATGCAGCCCGGTGACGTCCTCATCCTCGCTGCAACGAGCGAGCAGATCAGCAAACTGCCGGATATCGCCCGGCGTCTGGCTGAATCGGCAACCGGAGAAAGAGCTAGAATCAGTGGGGCTGCTCGCCCCTGATTGGGATTCCCCTCAGGTGGTTTACTGCACAACAGGAACGTATAATTGCTCTATTAAAGAATCCTGCCGTCATTCTGGCGGCTTCTAGCACGTCGAAGACGAAGGCCAATGCCACTCGACGCAGAAAGAATCCTTATCCCGATCAATGACTCGGCTCAAAGCGAACTGGCCTTCCGTTGGGCCTGCCACATGGCAAAGGACGCGGGTGCCTTGCTTCGTGCCGTTCACGTGATCGAGGTTCCCCTGTCGTATGCCCTGGAGGCGGAGGTAACCTGGGATATAGAAATGGCAGAGGAGCTGCTTCTCCGCTATGAGCGGATCGCTAGGGCCGAACGGAAACCCAGACTGGAAACCCGCTGTATTCGGGCAAGACAAGCGGGGGCAGCCGTGGCCAGGGAGGCCGAAATAGAAAGAGCCGACCTCGTTATCGTCGGCGTGCCATACAGCCGAACCCTCGGGCGGTACCGGTTGGGCAGCACCGGCGCTTACGTTTTCCAGCACGCACCGTGCCACGTATTGTTGTGGCGGGAACCCATGCCTGCCAATATCGCAGTAGCTGGGAGGACCGACCCCTAGTGCGAGTGTTGATTTATGGCTGCGGCCAGCTGACCTCCGGAATCGTCTGGGGACTGCTCGACCGGGCCACCAGTATAACCGTGCTGGGGCACGAACGCAGTGAGCTCGAACGCCTCAGCAATTACGACAAGGTTTCTGGCGTGCTCCTCGCCGAACCTGTTATGCAGGACTACCTCATGGATGCGGGAATCATTCACGCCGATGCCTTCCTTGCTTTGTCTGCAGACGACCATGAGAATCTCCTGGCCGCCCAGATTGCCTCTCGCATGTATAACGTCCCCACCGTGGTTTGCCACGTGGAGGATTCCAAGTTGCAGGTCATCTACGAGTCCCAGGAAATGTCCAAGACGCACGCGGATATGAGCGTGCTGAGTTATTCGGTGGGAATTCTCCAGGACATAAGGGGCGCCATTTCCATTGGTTAATAGAACCTTGGTGACTTTCCGGAACGAAACTCCTGCGCTGGCGGGACGATGTATATCGTAATCGTTGGCTGCAGCGAGGTTGGATTCTATCTTTCCAGGGCACTGGCTGCCACGGGACATGAAGTCGCCGTTATTGAGCGCGAGCCCGAACGGTACAGGCTCTTGACTGAAAACATAGGTATCGTGGCATTGCTCGGCGACGGCTCAGACTCCGATGTGCTGCGCCGCGCTGGGGCCGAACGCGCCGATGCCGTCGTCGCGCTCACAGGTGCTGATGCCACCAACCTGGTGATCTGCCAGATAGCCAAGTTCATCTTCAAACGGCCCCGCACAGTCACTATCGTCAAAGACCCCAAGAACGAACCCATCTTCGGCGAAATGGGCGTTGACGTGGTTGTAAACTGGGTTCACCTTGCCTTGGTTGCCTTGGAAGCCGGGGTCCCGGGTCAGCCTTTGCGACACCTGATGAGCATGCACCAACGGGGGATGGAATTGGTTTGCGTCTCCGTTCCCGACGGCGCCGATATCGTCGGAAGACGCCTCGACGAAATCCAGTTGCCGCCTCGCAGCTTCTTCTCCGTCATCGTGAAGAGGGGCGAGCCCAGGATTCCCTCAGGGGAAATGGTCGTAGAGGCCGACGATGAGCTGGTCGCCGTCACCTCCATCGGAGACGAGCAACTTCTCTACGATATCTTGACTGGAGTCTGATCGTGGCTCGGACGCTTGCTTTTCTCGGGCCCTCCGGTACCTACACGGAGGAGGCCGCCCTACTATACGACGCTTCCGCCAGTCTGATGCCTTTCCCTTCCATCACCGCGGTGGGATCGGCGGTGGTCAGCGGCGAAGTGGCTCAGGGCGTCGTCCCCATCGAAAACAGCATCGAGGGATCGGTCAATTTCACCCTGGATCTCCTGGTTAGTCAGGGCTCGCTGCTCATCCAGCGCGAAATAGTTCTCCCCATTGAACACTATCTGATGGGAAACCCGGGCACCCGGTTCGAAGACGTTAGGGTCATCTATTCCCATCCTCAGGCCTTGGCACAGTGCCAGGAATACCTGGAGCGCATGTTCCCTGACGCCGAGCGGTCCGCCTCACTCAGCACGGCCCAGGCCGTGGGTGATGCCCTGAACAGCAAGGTACCCGCTGCCGCTATCGCACCCCGCCGGTCAGCGGAGTTGTACAGCGCCGAGATCCTGGACTCCCGCATTCAGGATGTGGCAACCAACGTCACTCGTTTCGTGGTTCTCGCCGAGTCGGACCATGCACCGACGGGCAACGACAAGACATCCCTGTTCTTTACCTTCCAGGAAGACGTGCCCGGCCAGTTGTACACTGTCATGGGCGAATTCGCCCATCGTGATATCAACCTGGCCAAGATTGAGTCTCGTCCCACCAAACGCTCGCTGGGCCAGTATATTTTCTTTGTCGACTGCGATGGACACCGGCAGGACCGGCTACTGGGAGAGGCAATCGACGCCGTACGAAACAGGGCCAGTTCGTTACGAGTGATGGGGTCCTATCCCAAGTGGGTTGAGTAGCCACCACCATCATGGCGGAGCCCTTGGCTCCACTGCCACGGACAACTGTGGTGGCTCCTTCCATAGCGTCAGGCCAAATTCAAAAAAATCGGCCCTCCTCTTGTAGTTCCTGCGTGCCCAAATCGCCACACATCCCCAAAGGCTGGAACACTCGAGAAGGGCCGATGGGTCGGATTCTGTGCCCAGCCGCCAGCGGAACGCTCCCACCAACGGATGCAATTGCCCTGGACACCGGAACCCCCGACCGTCAGTTGGTCCGCCTGCCAGCCGGTGTTTGGCCGGAAGCGGGCCCCTTAGGTTTGCATAAGATTTTATACAAATATTAGAATTATGTCAATGGCCCTCATTATGGAAATCAGGGCCTTTTCATTTTCTTAAAGGAGTCTTAAAGTTGTGGTGAAGAAGTGAGGAGGTGGGGAAGATGAGATTGAGAGAAGCCTTGGATGGAGTTCCAGACCACCGGAGCCGGCAAGGCCGGCGCCACCCATTGGGAGCGGTATTGAGTCTGTCAGTTTGCGCCATGCTATGTGGCTCCCGCAGTCTTTACGCCATTGCGCAATGGGGCCGGGACCAAGGAGCCACTGCTGGAGAGGAATTGGTGTCCCGCGTCAACTACTTTTGCCGATTGAGCGTCAATTAGTTTTGCCGGTTCACCTCCTCTGCGTGGCCCCGTTGCTGTGCCGCATCGGTGCGGTAGCTGGGGACGTCAAACTCCAGGATGACGGAGTGGTGCACCACCCGGTCGATGGCCGCCGCGGTGGCCATGGGGTTGGCGAAGATGCGTTCCCACTCGGAGAAGACCAGGTTGGACGTTATGCCCAGGGACCGGCGCTCGTAGCGCTCGGCGATGAGGGTGAAGAGGACCTCGGACTCCTCGGTCCCCTGGGGCAGGTAGCCCAGGTCGTCCAGCAGCAGGAAGTCGAAGTTGTCCAGCTTGCGCAGCCGGCGGGGCAGGTCCAGGTCGCGCTTGGCGGCGAGGAGGTCCTGCACCAGGCGGTAGGCTGGGACGAAGAGGACGGAGTAGCCGGCTTCCACCAAACGGTGGCCCAGGGCGCACAGGGCGTGGGTCTTGCCGGTGCCGGGCAGCCCGAAAGCCAGCACGTTGACGCCGCGCTCCACGAAGCTCCCCTGGGCCAGATGATCCATTTGCTGCCGGAGCGCCAGGGGCATCCGGTGGTGATCGAAGGTCTCCCAGGTCTTGCCCGAGGTCAGCCGGGACTCCTTGCGCAGCCGGTGGGTGCGCCGTTGACGGCGATCCTCGGCCTCCTGCTCCAGCACCTCCAGGAGGATGGGCAGGGCGTCGCCGTGGCCGGCGGCGGTGAAACGCTCCACCGACTGAGCTTCCATGGTGGGCAACTTGAATTCGTGGCACAGCTGGCCGATGCGCTCTTGCACGACGCTGGCGTTCATCATCCGCACACCTCCGTCCCGGCCAGGCTGACGGTGAGCAGACCGTCGTAGACCTTCAGGTCCGGCTTCCCGGACAGGACCAGCGCTGGGGCCTCGATCGGCTTGGGCTCGACCAGCTCCCGCACCTCGGCGTAGTTGAAGGACCGGCCGGACTCCAGGAGCAGGGACAGCGCGCTGTCCACATTGGCCTCCATGGTGGTGGCCGCCAGGTGCAGTATCCGCACGTACTCCACATCGGCCCGTTCGCCCCGCCATTCCCGGAGGGCGTCGTAGGCCAGGCGGAAGCGCAGGGTGGGAAACAGCTGCTCCCGGTAGCGGTAGCGGGCGAAGGCCCCGGGCTTGCGCACCAGGGAATGGATGACGTGGCGGTAATTGACGTTGACTTCCCCATCGCCGTGCACCCGCGCCATGCGTTCCACGAGGTGGCCCTTGTAGTACACTTCCACCCAGTCGGCGTACAGACGGACCTGCACCTCCTGGCCGATCAGGCGGGAGGGCACGCTGTAGCTCCGTCCCGCTACCTGGATGGTGCTCCACCGGCGCACCTTGGACTGGTAGTTGGCGTATTCCGGCATGGGGGCTGGCGGCAGGGGCCGTAGGCAAGCCATTTCCTGCTCCAGCTTCCCCCTGACCAGGCGATTGCGTTTCTCCACCATCTCCCGGACGAAACCGGCGTAGTCGTCGGCGGTGTGGAAATCGCGGCTGCCCCGCAGGATGAGGGCCTGGTCTATGGCCTCCTTGAGGCGATAGTGGGCGTGCTCGGCGACGCCGTTTTCATGGCTCTGGCCGCGATTGATGCGCGTGGACCGGAGTCCGTAGTGGTCCAGCAGGGCGGCGTAATTGTCGTTCAGCGCCCGGGCGCGGCTGCGGCGTATTTCATGGGTGAGGGCGGCGGCATTGTCCGAGCGCACCACCTCCGGGACGCCGCCCAGGGTCCAGAGGGCATTCTGCAATCCCTGCTTGAGGGCCAGGAAGGTCTCGCCGCCGGCCACCTCGGCGTAGTGCCACCCCGAGTGGCTGAGGATCAGATGGAACAGCAGGTGGGGGTAGGGCTGGCCGGCGACGGTCACTCCCAGGGCCTTGCCGTGAGTGAAGTCCATCTGGGCTTCCCGTCCCGGCGGATGCTCTTGGGGGAAGTACACCTCCTGATCGGGACCGTGCAACGCCCGCCAGTCCTGCAATCGCCGTTGCAGGGTGCGCAGCTGGGAGGCGTCGAACCGGCCGGGATGGCGCTCCTCCAGCCATTCGATAATCGTCGTCGCCTTCAGCTTCCCCGTCGGATCGCCCCGCAGCAGGGGCTCAATCTCCTCCTCCCACACCCCGTCGAAGGGGTCGGGCCTGGTTCGCCACCAGCGCTCTTGCTTCGTCTCTGACGGCAAGGACCCGCGCTGCCACTTGCGCGCTGAGCGCACGCTCATCCCAGCCACCGCGGCCGCCGTCTCCTGGGTCTTTCCTTTCATAAGCCTCTGCCTCAATAGCCTGACTTGTCGGTCTTTGATCATTCCGGCACCTCCGTGCCGGAGGGTTTACCTCATCTCTGACCGGCAAAAATAATCGACGCTACCGGCATTCCTTATTGTCGTTAATCAATTGGGTTTCCCACAGGGGAGAACGCCCTGCGTAGCCACCCTGCACCGGGTGTTCAAGGATCTGGACGTGGATGCCTTCGAAGGGGTGCTGCGGGAATGGGTGCGAGATAGTGGGGTGGATCTGGGCTCCGTGGTGTCAATAGACGGGAAGACGTTGCGTGGGATTCACGGTGAGGAACTGCCTGGGGTGCACCTGGTATCAGCCTACGCCACTGAGGGCAAGGCGGTGCTGAGCCAGGCAGCCACGGCGGGCAAGGGTCAGGAATTGGCAGCGGCCCAAGCAGTGTTGGGGCAGATTCCCCTGGAAGGGAGGATAGTGGTGGCGGACGCTCTGCTGACCCAACGGGAGGTGTGCCAGCAGATTGTAGCTGGCGGCGGAGATTACCTGTTGCCGGTGAAGGAAAATCAGCCTGCATTGTGCCAGGACCTGGTGGAAGTATTTTCCCCCACTGGAAACTGATAGGGTTGCGGGGCCATGGGTACCGCCGTGGCAGGCTGAGGACTGGCGGGAGCGAGGGGCGGAGCTGACTGTGTGGGTGGATGTCTCGCCCAAGCAACGGCACGGGCGCTGGGAGCGGCGGGAACTGTGGGCCTTGTCCGACCCGGAGGTGAACCGGTATGCGGGCAGCGCCGGATCGGTGGGGAAGGAGTGGCCCCACCTGCGGCAGGTATGCCGGCTGGAGCGGCAGAGGAGAGTCCGGGGACGCACCCAGGTGACGGTGAGCTATGCGGTGACCAGTCTTTCGCCCGAGGTTGCCGGAGCGGAACGTCTGTTGCAGATTCTTAGAGGGCATTGGAATATCGAGAACCAGGTGCATTGGGTCCGGGACGTCACCTTTGACGAAGACCGCTCCCAGGTAAGGAGCGGTAACGCCCCCCAGGTGATGGCAGCCTTTCGCAACCTGACCACCACCCTGGTGCGCTGGGCTGGTCATACCAACGTTGCCGCCGCCCTACGCCGCCACGCCGCTCACGTCTCCGAAGCCTTCTTACTCCTCGGCATTACCCCTGAATTCGGAGAATGAAAAGGCCCTGTTATGGAAATCAGGGCCTCTCGATTATTGCAAACCCAGGTCCGTCACCCCCACCCTCTCCCGGCACCCCGGCGCCCTCCCGGCACCCCGGCGCCCTCCCGGCACCCCGGCGCTCTCCCGTCACCCCGGCGAAAGCCGGGGCCCAGAAAAACCAGCCCAAGGGACATTCTCGCCCTCTCCCGTCACCCCGCCATCTCCCGTCACCCCGGCGCTCTCCCGTCACCCCGGCGCTCTCCCGTCACTCCGGCGAAAGCCGGGGCCCAGAAAAACCGGCCCAATGGACACTCCCGCCCTCTCCCGTCATTGTTATGAAAATAGCCGCAAAAGCCATTCCCTCCCCCCTTGAGGGAGAGGGTTAACCCCCGTCACCCCGGCGAAAGCCGGGGCCCAGAAAAACCAACCCAGGAGACAATCTCGCCCGGACCCGCTGCTCCCCCCCGTAACCCCGGCGAAAGCCGGGGCCCAGAAAAACCGGCCCAAGAGACAATCTCGCCCGGACCCGCTGCTCCCCTCCGTAATTCCGGCGAAAGAACGTCACCCCGTACTCGATACGGGGCCGGAATCCAGAACGACCCTTCGGCGAAAAGTCCCGGCCGGAGCCATTCACATCCCGCGGGAAAAACCCCAGGCACTGGAAAATCCAAAGATCCTGTTACGGAAATTCGACTCGGAAAATAGACGTTTTCGGGTTTGCGTAGGCTTTGCTGAGTAGGCCCATTTCTGCCATGTGATCAAATTTTGCCAGACTGCCCTCGCCATAGTTCAGCCTCTCCAGATCACCGACGACCACATACGACACATCGTATCGGTCCAGGATTCTTACCGTCGTATCCACATCGGTGGTCTCGTAGGCCAGGCGAACGTCGTGAGCTCTCTGCCGTATTCGCTCCCTGTAGTCGAATCGCTGTTGCGTCTGGTGCCACGGCCAACCGATGACCGTCGGGAGTCCGGTGTAGTTCGCCATCCGTCCTCCCCATCGGTACTGCTCCATGTGCGCCTCCAGTACGACCGGCGTTCCCTGCGCGTTGTCCTGCAACCAGCTCATTGCCTGCAGGTCCCAGCCCAAGGGGAACGACTCCTCCCGTTCCCAGTGCACCGCTGCCGCCATGTATGCCGTACCATCCAGCGTCGAAGGAAGGTCGAGAAAGCGGTCCTCCACTCGGTCCCTCGTTCCGAGAAATGTATAGATTAGGGACGACCCCAGCAGTATCGCCAGTACTGCCAGCCAGGCCACTCGGCCGTCGAACCGTCTTGAACGCAGCTCCCTCAGTCCGCCGCCGATCAATTGCCAGAGCATGTAGGCGCTGGCAATGGCCATGAACACCCAGACCTCTAGGTAGTACTTGAAAAGGGTGTTCATCCTCCCTATGTCGCCCTCCACCGTGACCAGGTCGACCCCTATTGCGATCAGTAAGGCCATCGCCAGAATGGCGACAACCACTGATTCGTAAGGGCGGCCCGGGTCTGGAACAGCCAGCACCCTCCATCCCAGGACGGCCAGCGGGATTATGAACGCGGTCACCATCACCGCGTTCCAGTATCCCAGCACCGCCAGCAGCAGCCCGGCGATCACCATCAGCGCGACCACAAACCTGAGCCACGCCTTCCCCGGTGAAAGCTCCTCGCTTCCCCAGATGCTCTTTACCAGGACCGTCAGGTCCCTCCATGTCCGGGTGACCAGATACGTCCCCGCGATGAACAGGAACAGGCCATGCACCGCCAGGAACCGGTCCACGGGCGTCCGCCATCGGGAAGCGTCCAGCCCGTTATTGAACGTCTCGTAATAATGGTGGAACGGCCAGAAGGCAAGGATGCTTAACACCAGTATCCCTACCGACATCCCGGCAAACAGCGGCCATTTCCGGCGGGAGGGAAATCGGGTGAAATGGGCAGCGACGCCCACCAGCCCCAATACGAGGATGACGTAGGCAGGATAGTCCCAGCTGTTGATGGCCCACAGGGATCCCAGCCCGACAGCCAGGAGTGTGCCGCATACTGTCGTCCACACCACACTCCCATTTCGCAGTCCCGCCACCAGCGCCAGCCCCAATCCCAGCGTCAGCAGAGTGAAGGGGATCACCATCATGTGCGCGTGCAGGTCGGCGAACAGGAAAGTGAAGAAAGGAAACTCGGTGATGTGCCAGGAGGCCCCGGCATTCCCCGGAATGAACTCGGGCATCCAGAATGCCAGCACCGATGGCTCGAAGCTCTCCAGCGGAGGGATCATGCGGCTGCTTCGCCAGAAATCGAACCCCGGCCATACCTCTCCGTTGACGGCCAGCGTCCACAGCCCCTGCACGATCTGCACGATCCCGTCCAGATTCCCCAGAACCGCCACGAACAGACCGGCTGCCAGCCCGCAAAGCACCGGAGGCAGCGGAATGCCCCGTTGACCGATGACCCGCCATCGGCGCGCTCCGCCGGCCCGAACCCCGGCAGCAAGGTTGTAGCCGATAGAGCACGCTCCTGTGAACGTCAGCGCGAAGAACAGCGGCACCGCCAGGTTGAAGGCCGTTGTGGGCAGAATCCCTGCGACTCGGTTCACGCAGGCGACCACGAAATAGCCCCAGTAGTAATAGTTGAGATATCCCCCTGCGAACCAGGGATCATACGGCGGCAGGCCGGTCGACCGGAACACCGCGGTGAGGTACGCCAGCTCCATCGGTTTTTCGCCGCCCCGGTACGGATGCCACAGGTCCGGATTGAGGTAGCGGATGCCCACAAAGGCGAGAAACGCTCCGAGAAACAGCACCTCGCCCAGCAACAGCAGTTTCCATCGCGCCCGCACAAACTCCCATATTTCGTCCCTCTTGAGCCACAAAACCGCCGAAGAGGCCGCCGCCACTACTCCCATTCCCAGGTACACCATGCCCCGGGAGAAATCCAGCCAACCCAGCGCCACCACCAGCCATGACACGTAGCAGACTGCCAGCAACCCCAGGATTTTCGCCAGTATTACCCCCCGGTCGGCCAGCGGCCGAAAGACGAACATCGCCAGGGGCAGCGACAGCAGGAATATCAATTCCACGACCAGCAGCCACGCCAGGACCGGCAGGCTGTTCGTCCACCCATCCCGGCTTACGATCTCGCTGAACGTCCCGCCCGTCCTCTGTTTATCCAACTGCTCCGGGGTCAACATCAGCGCCTGGTCGTGACCTGGGGGACGGGGCAACTCCATCGGGGCGATCAGCCTCACTAGGGCCAATTCGTCCAGGGCATCGGCATTGCGAAAGATCAGGACTCGTGGGTGGTCGTAGCCCGATACATTGTCGTCTGCATACCCGAAATTCAGCGTGAACCCCGCTTCCTGCGAACCAACCTCCGGCGCCACGCTGTTCAGGCCCGAATATGCAGTGGCCTCGTCCCGGAATACCACCCCGCCAAGCGAGGGGTAATTGGTGAACTCACGGTGCAGCCGGTAACCGAGCTGACCGGAAAAAAGCAGCCGGTAGTAGTTGTTGCTGTAAGGGAACCGTTCCGGGTCCCGTGAGGCGCTGGCATAAGGCCGGGCGCTGTAGAACACCAGGTAGTCGGCGTGGGCCAGGTTACGGGCCAGTTCCGCCATTTTCTGTTGCGTGTCCCGCTCGTACAGCGGGAATTGCCATATATCCCTGCCGTATAGACCGGGAACAAACTCGTCCCAGTGATTGTCCATGACAATGGGCGAGCTGCCGGGTATTTCCTCCGCTATCCACTCCGCCGCCTGGTTGGCCGGATGCTCCCCGGCATATACCTGCTGGAACGCCAGCGAATAGAATACCGTGCTCGCCACCACTGCCGCCGGCAGACCGAGTACGGCCAGGGCAATCAGCGCCGTACCTGCGGAGTAGGTTGGTAATCGCCATCTCCTCACGCCATGAAACACCTCCGCCAGGGAGGCGCCCAGTCGGCGCACCGGTTCCCTGCCCCGGTCCAGGTTCCAGAGCATCATCCTCGAAGCCAGCAGGATCATCACGGGTACCAATGGGAACAGGTACCTCTGAAACCTCACCTCGAAACTTTCGTAGAACAGCAGGCTGGGCACCACCCAGAACAGCAACAGCAGATCCGCCCGGAACTGCCGCCGCTCCAGCAACGCCACGGCCACCGTGAACGGGACGGCCAGCCACGCCAGAACGCCCAGCGGCACGCCCAGGCCCCAGACGGCTATCTGGCGTATCTGGTACAGAAAGGCCGGCGTGTCTATGTACTGCACAGTGAACGGAAACAGGCCCGCGTTCCTTGCCATCCGCGTCTGCAGCATGACATCGCTGACGAAAGCGCCAATGTCAATAAATGCGTACGGGGTTGTAACGAAAAAGACCCCGATGGCCACCACCCCGGCCAGGATGGCATGGCCCGCAACCCTCTGCAGTATTTCGGGGGTAATCTCGTCCCACTTGCCCTCGGCCTCGTCCAGCACACGGTACCCGTATGCCAGGGCCAGCGGCGCCAGCAGCGGCAGGACGTTCACCTTCGGCGCCAGGGCCAGGCCCAGTATCAGCCCCAGCAGCGCCGAGTCCCGCAGCCTCCTCCTTTCCACCATCCGGAACGCCGCCCAGATGCTGGCAAGAGTCAGCAATACCGTGAATGTCTCGGGACGGTAGAAGTGGCTGTGCTGCACGTGAATGACCGCCAGCGCCGCCAGGCCCGACGCCAGCAGGCCGACGTTGGTCCCGTACAGCCGCCGCCCCAGCACGAATACCATCAGCACCGAGCCCACGTCGGCCAGGGCCGACAGGGTCCGCCCGGCGTAGCGCATGTCCATGCCGCCAACGTCGGTGAACAGCTCGATCACCGACCGGATGAACACGAGCGCATAGATCAGGATGCTGCCCAGCGGAAACCAGTGTGGATTCAGCGGGCTGCGGTCGGCGTCAAAGAAGAAACGGAGGGCACCCAGCCCCGATTCGGCCTCCGGGTGATCGTTCAGATAACCGCAGGTGCTGGCTCTGGGGTCGTCCGCAAGCAGCCGGTACATGCAGTCGGCGCGGAAGTATATGTCCCGCTCGTCCGGGTGAAACCCGTAGCCGTCGTCCCAGTTAATGCCGTGCAGGCGCAGCGCCAGCGCCACGGCCACTATCGCCGCCAACACGAAGAACGGCCAGGAAACCCGGCCGTTCAGTGTCAGATAGCTGAGCGGTTTGGCCATGGGGCGCATAGAAGGCACTCGGAAGGTCTCTGCTCCGCCTCCTCCCGTATTATGAGTGCGCCGCCCCTGACGGCCTGGGGAGTGTCGTCATATTAACCTGCCAGACTTGTAACAGCTTCAATTCCGTCATTCCGGCACCCAGCCCGTCATTCCGGCCTCCACCCCGTCATTCCAGCCCCCACCCCGTCATTCCGGCGAAAGCCGGAATCCAGAATCTCCTTGCAGTGCAGAACGATTCGCGTACCACACCCGTCATTCCGGCGAAAGCCGGAATCCAGAATCTCCTTGCAGTGCGGAACGACTCGCGTACCGCCCACCCGTCATTCCGGCACCCAGCCCGTCATTCCAGCCCCCACCCCGTCATTCCAGCCCCCACCCCGTCATTCCGGCCTCCACCCCGTCATTCCGGCGAAAGCCGGAATCCAGAATCTCCTTGCAGTGCAGAACGATTCGCGTACCGCCCACCCCGTCCTTCCAGCCCCCACCCCGTCTTTCCGGCGAAAGCCGGAATCCAGAATCTCCTTGCAGCGCAGAACGATTCGCGTACCGCACCCTCCGGATTCTGGCATCGCGGGCGGGACGAGATGATTTGACAACACCCCTAGATGCCCTTCTCGCTCATCATCGCCGCCAGGTCCGCGGTACGGCACGAGTAGCCCCACTCATTGTCGTACCAGCCCATGATCTTGACCATCCGATCGGCCATGACAATGGTGGACAGCGCGTCGAAGATGCAGCTGTGCGGGTTGCCCCGGAAGTCGGAACTGACCAGCGGCTCGTCGCAGTACTCCAGGACGCCCTTGAGCTCGTTCTCCGCGGCCCTCTGGAAGGCGGCATTAACGTCTGCCACCGACACGTCATGGGCTACCTGCGCGGTAAAGTCGGTGATGGATCCGGTGGCTGTCGGCACCCGGAAGGCCATCCCGTGCAGCTTGCCGTTCAGCTCCGGCAGTACCAGGCCCACAGCCCGCGCCGCGCCCGTGCTCGTGGGTATGATGTTCATCGCCGCCGCTCGCGCCCGCCGCAGGTCGCTGTGACGCTGGTCCAGAATGG
Organism: Dehalococcoidia bacterium; assembly: GCA_965208825.1. Classification (GTDB taxonomy): domain Bacteria; phylum Chloroflexota; class Dehalococcoidia; order Lucifugimonadales; family UBA3495; genus VXOI01. The sequence goes on from CBDBPP010000005.1 coordinate 243,655, forward strand.
CCTGGTCGTTGGTGTAGGAGTGGATCGTGGACATCAGTCCATGCTCCACCACGAACTGATCGTGCAGCACCTTCACCATGGGGGCAAAGCAGTTGGTGGTGCAGGAGGCGTTGGAAACGATGGTGTGCTTGTCTTTGTCGTACAGGTGGTCGTTGACGCCCATCACCAGCGTCAGGTCCTCCCCGCGGGCCGGCGCTGAGATGATGACCTTCTTGGCCCCTCCCGTGAGGTGCCCGCCGGCCTTCTCCGCATCCGTGAAAATGCCGGTGGACTCAACCACCAGGTCCACGCCCATCTCTCCCCAGGGAATGGCCGACGGGTCCCTCTCCGAAAACACCTTGATGGCCCTTCCATCAACCACGAGGTCGCCGTTGCTGGCCTCCACCTTCCCTGGGTAGCCACCGTAGCTCGTGTCCCACTTCAGCAGGTGGGCGTTGGTCTCGGCGTCTGTTAGGTCATTGACCGCCGCCACTTCCACCACGCCCTCGTTGCGCTCCTGGTTTGCCCGCAGCACCAGCCTTCCAATTCTTCCGAATCCATTAATTCCTATCCGCGTGGCCATGCTCTACCTCTGCGCTACAAATTGCCGGTATTTTACACCATGAAACGAAGAAAACTGTCTAGGGGATGTCGTCAAACTGGATTCCCAGACGTAAGACAGCTTTAATTCCCTCATTCCGGCCCCCAACCCGTCATTCCGGCCCCAACCCCGTCACTCTCATGAAAATAGCCCTCCCAATGTAGGGGCAACCCTTGTGGTTGCTCTAGTGCAACCAACAAAGTTTTCATCTCCATTCCGGCCCCCACGCCCTCATTCCGGCGAAAGCCGGAATCCAGAACGCTTTGGCAATTATCGGCATTCCGGTTGCAATGCCGGGTGAATTCCCTCGTTCAAGGGAACAACAGATCAATGAGCCTCACGACTTTAAGAAGGTGTGTGACAAATGGCTGGCCCACCCCCTCATTCCGGCCCCCACCACGTCATCGTTATGAAAATAGCCCTCCCAATGTAGGGGCAACCCTTGTGGTTGCCCTGGTGCAACCAACAAAGTCTTCATCCCTCATTCCGGCCCCCACCCCGTCATTCCGGCGAAAGCCGGAATCCAGAACGCTTTGGCAATTATCGGCATTCCGGTTGCAATGCTGGGTGGATTCCCTCGTTCAAGGGAACAACAGATCAATCAGCCTCGCGGCTTAAAGAGGGTGCGTGACAAATGGCTGGCCCATCCCCTCATTCCTGCCCCTACCCCGTCACTGTCATGAAAATAGCCCTCCCAATGTAGGGGCAACCCTTGTGGTTGCCCTGGTGCAACCAACAAAGTCTTCATCCCTCATTCCGGCCCCCACCCCGTCATTCCGGCGAAAGCCGGAATCCAGAACGCTTTGGCAATTATCGACATTCCGGCTGCAATGCTGGGAGGATTCCCTCTTTCAAGGGAACGACAGATCAATGAGCATCACGACTTTAAAAGCGTGAGTGACAAATGGCTGGCCCTTACCACACTCATTCCAGCCCCGCACCCCGTCATTCCGGCGAAAGCCGGAATCCAGGGCTTCTCACAAGGAAAGGTTAGTGTCGCGACAAGAGCGAAAAACCAAATGCCACACACCCTCTAAAACGCGAAAGCCCTGTTGACGATATCCTTTGGGCTCCCGATTACCGATTTCCAGGACTTCCCGGCGGACCTCGGTGGTGACTCATCCCTCGCAGTGACGATGGGGCTTCAGCGGGGTTGCCGGCATCGCCGGGTTTCCTGCCCATGCGATACAGTAACCGGAGAGCGGGTCCCTGCCCCTCCGCGCAAGGATTCTCCGCCCATTGTTTACCTGGGACGTTCCCCTACCCAGGCGGGGTCAGGTAATCGAACGCCGTCGTCCCGGAATAGGCCGCATCATCACCCAGTTCGGCCTCGATCCGCAGCAGCCGGTTGTACTTCGCCACCCGCTCCGAGCGTGCCGGCGCCCCGGTCTTGATCTGCCGCACATCCCAGCCGACGGCCAGGTCAGCTATCGTCGTGTCCTCCGTCTCTCCCGACCGGTGACTCATCACCGCTCCCCAACCCGCGGCCCGGGCGGTTTCCAGCGCCTGCCGGGTCTCCGTCAGCGTCCCGATCTGGTTGGGCTTGAGCAGCACCGCGTTACAGGCCCCGTCCTGGATGCCGCGGCTGATGCGGGCAATGTTGGTCACCAGCAGGTCGTCACCCACCAGCTGCACCGTTGCGCCCAGTCGCCGGCGCATCTCCTTCCAGCCCTCCCAGTCGTCCTCCGACAGTCCATCCTCGATGCTGAGTATCGGATACTGGTTCACCCAGGTCTCGTAGAGCTCGATCAGCTCCCCCGAGTCCAGGGTAACCCCCTCCCGTTCCAGCACATACCTGTCTGCGTTCGCGTCATAAAGCTCCGTGGCCGCCACGTCCAGCCCCAGGAAGACCTCGCTGCCCGGCGTGTAACCCGCATTCTCCACCGCCAGCAGCACCAGGTCCAGGGCATCCTTGTTGGAGGACAATGACGGCGCGAATCCTCCCTCGTCTCCTACATTCAGGCTGTGACCACCGGCCCGGAGCAGAAATCGCAGGGACTGGTAAATTTCGGCGCCGGCACGCAGGGCGTCGGAAAAACTCGCCACCCCGACGGGGAGTACCATGAACTCCTGGATATCCGCCGAGTTCGACGCGTGACGGCCGCCGTTCAGGATATTGAACATGGGGACCGGCAGGCTCACCTCTCCACCCTCGGACACATACCGCCACAGGCTCACCTCCCCGGCACTCGCTGCCGCGTGGGCCACGGCCATCGAAACCGCCAGGATGGCGTTGGCGCCCAATTCTCCCTTGTTGTCCGTGTGGTCCAGTCCGATCATGAACTGGTCCAGGGATTCCTGGAAGAACGGAGATCGCCTGGCCAGGTACCCCCCCAGTATGCCGTTGACGTTGGCCACCGCCTGCTGCACTCCGTTGCCCCCGAACCGCGCCGCATCCCGGTCCCGCAGTTCCACGGCCTCGTGGCTGCCCGTGCTGGCGCCCGAAGGCACCAGGGCCCGGCCCGTTACGCCGTTGGACAGGCGCACCTCGGCCTCCACCGTCGGGTTCCCCCGCGAATCCAGGACCTCTCGGCCCACGACTGATTCGATGTGTACGCCTACGGTATCACTGCTCATATCGCTTGCCCCGATCGAGCCTGTGGCATTGAAAAGGCCCACCGTGGAGGTGGGCTAATGAGCGCCGCCGGATGTCGCCGCTGCAATGGCCTTTTCCACCGCGTCCACCGGGTTCTCGGCAGGAACGATGCGGTCGTGGATGTCGGTGCCCTCCCCGGTGGAGGTCAACCCCCATGTACTCAGACCAACGACCGGAATCCCTGCGTCCAGTGCGTAGGCGATCTCGCAGAGCGTACCGAACGCCCCTCCCACGGCGATGCAGGCGGCCCCCGTGTGCACCACGATGATATTTCTGGAATACCCCATCGTCGTTACGATCGGTATGTCCACATATTCGTTGGCGTCGGTGGGCACTCGGCCCGGCAATATGCCGATGGTCTGGCCGCCCTCGGCCTTGGCCCCCCGGCAAACGGCCTCCATCACTCCGCTCAGCCCGCCGCACACCACGGTCACACCGCGCTTGGCCAGCTCCCGGCCCACCTCCTCGCCCAGGTTAACCAGGTCCTGGCGGGGCGGTCTGCTGCTTCCGATCACTGCAATTATCATGGAAGTATCGCCTTGCTCGCCGCGTCAATGGTATCGATCAGAGGCGAGGGATAGATGCCGATCCAGAACACTGCCAAAAGCCCCGCGCCCAGTACCGCCAGGATCGTGACCGATGGGCGCCGCCCCAGGGCCGGGTAGGTCTCGAACATCGCCGACCCGTACCTGCGCGCCGGCTCCTCCTCCCCGTGCCCGTGTCCCCCCTCGCCCTCCTCATCGTGGGCGTGGTCGATGTGCTCATAACCGGAACCGTGCCCGTAGGCCGGTTCCCCCTCCGCGGGATGAATGTACATCTGCCGGATGACCTGCAGGTAGTAGTACAGCGACACCAGGCTGGCAAACACCGCCAGCCCTGCCAGCCAGAGCAGCCCCTCGTCGGCTATAGCCGTGAAGAGGTAGAACTTGATTGCGAACCCGGCGAAAATCGGCAGGCCGGCCAGCGAGAACATGCCGATCGCGATTGACGCCGCCAGGAACGGCTGCGTGCCCCCCAGCCCGGCCAGGTCGGTCATCATCTCTTTGCCGGTCATGTTGAAGAAGGAAATCAGTCCTCCGAACACTACGAAGTTGGTGACGGAATAGCCGACCAGGTACAGCATCACTCCGTTGGAGGGCAGGCTGGAATCCAGCGACAGGGCGGCGACTCCCGCCAAAATGAACCCGCTGTGCCCGATGCTGGAATAGGCCAGCAGTCGCTTCAAGTTGCGTTGCGCCAGCGCCACCATGTTGCCCACCATCATGGTCACCGCCGCCAGCACCGCCAGCACCAGCTGCCACTGCTCCCACCGGTCCCCCACCGGCACGAATCCCTCGGCCACCAGCCGCAGCACCAGTGCGAAGGCCGCCGCCTTCGATCCGATGGACAGGTACGCCGTGATGGGATACGGCGCTCCCTCGTACACGTCGGGCGCCCACATGTGGAACGGTACCGCCGCAACCTTGAACCCCAGTCCCACCAGGATCAGCGCCAGTCCCACCCACAGGGCCGGGCTGACCTCCGACGCTACCGAGAGCCCGGCTGCTATTTCAGCAAACTTGGTTACGCCCAGCACGCCGTAGACCATGCTGACCCCGTACAGCAGCACGGCGGAACTGAAGGCGCCGATGATGATGTACTTAAGCCCGCCCTCGTTGGACTTGGGGCTGTTGCGGGCATACGCCGCCAGCACGTACAGGCTGAAGCTCAGCAGCTCCAGGGCGATGTATGCCGTCAGCAGTTCTCGCGACTGGGCCATCACGTTCATGCCCAGAATCGAGAACAGCACGAGACCGTAGAACTCGCCCTTGTGCTCCAGGTGGTCGTTCACGAAGTCCATCGAGCTCAGGATGATGAACACCCCGATGCCCATGAACAGGACCTTGAACCACAGGGAGAAGTCGTCCACCGCCAGCAGGCCGTTGTAGAGCGTTTCCTCCACGCCCCACAGCATCACCACCGACACCGCGATCAGCGCCAGCAGTCCGGCTATGGAAACCCAGCCCAGCAGGTTCTTCCGGCTCTCCGGCAACACCAGGTCCGCCGCGAACACCAGGAACGCCAGGCCCGCCAGGGCGAACTCCGGCGTCAACAGGTCAAGGTTGGAGGTCAGCGACAATTCTGACTACACCCCCGGTATGGTGGGCACGCTGACGTTTATCACCCGCATCATTACCTCGGGCCAGATACCGACTAAGATTAAGATAACCACAAAACTGCCGGCCACCGACTTCTCCAGCACACTGGCCTCCGACAGGCCCGACCACCTGACGTCCGGCTCGCCGAAGAAAGTGCGCGCCAGCAGCCGCAGGATGTACACCGCAGTTATCGCCGCTCCGATTACGGCCAGCACAGCGGCCCACAGGTGGGTGCGGAAAGCCCCGGTGAACACCATGAACTCGGCAACGAACCCGCTCATCCCCGGCAGGCCCAGCGAGCACAGCCCCGCGATGGCGAAGAAGAAGCAGGTCACTCCCATCCTGCCGAACAGCCCATTCAGCACGTTGATGTCTCGAACGTGCGTCCGGTCGTAAATCGCACCCACCAGTGTGAACATCAGGGCCGTCATGATGCCGTGGGAGAACATCTGCAGCACCGCTCCGCCCATCCCGATGGTATCCAGCGTGGCTATCCCCATCAGCACGTAGCCCATGTGGCTCACGCTTGAATATCCGATGATGTACTTCAGGTCCTGCTGCGACATCGCCGACATCGCACCGTAAATGACGTTCACCGTCCCCATCGCGATGAGGACCGTCATCCACCACGAGTCCGCCGCCTCCGGCAACAGGTAGATACCCACCCGGATTATGCCGTAAGCACCCAGCTTCATCAGCACCCCGGCGTGCAGCATCGACACCGCCGTGGGTGCCGCCACGTGCCCGTCGGGCGACCACGTATGGAACGGCCACAGGCCGGCCAGCGACCCGAAGCCGATCATGAACAGCGGGAACACCAGCATCTGGAAGGTGGTGTCGAAGCGGCCGGTGGCAGCAAACTCCCCCAGCTTCTGCAGGGAGAAAGTCCCCTCGCCAAAGCTCGCCGCCTCTGCATAGACCGCGAGAATCCCCACCCAGATCAGGATGCTGCCCGCCACCAGGAACAGGATCAGCTTCATCGCGCCGTATTCTTTGGTCCGCAGGAAGGTCCCGAAGTCGGTGCTGCTTCCCCACACTCCGATCAGCAGATACATGGGCAGCACGGCCAGCTCGTAGAAGAAGAACAGGAAGAACAGGTCTCTGACAGCGAACACGCCATAGACGCCCGCCGCCAGCGCCAGCAGCAGCACGAAGAACTCTCGGGTCCGGTAGGTGATGTTCCGGGAGATCATCACCCCGCCCATGAGCACGATGCCGTTCAACACGATCAGCGGGGCGGAGATTCCATCAATGCCCAGCGAGAGGTTGATGTCCATCGGGCCCGGCAGCCAGTCATAGACCCGGTTGAACTGGAACCCTCCGGCGTCGTAGTCGTACCGGGCGAAAACCAGCACCGACAGTACCAGCGATATCGCCCCTACGAACAGCGCGAAGTACCAGCTGTCCTTGGGACGGTCCCCCGGCATGAACATGGTCAGACCGGCGCCGGCCAGCGGCACCAGGATCAGCAGCAGCAGGGCGACCTGGTCGAAATTGCCCATTACCGCTGCCGCCTTCTGTCTGAATTAGGCCCGAAGGAAAAACAGGATTCTCCCGGCCCATCGGGGAAATACTTAAATCCTGATTCAGACAGTTCTATCACGAGGTGATCAACCACCAGAAGATTCCCAGTCCTACCGTCCCCAGCACCATCGCCAGCGCGTAGCTGTACAGGTGACCCGTAACGTGCAGCCTCAGGGTGGTCCCCAGCCACCGCACCACCTCCGCCGGTCCGTTCACGCCCACATCGTTCACCCCGGCCCGGTCGAAAAATCCGACGAAGTTGGCGACCCGCAGAACAATCTGGTCGATCGCCCATTGGTAGGTTTCGTCGAAGTAATACTTGTTCTCCACCACCTTCAGAATCGGCCGGAGCCGGGCCCGCACGGGTTCCAGCGAGATGCTGCCTCGCTCGTAGATCAGGTAGGTCAGCACGAAGGCCCCCACCGCCATTACCGCCGACAGTATGCCGATCCACCAGGTAAACTCGAACCCGTGCCCCTTCTCGTAGAACACGAAGTAGCCGAACCCCCCGAACGTCCCGGGCCAGTTCCAGCTGATGAGGCCGAAACCGATAGCCAGGATCGCCAGCAGGCCGAGGGGGACCGTCATCACCGGCGGCGATTCATGGGTATGCTCCAGCCCCTGCGGCAGCTTGCCAAAGAAAGTGACGAACACCGCCCGGCCCATGTACAGGGCGCTCAGCAGCGCCGTGATCAGCGCCAGCACTATGAAGGCCGGGTTCAGGCCGTGACTCACCGATTGCAGAATCTCGTCCTTGCTCCAGAATCCCGCCAGGATGGGAATGCCTCCCAGCGACATTGCGCCGATGGCGAACACGATCGTGGTGATGGGCATCACCCGCCGCAGTCCGCCCAGCTCGGAGATCTCCTGTTTCTCAGTACTGTGAATGACGCTCCCCGACCCCAGGAACAGCAATGCCTTGGCGAACCCGTGGGCCAGCAGGTGGAATATGGCGGCCGTATAGCCTCCGGCCCCCAGCGACAGCATCATCAGCCCCAGGTGGCTCACCGTCGAGTAAGCGAGAATGCGTTTTATGTCCGTCGCCACCAGCGCGATGGTAGCCGTTACCAGCGCCGTCACCAGCCCCACGATGGCCACTACCGTCAGCGGAATGCCGCCGTACGCCTCGAACAGCGGGAACGCTCGCGCCACCAGGAACACCCCTGCCACCACCATCGTCGCGGCGTGGATCAGGGCGCTCACCGGCGTCGGGCCCTCCATCGCGTCGGGCAGCCAGACGTGGAATGGTATCTGCGCCGATTTGCCCATAGCCCCCAGGAACAGCAGCAGTGCCGCGGCTATGCTGACTCCCTCGCTCAGCGTCCCGTTTTGCACCGCCTCGAACGCTGCCGTCATGCTGAAGCTGCCAACCTCGTGCCACAGCAGCAGGATGCCGATGAGCAGCCCCACGTCGCCGATGCGCGTGACGATGAACGCCTTCTTGGCGGCCTCCCTCGCCGCCGGCCGTTCGTGCCAGAACCCGATGAGCAGGTAGGAGCAGACGCCCACCAGCTCCCACGCCACGTAGAGCAGCAGGAAGCTGTCGGCAAGGATGATGGTCAGCATGGATGCGGCGAACAGCGCGTGCACCGCGAAGTACCAGTTGATCCGCGGGTCGCCGCGCATGTAGCCCAGGGAATAGATCTGCACCATCAGCGCCACGAAGGTCACCAGGCCCAGCATGGCGATGGTCACCGGGTCGACAAAGAACCCCCAGGTCAGCTGCACGCTGTTTTCCAGCCCCGGCAGCCCGGCATTGAACCAGACCCTGTCGTAGTTGCAGGTCAGCGCCTCGGTCCCCATGGCCGTGTAGCAGTTCTCCGTCCCCGTCGATGCCCCGAGCCATCCGAACAGCGCGATCCAGAAGAACACGAACCCGGCACCGATGGCAGGGATGGACAGGAGGGCCCCCTTGCCGGGCAACCGGTCGCCAACGATCACGATGATCGGCGCCACCGCAAAGCTGAAGACGGGTATGAGCCATGCCCACTGCATCAGGCAGACACCAGCAACCCTCTCCCCATGTTGGGGAGGGCAAGGGAGGTGGTGGACCGGGGCAAGGAAAATCTCACCGGGACATCTACCACTTCATCAGGTTGATTTCGTCCACGTTGACCGTGGATCGGTTTCTGTAAATTCTGAGCACTATCGCCAGCGCCAGGCCGACCTCGGCTGCGGCTACTGTAATGATGAAAATCGCAATGAGTTGCCCGTCGAAGTTGCTGAACGGGTTGGTTCCCTCCATGTGCGACGCCGCGGCGATCAGGTTGATGTTCACCGCGTTCAGCATCAGCTCGATGGACATCAGGATCAGAACGGCGCTTCGCCGCGCCAGGACCCCGTACAGCCCGATTACGAACAGCGCGGCACTGAGGAGCTGGAACCAGAGAAGGTCGACCACGTTCTAGTTCTCCCCAGGACCGGAGCGGGCGATGATTATCGCCCCGATTAGTGCCACCAGCAAAACCAGGGATGCTACCTCAAAAGGCACCGCCCACGTCGTGAAAAGCGACTTCCCGATGCCGGTGAAAGAAGCGTTCTGCGGTTCTGTGCCCCGGACCGCGTTGATCATAAACGCCGGCACCAGCACCCCCAGCAGGCCCAGCGATGCCAGTGCCGCCAGCGGCCACTGGCGGTTGTCGGAGGTGCGCGGGTATTCGGCGTTGCGCGTGAGCATTATCGCGAAAATGAGAACAATGACGATCGCCCCGCCGTAGATCAACACTTGCACCAGCGCCAGGAACTCGGCGTAGAGCACTAAGTAGATTCCGGCGACCGCCACCAGCGATACCAGCAGGGCCAGCGCCGCCTGCACCACGTTTCGTGTGGCCACCACGGCCAGCCCGCCCCCTAGGACAAGCACGGCAAGAACAATGAACAGCGCCAGCGACATCTATCGGACCGCTTTCCCGCAGTTACCGGCGGTACTGGCCCCCGCCGTCTTTGGCGATTCGGAAGTGAGCCGGAGGAAGCATGGACGGGACCCGGTCAAACTCCGTTACCCCCCACTTCCCGTCTTCGCGGCCTCGGGTTTCGCCCGCTTGGTGGGCGGTACCCAATCTGTCTCTTTCTGGTGCTTGTATCCAATGTCCAGCAACGAAGGAAGGTCCACCCGGTCCCCGTTCCGTGCATAGGTGCTCATCTCATGCTCGTGGGACATGACAATGGCGTCGAAGTTGCACCATTCCACGCAAATTCCGCACAGTATACATCGGTTCAGATTTATCTCGAAGCTTTCTACAATCTTGCGACGGCTGCTCGTTCCCTCTGCGTGAAGCGGGTTGTCCTGCATCGTCGCTGACATGCACTGCGTGGGGCAATGCCTGATGCACACCATGCAGCTGGTACAGTAGGGCTCCCCAACCTCCTCGTCCCAGGTCAGCGCGGGAAACCCCATGAACCTGTCCTGCACCGGCGTAGGCGCCTCCTCCCGTTTCAGCAGGTTGCCCGTTGCCGGGTACTGCCGTGTCACCGGCTCCCGCAGCCCCTTGGCTGAAGACACCAATGTCAGGAACATACCTTTCACACTGTTTAGCATTCCAGCCAGACCTCCCTTTTAGCCCACGAATTTCCGGGTTGAACGGAAACTCAGCATGACTTCAGCCTCCCTCTTCGCCAGCGAAAAGGGCATTCAACTCTGCCTACGGCTCTCGGCTCGCGACGCCATCAACGCCTCCTGCCGCGCCCTCACTTGGGCCACCCGGCTCGCCGGACCGGCCAGCCTCCGGTAAATGGCATAGCCGACCCACACCAGCCCGGCCACTGACATCAGCGTTAGCGACCAGGCCGGCCAGTTATAGAACTGGTAAATGGCCGTCATTACCACGGTCAGGAACGACAGCGGCACCACCACCTTCCAGGCAAACGCCATCAGCTGGTCTATTCGCAGCCGCGGGAACGTCCCTCTTATCCAGAAGATTACCAGGATTACCAGGTACACCTTGAACAGGAACCAGATGATCTCCCAGCCGCCCTCCAGTCCCGGCCCGGCCCAACCGCCGAAAAACAGGATCACCGTAAGCGCTGCTATGGCAAAAGTGTTGATGTACTCCGCCAGGAAGAACAGCGACCAGTGGGCCCCGCTGTACTCCACGAACGGCCCCCCCACTATCTCCGACTCGGCGAAGTAGATATCGAAGGGTGTCCGGCCCACTTCCGCCAGCCCGGCGATGAAGAAGATCACCAGCCCCAGCGGCTGCACCAGCACGAACGGGTAGCTCCCCTGCGCCGCCACAATCTCACGGAGGTCCAGCGACTGCGCCAGCATGGCGATCGAGACCGCCACCATGATGATCGGAATCTCGTAGCTTACCAGTTGCGCCGCCGCCCTTAGGCCCCCCAGCGTGCCGTATTTGTTGGCCGACCCCCAGCCCGCCAGCACCAGGCCCAGAATTCCTATAACGGAAAAGGCGATGATGTAAAACAGGCCCAGGTCCAGGTTCTTTATGACCGCGTTCTGAGCGCCGGGAATAGTCACCCAGATCATGAACGCGGAGAGCATCACGATGATCGGCGCAGCCCAGAAGATGGCCTTCTCGGATGATGTTGGGATTATGTCCTCTTTCAGGATCAGCTTGATCCCGTCGGCCACCGGCTGCAACAGCCCCATGGGGCCGCTGCGCGTGGGCCCGAGCCGCCGCTGCAGGCGCCCCAGCGCCTTCCGTTCCAGCCACACCAGCGACAGCACAACCACCGCCAGCGCGTTGAACAACAGGAACAGGGCCAGCGCCATCCAGCCGAAGTCGGCCCAGGAGATGAACAGTATCGCCGGCATTACCGGTCCACCTCGCCCATTACGATGTCCAGCGACCCCAGGATTACCACCGAGTCGGCCACCCAGGTGTCGATAAGCATGTGCCTGATCGCCGATAGGTTGCAGAACGACGGCGGCCTCAGCTTGAGCCGGTAGGGTCGGTCGCTGCCGTCACTAACCAGGTACACGCCGATTTCACCCCGCGGATTCTCCGCTCGTACATACACCTCTCCCGCCGGCGGCCTCAGCAGCCTGCGGCTCCCTCCCGGCGCGGAGTTGAGCGCCGTCATCGGTTGGGCCTCATTGTCAGGCCATCTCTCAACCCACTGGTCCATCGCTTGCTCGACGATGCGGATCGACTCGTAGCACTCCTGCACCCGCAGGTAATAGCGGTCCCAGCAGTCCCCGTCCAGCCCGATCGGCACGTCGAAGTCGAAACGGTCGTAGATCGAATAGGGCGCGGCCTTGCGAACATCGTAGTCCACGCCCGACGCCCTCAGGCACGGGCCCGTCAGCCCAAAGTCCACCGCGTCCTTTGCGGTTACCGGTGATATGTCCTTCAGCCGCGCCAGGAATATCTCGTTGAAGCTGAGCAGCTTGTCCGACTCCTCCAGGTCTTCCCGGATCAGCGGAATCAATTCCCTTAGCCGCGGGAGAAAGTCCTCCGGCACGTCCTCTTTGACGCCGCCCACCCGGAAATAGTTGTGCATCATTCGGGCCCCGGAGACATGCTCGAACAGCGCCTGGATCCGCTCCCTGCCCCGGAAGCAGAACATCGAAGGCGTCATCGCCCCTGCATCCAGGCCCATGGTCGCGATGAAAAGAAGATGGCTCGCGATCCGGTTCAGCTCACAGAGAATGACCCGTATGTATTCCGCTCGCTCCGGCACCTCCAGACCCATCAGCTTCTCGACGGCCCTGACGTACACTTGCTCGTTGTTGAAGTTGGCGATGTAGTCCAGCCGGTCGAACAGCGTAATGATCTGATGGTACTGCTCGCCCTCGCACAGCTTCTCGGAACCGCGGTGCAGGTAACCGATGTGCGGCACCACGTCCACTATCTTCTCGCCGTCCACCCAGAGCACCATCCTGAACACGCCGTGCGTCGAGGGATGCTGCGGTCCCATGTTCAGCAGCATCTCGATCTGCTCGGCTCCGGACCTCCCCGGGGCCAGCGAATCAGACGTTATGTTGCTCGCTGCTTCCACCATCTCTGTTATTCAATGAGTCCTGGCAACGTTATTTCCTCTGCCTTACACGGTGTGCGACCAATGCTTTATGCTAACTCGTCATCCCCGCGAAAGAACGTCCCCTCCTGTCATTCCGGCCCCCTCCCGTCATTCCGGCGAAAGAACGTCACCCCGTACTTGATACGGGGCCGGAATCCAGTCCCTCAAGTCCGGGGGCCTACTGAAACAAGGGTGGGAACCCCAATCGCCCCACGCCCCCTTACAGGATCGTTATGTCCGGGCCTTCCACCGGCTTGACCTCGCTGCTCATCCAGACCTCTCCGTCGAAATAGAACCCCGCCTCGATCAGGGTCTCGTCCAGCACCCCCAGTTTATCGCAGTCCTCCAGGTAATCCGCTACCTGCTGCCTTAACCCTGCTCTCGCTCCTTCGGACGAGTCCCCAAAGGCCGTCACCACGAACTCGGGGCAGAACGCCTGGTGAACCCTGCCTGCTCTCGATTCCTCGATCTGGTAGACGACTCTGTCTGCCTCGTATTCCTCGTGCCTCTCCTCGCCCGTCCTTTCCAACTCGCCCTTTCCCATTCCCGCAATTCCCTCAGGAATGAGTCCCCACGGAGAATTCCGCAAACTCCAGCTCCAGTTCCGTCTCGTCGTCTATCTCCGGGAACCCGGCCTCCGCCAGCGCCAGCGACATGCTGTCGGTGCAGTCCCTCACCGAGATCCAGTGCAGCATCGCCTGGACCAACTCCTCCCGTGCCAGGTCCGGAGATTCGCCCTCCCCCCGCACTTCGATGCCCTCGATTCTGGCTACAAACCTGGCATCCTCCCGTTCGACCATTGCCGTCAGCTTGAGCCGCTCCATTACGATAACCCGTCCAACCGGAGACGTCACCTAGAATTCCCGGTACTCGTAGAACGGGAATTCCCTGCGGCCCGGATAACCCTCGAACTCGTCGTACAGCAGCAGCGGCGACAGGTCGGGATGGCCATCGAACGAAACGCCGAATAGGTCGTGGGCCTCCCGCTCATACCAGTCTGCGGCCTTCCACAGCCCGATTACCGAGGGCACCACCGGATCGTCATACGGGGCCTCCGTCCTCACCACCATCGTCCGTTCCGGTTCCAGCGACTGCAACACGTACACCACCTGCACCGTCTCCGGGTAGTCCACCGCCATCATGCACAGAAGCATTTTCGCGCTGTACCGCCCGTCCTCCTTCAAAGTGCGGCAGACCTCCGCGATGTGCTGGCGATCAATCGATACTTGCGGCAGGTCGTTCAGTGTGCCTGGCTGGGGGACGTAGGCCTCCAGGCCCTCCATCATCGAGTCCAGCAGCGCCAGCGACTCGGATCCCAGGGAACTGAGGTCGGGACCCTCCGGTTCGACCTCCTCCGCCGTTTCCTCGCTGGCCGCCTCCTCCGGGGCCCCTGCCGGATTGGTGGAAGCCGGTTGCTCCTCGGACGCTGCCACTATTTCCCGGCGTCCTGCATGATTTTCTCCTGCAGCTTCAGGATCCCGTACAGCAGGGCCTCGGGCCGGGGTGGGCAGCCGGGCACGTAAACGTCGACCGGCACGATGTGGTCGACGCCCATAACTACCGAATACGAACGGTAATAGGGCCCCCCGTTGGTGGCGCAGCTACCCATGGCGATTACCCACTTCGGTTCCGGCATCTGCTCGTAGAGCAGCCGGATGGGTTCGGCCATCTTCTTGACCACCGTGCCCGCCACGATCATCACGTCCGCCTGCCGGGGCGAAGGCCAGGTCACCACCCCGAACCGGTCGAAGTCGTGGTGGGCCATGTAGGTGGAGATCATTTCAATGGCACAGCAGGCCAGTCCGAAGCTCAGCGTCCACAGCGACGACTTCCGCGCCATCGCGAATAGCTGGTCGGTGCTGGTCGTAATTACTCCCGGCACCTTGCCGCCCACTGCCTGGTCGAACAGGCTCGGGCCGGGCCTGTTTCCGGTCCCCAATTCGATCTGTATCGGAGTTATTTCTGCCATTCAAGCACCCCCTTGCGCCAGGCGTACACTATGGCAAAGGCCAGCACGGCAAGGAACAGCATCATCGCGTAGAAAGGCAGCGACGTAACCTGGTCCTGCAGGAAGATAACCGCCCACGGAAACAGGAACACCGCTTCCACGTCGAAGATCAGAAACAGAATGGCAAAAATGTAAAAGCGGACGTTGATGTTTGACCAGATATACGGAGTGGCCGGAATTCCGCACTCGTAGGTGGTCAGCTTGTCCTTGGAAGACCGCCTCGCCGACAGCATCTGCGAGGCGGTGAACATCCCGATGATCGCCGCCGCCGCGATGAACGCGGATACGGCTACGGCCGTCCAATTTTCCGTGAATATTTCCGGGTTGAAAATCTGTATCAACATCGTAAAGGCGGCCTGTCGTCTCGCGCCGGCTCACCTGGCAAGCCAGCCTGTTTCACCACCTTGAATTATCATCCACAGCGGGGCCGAATATAGCATCGAGTTAACGTAGTGTCAATTCTGATTGAACAAAATTTAAAACTTATGCGGATTCCGGTTCGCAGTGGAGGATCGGTGATTGCATTCCCCTGCGTCTGTACCCGGACGGCACCCGTTCGCGGACATAGTACTCCGATGTCTCCTGATCAGCCTCCTCTCTCACGAACCCCTGGAGGTCGGGGTGGCCTGGCACAAAAACTTGATTCTGTCCTACTAGTTCCAGTCTTGCCCAGAAAGGGGACGCGGATTACTTTCCCAGTTTAGGATGTTTCCGGCTTGCCCTCCCTTCAGCCGGGGACTTACACTAGCCGCATCAAACTGGCCACGAGGCTCCGCGATGCATAAATGGCTTGTCGACCACGGATGGCTTGGGGACTTTCCCGGAACGGGCTCGAGGATAATGTCCTACACGGCATTTATCGGCTTTATGGTACTCCCTGTACTGGCACTGATTGAGTGGATGTGGGAGACTAATCGGGGGAGATCGACGGATTCCGGTAGGGGCGATTGGGGTAGCCTCCAATAAATCAGATGATACGCTAGACGGCCCCTGGGTCGCCGACTCCGGCCTCTTGCTGCGCCAGCCCCTTGGCCTCCACCGACGCCAGCACGCTAGCCATAGTCTGGGACTCCATCGCGACCAGCCCGCGGTTTGGTCCCTCCCTTGCCCACTAGCACGTCTCGCCGTTTCGCGGGTCAATCAACCGGTATACGTACCACTTCAGTTGCTCGGCAACTCCCTTAGGGAGTGCCTCAAATTAACCTGCCAGACCTTTAACAGCTTCAATTACGTCACTCCAGCCTCCACCCCGTCATTCCGGCGAAAGAACGTCACCCCGTACTTGATACGGGGCCGGAATCCAGAATCTCGTTGCAGTGCAGAACGATTCGCGTACCGCAACCACCCGTATTCTGGCATCGCGGGCACGACGAGATCGTTTGATGACACCCCCGCAGGAAATCCATCTCTCGCCATGACTCTATTCGCTCTCCGCCCTTAGCTCCGTCGACGAAACATCCCGCCGGAACGCCGCCTCCGGGATCGCGGCAAACATCGACCCGAACCCCGCCGGCACCTCCACCTCCGTCAGCGTCCGGAACTCGCTGCCGTCGGACCGCCCCGCCACCAGGAACCTCGTCCCCGACGCCATCATCTCCGCCAGCGCGTGCATCATCGGCGTCTCGCCGCCGTAGTAGCGCGGCGCCACCAGCCGCACCGTCGTGTCCCACCCCTGCACGAACACCCGGCCGGGAAACAGCGCCGCCTTCTTCTGAAATGTCTCCGCCCGCGTCAGCACGACCGTGTCCCCCTCGCCGAACTGCCCCAGCCGACGCACCACCTCCGACTCCTCCAGTACCGGTTTGTCCACGTTCGTTACCGACAGCTCGTAAGCCCCCGCCCTGCCGGAGAGACTCTCCGCCGCACCCATCATCTCCCGGTGCCCTTCGTGCAGCGGATTGAACGAACCCGGCAGCAGCAGCCCCGGCGCCTCGCCCTCCACCAACAGCGTGCCCTCCGGATTTCGCACCACCCAGCGCGCCTCCCCGGTCCGCAACTGCGCTAACGGCCCAGGTGCCGGCTCCCGTTCCACCTCCAGGGAGTCCCCCGGCGTCAGCCCCAGGTCCAGCTCCGGGTCCAGTCCCGAGAACTCCGACAGCGCCTGCAGGATGAGCAGGCTGACAATCTCATCCTCTCCTGCCCGGTCCCTTAGTCCCTTGTGAAAGGTCAGAGACCATGTGGCCCTTTCCCGTTCGCTCCACGCCGCCACGAAGGCCCGGTGGTCGCCGCGCTTGGGACGGTCCGTGGCGATCGTTGCCGCGCACGCCAGCCCCACGGGCGGAGAGTCATCCTCCAGCTGCGTCCTCGCACGCTGGTAGCAGCGCCGCGCCAGCTGTCTCGCCGTCTCCGCCGCCGCCGACTGGGCCGGTTCGAAGCGCAGGAACTCCTGCATCGACAGTCGTCCGTACGGCACCACCACCTCCAGGATCGTCCGCGACGCTCCGCTCACCCCCAGCAGCCAGGCCACCGCCTGGGTCCCCGCCCCCGATACCGCCAGCACCGTCTTGTGGGGAGTGGCATGTAGCTCCTCGATCTGCGGGCGAATTCTTTCCAGCATAGGGGGCCAGTCCTCCTGAATTACTCCCGAGCGGAGTCCTGACGGTTCGTGCCGCCCCAGGGCGAGGGATCGATTCCGTCCATGTGGGCCCTGGAAATCGCGACCTCCCGCCCTTGCTTCTCCGTATATGCCCGCAGCCAGTCCTCCGGAATACGCTGGCGGGCGTCCCTCCACCACAGCGGCTGCCCCGGGCCAACCGTTCGACCGTCCACCACCTCTGCCAGGAAACACGTCATGTCGCCGCCGTCCATTGCGTTGACCACCTCACAGTCCAGCCAACCCCAGCAGTCGGCAAACAACGGGCTTCCCGTCCTGCCCACGGAATACTCCACCCCCGCCAGTTTCTCCTCCTCCCGGCCCGAGCGCATCCCGAAATCTCGTATCCAGTCCAGTTGTCCGGCCCGCGGGAAGTTGAGGGCAAAAGCCCCGCCCTTGGCGATCATCCCGTGGCTGTGGTTGGACTTGTAGATCTGCACCAGCACCCTCGGCCGCTCTGGAACGATCGAGGCGCCCCCGATCGAAACGCAGATCTGGGCGTTGTCCTGTCCCTCCCAACGACTCGATACCGCCGCAATGGGAGACCACAGCTGCCCGAGAATTGGGGCGATGTCGCTGTATTCCATCCCGGTACCTCTCCCCAGACCTTCATTGCCCACACCGGGCACGGCGCCACATCCCCCGGAGGCTGACCTTGAAAGCTCCCGTAGGCTCACTCGGCACGGCGCTCCATCCCGCGAAGGCTGGTCCGGAAAGTCTAGCACCGCACCGTCATCCCAGGCCAGCGACCCCTTATCCCCTCCCCCGTGAGGAAGAGGGTCAGCCCCCCGTCATTTCGGCCAAAGAACGTCACCCCGTACTTGATACGGGGCCGGAATCCAGAAAGACCCTCTGGTACAAAACCCCGGCCCAAGCCTTCAGATTCTTTCGCTTATCCCTCTCCCGTGAAAGAGAGGGTCAGCCCCCGTCATTCCGGCGAAGGAACGTCACCCCGTACTTGATACGGGGCCGGAATCCAGAATGTCCCTCCGGTATAAAAACCCGTCCTTAGCCTGCAGATCCTTTCGCTTATCCCCTCCCCCGTGAGGAAGAGGGTCAGCCCCCCGTCATTCCGGCCAAAGAACGTCACCCCGTACTTGATACGGGGCCGGAATCCAGAAAGACCCTCCGGTACCAAACCCCGGCCTAAGCCTTCAGATCCTTTCGCTTATCCCCTTCTCCCCCACGGGAGAGGGTCAGCCCCCCGTCATTCCGACGAAAGAACGTCACCCCGTACTTGATACGGGGCCGGAATCCAGAATGTCCCTCTGGTACAAAAACCCGGCCTAAGCCCTCAGATTCTTTCGCTTATCCCCTCTCCCTTGAGGGAAAGGGTCAGTTCCCCGTCATTCCGGCGACAGAACGTCACTCCGTACTTGATACGGGGCCGGAATCCAGAAAGACCCTCCGGTACCAAACCCCGGCCTGAGCCTTCATATCCTTTCGCTTATCCCCTTCTCCCCCACGGGAGAGGGTCAGCCCCCTGTCATTCCGGCCAAAGAACGTCACCCCGTACTTGATACGGGGCCGGAATCCAGAATGTCCCTCTGGTACCAAACCCCGGCCCGAGCCTTCAGATCCTTTCGCTTATCCCCTCTGCCGTGAGGGAGAGGGTCAGCCCCCCGTCATTCCGGCGAAAGAACGTCACCCCGTACTTGATACGGGGCCGGAATCCAGAAAGACCCTCCGGTACAAAACCCGGCCTAGGCCCTCAGATCCTTTCGCTTATCCCCTCTCCCGTGAGGGAAAGGGTCAGTTCCCCGTCATTCCCGCGAAAGAACGTCACCCCGTACTTGATACGGGGCCGGAATCCAGAAAGACCCTCCGGTACAAAACCCGGCCTAGGCCCTCAGATCCTTTCGCTTATCCCCTCTCCCGTGGTGGAGGGGGTCAGCCCTCCGTCATTCCGGCCAAAGAACGTCACCCCGTACTTGATACGGGGCCGGAATCCAGAATGTCCCTCTGGTACAAAAACCCGACCGGAGCCATTCGCATCCGGCAGCGATAACCCCAGGCACCGGGTACCCGAAAGGCCCCGCTACCAGTCCGGCGAGTGGTCCTTCACCTCGTTGTGCGTCAGGCGCTGCTGATTGCTGCCGTCCTCGTCCATCACCAGGATCTCCGTCTCCCCGAACAGGTCGGAGACGAAGGCAATCCGCTCTCCGTCCGGCGACCACACCGGTTCGGTATCGCTGGCCTCGTTGATCGTCAGCCTCACCGGGGCCGCGTCCTCCCTCGTATCGGCGGTGTAGATCTCCCAATTCCCCTCCCGGTCACTGACGAAGACCAGCGTATCTCCGTCCGGCGCCCATGCCGGCGAGTGCTCCTCCTCCGGAGAGTTCAGCCAGCGTTCCTCGACCACGTCCCCCCGCCAGTCCTCTCCCTCCCCCGGCCTGATCAGGTAGATGTCGTTGTTCCCCAGGTCGTCCCGCACAAAGGCGATTACGTCCCCGTCGGGAGACCATACCGGGTCGCTGTCCGCGCCCTCCGTCAGCCGCAGCAGATTGACCCCCGCCGGATTGCGCAGCCACAGCCCCTGGATGTCATCGCTCCCCCGGCGTGCGTACACCAGCCACTGGCCGTCGGGAGACCAGTCCCCCAGCAGCTCCGTGCTCTCCTCGGAAGTCACGCGAGTGGTTCGTACCCCTCCCGTGTCGCCCTCCTCATCCTCAAAGGCCGCCACGTAGACGTCCGACTGCCCGCCTTCCTCCGAAACGTAGGCCAGTTGGTCCCCCTCCTCATTCCATTTCGGAGACCCCTCATTGCCCTGCCGGCTGCCCTCCGGCGCCACCCGGATTTCCCCGCCGGAGCCGTCGGCCCGGATCACCCTGATATCCCTGTTCCCCTCGTCGGAGACCACGAAGGCTACCCTCTCGCCCTCCGGCCCCCAGGTGGGAGACAGTTCCGCTCCCGGCCCCCTTTCCAACGCCTCCGGTTCGCCATCCTCGATGTCGATCATGTAAACGTCAGGATTACCGTCCCTCTCGGAAACATAGACTATCGGCCGGTCTGTCCCTCCGATGATGCCGCACGCCGATGCCGCAACTCCCAGGACCAGTGCCAGCAGGACTCCGGAAACTAGGACCGCCGTTCTCCTCACCAATTCAACCACCGCCCTTGTCTTGGGTCCACCATTGTTTTCTCTGTATGAATTATATCTACCGTCACCCCAGGATTCAGGCGCGGCAGGAAGGCGAATTGTACGGTTTTCGCATCCTTGACAGGCGGCCTGCCCCTATCTAGCATTGGGCAACCGGTATCGGAAAGAACCAGGGCATTGCACGAAAGGGGGCGTAGCATGAAAGCGTTGATAGGAGCAACCCTGATCGACGGGAACGGTGGTCCGGTCCTGCACGATTCCGCTGTTCTGATTGACGGCGACCTCATCACCGGGGTCGGCCCGAGGGCCGCCATCGCCTTCCCGCCCGACACCGAAGTGGTCGACCTCTCGGGACTCACCCTCCTCCCCGGCCTCATCGACACCCACGACCACCTGGCCGACAAGAACTACAGCCTGCTGTCCCGCTGGGAGATTGAGGAACCTGCCTCCCTGTCCCACCTGAAAACCGCGAAGGCAATCCAGGCCTCCCTGGAGGCCGGCTACACCACCATTCGCGATGCCGGCGGTCTCGACGCCGGGTTCAAGCAGGCCGTGGAAGAAGGGCTCATTCAGGGCCCCCGACTGGTCTGCGCCGTTTCTATCATCTCCCCCAGCGGCGGCATCGGCGATCGCTTCGCCCCCTCCGGCCATCGCACCGCCTTCGCCACTGACCCCATGCGACCCGTGGCCGTCGCCGACGGCCCTCGCGCCGTCCGTGCCATGGTCCGCGAGATGGTCCGCGTCGGTGCCGACGTCATCAAGTTCGCCACCACCGGTGGCGCCAGCTCCCGCCAGGGCCATGGCCCCAGGGACATCGCCTTCGGACCCGACGAAGTCAAGGCGCTCATCGACGAGGCCGCCGTCCACGGCAAGCTCACCATGTGCCACGCCATCGGCGGGCCCGGCCTCCGCATGGCCATCGAAGGCAAGGCCGGTTCCATAGAGCACGGCTGCTACCTCGCCGAGGACAACGACCTCCTGAAGATGATGGCCGACAACAATACCTTCTTTACCCCCACCTTCGAGGTCTACGAGTTTCACTCCACCATCAGCGCGCCCCACGTGGTGGAGCGTGCCAAGGCCCTGATGCACATCCACCAGCAGAGCCTGCACCGCGCCCTCGAGGCCGGCGCCAAGGTCACCGCCGGTACCGACGCCGGCGGCTTCGTTCACGGCGACAATGCCCGCGAGATCGAGTTGATGGTCGAGCGCGGCCTGTCCACCATGCAGGCCATCCAGACCGCCACCAGCTGGGCCGCCGAATGCATCGGCCTCCAGAAGGAAATCGGCACCATCGAAAAGGGCAAGCAGGCCGACATCCTGGTCGTCGACGGCGACCCGCTCAAGAGCGTCAGTGTCCTGCGCGACAAGGAAGCCATCAAGATGGTGATGCGCGCCGGCGTCGCCTACATCGACCGTGTCCCTGCCCAGGTCGCCGTCGCCGCCGACTAGATTCGTTCGTCTCGAAGCATCATGCGCTTTCACGTACTCACGCTGTTCCCGGAGGCCTTCGCGTCCTCCCTCCAGTTCAGCATCGTGGGCCGCGCCGTGCAGCGCGGCCAGGTGTCCATCGACGTCACCGACATCCGCGACCACACCCACGATGCCCACGGCACCGCCGACGATTACCAGTTCGGCGGCGGCCATGGCATGGTGATGAAGCCCGAGCCGGTCTTCGAGGCCGCCGAAGCCGCCCTGTCCACCTACTCCGACGACGAGCGCGCCCAGGTCCCTGTCGTCCTCACCACCCCCCAGGGCGAGCTGCTCACCCAGAAACTGGTCGAGGACCTCGCGGGAGCCCCTGCCATCGCCCTCATCTGTGGCCACTACGCCGGGGTCGATGAGCGCATCGCCAGCGGCCTCGCCACTCGCCACGTCAGCACCGGGGACTACGTCCTCACGGGCGGCGAGTTGCCCGCCATGATCATCATCGACGCCGTCACCCGCCTGCTTCCCGGCGTCGTCGGTTCCCAGGAGAGCGTCAGCGGCGACTCCATCACCACCGGCCTGCTCCAGCACCCGCTCTATACCCGTCCCGCCGATTACCGGGGCATGGCCGTCCCCGACGTGCTGCTCTCCGGCCACCATGCCCGCATTGACCTCTGGCGGCGTCGCCAGTCCCTCGAGCGCACCCTCGTTCGCCGTCCCGACCTGCTGGAAACTGCCCCACTTACCGACGAAGACTGTCGCTACCTCGAAGGATTGGGGTATTTCTCCCCCGGACAGAATCGAAGGACGGAAAATGCCCAGGAGTGATTTCAGGTTTCACACCGAGTTCCGCGTCCGCTGGATGGAGTGCGACGCCCAGGGCATCGTCTTCAACGGCGCCTACCTTGGCTACCTCGAAATGTCCACCGCCGAGTATTGGCGTAATCTCGGAATCGGCATCTATCACCTTCCCCGCTCCGGCTATTTCGACCTGGCCGTCGTCAAGACCACCATCGAATTCCGCTCCCCGGCTCTGGTCGACGAGCTGGTCGAGGCCTGCGTGAACGTCTCGCGTATCGGCAACTCCAGCATGGATATGCGAATGGAGCTCTACCGTGCCGACCCCGAGGTCCTGCTCACTACCATCGACGCCGTCTACGTCGGATACGACGCCGCCACCAGGACCTCACGCCGCGTCCCCGACGACTTCCGCCAGCTTATCAACCACTACGAACAGACCGGTGACGTCCTGCCCCTGTCCCACTTCCCCGACCTGGAAGACGCCATGCACCGCGGCTACGCCACCGAACACCCTCTCTGAAGCCCCCCTCCATTACCGACACTTGCTCCAGCGGGCCCCTCCGTCATTCCCGCCCCCTCGACCGCCAATTCCGCATACCCCCGTCATTCCCGCGAAAGCGGGAAGGTGGATTCACATTTCAAGTGCAACACCTGGTATGAATGGAATTCGGATGGTGTGAGGTAACCCAGGGACTTGCGAGGGGTGTTGTTGTCCGCCTGTGCCAGCTGGATGAGTTCCTGGTCGGAACAGGCAGAGAGGTCTGTGCGCCGAGGCAAGAACCGGCGCAGGCGTCCGATGCGGTTTTCCACTGCGCCCTTCTGCCAAGGGGAACGCACATCGCAGAAGAAGGTTTCCACACCCAGTTGGTGGAGTTGGTAATGCTGGGCGAACTCGGTACCATTGTCAAAGGCGACGGAGCGGCGCCAGTGGTCTGGGAAAGGGGCCAGTATCCCGACCATCGCCTGGGCCACGGGCTGGGCTGCTTTGCCGGGCAGACGGGCCATGGCCAGCAGCCTGGAGTGGCGCTCGGTCATGACCAGCAGGGCCTGACCCTTGTTGCCGAAGAGCATCAGGTCAGCCTCCCAGTGTCCCGGTTCGTGGCGGTCGGCCGCCTCCGGGGGCCGCTCCGAGAGGGGGCGGCGATGGGCGATGAAAGAGGCGGGGCTGCCTCCCTTGCGTCCCCTGCGACCGCGCTTGGACTTGCCCCTGGGGAGGTAATAACGCCAGCTGTAGTCCTTGGTCCTGCGGATCTGGGCATAGGTGAAACGGTAGATACTCTCGTGGGATATGACGCTGCGGCCGGATTCCAGGGCAAGGCGTCCGGCCACCTGTTGGGGAGACCAGCCCGCCTGGAGCCGGCCCATGACCTGTTCCCGCAGGACGGGATCGCGGTCCAGGCGGGAGCCGGTCCAGCGGCGAGCCTGGGCCTGCTGCTGGGCATAGGATGGCCGGTAACCCTGGGTCTTGGAGCCATTGCGTTTCAATTCCCTAGCCACTGTCGATGGCGAGCGATCCAGACTTGCCGCGATTTGCCGGATCGGGTATCCCTCGGTGTGTAGACGGGCCAATTCACATCTTTCCTCAATGGTGAGGTGCCAATATCCAGTTCCCATGACAACACCTTAACAGCCCGGTGTTGCACTTCGTTTGTGAATTTAAGGAATCCAGAGCGTTTAAGCCATTGTTGCCATTCCCCCCCACGACCGTCACCCCGGCGAAAGCCGGAGCCCAGAAAAACCAGCCCAATAGACAATCTCGACCGCCATTCCGCCTCCCTCTCCGTCATTCCCGCTCCCACGCCCCGTCACCCCGGCGAAAGCCGGGGCCCAGAAAAACCAGCCCAATAGACAATCTCGACCGTTATTCCGCCCCACGACCGTCACCCCGGCGAAAGCCGGGGCCCAGAAAAACCAGCTCAATAGACAATCTCGACCGCCATTGTTATGAAAATAGCCACAAAAGCCATTCCCTCTCCCTTGAGGGAGAGGGTTAGGGTGAGGGTCAAATTCCAAACATCAACAACTGTGCCTATGGAGGACGTCAGAAAATCCTGCTAATCCTTAAATCTTGAAAATCCTGATTCAGACGAAACCCCGCCAATCCCGAGAATCAAAGAAATCACTGCACTGACACCCGCCCCTTGCCAACTAATATAGAACACATGTACCATATTGGTTGACGGCCCTATCCTCGGCCTCTCCCCCCATTCCGCCGCCTCTCCGGGCACTCAGGAGTTCCAATGTCCACCAAACGCAAGAAGACCACCCCCAGCGGCAGCTATGAAATCCCTGCTGCCTCGTTGCCAGCTATCTCCGCCGCCTCCCAATTGCCGGAAACTGCCGGAATTGTCCGGGATACGGAAATTTCCGGCCTCTCCCATCGCCAGAAATCCGTCCTCCCCATCCTGGCCGTCTCCCACACCCTCGCCCAGGCCGCCCGCGATTCCGGTGTCTCCGAAAGGTCCCTGCGACGCTGGATGGACGACCCCTCTTTTCGCGCCGACCTCGACCGTCTCCGCGAGGAGTCCTACGACCTGGCTCGACAGCAGTTCCAGGTCCTCGTTCCCATGTTCCTCTCCGTACTGGCCAAGGAAGCCGTCGAAAACCCCGACCCCGCTATTCGCATCCGCGCCGCCCGCTACGGCATGAATTACGCCGCCAGGTTCCGCGATCACGACAAGGTCGTCGAGGATGTCCAGGACCTGCGCGCCGCCCTCCTGGATCGCAACTAGCATGCCGCCGCAACCCGTCATTGTTATGAAAACAAACCAGGCCCCAACCTCCTGGAGGGTGTCGTCAAATTGGCCTGCCAGACCTGTACCGGCTTCACTTCCGTCATTCCGGCGAAAGCCGGAATCCAGAATCTCTTTGCAGTGCAAAACGATTCGCGTACCGCACCCCCCGGATTCTGGCATCGAAGGCACGATGAGATTACTGGACCACACCCCCTCTAAGGGGAGAGAAAATCCTGAAAATCCCAAAATCTGGTGAATCCTGATTCAGACATCCTGCACTTGCCATCACAAAACGCACGCCATTTCCGTTTTTGTCCGGTAATGGCAGGCGAAACGAAAAAACACCCGGGCCCACGACTGACTGGTCAGCTGGTCCGAAGGCGCCGCACCCGTCCCTGACCGAATACGACCTATCAGGAGTATCGAGACATGACCTTCACCCGCCTCAGGAACATCGTGGCCTCCCTCAAGGAGAAGTACGCCACCGAGCTCGCCGTCTACCGGGCCACTCCCCTCGCCCTGGATCTCTGCGACCGCATGGCCGAGGCCGTAACCCCCGGCAAGCCGAAATCCACCTTCACCTGCGAGCAGCTGGCCCTCGGCCTCTTCCGGCAACTCCGCGATCGCCGCATCCGTGTCAAATCCTGGGTCGAACTGGCGCGCTACCTGTCCTCCTGCCTCCGAAAGCTGCTCTTGCCCCAGGTCAATGACGTCCTCCGCAGTCTCTTCCCCAAGGCCAGGGAACGGGGGCTCATCCCGCCGGCCCGCCGAGAGATACCCTTCCGGCACAGGCGGACCTGGAAGGCCGGCATGGCCTACTTCATGGCTGCCCGGGCCGATGATCACCGGGCCAGGCAGGCCCGCGGCACCCTGCGCCAGCCCCTCCCCGACACCAGGCTCGTGCCGGTGGCCCTCCGCTACCGTCCCGCTCCCGCCATTCCTGCTAATTCTTTAGTCCTGTAAGTCCCGATTCAGACAATACTCGAAAGGCTCCACCCCCGTTCAAGGAAAATAGCTTATTGCAAGCCCCCACCCCGTCACCCCGGCGCAAGAACGTCACCCCGTACTTGATACGGGGCCCAGAAAATCCAGCCCAATAGACAATCTCGACCGTCATTGTTATGAAAATAGCCGCAAAAGCCATTCCCTCTCTTTTGAGAGAGCGTCAGGGTCAGGGTGAAAATCCAAACATCAACAACTGTGCCTATGGAAGATGACAGAAAATCCTGCTCATCCTTCAATCCTGCAAATCCTGATTCAGACAATACTCGAAGGGCCCATATCCCCCCGGCGCAACCCCATTTTCATACCCATTCCGGCCCCCACCCCGTCACCCAGGCGAAAGCCGGGGCCCAGAATGACCCTTCGGTATCAAGACCCAGCCCGAGCCATTCGTATCCTGCAGGAAAATCCGCAAGCACCGGATAATCAAAAGCCTCGGCCCTGCCCGCTCCCGGTTTGACGAAAATCGTCGCACCCAATAAACTGCGTATGTCTGCAGCTCTCTATCGTTCCCTGATTACGGAGGTTCCACCCGTTCATGGCCCGACTCTTCGACCTGCATATCCACACCACCAAGGGAAGCAGCGACAGTAGCCTCACCCCCGAGGACATGGTCCTTGAGGCCGACCGGTTGGGACTGCGGGGCCTCTGCATTACCGAGCATGCCGGACCGTGGGACCGCCATGAGTTCCAGAAGTTCGCCGCACTCCACAGCGTGGTCCTGATTCGCGCCATGGAAGTCGAGACCGACATGGGCCACATGCTCGCCTTTGGACTCGACAGGTACCAGTCCGGGTTCAACAAGGCGGCCGAGTTGCGCAAGGCAGCCACCGCCGCTGGGGGCTTCGTCATCACTGCCCATCCATTCCGGGGTGTCCTCAGCGGCAACGGAAACCGGTCTCGCGCCCTCATCTATCAGTCCGTCCCTGACGATCTGCCCGAAACCCCCGAAGATGCCCTCGACCACCCGGTGTTCAAGCTGGCCGACGCCGTCGAGGTCGCCAACGGTGGCACCATCGACCGTGAGAACGACTTCGCCGTCAAGGTGGCCGGACTGCTCCACAAGCCAGTAACCGGCGGCAGCGACGCCCACTCCCTGCATGGCCTCGGCAAGTTCGTTACCGAGTTCCAGGACGAAATCACCAGCGAAGCCGAATTCCTCAAGGCCCTCCATTCGGGGCAGTATCACCCGGTCACCGGGCTGCGCCACGGCGCCATCCGTCGCTACTCCTCTTGAGCCACCTCCGGTTTTACTGACACTTCGCCCTCGAACGGCCCCGGCTTCCGTGCTAGACTGGCCTTGGCAAGATTGGGGCGGGTACGGGAGTGAGATGTCTTCAGGCCACCGGCTGCTTTCCCCTCTGGACCAGGTCTTCGTTTCCCTCGACCTCGAGACCACCGGCTTGGATGCCGATCGCGATACCATTCTGGAGATTGGCGCGGTACGGTTCCAGGGCGATGAAGTGCTTGATACCTTTGAGACCTTCGTCAACCCTGGGCGTTCCATCCCGGACCACATCCAGCGCCTCACCGGCATCCGTCCCAGCCAGGTACAGCGCGCTCCCTCCTTTGCCTCCATTTCCGCTGACTTCACCGAATTCCTGGGCAGCCATCCCCTGGTCGGCCACAACGTGCAGTTCGACCTCCGCTTTCTCTCCTCCCACGGCCTCCCGTTGGCTAACCCCTCCTATGACACCATGGACCTTGCCACCGTCTTCCTTCCCAGGTCCCGTCGCTATTCCTTGAAGCATCTGGCCGATTTCTTCGGCGTGCAGCTGCGTAACCACCGCGCCCTGGATGACGCCATCGGCGGCAAGGAGATCTTCACCAGGTTGCTGCTCCTCGCCTCTGATCAGGACCCCGGCCTCTTGGCCTATATGTCCGAGGTCGCCCGCCGTAGCTACTGGCCGCTCTATCCTGCCTTGTCCGCCTTGGCCGCTGCCAACCCCGACGGTCGCTCCTCCGTCGGCCCCGCTGGACTCAACCTCGAACTGCTGTCCCAGCGATTGGAGGCCCCCGAGAAACGCCGCCCCGTTGAAGAGCTGGCGCACGTCGGACGGGAACAGATCAGCGGCATGCTGGGCCCCGGCGGGCCCTTCGCCACCTCCTTCGGCGGTTTCGAACATCGTCCCGAGCAGGAAGACATGCTCGACGCGGTGTCCGATGCCATCTACAACCAACATCACCTCGTCGTGGAAGGCGGCACCGGGGTGGGCAAGTCCCTGGCTTACCTGCTGCCGGCGGCCCTGTTCGCCGTCTCCAGGGGGCAGAGGGTTGTAATCTCAACCAACACCATCAACCTGCAGGAACAGTTGATTGGCAAGGATATCCCGGCACTGGAAAATGTGCTGATCGAGTCTGGCCTCCTGGAACCCGGCATCTTGAAAGTTGCCCCGCTCAAGGGCCGTGCCAATTACCTTTGTCTGCGACGCTGGCAGCAACTCTCCCGAAGCGAGTCCTTGACTGCCGATGATGCCAAGCTGCTGGCCAAGACATCCCTTTGGCTGCAGGACACCTCCTCTGGCGACCGGGGAGAGATTAACCTCAACGGACGCGAAGCCTCTTCCTGGAATCACGTCTCCGCCGGCGAGGGAGGGTTCTGCATCGACATGCGCGACGGCTCTCCCTGTTTCCTTCGCGCCGCTCGCCAGAGGGCGGAAAGGGCGCATCTGATCATCGTCAACCACGCCCTGCTGATGAGCGACCTGGTATACGGGGGCGGACTCATCCCAGACTACCAGACCCTCATCATCGACGAAGCTCACCACCTCGAGGAGGCGGCCACCAATCAATTTGGCTTCGAGCTGCCCCAGGGAGAACTCGACCGCGTCTGGGATCCCGCCGGTCGCCTGTTCCAGGACGTGCGACAGGCAATCTTGACCGGGGTCCAGGATTCCGCCTCTCTGGATTCGGGACACGCAATACTGGCCGCGCTGGAGTCCGAGGCGCCTCGTCTGCGTGAGTCCTGGGCCCAGTTCCTGAACGCCGTTGAGGTCATCCACTCGGGCCAGCGGCGCGGGCGGAACCGCGAACAGGGCGACCAGAACCAGTTGCTCATCACACCGGAGATTCGCCTCTCTCAGGCCTGGTCTGACCTGCATCTGCTGTGGGAAAACTTCGACACCCGGGTAAACCAGGTAACAACCAATCTCAAAAACCTGCGCAACTTCCTCGATAGCACTCACCTCAATGCTGCTCCCGATCAGCAGGCGCTGACCATGGAGGCCGTCTCGCTGAGCGACGCCCTCGCTGAACTCGTCAATCGCCTGCGCTCGATCATGGACCAAGACCCTGAGGACGCCATCCATTGGTTCAACGTCAACCCGTCCCAGGGCACAGTCTCACTGCACTCCGCCCCCCTGGACGTCAGTGGTCGCCTTTCCGAGGACTTCTTCTCTAAAAAGGACTGCGTTATCCTGACCAGTGCCACCCTCACCGCCGGCAGCAGTTTCGATTTCCTGAAGCGGAGGGTGGGCATAGGGCATGAGGCGCCCGAGTTGCTGGTTGGCTCGCCCTTCGACTACCAGCGCGCCGCCCTGGCTCTGATACCGGAGGACATGCCTCAACCCAACGCCAACGGCTATATACCTGTGACTGCGGATGTCCTTGCCCAGCTGGGTCAACGGTTGCAGGGACGTACACTGGCGCTGTTCACCTCTCATTCCTCGCTGCGGGCGGTGGCCCAGCGTCTCCGCCCCCTGCTGGAACCCCATGGCATTCCGGTGCTGGCCCAGGGAGTCGACGGGTCAGCCCCCTATGTCATGGCTGCCTTCGCCGAAAATCCCGGCAGCGTTCTGCTTGGCACCGCCAGCTTCTGGGAGGGAGTGGATATGCCCTCAGGTTTGCTCAAGTCCCTCGTCATAGCCCGTCTGCCCTTCCAGGTGCCCAGCGATCCCATCGTGCAGTCGCGTTCTCGCCTCTACGACGACCCCTTCAATCAATACTCAATACCCAACGCCGTGTTGCGCTTCCGGCAGGGCTTGGGACGGCTCATTCGAAACAAGGGCGACCGCGGCGCCTTTGTGGTGCTGGACTCGAGGATTTCCACCCACGGCTACGGTCAAGCCTTCCGCGACTCCATGCCCCCCAGCCATCACATGCCCTGCCTCACTGCCAACGTGGGCACCCTGGCGCAGATGTGGCTCGATGGAAATCGCCAGGCGGCTGGACAAGGAGAAAGGCGTGGCGATCGCATCCGCTCGGTTTGATGCCCCTCAGCCGGTGGACCTCGAAGCCAGCTTGCTCGGCGGCCAGGCCCATCGCTGGAAGCGGCAGAATGATTGGTTCAGCGGAGTCCTCTGGGGCAACCTCATCCACATTCGCCAGCGGGAATGCACCATCGAATTCCAGAGCGCTCCTGCTCTCCCCGACGACCTCGTCGCTGGCATCCGCCGTTACCTGCGACTAGACGACGACCTTGCCTCAATCTACGACTACATCACCGGCGATGCCAATGTGGCCGCCCAGGTGCAGCGGTATCCCGGGCTGCGGGTCTTGCGCCAGGAACCTTGGGAATGTCTCGTGGCTTACATCTGTTCCGCCAACTCCAACATCGAGACCATCCATCTCAACATGGAGCGGCTCTCCGACACTTTCGGGCGCCCGGTGAGCCTGGATGGATTCACCCGCCACACCTTCCCGACACCGGTAGATCTCGCTGAAGCTGGCGAAATGGAATTGCGCAACCTGAAGCTCGGCTTCCGCGCCCCTTACGTCCATCAGGCCGCCCTGGCCGTCGCCGAGAAACGCCTCGATCTGCACCACCTGGTCAACGCACCCTATGGGGAGGTCAAGGAGTCCCTGATGGCGCTGCGCGGCATCGGCGACAAGATTGCCGACTGCATCGCCCTGATGTCGCTGGAGAAACTGGAGGCGTTCCCCATCGATGTCTGGGTCCGGCGCGCCCTTGCCGACTGGTATTTTCCCGACCAGAAGACGCCCACAAACCGGGTCCTGCTCCCTTGGGCTCAGGAATACTTCGGCCCCTATGCCGGCTACGCCAACCAGTACCTGTTCCATGGCCGTCGGCTGCGCGATCGAAAAGGGGATGTGCCAGAGGCCTGTTAGAGCAAATGCCGCAGATAATAGACTGCTACTATCACCACCACGCTTACCACAGTAGCCATCAGCAGCAACCTGGCCAGTCGGGCCCGCTCCGACACCTCTCGTTGCGCCCGGCGATGGTCCCACGGCGCCACAGGCCGGCCTTGGGCCCATATGTCCCGGCGCCGCTGCTGCGCCTTCCGCTCCGCCTGCTCCAGCCCCAGGCCGTGCCCTCCGAACCTCCTGTACCACCAGGCCAGACCCTGACTCACCATCAACCGGTTGATCGAACGCTCTCGCCCCGCCTCGCGATAGTACAGGACGCCCACAAGCCTTCCATAACGGTCCGTATCCACGGACTCCAGCAACAGGTCGTCCCTCCGCCATACCAGCCTGTACAGGTACTCCCGTGCCTCCTGTCCCCACGGCTGGTCCCATTCCGGCGCATCAATCGCATACAACCTGAGGCGAAGCCCATCCCGCCGCTGTGTGGAGTCCGTCGGTGCTATAACCAGCGAGTCGCCATCCTGGACCGAGACCACACGCACCGGGAATGGTCTCCGGGAGAGTCGCCACTGCCGTCCCGGACCGCGAGCTCGAAACGGCCTGGTCAACATCCGCCACAGCATCCGCCCCACTATCAATTGGGATTCCAGGCCTGGCTCAGTCAGTTCTGCGTCAGCAGCAGCTTGCCAAAGAAGCTGGTCGCCTCCATCGCCTCATGGGCGGAAGCGGCCTCTGACAGCGGAAATGAGCGATCCACCACCGGACGAACACTTCCCCGGTTCAGCATCTCCACTATCTGGCGCATGTCCTCCTTCGTCCCCATGTAGACCCCGTAGACCTCTTTCTGCTGGCTGAACAGCAACCCCAGGTGCAGCTCGGTCCGCAGACCCGTCGTGGCCCCGCAGATACCGTAGCGCCCCCCTGTCCGCAATGACGCGAATGCCGGCCCGAAGAAGTCGCCCCCCACATGGTCGACTACAGCATCCACGCCGGCTCCCCCGGTAATCTCCCTGACCCGCTGACGGATGTCCTCCTCGCTGTAATTGATCACCTCGTCCGCGCCCAGCTCCCGGGCCTTGGCTGCCTTCTCCTCGGTGCTGGTGGTGGCGATGACCCTCGCTCCTATAACGTCCTTGGCCATCTGGATCGCTGCCGTTCCCACACCCGCTGAGGCCGAAAGCACCAAAACTGTCTGCCACGCTTTCAGTTGCAGGCGCCTTACGAGCATGTTCCACATAGGCAGGTAGGTCGTGGGTATGGCTGCAGCTTGCTCGTAGGACACCCCTTGGGCAATAACGTGGGTATTGGCCGAGGGAACACTCAGATATTCTGCGTAGCTGCCGTCCAGCGCGCTACCGAGAAATTGCGAGCGGCGGCACAGGTCGTCTTGCCCCGACAGGCAGGCCGGGCATTGCTGGCAGGACAGTCTCGGGTTGATCACCACCCGGTCTCCCTCTTTGAGCCCTGCCACTCCCGCGCCAACCGCAGCCACCTCTCCTGCACAGTCACCGCCCAAGATGAGCGGTGGCGGAAACTGCCTCTCCAGTCCCCGATCGCCCGCCCGCGTGTAAAGGTCCAGACGGTTCAGCGCTGTGGCCCTAACCCGCACCTTCACCTGCCCTGCTGTCGCCTCCGGATCCGGCCGCTCCCCAAGGGTTAGTACTTCGGGGCCACCATGGGCCTCGATGTAGACCGCTTGCATCTATGTTCGCCTCCTGTATCAATTGGGATAAAATTATCCCGCAAAGGTCAACCCCCTCATCCCTAGGGCCTGCGCCCATAAAAGCAGTCGTCGCAAAGAAACACGATGGCCAGGGCATCCTCGTGGCTGCCAATCCTCCCACACTGGGGCGTGGTCGAGTCATGGCTCCAAGGCTGGTGGAATTTCCCTCCACACATCTGGCAGGAAGTCTCGTTGAATCCGTCCAGAGCCTCACCGCAAATCACGCAGGATTCCAATTCTCCTTGTTCAATAGGTAATTCAGCCATCATCTCTACTTCGCGCCTGTTCCCTGGTCCAAGGCCAGCATCTCATACGCCAGCGCAACTTCGTCCTCTTCGTTCGATACCAACCCGTCCATCCGTGCCTCTCGTAACCGTTCCAGGATCCTTCCTACACTTGGCCCTTTGGGGACACCCATATCGAGCAACTTTTCTCCCGTGATCTCGGGCCTTACATGCCGCAGATCTTCCGAGTATTCCTGCAGCAACCTCGACACCGTCGGGTCTCTCGTCAGCTTGGCCCGGCTGGAAACCGCAGCTGCATCAAACACCGAAAGCAGGCGGTATAGCGACGAAGGGCGCGAGGCCGCATTAAGAACATCGACCTCGGCATTCCTGAGCAACATGGTACCACGGGCCAGCTCGGTGTCGCGTCCGGAAAGCCGCAATCGATCAATGACGGCGTCCCCCTCCTCCGGCGCCAGATGATTGAAAAGTGCCGCCAGCCAGTCGTTCCTGTCCCATGCATCGCCTCCCAGCCCAGCCAGGTGTGGCAACCCCGGGTAGTCCCGCCACGCGGGGTGAATGCCGCCCAGCAGGCCCAGTTGCGTCGCCCGTGCAAGAGCGACACCTGGTGCCGGTTCTTCCAGTATCTTCTCCAGTTCGCGACGCCATCGGTCGCCGCTTACCGCGTCCATATGCCCCATGGAGACTGCTGCCCCCATGCGTGCCAGGTATTTCGCATCGATTCCGAATCCAAAACGCTGCTCGTAGCGGACCGCACGTAGCATGCGCGTCGGGTCGTCCCTGAAACTGTCGATGTGGAGGGCCCGGATTATCCCCTCAGCTAAATCAGTGAGACCACCAAAGGGATCGAGAATCCCTGGACCCTTCCGGGAGAGAGGCAAGGCCATCGCGTTGATTGTAAAATCTCGCCGGGCGAGATCATCACCAATGGTCCCAGGGGTTATTACCGGTAACTGGCCGGGACCGGGGTAGGTCTCGCTCCGTGCCGTAACAAGGTCCACCCTTACTTGAGACCAGGTTACAGAGGCAGTCTCGAAGCGCGGGTGAACGGTAAGTTCCCCATCGGTACGCTTGGCGATATGCCTGGCCAGGCCCACCGCATCTCCCTCGACCGAGAAATCCAGGTCCATCAAGGGGAAGCCCAACAGCGCATCCCGGACCGGCCCGCCCACCAAATAGACGGCTAGTCCCGATTCCTGCGACTGCTGGTATACGGCCTTGAAAGCTGACAAGGGGCCGTCACCCAAAGTGGCGGCAACCTCGTCGAGAGTGAGAGTGCGACTAGCTGAGGAGGACGTAGTGGACCCTCCGTATCGTCGATTCCGGAGGAGGAGTGGGGACTGCATACTAGGGGAATCAAGTATATCACAGGGCTTCGAATACCCAATTGGGGTTAGCTAGCAGAGAGTTACTTAACCCCTCGCCACTTATACGGCATCGTCTCCGGCCAGCTAACCCAGCTATGCGCGCTGTCCACGGACTAGTACTGAGTCAGAGCCGCATTGTCCTATGTTACATGGCTTGCCCCAGGATGCTACGTTATGGACTGACGTTATGTTGTGTGAAGGACATCCATGGTGCGGAAGAAGTACGGAGTCCGGCTGACGAGACAAGAAAGATGACGGCTCAGAAAAATGATCATGGCTGGTAGGAATTCGGCCCAAGCCATCTCCCGGTCCCGCATCTTACTCAGGACTGACGAGGGATGGACCTCCTCGCGGGTAGCCGCGACCTTGGGACGCTGCAAGGCGTTCCCGGCGGCCAGTTGGGCGACGTGGCGAGCGTTTGGGGACGATTGCGGGAGGATCAGCGCCGGATTCGTTGGGTGACTGTTCAGCCCACATGGCCGAGGTGCCGATGGCTAAAGAGGACGGTATTGATTGCTTTTGGGCAATCGCCTGCTTCCCTGAGTTCCCTCAGGTTCACGCCCTGCTCGCCACCGTTTATAGCTGGCACCCAAAGGGTTGCCCGCGGAGCCGCTGAGGCCAGTCTCCGTCAGGATTGTTTGGCGTTCTCAACGTCTCATATAGAGCGCAGGGCGGGCCATAATGTGCTCCCGGTCGGTGTACCTTCCCTGGTAGCGTGCCTAATGGAGCTGTCAGGCGGCGGCGGATACCTCTAGCAAGAGGACGGACAAGGTAGGCTTGCCTTGTTGTAGTTCAACTACGGAATTTCCACATTTCCTATGTTTGGCCTGGTTTCCGGCAAAACGGACCACCAAACTCCGACTCTTAAACGACAATGGCCCGCCGGAACAGCAGGGCCACTGAACGTTTGTGCACAGGGGAGGGATTCAGCCGGTATCGGTTCGACGGGGGTCCTGTCGCGGGTCAGTGGCCGGATGGAAAATGGAGTCCTCTCCGGGGAAATCCATGTTCCGGGCTTGGGGGGCGCTGCCTGATCCTGACCCACGCATTACAGACAGAGAGCTTGCCACAAGGCCAAGAGCCGCAGCGCCTATCCCCAGCTTGGTCAAGAAACTTCGGCGAGACTCACCTTGATTGGTCTTGTTCCTGTCCGATGGGTTCATCTTAGGACCCACTTTTTTCTCCTTACACCGGCACTCTATTGCGGCCTGCTTGCGATTAAGATTGTAGCCCAAGGGTGAATAATTGCAATATATCTTTCAGGCATCATGCACAAAGTCGTCC
The DNA here is from genome assembly GCA_965208825.1 of Dehalococcoidia bacterium. Taxonomy (GTDB): domain Bacteria; phylum Chloroflexota; class Dehalococcoidia; order Lucifugimonadales; family UBA3495; genus VXOI01. The sequence continues at coordinate 279,810 of CBDBPP010000005.1, forward strand.
ATGACCATGCGCGCGACCTGGCGACCCATTCTGATGGAATAGTTGGTGCCCCGATCCTCGGGAAAAATCTGCGTGGTGTTGGCCAGATACAGCCGATGCACCGGAGTACGGTGGGGAGGGATCCGCTGGCTGTAATTTCTGCTGATGATGGGCTGGGCGCCGTCGACACGGTGGTGGTGGTAGCCCAGCACCCAGGAGCGCTCGAATTCTGGATTCAGCTTGCGTAAGTGAGGCACAAATAGGTCGAGAAGCTCGTCAGCCTCCATTCTGTATAAGTCGCTATCGCGGTCGGGGTAGTTGCTGAAATAGACGATGTGCCGGCCGCCGTAAAGCGACTTGTCAATCATGTTTGTGTGCTCAATCACGCCTACGAATGGCATGTCGTCGTCGGCGATGTTTAGCCAATACTTAGCGGTCAAAGGCCGGTCGAGCTCAAGGATCAGCAGGACGGCGGACAGATAGTTGACTCCCGTCAACATCTGCTGATAGTCGTCGGGCATGAGAGGCACGAGCCGGGTAAACACGTAGGAGGGCGTGGTGGCAATGACAACGTCGTAATTTCGAAGTTCCGGCGGCGCCTCTCTTTCCAGCTGCACTTCCAGTCCAGTGGCCGTTTCGCCCTCGATTAAGACGCGGCTGACGAAGGCAGAGGTGTGTATGTCGCCGCCCTGATCGGAGATTCGCTGGGCAAGGGTGTCGATCACCTCGCCGAAGCTACCCATGGGATAGCCCAAACGCTCTTTCTGTAAAGTCTTTCCCCGGGAGGCCACGCGAAGACGAACCTTGCCCCAGAGCCAGGTCATGCTGACCTGGTCGTAATGGTCTCCGAACTTGCCGCGCAGTAAAGGTTCGAACAGCACCTGATAGGCCTCTCGTCCCATGTGTTGCGACAACCAGTCCTTGGCAGTGATCTCCTCGAACCTCGAATAGTCGGCTGTACGTTGCAAGCGTAGGGTCCAGAGACCCACACGCAATCGTTGCCAGAGTGTGAGCGGCTTGAATCGCAAGAGGTCCATCGGGGTGGAGAAATCCCAGATCCTGCCGTCGTGGTACAGGCCGACCTTGGATTCCAGCCATGCCAACTTTTCCCCTAGTCCCAGTTCGTGGATCAGCTCGGTGATGGCGGTATCGCTGACGAAGAGGTGGTGGTATCCACGTTCCAACCGCCCGCCGCCAACCGGAAAGGTGGAGGCCTGCCCACCCAGGAAGGGAGAGACCTCAAACACCTCGGCGTAGTGTCCATGGGCGGTGAGATCGTACGCAGCAGCCAGGCCCGCCACCCCTCCGCCTATAATGCCCACCCTCACGAGCCGCCTCCTGCAGGAGACGAATTGGGAACGGGAGTCCCGGGCGGCGAGCCCGATTCACCCTCTGGGTTGCTGGTTATTTGGCGCAGGTTCAGGTTCTGTCGCCAAAGCAGGGCCAGGCCAACCAGGTTAACGGGCAGCCACAGGGCAACCAGGTGGACGACCAGGGCGTAGTTGACAGCGACACCCACGGCAACTCCCAGGGCGGTAAGGGTCTGCTGGGCCACGACCTCGAAGGGGCCGATGCCCCCGACCGCACTGGGGATACCGGTGGCAAGGTTGGAGGTGGCGGTCAGGAGTGCAATCGCCAGTACGTAGGTGCCCCACGAATCGAAATGGGATCCGATGTCGAATGTGTACGACACCAGGAAATAGACGACGAATTCGCAGAACCAGATGGGGGACGACAGCACGACAAGGGCCAGATGTTTTCTGGGTGAGTTCAGAATGCCCAGAGCGGAAACGAAGGAATCGAAGAATCGCAGGCCCAGAATTCCCAGGCGACCGGGCAAAAGGCCCAGCAGTCGCATCACCAGATCAGAGAACCCTCGCCACGAAGCAAGAAGGGTGAAAAGAAGCAGGAATCCCCCGAACAGGAGCACAACCACCACGGCTAGAACGGTAGCAGTGGTCTGCGATACGCCTGCCGTCCAATCGAACTGTCCTAGGAGCAGCAGCCAGGGCACAGTAACCGCGACCAAGGCAATCAGTGTGAGGCCATCGAAGACTCGCTCTACGGCCACGCTGCCGAGGGCGGAGCTGGTGCTGAAGTTTTCCTGCCTAGCCAGATAGTAGGAGCGGACCAATTCCCCGAGTCTCATGGGCAGGAGGTTGTTGGCAGCATAGCCGATGACCACTACCGGGTATAGCCGTTTAACCGGAAAACGCCGCATGGGACTCAGCAGAAACTGCCAGCGCAGGGCACGAAAGTATACGCCCACAAAATAGACAGCCACCGCCGGCACCAGGTAGAGGTAGTTGGCCGATGCCAGCTCATCGATCAGGCCGGATGGATCGTCGATCCGGTAGACCTGGTAGGCAAGGAACAGTAGCAGGACAACGCTGACCGCGATTCCAAACCACAGGTGCCATCTACCTGCTAGCAAGTGGAGTCCTTTCCCCGGGGTGTGTCGGGTTTCGTCATGGGGGCTCTCAAAATCGTCGGCAAATCAGTATAGACATTTGTCAAAGCGGGCTCAAGGAAGGTAGGTGTAATACTCGGAGTGAAACCACGATGAGTCAAGTTCGCGGAAAATGGCATAGTCTAGGACTTCCGCCCACGACTCCCGGCTGGAAACTGAATCCCTGAAGAATCCGAAGTCCTTGACCAGCTGGGTATGCATGGGCTCCGTGATCCTGTCCTCCCCGGGTCTCCGATAGGTCTCCGGGAACCAGAGCAATTCCTTGAACGGTCCAGTCCTCTCAAAGCCTTCCTGCACTTCGGAGTCGGCTCCGACGTGGGGCTCTTTGACTACCAGACCGGCGACGTTGCCGAAGGCGTAGGCCCCATCCTCCCGCAGACTGCCTTCGAGGACTATGCAACTGGAGTCTTCCATCATTTGGGTCTCGAAGCAGTGGAAGTCAAGTCGTCCATCTGTGGCATGATCACGGACGTACCATTGGAGCGGATACCATACATCATAGTCGACTTTGATGGGCTCGAATCCAGCGTTCAACGGGTAAACATCTGTCTCCAAGGTCAAGAAGGTATCCTTAACGTCGGCTGAACCCTGGGCGTACACCAAGACCTCCACGTTCGAGTCATCATAGGTATAAGCGGCGCGGAATGCGCCCCAGGAACCGAAAATCAATAGCAGGGCCGCCAACCCAAGGATGGCCGGAGGTGCTGCCTTACCGGGACCAATCAGACGCGAAACGAGAGCCGCGACGAAAGCAGTGGCCACCGCCGTGGCCAGTAGTAGCCAGTGCTCCAGCTGGAAGGGACGTTGAGGATCAACTGCCTGCAGGAAGAGATAAACCCCCACCAAGGTCACTACGGGAGTAAGTAGGAAAACGATAACTAATCCCAGGTCCACGGTGAACCGCCCCGTGTTCCACCGGAATGACTTCCAATCAATTCTGTCTGCAACCTCTCCCAGATACCTGGAGGCGACCAGGATAAACGGAGTGGTGATATTTACCAGCAACCAGGGCATTTTCTCTGTGGCGATGGTATAAGCCACAAGGGAAAGCACAGCCCACGAAGACAAAGCAAGTCCCAGTACGTCGCCTTTGCGAAGGAAGTAGACTATCCCGACTATCCCGAATACCAGTGGCAACAACTCGTATACCGAGAGTCCGACAAAATAGTAGTACCAAGGCTGATTGCCCCTGGCCACGTCCTGTTGGGCGACCCAATAGCCCATTCCCTGCCAGGAGCCGGTGAATATGCCAGCGAGGTTGGTGAACAAGGTTGTATAGAGAGCAGCCCAGATCAGGTAAAAGATTGCGGCACAGATGAGCCAAGCCCTTCCCAGCCACCAGACACCAACTGCCAAGGAGATCACCATGGTGCCGACGAGCATGATGAAGGCGACTATGTAGTTGACAGGAACACCCTGTCCAACGGCCCCAATGCTGGCATTGCCGGGGAGCACCGAGGTAACTAGCGCGGGCACATCGAGTACCGGAGTAAAGAGCAGCGAGTACAGGGCGACTAGCAACACCGGCACCACTACCATCAGGGCGCCACGACGAGCGGTGAACCCGCTCCAGAAAAGGAACCCTGTAATAACAACTAAGGCCGCCAAGAAGATGGTCCAGTCTGCCGCGGCCAGGACAGCACTGGTTGGATCTACGCCAGAGTAAGGCCGGAATAGAATCCAGGCTGTGGCGAAGCACGCCAACATCGGTACCCCGATGAATCCGGAAACTCGTTGGGCGGTAAGCGGGCCTCTGCTGAGAAAAACAAGCAGCAACAAAAGACCCACGACGATCAGAGTGGCGTGAACTATCCAGGGCAACTCGGTGACCGGAAGCAAGAGAGTGCCGCCTTGCCATGCCGGCGCTCCGGTGAGGCCATCGGAGCCGTTTGCGTTGGCCACATGATTGCCGGTCAGCGGGTCAGGGTTGGCGAGCGTCAGACCCATTACACCCTGGAATATACCGATCGCCGCCGACCACTGAGGAAGGGTGAGGGTGATCAAAAGCAGCAGCAGGGCCGTTTGGGTGCCCTCCCGCTTCAGGCTGGCCCTCTCCCGAAACCATGAAAACAACTCCGGCAGCACTGCTGCGAAGAGAATGATGCCAAAGATTGCCACCAAGAGATAGGCTGTTTCCTTGGTTGTAAACATCAGGGCCAGTATTGCAGAGGACAGGTAAAGATATGCGCGACGCCCCCCGTGCAAGTAGCGCCACATCAAAATGAAAAGCGATACAGCCCAGAACATCATGATGATGTCGTTGCGTCCGAACCGGCTGAAGTAGAGCAAGGCCGGCGAGAGGGCCAATAGAACTGCCGCGATTAGAGCCCCGCGGCGGCCAATCTGGTCTCTAAGCAAGTATGGGAGCCCCACCAGGGCTGTCCCAAAGAGGGCATACCCCAAGCGCGAGGTGAAATCAGTGTCGCCGAAAATGGTGAAAATCGCCGCCGCCATTTCGATCTGAAATGGACCGTGCATCCAGGCGGAATGTACGTAGTCGGTGCCGAAAATCCAGGGCCATCCGAACAGGGCGCCCGCGCTGTTGGCCAGTCGCCAGCCGTAGTGCAGGTGAATGGCCTCATCGTAGTGCATGGGCCGGCCGCTGAGTTCGAACAGGCGTAGGCCGAGAGCAGCCACCACTACTACAAAAAAGGCAGCCTCGTACCAACCCCATTGTCGCTCGTTCACGGCGAGTTTCTGGTGCCGCTCGTCGTGAACATCCGGAAGTGAGAGTTGCGCCGTTTCCTCAGGTGGGTGAGTTTCTTCGAGGTCGCTGCTGATCATGATCCCCGATGGTCCACGAATTCGTACACTATTACGCCTTCGCCCTCGAAAGCGGTTCTCAAGAATGCCCCATATTGAGCAAGGGAGGAAACTTCGTACACTTCTCTTTCCCTGTTGCCCAAATAAACGTACCTAACACCGTATTCGAGGAGCAATTGCCTCGCCGACGCTGGGTCTGTTCCGGAGTAAATGCCAGCCACATCTTCTCGTCGTCCTTCTAAAGGTTTTGCTGAACCCCGCCACTGAAGTTCGTGGCCGACCCAACCCAGCACTGTTGGGAGGCCGGTACTCGCCGAGATGTTCCCATAGCTGGTGTAGTCATCCCCCACTGCCTCCACGATGCGTCCCCGAGGAGCCTCATCACGGAGCCACTTTATGGCTGCGTATTCGCCAGGGTCAGAGACCTTGAGATAGGCAAGGCCGTCAAGGGTGCGGCCTTCCAAGGGCTGGCCATGGACACCAGCCCTGTCCAAGGTCGCTCCCACCGTGTAGTAAAACGATCCGCCCATCAACACACCCAACACGGCAACCACCCCCCATGCAGCGGGCCACCTACCGAGCCTGCGCCACCTTTGTGGCTTCGTGCTCTCATTCCTAGCGGGCCACAGAGCATAGACCGCAAAAGCCGATGAGATGCCAAGTAACAGCCATGCCTGGTAGTACACCTTGAACACAGTGTTCATGCGGCGCCAGGCCCCCCCGAAGGAGTCAACGATGTGAAACAACTCAGCGACCATGACTATAAAGATGCCCAGCACCGTCAACATGAGTATGAAAGGATACCCTCTATTCTCGTCCCGCGCAGCCAAGCAACCGGCTACGTAGACGCCAACGCCAACGATTGCGGCTCCCGGTCCGGCCAAAGTAAGGCGGCGACCGAGATCGTTCAAGGCCTCGCCCGCGCCACCGGTGATCAGAGCAAGCAGGAACGCGGAGGCCATCCATAGACCCAAAGGTACAGAGGCCACCACGATGGAGATCACTGCAAGGGAAAGGTTTGGGGAATGAGAACGGCTGAATCGGTACAGAAGTTTGCCCAGCAAAGCCAGGGACATGAGAATGAACAATCCCATGACGAGGAACAGGTGGAATGGACGGGTAGAAATGTCCTGTAAAGGTAGCACGCCCGAGGTCTGTCCGCTGAAGCTAAAATAAACTGGAGCGAACATAATTACAGAGAGCAAGAACAGAGGTAAAAAGACCGAAGCTGCGGCGCCGGAGGCCTGTAGAAAGGACTGACCATCGTCCCGGTAGGCCTTGAGTATAAGTACCGCTGCCAGTAGAACCAAAAACGTCGGAAAGTCCCAGAAGTTAGTGAAGGCCAGGGCCCCGCCTGCGAGAGCCGCAAATAGCGCCAGAGGTGCATGTTTCCCAAGCCAGCCGAAACCTAGCCGATCAGGGGAACAATAAATGCTCAAGGTGCATGATATGGCTAGAAGGAAGAAGGGTATGGCAAGCACGTGGGCGTGCAGGTCCCCCAACAAAAAACTGAAGGCCGGAAACTCGGTTATCGTGTAGTCGAGTATGTTTCCTTCCGATGAGGACCCGATCACACGGGTCGCACGGAACCACCACCAGAACTCGGAGGGGAAGACTCCACCCACCGTTCCAGTGGAGTCCAGCCCGCTAACGGCGGTCCATTCCCACAATCCTTCGCCCCCCAATCCACGAATTCGAATGAATTCAAGGGCACCGACGAGGTTTCCCAACAGCAGGACCAGGAATGGCGCTGCGGCCCCAACTCCGAGGGCCCATTTAAATGATCCGCGAGAGACGCGTACCAGGTTAAACGTCAGGCCGAACAGGAGGGTTCCTGCGAGGGCAGGCAGAGTCGCTATGGCCAGGTTGTAGCCCACAGAGGTGGCCACACCGCTCATTTTTGACATGGTCGCCATCATGATATGGCCGAAATAGTAGTAGCTTATGGAATGTCCCGAGAGCCAAGCGTCCTCAGCTGGAAAAAAACGCGCCCCGTGCGCCGCGTTCATCAACATGAAGTCCATTGGCTTTTCGGTGTGGGTGATGCCCGGAGAGCCGGAGGCGACCAGCGCCCAGGCGGCGAACATACCTAGAAACAGCAATTCCCCTGCCGTCAAGACTCGCCAGTTGGCTCGGAGGAAACTGCGAATGTCCTCCCATTTCCTGCCCATCAGCCAGAAGGAAGCGATCGCGACGCATAGGGCTACGGCCCAGATGGTGGGCTGGGTGTTGGGGAGTATGTGTGTCAGCCCCAGCACCCAAATAGCGTAAGAGAGCACCAGGAGCGCCATGGGCTTGACCAGGGTGATTCCCCTGTCTGGAAGGAATCGGAAGAGAACGAAGGCCCATGGGAGCGCCGCTGCGCCCAGGACCTCAAGGACGAGGAGCCATACGACGGCGTCAACCATTGGTCACATGACGGGATTGCAAGTTACGGTCGGGGGGGCCGCTTAAGGCACGGGTTCGAGAAGAGCGTCGACGAAGTCATCTGCCACGAACGGTGCCATATCTGTCAGTCCCTCGCCAGTACCGATAAACAGTATGGGAGTCTGGAGTTCGTGCCGGATGGCAAGAACGATACCGCCTCGGGCGGTTCCATCCAGCTTGGCGAGGAATATGCCGGTGCATTCGACAGCTTCCCGGAAGGACTTCGCCTGAGCCAAACCGTTGTGTCCGGTGGTGGCGTCCAGGGTCAAGATGACTTCATGCGGCGCACTGGGGTCCTGGCGCTGAACGACCCGGTGAATCTTACGAAGCTCTTCCATCAGGTTGGACTTGGTGTGCAGACGCCCCGCTGTGTCGATGATCAGTACGTCCGCCTTGCGGGCCCTGCTGGCCTGAAAAGCGTCGTAAGCCACAGCGCCGGGATCGGCACCGGGGGCATGGCGAATTACGTCGACCCCTACATTTTCTCCGAGTATCGCCAACTGCTCGGCTGCACCGGCCCTAAAGGTGTCGCCCGCACCTAATACCACCTTCTTGCCCGAGCGGGTGAAGTGGTGGGCCAGTTTGGCGATACTGGTGGTCTTGCCCACCCCGTTCACCCCGACCATGAGTATCACGTAGGGAACAGGAGATCCCTCGCCCTCTAAGGGCTGCCGCTCCGGATCAAGGGACAGGTCATCAACGAGAGCCTGCTTCAATGCACCGGTCACTGCCTCCGGCGAATCGAGCTCTCCTGACCTCACCTGCTGCTTCAGGTGGTCGATGATCTTCAGAGTGGTATCGACGCCCACATCGGAGGAAATCAGGATTTCCTCGATCTCTTCCCAGACCGAGTCATCCAGGCTCGGGGAACGCAACAATCCGACAATCCGCTTGAACCAGCGGTCGCGACTGGCCCTGACCGCCTGCTCAGTAGCCTTTCTTTCTTCTTGACGGTTGCGTTGGAAAAGTCGCAGCATTTCAGGTCTAATGGAGAGATTTCTGATCGAACTCGATCAAATGCAGGTATTGTAACGCGCTATCCTGTCCGCCCCGAGTGGAGGATTCGTATCCCCAAAGAATTGCAAAGGCAGTTCATATAAATCGAAATCTTCTCATTTCGCGGGCGCTTGTCCGGAGAGAAGCATTGCCAGAGCCGATGCGGCGGCAGAGCGTTCGGCGTCGGTCTTCTTTCCTCCCCGTCCGGTACCTATCACCCGGTCTTCCACTAGGGCATCGACAGTAAAGGTGGGGTTGTGGTCGGGCCCCTCCCTGTTGGACAGCCTGTATGTTGGGGCGGGTAACCCGTTCCCCTGCAATAATTCCTGTAGGCGAGACTTGGGGTTTTCCGGAGGTTCCCCCAAGCGTGCCATCTCTGCCAACTCGGGCCCAAGGTACCTGTCTACGAACTGGCGGGCCCCATCCAGACCCCTGTCCAAATATACGGCGGCAATCACAGCCTCCAGGGCGGCTGCCAAGACCGAGTCCTGGTCCCGACCTCCAGACGATTCCACGCCTTTACCCACCAGGAGCATGTCGCCCAGCCCCAGCCGCCTTGCAACCCGGGCCAGCACCTCCCCCTGAACCAGGGAGGCACGGGACTTGGTCAACTGGCCCTCTCCAGCACCCGGAAACTGCCTAAAGAGCCGGTCTGAGATCGTCAGTTCCAATACGGCATCTCCCAGAAACTCCAGGCGCTCATAGGACTCCGTCGCATCCAAGCTATGCTCGTTGCAATATGAGCGATGGACCAATGCACGCTCAAAAAGGCTGGGGTTCCTAACGTGGAACCCCAACACAGTGGCCAAGTCCTGCCTGACAGCGCCCACGGTCGGGCCCTGTTAGCCTAGACTACGCCGTGCGGCCACGGGGGCTGCGGGCGCTTGAATTCGCCGACGTGGACATATTCGCTCATCGACTTCATCAGGTTATCGTAGATTTCGACCGACTGCTCATCGGGGGGGATGAACATTTTCAGGAAGGCGAAATTGCCATTGTCGAAAACAAAGGTGGGAACGCCAAATGCGCCATATTCATCCACCGCTTTAGTGTGACTCTCGGCAAGCTCGCGAAGGAGGTCGGGGTCGACGATGTCTTCCCGGAACCGGCCCATGTCGATGCCCGCGGCTTCTCCAGCGGCATCGATGACACCTTGATCATTCAGGTCCGCCTTGTCCTCGTGGCGGGCCTTGAGAAGGGCCATGAAGTATGCCTCGAAAGCCTCTCTGCCCTGCCGCTTTACAGCCAGCCCAGCCATATGGGCGAGCAGAACAGGGTCTTGGCCGCTTATTACCTCGGGCCTGTCCCAGACGTTGTCTCCGTCCTTATTGTTGACCTGGGACAAGGAGAAAGGTTGCCAGTCAACCTCAATAGGCTGTCCGGTCAGGTCCCTAACCTTTGCCAACCACATGTTGGCATTGTAAACAAAGGGTCAACGGAAATCGTAATAGCTGGTGAACTCAGCCTCGGCCATGCACTGCCTCCTGCTGGTCTTGCGGTTTTGGGATGTAGTCTAAAGACTTGCCGCAACAGGACAAATTGTATATACGCCATATGGTGTTGTCAAAACGGCGATCAGGTTAAGAGGCGGTGACCCAAACACGTTTGAGCACCGCTAAAGGGCGGCTGATAATCGCTTCGCACTGCCAGTCCCGGGTGAAACCTGTTGCCCAAGATCGGCGCTGGTTCTGGATTTCTCCAATTTTCTCACCTCATGGACAACGTTGTTGTGACGTGGTGTGGCGAGAGAGAAATCCGCGGTGGCGCTAACGGTCCGAGGAACGAACGCGACGGGAGCAGATGGTCCGGGCGACAAAAGGTTCAGCCAGAGTTACCACCCGGGCCCGCATCCTGCTCAGGACCGGCGAAAGGTGGACCGCACCTCGAGTAGCCGAGGCTCTGGACGTGTCGATACGCTCGGCGTTCCGCATCACGCGGCGCCTCGCCGAGGACGGTATGGAGGAGGTGCTGCGCCACCGAAACTCGCCCAACCCGCACTGGAAGATGGGTGACCAAGCCGAGGCCTATTTCATCGCCCTAGCCATCAGCCCACACATCATGATTGAGCGAGCAAAGTTGGGGGGCGCCTTTGCGGCCAATTGCCGCCACGTTGGCATCGGGAGCGCCTCCCGCGCATAAGGAAGACGCTACTGGCAGCTGGTCTCTTGACCCGGAGCCCAGCGGTCTCTACTGTCCCCCCGCAGCCCTAAGAGGTCAGCGACGCCCAAACTCGCGCTCCACGTGATATGAACTGAAGTGGACCATGGTGGGTCGCCCATGGGGGCACGTGTGCGGGTTGGGAGTTAAATCCAGCTGTTCTAGCAAAGTTCGCATTTCCGGCTCGGTCATTGCCTGCCCCGCACGCACGGCGGCGTGGCAGGCAATCGATGCCGCCATTAAATCCTCTTTTTGCCTTACCAGACCCTCCAGGGTGGCCAGGTCTAGGATATCTGTCAGCGCCTTGCCTGGTTCTTCAGTGGCCAAAACCGAGGGCACAGCCCGCAAAAGGTAACTGCGCTCACCAAAGTTCTCCAGCCGGAATCCATAGGCCGTGATGGCCTCCAGGTTGTCCTGCAGCGTCGTGGCATGGGAAGGCGTCAGCTCAACGTTCACTGTGCTTAAGAGCGGTTGCGACGTGCCGTCCCTCTTTTCCCCGTCAGAGCAAATCCTGTCGTACAGTACCCGTTCATGAGCCGCATGCTGATCTACCAAATACATCCCCTCAGGGCCCTCGGCCACAATGTATGTGAGCTTCAGTTGGCCTACCACGCGGAGGGGCACCGTCGGGCGGCCCAACAGAGGCAGCGATTCACCTCCTGCGGCGGGAGCATTCGCTGGAACATCCGTCGCCAACCCGTTCCTTCCGTTGAACCGGCCTCGCGCCGTACTTGATCCCCGAGACAGAAACTCAGGGCCGGCCGTGGCATCTGCGCTTGTGGCTGGCGCTGCAGTGGGCACGGGCGATTCCGCGATCAGGGCGGCCCTTACTGCTCGCTGGGTCAGTGAGAACACCCGGCTCTCGTTGTGAAATCTTACCTCCCGCTTAGCCGGGTGTGAGTTGACGTCCACCTCGCCAAACGGCAAAACAACATTTATTGCCGCTACTGGGTAACGTTTCACTTGCAGCAAGCCAGCATAGGCCTCCTCCACGGCGTATGCCAGCATGCGACTCTGTATCAGTCGTCGGTTCACAAAAAGAGTGATGTATGTGCGGTTCGCACGGCTCACGCTGGGAGTTCCTGCAAACCCTTCCACTGACAAACCGGTCCCTGGATCCTCGGCGTAGACCTCCAGCATGCTTGCCGCGACCTGAGAGCCATACACCGCCAGCAGCGCCTCCCTGGGGTCCCCATTGCCTGGCGTGCCAAGGGATTCCCGGCCGTCGTTCAGCAGGCGAAAGCGAATTTCGGGGTAGGCCAGTGCATACCGGCTGACCATTTCCTGGATCCGCGATGTCTCGGACTGTGCCGACCGCAGGAATTTGCGCCGTGCCGGCTGGTTTCCGAACAAATCCGAAACCTCGATAGCAGTCCCGGTGGGGCACCCATCGATTCCTGAATCTGAGGGTTCCCCCCATTGCAGCCTCAACCTCTGACCGATGTCGTCCCCCTTCTGCCTGGTCCGTATTTCCACTCGCGATACCGCCGCGATGCTGGGAAGCGCCTCGCCACGAAAGCCCATAGTTGGTACCGAATCCAGTTGTTCCTGCGATTCGAGCTTACTGGTGGCGTGCCGGAGGAAGGCGAGGCGGACTTCTCCCGCGGCGATGCCTTCTCCATTATCGACCACTCTTATCAGCTGCACCCCTCCAGATTTGATCTCAACTGAAATCTGCGAGGCGCCAGAGTCTATGGAGTTCTCCAGCAGCTCCTTGACCACTGACACGGGGCGTTCCACCACCTCGCCGGCGGCAATCCTGGCTGCCAGATCAGGGGGGAGAAGCCTAATTGGCATGAGCGAACTTTAGAAAAGAGGTACTACGGTACCTTTTGCGCGGTATTGCTTATCCTCCGAGGTCCCAGTGGTCACGAAGTCCTGTACGATCCGGTAGATACGCTCCATCTCCCGGTCAGGCGACCGTTTGAAAAAGTAGGGCGGGACCCATACTCCCCCAAAGGCTGCCACCACTTCCGGGTAATCGTCAATCACGAAGTCAGGTTCAAAGGGTACCCCTAACTCCTCAAGCCGCTCATGAAAGTGATGAGTGGGCTTTTCATATACACCGCTTACGTAAGGCTCAAGCTGGTGTTTCTCAATGACCTCCCAACGTTGCCCCATTCCTGACCAAATGGAAATTTGGTGATTTTCATCAATGAGTGCCTGGAAGATCTCCTTGGTCTGAGGGCGGAGGCTGTTGTCCAGACCAAGGATTGTGTAGTCTACGTCGAAGAATATTTTCATCTGTGTTATGAGGCCTTTCTGCTACAGCTTTCCCCGGTCGGCACCAACGATATAGGTGATCCTCCAAGGAGAACTCAACCAGTATATTACATTATCGGTGTTCGTTCAGCATTATGTATAGCTACTCGAATGGCAATCGCCTCTCGCTACGTCTAGTTCAGCACTCCAATAGTCCGTTCGTATCAATTCGGGGGACGACTGCACCCAGGTCATTAAGGGCCGATTGGCAAGGGGTGCACCAAAGCATCTTCGGAAACGGCCTATTGCGGCCTCCGCGAAGTTGAGTGAAACTCCGAGGGAAGCCAAGCATCGCACCGGATCTCCGTTCCCACTCTGCTCTGGTACCTTAATCCTACTCTGACGTCCCGGTTTGCAAGGGCAACCAGCCATCTCTCAATGGTTAGCCTATAGTACTGATACCTACGGCGAGGGGCCGGTGCCCAATAGCGGCAATTACGACGACGCTGAAACCACGGAGTCCAGCACCGCCGCCCCACCTCCTACAAACAGCTGGGTTCCAACCCGCATCATGGGCCGACGCACCAGCTTGGGCTCCTGCAACATCAGACGAATCATCTCGTCCTCGGTAAGCTCCGTTCCGGCCAGTCCCATTTGCTTCAGGCTGGGACTTCGGCGCGCAAAAATCTGGTCGATTCCCGCGGCGCCGGCCAACTCCCTGATCTCATCCTCGCTGAAAGGTTGCTTGAAATAGTCGCGCTCCTCTATGGTTCTATCACTCTGCAAGAGAAACTCCCTTGCTTTTCGGCAAGTGGATCAACGCGGCCACCAATAAAGATACACGGGCTGACTCATAATTACCTCATCATGGCATCTAATAGTCCGCTGCAATCCAGCGGTCCGTTCCCACTTTACAGCTTGTGACGGCCCAGTTCTGCGAAGGATTCGTGCCTTGAGTGATCATTATATCTACTCAGGCAAGTGAATTGGCCTGCTCCTGCAACTCGTATAGTTTATTCAATGCCTCCAGAGGCGTCATATTCGAAACATCCAGCGATCGAATCGTATCCGCTAGGCCAGCATTTTGGGGAAAAAGAGCCAGCTGCTGAGATGGTGCAGCACGTGAAACCCTCCGCCGGTTTCCCTCACCGCTGAGTTCAAGATCAGCCAGCACCTCCCACGCGCGGTTGACCACCCCCTGTGGTAACCCAGCCAGTCTAGCCACGTGGACGCCATAGCTCTTGTCGGCCCCCCCAGAAACAATTCGATGCAGAAACACGACATCGGTCCCCTCCTCGGCCACTGCAACGCACAGATTACGGACTCCCGGCAGCGAGGAGGCCAGCTGGGTAAGTTCGTGATAATGGGTCGCGAACAGGGTCCTGCAGCCCAGGCGGGGCGAATTGTGCAGGTGCTCCAGGACTGATCGTGCGATGGAAAGGCCGTCGTAGGTGCTGGTGCCTCGTCCTATCTCGTCCAATACGACCAGCGAACGAGTCGTCGCCTGATTTAGAATCGCCGCAGTCTCTACCATCTCCACCATGAAGGTCGACTGACCGGTGGCCAGGTCATCCTGAAGCCCAACTCGCGTGAAAATGCGGTCCACCAGTCCAATTCGAGCACTCTTCGCTGGGACAAAGCTACCCACCTGTGCCAGTAGGGTGATCAATGCAACCTGGCGGATGAAGGTTGACTTGCCAGCCATGTTCGGGCCGGTGATTACCAGCACCCTCGAGTCCCCTGAAACCTCCACGTCGTTGGGCACAAACTGCCCAGGGGATAAGACCCGTTCCACCACCGGATGGCGTCCATCTCTGATGAGTATTACGTCCCCCTCATCAAGCACAGGCCGGACATAGTCGTTGTCTACCGCGGCCTGCGCCAGTCCTGCAAATACGTCCACGTGAGCAATTGCCGATGCGGTCCTTGCAATTACCCTTGCAGACTCCGCCACCTGTCCACACACCCGTCGGTAAACCAACTCCTCGGTCTCAGCAAGTCGCTCGCGTGCATTAAGCACCTGGGACTCATATTCCTTCAATTCGGGAACAATGTAACGCTCCGCGTTGGTGAGAGTCTGCCGACGAATGTAATCGTCAGGCAATTCTCCCGTCTGCGATTTGGAGACCTCGATGTAATACCCAAAGACCTGGTTATATCCAACTTTGAGCGAACGAATTCCCGTTCTGTCCCGTTCCCTCTGCTCAAGCCCCGCTATGTATTGGCGGGCATTGGCAGTTGTGTCCCTCATTTCGTCTATTTCCTCGGAGAATCCACGGCGGATAACCTCTCCCTCCCCCACGGCTCTGGCAGGCTCCTCGTCGATCGCAGCCCTGATGAGGTCCGACACCTGGGGAGCGGGGACCAGATCCCCAGCGAGCCACTCAAGGCCAGCCAAGTCTGCGACCCTTTCCTTCAGTTCCGGCACGGCATCAAGGGCCGACCGGAGAGCAAGCAATTCCCTGGGAGTTACGGAGCCCGCCACCACGCGACCCACGATCCGCTCAACGTCGGCTACGTCAGACAGTACCCTCGCAATCTGGTCTCGGGTGAGCCCGTCCTTGCAGAAGCAATCGACCGCATCTAGGCGGCGATCCAGGGCTGCGA
The DNA here is from genome assembly GCA_965208825.1 of Dehalococcoidia bacterium. GTDB lineage: Bacteria > Chloroflexota > Dehalococcoidia > Lucifugimonadales > UBA3495 > VXOI01. Next base: position 295,411 of record CBDBPP010000005.1, read on the forward strand.
TGTCCAGCAACGGCTGCCCCAGCCAGCGGCGAAGCAACCTTGCGCCGAGCACTGTGCGTGTTCGGTCTATGGCCGCCAGCACCGATAATTCCTTTTCTTGTCCTCGCCCGCCCTCGAACAGTTCCAGATTCCGTCGAGTACGCGCATCAAGAGACATGAAGTATTGCGCAGAGTAAACTGATAAATTGTTTAGCGGGACCGACTCGGATTTCCGGGTCCGGTCGATATAGTCGATGATCGCTCCCGCCGCCGACACTGCCAGCGGCAGTCCCTCACACCCGAATGATTCCAGGGTGTGTATGCGGAAAAACGAGAGAAGAGCCGCCTCCGCTCGGTTTGACTCGAAAACGAAATCGTCCATTGGGGACACTCGCCAGTCAACATCTGGTATTTCCAGGGTCTCAGCATCGCTCCTCCTCACCAGGACCTCTGCCGGCGAGATTCGGCCCAACTCCAGTGCCAATTGCGATACTGTCAGCTCGGTGGCAGCGAATTCTCCGGTCGTTATGTCGGCGTAGGCCAACCCCGCCTTACCTCCCTCGATTGCCACGGCCGCCAGGTAATTGTTCGCCTCGTGGTCCAGCAACGAGTCCTCGAAAACGGTGCCGGGCGTGACAACTCGAACTACGTCCCGCTCCACCAGCCCTTTGGACGTCGCCGGGTCGCTCAACTGCTCGCAGATAGCCACCTGATGCCCCTTCTTCACCAGCCGCACCAGGTAAGCCTCTATGGAGTGCGCCGGCACCCCGGCCATTGGCACTCTCAGGTTCTTCCCCAAACTTCGCCCGGTCAGGGTGATGTCTAATTCCCGGGATACCAACTGCGCATCATCATCAAAAGTCTCGTAAAAGTCCCCCATGCGGAAGAGGACAATTGAGTCCTTGTATGCCTCTTTGATTTTGAGGTATTGACGGCGAATCGGTGTCACTAGCCCGCCTGCCCACTGAATCAGTTACCGCTATTCTATAACATGGCTTCTCAGAGCCAAACCGGCCCGACCCATATAAAAGCCCCCTCCCTTGATGGGAGGGGGCTGATGAGGACTGGCGCCATTGCCGTGTCTTACTCCTTCCAGAAACGCTCCTCTTTAAACCTCCATCCGTCAGGTGGCAGCTTGGCCTTCATCTCTTCAATCATTCCGGGGTGCCCACACGCGTACACCAGGGTATCGTCCTTTGGAAGCTGGAACCGCTCCAGGTACTCCTCTGCGATCGCATTCACCCGGCCGCGAGCGCCGTTCCACTCTTCATTTCGCGGATCGCTGGGGCGGCTGACCGTGGGGACAAATTTGACCACATCGGGATGGTTCTTCGCCAAGTCCGCCAATTCATCATCGTAAGTCAGTTCGTCGCAGTAACTGGCCCCAAGCAAGACATAAAAGACATGGCCTTCCCGCTGGTTGAATAGGTAGTCCCGGACCATGCTGATTGAAGGAGAAACACCCGTAACCGTTGACAGCATAAAATGGTGATGCGCTTTTTGGTCCATGGTGAAGATGCCTTTCGCCCTTGGCCGGACCGACATAGCATCTCCCTGCTGCAGCCGCCACATCAGCGGCGTAAGCTCCCCGTCGGGCACCAGTTCGACAAAAATCTCTAATTGCCTTTCGTGGGGAGCCGATGCGATTGAATAAGCCCGTTCAATGGAACCTAGGCCCAGCGTACAATACTGGCCGGGTTTGAAGTTGAAAGTCCCACCCTCTTCTGGTTCCAGTTTGATGACCATCAGGTCATCGGTAACATCTCTCCGATCCACTAGATAGGCTTTGGGAAAGGCAGGATTCGGAGTCAGATCCAGATCTCCTATCTTGTCGGTGGCCGTAATATCAACCATTAACTCTCCTGCCTCCTCACTGCAATCATTTGGCATCGGCGTAACCAGCGCCGGCCACAATCCAGCTCTTCCTGTCGAATTGAATGCTGTGCCTCGATGACTCCAGTAAACTACTCAGGTTGCGTTCTCACCAAGCGTGCCCGCTGCACCTCCAGCCCCGGAAGCATCGGCGCAGGGTCGAATTCTTCGCTGGCCTCCATCTCGATGGCTAACTGGCCGAAAAGCCCCGTCGAAGACACCGTTCCCCTCGGAACGTTAGAATTGAAACGGGCTACGCCGGGCAGCAGGCTGTCCCTTGTCTGTATCCCAACTTTCTCACCTTCCGACAGACCCATTTCGGACGCGTCGGCTGGGTTGATCTCCACCCACTCTTCACGATGAATCCGATTTCTCTTCCCCTTGATCACCTCCATTTCCCTGTGCTGCTGTAACAGCACCCGTCCTGGGGCGAACCACAAGGGGTAATCCGGCTGTGTATCCGGAGCGACCGTGGCGTAATTCGGGGTCAGCATCACTGCTTTGCGTCCAGCAAATCCGCCACCGTAGAGGGAGGGAGTCCCTGGGTGCTTGGCATCGAAACACGGCCACTGCAGGCCACGATGCTCCTTGCCGGCGTACAGGACCTGCGTCGGCTGTGGACTCTCCAATCGGGTTCGCAGCACCAGAGAGCCTTCGCTCTCCAGGCGATTATGGGAAATACCGCCGTAGATGGACGCAACCTGGGCTATTTCATCCATAACCCCCGAGGGTGTCTTTGCGGCGAACGTGCCCGGTCTGATCCGTTCCGCCAGTTCCGAAAGCAACCAGCCTTCCGGCTTGGCCTCGCCGCTGGTGATCGCTGACGGCTTCAGGCGTTGGACCCGTCGCTCCAGGTTTGTATATGTGCCATCCTTTTCAGCGAATGTTGGCCTTGGCAATACTACGTCCGCCCTTTCCGCCAGCGGCGTCAGGAATGTGTCATGTACCACCAGCAAGTCCAGGGACTTTAGAGCGTTCAGGGCGTCACCGATCTTGCCATTGGTAAAATTAGGGCTGTCTCCAATAACCAATGCCGCCTTGAGTGTGCCGCTGTCCGAACCCTCCACAATCTGTTTAAGATTGAGGCCCCCGGCCTCCGGCACCGGAACTCCCCACGCTGCCTCGATGGCCTCCCGGTCTGAGGGTTCTGATACCCGCCCATACCCCGGCAGCCGGTCGGGAAGGCAGCCCATGTCCCACGCGCCCTGTTCGTTGGCTCCGCGCCGCATGGGATATAACCCCGTTCCTGGCCGTCCTATATTTCCGGTTAGCAAGACAAGGTTGACCAGCGAAAGAACGCAATCTCTGCCCTGTTCCGGAGAAACATTGTCCAGGCCATAGACAACCGCACCGGCTCCGGCTCCGGCGAACAGCCTTGCCGCGTCCTCTATCTGGCTCCTAGGTACTTGGGTTTCGAGGGTGATGTCATCCATCTCCCTGCCCCGTAGAGAGTAGCGTAGCGTGGCCCCGCTTTCGCAGTTTTCCTCCAGCCATTCCTCCCGTTCCAGACCCTGATCGACTATGCTCCTCAGGATTCCGGCTAGGAGGGTCAACTCCGTCCCAGGTACCGGGCGCAGCCACAAATGGGCATACCTGGTCAACTCGACCTCTCGCGGGTCGATCACAATCAGCTTCGTGTTCTTGCGGGCAGTCCGCTTAATTGCCACCGATACGACGTTTTGTTCTTCCGTGATGTTGGTGTTGAACGCAATGATGCAACCCGAACGCTCGAGGTCCCAAATGGGGTTGGTCGCAGCCGCAAATCCGAGTGCATCCTCCAGGCCGCGCACAAGCTCAGGTTCCAAATTGGAGGTGTGGTCAACATTATTGGAAGACATTACGACGCGAGCGAACTTCTGGGCTAGGTAGTGCTCCTCATTGGTACTCGTAGGCGAGGTGAGAAGGGCGAACTCCGTCCCTTCGAGATGTGAAAGACGCTGGGCAACCAGGTCCAGTGCTTCCTCCCATGTCGCCTGCGCTAGGGCACCATCCCGGCGAATCAGCGGCCCAGTCAGCCGGCCATCGTCATTAATGAACTTTAGCCCGAATTTTCCCCTCATGCAGGCCTGTCCCTGGTTGGAAGGAGCATTGAGTTCGGGTATGACGCGAATCAGCTCTTCCTTGCCGTTGAACTCCAGGTTCAACTGGCATCCCACCGGGCAGTGGGGGCAGAGAGTGCGTTCCACCCGCCTCGCCTTTTCCCACTTGTGGTCTCTCTCCACCAACGCGCCGACAGGGCACACGTCGATGCACGACCCGCAGAACTCGCAGCCCGATTCCAAGAGGGAGGTTCCGAATGATGTACCAACCAACGCCTGCCCACTCCGTTCCGTGAACCCGATGGCGTCGTCTCCTCGAAGTTCGTCGCAAGCGCGAACGCAACGACCGCAGACTATGCACAGGTTGTAGTCGCGGTCGTAAAAGGGGTCGGAGACCTCCAGGGGAATGTTGCGGTACTTGTAATCCAGCGGCGATTCGAGATTCATGCCCAGGTAGCGCACCGTATCCTTGAGCTCACATCTTTCGTTCTTGGGGCACGTTACGCAGCGGTCATTCACCGAAACGTGGCGCAGGCAGACATCGCTGGGCCCGCAGATATCTATACGATGGCAGGTGAGGCAGCCGTTGGGATGTTCCGCGATCAGCATTTCCATCACCGACCGGCGTAGTTGGTCAACCCCAGTGACTTGGTTGTGAACCACCATGCCATCGGCTACCGGAAGGGTGCAGGCCGCGGGATACCCGCGCTGGCCCTCCACCTCCACAACGCACATCCGGCATGCCGCGTAGGGCTTCATCCCGGGATGATAGCAAAGGTAGGGCACGTAAATGCCGGCGTCGATGGCCGCCTCCAGTACCATCTTTCCCGGCTGGGTCATCACCTCCACTCCGTCGATGCTGATGGTGATATCTTCGGCCATCTCTTTCCCTCGCTCCAGCGACATCCCTTTTGCTTATCGCCTTGAGCGTGCCGGTGAATATTTTGGCTTCATGCAGATGCCGGTGGGGCAGGTGCGTCTCAGGATATGTTCCTCGAATTCACCCGGAAAATATCGAAGCGCCGACGAAACTGGATTGAATCCCAGCTGACCGTGTCCGCAAAGAGACCCCGATTGCATGTTCTCGCCGGTGCGGCGCATCAGGTCTAGGTCCTCAGGCTCGCCTTCCAGGTTGCAAATCCTTTCCAGAACCTCCAGCAGATGACTCATACCCATCCGACAGGGAAAGCACTTGCCACAGGATTCGTATTGGCAAAAAGCCACTAGCGATCTTGTAAGGTCGACCACACACGCGTCCTCGTCCGCAGCGATAATACCGCCCGAACCAAGAATGGCCCCGGCGTTGCGGAGCACGTCAAAGTCCAAAACAACGTCCACGTTGTTGGCGCCCAGCACTCCTCCCAGTGGGCCACCCGTCTGTAGGAATTTCAGCTCCTTTCCGCCGCGGATCCCCCCGGCCGCTTGGTAGAGCACGTCCTTCAGGTTAATTCCCAGGGGTACCTCGATCATGCCGGTAAAGTTCAACGCACCGGAGAGGCACAATATGGCGGTCCCGGTGCTCCGATCGTGTCCGATGCTGGAAAACCATTCGCCCCCTTTGGAAACGATTTCCGGAACATAGGACAACGTCTTCACATTATTGATGTTGGTTGGCCTGCCGAACAGCCCGTACTGCGCCGGGAATGGTGGACGGAAACGGGGCATGGCGCGCTTGCCCTCGATCGCCTCCATTAGCGCACTTTCCTCGCCCGCTACGTAGGAGTCACCGGTAAGGGCCACTTCGATGTCGAAATCAAACCCCGATCCCAGAATGTCTTCACCCAGCAGTCCCAGTTCCTGCGCTTGCATTACCGCGACCCGGCAGCGATCAATGGGACCATCGTGCCCCTGTCTGATGAAAATGTAACCCTTGCTTGCGCCCGTTGCGTACCCGCAAAGAATTACCCCTTCCACCAGAGTGTGGGGATCGCTCTCCAGTATCGCCTTGTCATTGAAGGCCCCCGGGTCACCCTCCTCACAATTGCACAAAACATACTTGTCCCGCGAAGGGTTTCCTGCCAGAAACCGCCACTTGGTCGCTGTCGGAAAGGCGGCGCCCCCTCGTCCCCGGAGGCCAGACTCGTTGACCTGTTGCAACGCCTCCTCGGGAGTCATATCAAGGAGGGCACGGCTCAACGCACTGTAGCCTCCGCTGGCGATATATTGGTAGACATCCGTCGGGTCGATGTTCCCTGCGTTCCGCAGGGCTATCCGGTTTTCCCATGCTCGCATTGGGTGCAGCGCCAGGTCCCGTATCCCTTCCGGTGGATTAAAGTCCTCCCCGGGTTCGAATGGCTCCAAATAACCTAGGGCAAGGTGTTGTACTGGCTGTCCACCTCCAACGTGCGCCTCTACCACCTCGCCAGCCCGTGCCGGATCGAAGTTTCCGTAAAAAACCCTCGGCCCTCCGGGAAGTTGAACATCCAGCAGTGGTTCTGCGTAGCAGAGGCCAATGCACCCCACCTCTGATATGCGGGCGCTTACGCTTTGAAGCTCCAAGGCCTCCCTTAAGGCTGCAACCACCTCGTCCGCTCCGGCAGCCTGACCACACAGCGCCGTCCCCACTCGCAACCAGGGGCGCGTCGTCTCCCCCTCCCAGCGCCGGGTGGCCTCCGCTTTGAGCTGCGCGAAGTCAGCCGGCATGAACACTTCCCCGAATTTCCCTTGCTTGTGGGTCGTCAGAAAGCAATGCCAACACGATAGCCGCCGCTGAACCAGGCGTCACCCGGCCGGCAAGGCGGTGGTCAATCGCCATCACCGGCGCCAGCGAGCAGGCACCTAGGCAAGTATTCAATCTCACGGACATCCGATGGTCGGGTATCTCCCCCTCTTCCTCCAGTCCCGCCGCCTCCAGCACCGAGTGCACCACGGCCATCGCTCCCATTATGTGGCAGGAAGCTCCCCAACACACCTCAATCTGTCGATCCGCTGGCGGTTGGAATCTGAAATTAGGGTAAAAGGACGCCACTGCCCAAACGTCATTGACCGTCGAGTTGGTGAACTCCGCCACCATTTCGACGGCCTCCCGGGGGATGTAGTGCAGCTCTTTCTCGACGGCCAACAGCGATGAAAGTACCGTCACTGTAGGCTGGGGCTGACCCCGGACGGCCCGGTCTATACGTTGTTCCAGACCATCCATTCGACAGGACTCCTGGGCATCGGAGAGCGTTTTCGCCCAGAATATCAATGGGAAAAACGTTCCCGTTATAAGGTTCGTGAAAGAATTAACAATCAGTCTGATACTACCATACTGCCTTATGGCCCTTCAACAGCGTAGATCCAGGTTTGCCACCAGGCTGGCGCAACCAAAAGGGGCAGGCGATTTGCCTGCCCCTTGCCTTTATGCCCATGCTTTAGCGTCAAGCGCGTTGCCTGAATCACTCTACCTTGGCTACGCTGCCCAGCAGGATTCGCTCAACCTCCGGTAACAGCGCCTCCGCCCGCTCCCGGCACTCATCGTCACTCAGGCTCGACAGGGGATGAGGGGCGACCACGTACTCGTACTCCGGCACACCCATAATCCGGGTCATGGCCTGCGCCGTGTTGTTGAAAACATGAGTGATGATTGACGCCGTCGGTAGCCCGAGACGTTCCATCTCGATTCCGTCGTGCACACTGCACGAACTGCAGGACCCTCAATCACCCACCCCGGTAATCAGTACATCCACACTGTTCAGCATGTCCTCGACAACTTCAGGTTTGGTTGGCAGGGATGCCGAATGTTTGTTGAACATTCGCACCTCCTTCAGCCCGTGCCTTTCCTTCAGTATCTGTCCCAACTCGTTGAGTACCTTGTCCGAGTTGGCCTTGGAATTCTCCAGCAGCCCCAGCGTCTTGCCCTCCAGGGAACTGGGTCGGTCATTCAGGCGAAAGTCCCCGGCCTGCAGTTCCAGTCCGGAGGGGTCCACCAACCTGACGTTCCTTACCGTCACAGTGTCCGCCATGCCAACCTCCTCGATCATTACATCCTGTGTTTCTGCGAGTGAACTACATTCCAGTATTAAATTCAAGTCCCTGTTTGAGGGGGCGAACAAAAGATTTTCTATCCCGCAAGGAGATATCTGCGCAGGAGGAACAGCGACTCATTCGGACAGCCCTGAACTCACAAAGTCGGCGCTAAAATCCCGATCACCCCATCAAGAACCGGCCACCTCGATCTTTCGAGTCCGTATCTGATAGTTGGTCGTGTCGATAATGGCGCTGTTACGCCCGCCGGTCCCTCCGCCCATCACGATAATGATATCTTCCGGTTCGCGCGAGCAGCGGCGGATGATCTGGTCGTCACCCTCCCGCTCCGGTCCCTGGGCCACGCCCAGCCTGATCAGCTCAGCCTGGGGACGGGCCGAATGCTCCAACAAGTAGTCCTGTATACGACGCCTTGTCCACCCGTCCTGACCCAGCGTGATGGCGTGTTCCGGTCCGATCACCAGCACCCATTGGGCCGGAAACCGCCACGCCAGGCTGGCGCTCCTCAGCGTGTCCGCTACAGATGCCAGGATTACCTCACCCGTCTGTCCATAGGCGTTATTGACGGTAATCGGGTTATAGGCCACGGCGACGGTGACGGTGCTATCCCCTGCTGGGAACCCCCTGCTCACGTGCAGCGGTTCCCAGGGCGAGTCCTCTTCGTTCTCCGCGAAAGTCAGGGTGTACTTGCTCGGGTTGCCCAGAGTCCCCCGGTCCAGTATTCCCGGGCGAGCCTCGAAACCGTTCATGAAGCAAAGCCGCACGGCCCGGCCGATGCAGGCGTTGGCGCGGTTCCCGGGACCGAAAATCCCGTCGCGCGAGTTCATTTCCAGCGTGTGCCGAATGGGACCGTTCACCAGCATCATGATCGCTGGCGAACTGGTGGACGACGCTGCCATATTGACGTAGTTCTTCTCTTCGTCCAACGTTCTCAACGCGGTGGTCAGTACCGGAAAGTACTCTGGCAGGCAACCTGCCATCACGGCATTGGCGGCGGCGTTCTCTGCAGTGAGGACGCGCCGGCGCATGTCGAAGGTGACGATTTCCTCCTCGCCAGTGTAGCCCGAAAGCTCCAGCATCTCCCGCACCTTGTATTCCACCGGCGGCACTACCGGCAGGCCGTCACTCCAGCCCAGCCGGTAGCATTCCTCGATGATCTCCACCGTGTCGCTGAATTCAACGATGTCGGAACGGTTCATAATGACATCCATCTACACCCTCGCTCTCGGGCGAGAGACGCAATTCCCGGGTAACCTATACATCCAGCCGCAGTTGTACTCCGGCCTTCTCCTCCTGAATGCGGGCGACAGCGTCGGAGTCTTCTGACCCGAACCCGCGGAACATGGCCTCCACGTGGCGCTGGTCCACCAGGTTTGACAGGTCCATCGGCACGCCGTACTCGCGACCCAGGTCCGTGGCGAGGCGAACATCCTTGGCTGCCAGTGCCGTAGCGAAGCCCGGCTCGAAATTGCCCTGGAACAAAAAGCGCGGGAACTTCTCTGTCAGCCTGCGCGACCCCCCAGAGCTGTGGGCGATAACATCGGCCAGCGTGGCCAGGTCAACTCCTGCTTTGACCCCCAGCGTCAGGGCCTCCGACAGCAGTACACCGATGCCCATGCTCATCAGGTTGTTGCAGATCTTGCAGACGGACCCTGCCCCGATATCGCCGCAGAACACCACATGTGTCCCGATAGCCCCCAGCGCCGACTCGAAGCGATCGAATGTCGGTCGGTCGCCGCCCACCATCACCGCCAACGTGCCCGCCGCAGCACCGTATGTTCCTCCGCTCACAGGTGAGTCCAACAGTGTTACGCCTCGGGCGGCGCACACTTCGTGGAGGTGCCGCACCATCGTCGGCGAGTTGGTAGAAAGGTCGAAGATTACGGCCCCGCTACCGGCGCCCTCCAGGATTCCTCCCTCTCCCGCTATTACCACCTCTACGTCCCTGGGAACGGGGAGACTGGTTAGGACCGCGTCGTTGCCCGGGACGGCCTCCTTGGGACTGTCCGCCCACTCGGCGCCCATCTCCAGCAGGTTGGTTGCGGCCTCGCGTCGCAGGTCGTGTACGGTCAGCTGATGGCCGGCGCGAATCAGGTTGGCGGCCATCGGATTGCCCATGTTGCCGGTCCCGATGAACCCGAGTCTCATCCTGGTTTCTCCTGTCTCGTGAGGATCGGTCCTCCGTACTGCGGGACTCGCCTTGCCTCCTGTTCCCTCCGAATCCCGCCTCCTGTCCCGGTCCCATTCTGGGCCGAACCCTGGGTGTAGCTTCCTCGGGCACCTCCGGGGCATAGTCGCCTACGTTCTCCCGGCGGTAGGCAGGTGCGTAACCGCTGGGAGTCTCACGGGGCGGCCTCTGCTGTCGCCCCTGTGAGCCATCCAACTTGGCCGCCTGCTCATCAAAGGTCTCTTTGGCTACGCGAAAGGCATTGTCGGCCGCTGGCATTCCTCCGTAGAAAATCATCTGAGCGATGATTTCGGAAATCTCCTCCTCAGTCACCCCGATGTGCAGTGCCCCCGTAATATGCCGCTTGATCTGCTGCGGGCTGTGACCCAGAACGACAAGCGCGGCAATCGTGCAGAGGCTGCGGGTGCGCAGATCCACGGCCGGCCGGTTATAGACCTCGCCGTACACTACCGCGTCCACCAGCCGCATCACGTCAGGGGCCAGTTCTTCGATCGCCGGAGGGGGCTGTGGATTGTTGTCCGGGCCGTAATACCTCATCCGGAACTCAGCAGCCGCCTCCTCCAGATCGACGGCCTCTATTTCATCCGCTTCATCCTCATCATCCAGGTCATTCTCATCCACGAATTCAGGCTCCCCATAAGCACCTGTCCGGTATGGGCGCAGATAGGGATCTTCCTCTTCTCGATACTCGTCGGTCACGGCGCAGTACTCTTCCAGGTCCCTTCGCATAAGGAAGGGGAATCGTTAAGCCCTACAGGATTTGCCAGAGGCGGCGTCCTTCCTTCCTAATGACCCTCCCGATGTGGTCGTCGGGATGAAAGTGGCCTGCGGCTACCACTACGTCTTCAGCCTCTGCTCGGTCCAGGATGCACTCCCGGTTGCGGCGACTGTCCTCCTTGTCGGTGTCCACTCCGGCCGTCCAGTCGGGGCGTTCCACCTGCGCTTTGCTGTGAAGCAGGTCACCCACCACCATCGCTCGTTCGCCTCCGGAGTTGATGTCAATCACCATGTGTCCCGGAGTGTGCCCCGACGCAGTAAGCATCTTCACCTCGCCGGTGATGGTATGCTCATCGTCCACCAGGTCCATCGCACCCATCCCCTCCAGTGGCACCACGCTCTTGGTCACCTGCGGCGCGCTGTCGATGACTTCTTCCTTCGTGAAGTGCTCCCAGTCCAGCCTCGGCACAAGGTAGCGGGCCCTGGGGAAGGTCGCGGATGGACTCCCTCCCGTGTAGTCCACGTTCCAACCCACGTGATCGGCATGCAGGTGGGTGTGCGCCACCACGTCGATGTCCTCAGGGTTCACCCCCTTCAGTCGCAACTGGTTGACCAGATCGCCGGTGCGGTTGCCCCGGTCGGGGTGGGGCCCCGGCCCCATCCCGGTATCCACCATAATTGTCTTGCCCTCTGAGCGCAGGAAAAAATGGAGATAATATAGCTGCAACTGCCCGCATTCCAGGGCGTTCTGATGGTCGTGCCAATCTGGCTCTGATGTCGTCGGGAACATCATCCAAGGGTCCCGCGGCGGAGGGACCATGTCCAGGACCGCCACAATGTCAACGTTGCCGATGGTTATCCGGCCTGCCATGTTCGTCCTCCTCAGTACTGGATAAGCGACACTACGTCCCTGCCCTGAAGGCGGTCCCGCCCCTGCAGAAAGGTCAGCTCTATGACCACCGCCAGGCGTACTACATCGCCTCCACAGGCCTCGACCAAATGCGACGCCGCGGCTAGAGTCCCACCTACCGCCAGCAGGTCGTCAACCACCAGGGCTCGTTGTCCTGGATTTATCCCGTCGCTGTGAATCTCCATTACATTGGATCCGTACTCTAGGTCATACTCCACAGCATGTGTTTTCGACGGCAGCTTCCCGGCCTTCCTCACCGGCACCAGCGGCTTGCTCAACTCCCGCGCCAATGGCGCCCCGAAAATAAAGCCCCTGGATTCAACAGCCACGACTACGTCAAAGTCCTTTTCCTGGCACACCCTAGTCAATTGGCTCAACACAAAGTCAAAAGCCTGCGGATTACTCAACAACGGGGTGATGTCCCGGAACAGGATTCCTGGCTCCGGGAAATCAGGGATGTCACGGATGTATTCTTTTAGGTCCAGTGCTGCCAAGTCTCAGCCTCTCCAGAAAATGAACTGGCCGAAGGCCATTGTCCGTTGTCGGCGCAAGAAGTGAGGCGCGGGCAGTGTAAGTTACCCCCAAACAGCCGTCAACCCAAATTGCCTTTGCCGCCCCGGGCGATCGCATTTGACCGTCTATAGCCCTCAAAAACCAGGAAACCAAGCTGAACGCTTGTCAAACCTCGCTCAAGTGCCTCCCTGCCCTCCACCAGTGGAAACCTCCAGTCGTGACCATCCCTTGGGCAAGAGAGAAATTGTCGTCCATATCCGATAGACCGTTGTGCTGCCTCTCATGTTTGACTAGAGCCGGCCGCATTGGTATAATTTTGGCTGGCTTTTTGTATAGGGTTCGTGTCCTCGCCGATTGACCGATAGCCCCGCTGTAGTGGGGCTATTTTGTAGTGTTCGGAAAATAGCGACACATGGGCCCCGGTATCTTGTACGGTTACGGTTAAGTCCAAGAGTAAACGGGGACGCCGCAACTGCCCCGGTGGCGCAATGGTAGCGCAGTCGATTTGTAATCGACAGGTTAGGGGTTCGAATCCCCTCTGGGGCTCCAATGCAGATCTGGCAATCGGGCACTGACGTGGCCCATTGCGCGATGATTGCACCTGCACCTGAAAATGTGCGAATATGAGAAGGCCCTGATTTTGGAGGGGTGGGTGAGTGGTTAAAGCCACCAGACTGTAAATCTGGCGTCCGGAAGGGCTTCGCAGGTTCGAATCCTGCCCCCTCCACCACAATTTCCGGATTCGCCACCGCGCGTCGCGAAATGGTCTCCAAATCTTTTCAGGCGCTCGGATTGCGGAATTCAAAACCGATTAAGCCCAGATAGCTCAGCGGTAGAGCACGTTCTTGGTAAGAACGGGGTCGGCGGTTCAATCCCGCCTCTGGGCTCCAGATATTGATCCATAGAGAGCTAATTCAGCCAAAGGAATTAAGGAGGACACGGCACAAGATGGCCAGACAGCAGTTCGATCGGTCGAAGGATCACGTGAACGTGGGAACCATCGGGCACGTGGACCACGGAAAGACCACATTGACTTCCGCAATCACCAAGGTACTTGCCGACCGCGGCCAGGCCAAGTATCTCGACATGGATTCTATCGACAACGCGCCCGAGGAAAAGGCCCGCGGCGTAACTATCGCCATCGCCCACGTAGAGTACGAGACCGAAGGTCGCCACTATGCTCACGTGGACTGCCCCGGCCACGCCGACTACATCAAGAACATGATTACGGGTGCTGCCCAGATGGACGGCGCTGTTCTGGTGGTCAGCGCCCCCGATGGCCCCATGCCGCAGACCCGTGAGCACATCCTGCTCGCCAGGCAGGTGGAAGTCCCGCGCATCCTGGTCGCCCTTAACAAGGTCGATATGATGGACGACGAGGAGCTTCTTGAACTGGTGGAACTTGAAATCCGGGACCTGCTTAACCGCTACGATTTCCCCGGAGACGACACGCCCATAGTTCGCGTAAGTGGCCTCAAGGCACTGGAAGGCGACGGTCAATTCGAGGAGGGCATCATCGAATTGGTCAGCGCAATGGATGATTGGATCCCCGTCCCGCCTCGCGCCACTGAACTGCCGTTCCTCATGCCCATTGAAGACGTATTCGGAATAAAGGGGCGCGGCACCGTGGTCACCGGAAGGGTTGAACGCGGCACCATAAAGGTCGGAGAACCAGTGGAGATCATTCGCTTCGGCGACACTCGTGCCACTGTGGCTACCGGCTTGGAGATGTTCCACAAATCTCTGGACGAGACCGTAGCCGGGGACGCCGTCGGTATCCTCCTGCGTGGAGTGGACCGGGACGAGGTGGAAAGAGGCCAGGTGCTGGTGAAACCTGGCTCCATGAGGCCCTACACCAAGGCCAAAGCCGAGGTTTATGTCCTCAGCCGCGAAGAGGGAGGTCGCCACACTCCATTCTTCAGTGGCTACAAGCCGCAGTTCTACATCCGCACCAGCGATATTACAGGATCCATCGGCTTGCCCGAGGGTGTCGAGATGGTGATGCCTGGAGACAACGTTCAAATGGATATAGAGCTGATTACCCCGGTGCCGCTTGAAAGCGGTATGCGATTCGCCATCCGGGAGGGAGGGCGAACTGTAGGCTCCGGCGTGATCACCGAGGTGATGGACTAGAATGGCTAGGAAAAACGCCGACATCCGGCAGATCATCACACTGCAGTGTGGCGAGTGTCGGGAGCGAAATTACACGTCGATGAAGAACCGGCGCAATGACCCGCAGCGTCTCGAGCTGCGAAAGTATTGCTCCCGATGCCGTAGCCACCGCACTCACCGCGAAGTGAGGTAGCATTGGCTAGGGCCGGTTCGCGCGCGCAGCAGATCCTGGCCCCCCAGGGCGGGGGGCGAGTGATGCCCATTCGTTTCCTCCGGGAAACGTTCGACGAACTGCGCAAGTGTGTCTGGCCCAGCCGGGAGGAAACAGCCCGGCTGACCATGGTGGTTATTGTACTGGCCGTGGCGGCAGGGTTCTTCCTGGGAGGCTTGGACCGGGTGTTTGCCGAATTGTTCAACCGGGTGATCTTCTTGGGAATTTAGGCCCACCTCCCCAGACCTGACCTAGTATCTTCGGAAGCCAACGCCCCCGGCCTTACAACTTGGCTTGGGGGCGCAATTCATCAGTCGGGAAGGTTCGCATGACGAACGCCAACGACATCACGGAAACCGCCACGCAATATCAGGATATGCGTTGGTATATTGTCCACACCTATTCGGGCCAAGAGGACTTGGTCGAAAAGAACTTGAACCTCCGAATCAACAGCCTCGATATGGAAGACCGCATCAAGCAGGTTCTGGTCCCCACGGAGGAGGAGGTCGTGTTCAAGGACGGCAAGCGCCGCTCGGAACGCAAGAAGCTGTTCCCCGGCTACATCCTTGTTCAGATGAGCATGGACGACGAAAGCTGGTACGCCGTTCGCAATACACCGGGCGTAACGGGATTTGTTTCGACCGAGGACGAGCGGGACAGTCGGCCTAAGCCCGTCCCGCTTGAAGACAAACAGATCGAAGATATCCTTCGACAGGTCGAGTCCGACTCCACGAGGGTCAAGATCGCCCTCGAGCGAGGAGAGACCGTCCGAATCACCGAAGGACCGTTTGTAGACTTTATCGGCGCCATCAACGACGTAGACGAAAGCAAGGGCAAAGTCCGCGTGCTCGTCTCCTTTTTCGGCAGGGAAACGCCGGTTGAGTTGGACTTCCTGCAAGTGGAACGTATCTGACAAGACACAATAGACCCGAACCCTGCGGCGACAATCCGCATTGGAGCCGTCGCAAGGCGCCTTAGGAGCACCAAGTGGCGAAGAAAATTCGCGCAATCATCAAGTTGCAACTCGAGGCAGGCAAGGCAAGCCCGGCACCTCCTGTTGGACCAGCCCTGGGTCAGCATGGCGTCAACATCATGGGCTTTGTCAAGGAATACAACGCTCGCACCGCCAATGAGGCCGGAACCATCGTTCCCGTCCACCTCACCGTTTTTGAGGACCGGTCCTTCACTTTCGTAACCCGCACTCCTCCGGCATCGGATCTCCTGCGCAAGGCCGCCGGTGTGGAGCGTGGCAGCTCGGATATCCGCCAGGGGCGCGTTGGCACCATCAGCCGCGATTCCCTACGGGAAATCGCCCAGGCGAAGCTGCCAGACCTCAACGCTGGCAGCGTGGAAGAGGCGATGCACATCATTGAAGGCACTGCCCGCAGCATGGGCATCCAGATTTCGGGAGAGTAGATCATGCCCACCAGGAGCAGGCGGTACAGCAATGTTGCCGAGAGAGTAGCGTCCGACAGGGCCTACAGCCCCACCGAGGCCATCGAGTTGCTAAAGGACACCTCAACGGCAAAATTCGACGAAACAGTCGAATTCCATTTGCGGACTAATGTTGACCCCAGGCACGCTGACCAGATGATCCGCGGGGTTGTCAGCATGCCTCACGGCCTCGGCAAACCGGTTCGCGTGCTGGTTTTCACAGGAGCCGACGGCGGCGAGATCGCCCGCCAGGCAGGCGCTGACTATGTCGGCGAAGATGACTTGATTGAGCGCATCGAGGGCGGCTGGATCGAATTCGACGTCGGCCTCGCCACGCCCCAGATCATGCCCAAGATTAGCAAGCTGGGAAGAATTCTGGGCCGACGCGGCCTCATGCCCAACCCACGTTCCGGCACCATGGTGCAACCCCAGGACCTGCCTCGCGCCATCCAGGAGGCCAAGGGGGGGCGCACTGAGTACCGCACCGACCGTACCGCAATCATCCATTGCGCCATCGGTAAGATCAGCTTCGAGACCGGAATGCTCTTGGGCAATCTGGCAGCACTGACGTATGCCATTGTCCAGGACCGGCCGGCTGCGCTCAAGGGGCAGTATTTCCGTTCCGCCCATCTTTCGTCCAGCATGGGGCCCAGCGTCCCGCTGGACCTGGCCGCCCTGCAGGCGTTGCGGCCCGAAGATTAACCTGTTAAAGTCTTAGCTGAAAACAGAATAGCCCACGCCAAAGACAGCGGGTCCCTCGGGATAATGGTATTGCCGCCCGTCGAGGCGCGACGAAAGACATTTAGGGCATTACCGCCCTGCGCCGCGTCTTGTGCCCGCGCAGGGTTTTTGTTTGCCGAATTCACACTGGAGGTGAACGTTGCCAACTCAGGAGAAATTTGACCGGGTCCAGGAACTGAAGGACCAGATTGAGCGCAGCACCATCACCTTCAGTGCCGACTACACCCGTACCTCGGTGAACCAGATGACCGAGCTCCGAAGGACCATGTGGGCTGCCGGTATCGAGTTCACAGTGGTCAAGAACACGCTCATGTACCTGGCCGCCGACCAGGCTGGCCGTCCTCAGGTGAAGGAAATCATACAAGGACCCTCTGCGGTGGCCTTCGGATTCGACGACCCGGCCGCCGCCGCCAAGACCATTTCGGACTACGCCCGGGGCAACGCCAACACATTCGCCGTACGCGGCGCTGTCATGGGCGACGGGGCCGCTCTAGGACCCGACGGCGTCACTCGCCTGGCTACTCTGCCGCCCAAACCTCAGCTTCTGGCGATGCTGTTGGCCCAAATGCAGGCGCCTATGGCCCGACTCGTCGGAGCCCTCAACGGGCCGGTCCAGAACTTGGACAATGTGTTGCGGGCACGTATGAGCCAACTAGAGGCCGAGTGAATCTGCGGACCATTCCAGAAATCTTGACACTTTAGAGGATTCGAATCATGCCAATGACCAAGGAAGAAATCATCAGCGCCATCAAGGATATGAACGTAGTCGATCTGGCCGATCTGGTCAAATCCTTGGAAGACGAGTTCGGCGTTACCGCCGCCGCCCCCGTGGCCGTTGCCGCAGCACCCGCCGGTGGCGACTCCCAGGCTGCCGCTGCTGTCGAGGAGGAAAAGACCGAATTCGATGTGCACATCCGGGAGATAGGTCCCAACAAAATCAACGTAATCAAGGCAGTCCGAGAAGTGACCTCCCTGGGCCTTCGGGAGGCAAAAGAGTTGGTGGAGTCCGCACCTGCGGCCGTTAAGGAGGCGGTGCCGCGCGACGAGGCAGATACCGTTAAGGAGAAACTGGAAGAAGCCGGCGCCGTTGTCGAGGTCAGTTAGCCGGTTTACCGCTGGTTCGTTGCTTATAAGGGCTAGATATGGGACGAAAGGATCGGGAGAGATTTCTCAGTCTGAAGGCAGATAACCCCAGCTACCAGGGATTTCGGGGAGCGACTGCGCACGCCGCGCCGCCACCACCGTCTCAGCCCGAGACCCAATCTGTAACTTGTTCTCTTTGCGGGCGCAGGCGCAATGTAAACGCTGATTCCCTTCCCAAGGACAGAAGTACCTACGTCTGCATCCGCTGCCGGGAAGAACAGCAAGCCGCCTGAACCCCAATCCCGAAACTAGGCATTCGTGCAATCGTAGACCGCGCCCCGTGGAGGTGCGCGGTCTGCTTCATATCTGAGCAATTCGCGGTGACCAGGAGGGTCCTAACGGAATGGGGGAAGGCGATTATCCAAGTATTCGTAAGCTGTGTTGAACTGCATCTCTCCACCTAGGCCCACCGGCACCTCGCGGTACTCGACAGTTATGTCCGGTTGGACCGGTTCCTCACCCACCCATGTACCCTCGGGCGTATACCACCTCGACGTTGGAATGTACAGCGCGGACCCGTCGGAGAGCTGTACGAAGCTGTAGCTTGATCCCTCCCCGAAGGTGGGCATACCTATCACCGAAGCCCTCCCTGCCTCCTGCAGGGCAGCGGCCACGGCCTCCGCCTCTCCCATTGTCTGCCTGTCCACGAGGGTTGCTATAAGCAGTTCGTCGATGGAAAGTCGGTCGCTTTCCTTGGCGAATCGGTGCTCGCTTCGCACTCCATGCCGGTCCTCCACCTGGCGAAACAGCCCTCCCTGAGGCAGAAAATGACCCGCCACCTCAGCGGCTGCCGTGGCGGATCCCCCTGGATTGAACCGAAGATCCAGTATCAGCGCCAGCATATCGTACCGGTTTAGCTGCTCCAGTGCGTCAAATACCTGCTGGCCTGTGTTATCGCGAAATCTGGAAATGCGGATATAGCCTATCCCCCCTCGAGTCAGTTGGCTGGCTACTGTGGGCAATTCTACGTTTCCACGAAACACCTCCAACTCCAGTGGTTCGGACTCGTCAATTCGTTCCAGTCGAAGTTTGACCTTCGTCCCTTCCTCACCCTTGACGCGATCTCCCACCTCCGACGGTGTTGCCCCCTCGATGGACACCCCGTCCACGGCCAGTAGCGCGTCGCCCGGCTCTATACCCGCTTTCTGGGCCGGTGAGTCATTGAAAGGAAAGAGCAATATGCGGCCATCCTGAGACACCACCCTTGTTCCAATGCCCAGATAGGACCCCTCGACACTTCTTTCCATTTGTTCCTGGACATCCGGAAACCTTTCGGCAGTCAGGTAGCCGGCCGAGGCATCGGGCAGACCCTCCACGATGCCCTCTATGAGCATCTTCGTAATGTCGTCCGAGTCAGCACCGAGATTATCCTGCCTGTAAATCTGGGTCGCCCGCCACACGTCCGTTAGACCCTCGGGCACGGCGGCAGGCACCTGACCTCTCATCCTTCCGAGATCAGCCAGAAAAGGATAGGGCTCTTCCTCGGCAGCTACTATAATGCGGTCGATCGCACCACGTGCGACCGTCCCGTCTTCCACCGCCTCGGGGTTGGCGTAATTGTCCTGCAGCGCCTCCCATACCTCCCAAACAAGAGCCAGGTCATCCGCTGAGTCGACAACCCTTGACCCGTCGTCAGCCTTGGAGCAGGCCACGGCCAGTAGCAAAGCCGAGACGATGACGCCGGCCGCTGAACCCTTGAGTAATCGCTTGACAAGTTGACTGCAAATCATGAATGACAAGTTTATTCCCTGGGAAGGTGAGAAATCTTGGTGGCCTCCATTCTAGCAAACCCAGTCTTCAAGCGCCTGTCCGCATCTCTCTCCAGCTAGCCTACCCGGATAAACCATGAATTCCTCCTGATCTTGTCATCAATGGGTCAGGCGACACACATGACGACGGCATACTCTGTGAAATTCCCAGTGATTTTCAAGAGGTACAGGGGCCCTGAACATTCCGGTCGTTGCCAGCCCGGTAGCGTGAATGTACACTGGCTGTGGCCAGCCCATCATTCTCGGTCGCCTTACCGTCATTCGGCTGTCCCCCGGCAATTCGCGAGGGCATTTTGCAAGGAGATTCACCCCATGATCAAAGTTACAGTTCTGTATCCCAATAATGAGGGCAGTAAATTCGATTTCGACTATTGGTCCGGGACCCACATGGGAATCGTCCACCGCCTGCTTGACCCCATGGGCCTCAACCGCAGCGAACTCGAACGCGGTGTTTCGGCCGCTGACCCCAACGCCGCAGCTCCCTTCGTTGCCATGGCCAACCTATACTTCAACACCACTGACGAGGTCCACGAGGGTTTCAAGACCCACGGCCGCGAGATCTTGGGCGACATCAAGAACTACACCGATATCTCTCCCCAATTCCAGATCAGCGAAGTGATCTAGCAGTCCAGGCAGCCGCCTATCTCCGACATCGCCATTTCTGAGGGCGGCTCTCCTCTCCTGTCCGCCCACATCTCAATCCGGGAGCTCTACTAAACCGGCCAGCCTGCAAAGGGCGGCGTGCCGACTGGATTGACAACGAATGACTCAACCAACAGAGTCCAACGGACACGCTGGCCAGGCGGAGTTGGACCGATTATCGGAACGCATCATCACCGAGCACTGGGAGTTCTATCCCACTGCCGGGGCGCGTATCGGCCTTCACAAATACGACGGTAGGCTTCCCGATCTGTCTGCGTCCAGCATCCGCCTCCGGATCCAGCAACTCAGGCGCGGCCAATCCGAGCTTCGCGCCCTTGATTCTTCCATTTACTCGGGCGACGAATTGCTTTCCTTAAGGCTGTTGGACCTGTTTCTCAAAAGAGAGCTGTTCTATTTTGAGGAGATGTGTCCGCTCGAGAACAACCCAATGATGCAGGCCAGATTTCTCAATATGAGCGGCTACGTGCTGAGGGACTACGCTCCGTTGGATGACCGAATCAGGTCCGCCACCACGGCACTCTCCCAAGTCCCTGAACTCATCGAAACCCTCGACACGTCTCTGCGGGAGGACCTGTCTGCCCACATGGTAGACATGAGCATGGAGAGCTACGGGGGCATGGCTCAATTTTACCGATCTGAGCTTGCCTCGTTCACCACCAGGGTCTCTGACCCAGAACTTCGGCGGGAATTTTCCGCGGCCGTCGAAATTGCATCCTCAGCGCTGGACAGTTTCGTGGAAAAATTGCGTCTACGGGCTCGCGCTCCGGAAAATGCATTCGCCATCGGCGGCCGACTCTTTGCAAGGATGTTGTCCACCGGCGAGGGGCTCGACTTGACGCTGGACCGCGTCTCGGAAGTGGGCCGGGCCAATCTCGAGAAAAATCTGTCCAGTATCCGGGATGTCGCGTCCATCATTGCACCGGGACGGTCGGTACAGGAAATAGTCAACGACGTCAGCGTGCACCATCCCACCGCTGAAGCCTTGATTCCGGAAACCCGCGAAATGCTGGAAGACATTCGCCAGGCCCTCATCGACCACGACATCGTTAGCCTTCCGTCCGAGGACCGTTGCCAGGTCGTGGAGACGCCTGCATATATGCGCTACGCCTTTGCCGCCATGGACAGCGCCGGCGCTCTCGAGAACAGGGCCACCGAATCATTCTATTACGTGACGCCCGTGGAGGAACATTGGACAACAGTCCAGGCGGAGGAATGGCTGTCCAAGTTCGACTACAACACTTTGAGGATAATCTCGATCCACGAGGTATACCCCGGCCATTTTGTCCACCATCTTCACAACCGCTACGGTGGCTCTATACCTCTGGTGAACCGCGTCGTCTCCTCCTATGCCTTCACGGAGGGATGGGCCCACTACACCGAGCAGATGATGCTGGAAACGGACTATGGGAAAGACCGTCCCGAGCTTCTGCTGACACAATTGCTGGAAGCCTTGGTAAGGAACTGCCGCTACGTTTGCTCGATTGCCATGCACACCGGGGAAATGACCGTGGACCAGGCCACACGGTTCTTCATGGAGAATGCCTATATGGCGGAACACACTGCACGTCGTGAAGCTCTTCGGGGAATATTCGACCCCGGATACCTAAACTACACCCTCGGCAAGCTGATGATCCTGAAACTGCGCGATGACTTTAAGGCCGAGCACAACGCCGGGTTCTCCCTCCGTGCCTTCCATGACAGGCTCCTTTCCCACGGGGCCCCTCCTGTCCCGTTGCTCAGGGACGTCATGCTCAGCCAAAGCGGGTCTCCGCTATAGGTCGGCCCACGAATATAAAAGCCACATCGTCAGACGGAGCGGGGGCGCGCCTGCCATTCAAACCCGGAAGGTGATACGCCGGAATGCCTCGCCGTAGTCCCCACCCGAATCACCGGCGGACTTCCGCCCTTGCTCTTGGATAAAGGCCTCAATCTCTTTCTCAGAGCGACCCGCGACCCGGGTCCTTCCAGCCCTCACAGCCCGCACTTTAGTTTCGAGTGCCTCATCAATGCCGATGAAAACATTGGGCTCCTCGGTTCCCCAGAAAAGGACGGTGCCCGTCTTGTGTGGCTCTAGACCCTCGTCACGCCAAAGCTCTTCAAAGTGCAGGTGGTCCCTGGCACAGGGAAAGACAGCGTCCAGGGTGACCTGACCGGTTATCCGATTGTCCCTGTGCCACGCCAGGTTTTTCCGGTATGGTTCCGGACAGATCACCACCTCCGGCCGGGTCTGCCTTATCTGGCGGACCATCTCCCTTCGAAACTCGTCCCTGTCCTCCAACCCACCATCGGGCCACCCCAGCGTTACCACCTCCTGTACGCCTAACACCCGGGCCGCCTCCGCCTGCTCTACCGCCCTGGTGGCGATCAGCTCGGATTCCGACACCTCCTGTTCGGTAGTCCCTTTTCCGCCATCGGTACAGACCACATACCGCACCGAAGCACCCTCCTCGATCCACCTAGCTATCGAGCCAGCGCACCAGAACTCTGAGTCGTTGGGGTGCGGCACTACCACCAAGACGCATTGCGGCGTCGAGACCATCTTTCTCCTCCTTCTAGGATTGCGCACATCAGGTCAATTCCATCCCGGTTTACTGGCTTAGCCCGTTCATTCGACTGGGAACATACCTTCTGGCCTCAGGACCTAAATTGCCACCGGACAAGACAATTGCCTTTCGGACGCGGCTGCATTGCCAATACGCCGTCGTCCGCCACCCTCCATTTCCGACTGCCCGGGGTTTCCTCAAACCTGTCATAGCCTAAGCGTCATCGCTAGTAATCTGACTACTCGACCGTTCGCTCCTGATCAACGCCCTCTTGGGCTCGCGTAACAAAGCCGGACCGCATGAACAATCGCTCAGAAAGGATGCCTCCGGAGACTACCACGGCCATTGCTTCTTCCACCGACATATCGAGCCTCTCCACCTGGCTGGTAGGCACAATAACCATGAATCCCGAAGAGGGTATCGGTGTGGTCGGTACGAACACCGCGAGCACCTCTTGTCCATCCGCATCATACATCTGAGACGTGACCAAGCCTATAGAGCGAATGCCCGGGCGCGGAAACTCAACCAGCACAACCCCCGTGTAGCGTTCACCCGGCTCCGATCCATTGGACCCACCGCTGTTGGAAAGCAACCTCACCGCGGTTCTGGTGGTGCTGTAAATACCTTTGACCACTGGAATTAATTCCATCACCCTGTGGGCTACATTGATTAGCCGTCTTCCAACAACGAAAGCTGCTACGAGTCCAACGATATAGATGAGGAGGAGAAGCGCCACAAGTCCAGTGCCATGTATGTCTGGCCCTGGAAGCAGATCGGTCAACGGTTGAAGAATCGGAGTTAGCAGATCGAATATAAACTTGAGAACAAGGGCGGTGATGCCTATTGGCAACATCACCAGGATCCCTGCAGCAAGCGTCCGCTGGAAATGGCCAGCTACCCGCCTCATGACCGTCGGTCTGGGCCTCCTCCGGCCACCATTGGTGTTGGGCAGTTGTGAAAAAGCGTCCCGGGACATCAAAACGAGTCCCAAGGGGTCAAATCGCAAACACCTTTCTTGTGCCCCGCGTATGTCCCATAAAGGAAGAGCGCCGCAGGTTGCGGCGCGAACCGGTTTCTTGAACGTAGAGTGAATGAAATTTGGTCCATGCGACAAATTCCGCTGATCAACAGGTTCCTGAAATCAGCTCTCGGTATTCATCAGAAATCATCGCTGCTACGTTTCCCCAGCCCATGAGCTCCGCCCGCCGCCGGGCTGCGGTACCCAGACTTTCCTGCAATCCGGCGCTCGAAATGATCATTTCTACCGAATTGGCAAATGCCTCGGGGCACCGCCAGGATTTCAGGTAGCCAGTACGGCCGTGTTGTACTATGGTCGGCAATCCCCCGACCCTGGATGCAACCACCGGCGTGCCGCAGGCCATAGACTCCAGAGCGACCAGTCCGAAGCTCTCGTAGTAAGAGGGCACCACGCATACGTCGGCGGCATTGTAATAGAGTGGAAGTTCGTCGTGATCCACGCGCCCCACAAAATCAATCAGACCATCCACCTGGCGCTCCTTGGCCAGCCTTTTCACTCTATCTGTTTCCGGCTCGCCGGGTCCTCCACCTCCCACAACCATCATTCGAATTCCCGTCTCATCGGTCTCCATCTGCGCCGCCGCCTCGACCAGCAGATCTAGACCTTTGAGAGGTTCTACTCGACCGACATACAGAAGTACCTTTTCCCCGTTCAGACCCAATTGCTTCCTAGCCTCGTCCTGGTCCATGGGACGGAATTTCGTCAGGTCGACCCCGCAAGGAGCCAAGCTTATCCGTGACCGGTCAGCTCCATAGAGGCGCTCCATGGCGTCCCTTTCGTGATTACTGAAAGCTACGATTCGTTGGGCGGTTGCCATCGACTCCCGTTCGACCGCCTCTCTTTCCTCTGGTTCCACCTCACCTGCCCTCGACTGCATCTTGATCAGAGCCAGCGTGTGGAAGGTGACAATGTGAGGGATGTCCAAATTTTCCGAGAGGCGCTGCCCTACCCAAGCGGACAGCCAATAATGGGAATGCACCACGTCATACTTCTCAGCCTCTTTCTCGCGAAAAGAAATAACTTCCTTCAAAAATCGAGGTAGTTCAATAAACAGGTCGGCCACACCTGCACTTAGAGAACCGCCAGGGAGGTGGATCACCCTTACGTTAGGCGCGATCCACTCGATGGCATCCTTGTTTCCTTCATGTTCGCGGGTGAAGATATCAACGGGTATTCCAGATTCTCCAATGGCACGGGAGAGTTCCCTGACGTAGACGTTCATCCCCCCGGATTTTCCCTCCCCCGGGGCCGCCAGTGGGCAGGCGTGAAATGCGATGAACGCCGCTCGTTTTAGGCTCAAACTCGTTTCACCACCATCTTATAAAGACTCTTCTGGGTTCCGCCCAGATGGGCCTTGTAGGGCTCCGGGCCCCGCAGAAAGTCGAAATAGCCGATACCCCGCTCTATGGCGTCTTTGACACACATCGCATGCAACAGCAAGCCAACGCTATAGTAGGAAAGGCTGGGGTCATATCCGCTATTGTACAGCAACCTCGCCTGACGATAGTCAAAACACAAACTCGTCGCCGCCAGAGCCCCGTTCATTTCCATGAAAAATAGCCTTAAACTGTCCAGCTCCGACATTCGCGCTGCTAGAGACCTGAAAAATGTCTCCCTCTCCGGTGTCATAAATTCCCTTTTTTCAGGGGAACTGATCCTCATCAGATGTAGGAAATCGTCGAAGCGTTCCTCTACTTCATCCGGATCCGATACGCAGAACCATCTCCATTCCGTCTGGGTATCCAAGCGGCGTAACTTGCGGCGCAGCTCGTGTCGGTCCTTTTTGCTGAGAAGCAGAAGGTAACGGTCCCAGTCCCCCGGGAGAGCCACTCCAGAAGTTACATCCTCGAATGCCAACTCAACTGAGTAGCCTCTCCGGCGGGCCAATTCCGGAAAACAGGCGAGGGTGGGAGAATGTTCGATTAACGAATCGAGGTGCAACTCCGTCCACTCCCCGTCGTCCAATACATCCAGCACCACGGAGTAAAAGGCCTCCTCATCTCCAGGACGTACTAGAAAGTCATTGTAATCAAAGGTGTCCGGCGATCCGACGAAAGACAAGCAGCTACCCCGCTTACACAGGGACGCGATCCCCTTGGTTTCCCCGCTGTTCGAGGCAAGGCGGAATCCGGACATCTCCCGCCCCTCACCGAAAATCCTCCACCAGATCTGCTGCCATTGTGGCGAAAGAAAGAGGCAGGCGACGGGGGATTTATCCATGATGGACTCCCACCCGTCTTGGCTGTCATCAAAGGTAGTAATTGCGGTGATCACGCTCTCACCAGTTTCAGTCAACCGCCGTGCATCAGTCCCAGTAATCGTTCTCTATCCTCCCGCGTTACAGACATTCCCCTGATGGCGGTTGTGAGCATCCGAGTTCCTGGTTTACTGATCCCACGCATGGACATGCATAGGTGTTCCGCCTCAAGCTCGATGATTACTACGCGAGGGTGCAGCACACTGGCCACTGCGTCCGCAACCTCCGCCGTCAACCGCTCTTGGACCTGGGGCCGTGCAGCAGCAACTTCCAACACTCGGCCCAACTTGCTGATCCCGGCGATCTTACCGTTGGGAATATAGCCCATCCGGGCTTCCCCAAAGAATGGAAGCAGATGATGTTCACACATGGAATAGAATGTCAGGCCGCAAAGTGCAACAGGGTCGTCTGATTCAATCTCAAACACGGCGTCTATTGCCTCTGCGGACCTCACCCCCACCCCGGCAAACAGAGTCTCGTACATCCGAGCCACTCTCGCAGGAGTCTGCTGAAGGCCCTCACGCAGAGGGTCTTCCCCAATTGCATCCAGGACCTCTGCCACGGCTTTCCGTATTCGAATCTGCTCGACCGTACTTGGCTCCTCGTCCATTCTGGAAATCAATATGCAGGCCGGTACCGGCCTGCGGCGTGTTACAGCGCCACTGCTTCCACTGCCTCCAGTGTGGGCTCCACCACTATGGTTTGTGGTGACACACTGGACACCGCCAGGTCTGGATCCTTAAGCCCCGTGCCAGTAAACACACAAACCACCCTCTTGTCCCTCAAATCCAGCCCCTCTCGCTGCATCTTGATCAGCCCGGCGAAGGAGGCTGCCGACGCCGGTTCACAAAAAATACCTTCATGCGAGGCCAGAAGGCGATATCCCTCCAGGATTTCGTCGTCCGACACCATGTCAATGGAACCGCCCGAATTGTCCCTCGCCTCCAAGGCGCCTTTCCAGCTGGCCGGATTGCCAATCCTGATGGCTGAGGCGATGGTTTGCGGATTGGAGATGGGCTCACCCCTTACAATGGGGGCGGCACCCTCTGCCTGAAAGCCCATCATCCTGGGCAATGTCTGGTTTCGTCCCAGTTCTTGATACTCTCGAAAACCGCGCCAGTAAGCCGTGATGTTGCCGGCGTTGCCCACGGGAATAAACAGGTAGTCAGGTGCGTCTTTCAAGAAGTCAACTATTTCGAACGCGGCGGTTTTTTGCCCCTCTAACCGATAAGGATTGACCGAGTTTACCAGCGTCACTTCGTGCTTGGTTGTGAAGGCCCTCACCAGTTCCAGCGCCGTGTCAAAGTTTCCATCGACCATGATTATCTTTGCGCCGTATGCCATGGCCTGAGCCAGCTTGCCCATGGCCACCTCGCCACGGGGAATGATAACCAATGCCGGCAGGCCACTGTACGCCCCAAATGCGGCGGCAGAGGCGCTGGTATTTCCGGTGGAGGCGCACATGATCGCCCGGCTGCCCTCCTCCAGTGCCTTCGCTATGGCCACCACCATGCCCCTATCCTTAAAGGACCCTGTTGGGTTGCAACCCTCCAGCTTGAAATACAACTCTGGGCAACCCAGCTCGGCAGCCAACCTATTCGACTTAACCAGGGGCGTGTCGCCCTCACCCAGCGTGATCATTGGCGTCGCGCTGGTCACTGGCAACAGGTCCTTGTAGGTCTTCAGTACCCCGACACCCATACGTCTCCCAATGGGACCTTACGCACTGCGGCAGGTTTCCTTTTCGCCTTGCAAATCTACGCTTCGATTCGAAGAACGTTGCCGATCCGCCGCACCGGTTCCAGCCCCCTAATCACCAGCAATGCCCGCTGCACTCCCGATTCTATTGAAGGATGGGTCATAATCACGATTTCAGCACTTTGGGTTTCTGCATCAGCGTCCTTCTGGAGGACGGACGCTATGCTTATGCCCTCCTCCCCCAAAGCTCTCGCAATCTGTGCCAGCACACCAGCCCGGTCCGCCACGTTCAATCTAATGTAATATCGTGTTTCAAGGTCATCTATGGAGCGGACGCCTTTTAGTTC
The DNA here is from genome assembly GCA_965208825.1 of Dehalococcoidia bacterium. Taxonomy (GTDB): domain Bacteria; phylum Chloroflexota; class Dehalococcoidia; order Lucifugimonadales; family UBA3495; genus VXOI01. The sequence goes on from CBDBPP010000005.1 coordinate 323,552, forward strand.
CGTTTGTTCCCTCAATCCTCCAGGTACCGTACCGTCTCTGACAAGCCGCGCTGTTTCAATCAGATCACCCAATACGGCGCTGGTTGTGGGACCCCGGCCAGCTCCCATGCCATGAAACAGTACGCGACCACAGAGGCTGCCGTGCACCTCCGCCGCATTGTACACGCCATTCACATTGGCGAGCAGGTTGTCGGAAGGAACAAGCGCCGGATATACCCGCAGCTGTACCTCACCTTTGGCCGAATCCGCAATCGCCAGGAACTTGATGGCATAACCGAATTCTTCCGCGTAGCGAAAATCCTGGGGTTGAAGTCCTGATATGCCTTGGCGAAATACATCCTCAGGCTGAAACCGGCGTCCGTAGGCAAGCGTGGCCAAGACAGTCAGCTTGTAGGCAGCATCGATTCCTTCAACATCATTTGTCGGGTCTGACTCAGCGTATCCAAGACTTTGAGCCTCGGAAAGCGCCTCCTCAAAAGCGGTCCGCTGCTGCGCCATTCGAGTCAGAATATAGTTGGTGGTGCCATTGATGATGCCCCGAATTGAGTAGATTTCGTTCGCCGCCAATTCCTTCATCAGGCATCCAACTATGGGTATGCATCCTCCTACGCTGGCTTCGAATAGCAGATTCACCCCATTGGCCCGTGCCAGGTCCAACAGTTCCGCTCCCTGTTTGGCCATCACCTCCTTATTGGCCGTAACAACGTGCTTACCGGAAATCAGCGCTCTACGAAAGTACTCAGCCGCTGGCTCTGAGCCACCCATGAGTTCGACCACAATATCGATCTCCGGGTCGGCCAAAACGTCCTCAGGGTTACTGGTCAGAACCCCGGGCGGCACTACCACATCACGAGGTCGCGCAACATCTCTCACCAAGACTCGCCTCAGGCAAATGGGGCGTCCCACTCGCGCAGCTACAGAGGAACCCTCGTTCAGGAGTTCCCTTGCGACTCCTCCGCCAACTACCCCAAGCCCCATTAGGGCTACATTTATGCCATTTTCGCTAGCCATTTCCCGGTCAATTATTGAGGCGGTTGGCCCGGGTTTTCCACCCGTGGTGCCGTCACGTTTACCTGGTCAGCGACCCAGGCGTATAGAGAGCTGTTAAAGTTCATCTTGACGGTTCCGTCTTCTGTTCCTTGCCTGAGCGCGTCCTCCTGCCATGCTTGGGTCAATTCCAGACTTAGCTTGAGCCTCATCTGATCACTTAGTTCCCTTTCCTCGGGCCCGGCTGTCTTTTGTATTATGTAGAACCCTTCTTCGGAGTAGAACGGACGGCTCAATTCCCCAACTTCAAGAGCGGCTGTTCCCTGATCCGCACCTTCGAATAAAAGGGGATCAAGGTCTGGAAATGCCCCCATTGGCACCCAACCTACGTTTCCCGAGGAATCCGCGAATCCCGCAGACCTTCCCACTTCGCGGGCCACGACACCGAACGGTTCCACCTCCAGACGACGTGCGACCTGCTCGGGTTGCAAGCCGCTGGCATTTGGATCACTGGGGTTCGCTGGCAGCCTGATCCAGCGAACCTCCACCTGTTCCTGGCTTTGCTCTATATCGCGGGAAAGCAGCAGAAACAGGCCCAGTTCAGTCAATTCTTCCTCGACGATCACACGATATTCCTCATCGGTGAGTCCGGTGGCGGTCAGAAAGGTCTGGAAATTGTTCTCGAATTCTCGTTCTAATTGGCCCGGGTCTACTTCCTGACCCTCTGGAGGGCTGGGCTGGAAGCGCGCCCGCAGTTCCCTTTCGACCGCCTCATCTCCAGGGTCGATCCCCAACCCGGGCGCAGCCTGTCGCAGAATTTCTACATTGATCAGATTCTGCAGATATTCAAAGGGCACCGTACTAAGATCAACTGCGCCGCCCTGGTACCGGTTAACGCCCTGAAGGACCCTGATGCGTTGCACCAGGTCCCCCATATTGAATTCCACGTTGTTCACGTTGCCTGCCCAGACACGTGGCGGACGGAAAAACTCCTGGTAATATCCGAAAGCGACCACTCCGAAAATCACCGCCAGCAGAAGCACGCCAATGCCAACGGACCACAACCGGCGACGGCGTTCCCGGCTGTCCGATTCATTGGTGTCGTCGTGAGCAGGCTCCTCGTCCCCTAATCTGGCCCGCCTGCGACGGTCAGCGCGATTTGAAGGCCTGGAGAAACGCCCACTAATCCAAGCGAGGGCCATGATTCACGCTCAAATTGGCTACTGAATTCTGGCTGCACCGCCCCTTACAAACGAACACGGTGGCCCAGGGCCACACACACTTCGCAGAGACGCGACGCACGGTCAGCGACGGGCACTGGGGAAGGAGTGATGGGCTACGAAGGGAATGAGCGCTATGTGGCGGGCCCGCTGAATGGCGATACGCAATGCCCTCTGATGTTTGGCGCAGACACCGGTGCGGCGCCGTGGCTCAATCTTCGCCCGCTCGGAAACAAACCGGCGGATCTTGTCCACATCCTTGTAATCGATGAGCTTGATGTGTTCGACACAGAAGGTGCAGACCCGGCGACGGGGAACAAACCGACCCCGAGGCCGCCCACCTGGGCGTCCGCCCGGTCGCGGTCCGCCTGGCCCTCCTGGCGGGCGACCGCCCATGGGTCCGGGGGGGCGTCCTCCCTGGGGTCCATCCGGAGGCCTGCCGGTGGCTTCAGTTGTCATATTTCCTTTGTCCTTCTGTCCAAGTACTTTACCCCTCCGCTCTGACTAAAAGGGCAAATCATCAGTCTCATCGTAGGGAGGAGCGCCGCCGCCATTGGACATTCCTCGCCCTCCCTCATAACCTTCGCGATCACCGAACTCACCTTCACCGCGGCGCCCTAACATTTGCATTTCTGCCAAGGTGATTTCCAGGGAGTACCTTGGCTGGCCGTCTCGGTCGGTATAGCTACGTCCCCGTAAACGTCCTTCCACGTAGACCTGTTGGCCTCTTGTAAGGTACTGGTTGCAGATTTCCGACAGCCGGCCGAACGCACTGACGTTGAACCACTCCGTCTCTTCCCGCTGCTCTCCATCAGCCGTTCGGTACCGCCGGTTGGAGGCGACGCTGAAAGAGGTAACCGCTTGGCCGCTGGCCGTGTACCTCATTTCCGGATCCCGGCCAACGTTGCCTATTACAATGATCTTGTTCATTGTTTTCCCTGTTAATCTCCAGGCTGATCGCCCTGCGCGGCATCGGGCGATGCCGCAGCCTCCGGCGCTTCCGTAGTCCCGTTCGATGCCTCAGTGCTGGAAGCTGGCGGTTCCTCCCGGGGAGCGGCGGGCCGGGCACCTTCGGCGGCCGATTCCTCCCTCTGCGGGGCGCTGGTCGCGGCCTGTGTCCCGACGCCCGGCGCACCACCCGCGGCGGATCTTGGCGGCCGTGGTGCGCGCGTCTGAGCTGCGTGGGCCGCAAGCGCCTCCTCCGATAACGTTGCCGTTACCAAAGAGCGCAGAACATTTTCATCAAGCTTCAGGTAGTTTTCCAGTTCTCGGTTGAAGGAATTGTCTGTAGCGTACCGGGTAAGGTGATAATTGCCTTCGAGAAACTGGTACTGACCCTTCTTCACTGGATATGCGAGTCGCCTTGTGCCCCAGCGTTCTTCGTGAACGATGTCCGCTTCACGGTTGGTGATGAATCCCTTGATTCGTTCCCATGCCTGTGTGGCCTCCTCAGGGCTGATCATAGGGCTGAGAACGACAACCAGTTCGTAGTGACGCAAATATTCCCCTTCTGAACGAAATTCCATGAATTATAGCATCGACCCCTAGCGCACTCAACTAGTCGTCGACACCCGGAACTGGGAAACCGGCCGTAAGCGCCCTTACTTCTTCAGACACTCTCAGTTTCAATTCGGAATCGTCAATGTCGGATAACACCCTGGCAACCATTGAGGCTATCTTGGCCGTTTCCTCCACCCTCATGCCCCGACTGGTGATGGCGGGAGTTCCCAGCCGCAATCCACTGGTAACACGGGGTGGTCGCGGGTCGAAAGGGATAGCGTTCTTGTTGGCGATGATTCCAACGGCCTCCAACGCTTGCTCCGCCTCGCTTCCAGTGATCCCCAGGGGAGTGACGTCAACCAGCAGAAGATGGTTGTCAGTACCCCCCGAAACGAGGCGCATACCCGCCTCCGACAGGCCGGTGGCCAGAACCTGGCAATTTTCCACCACATTGCGGGCATATTCGGCGAATTCCGGTTTCAATGCCTGCCCGAAGCACACTGCCTTGGCGGCTATGGTGTGCATCATGGGACCACCCTGCATAACCGGAAACACGGCGAAGTCGATATCCCTCGCCAGGTCATTGGTACACATGATGAATCCGCCGCGAGGTCCTCGCAGACTCTTCTGGGTTGTTGAGGTAACGATTTGAGCGTGCGGCAGGGGGGATGGATGCACCCCTCCCGCAATCAAGCCTGAGATGTGCGCCATGTCCACCATAAAATAGGCTCCAACACTGTCCGCGATGGCACGGAAGCGTGCAAAATCAATTAGCCTGGGATAGGCGCTGTACCCGGCAACTATGATTTTTGGCTGATGCTCCTGCGCCAGCCTCTCCACCTCATCGAAATCGATAGTCTCGGTTTCCCTGTCAACGCCGTAAGACACAAAATTGTAGAGCCTTCCGGAGAAGTTGACTTTGGCTCCGTGGGTGAGATGCCCGCCGTGGTCCAATCGCATTCCCATCACGGTATCGCCAGGTTCCAGGAGGGCAAAGTAAACCGCCATGTTGGCCTGGGCGCCGCTGTGGGGCTGCACATTCGCATGCTCGGCCCCGAACAGTAGCTTCGCCCGCTCGACCGCCAGACTTTCCACCACGTCCGCATTTTCACACCCTCCATAGTAGCGCCGACCCGGGTAGCCCTCCGCGTATTTATTGCTGATAACACTCGCACCGGAGGCAAGTACCGCCTTACCGGCATAGTTCTCCGAGGCAATGAGCACAATGGCCTCTCTTTGTCGACGGTCCTCGTCTTGCAGGGCGGTCGCGACTTCGGGGTCCCATTCGGCTAGCGTAGCCATTTTTCGCTCCAGCGTACCGTGCCGTTAAGGCCTGCTTCGTCGTATATCGCAATGCGGCCGGCCAAAGGGTGGAAAGCTTTATTTTCTGCCCCTCATTAAATCTAGTCTAAGTTGGGCCAACGAAGGGTGTCAACGAACGAAAGTCCGGCCGCAGTCACAATGCTGGCACCCGTGTCAGCTACAGTTCGTGGCCAGCCTTTGTACGAATCGGGGTGTTTGAACCCGGAAGGGTTACCGACATGTGACAAGCCCTGCCCCCAAGTAACGGAAGCATTCCGGAGATGTCCCGGAGAGGTAGTGGCCAAACAATTTCTTGACGCCAACATCCATCCTGATACAATCCGTTTTCTAATTTGACCGCAGTATACGAAACGGGAAAAGGATCGCTCCGCGTCCTGCTTTCAGAACGCAAACTAACTTGGACTTGATAGCTTCCCGGAATAGAAGTGGAGCGGTTGACATGTTGTGCCGATTCGGGTTGAGGAGGCATGAACTGAAGCCATGAATGCTTGGCTACTGCCGGAACCCTTGGCCGTATTGGGATTGACCATGCCTGACGGCGCGGTGGTGTATGTCCGGCGTTACGGAAACCCCCAGGGCTCTCGAATGCTCCTCAGTCATGGATGTGGACTAGCCATTGATGCCCATTACCCTTACTGGTCTCTTCTCGAGGATAGATTCGACCTTTTCCTATTCGACCTGCGAAGCCACGGATGGAACCCTCCCGGCCCCCGGAAGAACCAAAATATCCCGACTTTTGTACAAGACTGTGAGCAGGTCCTGAGGACGATTGGGGAAGTCTATGGTGAACGTCCGGTTGCTGGAATATTTCATTCGCTTTCAGCCTTGGTGGCCCTTCTTCACGAAGAGCAGTGGAAGGGATTTTCCAGTCTGGTTCTGTTCGATCCGCCTATTCGTCCACCAGGTGGCAGGCCAGAAGACCTGTTGGAAATCGGCGAAAAGATGAGTACCATCGCGCGCGGCCGCCGATTTCGGTTCGAAACCCCCGACGATTTCGCGGTGCGAATGGCCCGCTCTCTCAATCACCGGCATCTTTCGTCCGACTGCACCCAACTCATCGCGGAGACAACCCTCCGCATATCCCAGGACGGTTCTGCGTGGGAACTCTGCTGTCCAAGGGAGTACGAGGCGCAGATTTTCGAGTACCTGTTCGGATGGGCGATGAGAGTAGACCTGGAGCGCATCTCCTGCCCCATAAAGGTTATAGGGGCTGATCCAACCGAACCTTATTCTTTTATGCCCAGCATGAATCTAATTGAACTCATCGGAATTAACTTCGACTTCATTCCGGAAACGACCCACTTCATCCAGATGGAAAACCCGGAACGCTGTGCGGAACTAACCCTGGAATTCCTCCAGCACCTCGAAGTAGACTGACCACCCATCGCATTCGGCCCCAGTCCGGCAAAGTGTATAATCTGCCCGCGCATCCTTTGCGGAACTTGCGATAAGGGCAGAAGTCATGGCAACGGAATACGACATAGTTATCCTTGGCGGCGGGATGGCGGGAATGACAGCCGGTATCTACGCCTCACGACACGGACTGCGGACCGCCACCGTTGAACGCATGATGGGCGGAGCTTCCATCATAAATGTTGAAAGAATCGAGAACTTCCCCGGCTTCCCCGATGGAATCATGGGAGCGGACCTAGCGGCCATGACCCAGGAACAAGCCATGAATTCGGGGGTGGAATTTTTGATGGGCGAGGTCACGGGCGTCGCCACGAATGGAGATTACCGGGAGGTCTGCACCGATTCGGGAGATCTGCAGGCCAAGGCCGTTATCATTGCCGCTGGTTCAACCCTAAGGAAGTTGGGTGTGCCAGGCGAGGAAGAGTTCTTCGGCCGTGGAGTCTCCCAGTGCGCCACCTGTGACGGTCCCCTGTACAGCGGCGATGTGGTCGGCGTGGTAGGTGGCGGCGACTCTGCCGCAGATGAGGCCCTTGTGCTGGCCCAATATGCCGAACGCGTCATTCTGTTTCATCGCCGGGACGAGTTGCGGGCACAGCAGGAACTTTGCGATCGTGTCTTCGCCGAACCCAAAATCGAAGTCGTCTGGAATTCCATTGTCGACGAGATCTTGGGGGAGGACACCGTTTCCGGGGTAAGCGTCAAGAATCTTGCCACTGGCGACACCGAGACGAAGGAACTTTCCGGGTTGTTCGCCTACGTTGGACTCGAGCCCAATTCACGGTTTATCCAAGGGCTGCTCGAGACCGACGGCGGTGGCCACATCCCCGTAAACGTATCCATGGAGACCACAATTCCAGGCATCTACGCCGTCGGAGACATCCGCCAGCACTCCTCGTCTCAGCTCGTGTCTGCCGCCGGCGACGGTGCGACCGCCGCCATCGCCGCCTATCGCTACATATCCGGTTGGGCAAGGGAATAGGCCGGTGTCTCACGCCCAAGGTCTTTGCGAATCTACTACCCGGGAGAGCGCGCCATGGCCGACGCATACATTGACTTGGTGGATGAACAACTGAGAAACACCAGGACCATCGCCGTGGTCGGGCTTTCCAACAACCCGGACCGCGACAGTCACCGGGTGGCCGGCTACCTGCAGAGGCAGGGCTATCGCATCATACCGGTTAACCCCGTTATCGAAGAGGCCCTGGGAGAAAAAAGCTACCCGGACTTGAAGTCTGTTCCCGAGTCTATCGACATGGTCGACATTTTCCGCCGGTCCGACCAGGTCATGCCGGTGGTGGATGAGGCCATCGAGGTGGGTGCCAGGTATATATGGATGCAGGACGGCGTCATCAACGAGGATGCGAAAGCCAAGGCCGAAGCCGCCGGCATCCCCGTCGTCATGAACGACTGCGCCCTCCGCCAGCACCGTCGCCGTTTCGGCCAACGCTAGTCCGCAAAATACCCTTGGAATTCGTTCATTGCGGGGAGCAGAGGAACAGGTTCAGCCGTCGGAACTCCTGTGGTCTCCCAACCATCGCCGGGTATAAACTCGGACGTCGCACCCCCGTCCGATTACGTTCCTCCTCGATCTAGGGCTTGAAACGCAATTCGCTCCCAGATAATCGTTTGGACAGCCTCGCGGAACGCGACTGGATCGTGCCGTCAGACTGGAAACGTCCGGGTAAGTCCCTGATACCATGAGGCAGGGACGAAGTCCAATCATAGACAATCTTACCTTGAAATCCTTATAATCCAAGCCAGTTGAAGCACCATCGGCTCGGATATTTACATGCCTCCGTGCCCCCGGATAATGCGCCCCCGGATTTCCTCAGATATCCCACACAAGGACTCAGGCCATAATTCAACAAGGAGAGGCATTCATGGCCAACCAAGACATTGAGCTCATGGCTCACCTCATGCGCCGCGCCGGGTTTGGCGCAACCTACGAGGAGGTCGAACGGCGGGCGGCCAGCGGTTACGAGGCCACCGTCGAGGAGCTTCTCTCCCCGCTGGAACAGCCGGACCTGGACAAGCCCCTGCTGGAGCGCTATTTCGTCGACTGGAAAGAGATGAACGCCCTGGAAGTCAACCAGGCGTATCTCACCTATCGGATGATCAACACCCAGCGCCCGCTCCAGGAAAAGATGACCCTGTTCTGGCACGGCATCTTCTGCACCGGCAACTCCAAGTGCGAACATGGCCGACAGATCCAGGACCAGCTCGACATGTTCCGCGCCTTGGGCATGGGCAGCATGCGCGACCTGCTGCTTGAGCTCTCCCGCGACCCGGCAATGGTGTTCTACCTCGACAACTGCATGAGCCACAAGGACGCCATTAACGAGAACTGGGGCCGCGAACTTCTGGAGCTGTTCTCCATGGGCGTCGGCATGGACGGCCAGGCCAACTACTCCGAGGATGACGTCAAGGAAGCGGCCCGCGCCTTCACTGGCTGGACCATCACCAACGCCATCCCGCGCTACCCATACGGACGCTATGCCTCCCAGTTCGTCTACAACCCCGCCGACCACGACGAAGACGAAAAGACCTTCCTCGGTGAGACCGGCAACTTGAACGGCGAAGAGATCATCGACATCATTGCCCGCCAACCGGCCACCGCCCGGTTCGTCTCCCGCCACCTATACAACTTCTTCGTGGCCGACGAGCCCCAGGTACCTGCCTGGCAGGGGACTCCGCCCCGCGACCCCGACGCCATCAAGGTGCTGGAAGACGTCTACTTCGAGTCCAACTACAACCTGACCGCGATGCTGCGAACGTTGTTCAACTCGGAGTTCTTCAAGAACGCCCGGTTCGCCAAGGTCAAGAGCCCTGCCGAGACTGTGGCCGGCACCATGCGCCTAGTGCAGGACTTTACCCACCCCAAGCCCGGCCTGCACCCAATTGCCATGGAAATCCGCTATATGGGACAGGACCTGATGAACCCGCCCACGGTGGAGGGCTGGCACACCGGCGCCGAGTGGATCGACAGCGGAACGCTGGTGGAGCGCATCAACTTCGCCGCCGACCAGGTCGGCAACACCGACCTGCCCGGCATCCGCGCCATCATTCAGCGCCTGAGCTCCGAAGGTGTCACCGAGCCGGCGGCCTTCGTTGACCGCTGCCTCGACATGGTCGGATCCTATCAGTTGCCCGACGATACGCGCGATTACTTGGTCGAGCACATCACCAGTGGTGGAGCGCTGCAGACCGGCACCGAAGACTACGCGCGCCGCGTGGGGCAGACCCTCCAGCTCATCGTCGCTACCCAGGAGTTCCAGTTCGCCTAGATTCTTCGCAATATCCCTCTCCCGAAGGGAGAGGGTTGGGGTGAGGGCTTAATCCCCTTCATTCCTCACCCCTGAATTCTCATTCGCAGGGAGACAAATGGGCAGACTGGATGGCAAGGTGGTACTGATCAGCGGCGGCGCCCGGGGCCAAGGGGCTGTGGATGCCCGCATGATGGCCCATGAAGGTGCTGGCGTCGTCATCGGCGATATCCTCGACGACCTGGGCAAACAGGTCGAAGCTGAGCTGGCAGAGGCCGGTCTGAACGTTATCTATGTTCACCTAGACGTTACCAGCGAGAGAGACTGGAACGCCGCGGTTTCCAGCGCGGTCTCCGTCTACGGCCACTTGGACACGCTGGTCAACAACGCCGGCATTCTCATCCGCAAGGGCATCGAAGACACCACCGTCGAGGACTGGGACCGGATAATGGCCGTCAACGCCAAGGGTGCGTTTCTCGGCACCAAGACCGCCATTCCCGCCATGCGCGAGGCCGGCGGCGGCTCCATCGTCAACATCTCATCCACCGCGGGGTTGGTGGGCAGCCCCGAGGGTTCCTCCAGCTATACCGCCACCAAGGGCGCTGTCCGCCTGCTGACCAAGTCCACCGCCATCCAGTACGCCAGCGAAAACATCCGGTGCAATTCGGTGCATCCAGGTCCCATCGACACTGAAATGATCCGGGACACCTTCTCTGACCCCCAGCGTTGGGAAGCTCGAATGCGCCGCTTGCCCCTCAGGCGGGTCGGCACACCGGAGGACATCGCCTACGGAGTGATCTACCTGGCCTCCGACGAATCGTCTTTTGTGACCGGCTCGGAGCTGGTCATAGACGGCGGCACAACAGCAGAGTAAGGGCTCCCCAATTCCATCTCCCTAGAGTGGGAGGGGTGAAATCGCCGAATTCGTGAATAACGTCCTATATCCCGGCGAATCCTGATTCAGTCAAAAGGAGCGCCCATAAAATGACCTCAACCAAGAAAGACCCGGTCCTGGTGGTGTTGCAGCTCTCGGGCGGCAATGATGCCTTGAACACCCTGATACCATATGGGGACCCGCTCTACGCCGACAACCGTCCGACGGTCCGCGTCTCCGAAGAGCAGGTGTTGCAGATCAACGACTATATCGGCCTCAACCCCTCGATGGGCCCCCTCAAGGACCTGTACGACCAGGGCAAAGTCGCAGTCATCCAGGGCGTCGGCTACCCCAACCCCAACCGATCCCATTTCCGCTCCATGGATATCTGGCACACCTGCGAACCGGACAAGGTCGGCACCGAGGGCTGGATCGGCCGCGCCATCCGTGACATCGATCCCAACTCCGAAAACGTGCTGACCGGTGTCAACTTCGGACGCGGACTGCCCCGCTCCATGGCCGCCCCTCAGGTGCCCGTGGCCTCCGTCGGCAACCTGGAAACGTACGGCGTGCTGACCGGCATCGAGGAAGAAGAGCGCGACGAGGCCCTCGACCTGTTCTCCCGCATGTATTCTCCCGCCGTCGGCCGTGGTACCGTGGTTGACTACCTGTCCCACACCGGCATGGACGCGCTCAAGGGCGCCGACATCCTGGCCACCGCCCCCGGCATGTACGATTCCAACGTCGAATACGGCGGGGACACAGTGGCCCAGTACATGCGCAACATTGCCATGGTGCACCTGGCCAACCTGGGCACCCGGTTCCTCTACACCACTGCGCCCTACAACAGCTTCGACACCCACGCCGGCGAGTTGAGCGCTCACGCCAAGCTCTGGACCGACACGTCGCGGGCCATTTCCAACTTCTATGACGACATCAGCGCCAAATCGGCCAGCGACAACGTCGTCCTGCTGGTATTCACCGAGTTCGGCCGCCGCGTCCACGATAACGGCTCCGGCACGGACCACGGCTCCGGCGGCGTCGCCTTTATCGTTGGCGACCGGGTCAAGGGCGGCATGTACGGCGAATACCCGTCGCTGGCGGCCGACAAGCTTCTGGAGGGCGACCTCCACTTCAACAACGACTTCCGCGGCCTGTATTCCACTCTCCTGGAGCAGTGGATGGGGCTGGATGCCAAACCCATCGTAGGCGGGACCTTCGAGCAGATGGACTTCATCGCCGCCTAGATTCTCTTATTCGTCCCTCATTCGTTCCCTCACCCTCAGGGGGAGGGTCAAGGTGGAGATGAACAGTCAAGCAGAGGATCGTCAGGCGACAACCGAACAGAGCGAGGTAACGATGGCTACACAGACTATCGGCATCACCTTCCAGTACAGCCACACCATCGGCCGCGGCGAATTTTCCGGGCCGGGGTTCCGGAACCCCGTCGCCATGGCCCTCGGCGAAGACGACACCATGTACGTCGTTAACCGGTCCTACGAGTACCGGCCCGACGGCAAGCGCGTCACCATCTGCACTGTCGACGAGGATTACGTGGGCGAGTTCGCCCGTGGCGTCCACACTGCCGGTGAGACCGAGGAAAACGAGAACGACGGCTCCCTCATCTGGCCCACCAGCGTAGCCATCGACGGCAAAGGCAACGTCTACGTCGCCGACGAATGGCTCAATCGTATTTCCATGTTCGATCACGACGGCGAGTGGCGCGGCAAGTGGGGCACCAAGGGCAATGGCGACGGTGAGATCGACGGGCCCTCCGGCATGGCTTTCGACGCCGACGACAATCTGTTCATCGTCGACAGCAAGAACCACCGGGTACAGAAGTTCACCGCCGACGGAAAGTTCATAGCCAAGTGGGGAACTCAGGGAAGCGGGGAGGGCCAGCTGAATCTGCCGTGGGGCATCTCCATCGACAAGGACGGCAACGTCTTCATTGCCGACTGGGCCAACGACAGGGTGCAGAAGTTCACCCCCGACGGCGGATTCCTGCAGGAATACGGAGTGGGCGACCTGAACCGACCCACCAGCGTAGACACCGACACCCAGGGCCTGGTCTACATCGCCGACTGGGGCAACGAGAAGGTGCGGATATACAGTCCCGAGGGGGAGTTGATCGGGACTCTCACCGGGGACGCCACCATCTCCAAGTGGGGCAAGGACAAGCTCGACGCCAACTCCGAGATGTGGCAAGAACGGGAGATCGCCCAGGGCATTGAGCGGGAGAAAAACTTCTGGGGTGCCGTCGCCGTCAACGTGGATGAGCAGGACCGTTTGTTTGTGGTCGAGTCCTGCCGCAACCGAATCCAGATCTACCGCAAGCAGCAGCCGATGTTCTTCGGAGGCCGCCTCTAGCCCCGTTACCCTCTTCCAGCATTAACGCTAACGCTAGCGAACCAAAGCGGAGGTGGGGGCCATACGGTCTGCCTCCTCCATCTTTTTACGGGCCCTCGCCGGTCGAATGCGGTGAATCACGGGCGGCGGAAGAAGAGTGACAACACCCGAACAGCTGGCAGCAAAACTGAAGACCCTCGGCATCCGGCAGACTCCGCAGCGCCTTGCAATTACCGAAGTGGTGGTCAACTCAGGAGATCACCCGTCAGTCAAGGAGATTTACCAGCGGGTCAAGGAATTTTTCCCATACGTGACACTGGCTACGGTCTATTCCACATTGGAAACACTGGAACAGGCGGGGATCGTGCGGGCTCTGCCCTTCCAGAAGCAGGCCCGTTACGACGCGAACCTGTCGCCCCACGCCAACCTCGTCTGCGTCGGTTGCGGCGGAGTAGTAGACTCCAGGGCCGGCAAAGACATAGTCGACGATTTGAAATCCCGTCTCGAGGCCGCCAGTGACTTCGAATTCACCGGCCAGCGCATAGACTTCTACGGCTGGTGCCGCACTTGCGCTGAACGCCGCGATCACAAGACGCGGACTGGAGCCATCTGACGTGGAAGCGTAGTACGGGTCAGCGCCGACTCACTCGGACAGGTTAACAATCTCCACTGGCTCCACTTCGTCAGCCAACTCGAAGCCGAATACGCGAGAGTAGAAGTACATTTCTGACTGCAGGGCCTTCTCTATGTTCTCTGATCGGCGGAAACCGTGTTGTTCGCCTTCGAACGGCACGTAGGCTGCTGGAAGTCCTTTCTCTTTGACGGCATCAAACATCATTTCCGCCTGGTTCGGAGGCACGATCTCGTCCTCCAGCCCTTGCAGCAATAACAGGGGGCAGGAAAGCAGGTGCGTGTGATTTATGGGAGAGCGTTCCACGTACAGGTCCTGGCGCTCCGGGTACGGCCCTACCAGACTGTCTAGGTATCTTGACTCGAACTTGTGGGTCTCCTTCGCCAGCGCCTCCAGATCGCTTACCCCGTATAGACTGGTGCCCGCCTTGAACACATCGCGGAAGGTCAGTGCGGCCAGGGTGGTGTATCCTCCCGCGCTGGCGCCATCGATTGCCAACCGCTCCGGGTCGACGTCGCCTCTCGACGCCAGGAACCGAGCCGCGTTCACGCAATCATCAACGTCGACGATACCCCAGAGGCCGTTCAGCCGCCTCCGGTACTCCGTACCGTACCCTGTGCTTCCGCCGTAGTTAACGTCAACCACTCCGAAACCCCGGCTGGTCCAATATTGTATTCCCAGGTCCAAGGCGATGGATGTCGAGGCGGTCGGCCCACCATGGCTTTTGACCAGCAGGGGCGGTTTCTCTCCCTCCGGCCCGGTGAAATCAGCGTTGCCCGGTGCATAGAAGAATGCATGGGCAGTCCGGCCACCGGTCGTCTCGAACTCGATGGCTTCCGGGGCCGACAGATAGGCCGGGTTAACCTCCAGCTCGTGAGCTTGTTGCAGTGTCTCAACCGTGCCGGTTGGCACTTCCAGCGACAATAGGCTCATCGGCTTGTCCGGTGCTCCCGCAATGAAGACGACTCGCTTGCCCGAAGCCCTCAACTCCCCTCGACCCATTTCCGGGTACGGCAAGTCCAGTAGCGTCAGCGTTCCCGCCGCATCAATGATTCCCAGGCGCCAGCTACCGCGTTCAACAAAGCTGCAGGCTATTCGGCCGTCGTTGAGGAAACCGTAGGCCGCCGGGTCGAACACCCACGGGGGTCTGGCGAATTCCGCCTCCATTTCGATGACGAGTTCGGTCTCCCTTCCATTCCAACGATACAGGTTCCACCAGCCGTTGCGGTCGGAGACAAAATGCAGCACACCGTCCGGAGACCACAACGGTTGAAGTACCGACTCGTCCGCACCTCCGGCCACCGTCTGCACCTCCCCCAGACCACCCTCGGCGTTCAGCTCCGCCACCAGCAGCCTCGTTCCGTCCCACGGCATGTTGGGGTGGTCCCAGGCCAGCCACGCCAGGTGCCTGCCGTCCGGGCTCAGCCGCGGCGCGGCGCAGAAATCAGTAGCATCGAAAAGCACCCGCTGAGGCCCTACTCCCCGGGCGTCCACCGACACGACGGCGTTGACCGGCTCCCCCTCGCCCGTGTGGTCCTCCCGTACGCAGATTATGCGTCCTCGCGCGGCGTCAATTCTCCCGTCGGCGTATCGCAGTGCCGCCTCCGGGGTGATTGCTTCCGGTTCCCCTCCCGGTTCCTGGCGATACAGTCGCTGGTCTGCAAAGTTGGCAAAGAACACCACCCCATCGGAAACCAGGTACGCACCACCCCCATATTCGTGGACCCTGGTTCGGGCGCTGAACGGTTCAGGTGTCACGTCGGTGGTCGTGCCGTTGCCTCCATGTTTCACGATCACCATGCGTCCTCCTTCGTTGGGACGCATCTCGACCCAGTACACTTCATCCCCATCCATCGCGACCTGTCCGAGTCCGACCGCTCCCGAAACAATGTGTGCCGTGGATATGGGCGATTTCCAGGAACCATACGGTGCAACTGTGGGCATGAGGGGCTCTCCTGCTTTCGGTAACAGATCTGTCAACCCGGAATCTTACAACCCTGCCGGGCACTTTGCCATGCCCTGGAGCATCTCGATCAACCTCTTCGTCTTTGCCCTCACTGTTGACCCCATACTGCCGGGGCCGTATCCTGAACTTCGAAAAAACGTCTCAACCACATTCAGGGAAACGTTCATGCCCGTTTACCCCCATCCGGGCAACCTGCGCCATCCCGGGGAGCTTCCGTGCCCCACCCTCGAGGAAGTCAGCCCGGGGGTGTACGCCTATATCCAGTTGGACGGCACCTGGGGTCTGAACAATGCCGGATTTATTGCCGGCAGCAATTCCCTATCGGTGGTAGACACCTGCTTCACTGAGGCTCGCACCCGCTCCTTTCTCCAGGCTATGAGGGGAGTGACCCAGCTACCTGTGGGGAACCTGATCAACACCCACCACCATGGCGATCATACCCACGGAAACTACCTCCTGCCCGGAGCCAGCATCGTCGGCCACGAGCTGTGCCGCCGGGCCGTAATCGAGACTGGACTGCATACTTTGCACCCCCTGTTCCCCGGCGTGGTCTGGGGAAACCTGGAACTGGCTCCGCCCTTCATCACTTTCCAAAACCGGCTTGACCTGTTCGTTGATGATGTCCGTCTCGAACTTCACTACATGGGCCCGGCCCATACCACCAACGATGTGGTGGTATGGTTACCGGAGAGGCGGGTCATCTTTACCGGCGACCTCGTATTCAACGGCGGCATGCCCTTTATCGCTATGGGATCCGTCGAGGGATCCCTGAAGGCACTCGACCGGCTCAGGGAATTCGACGCCCAGACAGTGGTACCGGGCCACGGGCCAGTGTGCGGACCCGAGGTATTCGACGATATCGAGGCCTACTTCCGGTTCCTGCAGGAAACGGCAAGTACCGCCTTCCACTCCGGACTGGCGCCGCTCGATGCGGCGCGTCAGACCGACCTGGGACGCTTCGCCGCCTTGCACGATAGCGAGCGCATCGTCGGCAACCTGCACCGCGCCTACTCCGAACTGCGGGGTGAGCCCTTGGGCACCCCTCTAGCCCTGGGTCCCATGGTCGACGACATGGTGGCTTACAATGGCGGCCAGCCAGTTAGTTGCTTGGCCTAGCCCTATCCAGAAACCGTTTTGCTACATTGGGCGTATAAAATGAACATAGTCCGATTCAAGTATTGGCCGTCAAAAGCGAATGAAACGCTCTAGAAGTTTCGCCCGGTACCTTCCATGGGCGGTCTTGCTCCTAGCCCTCGTTGTGTTCGCCGCCTGCGGAGGAGACGCCGAGGCGCCCGATTCGGACGACGAGGCCCTAGTGGCGCAACCCACACCGACAGCCGCACAAGTCGCGCCCACGTCCCAACCCGCGACAACCACTCCACTCGCGCCCACTGTCGCCGCGCCTTCGACCGCGCCGCCAGATCCCACCGAGGCCCCAACCGCCACGACAGTAGCTGTCACCGCAACGTCGGAGCCGCCCGCGACACAGCCCCCCACGGCTCAACCCACGGTGGGAGCCACCGAGGTTCCTCCGACGGAAACGCCGACACCGACACCGACGCCAACACCGCAGCCCGAACCGACGCAGGCGCCCCCGACCTCCACTCCGGAGGCCACTGACGTTCCTCCTACAGTAGAGCCCCAGCCAACGGCAACCAACGTACCGACGCCGGTGCCCACTGTCCCGGCGACTCCGCAGCCCACCGCGACTCCGACGCCAACACAAGAGCCTACTGCAACGGCCGAGCCTACCCCCGAGCCGACGGCGACGGCCACTGCCACCCCATCCCCGACGCCGACCCCCCCGGAAAACGCAGCACCGGTCTTCACACTGCCCAACGCATCGCAGGGCATGTCGGTAGACCTTGCGTCGTATCGGGGGAACAGCGACGTGGTGCTGGTGTTCTTCCGCGGATTCTGGTGATCCTACTGCGTGCAGCAACTCGGGCAGTTGCAAAGGGACTACCAAGAATTCACCGGCATGAACGCCGAGATACTGGTCATCGCCGTTGACGACTTCTCCCGCCCAGACCTAGCGGACAGGGCCATGGCCTATCCGTTCCCAGTCCTGTACGACGTATCCGGAGATGTCGCCAGGGCCTACGGCGCCTACAACCAGTCGGCCGGATATGCGAACCCCTATGTCTTCATCGTGGACATCAACGGCTCCCTTGTCTGGGAGAATCGCGGCTCCACTTCCCACCGGACCTCCAACGAAGCCATACTCGAGCAATTGGAGAAGCTCAGCTGAGAATCAATCCTCTATAGGATCTCCTTGCAAATGAATCATTTGAAAGAGTTTCGATTCCCTTCCCTGTGGCGGACAACGGCAATAGCCACCGTGCTGGCCACTTCCATCATGGCTATGATTGCCTGCGGCCCCGCGGCCGAACCTCAGCCGGAGGAACCGGTGGCGACTGCCGCGCCCGCCGCGACTTCGGCGCCCGCCGCTACAGCCAGCGTATCCACCTCTGCTCCCACCGAACCGGCAGCACCCGCCGCCATGCTGGCGCCGACGTTCGAGCTGCCCAGCGGCACGGGCGGAACGGTGAGCCTCACCTCTTTCGCTGGCGATAAGAATGTCGTCCTGGTCTTCTACCGCGGATTCTGGTGAACCTACTGCCGAGGGCAGCTCGGTGAGCTGCAGAGGAACTACCAGGCAATCGCGGAGCGGAACGCCGAGGTTCTGGCCATCAGCGTTGACAACCTGTCTGAGGCCTCCAAAGCCGTGGAGAGCCTTGAGTTGGACTTTCCTGTTCTCTACGACGAGGATGGAGACATCATCGAATCGTACGGCGTGTTGAACGAAGGCACCGGCGTTGCCATTCCATCCACGTTCATTGTCGACACCAAGGGCGCCATCGTATGGGAATTCAAGGGATCCACCTCCCACCGCACCTCGAGTGAAGACATCATCGCCCAGCTGGAGCAGTTGAGCTGAGGGTTAGGCGAACTTCGTTTCCACCCACCCCTTGCCGTCGAAGGGCGTCCAGAAGTGCGAGGTCAACGTCAGGTTCTGGAACTTCCACTCGCCGTTGACCCGCACGTATTCCTCGTCGTAGCGTGCTGAGCCCCAGACGGCCTTGTCGCCGTCGGCATAGGTGCATGGCTGGAACAGGTACCAGATCCCGGTAGCGCGGTCCCCGTCCACTTCGATGATGGGGTTCAGCACCATGTGAATCGCGAAGGGCAGGCGATTCGGTGCGTTTTGGAAGAATGCCCGGATGGCATCTCTCCCCTCGTTTCGTCCTCGCTCCCTGCCGTCCCACACCGCGTCCTCCACGAACAGGTCGGCCAAAGCGTCGGCATCATACTGGTCGTCGCAGAGGCCGCAGTACCGGTGCTTCAGCCTCTTGATTGCCTCTATGTCCTCGAGGACCTGAACTCTCTTTTCCAGCTCGTCAGCCGGCATCTTTCCCTCCGGTTTCAAACCCAACGCTGATTGAGTTCTCCCATCGCCCTGCCTGGGTCGACGGGCCGCCTCTATTTCTTGCCGCCTACAGCGCGCTCCAGCCGCCGTCTACCAGTAGCAAATGGCCGGTCGTGGCCCCGGCCGCCGGGCTGGCGAGGAACACGGCGGCCCCCACCAACTCCTCCGGCTGCATCCGTCGGCCCAGCGGCATCTTGTCCGCATATTCCGCCTGCAGCTGCTCCGGAGTGCTGTTGTACGCCGCCAGCACCCCCGGCGTCTCCGTCGGGCCCGGCCCGATAGCGTTCACCGTCACCCCGTATGGCGTCCACTCCGCCGCCAGCGCCCGGGTCAGCCCCGCCACGCCATGCTTGCTGGCCACGTAGGGCGCCCGGTCCGCCGATCCCACCGCCGAGAACTGCGACCCGATGTTCACGATCCGCCCCCAGCCCTGGGCAATCATCGGCCGAGCCGCCGCCTGGGCGCAGAAAAACAGACCCTTCAGGTTTGTGTCGATGGTGGCATCCCACTCCTCTTCAGTGACTTCAAGGGCCGGCTTGGGGATGCGAATCCCGGCATTGTTGATCAGGATGTCCAGTCGCCCGAAATCGTCCAGCACCCTCTGGACGACGGCGGGAATGCCGCTGATGTTCAGAACGTCCAGTTCATACATCCCGCTCCGCACCCCATGCGCCTCCACCCTCGCCTGCGTATCCCGGGCCAGCTCCAGCCGTTCCGCCATGTCCGACACTGCCACGTCCGCACCCGCCTCCGCCAGCCCCACCGCTAGTGTCGCACCGATGCCCTGGGCCGACCCGGTGACCAGCGCCACCTTGCCATCGAGGCTCAATCCCGCGTACGCCATTTTCGCCTCCGCCATTCTCGTTGAACGCCATGGGATGCCGTAGCATAACACAGGGGCGCAGCAACTCAGCTCCCGCCGGGTTGCGCCCCTCGCACCGCGGGAATAGAATCAGCCGGGGGAGCATTCGGGCACCGCGGTGCCCGGTGCAAGCAGGCCCCAGGCGGAATACATGGCCCAGGCTGTCCAGACTTCCGGCGGGCACAGACAGAATCGCGGCTTCATCCTCGGCTCCCTCACCTTTGGACACGGAGTTGCCCACCTCTACGACCTGGGCTTTCCCGTATTCCTGACCGCCATCGCCAATTCCCTGTCGCTGAGTACCTTCCAGGCGGGCATGATCCTCGGCATCCGCACCAGTGGCAGCGGCCTAGTCAGCATGGGCGCTGGCGTCCTGGTCGACCGTTTCCGGGACCAGTGGGGCTTCATGCTCACCGCCTGCATGGTCCTGAACGTCCTCGCCTTCGTGGTGATAGGCCTTTCTCCCGGTTATGCTCTGCTGCTGTTCGGGGTATGCCTCATCTCCATTCCCGGGTCCCTGTGGCATCTGCCAGCCATAGCTTCCCTTTCCCGCAGGTTCACCGACCGCCGGGCCTTCGCTATCTCCATCCACAGTTTCGGCTCAACGGTTGGAAACGCCCTCGGGCCCCTGGTCGCCGGCCTTCTCCTGTCCTACCTGCTCTGGCGCAACGTTCTTTTCCTCTACGCCATTCCAGCGGCCGTCGTTGCCATCTTCGTATGGTGGTCCCTCAAGGACCTGGGCCGCGAGGAGGACGAGGACAACGGCGCCGGAACCCAGCAGACCATCCGCGCCCTCGGCGGTACCGGCCTCCGCCTGTTCAAGAACCCCGCCATGATGTCCCTGCTCATCGCCGCCTCCCTCCGGGGCGTGGCCAACAACGCCATGTTCGACTGGACACCCTTCTACCTGGAAAAATCCCCCGAAGACGGTGGGTTGGGGTACTCCTATTTCTGGACCGGTTTCCAGGTGGCCCTTCTCACCGGCATGGGAGCAGTCTCATCTCCCATCCTCGGCCAGCTCTCAGACCGGCTGGGACGCAAGGAAGTCCTGGTGCCCTGCCTGGCCCTTGCCGCCGTGTTGCCATTCCTGGTGGTGCCCGCCGGCGACGGCTTCCTGGTACCCATAGTCATGGCGGCCATGGGGCTCTTCAGCTTCGCCTTGCACCAGATCATGCTGGCCGCCATACTGGACGGAGTGGTTCGTGGCACCGAGGCCACCGTCGCGGGGCTGGTTTTCGGTATCAACGGTGCCGTGGGATTCGCCTCCACCGCAGCAGCAGCCATCATCATTGAACGCTTCGGCGGCTACGGCTCCGTATACATCTACGTGGGAGCCCTGACCGCAGCAGCAGCCATCATCGTGCTCTTTACCCCCTTCCCGAAGTACGATCGAAACCCATCCTGACCGAGTTGTCCGGCAAAATCTACTCGCCGATGGAACGCGCTTTGAACCAGACCATAACCTCAGTGCCAGGTATCGAGGCCGGCCACTACACCGACCTCGACAACGCCACCGGCTGCACCGTCGTGCTCTGCCGGAAGGGCGCCGTAGGGGGCGTCGACGTCAGAGGCGGGTCCCCGGGTACCAGAGAGACCGACCTGCTCCAGCCGGCCCGCCGCGTCGACCAGCTCTTCGCCGTCGTCCTCAGCGGCGGCAGCGCCTTCGGTCTAGACGCCGCGTCAGGTGTCATGGCCTGGCTCGAGGAGCAGGGCATCGGATACCGCGTAACCCCGGACGTGATAGTGCCCATCGTTTCCTCGGCCATAATCTACGACCTCGGTCTCATTACCTCCAGGGTCAGGCCGGGGCCTGACGAGGGTCGAGCCGCCTGTGTAGCGGCGTCATCGGCCCCTTTGGCTCAGGGTACCGTCGGGGCTGGCACCGGCGCCACCGTGGCCAAGACCGGAGGCACACACCGGACCTGCAAGGGGGGACTGGGCTCCTGGTCTCTTCGTCTTCCGGGCGGCGCCACGGTTGCCTCCGTGGTGGCTGTCAACTCCATTGGAGGGATCCGCAACCCCTTTTCGGGAGAGCTGGTCGCCGGTCCCCGCCGCGACGACGGTACCTTCGATGACCCCGTCGGCCTGCTACTCGGCGACACACCGACCCTTCTGCCTGAGGGCCCGCTGAACACCACCATAGGCGTTGTGGCAACCGACGCCAGGCTCAGCCGAGAGGAGGCCAATTACATGGCCAGGGTCAGCCACAATGGCCTCTCAATGACCATTTTCCCCTGCCACACCATTCGCGACGGCGATACAATGTTCGCCATGGCAACGGGCGAATTTGAGGGAGACGTGGACCTGACCACCCTTGGCGCAGCGGCAGCCGAGGCCACGGCTCAGGCCGTTCTCGGGGCCGTCCGGCTGGCTACCGGTCTCGGTGGAGTCCCCTCCGTTTCGGATCTGGCTCAAGGCTGATACTCGAGGGCCGTCATGAGTATTCGCGTGGTCAACTCCAAGGAGGAAATGAGGCGAGTCTGTAATGCGTCTCCCCGTCCCCTCGGTCTCGTGCCCACCATGGGCGCGCTCCATGACGGCCACCTTTCTCTGGTGGACCGGGCGCGCGCGGATTCCGCAACCGTAGCCGTCAGCATATTCGTCAACCCCACCCAGTTCGGGCAGGGCGAGGATTTCGCCCAATACCCTCGCGACTTGGAAACCGATCTCGAAATGCTGCGTCAGCACGGGACCGACCTGGTGTTCGTCCCGGATATTTCCGAGATCTACCCTCCGGGCTTCGACACCTGGGTGGACGTGGGACCCATTGCCGATCGGCTGGAGGGCCAAGCCCGCCCCGGCCACTTCCGGGGGGTTGCCACCGTCGTGGCCAAGCTGTTCAGCATTGTCGGGCCCGAGCGTGCCTACTTCGGCCAGAAGGATGGACAACAGACCGTGGTTGTTCGGAAGATGGCCCACGACCTCGACTTGGGCGTCGAGGTCGTTGTGCTCCCCACGGTTCGCGAGGCCGACGGCCTCGCCATGAGCAGCCGCAACGTCCGTCTCGATCCGGACCAACGTCATGTCGCAGCCGCCGTGTACCAGGCCCTGTCTGCCGGGCAGGCGCTGTGGGAGCGGGGAGAGTCCAACGTCTCCTCCATTCGCGACGCCGTACGACAGGTGCTGGAGGCGGAGCCGCTGCTGGGCGCCATCGACTATGTGAGCGTTGCAGACGGGGAAACCCTCGAGGAACTGGAACAGGCCGTGCCAGGATCGATGCTCTCGATTGCGGCGCAGCTGGGGCCCATACGTCTCATCGATAACATCGTCCTGCAATGAAAAAGGGCGCACCCTCGTGCGCCCCGTCAGTTCCCGGACCCGGTGAGTTCCCTGGTCAGTTGTCCATCAGCTCCCGCACTGCCTCGGTCAGCGCTGGAATAACCGTTTCCCAGTCGCCCACCACGCCATAGCGGGCATCCTTGAAAATGTTAGCGTCCGCGTCCTTGTTGATGGCTACTATGCACTTGGCCCCAGAGCAGCCGGCCATGTGCTGGCTGGCGCCGGAGATGGCCACGGTGATGTACAGGTCCGGTGTGATGGACTTTCCCGTCAGCCCCACCTGGTAGGAGGGGGGCACCCAGCCTGAGTCCACCGCTGCCCGGGAAGCCCCCACGGCTCCGCCCAGCAGCTTGGCCAGGTCCTCAAGGCCGGAGAACGGCTCGGGCCCGCCCAGGCCTCGCCCGCCCGATACCACCACCCGGGCATCCTCCAGTTTGACCCCCTCCGACTCCTCCCTCACCGTTTCCACCACCCGGGTCCTCGCCAGCGAAGGGTCAAGGTCCACCGGAAAAGAGACCACCTGTCCCTGCCGCGACTGGTCCGCCTCCGTGGGCTCGTAGGCTTTCGGCCGGACCGCCGCAACCTGCGGGGTTTGCTCGCAACTCACCACGGCTATGGCATTGCCGCCGTAGACTGGGCGGTTCGCCAGCAGCGTCTTGCTCGACTCGTCTATCGACACCTCCAGGCAGTCCTGAGCCAGCCCAACCCCCAGGCGGAACGCCAGGCGGGGCGCCAGCTCCCTTCCTTCGTTGGTGCGCGAGATGAGCACCACCCGCGGGGTCACTTCCCTGCATAGTGAGTCAAGGGCTGCCAGATAAAGGTCTGGCTGGTATTGCGAAAGCGCCGGACTGGTTACGGCGTAAACCCGGTCCGCGCCGTGTGCGACGGCCTGCTGCGCCGGAGCGTCCAGCGAATCGCCCAGGAGCGCGATGCACAGCTCTTCCCCCAGACCCTTGGCAACCGCGTCCCCTGCGGCCAGCAATTCCGCCGCCGTTGAGTCCAGCGCAACCGCCGAGCTCTGCCCAATTACCAGAACACCCGTGGCCTCCGCCATTGCGGCCTCCAGAACTGATTGATCGGTGAATATGGACCCAGGTCAGCGGCTCGCCCCTGGGCCGGGCCGTGATACCCGTCCGGCGTATCCCCTAGATTATCTTTGCTTCGCGTAGCTTCAGGGCCAGTTGACGTCCCGCGTCGGCAGCGTCCTCGCCCTCTACGAATTCGCATTCCTGGTCGCTCACTGGAACGAAGAGCTGACGTAGGGTGACCCTGGACGCTGACTGGGAATCGTCCAACCCCAAGTCTTCCTTGCTCCACACCGTGGGACGCTTCCGCGTGGCTGCCATGATGCCCCGCAACGTGGGATATCGCGGCTGACCCAGCTCGTTGCTGACCGTTACCAGTGCCGGCAGCGGCGCCTCTACCACCTGGTAACCGTCGGGCACAATCCTTTCCACTATTGCCTTTCCGTCGGACACTTCCACCTTCTTGCCCAATGACACGCAGGACACTCCCAGGATCTCCGCGACGCCGAGGGGCACCTGCGCGTTGTCCCAGTCCGAGGCCTGCCGCCCGCAGATGATCAGGTCGAAGCCCTCCAGCTTGCGGATCGCTGCCGCCAGTAACTGGGCCGTCTGAAAGCTGTCGATGCTGTTTTCGAAGGCGTCATCTTGCAGCAGCACCAGCTCATCGGCACCCATGGAGAGGGGCTTCTTCATCACGTCCAGCGCGAAGCTCGCCCCGGTGGAAATGACGGTGATGGTCGCTTCCTGCACGTCCTTGATCTGCAGGGCCGCCTCAACCGCGTTCTCGTCAAACCCGTTCACCACCGGTGGTATGTTGGCCGGCGGCACGACACGCTTCGATTCCTCGTCGATGCGGAAGGCCGCCATGGGCATTTCGGGATCCAGGACCTGCTTGGCCAGAACGGCAATTCTCAGTGGCATACATATACCCCGCGCGAATATCTCGCCGGACTATGTGAAAGGTATCACGAACGAATTTTTTCTGTCAATTTGGCTTTGAATCCGGTCAGTTCGAGCAGGAGGCAGGGCTCTGCCGCAACCACCAGTCATCGCCCGCAGGCGGTGCAGCATGTAACCTGCCAGGCACTGGTGGATTGGATATCTTCGGCTGCTGCGTAGGGAGTCTTGGTTCCCGTTACTCCCTGCTGGGAAGGGATACCAGGGCCCTGCCGCCGACATGGCGCTCACCCTGGCTGCCCAGCATCAGGATGTCGCACTCGGCCAGGTTCTTGCCGCCCTCTTGCCGTAGGTCGGTGATCGTTGCCTCCAGGGTCAGCGGACGGTTGTGCGGTATCGGCTGCCGGAAAACGACATCCAGATCGCGTATGCAGTCCGGCCCCGCCCAGTCCGTGAGCAGCTTCGCCATCATGGCCATCGCCATGATTCCCGGCACTATGGTTCCCGGCATTCCGGAGTCCAGCGCCGTCTGGACGTCGGTAAAACGGTTGGGGGATGGAGGCGACCACACATCGCAGAAACCCGCCACGCTTTCGTCAGTGGCCACAGTTTCCACGGGTCCGACTTGATCTCCCAGCTCCAGGTCCTCGAAATAAGGCAACTCGTCTCCCGATCACCCTCTGTTGACTCGCGGTGCTTCCCTAGGCGTTGCCTCGGGATCACTCCCTCTTGGCGAAGGACTCTTGCACCTCAGCCACAACATCCCCGTGCTGGTTGCGGAAAGTCGTCTCCCACACTATAAACACCATGGTTCCCGACCTTCCGGTCTTGGCGTACACGTCTTTCAGTTGCGATGACGCCACCAGCGTGTCGCCAACGTAGATCAGGGCGATTGGTTGCACCCGTTGACCTGCGTGCATCTGCGTTCGCCCGAACTCCACGCCCACGTTGGGCAACTGCACTTCTCGAACGAAGATTGAGCACAGCGTCGGTGGAACGACCATCCCCCGGAATCCCTCCTGCCTCGCTCCCTCGACCGAGTTGAACGCCGCCCCGTTCTCTCGCAGGCTCGCGTTAACCGCACGGACCATTTCGACCGTGATTTCGAAGGGCCCGGCACGGTGCTCTTTCTCGTGCAAGGACCGGTCGTAGTTCAACTCCAGCGTCATACACCTCTCTCCGGCGACAAGGTCGGTACCACCATTCGCGGGCGGCCGTTCATGCCGTCGCCACCTTGGCCGTTTCCTCTAGCCGCACCGGACGGAACTCGCCGGCCAGGATTGCGTCCACCAGCTGCCCCTCGGTGGCTATCCGGCCGGGGAATTCCGTCATGCAGGTCGCGATGTGGCTTGTGAAGTGAGCGTCGCTGCCCCCGATCCCCTGCAGGCTGAATCGCTCGCAGAGTTCTTCCGCTCGCTCGTTCTCACCAGCCCGGCCGCCGCCGTTCAGTATCTCCACCACACTCAGGTCGGGGAACGTCTCTCCTTGGTCAATGTACTCGGTCAAGCCAATCCCGAATCGTCCCGGATGAGCCGGAATTGCTACCGCGTCGTGCTGCCGGGCCGCCTGCATCAGTTCCCTGGCGTCCATGCGAACGTCGCCTAAGTCGATCTCCTTGGCCAGTCCTTCGCTCACACCATAGACCAGGACATGACCGCACCGCGTGTCAAACTCGGACGCTTTCAGAATCACCAGTCCATACTGTTCAGCAAGGGCAGAATAGTCCTTGTCAAAGTCGAATTTCCGGTGTTCGGTCAGGACAATCCCGTCGACCACGTAGTTCCTCTTGCGCAACACCTGGACCCATTTAACATACTGATCCACCGTCGCCCGGGAGTCATCAGAGGAAACTGAATGGCAATGCAGGTCCAAGAACACGTCTGTTGCACTCCTGATATGGCTGGCGGTGTGATAAGCGGCCACGGCCACTATCATAAGCAACGATAACCGATCCGGCAACCGCCCACCTGTTGAACTCGCCCTGCAGTCCCGATTCACCCTAACCGACAGTTTGCGCCACTGCACGAGGAAAGGGGCCGAGGCAGTCTGCGGCCACGTACCAGGTAAGCTCCCATGAATCCAGAATCCGGCCGGGGCGCCATGCACATCGTGGGTTACAGCGGGAGGTCGGGCGGACCTGTAAGCCGGGTTCTGTACCCCGAATTCTCGGGGCGGTGACCATCTATCTAGCCTCCCGACGAGAGCCGGGACCCGCCGAAGCGGGACAGCGTTGCCGCCGTGGTCTTGCAGCCAACCCGGGGACGAGCCGGGCGCTCATGGTCCCTCTATTTGGCCTTGCTCCAGGTGGGGTTTGACCGCCGCTGCGTCACCGCAGACGGCCGGGCGCTCTTACCGCCCGATTTCACCCTTACCCCGGTTTTGCGCCGGGGCGGTATGTTTCTGTGCCACTTTCCGTCTTCCGCGCCGGACTGATCCCTTGCGAAAGCCTGGGCGTTACCCAGCACCCTGCCCGGTGGAGCCCGGACTTTCCTCCCCGGATGCCGTTTTCGGCTCCAGGGCGGCCACCCAGTCCGCCTGGGCCTCCATCGCCAATCTAGCACAGGGCAATTTGCCGGTCAATTTGGCCGTTTCCACCAGCAGGGCGATGGCGCCTTAAAGTCGTTTGGCTCACTAACCTGACATTCCCGAGAAAGAGGGGATCTACCCAGCTTTGCAACCGATGTGCCAACAACCGCCAAAACGCTCTGGATGCCGGCCCCGTATCAAGTACGGGGCGACGTTCTTTCGCCGGAATGACGGTCATGGGCAAAGCTGATTCAATTGAGACGCGATTGCCCTGTTTCTACCAGACAAATTTGTCATGACCGGAGTCAAGAGAGTCATCGCCGCAGCTACTTGTCATTCCGGCTGCTGGTTGCCCTCCTGCAATGGCCCACCTTTGAACTGCAAACAAAAGGCGCCGCTCAAAGCGGCGCCACCAATAGTCGTTGCAAACTTGCCGTCAGTCCACGAACAGCATCCGACCGCAACTGCTGCAGTTCACTGACTGCCTTCCACTCTTCACCCTTTGTCGCAACTGTGTGGGCAGGGACATCCGGCACCCTTGGCACAGGTCTCGTTCCACCTTGGCCACGGCCCTGCCGCCCTTGGACTTTCGTAACACTTCGTATCTCTGCAAGGTGGCCGGATCGATCCTTGAGGCCAACAATTCCCGCTGGCTCTCAAATTCGCCCTGCTCGGCACGCAACTCATCGACCTTGCGATTCAATTGCACCCGCTGCGCCTCCCACCGTTCTTTCGACTCGACCAGTTCCAGCCTTAACGCAGCGCACCGAAGGCTAGTTTCCTCCAACTGGATAGAAAGTTCCAAGGAAAGAGCTTCGTCCTGCTCCAGCAATTGACGGGCGTTGGAAAATTCGTGCTGTAAAGCCTCCAGGTCGCGAGCGCTCACCATTGAGCCGTCGTACAGTTGTCCTTCCAGGGTTTCGGTACGTTCACGCCGGGACTCCATGTCCAGCTGATTGTCCCGCTGACGGAGCTCCACGTCCACCAGCCTCTCCTCTTCATCTCGAAGGGACTCCTCCAGTCTCTCGATGGACATTTCAGTTCTCAGTCCCTCTTCCACCTCCTCCAGGGCGCGGTAAACCCTGTCGAGGTCGAGGTCCACTTCCTGAAGAGCATACAGCTGTTTAACGGTAGTCATCCGGCAAGACCTGCCTAATGGCGATAGAAAAGCCTTTCGATTCTAGGAACGCGGTCTGCCGTTGTCAATCGCAGCCAGCGCTCCCATCAAGGATCCTTCGATTGTCCACGGCCTCAAGAATTAAGCGCAGTCTACAGTGCTACAAACCGGCATCAGCAGGCGGTCCGTTAGTGGTTCGACCCTTCGACAAGTTCAGGGTGCACCATGAACGGACTGCGCGCTGCCGGCTTGACTGCCGCAGCAGACCTAGGCAACGGCCCTGGGGCGCATGGTGTGCCACTCAGTCGCCTGCTCGTAAGCGTGGCCGATCCTGAACAGCGTCTCCTCGGAGAATGGCTTGCCTCCGATCTGCAGTCCCACCGGCATGCCGCTATCGTCGAACCCACAAGGCACCGACAGGGCGGGGCAACTGGCAAGGTTGAATAGCTGCGTCAACAGGAAGGGCAGCCGGGAGGACGTCTCCTTGCTGGTAACCGGAGGGTCGTCCTCCACCGGCGTTGCAGTGCGACCGGCGGATGGGAACACCAGCGCATCGTAGTGGCCGAACGCGTCCAGAACCTGCTCTCGAATCAACTGTCGTAGCTTCTGAGCCCGGTAGTAGTACTGCGCGGGCAGGACGCATCCGGTCAACAGCAGGATCCGGTCATCATGTCCGTAGTCGCTGAGGTTGTCCTTAATCCAGTCCCTGTGGTTGTTGGCAGCCTCCACGTGAAGCAAGGTCCCGGATACGTTCCCGGACAGCGGTGCCAGGGGCAGCGACACCCACTCCACCGTAGCGCCCAGCTCACTCAGGACGGAAATAGCCGACTCGACGACCCGCCTGGTATCCGGTTCCACGAGATCCGAGTCCATCCACTCGCTAACCACGCCGATTTTAAGGCCCTCTATTCCTCCATCCAGTGCTGTCCTGTAGTCCGGCAATGGTACGTCCCAGGTGTACTGGTCCTTGGGATCATGGCCCGCAATGGCGTTCAAGGTCATTGCGGCGTCCTCGACCGTCCGGGAGATGGGGCCGATGGTATCCATGGACCAGACGCCCCGCATTACTCCGTAGCGGCTGACAATACCCCAGGTTGGACGCAGACCGACCAGCCCGCACCATGTGGCGGGAAACCGGATGGACCCGCCGGTGTCTTCACCCAGCGATGTGGCGCACAGATAGGCTCCCGTTGCCGCTCCCGACCCGCTGCTGGACCCGCCGGTGTATTTGCTCAAGTCCCAGGGATTGCGGGGCATGCTGTATTGGTGGGAAAACCCCGTGATGGCGAACTCGGTGAGGTTGGTCTTCCCCAGCACGACGGCCCCGGCCGCCTTCAGGTTGGCCACGACCGTGGCATCCTCATCGGGAACGAAGTCGGCCAGTATCCGCGACCCAATGGTAGTCCTCACCCCGGCAGTGGAGAACTGGTCCTTGACAGCCACGGGAACCCCATGCATCGGTCCCCTGTAGTTGCCCGACGCGATCTCCCGTTCCGCCTGCCGAGCGGCATCCATCGCCATTTCCCGGGTCACCGTGAGATAGGCGTTGAACTTGAAGTCCAGGGAGTCGATGCGCTCGATGTACGCCTCGGTTGCCTCAACCGGCGATACATCTCCAGATGCTATTAGCCGTGACAGTTCCGACGCCGACAGGAAGGGAAGCTCAGTCCTGTCCATTGTCTCCCTCCGACATGGTGGTTGGCGCGGGCGTTCGAAGTAGCACTAAGCC
This sequence comes from Dehalococcoidia bacterium, assembly GCA_965208825.1. GTDB lineage: Bacteria > Chloroflexota > Dehalococcoidia > Lucifugimonadales > UBA3495 > VXOI01. The sequence continues at coordinate 353,943 of CBDBPP010000005.1, forward strand.
GGAGGAAGAATGATGGGCAGCGGCTCCACTTCGTCCAGGCCGGGGGGGTTGATGGCGTCCAGCGACTCCAGCAGCGCGTTAAGGCTGTACATGACCTCGGTCAGCTCCGGTTCCTGGATGTCCAGACCTACAGCGCGTCCAAGGGCCTGTATATCTTCTTTCGACAGGTCCGCCATGGGTGCCTCCATACATCTCTCAGGCTAGCCTCATAGTGCGGTAAATCAACCCGCGAGTCAAGGCGTCCACTTCCCATACCAGGGTCTTTCAGTTTTCCCAGAATCCGTTGGTGGAGAGCCTGTCGAACCACTAAAGGATTCTGATTGCCCGTACTTAGACAAGCTCAGGACTAACGGTGTGGAAGCTTGAACGACTTTGAAAAGACCCTGCCTCCCACACCCCCGGCTGAGGATTTCGGGTATACTGGCCTCGCATCGGCCGGGAACGTTCCGGCCCACACCCACCCCGATCGAGATGAAGCGTCCATGGCCGATTACAAGAAGACCAAGGTTGACCTGGGCCCCGAATCGTCATTCACCAAGCTGCCGGCCATCGTGGACATCGGTGACTGGTCGTACTATCTCGCCAAGAGCCGCAAGGGCATCTACCAACTGCTATCCACCGTTTGTCCGCACGCCATGGGCGAGGTGGTGGACTTCGGCAACGTGTTCATGTGCCCCGACCACGGCTGGCGTTTCGAAAAGACCGAGGGCATCTGCATCAACGGCCCCAACTCGCGTATGACTTCATTTTCGGTGGCGGTGGAAAGCGGAAGGCTGATAGCCACAGTCCCCGACGATTAGCCCCCCAAGGCCACGGAGTCACCGCCTGAGGCCCTTTGCCCATCCGTTGGCAATCTGACGATAACCGGTTGCCGGAGACGACTAATGGACTCACAGGAGATCCCCTTTCTCAGTGCTTCGCAACTAGCCCGGCTCATCGAGTCGGGAGAGGTGTCACCGGTCCAGGCCACCGAGGCCTACCTGGACCGCATAGAGCAGGTCGACGGCAGACTCAACTCCTACATCACCGTCACCCGGGAGCACGCCCTGGAAACAGCGCGGCAGGCCGAGTCCGAGATCGCCGCTGGCAACTACCGCGGACCATTGCACGGAATCCCTCTGGCGGTGAAGGACCAGTTCCACACCGAGGGGATACTTACCACCGGCGGGTCGGCAATCCTCAGCGACTTTGTGCCCGAGGAGGACGCCACGGTTGTGGCCAAACTCAGGGCTTCCGGTTCGGTGCTGCTGGGGAAGCTCAACATGAGCGAGTTCGCCATGTCGGAGATCTACCAGCACCCCTACGGGACACCTCGGAACCCGTGGGACCTGACCCGGAACCCGGGCACGTCGAGCAGCGGCTCAGGGGTGGCTACCGCTGCATTCCTCTGCGCCACTTCCCTCGGCGAGGACACAGGCGGCTCCATCCGCGGGCCAGCCAACTTCTCGGGGCTGGTGGGGATACGTCCGACCTTTGGACTGGTCAGCCGGTACGGTGTCATGGGCGGCTCGTGGTCCATGGACACAGTAGGCCCCATTTCCCGAACGGTGGAGGATGCAGCCATCACCCTTCAGGGCATTGCCGGTCACGATCCCAAGGACCCCTACACCTGGGACCTGCCCGTGCCGGACTACCGCGCCTTTCTGACCGGGGACGTAAGCGATATCAGGGTCGGGGTGATAAGCGAGCGCATGGGTGCGTCCAACCTGAACCCGGAGATGCGGGATGCCGTGAGCGCCGCCATCGGGACCCTGGGCGAGCTGGGAGCCAGTCCCCGAGACGTATCGATCCCCATGACGGACTACGCGGGAGCCGTGAGCTGGACGATGATTGGCGTGGAATGGTCCAGCCTGCACCGCAGGACCTTCGAGCCCAACTTCGCCAAGATGGACCACAACAACAGGGTACGCTTTCTGACAGGGAGCCTGATTCCGGCGCAGGCCTATAACAAGGCGCAGAAGGTACGCACCCTGCTGCGGGAACAGGTGCTGGCAGCGCTGGAGGAGGTGGACGTGCTGGCGCTTCCCACAGGACTGGGTCCAGCGCCGCTGGTGGAAAGCGCTCCGATGGTGCAGAGCAAGGAACAGTCAATGGAGTACCTGAACTCCCGCATCAGCTTCACGGGGCCTTTCAACCTGGCCGGGGTGCCCGCTATCTCAGTGCCCTGCGGCTTCACTGGGTCGGGGCTGCCGCTGGGCATACAGCTCGTGGGTAAGCCCTTCGCCGAGAGCATGCTGTTCCGGGTAGCCCACGCATATGAGCAGGCCACGGAGTGGCACAGCAGGCGTCCGCCGATCTAAGGCGACCCAACACTGGCAACGGTACTCCCCATAGCTGCAATGACCGGAGGTAGACCATGGCACCGGGCGACGACATCGGACTGATGGAGGCGATCTACAGCCAGCGGCAGATTACGCGATACCGCAGAGACCCGGTGTCCCGAGAGGACATCGAGAGGGTTATCGACGCGGCGATACGGGCTCCCAGTGGGGGAAACACGCAGCCCTGGCATTTCATAGCCATTACGGATAGGGAACTGATCGAGAAGATCGGCGGCCTCTACCGGGATATCTGGCTGGGGGCGCAGGGTGCCGAACCTCCACCTAACGAACCTCCCGCCTACCAGCAGGCGAGGCAGCTGGCCCACCGGATGCCGGAGGTGCCGGCGATGATCCTGGTCTGCGTGGACCACTCGCGGGGGCATGCGCCGTACACTCCGGGTGAGCCCATCGAGCGGGGGCGCTACGCATCATCAATCTGGCTGGCGATCCAGAACCTGTTCTTGGCAGCCAGGGCGCTGGGCCTGGGGACCCGGATCACCACCGTGCATATCCGGGGCGAGGAGCAGATCAAGGAGTGGCTGGGCATTCCCGAGCACGTCGAGACGGTGTGCCTCACCCCGCTGGGGTATCCGCGGGGCAGCTTCGGGCCAACGCAACGTCTGCCCGCCGAGGAGGTCAGCTCCTTCAACCGTTACGGCAGCCGGTAATCCCCCGCACCCGAAAGGGCGCACGGCCGTGCGCCGCTACCGGTCGACACTCTGTCGTAATTGCGAAGCCCCCGGTTGATGCCGGGGGCTTCCTGTTTCTGCCTGCCGGAAAGCCCAGTTCAGGCGTTGGTGGTGATGGGCATCCTCTTGATGGAGCGGAAGGTGATGCTGGGCTCGTACTCCATCTCGTCCTGACCCAGCTCCATGTCGGGGTAGCGTTCGGCCAGCTCGCGGAAGACCTCCTGGCCCTCCACGCGGGCGATGGTGGCGCCGAGACAGTGGTGGATGCCAGCGCCAAAGGAGACGTGGGGATTGGGCCATCGAGTTATGTCCATTTCGTCGGGCCGTTCGAACTTGTTGGGGTCACGGTTGGCCGAGGGAATGAACCAGCGGAGGCGGTCCTCCTTTCTTATCAATTTGCCCCGCATCTCAATGTCCTGGGAGGCCAGGCGCTGGATGGACTTCACCGGGGAGTCATAGCGCAGGGCTTCCTCGTTGGCGCGGACCATCATGCCCTGAGGGTCGGCCTTCAGCAGGTCCCACTGGTCGCGGTTGCGCATGAACGAGAGGGTGCCATTGCAGATCAGGTTGATGGTGGTCTCATGGCCTGCCAGCAGCAGGAGGGAGGTGTTCACCAAGGCCTGCTCCCGGGTGAAAACACCGGCATTCTCACCTCCGGCAAGGATGGAGATGAAATCATCGCCTGGATTGACCTTGCGCTCATCAATCATGGGGTTGACGTATTCCAGCATCTCCTCCATGCCTTCCACCAGCCTGGGCAGGCGATCGGCCTCGCCACGCGCGATGTTGAGGAGCTTTTCGGCAATGGCGCGAATGTAGGGGCGATCCTGCACGGGGACGCCCATCATCTCGGCGATTACCAGGACCGGAAGTGGAGTGGCCAGATCGCGCATCAAGTCGAAGTCATTCTTCTGTTCTGCCTCGTCCAGCAACTCGTTAATGGCGTTCTGCACGAGGGGCCGCCACTCTTCCATAGACTTGGGGGTGAAGTAGGCGTGAACGACCTTGCGCATCTCCAGGTGATCGGGACGGTCGTACTGGATGAACTGCTTGCCCTGGTAGTTGCGGACGAACTCGTAAAGCTCGTTGTCGGACTCGTTGACGGCGGGGTAGGGCCCGCGGGGATCGTTGAGCCAGACGGCGCTGGAGAAGAGCTCGTGGTTTCGGGTGAGCCATACAAGGTCATCATGCCTGGTGATAACCCAGAGCTCGTACAGTTCGTTCCAGTGTACCGGGTCTTCATCCCGCAAACGTCCGTAATAGGTGTAGGGGTCATGGATGATTTCCGGCGCGAACATATTCTCGTTGAACGTCGTTACCATAACCTCACCGATCTTTCTGAAGTTCCGCAAAATGTAATGGCGCGCCTTCGGGATTGTCAAGCTGCGGCAAGGTGAGGAGGAGTGGGATTGGATAATCGTCTGAATCAGGATTCACAGGATTAAAGGATGAGCAGGATTTCCTGTCATATTCCATAGGCACAGTTTTCGATGCTTGGAATTTTACCTTCACCCTCCCCCTCGAGGGAGAGGGGATAATTGAAAGGCCCTGCTGCGGGCCTCAGGGCCTTTTCATTTTCTTAAAGGAGTCTTAAAGTTGTGGTGAAGAAGTGAGGAGGTGGGGAAGATGAGATTGAGAGAAGCCTTGGATGGAGTTCCAGACCACCGGAGCCGGCAAGGCCGGCGCCACCCATTGGGAGCGGTATTGAGTCTGTCAGTTTGCGCCATGCTATGTGGCTCCCGCAGTCTTTACGCCATTGCGCAATGGGGCCGGGACCAAGGAGCCACTGCTGGAGAGGAATTGGGTTTCCCACAGGGGAGAACGCCCTGCGTAGCCACCCTGCACCGGGTGTTCAAGGATCTGGACGTGGATGCCTTCGAAGGGGTGCTGCGGGAATGGGTGCGAGATAGTGGGGTGGATCTGGGCTCCGTGGTGTCAATAGACGGGAAGACGTTGCGTGGGATTCACGGTGAGGAACTGCCTGGGGTGCACCTGGTATCAGCCTACGCCACTGAGGGCAAGGCGGTGCTGAGCCAGGCAGCCACGGCGGGCAAGGGTCAGGAATTGGCAGCGGCCCAAGCAGTGTTGGGGCAGATTCCCCTGGAAGGGAGGATAGTGGTGGCGGACGCTCTGCTGACCCAACGGGAGGTGTGCCAGCAGATTGTAGCTGGCGGCGGAGATTACCTGTTGCCGGTGAAGGAAAATCAGCCTGCATTGTGCCAGGACCTGGTGGAAGTATTTTCCCCCACTGGAAACTGATAGGGTTGCGGGGCCATGGGTACCGCCGTGGCAGGCTGAGGACTGGCGGGAGCGAGGGGCGGAGCTGACTGTGTGGGTGGATGTCTCGCCCAAGCAACGGCACGGGCGCTGGGAGCGGCGGGAACTGTGGGCCTTGTCCGACCCGGAGGTGAACCGGTATGCGGGCAGCGCCGGATCGGTGGGGAAGGAGTGGCCCCACCTGCGGCAGGTATGCCGGCTGGAGCGGCAGAGGAGAGTCCGGGGACGCACCCAGGTGACGGTGAGCTATGCGGTGACCAGTCTTTCGCCCGAGGTTGCCGGAGCGGAACGTCTGTTGCAGATTCTTAGAGGGCATTGGAATATCGAGAACCAGGTGCATTGGGTCCGGGACGTCACCTTTGACGAAGACCGCTCCCAGGTAAGGAGCGGCGCCCCCCAGGTGATGGCAGCCTTTCGCAACCTGACCACCACCCTGGTGCGCTGGGCTGGTCATACCAACGTTAACGCCCCCCAGGTGATGGCAGCCTTTCGCAACCTGACCACCACCCTGGTGCGCTGGGCTGGTCATACCAACGTTGCCGCCGCCCTACGCCGCCACGCCGCTCACGTCTCCGAAGCCTTCTTACTCCTCGGCATTACCCCTGAATTCGGAGAATGAAAAGGCCCTGCTGCGGGCCTGCCCAATTATTGACACTGAGCCTGCCCTGCCCTAATATTAATCGCCGAGGTTTACATGGATTACGCGGTATTCAAGACAGGTGGAAAGCAGTACCGGGTGCAGACCGGGGACACGTTGGACGTCGAACTGCTGCCCAACGAAGTGGACTCGCTGGCAGAATTCAACGACGTTCTCGCCGTTTCGCGGGATGGGGAATTGCAATTGGGTTCCCCCACGGTACCGGGGGCCAGGGTGGTTGCGCAGGTCCAGTCCCACTACAAGGACCGCAAGCTTATGGTCTTCAAGTACAAGGCGAAGACCAGGTACAGGCGGAAGAGGGGACACCGGCAGTCCTACACCCGTCTGGTCGTTCAGGACATACTTACTTCCTAGCCCAGGAGAAGACCTGGCAGGAAGCTTTGGCAGGTACATCTATGGCCCACAAGAAGGCAGGCGGCAGTACCAACAACGGTCGTGACAGCAACTCGAAGCGCCTTGGCGTCAAGTGTTTCGGTGGACAGCGGGTAACCAGCGGTTCGATCATCGTTCGCCAGAAGGGCACCCGAATTCGCCCCGGCAACAATGTTGGACTGGGGCGCGACTACACCCTGTTCGCCATGGCGGACGGCGAGGTGAAGTACGAGTGGGCAGCCAAGGGGCGGCGTCGGGTCAGCGTCTATCCCCTTCCCCAGGCCTAGATTGCCACAAGACCTCCGAGGGACATTATCGATGAAGGCCGAAATCCATCCCAAGTTCTTCAACGCCACTGTTACCTGCGCCTGCGGGTACACTTTCCAGACCGGTGCCACCAGGCCGCAGCTGAGGGTCGAGATCTGCAGCACCTGCCATCCCTTTTACACCGGCGAGCAGAGGATCGTGGATACCCAGGGCCGTATCGAGAGATTCAACCGGAGATTCAACCGGCGCTAGTGTCGAAGTTACTGGAATCGAGGGCCTGGGCCCTCGATTTTTTCGTAGGCGTTCCGCCTGCCATTACAGGACTCCCCCGTCATCCACGGCCGCGGCAGACGGCCCTCTCAAGGGGCAAATAGTTGGCGAATCACCCCGCTCATCTCTACGGCGGCCAGGCAGTCATCGAGGGCGTCATGATCCGGGGCCGTGACTTTTTCAGCCTCGCCGTTCGCCGTGGTGACGGCAGCATTGAAGACCTTCAGGAGCCTCTGAATCCCATCTACAACGGCCGCCTCCGAAGGTTGCCTCTAGCTCGCGGCGTGCTGACACTGCTCGAGACCCTTATCCTGGGCATCAAGTCGCTGCAGATCTCCGCCGATCTCGCCGCCGCTGGCGCCGATGAGAAGAGTGCCGGCAGCGAGGGTATTCCCGGCTGGATGATGGGGCTGACATTGGCCTTTGCCCTGATTTTCGGGATCGGCCTATTCTTCCTGCTCCCCCTGGGCGTCGTACGGCTGCTCGAACCCGCCATTGGTAGCGGCCTGCTCAGCGAGGTGGTGGAGGGGGTCCTGAGGCTCGCCATTTTGGTGAGCTACGTCGCCGCCATCGGCAGCATGCGTGACATTCGCCGCGTCTACGCCTACCACGGCGCTGAGCACATGACCGTCCACGCCTACGAGGCCGGGCTGCCCCTCAACGTCGACAATGTCCGCAAGTTTGGCACCCCTCATCCCAGGTGCGGCACGGCCTTTCTCTTGACCGTCGTGGTCGTGTCGGTGGCCGTCTTCATCGCTTTTTCCCTGCTGGATTTGTCATGGTGGTGGCGCATTGCCTCCCGCATCCTGCTGCTCCCGGTAATCGCCGCCGTCAGCTATGAGGTCATCCGCTTCAGCGGGCGGCATCAGACCGCCGTCATCGGGAAGATGATCGCCGCCCCCGGCTTGTGGCTGCAGCGCCTCACCACCCGAGAACCCGACGACGCCCAGATCGAGGTGGCTATTCGCGCCATGGAGACCGCCGTCGCCGCCGACACGGGCCGCGTCCGCTAGCCCTCTTACCCGGAGACTATTTCAAACCCACCCACTCAGCCGAACCGGTCCACCTGCCATCCACCGTTCTCCCCTTCCCACGCAAACCGGAATCTTCCCAACCCGGACCCTCAATTAACGGACTATATCGGTCCCAGGCCCTCTCCAGACAGATTCCGGGGACCGATGCGGACCTGCCCGGCGCGCCTTCGTTCCCCTCTTCTGCTACCAGAGATTCCAGCGAGGATTGCCCGCCGCCTGCTCCTGCAGGTAGGGCACTATCCAGTCCCTGACTTCCTCGGCGATGTAGAAGGTCGGCTCGATCAGCTCGCTCTCATCGGCGATCAGCCCCTCCGCCATGGCCAGTCTCGCCACGTCGCTGCCCGGCATTACGCTGACTCCCACCCGGAGATTAGCCAGCGCCGGATTGATTCGCCTGAGGAAGTCCAGTTTGTGTTCCACCGTTTCCCGCGTCTCTCCCGGCTCGCCGAAGGTGCGGGCGATGGTATAGTGCAGGCCCCCCTGTTCACACAGCCGCGGCACCTCCAGCTGCGCCTCCATCTGCTCTTCCGGAGATCCGGTGCCGTCGTGCGGGTCCCCACCCCGGTTGCCCATCAGCACCAGCGCGCACCCCGCGTCCCGCATCAGGCGCACTAGCTCCCCGTCGCAGTTGAAGGAGGCCAGGCAGGTGTTCCAGCGAATGTCCAGGTCAGCCTCGATAATCGCACTGCATAGCGACTTCGCGTGGTCCAAGGGAAAGTTGAATCCGTTGTCCACAAAGAAAACCTTGCTGAGCCGGTACCGCTCCCAGAGTTCCTTGACCTCGGCCACCACCTCATCTATGGGCCGGATGACACGGAAGTCGGCCTCGCTCATTCCTGCCGTCGATGAGGGCGTGGGATATGAGAAACTGCCCAGCTTGGTCAGCACGCCCACCCCAAACCCCGCCCTCCGATACTTGTCCATCTCGAGAGCGTCGAGGCGCGGACGGCTGGCGAATGCCGAAACGCAGAGGCCTTCGTTCAGCACAACCTCGCCGTCTCGACGGTAGACTACGCCCGGAAGGTCGTGGGCCGAACGTTCCCCGATCTCGATGCGCTCGCACACCTCGGCGAAGGTCTCACCTGCATCACCGGCAACCCCCAGGTCGGGACTCAGGTATTCGAAGCACTGTTTGGGCAGCAGGCTGAAGGCCGGTCCGCCCACTATGATGGTCGCCCGGCTGTGTTCCCGGATACGGTCGATCACCTCCTTGGTGACAGGTAGCGCCCACTGAGTGTCCAGATAGCTGTGATTGCTCAGGTTTCTCAGCGAGATTCCCACGATGTGGGGACGGAAATCCCTCACCACGCTTTCGATCTCAGCCAGGTAGTCGTCAGCAAACATCAGGTCCAACACTTTGACCTGGTGCCGGTCGTGGTCGAGGTGCCCAGCGATGTAAGCGAGGCCGATGGGCATTGGCTGGGCGTTCATTCGGCTGTTCAGACGGTCGTGCCGGTTCGTGGCAACGAGCAGGATGCGCATAGAAACTCCAGAATCCCGCCGGTCGCAAGGCGCCCCGGAAGGCCGTGATGTTTCGATCATTATGGAGGATTCCGACGCCTATTACAAAGCGCTTCATCCTGCTTGTCGGGGCCTTTTAATTCTCGATGTGCAACATGCGGGTCCGTTCATGGTGAACCCTGAGCTTGTCGAAGGGTCACACCACGAACGGACGGCTTCCTCCACCCTGAAAACCCCGAAACCCTGAAATCCTGATTCAGACAATCTTCGAATGACCCTGCGGCCCGGGGAGGGTATTAGGTTTATCGACGTCCTCGAGAGTTGAGGGCAGCCCGCGAGCGCCACATATCCGCACCGCAGGGCAGGGGAAATTGCTACCGAGAGGGCGGCCGCGACGGCATGAAGGGTTAGTACATAGGCATCGGGGAGGTCCTCCCCTGGCCTGAATTTTCGGTGCTTTTGGTAGTATAATGGGCGCGCAACGCAAAGTGGCCGGCTCCGAAGCAGCAGGGGTGAAGAATTGACGTCAATGCCCGACGCCCATATTTCGGGCAACGACCTGCGCCGGGCGTTTCTCCTGGCCTTTGACAGGTTGGAGGAATCCCGGGACACGGTGAACGCACTGAACGTCTTCCCGGTCCCCGACGGGGACACGGGAACCAATATGGTGCTGACCCTGCGGTCGGGCCTCGAGCGTTGCCCGGACGGAGACTCACGTCTGGCGGGAGATGTTGCCCATGAACTGGCCCAGGGAGCCTTTTTCGGGGCCAGGGGGAACAGTGGGGTAATCCTCTCTCAATTCCTCAAGGGGTTCAGCGACGCGCTGGAGGGCCGGGACCATTGCGGTTCCGAGGACCTGGCACAGGCGCTGGACATGGCGCGGCAGGCCGCCTACGGAGCGGTTAGCGCTCCCAAGGAAGGGACGATGCTCACCGTGATTCGCAGGGCCGCCGAAGCTGCCGGGGAGATGGAAGGCAACGTCCATCCTGCGGGTGTGCTGGCAGCGGCTTTCGAGTCATCGTGCGTGGCGTTGAGGGACACTCCCGAGCAATTGCCAGTGCTCAAGGAAGCCGGAGTCGTGGACTCGGGTGGATTGGGCATCGTCATCATCGTCGGTGGAGTGCTGGAGTCCCTGGCGCCCGAGAGATTCGTCGAGAGCAGCGCCGGAGCCGGGCTGGTCGGCATCGTCGAGGCCAGTATGGCCTCGCTGGGAGGGTCGGCAACAGGCGAACAGGCGGGGTTCCTGCATGGTTCACTGGATGAGGCCTGGGGTTACTGCACCGAGTTCATCATCAACGGAACGGGGCTGAGCCCGGAACAGGTACGGAACGACTGCGAGAAAATGGGGCGGTCGACGGTGGTGGTGGGAGATTCCAGAAATGTGCGGGTCCACATTCACATGGAGGACCCGGGGGCGGCCATAAGTTACGGCGTATTGCTGGGCACGGTTTCCAACGTCAAGATCGAGAACATGGACGAACAGAACGCGGAGTGGGTGGCAGGGCATTCCGCACCCGCCGCGAGCGCAGGCGCCCCACTTACTGTGGTGGCGGTGGCCGCAGGACAGGGCCTGGCCCGCCTGTTCCTCGAATCCGGCTGCGGCCATGTCATCGAGGGCGGACAGACCATGAACCCCAGCGTGCAACAGATAATGGAGGGTGTGGAGCACGCCGGAGCCGTTGAAACGATTTTCCTCCCCAATAACAAGAACATTGTCCTGACGGCGCAACAGGTCGCCATCAATAACCCAGCGGTCCACGTAGTCCCCACGCGAAGCGTACCCCAGGGAGTTGCCGCGCTGCTGGCCTACAATCCTCATTCAGCGCTGGAGGAGAACCTGGCAGCCATGGAAGAACTGCTGCCCACCGTAGTCACCATCGAGATAACCAAGGCGGTGAGGGACACAACGGTCGATGGGGTGCCGGTCAGCCTGGGGGACTATATCGGACTGGTGGACGACAAACTGGCGATCACGGCAGGATCAGCGGAGGAGGCCCTGGAGAGGGCAGTTGCTACAGCAGGAGCGGAGGCGGGTTCGATCCTGACGATCTACAGGGGAACGGATGCGGACCCCCTGTCCCTGGATGCGTGCATAGAAACGCTGGAGGAGCAGACACCCGGCCTCGAAATCGAGCAAGTGTATGGGGGCCAGCCCCATTACCACTACCTGGCATCGGTGGAATAACGCCAGGTACCGTGAAGCGGGCCGAACCCGGTGGCGATACCAACCGGAGTCAGAACGACACAAACTCCCCGTGTTGAAATGGAGAACCTATGGCCGTTCGAATAGTTACCGACAGCGTGGCAGATCTGCCGCCGGCCCTGGCACAGGCCAACGACATTACGGTGATCCCCTGCTACGTGATAATCGGCAGCGAGACCTACAAGGACGGGCTGGAAATCTCCGCCGACCGTTTTTATTCCCGTCTCGAGGGACTGTCCCGATTACCGACCACGGCGCAGCCATCGGTGGCCGACTTTCAAGAGGTGTACCAGCGTCTGCTGGATGAGGGCCATCAAATCGTGTCGATCCATGTCAGCTCAAAGTTGAGCGGGACACTGAACTCGGCAACCCAGGCAAAGGCGGCGGTGGGAGACTCGCCGGATATCGAAATCGTGGACTCCCAAATGGCCTCGGCCCCGATGGCGCTGGCGGTCCTGAGCGCGGCGCGGTGGGCGAGAGAAAGCACCGACTTCAGGGAACTGGCCCGCATAGTGCGGCAGTCACTGGTAAGAAACCATGGGTTCGTGATGGTTGACACCCTGGAATACCTGCAGAAAGGCGGCCGCATCGGAAAAGCGCAGGCCTTCATGGGCGGCATGTTGAAGGTCAAGCCGATACTTAGCATACGGGACGGAGAGGTGCATCCGGTGGAGCGGCCCCGCAGCCTGGAGCGGGCGAAGAACCGGCTCGTTGAACTGGCGATGGACCTGGCGCCCATCAGGCAAGTGAACATCAGCTACAGCACCGACCGAGTCCAGGCGCTGGGCATAAGAGCTCAACTGGCAGAGCTGGTGGCCCCGGAGAACCTGATCGAGTCGCGATTCGGCCCGGTGCTGGGCACTTACGTGGGGCCCAATGCCCTGGGGGTGGCGGTGACCCAGGGAGGTCCCGAGGACGAATAGTTTGGCGCCCATCCCAGGGCCCGTTGGTGACCCAGGGCAATCGCGTCTTGAAGTCGTGAGGCTCGTTAATCCGTAATTCCCTCGAAAGAGGGAATCTACCCAGCCTTCCAACCGGAATGCCAACTACCGCCAAAACGCTCTGGATTCCGGCCCCGTATCAATTACGTGGTAGACGTTCTTTCGCCGGAATGACGGAGGGGGCCGGAATAGGTCGGCCCTGTGGGCCGCGGATGGGGATGAAAATGGACGCACGCCCTTCGACAGGCTAAGGAGTGCGCCCCCACAGGGAAGCTCCTCAACGGCCTCGGTAAGGCTTTTTTCTTAACAATGACGGTCGTGAGCAAAGCTGATTCAATTATGAGGCGATGGCCCCGGTTGGCGACCGCCCAGCCCTTTGCGGCGGGTATATCGTAGTCTCATGAACCAACGGGGAGAAACCGCCAGGGACTGGCCCTCTATTTTCCGTAAGATCATTGGCCTCGAGGCCGACCGGGGCTTTAACAACAGTGCCGTTTGGGGCGGCGTTGACCGGTTTCTCGAGCGGTGGCAGCCGGATATGGAGGCGCAACTGGGCAGCCATCCCGATGGGCGCCATCTGCTGGACCGCGCTTACGGAGCCATGGGACGGGACGAGCGGGAGGAGTGGGCCCAAAGGTGGCTGGGAATTATCAACGGGGCCACTATCTCCACGCAGGCGAAGGCGACGGAGCAGGCACCTCCGCGGGAGGGGAGGCCCTCAGACCTTTTCCCCGAGGACGGTGCCCCAACGACAGCGATATCGCCAGGCACCGGCCGCACCCTGGCAAAGCCACCGCCAACCTACGGAACGCCCCCAGAGGGGCAGACAGCGGATGCCCCGGTGACCAAGCTCAGGGGGGTCAACGAGCGGACCGCAGCCCGGCTCAAGCGCCTGGACGTCGCAACCATCCGGGACCTGCTTTACCTGTTTCCGAGAAGGCACGAGAACTTTTCCAACGTAGTGAGCATCGCCGAGGTTGTCCCGGGAACCGAATGCACCGTCGTTGCTACTGTGTGGGAGTCCAGGGTGATAACCCAAGGGCCACGGGGACGGAGGCAGGACACCGAGGCGGTGCTGGGAGACGACACCGGGACCCTGCGATGCATCTGGTTCGGGCAACGGTACCTGGCCAGGACCCTGCCGCCGGGACGCAAGGTGGCCGTCAGCGGGCGGGCGGAGGTCTTTCGGGGACAGCCGGTATTCGAGTCTCCGGCGGTGGAACCGACAGAGGGAGAGCAAGCGGGGACTCATACCGGCCGGCTGGTGCCGGTATATCCTCTGACCGAAGGCGTGAACGCGCGCACCATGCGCGGTCTCACCTGGGATGCCCTGCAGAACTGGCTGGGAGGGGTGGACGAGACGCTCCCGGACGAGGTGGAGTGGGGTCGGGAAATGGCCGGGCTCATGCCACTGCGGGAGGCGATCTTCCAGGGACACTTTCCGGATGATCCAGAGTTGTGGCGGGCGGCACGCTCGCGCCTGGCATTCGATGAGTTGCTCACACTGCAACTGGCGGTGCTGTCGCGGCGGGTGGAGGCCCAGGCGGAGGTGCGAGGGGTGTCGATACCTTCACCTGATAACGTTGTGCCGGGATTCCTGAAGTCCCTACCCTTTCAACTGACGAGCGCCCAATCCCGCTGCATCGGTGAGATCGAGGCCGACATGAGGCGGGGGGCGCCACCAATGAACCGCCTGTTACAGGGGGAGGTAGGGAGCGGCAAGACGGTTGTTGCGCTGGCCGGGCTGCTATCGGCGGTGGCCGCCGGGTACCAGGGAGCGCTGATGGCGCCGACGGAGGTGCTGGCGGAGCAGCATTTCCGATCGATTTCAAAGATGCTGGAGCACCTGCCCCGTCCCGTGGAGGAGGACCACCTCTTCTCGGTACACCTAGAGGGGCTGAACCGGCCGATGTCGGTGGGACTGCTGACGGGCAGCGTTCGAGCGGCCACCAAGCGGATGCTCACGGCAATGGCCGGTGACGAGATACTGGACCTGATCATCGGTACACAGGCGCTGATACAAGAGGGAGTTACGATTCCCAAGCTGGCACTGGCCGTGGCAGACGAACAACACCGGTTCGGAGTGCTGCAGCGCACGGCCCTGCGGGAGAGGGGGGGCGAGAACCCGCATACGCTGATTATGTCGGCTACGCCAATACCGCGCACCCTGTCGCTCACCCTCTACGGTGACCTGGACATATCAACGATAGACGAGCTACCGGCAGGAAGGCAACAGGTGAGGACCCGCTGGGTGCCGCAGACCCGCCGGGGAGAGGCCTACGAGTTCGTGCGAGGGCAGGTGCAGGAGGGGAGGCAAGCGTTCGTGGTGTGCCCGCTCATCGAGGAATCGAGCAGCATCGAGGCCAAGGCGGCCACGGAGGAGTACGAACGGCTTTCCGGTGAGGTGTTCCCGGACCTGCGGGTGGGCCTGCTCCACGGAAGGATGCCCTCGCGAGAAAAGGACGCGACGCTGCGCCACTTCGGAGATGGGGGGCTCGACGTGCTGGTAACGACGGCGGTCGTGGAGGTGGGAATCGACGTTCCCAACGCCACAATCATGCTGATCGAAGGGGCGGAGCGCTTCGGCCTGGCACAACTGCACCAGTTCCGGGGACGGGTCGGTCGTGGTGAGCACCGCAGCTACTGTCTGCTCCTGTCATCCGACACCCAGAGCGCGAATGCGAAGGAACGGCTGGCCGCGCTGGAACGGACGCACGACGGGTTCGAGCTGGCGGAGGTGGATCTGGAGCTGCGGGGACCGGGAGACTTTTTCGGCACACGGCAGAGCGGCCTCCCCGCGCTGCGGATGGCACAATTCTCGGACCGGGCGCTGCTTGAATCGGCGCGGGAGCTGGCGACGCGAATCATCGCGGAGGATCCGGACCTGCAGGCACCCAAGCATTCGGCGCTGGCCGGGGAGGTCGCGCGATTACTCGGCAGGGTGACTGCGAGCGGGGACTGAATTCCCGCGATTGGCGCCTGCCAGGTCCACCCGGAGCCGCCGTTCGCGGGGGACCGGAGGAGGGCAACAGCGGTTAGCCCGGGGTCCTGAAACGATAGCCCACGTTCCAGATGGTCTCAACGAAAGAACGTCCAGGAGACTCCACCTTGGAACGCAGCCGCCGCACATGGACGTCCACGGTGCGGGTGCCGCCGAGGTAGTCGTAGCCCCAGACCTGGCTGAGCAGGGCATCGCGGGTGTAGACCCTGCCGGGGTTGGAGGCCAACAAGGCCAGGAGCTGGAACTCCTTGTAGGTGAGAGTGACCCGTCGTCCGCCAACGGTGACTTCGTAACGTTCCAGGTCGATGCTGAGATCGCCGACAGTCAGGACCTGGGAGCCGGTGGGCCCGCGGACGCGAAAGAGGGCCTGCCTGACACGGACCGAGAGTTCGTCCTCCGATGCCGGGCAGACCACGAGTTCATCGGGGTTCAATGCCGGGTCGTAGCCGGAGAGGTCTTCCGTGGGAACCGCCGCGAGCACGGGAACCTTGTGCTCACGGCACTTGGTGACGGCGCGTCGTGCGTCTGAAAAGTCGAGCGCCCCGAGGTCCAGCAATACAGCATCGGGCGTCTCCGCTCCGTCGCTCTCCCAGGGTAGGCTCAGGTCGTACTCGACGCGGCAGTTCATCCCGGCGCGACCGGCGGAATCCGCCAGGGTCCCTCCAGTGCCGTTGGCGCTCAAGACAACTACGCTGTACAACGGACCGGCCCAGCCATCGATACTGCCCTTAACATCGGGAAATTCCGGAATTCGACCGGGGTCCTAGCTCGCGGCGAAACCCCGATTATCTCCTGGATCAGTATAACAAAGAGCCTGCACCGGCAGAGCACCTCCCGCATCCTGGGCCCTCAAGACGGAGCGAGCCATACGATTCCGCCGGAAGGCTAACAACCGCCTCACAGGGGAAAAACGTCGCTATCAGGGCGGTAGGAAACGGCTGAACCGGATTCAGGGGGCGGCGGAGCATCAGGCGGGCGGCGGAGCATCGTGCGAAAGTAATTTGACGCCCAGATTGCGCCATTCTATGATGTTTTGCGGGACGATACGCAAAGCATGAGTACGGCTGACCAGCGCCGAAACAGCACCCGAAGGAGGGAATGCCATGAGCACACAGGTCGCGACATCCGCAGCCGAGGAGGCCCGGCACCGCATACGGAGCAACCAGTGGCGGGGAGTGACCTCGGGTGTGGCTCCGGGCCACGTGCAGGCCAACCTGGCGATCCTTCCCAAGGACCTGGCCTTTGATTTCCTGCTCTTCTGCCAGCGCAACCCCAAGCCCTGCCCGCTGCTGGAGGTGATCGAGGCGGGCAGCGTGGAGCCGTCGCTGACGGCACCTGGAGCGGACATACGCACGGATGCCGCCGGCTACCGGGTGTACCGGAACGGGGAATTCACCGCCGAGGTCGACACCCTGGAGGGATACTGGAGCGACGACCTGGTCAGCTTCCTGCTGGGTTGTAGCTTCTCTTTTGAGCAGGCGATGGTTGATGCCGGGATACCCCTGCGGCACCAGGAGCAGGGCCGCAACGTGGCGATGTACATCACGAACATGGAAACGTCGCCGGCAGGTGCGTTCTCCGGCCCGATGGTGGTCAGCATGAGGCCGGTCAAGCGGGAGCAGGTGGTGCGGGCGGTGCAGGTGACATCGCGGTTTCCGGCGACGCACGGGGCGCCGGTGCATATCGGCAGCCCTTGGGATATAGGAATCCGAGACCTGGACCTTCCGGACTTCGGAGATGCAGTGGAGATAAAGGCGGACGAGGAGCCAGTGTTCTGGGCCTGCGGGGTCACGCCGCAGGCAGTGGCACTGAACTGCAAGCCGCCGCTGATGATAACCCACGCCCCAGGCAAGATGTTCATCACCGACCAGCGCGACGCGGACTACGCGGTGCTGTAAGCAGCCAAGGGGTCGAGCCGGCGGGCAGTGGGCGCGCATGGCCCAGGATACGATTGCGGAGGGATGGACCGATGGCCGAAACCGCCGAAACCATCGAGGACATTATTCTTGACCATGACCAGCGAGGCATGCTGGCGCTGCGGCCCCACCTGCCCGGCGATTTCTGCAGCCAGGCAGCGAATTACGTGCTGGAGCACCCCGGTCACACGCTGGTGGTTACCGGGTTCTACGTGATCATGGCCGGTAAGCCGGAGACCGACGGCCCGCCCGGGGCCATCGCCATCGGCCGGGCTCTAGAGGCGCTGGGGCGAAAGGTCAGCTACGTCAGCGACGAGTACACCGCCCCGGTGCTGCGGGAGTGGGCGAGCGACGCCAACGTCGTCGAGTTCCCCATCGCCGGGGTGGAGGAGAGCATGGCGCACGCCGCGCAGCTGCTGCAGGAGTTGCAACCATCGTTGCTCATTTCCATCGAACGCTGCGGAAGGAACGAGAACGATGAATACCTGAACATGAGGGCCAGGGATATCACGCCGCAGACGGCGCGGGTGGACTACCTGTTCGAAGGCGGAGTGCCATCTGTGGGGATCGGCGACGGAGGAAATGAGATAGGGATGGGGAACCTGGTCGACGTCATACCGTCGGTGGACAAACTGCCCGACCAACCGGCCATCAGCCGGGTCGACCGGCTAGTCATCGCCAGCGTGTCCAACTGGGGCGGATACGGCCTGGCGGCGGCGCTGTCACGGCTCACGGGCCGGAATCTGCTGCCCGAGGCTGGGGACGAGGGCGTGATGGTGCAGAGAATGGTGGAGGCGGGAGTAGTCGACGGCACCACGGGGGATGCAGTACCCACGGTAGACAACTTCAGCATGGACGTGAACGGCGCAATACTGGAAAGGCTGCACCGCCTGGTGAATACGGGATAAATCAGCGTTCCGAATGATTTCATCTCGCAGTACCAACCGGGGGCCATGACCAGTTCCAGCGGCTCGGGAAACGCCCGCGACTGCACTTCCAGCGGCGCGATGGGCGAGCTGGGGATGCATACGCTCTGCCTGCTGGTGGCGGTATCGCTGCTCCTGCTGTCTCTGGGGCCGATGCTGGATCATCACTTCGCGGAACGCCACCCGGGGCACAGTCATATCTACCTGGGATCGGTCGTTCCCGACCACTCTCACTCCTTCGAGAGCAACCACGACCACCATAGCTCGCGAATGATGGAATTGCTCCTCCAGAGTGGGGACAATCCGACAAGCGATGGCGTCGTGGTCGTCTCGTCCAACGACGGAGTCCCGGTGGGTGCGGCCCACCTATCCGTTCCCATGTCCCTCCAGTGGCCCCGCATGAATGGGGGCGACGGGGACGGGGTACCTCGCCTGTCATACGATCCCTATGAGACGTTATCGAGCAGCAGCGTATCGCCGCCCAGGCGCCCTCCCCGTACATAGCTCCTTTCGCTTCCAGATGCGCCCAGACGCTTCGGTGCCGGACTGTGCCGGACGGGGTGTCTGACTGGCGTGGCAACTGGAAATCACCGGGGAACCAGGTTTACGAAAGGAGTTTGCATGCGAAAGCGATTGCGCAGGTTTGCCTGGCCCATGCTGGCGCTGGTGGTCGTCATGGGCCTGACCGCGGGGGCGGCAGCGGCACACGAGGGGCGCCCAGTGGGGGACTACCGGTTCATCGTAGGGTGGCTGGAGGAACCCACCTATGAGGGACACACCAACGCGATTTCAGTCCGGGTGAACAAGGTTGTGGAGGGAGGCACCCACGACGACTCGGACGGGCACCACGGTAGGGAGACAGGCTCTGCCAGAACATCCCAAGACAACGAGTCTGCCCACCCAAGCGAAGGGGGAAGCCATGGTGCGGCTTCGGGCAATGACCATGACGGCGGGCACCATGGCCCCGACGAGGCGGCCTCAGCCATGTCCGTGGAGGTCGAGGCGACCATCGACCCGGTATCAGGGGTAAACATTCACACAAGAACCTCCGGGTTCACCTTCGCCCCGGAAAGAGTCAACGAAGACCACGTGGAGGGGGAGGGACACGCGCACATATACGTGGACGGAGCAAAGATCAGCCGGGTGTACACTCCCTGGTTCCATCTCGACGGGTTGAATCCAGGTAGGTATGAGGTGGAGATCCGGTTGAACACTAACGACCATTCCGAATACACCTGGGGCGGAGAGGTGGTAAAGGCATCGGTGGAAGTGGATGTCCCCGAATCCGGAAAAGGCATGGCACATCACGGGGCGGCATCCACCGAGGCCGACTCGTCGATGTCGGTGGACATCCGGGTCGAACCGGACCCGCTGGGCGGCGCAAACCTGTTCATCACCGACACCACCGGATTCGCCTTTGCTGCGGGGAGCGCGGGCGGCCACCATGTGTCGGGCGAAGGTCATGCCCACGTCTATGTCAATGGAGTCAAGGTATCGCGTGTCTACGGGAATGCGTTCCAGCTGGGGAAGATGGCGGAGGGTAGGAACGAGGTCCGGGTTACGCTCAACACCAACGATCATTCCGAGTACACCTGGGAAGGCGAGCCGGTGCAGTCCACGGTCCAAGTTGAAATCCTCGAAGGCATGGGCGGGGCGGGATATGGGACGGCGGGCACCGATGCCGGCGGGACATCCCATGGCAAGGAACACGACCTCGACCGCAACGGAGACGACGGAGACCATCCCGAAACGGAGGACAGGGATAACAGCCGGTCAATCCAGCCCAGAGGCTTCGGCAAGCTGTTAGCCAGCATGGCGGGACAGGCCCGCGAGGAGAGCGTTGTGCCGGTGGAGGGACTGGAGGGTTCGTTGCGAGTTGAGGTGAGACATTTCGCCAGCGGAGAAAGGCGCACGCTGGACCTGGAGGCTGTTGCGGAGGACCCCGGGCACTACACAGCGGCGTTGATTCCAACGGCGCCAGGGGTGTATGAATTCAGGGTGTTCGGCGATCTCGAGGGATTGGCCATC
The DNA here is from genome assembly GCA_965208825.1 of Dehalococcoidia bacterium. Taxonomy (GTDB): domain Bacteria; phylum Chloroflexota; class Dehalococcoidia; order Lucifugimonadales; family UBA3495; genus VXOI01. The sequence continues at coordinate 374,307 of CBDBPP010000005.1, forward strand.
GACGAGACCTTCGTGTCGACCGGCGGCGGCGGTGGTTTCGACGACGTCCAGACGCCGGCAGAACTGCAGTTTCCCGTGGTGTTGCCGGAGGTGAGGGAGATCGAGAGCGGCGTGCGGGGCGCCCTGGATACGGCGCAGCAGGCCCAGGACGCGGCGCTGGCGGCCCAGGAGAACCACAGTGGGAACGCATTGGTCATAGTCGCCCTGGTCGTCGGCATCGTGGGAACGGTACTGGGGGCAGGGGGGCTTTTCCTGGGACTGCGCCGAAGGGACTCCTGACGGTTGGATCCATGGGGATCGATGGCCAGCTATCCAGTGGTCCCGAGCTTTTCTTGGGGTCCTTTCGTAGCTCAATAAGCTCACTATGAACGGACTCCCGATATAACCATTGATGCAACATTGCCGGATTCCTGACACACCGGGTTCACCATAAGGACTCTCTTGCAAGGAAAATGCCATACAGAGCCCATGTCCCAAGGGGGCCAGCGCAGAATCCCGTTGATTGCGCTGGCCCTCCTGTGCCTGCTGGGAGCTATGCTGTGGTGGTGGACCACGCCGGTGGAGACGTTGGCCCACGCCAACCTGGTCTCCGCCGAACCCGCGCCCAACTCGGAGCTGGAGGAGGCGCCGGACCGGGTCATCATATGGTTCACTGAACCGCTGGAGCCGTTGCTCAGCAGCATACGAGTGTTGGACTCCAACGGGCAGCGGGTGGACCTGAACAACAGCGAAGTCGACGACCTGAACCCGCTGGTGATGTCGGTGGGCCTGGGAGAGATCCCGGAGGCCACGTACACGGTGGCATGGAGCAACGTTTCCACCGTGGACGGGCACCGGGTCCGGGGCTCGTTCCTGTTCGCGGTGGGACAGCCGCTGAGCGGGGTGCCGGTGCAAGTAGAGGAGCAGCCGCTGTTTCAGTCGCCCTTTTCTCCATTCCTGCGGTGGCTGACGCTGCTGGGGGCGATGGCGATGGTGGGCGGCCTGGTGTTCGAGATGCTGGTGATACGGCCTGCCCTCACTGGAGGGAGGGACAGGAAAGCACCGAGCGAGGTGGGCGAGCTTCTATCGTACCGGTCCCTGAGGATCATCTGGGCGGCGCTGGCGATCTTCGTCTTTTCGTCGGTGGGCCAGCTGCTGCTGCTCACCACGATCATCCGGGAGGTCTCGCTGTGGCAAGCGTTCGGCAGCCCGGTGGTGGAGACGGCAACGGGCACAGAGTGGGGAGAAATCTGGCTGTGGCGGATGGCGGCAGCCATAGGCGTCGGGGTGCTCCTGTTCGGCCTGAGATTCGCCTCGGAGCTCTGGGAGCCGGCAGTCAGGCTGGGGGCCCTGTTGCTGGGCGGCGGGGCACTGTGGACGCTGTCCCTGGTCAGCCATGGGGCGGCCACAGTCGACATCCGGGGCCTGGCGCTGGCCGGTGACTTCCTGCACCTGGTCGCAGCATCCTTCTGGATCGGGGCCCTGTTCCACCTGCTGGCGGCTGTGAAGGTCATGGGCAGCATCCCGGAGGGGGAGCGACGCGAGTGGCTGGCCGAGCTTGTGCCAAGGTTTTCGCTGGTGGCCGCCATAAGCGTTGGAGTAATTGTGGTCACGGGGGTGTTCAGCGGCTGGGCGCAGGTCACTGCGACCGAGGCGCTGACCACGCCATACGGAGCGACCCTGATTGCCAAGGTGGCGCTTGTCATACCTCTCCTGTTCCTGGGTGCTCTGAACCTGATGTGGGTCCGTCCGAGGCTGCGTCGGAAGGCGGGGTCTCTGGCCTGGCTGCGGCGCTTCCTGCTGGGGGAGGCGGTGCTGGCCGTCCTGATTCTGGCGGCGGTGGGGGTTCTGACTACCCTGGAGCCGGCGCGGCAGGTAGCGTCGCGGGAGCTGGCGGAGGAGCGGGAATCGCTGGTGTTCAGGGACGTGGTGGCAGGGGATACCATCGCTTTTGAGGTGCTGCCGGGTCGAACGGGTCCCAACGACATAGTAGTAACCCTGACAGACCGGCTGGGGGAGCCCATCACCAACGCCAGCGACGTGACCGTGCGGATGGCGTACCTGGAGTCGGACCTGGGTGTGGACAGCGAGCCAGCCACGTCGATGGGCAACGGGACATACGTCCGCAAGGGGGCGCAACTCAGCATAAGCGGGGTCTGGCAGGCGGAAATAATCGTCAGGCGGCCCGACGCCTTCGATGTGCGCACGGCGTTCCGGTTCGAGGCGCTGTCGACCGGCGGCGGTGGCAGCGCGGCGATATCGCCGTCGCCCGAGACCGCTTACCTGCTGCTGGGGGGCGGGCTGCTGGTGCTGGGCCTACTCTTCATGGGAGCGGGACTGCCGCTGGGGGGCTGGTTCTCGCGTTCGGGCGCCGGGGTGATGACTCCGGGTATTGCCGGTGTAGCGGCGGGGTTGCTGCTGCTGTTCAACGCGCAACTGGGACTCGGGGGAAGCGAGGTACTGCGCAACCCGTTCCCGCCGACGCCGGAGTCGCTGCAGTCGGGGGCCGTTACCTACGGACGAGTATGCGAGAGCTGTCACGGACTAGGCGGCCTGGGCGACGGGGCCGCAGGGGTCGCGCTGGAGCCGCCGCCGGCGGATCTGGTGGTCCACGTGCCGCTCCACGGGGACGCCGATCTGTTCCGGTTCATTCGTGACGGCATCCCGAACACGGCGATGGCGCCGCAGAGTGGGAACCTGACCGAGGAGCAGATCTGGCACGTTGTCAACTATATCCGCACGCTGGAGTAGAGCCGGGCGAACCCGAAGGGCCGCGGTAACCGCGCCGGGATCGGGGCGCTAGTCTCCTGCGGGCGCCAGGGTCTTCTCCTCCAGGGCGAGCAGGCGGCGAAGCTCGAAGATCTCGTCGCGGAACTGGGCGGCCTTCTCGAATTGCAGTCCCCTGGCCGCCTCCTTCATCTGCACTTCGAGGTCTTTGACGACCCTGAACATGTCGGCGCGGGACATCTCCTTGCGTACCACGTTGTAACGGGCCCGGTTCTCGGCGATGGCCTTGATCCCCTCGGTAATGTCGTGCACCTCTTTCTGGATGCTCTGGGGCTCGATGCCGTGGCGGGTATTGTGCTCGCTCTGAAGCTTGCGGCGGCGGGCCGTCTCGTCGATGGCCCGTTTCATGGAGTCGGTCATCTTGTCAGCGTACATTACGACGTGGCCTTCGGAATGGCGGGCAGCGCGACCGATGGTCTGGATCATGGAGGTCTCAGAGCGCAGGTAACCCTCCTTGTCCGCATCGAGAATGGCCACCAGGCTCACCTCCGGGAGGTCAAGACCTTCGCGGAGCAGGTTGATGCCCACGATGACATCGTAGACGCCGAGGCGGAGGTCGCGGAGTATTTCCACGCGGTCCAGGGTTTCAATGTCGGAGTGCAGATAGGTGTTGCGGATGCCCATCTCGGAGAGGTAGTCGGCCAACTCCTCGGCCATGCGCTTGGTTAGAGTGGTGACCAGCACCCGCTCGGCCCGGGCCACGCGCTCCTTGATCCTGGCCAGCAGATCGTCGATCTGGCCCCTTGTGGGCAGCACCTCGATGGTGGGATCGAGCAGGCCGGTGGGCCGAATCACCTGCTCCACGACCTGGCGGCTGTGCTGCAACTCAAAGGGGCCCGGGGTGGCGGAGACGTAGACGACCTGGTTGATGTGGTCCTCGTATTCGTCGAAGTTGAGGGGGCGATTGTCCAGGGCCGAGGGCAAACGGAACCCATACTCGACGAGGGTCTTCTTGCGGGAGATATCGCCGCCGTACATGCCGCGCACCTGGGGCAATGTCATGTGAGACTCGTCGACGAACATGAGATAGTCATCGGGGAAATAGTCCAGCAGAGTCCACGGAGCGCTGCCCTCGGAACGCTGGGACAGGTGGCGGGCGTAGTTCTCGACACCGGCGCAGAAACCGGTCTCCTGGAGCATCTCGACGTCGTAGTTGGTGCGGCTCTCCAGCCTGGCAGCCTCGAGGATCTTGCCGGCGTCGCGCAACTCCTTCAGACGCCACTCCAGCTCCTCGCGAATGCCGGCGACAGCCAGGTCCAGCTTGTCCTTGGTGGTGACGAAGTGGTTGGCGGGGTAGATGGCGATCTGGGACAATTCTGCCAGCATCTCTCCCGTGAGGGGGTCGAGCTGCACGATGCGCTCAACCTCATCGCCGAAGAACTGGATGCGGACGGCGGCCTCCTCGTAGGCGGGCACCAGCTCAAGGACGTCGCCCCGGACACGGAACCTGGCACGGGACAGGTCCAGGTCGTTGCGATCGTACTGCATGTCCACCAACTGGCGCACCAGCTGGCTGCGGTTGCGGATCTCTCCCACCTTGACCTGGGCGACGAGGTTGAAGTAGTCCTGGGGATCGCCCAGGCCGTAGATGCAGGAAACCGACGCCACGATGAGCACGTCGCGCCTCGTGAGCAGCGAGGTGGTGGCCGAGAGGCGGAGCTTGTCCAGCTCCTCGTTGACGCTGGAGTCCTTCTCGATGTAGGTGTCGGACTGGGGGACGTAGGCCTCGGGCTGGTAGTAATCATAGTAGGAGACGAAGTACTCGACGGCGTTGTGGGGGAAGAACTCCTTGAATTCGGAAGCGAGCTGGGCAGCGAGGGTCTTGTTGTGGGCCATGACCAAAGTGGGGCGCTGCACCTGCTGGACGATGTTGGCCATGGTGAATGTCTTGCCGCTGCCTGTGACGCCCAGCAGGCACTGGCGGGGAATACTCTTGTCGACGCCCTCGGCCAGACGGTCTACCGCCGCCGGCTGGTCGCCGGTCATGCCGAAGTCGGCAACCAGCTGGAAGGGACGGGCCTCGGAACTGGCGTTGCGGCGCTCGTTCACCTCACGTCCTGCCTCGGCCCATTTCTTTCCGCGCGCGTAGGTGGTCATCTTCCCAACCCTCGTCCCGATAAGGGGTCCTTGTGCTCCAATTATAGTCCAAAGGGGGCCAGCGAAGGCGTCCCAGGTTCACCTGCGGGCGAACTGCTGGAGGGCCAGCCTGATCCGGTCTTCGACAGTCAATTCCTCGGCGTCGGGGATGGAATCAACGGCGGCCCTTGCTTCAGTGGCGGAATAACCGAGAGCGGACAGCGCCGCCAGTACCTCGGTATTGTCGCCTGAAGGCGCCACTCCCGGAGTTCTCTCTATGTCGTCCACCTTGCCGCGCAACTCCAGGATGATGCGGTTGGCAATGCGACGCCCGACGCCCGGAGCGGCAGCCAGGGCCGCTGCGTCTCCGGAGGCCACGGCGAGCTGGAGGGATGCCGAGTCCATCAGGGAAAGGAGGGCGAGGGCCAGGCGGGGACCGACGCCGGTGACTCCGGTCAGTAGGGTGAAGAGCTGCACCGAGGCTTCATCGGGAAAGCCGTAGAGGACCGGCTGCTCCTCCCGGATACGAAGCAGAGTGTGGAGAGAGACGGTCGTCCCATTGGGTCCAAGGGCGGCAATGGCGTTGCCAGGAACGAAGACCTGCAGGGTAACACCGCCCACAGTGACGTGGACCCAGTCGGGGCCGGTGGCCGCAAGCGTGCCCCGAAGGCCAACAATCATGGACCCAACCGCTGGCTCAGCAAGAGAGAACCGGCCGCTTTATCTTTCACGGCCTTGTGGGATCTCGTTCAGCATTACGCCGATGGCCTGCCGCTGGGCGAGGTGGCACAGGCCCACAGCCAGGGCGTCGGCAGCATCACTTTCCGGTACGGCAGGGAGGCCGAGGGTGGCAGTGACGATACCGCGGACCTGCTCCTTGGTGGCGGCGCCGTAGTCGGCCACGGCCCGCTTCACCTGGGCCGGGGCGTACTTGTAAATTTCGATGCCCTGGGCAGCGGCACCAATCAGCACCGCCGCCTGGGCCTGTCCGATGGCGAGGGAGGAGCCGGGAAAACTGCGCTCCCCACGGCCGACGAAGGGATCTTCGATGGCCACGGCCTCGGGCTGAAAGATAGCAATCATATTTAGGATGTGGGAGTGCATCTGGAAGAGGCGGCTTTCTATGGACATGGAAGAAGGCAGTGAGACCACCCCATAATCCACGGCCTCGATGCTGACACCCTCTCTCACAACGCCGTAGCCCATGCGTAGGGTGCCGGGGTCGATTGCCAGTACGGTCATGACAAGGCCCGCCGCAATGGGCTCCAAACTGCCTTCACTAGCACGACCGACGATCATATGTAAGCATGTTTTCCGCCGTAGCAAGGGCTTCTTCAGTAGTCAGAGACTCACTGGCTGTGTGCCACGATTCGGGAACCGCAGCCTCCTGTGCCTTCATAGCCTCATCGAGTCGAGCAATATCATAATCAAGCTCTCGCTTGGATTCCTCCAGCTTATCCATCAGAATCCAAAACTTTGTCGATAATCCCAAGAAATTCTCCATTCTATTGACTGGACGTAGATTGCCCTAGCCGGCGCCGTAGCGCTCCAGCACCTCCGGCGGGAAGTCCGCGTTGGTAAAGGCCTTCTGCACGTCGTCCAGATCTTCGAGGGCATCGAGCAGGCGGAGGGTCTGCTCGGCCTCCCTGTCGCCCAGGGCGATGGTTGTCTTGGGCACCATGGAGATCTCAGCGGAGCGAACCGGTACCTGTTCTGAGTCGACCGCTTTCTGGACGTCCTGGAGCTGCTCAATGGGGGAGTAAATTTCCAGCACACCCTCGTCGAGCTGGATGTCCTCGGCGCCGGCGTCGATGGCGAGCAGTCCCAGCTCCTCGGCGCGGTCCTCGTCTTCGATGTCGACAGTCACAACGCCTCGGAGCTCGAAGTTCCAGGCGACGCAGCCGCTCTCGCCGAGATTGCCGCCGCCACGGTTGAAGGCGGAGCGGACATCGGCGGCGGTGCGGTTGCGGTTGGTGGTGACGGCCTGGAGCAGTATGGCGCCACCGCCGGGGCCGTAACCCTCGTAGGTGACCTGCTCGAGGGTCTCGCCGTCACTGCCCTCGCCGCTGCCGCGCTTGATTGCCCGGTTGATGCTGTCCTGAGGCATGTTGTTGCCCTTGGCCCGATCAAGGGCCAACCGCAACTTGAAGTTCATGTCGGGGTCGATGCCCCCACCATCGCGGACTGCGAGGGCGATGTCGCGGCTCAACTTGGTGAAGAGAACGCCGCGCTTGGCATCGGCGGCACCCTTCTGGTGCTTGATGGTCGACCATTTGGAGTGACCAGACATTGCGCCACCTCCCGGTGCACAAGTGGTTGAGGAAGATTTTAGCATTGGCCCAAAAACGGGTCAAAGCTGAAATTTCACCGCAGGCCGTCGGGAAGCCTGACCGTCATGGTGGAATTTGGCACATCGACATGGAGCACGACGCGAGAGGTGGCCGGGACCAGCACCTCGCCGCCGTCGCCCCGCACAACGTAGACGTCGTTGCTCCCGGTCTCGATAATCTCCTGCATTTCGCCGAGGACCTCTCCATCATCGGTGCGAACCACCATACCGATAAGCTGGTAGTGGAAATACTCGCCCTCCTCCAGGGTACCCTCAGCACCGGGAGGAGCGGCGAGGTATTTGCCAGTCAGAGGGAGGGCGGCCGCTCGAGTGGTTATCCCTTCCAGCCAAAGGAGGGCGCTGTCGGGTCCAGTCTGCCGGGAGGAAGCAATGGTGCGGGTTGTCCCGTCGATCAACAGCTCACGGCCAGCGTCGAAACGGCCGGGGAGATCACTGTGCAACTCAACGCTGAGGCCGCCGTCACGGCCGTGGGCACGGTTGACCCGGGCAACGATGATTGCGTCGGAGGGAACCTGAGGAGGATTCTCCAAAGTGGGAGGGAGAGGCGCTCTAATCGATTTCGAGGACGGCCTGGGAGCCATCCTTGACAGCGGCAACCCGGAGAAGGACACGCATTGCCTGGGCTACCCGGCCCTGCCGTCCAATGACCTTTCCCTTGTCTTCGGGAGCCACCTGCAGACGGAAAACGGTGCGACCGCCCTCGACGGACTCATCGACCCGTACTTCCTCGGGCTTGCTCACCAAGGAGGTGGCAATGTATTCAATCAGTTCCTTCACGCCTCTGCTTCCTCGGCGGATTCCTCAGTGGGGCCGGAAACGGGTTGGGCGTCGGGCTCCGCGGCTACGGCGACGGGCTCAGGATCTTCCGTCCCGACCTTTTCGAGTATTCGTTTCACAGGATCGGAGGCCTGGGCCCCAACGCTCAACCAATGACGGGCTCGGTCTCGTTTAAGCGTAATGGCCGGTGGGTCCTGCATGGGATCATAGGTGCCGATCCACTCGAGATAGGAACCGTCGCGCGGCGCTTTGGCCTCGGCAACGACGATTCGGTAGGCGGGCCTGCCTTTCTTTCCAACCCTGCTGAGCCGAATCCTTAGCATCGATTCTCCGGGAGACCTGATTGAAATACAGCTATGGCGGTGTCGATGGCAAAATTGTACGAATTACGTCGCACAGTGTCAATTAAAGGGGGAGAGCGGGGATCCCGATTTCCAGTGTTGAGACAAAGAAATCGGGCCCGGCCAACTCTGGCTTAAGCTCGCCCGAAAATCCATCCCGGATCCAAGGGGCGATGGTAGACATTGGCCTGGGCCCGACGTTCGGGTTATATTTCGTTGCGAATAAGCTACGAAATAATCACCTCGTCGCGTCCAGACTGATGCCTACCATCGCCCCTGCGTGTTAAACTATCGTCCATTCCTATCACCTCCTCTCTCAAATTCCGCCAAGCGGTTGAGGAATTCTACCCCGCTCCTTTTACTGATGTCAACCACACTTTCCGACTCTTTTTCTCCGCCCCTGCTTCCCAAGTCATCAGGTCTGGGCACACCGGTTTGATCAAAACGATTTTCATGGGTACTCCATCGGAAGTAATACCGGTGCTCCAGTGCCTGATGGATTTGCCGGAGGCAGAACCGGCAGCCGTGGTGACGCCCCACGACCGTCCGCGTGGGCGGGGCCGACAGCCCGAAAGGCCCCCAGTGAAAGAGGCTGCGCTGTCCCTGGGAATCCCGGTGCTGCAGCCGACCACCCTGCGAGGAGAGTCCGTCCTTGCGGAGTTGGCGGCACTGGAGCCGGACGTTATCGTGGTGGCCGCATATGGCAAACTGCTGCCTCCGGCAGTCCTTTCCCTGGCGCCCCACGGTTGCCTGAACCTGCACCCATCGCTGCTGCCACGGCACCGGGGGCCGTCGCCGGTGGCCAGCGCCATCCTGGAGGGAGACGAGGTGACGGGGACGTCGCTGATGCTGCTGGACGAAGGTATGGACACCGGTCCGGTGGTAGCGCGCCGAGAGTTGCGGCTGGAGGGCAAGGAGACCGCCGGGCAACTGACGAAACAACTCTTCGAACTGGGGGCGGACCTGCTGCGCCAAAATCTGCATCGATGGGTGGCCGGAGAGTTGAAGGCGGAGCCTCAGAATGATGCAGTGGCGACACTGACCCGCAGGCTGGAACGTTCCGATGGCCGGGCCGACTGGCACCTGAACGCAGAGGAACTGGCACGGCAATGCCGGGCGTATGATCCCTGGCCCGGACTCCACACCGAGTGGGACGGCAGGACGCTGAAATTGCTGGAACTGGGCACGGTGGACGATGGTATATTCCACGCCGCCCCAGGCAATGTAATAAGCGATCCATCGAGCGACAGGCTGATGGTGGGGACAGGCCGCGGTCTTCTGTCCCTCGGACGGCTGCAACTGGAGGGCCGACGAGCGGTGAGCGGCAAGGAATTCATGAACGGCTATCCCGCTATCGTTGGGGGGCACCTGGGCACCGAATGAGCATTTCCCAGGGAGGAGGAGTCGGCCAGGATAGCGCCGACTGTTCCGGAGGAAGCCCAGCGCAGGAGTGTCCGGACTGTCCACGCGACAGGGGAGGGCAAGGGGCTCTCGACGAGCGGGAACGTCTCGACCTCATGAACCGGCAGTAGAAGAGGGCGTCGGGATGATAAACAAGGGATGCACCGGACTGTCTCCCGATACCGGGGGAGCGTTGCCGTCGCCCGGGGTCCGGGACGACTTCAGCTCGGCCTGGGCGGGGCGTGGAGTAGCCGGGGCCGAAATGGCCCTCCAGGGGCTAGCTGCTTCGGTCGCCGTTGCCGGAGCGCGGATAGATACGGCTCACGACTGACCAGAGAGCACCGGCGAAAAAAGAGGCCACGATCAATACGGCACCGACGGCCATGACGGTAACCGCCGCCGGAATGAAACCGGCGGTTGCCTGCCGGGCAAAGGACTCCAGGAGGTCGCCGGCGAGGTCAATGGCTGCCACCGGAACGTCGGCTGAGTAAGAGACCGATCGGGTAATGGCGTCCCTGACAATTCCCGGCACGGCAGAATTGATTACGAGACCGACAACTAGGCAGGCCGCACCTCCGGATAGCAGGGTGATGCCAGGCCAGCGGAGCACGTCGGCCGGGCGGGGGATGTGTACCGCGGCCAGCAGAACACCTCCCACAATCACCATCACCAGGGCGATGACCCTGCCAGAGCCATTAGCCTGCGATACAGCATCCCTAAGGTTTTCGGCCTGCTCATCAATGTCCATGCGGCTCAGGTCATCGGAGTTCTCCACCAGCTTTTCCAGCAGGTCGAGGCGGTCATTTCGCTGCACCTCGCGCCGTATTTCCACAACAGCGGACTCGGTGAGCGGAGAAATGAGCGGAGCAGAGGCCTGCCTGAGAAACTCCCTGGTGTCGCCCTCAACGAATGCCTGCCGGAGGGATGCGCGTTCCTGTTCCAGAATGATGGCGGCCTGAGCGTTTATGGCCGGGTTATCGAGCACAATATCGAACCAATAATCGAACTCCTGGTCCCGGCATTCCCGAGTAAGGATGTTCAACGAGGGCGCAGAGGAGGGAAGCTGGCCGTCGGACATCTGTGCCATCGGGGCGGCCGACTCCGCGGCTAGGGCCTGCAGGGAGGCCACAGAGCAGCCAGAGGATGCCGGTTCCCTGACCTCGAGGTCCTCGATCACCCGGTCCACCCGGTCCTGGACCGCCGGAGCGACCCTTTCCAGCGGCTCGCTAAGGTCCACGATGAGTTCCAATCTGTCCTGTTCGTGACGCAGGAATTCCGTCAACCGGTCGATATTGTCTTCGGTCTGTTCCCGGAGATAGGCCGGAGGCATGACATCCCTGAGGACTGCCACCGCCTCTTCCTGGACCTCGACTTCAACGCCGCCTAGCAAATCATCGGTGTAGTCATCCAGGGCCTCATCCACCAGGACCTCGTCGTACACCCGGTTATAGGCATCGACGTCCTCGATGGAGTCCCGGTACACCTCCGAGTCCTCGAGGCGTTGCGAGAAATTGACGACCACCAGCAGGTAGAGGAGACCGGCGAACACCACCATACCCAGTACCAGCCCTGCCACTGCCCTTAGAATCGTCGCCATTGACCCTCCGATTCGCCCCTAATCGCTACGCCATTCCGGAGAAAGGTTGCAGGTGCCAGGACTTGGAACCGATCAACCGGGTCCCTTCTAGCTCCTAGAAGTTGGGCTGAATTTTCATGGTTGTCAGGCGACGGACCCGCTCAGTAGTAGGGGGGTGGGTGGAAAAGAGACTGGCAAAGTTCGCGCCCCGGAGCGGGTTCACAATGAACAGATGGGAGGCGCCTTCGGAGACACGCATGGGCCTGGCCTCGGCCCCGCGCTCCAGCTTCTGCAACGCGCTGGCCAGGGCCAAAGGGTAGCCGCAATTGTGGGCCCCGGTGGCGTCCGCCTGGAACTCACGAGTGCGGGAAACGGCGGCGCGCACCAGCGCGGCGGCAATGGGCATCACAATGGCGATGACCAGGAGGCCGATAATGTTGTCGCGCCCTCCCCTGCCACCGAACATTCCCCCGAAAAGGGCGGAGAACTGGGCGATCATGGCCAGCATGGAAATGGCCCCGGCAATGGTGGCGACCACAGCCATGATAAGGGTGTCCCGGTTCCCGACGTGGGCCATCTCGTGGGCAAGAACCGCGGAGAGTTCCTCACGATTCAGGATGCGTCTAATGCCGGTGGTAACGGCCACAGCGGCGGTCCCGGGGCTGCGGCCCGTGGCGAAGGCATTGGGCGAATCGGTATGGATTTCGTACACCCTGGGCATGGGTAGACCGGCGAGGCGGGCCTGCTCCCGCACGATGGAATAGAGCTCCGGGTCGTCCTGTTCGGTGATGGGGTGGGCCCTGGTCATCCCGAGGGCGATCCGGTCGCTGAACCAGTAGGCGCCCATGTTCAAGACCAGGGCGAAAACAAGGGCCACGATGATGCCTGCCTGACCACCTATGGCTCCACCGATTATAAGGAGGAGCATGGACAGGACCATCATCAGTAAAAAGGTCTTAAGGGTGTTCAATGGGGGTACCCTCTCACAATACTGCCTGAGAAATCCGAGGCCATGGCCGGTACAAATCCGGCAAACCGATGAAATTAAATTATATCATTGCGACGATTAATCCAACTTTCAAACCGGGTAGCCATCCGGCAGGTCCAGGGCCTTTCAATTGTTCATTCCAGTCCGCTCGTGGTTCGACAACCTCACCATGAGCGGATTGATTCGGCATTCTGCGACACGCCCAGGGTCCACCATGAACTGACTTGGCTGGTGCACTTTGGGAATCAAAATGACAGGCCCGTCTGTGCAGGGCTAACGTATTCGGATTGATTTCTGCCAGTCCCACTTTCGCGGCAATGCCAGGTCAATGAACCTCAAGACTTTGAGACGCCTTTGCCCTGCTAGCGGACCGAGCAGGTATTGACAGGCCCAGTTGCCGTCGATAGAATCGGGCGTGTTAGATACAGTGTATCAATAAAAATCCAGGCTACGTGAAAGCATGGTTGTTACCAAAAGGAGCGTTTCCGTCACTGAACAGATTCTGGAGGCACTCCAGGACCAGGGATACCGGTCGACGGCGCCCCGGAGGGCCCTTGCGGGTGCCATCGCGGAGCAGGACCACCACTTCACAGCGGAGGCGCTGCGGAGGCAAGTGCCGCCATCGCTGGGCCGCGCCACCGTGTATCGAACATTGAAGATACTGGTAGAATCCGGTGTGCTGTGCCGGGTGCTTCTGGAGGACGGCGACCTGCACTACCAATTGAGTCAACAGGGCCACCACCACCACCTTCTCTGCGTTGTCTGCGGCTCTTCCCAGGACCTGACCGGATGCGACATTGAGGAGGTCCTCGTTGATACCTCGTCCCGGCACGGCTTCGAACTCAGCGGGCACTGGCTGGAGGTCTACGGGCGTTGCCGCAATTGCGTCGCCCAAGGACAGCTGGCGAGCTAGTATCTTTTGATCGCTGGGTATGAGACTCATTATCAATAATACTTCCGTTATGAGACTCAATATCGAGTAGTTCCTACTTCTGATACTAGTTATCAGAACAATGTATTTGTTGATACCAAGTCTTGAGAGAAAGCAGTAATTGATACTGCGGGCTCACGAGCACAGCAACAAGTCCAACAAAGGAGAAACATACCCAGGCATGCTGCACAGAAAGTCTCTACTCGGCGCATTTCTAGCAATCGGGATAATCCTGTTAATGGTCCTTGCCTGCGGAGGCGAGGCGGAGACCGAGGCCCCCGAGGCCACGACCGCTCCGCCAGCCACCCCGGGAGGCAGCGCCGCGACAACGGCGCCCGCTGCTACCACCCCGTCCCAGGCCGCACAACCCCAGGCGACCACGGCGCCGGCTGCGACCACAGCCCCCGGCGCCACGACGGCTCCGGCTCCCACAACGGCGGCTCCGGCGCCGACGGACGACCCGGTCGAGAAAGTCAGGGTCGTTACCACCAGCAACATAGTGGCCGACTGGGTCCGGGCCGTCGGCGGGGACCGGGTGGATGTATTCCCCCTGCTCCCCCCCAACGCCGACCCGCACTCTTACCAGCCGGGCGCGCAGGACATCGCCCGCATCGCCGATGCCGACCTGGTGTTCAGCATCGGCCTGTTCCTGGAGGCTACGTGGTTCGAACAACTCGTTGAGAACGCGGCTCGGGATCACGACTCGATAATCGCTTTGGGTGAAAAGGTCGACCCAATAGACTTTGTGGAAATCTTCGACCACCACGACGAGCACGGCCACGACGAGCACGGCCACGATGAGCACGGCGAAGAAGTCCTTGGCCGCCTGCTCATCGGCGACGGTGAAACCGGCATGATGTCGGTTATAGACTTGGAGCACGGTGACGTGGAGCAGAACGCCTTCGACCTGGGTTCCCGGGCCGGCCGCATCTACTCCACCAAGAGCGGACGCTTCGCTATAGCCGTAGCCAGCGACGCCAACAACGCCCACGTCTTTGACGGCGGGATATACTTGGAAGCCCACGGCGACCACTTTGACTTGGTGGAAAGCGACGTTAAGCGCCTGGACATAGACCTTAGCGGCGACCGTCCGTCCCACCTGTACGTGGGCAGCGAATGGGCTACCATCTTCTATGACGGTTCCGGCGAAATAGCCTTCTTGAACGAACACGAACTGGAAGAGGAAGGCAGCAACTATGTGCCTCCAAAGCTCAACGCGGGCCCGCAACACGGTGCCGCACTACCGCTGGAGGACGACCTGTTCGCGATCAGCACCCAACATCCCGATTATGATTCCGATCCGGGGGAGTATCGCCTGCCCATAGGGGCGTACATCAGCGACCTGGACGGCAATGTCCATCATTCGGCCGATGGCTGCGAGAGCCTGCATGGCGACGCAAGCAACGGGCATGTGGCCGTCTTCGGCTGCGTAGGCGGCGTGCTGGTCCTGGAAGAGCACGGCCGCCACTTCCATGACGACTTCATCGGCGCGCCCGATGGCTCGCCTGAGGACTTCCGACTCACCTCGGTCTGGGGCTATCCCGGACTGCACCACTTCTTTGCCATGGGGTCGGCGGTTGGCCTGTACATCATCGAGCCCGAAGATGGTTTCATGGAACAGATCATCCCTGTTTCCGAGAGCGGACCCAACCCCATCAACGTAGCCTTGAGCCACGACGGGGAAGCACTTCTGGTGTTGATGAGCGACGGCGAGTTGCGCATGTACGACGCCCATGATCTGGACCTGCTGGCCTCGGCGGACGATTTCCTCACCGAGCCAGTGGAGACCGGATTCTGGGCACGCCCGCACTTCGTTACCGCTCCCGGGGCGGTGTTCATCACCGACTCGCTGGGCGGCGAGGTCATACAGTTAGACGACCACGACCTCGAAGTCGTTAACCACTGGGACGTCGACGGCAATCCCACCAAGATAGCCTTCGTCGGCATTTACGGTGAAACCGAGGGCCATGAAGAACACGGCCACGAGGAACATGACGATCACGACGACCACGACGACCACATGGAACATGACGACCACGAGGGACATGACGACCACGACGACCATGAGGAACATGACGACCACGACGACCACGACGACCACGACGACCATGATGAACACATGGAAGGCGAGGACGATCATGGCCACCACGACCACGCCCACGGCGAACACGACCCGCATTTCTGGTTCGACCCGGTCCGCGTACAGCAGGCTGTGAACGTCATCGCGGCTCAGCTGTCAACGTTCGACGGGGCAGGGCAGACCGCCTACCGCGAGAACGCCGCCGCCTACAACAAGGAACTGGACGAACTGCACCACTGGATAGAAGATACGGTCGCGATGCTGCCAGCCGACCGCCGGGTGCTGGTGACCTCCCACGATGCCTACCAGTACTACGCTCAGCGCTACGGATTCGAGGTTGTCGGGACCATCTTCCCGCTAACGACCGAGGTCGAGCCCTCGGCGCAAGAACTGGCCATGCTCGCCGAGCTCATTGAGCACGAGGGCGTGCCTGCGGTGTTCGGCGAGACGACTCATAGCGACCGGTTGCTCCGGCGGATCGCCGAGGAAACGGGCGCAACCATCATTGGCGGGCTGTATTCCGGATCTCTAGGGGAGCCGGGAGGTGAGGCCGGCAACTATCTGGACATGATGAGGTTCAACACAACTCTCATAGTGGAGGCGTTGAAATAACCATGACGACCCCACCGTCCATTCCTCCGTTGGCCGCTGAGGACGTTTCGGTGGAGTTCGGTGGGGTCAAAATTCTGGACAGAGTGAGCTTCAGCGCCGGCCCTGGCTGCATCATGGGGGTGGTGGGGCCCAACGGGGCCGGCAAAAGCACATTGTTCAACGTAATTACCGCCCTGCAGCCTGTAACTTCAGGGCGGGTCCTGATACACGGCAAGACCATGCAGGAGTCGCGGGGCGTGGTCGCCTACGTCCCGCAATTCGAAAGAGTGAACTCCCGCATTCCTGTCAGCGCCTGGGACGTGGTGATGCAGGGCCGAGTGCGCCACTCGGGTTGGTTCCGCCGCCCAGGGCGCGTCGACCGCGCAGCCGCTGAGGAAGCGCTGAACCGCGTGGGAATGTGGGACCGCCGGAAAGCGCTGATATACGAGCTCTCCGGCGGTCAACGACAAAGGGTATTCCTAGCCCGCGCCCTGTCCCAGGGCGCGGATATACTTTTGTTGGACGAGGCTCTCAGCGGCGTGGACGTCGCTTCCCAGACGGCACTATTAGACATGCTGCTGGAACTGCGTGACGACGGGCGCACTATTGTGATGTCGTCCCACGACGTCAATCACATGGCCCACTATTGCGACGAGTGCCTCTGCCTCAACTGTATTGTTTGCGCCTGCGGTCCGCCCAGAGAGGTACTGAACGCAGATGTCATGATGCAACTTTACGGCCCCTTCGCAGCAGCTCCCTTTCACGGGGATGGACAGGGGGAAGGCGATCATGGACATCATAACTGAGGCCCTGGCAGGCCCGTTCCAGTACAGCTTCATGGTGCGGGCGCTGATCGTCGCCGTGATCGTGGGGGTGATGTGTCCCGTGGCGGGAGTCTACGTGGTCGCCCGGGGCCTGGGGTTCATGAGCGACGGGCTGGCCCACTCCGTGCTGCCCGGGGTAGTGGCGGCGGCCTTATTCGGCACCGCGGCGGCCAGCGTTTTTGCCGGGGGGATCCCCGTGGCTATCATCATGGCCCTGATCAGTGGATACCTGATCAAGAGGGCCGGCGTGAGCGAGGACGCCTCCGTGGGCATCCTGTTCGCCCCTCTTTTCGCCATGGGCGTCATAATGATCAGCGTCGCCGTGTCTCATGGGATCCGCCTGCGGGTACGGCTGGAGGATCTGCTTCTCGGCAACGTGCTGGGCGTGTCCAGCGTAGAGATGTACATCACCCTCGGAGTGGCCGGAGCGGTGATGTTCACGCTCTACGCCCTGCACAAGGAACTGGTCTTCTCCAACTTCGACCCCACGGGCGCTTCGGTAGTTGGGCTGCCCACGGAAAAACTGGAGTACCTTCTGCTGATCATGCTGTCCATGGTCGTGGTAATTGCCCTGCAGGCCGTAGGGGTCATCCTGGTAATTTCGATGCTCATCACTCCGGCCGCGGCAGCCCTTCAGATAACCCGCAGCTTCAGTGGAGCGATGTTTGTGGCCGCGGTGATCGGTGTTGCGTCGGGCGTTGCGGGACTGTATCTTTCCTTCCACTACAACCTGCCGTCCGGCCCGGTGATGGCACTGGTGGCTTTCAGCTTCTTCCTCCTGACGGTAGGCTGGAAGCAGATGGGGGCAGGGATACTGCAACGCCAGAGGGCCTGAACATGTATGACCTGAACGGGAAAATCGCCATCGTGACCGGCGCAGGCGGTCGACACGGGATAGGGCGGGCCATCGCCACCCGGCTGGCCTCGGAGGGGGCAAACGTGGTGGTCACCGACGTGCCGCAGAGCCTGGAGGCCATCCGAGCCGAGGACCGCCAGGCCGGCTGGGAGGGGCTGAACAGCGTGGCGGCGGAGATCGAGGCCCTGGGGCGGGAGTCGCTGGCGATCTTCTCCGACGTTGCCGACGCCGACCAGGTCGACGACATGGTGGGGCAGGCCCTGGCAAAGTTCGGTCGCATCGACATTCTGGTCAACAACGCCGGGTCGCGGCCAGGAAAGGACCGGGTGCTGGTGGTGGAACTGGAGGAGGAGGCCTTCGACGAGGTGATGCGGGTCAACGTGCGGGGAACCTACCTGGTGTCGCGGGCAGTTGCCCGGCACATGCAGGCCCGGGGCGGCGGCGGCAAGATCATCAACATCTCGTCTGGCGCCGGCAAGCGGGGCATCGCCCGGTACGCCGTTTATTGCGCGTCCAAGTTCGCCGTCATTGGGTTCACCCAAGCCATGGCGCAGGAGATGGCCCAGCACCGGGTCAACGTCAACGCCATTTGCCCGGGTCTCGTGGACACGGAGCGGGTGGACTTTATCGCCGCAGCCCTGGCGCCGGAGGGCGAGTCAAGCGAGGAGTACCGCGCGGGTATGATCGCAGACCGGGCGGTGCGGGTGCCCATGGGCCGCGTTGCCCAGGGCGATGATATTGCCCGCATGGCGGCGTTCCTGGCATCGGCGGAGTCGGACTACGTGACGGGCCTGTCTATCAGCGTTTCCGGCGGGTCGGAAATGAATTAACCTGTCGACCCTATTCGGTGGAGTCCATGCAGGTACGCACAGCAGTGCGCCCCTGCTGTCTTTTTAACGAGAGTGCCGAAAGAGGAAAGTACCTTCAAATCGTCCCGGAATCCAGGGAACGATTCCGGCAGCCGGCGCATATTATCAATCAAAGGCCCCCTGCAACCGGAACGTAGAGCAAGAAGGGAGCTATGACCGACAACGAAGCCATCACCCGCTGTCAGAACGGGGACCGCGATGCGTTCCGTTTCCTGGTGGACCAGTACCGGGACGTGCTGTTCGGAACGGCGGTGCTGATGACCGGAAACCGGGCGGTAGCCGAGGAACAGGTGCAGGAGGCACTGCTGTCAGCGTGGCGCGGAATCGGCAGGTTCCAACGGGGAAGGCCTTTCAAGCCCTGGCTACTGCGGATACTGGTAAATGCGGTCCTTTCCCATCAGCGCCGGCGCAGGGTACCGACGGTGAACCTCGACGATAACGGGCCGGACCTGCCGGACTCTGCCGGCGCCGATCCCGCAGATACGCTGGACGCGCTGGAGAATCGCCTGGAACTGCGCCGGGCCATCGCCAGTTTCAGCCCGGACCACCGGCAGGTTGTGGCGCTGCGCTACTTCGCCGGCATGACGGTCCCGGAGTTGGCGCTGGTGCTGAGCGTGCGGGAGGGGACGGTCAAATCACGGTTGCACCGGGCATTGGCCCTGCTGCGACAGCAACTTGAAGGAGACAGCCTGGAAATGCGGGAACATTCCAGCAGCCCTGGGACAGGCCCGGCAGGAGGTCAGCGCGATGGCACGAAATGAATCGCCGGAAAACGAGTTCGACCAGGAGATGGAGCGACTCCTCCGGGAGCACTTCGAGTCGGAGGCTGCCGATCTTCAGTCTTCGCGCGATCCGTGGCCGTGGCTGGAAAGCCGCATGAAGGAGCCTGCTCCCCCGTCATTTTTTCCCCGAATCCTGGGAAACATGAACCCTGTGAAACAAGGCAGACTCTCTCCCGCCTTTGCCGTGGCGAGCGTGGCCGTCGTTGCCGTTGCTGTTACCGCCGTCGTATGGGCGGCCACCGGGGACGGTGGGACGGAGACCCTGGGCGGGCCGGAGGACCTGGCGGTGGTCCAGCCTGCCGAATCCCAGCCGATCGCCGCCCCGGCGGCCGCAGCCACCAGCATCCCTGCGGCCGTCGCGCGAGACGCGTCAGCGACGACGGCTCCCCAGCCGGCTGCCGAGCGGGAAACCCAGGCATTGTCGGCGGCGGCATTGCCAACGCAGGTGCCCTCCTCGGCCGTGCCCACACCCGCGTCCGCCGCGACGCCGGCAAGCGCTCCAGCTGTCGTACCCACACCCAGTCCGGCGCCAAGGTTGGGCACGGTGGTACCAACGATAGCACCGGCCGCGGTGGCACGGGCCACGCCAGATCCGTCAGCAACGGAGGTTCCAGTGGCGGTGACGATGCCCACGCCTGCAGCGGCGCCTACGGAGTCCCCGGCTGCGATGGCGGTGGCTACACCGTCCCCGCAGGCCGAGCCCGCGGCCGCGGCTGCGCCGGCGATGTCGGATGCTGCGGGACCACGGGGGCCCAGAGGAAGGCCAGGCCCGTACGGGCCACGGGTCGAGCCCGGACCGACCGGCGGCACGCCTCCCGATACCACCTTCCGGGACTACCAGCGTCAGCAATTTGTGGCGGCGTCGGAGGACAATGTCTCGACCTTCAGCCTGGACACCGACCGGACCTCGTTCCACCTGGCGCTGAACTGGGCCCGTTCGGGTTTCGAGATTGACCCGGATTCGGTCAGGGCAGAGGAATGGCTGAACGCCTTCGACTACCAGTATGACCCGCCCTCCAGGGACGACAGGTTTGCCATCCGGGGAGATCTGTACCCTCATCCGCTGGGCGAGTCCAGGCACCTGGCCCGCATTTCCCTCCAAGCTCCAAGGGTGGTGGACGACAAGCCGGTAAACGTGACACTGGTGCTGGACGCCTCCGGCTCCATGGCCGACGGCAACCGGGTGGCCATCGCCCGGCAGGCGGCGGAGAGCATCCGACGGAGCCTGCGAAGCGAGGACCGAATCGCGGTGGTCCACTTTACTGAGGAGGTGATAAGCCGGTATACGGTGGAGCACACTAACCCCGAGGATGGCCGGGTACGGGACTCTATTTCCTGGCTGCAGCCCCACGGGAGCACCAATGTTCAGGCCGGGCTAAACCAGGGAGTGACTCTGGCAGACCAGGTCCGGGACCGTCGTCCCGACAGCTACAACTATGTAATCCTGATGTCGGACGGAGTGGCCAACGTAGACGCTACTGACCCCTTTGCCATCCTGGAGACGGCTTACGATACCGACGTCCGGAATCCGCTGCGGCTTATCACCATAGGGGTGGGAATCAACAACTACAACGACCCGCTACTGGAGCAGTTGGCCCAGCACGGGAACGGCTGGTACCGATACCTGGACTCGCCGGAACAGGCGCAGGCAACGTTCACCCGGGAAAACTGGCTGGCCCTCTCGGTCCCCTTCGCCGACCAGACCAGGGCGCAAGTGACCTGGAACGCCGGGGCGGTGGAACGGTGGCGCATCATCGGGTACGAGAACCGGGTGACAGACGCCGAGAACTTCACCCAGGACCGCAAGGAATTCGCCGAGGTCTACTCCGGGGCAGCCACGACGGTGCTGTACGAATTTGAGCTGACCGATGCCGGGTCCGCGCTCACCAACGTTCCCCTGGGAAGCGTGGAACTGCGCTGGGTGGACCCGGCCACCGGGGACTCGCGCAGCCAGACGGCCGCCCTGTCCGGCAACCCCGCAGCGGGCTTTGACGGAAAGGAGGGCGCGTTGGCCCAATTCGGAACCATCGTGGCCCTGGCCGCCGACCTGTACGGCGGGCTGCCCGACCATCCGGAGGAGCCGTTCACAGCGGTGCACTCGGGACTTACGGCCCTACAGACACAGCTAAGCACTCTGCAGGAGGAACTGGGCACGCTGGACTCCTATCACGATTTTTCGTTTCTGCTGGCACATATCACCGGCGACTTGGAGGAACGGCTGCCGCCGTCGACTCCCTCGGGTTACAGCCGGTAGTCCAGATGGACCAGACGCCTTTTAACTCGGCTCGTCGCAAGAATGGAACGTCAAGGATGGAGTGGCCGTTGAAGGAGAACTTCTACGTGTGGGCGCTTGGGATCGTGGCCGCCCTGCTGGTGGCCGCCTGCGGCGTGCCTCAGATCGCATCTCCCATGGCCACACCCGGTCCGGTGCTCTTTCCCGAGGCTCAACCCGATGCCAATTGGACTCGGGTGGAGGCACGGGGTTGGCCCGACCAGGCTGGGTTTTCCGTAATGCTGCCGCCAGGATGGAGACTTGACGAGTTGCAGGGCGTGGATTCCTACGTAGGAGAAATCACCGGCGAGGGAGTCCGCCTGCTGTTCGACTACGGCTGGTACTCCTGGCCGCTGAACCCCGAGGACGAGCCGGAGCACGAATACCTCGTGGCCTACGAGGAGATCGGGGGACGGGAGGCCAAGCTGCTGGCGCCAGCTTCATCATCGCCAGTCAACGCCCCGTCATTCGAGGCGGCAACGGGAGTCTATTTCGGCGGATTGGAGAACGGCTATGCGCTCAATGTGATCGGGAGAGGCCTGACCCCGGAACAACAGGAAACGGCGGTGGCAATCTTCCGCAGCATCCGAATGCTCGAGTAAATTGCAGGCGCGCCCTCCCTTCCTTCCGTTCGAGTCACTTCAGATCCGGGCATCGCTAGTCTTCCGCCGCTACCCCCTCCGTCGGTCCGGCTCTCCGGGGCGCACGTGCCAGGTAGAGCATGACCGCCGAGGCCACGTAGGCGGCGACCATGACCACGTACAGCACGGTATAGCTCCCGTACAGGCCGCGCAGCACCGAGGCCAATGTGGGGCCCAGCCCCAGGGCGGCGGTCTGAAAAGGCGACATCAATCCCAGCAGGGACCCGTAGGAGTCCCGGCCATAATACTGGGCCAGCATCATGTTCTCCATGGTGCCGGCGGCGCCCGAAAATACACCCCAGGCCAAGGCGAATACCAGGGCCTCGGCCAGCGAGTCGACCAGGGTAAGATAGGCCAGCAGCGCTCCAGCCCCCAGCATCGTCACCATCAGGCAACGCCGGGGAGTGAACCGGTCGGACAGGACTCCCCAAGCCACGTTGGCGATAGACAGGACGGTGCCTAAGCTGAGAACGCCTGCGGCGACGGCGACGCTGAGCCCGGCACCTTCACGAGGTACGGCACCATGCTGAAGCCGACGCTGCTGGAGGCGAGGGTGCCGACGCAGGCGGTGGCGACGATGAGCCAGTAGGTGCGGGTACGGGCCGCCTCGCCGACGGACCAACTGGATTCCTGGGAATAGAAGGGAGCCGTAGATGCCGCGCCCGGGACCGTAGATGGTGTGGATCCGGCGCCGTCCGGCAGCAGGCCGATGTCTTCGGGACGTCGGCGCATGAGTAGGACCACCGGGACGATCAGTATGAGGCTGAATATCCCGAGGAACCGGAACCCTTCCCGCCAGGTCTGAGACAATGCTATGAGAGCAAAGAGCTGGATGTTGATCGCCCCGGCAATGGGGCGAAAGGTGGAGACCATGGCCAGGGCAACGTTACGGCGCCGACGGAAGAAATTGACAGCAGCGGTGCGGGGAACGAGACCGATCAGCACCGGGTTGGACACGGCCCGTGCAATTACGTAGGCCCCGTAGAACTGCCATACGGCGCTCACCCCGGCCAGCATCAGATAGCACACACCGGCAATCAGCAACCCGGAGGGCATCAGCCAGCGGGGACCGTAGCGGTCCGCCAGCCGTCCGATAGCCGGGGCTATCAGGCCCGAGAGCCAGGTCCCTGCGGTCGCCGCGTAGGAAATAGTACCCGGGGCCCAGCCAGTGTCCTCGGTGATGTAAACCTGAATGCCGCCCATCACCACCTGGGACACTCCGGTGGCGCCGAAGGTGGCCAGGGAACTGATTCCGAGGATGAGCCAACCGTAGTAAAAGGGCGTCCGGGGCAGCCAGTTGAGCAGACTGGTAAGCACTGGTTGGGATATCCTCTACCGTCGAGGCCGGCCGATCGGCGCGGAACGGAGGAAATTCTCGAAGAATGATACAGCACGGGCGAGGGAATCGTTTGCCGGTGTGCTACATTGTTACCCGACTTCCAACAGAAAGGGGCTCCAATGCCTATCGATCGGGAACAGGTGGTGCACATCGCCACCCTCGCCAGGATTGGAATCAGTGACGAGGAAATCGACGCCTACGCTGTTCAACTTTCAGATATTATCGACCAGTTTGAAATTCTCGACGAACTGGACACCTCGGAAATCGAACCCACGGGACACGCTGGAGACCTGAGGAGTGTAATGAGGGATGACTCCCCCGCAGAGTCCCTTTCCCCCGCGGAGGCGCTGACCAACGCCCCGCGTCGGGAGGGGCAGTTCTTTCGCGTCAAAGCGGTGCTGGACGAGTAAAGTAAACGCTGGATGGAATCAATAGCCTCCGCTGGGGCGCAAAGACGTGCGCCCCTGCCCCGGTTTTCAGGCCCTCGATAAGGAGAGTAAAGCCTTGCCCAAGCATGACTGGTTGACAGTCCGGGAATGCCGGGATCTGTTGGACCGCAGGGAGGCCAGTTCAGTGGAACTGACCCGCGCCTGTCTGGACCGGGTGGAGGAGGTTGAAGGAACC
This sequence comes from Dehalococcoidia bacterium, assembly GCA_965208825.1. Classification (GTDB taxonomy): domain Bacteria; phylum Chloroflexota; class Dehalococcoidia; order Lucifugimonadales; family UBA3495; genus VXOI01. The sequence continues at coordinate 398,391 of CBDBPP010000005.1, forward strand.
ATTCGCTCGTTCATTACGCTTACGCCGGAGGTCGCGCTGCAACAGGCGGAGACGGCCGACAGGATGATCTCCGAGGGGAGAGCGGCTCCCCTGACTGGCATTCCGATGCAGGTCAAGGACGTGATGTGCACCGAGGGTGTACGGACGACCTGCGGATCGCGAATGCTGGAGGACTACGTGCCGGTGTACAGCGCCACGGCGGTGGAGCGGTTGTTCCGTCAGGGCGCGGTCATGCTTGGCAAGGGCAACATGGACGAGTTCGCCATGGGCTCCTCATGCGAAAACTCGGCATATCACCCGACCCTGAACCCATGGGACAGCAGCCGGGTTCCCGGTGGAAGCAGCGGCGGCTCGGCGGCGGCGGTGGCATCGGGACAGGCGATATTTGCGCTGGGTTCAGATACCGGCGGGAGCGTGAGGCAGCCGGCGAGTATGTGCGGCGTGACGGGCCTCAAGCCGTCGTACGGAGTTGTCAGCCGCTATGGACTGGTTGCCTACGCCTCTTCACTGGACCAGATCGGGCCCGTGGCGCCCACCGCCGCGGATTGCGCCCTGGTGCTTTCCGCCATTGCCGGTCACGACCCTCGAGACGCCACGTCCCTTCCGCTGGCCCCCGCAGATTACGAGCGCGGAATCGAAGAAGGCGTGGAGGGGCTTCGGCTGGGGGTGCCAAAGGAGTACTTCGTCGACGGCATGGAGGAGGGGGTGCGCCGCGCCGTGGAGGACGGAATATCGACCCTCGAATCCATGGGGGCCCTGGTGCGAGAGGTATCGCTGCCATCGACGAGGTACGCCCTGGCCTGCTACTACATCATCGCGCCGTCGGAGTGTTCGGCCAACCTGGCACGCTACGACGGGGTGAAGTACGGCTACTCCGTGCAGGACGCACCGGACATGTGGGCAGCGATGGAGCAGACCAGGAACCGCGGCTTTGGCCCGGAGGTCACGCGACGAATCATGCTGGGCACCTTCGCGCTATCTGCCGGCTATTACGACGCCTACTACCTGAAGGCACAGCAGGCCCGCACGTTGATCCGCCAGGACTTCGCCGAGGTATTCCGGTCGGTCGAAGCGCTGGTAACTCCGACATCTCCTGTTGTGGCGTTTCCGCTGGGCGAGAGGATGGACGACCCGTTGCAGATGTACCTGGTGGACGTCTGCACCCTGCCAGTCAACATCGCGGGGCTACCCGCGCTGTCAGTGCCTTGCGGCTTTTCCGACGGCCTGCCGGTAGGCATGCAGCTGATCGGGCCGCAGATGTCGGAGCAGACTCTGCTGCGGATCGGGCACGCATACCAAGGCGTGACGGAATGGCACACCCGGCGGCCACCTCCGTAGCCGCAAGACAAGCTCGGCGCCCGGCCTTGAGAGCGGGGCGCCGTGCCAGTGATGGGCCTGGCCGATGGTCAGAGGTACACCATCTTCCGCCCTTGGTGATTGGACACCTCGGCGAGGGTGGCCCTCGACCGCTGGAGTTCAGTGGCTGGAGGGCCGGAGAGCCAGCTGTACAGGGCGGCAGTTGTAGCGGCCAGTTCCCGAACGATGCGCACCGGCGTCCGCCTTTCCGTCAGTACCGCGCCGTCGTTCACACCCTGGGTGGCTTTTTCTCGAGTTGCTGTGGTCATTTCACTACCCTCCGTTCCGGTAATTTGATGCCGTGTGGTCCCTTTGCTTTCCGGGGCCATTCTGTTTGCCGGGGCGGCATGTCCCGCCGCCACGGCCCGGGCTCGTTACACCGCCATTTTCCGCCAGGCGCCGCTCTCCATCTGGTAGCTGGCGTAAAGGTCCGACCACCTGGAGACCCGGGCCAGCAGCCTGGCGACGGGGCCGTTGTGCAGCGAGGATTCATCCATACTCAACTTCTCCCCGGAGCTGGTCGAATTGCTGGCGCCTTCGAAAACCCTGTCTGCAGTGAACGTCGTCATCGCGATCCTCCCTATGGCCGCTGGGCCTGCTGGTGTTGTTGGCTTACCTTTGAGTTATTTATGCTCTATAGGTAGTTACTAATTAAATATTAGTCAATGACTTGCCTGCTGTCAAGATGTTTATAGTGGCTAATTTTTGGTTAGTGTGTTAGTATCCTGGGAATGCCAAAGTCTGCCGATTCGGGGATTACCATGGACTGCCTTGAACCCTGCCCACGTTTCGACCGGGCCATGGACATACTCAGCAAGAAGTGGAATTGCCTCATAATCAGATGCATGTTGTCTGAACCTCGCCGCTTCAGCGACATCTCGAACTTCGTGGAAGGTCTCAGCGATCGCCTGCTATCCCAACGCCTGCAGGAGTTGGAGGAATCAGGAATCGTGGACAGGCGGGTGTACGACACAAAGCCGGTGCTGGTGGAGTATGGCCTGACAACCAAGGGCGCCGCCCTCCGGCAAGTGGTGGAGTCCATTCAACTGTGGGCCGACCAGTGGGAGGCGGAACCGCTGGAGGAACTGGTCGCCGGGAAATCAAGCCAGAGCCTCAGCCCTCCCGAACCCGTTCCGGCTTCCGCCCGGCCGGCAAATTCGCCACAGGAGAAGGTCCCGGAGCAGCCGGTGGCGCTCCCCTGACACTGACCAGAGGGACGAGGTGTCCTATGGAACGCAGCACGATCAAGAGCATTCTGTCCGGGGTCGATCCCGCCGGCGAGACGCTGGTCCAGGGATGGGTCAAGACCCGCCGTTCCTCTCGCTCGGTTACCTTCGTCCAGGTAAACGACGGCTCGACCCTGAGGGACCTGCAGGTCGTGGTTGGCGAGGACAGTCCCGCCTACGAGCTAGCCGGCACCCTCACCACCGGATGCAGCGTCAGCGTCACCGGCGATGTGGTGGAGTCCCAGGGCAAGGGGCAGCGTTTCGAACTGCAGGCGCGGGAGCTAGCTCTGCTGGGCACAGCCGACCCGGAGACTTATCCCCTGCAGAAAAAGCGGCACACACCGGAGTTCCTCCGGGAGATCGCCCACCTGCGTCCCCGCACCAACACCTTCGGGGCCATGGCGCGCGTCCGAAATGCCGCCGCGTTTGCCATCCATTCCTTCTTCCAGGAAAGGGGTTTCCAGTACATCCAGACGCCGATCATCACCGCCAGCGACGCAGAAGGGGCCGGTTCGATGTTTCGCGTCACGACACTGGACCTGGACAATCCTCCCAGGCACGGAAGGGAGGTGGACGTCGAGCAGGACTTTTTCGGCCGGCCCACGTTCCTGACGGTGAGCGGGCAACTGGAGGCCGAGATATTCGCGCTGGCCCTCTCCAACGTTTACACCTTCGGCCCAACGTTTCGGGCCGAGAACTCCAACACGTCGCGGCACCTGGCGGAGTTCTGGATGGTGGAACCGGAGGTGGCCTTCTGCCAGCTGGAGGGACTCGCCGACCTGGCAGAGGACTTTCTCAAGTCCATTTTCCATCACGTCCTGGAAAACTGCGCAGAGGACATGGAGTTCTTCAACCGCTGGTACAACGAGGAGGTGATCGCCACCCTCGAGGGCATCGTCAACTCCCAGTTTGAACGAATCACCTACACCGAGGCAGTGGACCTGCTGCAGCAGTCCGGGGAACCCTTCGAATACCCCGTCCGTTGGGGCGTTGACCTTCAGTCCGAGCACGAGCGGTTCCTAACGGAGAAATGGATCGGGAGGCCGGTGATTGTCACCGACTACCCGAAGGAGATCAAGGCGTTCTACATGCGCATGAACGAGGACGGACGGACCGTTCGCGCAATGGACGTGCTGGCCCCGGGCATTGGGGAAATCATTGGCGGCAGCCAGCGGGAAGAGCGCGGGGATGTGCTGCGTCAGCGAATGCGGGAAAGCGGGCTGAATGAGGAGGAATACTACTGGTACTTGGACCTGCGAAACTATGGTACGGTCCCCCACGCCGGTTTTGGCCTGGGTTTCGAGCGTACCGTGCAATTCATTACCGGTGTTTCCAATATTCGAGACGTGATCCCCTTCCCCCGTACTCCCAAAAAAGCGGAGTTTTAGAGAGGAACTGGTGTCAACATCCCCCGACACCGACTTCCTGAACCGGGTGCTGGGCCCCGACAGCCCCGCAGTCAGCCGGGCAATCCAACGGCTGGAATCCATATACTCCGACTCGAATTCCCATGCTCCGGTGGCCAACAGCTACCGATCATGGGTGGCGGCCCATCCCCTGGACGCGGACACCAGCACTGAGGTGTTCATCCGCCACACCTGCCTCTCCCTTCTTTGCCGATTGTTGGCATACCGTTTCCTTCAGGGCCGTCCTTCGGAGCGCGAGCTGTGGGACGCCGTAAGCGGGGAATACTTCGCGAGCGCCGGCCTGGGCAATTTCCTTGGGGAGGACTTATTCTCCTGGCCCTTTTTCCGTCTTTCCATGGGTATCGGGGATGACGCCCTTTCCATGGAAACGGCCAAGGGTCTGGCGGCCGCACTGGACTCGCTCGACCCATACCAGCCATCAATTGAAACGCTCTCCGGTCTCTACCGGGAATTTCGCGGACTGCCTCCGTCTAGGTCTCCCGCAGACAGCTCCGTTGAATGGGAGCGGCACCAGATCCTTAACTGCATCGCCCCGTACTGCGGTGACGGAGGGACACTGGCCCTCGGCGTCCGCGAAGCCCTGGCGCGCCGCTTGTCGAAAGGACAGATACCCCCCGAGGCGCTGCTGGCCTTGTCGGGTCAATTCTTGGGTATGACGCCAGACCCGCTGGCAGCCAGTGTCGCAAGCCTCTCCTTTGTCATGGCCCTGGGCGAAGAGGTGCTGGAACCTCATCCGCCAATTCTCATCCCGGTGTACATGGCTCACGGGTCGCATACGCCGACTCAAGGGATAGATCACGATGGCCGAACGGTCTACACCATAGACTCAGCGGGCGGCGTGGCGCTACCCGAGCGGGTGGCTACAGACCCGGTGTACCTTGACTGGCTGTTGTCGCGACTACCGAACTATCTGCGAGGGGCGGCCCTGCGTCTCAGGGCACAACCGGAGGAAGTGGCGGTGCAGGAGGTGCTGAACGCCTGGTACAACTACCTGACCTCGCCAAAGGCACGAACGCCCATTCCCGATCCGCTTTCTCCTGAGGATGCCGACGTGATGGTGGAGGCCGCCAAGAACCTGATTCTGCAATACGTCCGCGGTTCCGGGCCTGGCCCACTGCACCTCGTCCGCAACGCTCCGGCGCCCCTGTTCGCTTCCGCCCGGGAGTTTGACACAATGCTCTGGCCCACCGAGCTTTCATCCGATACCTGGCTGAAACAGGTCTGCGCCGAGAGTTATCTGAGCGACGGCGGTCAGGTAATCGTGGCGTAGGCCGGACGAACGGGACCGGTCGCATTTGACGCTCTTTCCAGGCCATGAATATAATGATGCGTCCTGCCCCTAAAGCCCCACGAGCCGCGGTATGACAGCGGATTCCCGGGTAAGAACAGGATAAGGAGCCGGTATGACTACTCACGAGGTCGTTCTTCATCCCGCCTCGGTCATTGATGAGCTGAAGAAGAACAATATCAGCCACGTGGTCTGGCTGCCCGACAGCGAGACCAACTTCATGTATCAGCTGCTCACCAGCGAGCCATCCATCTCACTGGTACCGGTGTGCCGTGAAGGCGAGACCATGGCCATCGCCGCCGGGCTATGGGTCGGCGGCAAGCGTCCGATAGTGTTGATACAGAACACCGGCATTTTCGAAGCCGGCGACTCGATCCGCGGCCTTGGACTGGACATCAATCAGCCGCTGGTCATGCTGGTCGGGTACCGGGGGTGGACCCGCCGCGGCGTTACCACCGATTCCGCCGCAGTGTTCATCGAGCACATCCTCCACACCTGGGGCATCAACTATTACCTTATCGAGACCGACGATGACGCTGACCGAATCAGCGTCGCCATTGAAGAGGCCGAACGCACGCAGAAGCCCGTTGCCGTGCTGGTAGGAACCGAGTTCGGATCCTGACCGCCAACCCGGAAATTCATCGCCAACCCCGACTTTCCCCCAAGGGAAAGGGCCGGAGGACGCAGTCTTATGATTGAAAACCAAGAAGCAGTCAAGGTTATCGACGCGAACCGGGGTGACGGTGTGATCATCGCCACTATGAACGCCAACAACGTTCGATTCGGTCTACCCACGGTAACGACCAAGGAACAGCTGGACATGCCCGTGTCCGGGGCTATGGGCAAGGCATCCAACGTGGGCCTGGGCCTCGCCCTGGCGCAGCCCGATCGCAAGGTCATCGTTCTGGACGGTGACGGAAGCCTGCTGATGAACCTGGGCGCGATGGTCACCCTGGCCAACCAGACACCGACCAATCTCTGCCACATGGTTTTCGACAACGGCGTCTACGCCGTTACCGGCGGGCAGCCCGTTCCCGGGTCGGGCAAGGCCGACTGGGAGGGGATGGCCAAGGCCGCCGGTTATGCCGCCACTTTCTCCTTCGACAACCTGGAGGACCTCGCCACCGGAATCGGCGAGGTGATGGCCACGACTGGTCCGGTGTTCGTGCATCTGCGGATCAAGCCGGAGATAGAGAACACTCCGGTGCAATTCCGGCAGCGCGGACGACGCACGATGCAGACCGCGATCAACGAGATTCCGGAGGTCTTGGCCGGTTCCTAGACGCCGGCCCGTGGAGCCGGCGCAGCCGGGACAGGACGGAAAGCGGGGCAGGTGTTCAGCCTGCCCCTGATGGTCACACGCAGAGAGACCCGGAATTTCTGGGGAACGACCCGATCTGCAGGGAGAAATACGGATGCTGGGAGGACTTGGCAAGGGAATACTGTTCCGGCTGGTCTGCTACGCCGTGTTCTTGCTGGGATTCCTGCTCCTGTTTCGAGCCTTCGAGGACTCCAGCATACTGGCGGGCGTTGCCGGTGGAGTTGCCATCCTGGCCGCCATGTGGCTCATGGTAGGGTTTCGCGCGCCCTCGGCGTCATCAAGAGAGGCAGACAAGACGGGCCGGGCAGATTCAGGCCGTTCAGAACCCTCCAGGGACGGAGACGGCAATTGAGCCAGCGGGATGCCAGAGACCGGTCATCTTCGGCGGGTATTCGCTACGCGGATGCGGTCCGGGCCGTCAACTACCACAGGGGGGAGGCGCTGGTGGTCTCCACCTCGGCGGCACTGCGAGAGTGGAGCCAGGTGTCGGAGCGAAGGGAACTGGACCTGGACCTGATGGACTGCATGGACCGGGCGCCAGCGGTGGGACTGGGGCTGGCTCTGGCGCAGCCGTCAGGGAAAGTGCTGGTCCTGGACTGCGACGCAACCCTCCGCACAAACCTAGGTGGACTGGCGACCATTGGAGAGTCGGCACCGGACAACCTGGTGCATTTCGTTTTCGATGACATCTCCCGCGCCTCTACGGGAGGGATACCCATAAGGGAACTAGATCACGTCGATTTCGTCGGAATGGCCGTGAGTTCCGGGTATGCCCATGCCTGCCACTTCGACCAACTGGAGGAGTTGCTGATCGGGCTGGAGGAGGCGACTAGAGTAGACGGGCCGGTCCTCATAGTCGTAAGCGTTTATCAGGAGGAGGAACCCCCGCCCCCTCCAGCCCGCACCATGGCCGAGGGATGGGCTCAAGTGCGGGAGCAACTGGCAGACACGGCAGGCGGCACGGCACAATAGAGTACCGGAAATCGGCGGATACCACCCGGCCTGGGGATCTCAGTGCCTACGCAGACCTGACCACGATCTGGTGGGCCACGGCATAGCTCATTGAGACCTGGCCCTGGCTGGTCGCCACCTCCATCACTCCCAGGAAAGGCGTGGCATCGGCCAGCGATATTTCCTGTTCCGGAACGATGTTTGAGTCGGCAAGGAATCTCAGCAGCTGCGGGTCATCCTCCGGAACCCGTTCGACCTTGTACGGGATACCAACGGCCCCTCTGTCGAGGGTGAGGGAGTTGGGGGGAATCTTCGGCTCCCCAGTACCCGGAATCGGCCTGCCGTAAGGGGATCGCCTGGGATTCTCCAGTCGATCAACCAGCTTATCGATGAGCTGGGGAGACATTCCGTGCTCCAGGCGGTGGGCTTCGTTATGGGCCTGGTAGAGTTCCATTCCCAGGAGCCGGACAACCATCCATTCCGCCAGCCGGTGCCGCCGGGCAATGTCCTCGCCAGCCTCCATTCCCTGCTTTGTCAGGCGAATGCGCTTGTCCTGGCCGATATCGACCAGGTGTTGACGCGCCATGCGCCGTATCATGCCGGCCACGGAGGGTACGGAGGTCCCCAGGCCTTCCGTAAGCGGAAGGCGCCGGAGGACGTCTGTCAATTGGGTGATGGTAGGAAACTCATCGTCCTCCCACAGCCGGTACAGGCACAGGAGGTAGTTCTCTGTGCCCGGTGAAAGGCGGTCGAACTGGCCATCGTCTACAGGAGCATCGTTTCGGGATGCGGACCTTCTCGGTCGTGGCATGAGTCCCTCATAGGAAAGAGTCCGCGTCGTCGTCTCCACCATACAGGCGGCATACAAAGCGACACAATGGAAGTATAGCAGAACCGGGAGGAGGTAAGTGCCCTTGGTTAATGTTCAGGAACAGACCTGGCTCTGCCCGAACAAACGGCCGTTGACAAAGAGCCGGGCACGGTGCCCCTCGCGCAGGCGAACGTTCACTCCAGTGCCAATGGGGAACTCGGCTACGTGCGACATCAGGCACCGCACCTCCTGTCCGGAGGCGGTGCGGACTCGATACATATAGAAAGCCCCGTGAAAGTCGCGGTCGACAATCGTCCCTCCCGCGCCAGGTTCCTCGTAGCATTCGATGCAGTCGGGGCGAATCATGAGCTCGACCACGGAATCCGGGCGCAGAGAATGGTCGTCGAAGACCTTCACAGCATCGATGGCTCCAAGTTCGCTGGTCAACCGGTCTTTCTCCAGGCTGGCTGGAAGAAAGTCCACGGTACCCATGAATTCGGCCGCGAACCTGCTGGACGGAGAATGAAACAGGCTGGAGGGTGAACCGGCCTGCTCAACGCGGCCCTCGTTCATCAGTACCACCTTGTCACCCACCTGAAGGGCTGCCGCCTGGTCGTGAGTAACGAAGATGGCGGTCACGCCGCTGGCCCGGAGGATCTCAGCGACATCACGACGCAACTGTTCCGACAACTTGGCGTCAAGGTTCGAAAATGGCTCATCCAACAACAGAACCTCGGGTCGCGGGGCCAATGCCCTCGCCAGGGCCACCCGCTGCTGCTGACCTCCCGAAAGCTCGTGAGGAAATCTATGACGCATCGTCGACAGGCCGACCAGTTCCAGTGTCTCGAAAACCCGGGTGGCCCGGTGCTGCTGCCGCCGCAGCCCATAGCCGACGTTCTGTTCAACGGTCAGGTGAGGGAATAGCGCGCCCTCTTGAAAAACCATTCCGACCCGGCGCCTTTCCGGAGCCAGCGTCCCCGATGGAGAACTGACGACTCGTCCGGCGATTCTGATCTCACCCTCATCCGCCCGCTCGAACCCTGCTATCAGCCGCAGTGTCGTTGTCTTGCCACAGCCACTGGGCCCCAGCAGCGCAAGAATGCTGCCGGCATCCACATCCAGGTCGAGCCCGGTTACGGCCTGAACGTCTCCATAGCGCTTGGATACGCCGTTGCATTGGACTGTAAAACCTTGGTTTTCGCTGGGTTCTTGCGGGGAGGATCTACCTGCGCCGTTGACCTGTCGAGGGGCACTAACCATTTGATCGTTCTAGAAGAGCCTCTATTATCGAGGTACGCAACCCATATTATGGGCACACGAGCGAATCGGATTTCAGACCGAACCGACCACGTTAAGTGTATGCATACCGTATCGGGGTGTCAACAAAGGAAGGTGGATGGCCAAGTTGTTCGAACTCACCAAGGCTAATCGGGCCCCTGCAGGTATGCAGTTGGCGGTGTCTGGAATCGTCTGCATCTCAGAGGTGGACAAGGCAGCCACGGGAAGCTCCGGACACGTTCATTGACACCCCAGGGGGGCGATGCTACTGTTTGGCCGCTGCGGTAAGCTTGCATTTAACGGCCCGTGCAGGTCGCACTATACATTCGCATCGTCCGTACAGAATGCAGCATTTCGCCCGGTTTTCAGCACCGTCGCGCAAGGCAACCAGTGGGAGAATGGAGAGAGGGACGTGCCCCATGGTTGTTCCCGTCCAAGGGATTCGTCAGATCTGATGAAGAACCTGCCAGCCATTCACATCGGCGCTGCCCCGTCAGCGATATTGCGAAACCCGCCACCGCTGGTTGTGCTGCTGCCAGCGGTGATGGTGGGCGCGGCCCTGCTTCTACCCCCACTGTACCTGGCGGTGAGGACATTCGGCGGGGGCGAGGAACTGTGGGACCTGCTCTTTCGACCCAGGGTCGCCAGCATCCTGGGTCGGACCATTCTACTGGTCGTTTCGGTTAGCGCTTCCTGCGTACTCCTGTCACTGCCCCTGGCGTGGTTGACGGTACGCACAGACCTGCCATGGCGGCAGGCCTGGGCAGTGATCACGTCGCTTCCCCTGGTGATACCAAGCTATGTAGCAGGATTCGTGGTGGTGGTGACGCTGGGCCCTCGGGGTATGCTCCAGAGTGCCCTTGAGGGGCCGTTCGGGGTAGATCGCCTGCCGAGCATATATGGGTTCGCGGGCGCTTTCCTGACCCTGACGCTTTTGAGCTACCCATACGTCCTGCTGACCTTGAGGGCAGCGATGCAAAAGTTGGATCCGGCCTTCGAGGAGTCAGCCAGAAACCTGGGCATGGGGCCACTGGCGACGTTTGTGCAGGTGGTAATCCCGCTGTTGCGTCCGGCAATCGGAGCCGGTGTCCTGCTGGTCGGCCTTTATACCCTCAGCGATTTCGGGGCCGTATCGCTGATGCGCTACGAAACGTTCACCTGGGCCATTTTTACGCAATACGAATCCGCGTTGGACCGCACACTGGGAGCGGGACTCTCCCTGGCGCTGATAGTGTTGGCACTGGCCTGGGTGGCGCTGGAATTCATGAGCCGCGGCAGGAGCCGTTACTATTCGAGTTCGAGCGGTACAACCCGGCCACCACCCATAGTTTCGCTGGGCCGATGGCGATGGCCATCCCTGGGATTCTGCGCAACCATTACCCTGTTTTCGCTGGGGTTGCCGGTGGGAATTCTCGTCTACTGGGTGGTGAGAGGAGTAGCGGCTGGGGAGCCACTGGACCCGGTATGGACATCCGCCCGCAACTCCGTCTACATTTCAGCGCTGGCTGCCCTGGCAACAACGGCTGCGGCAATGCCGGTGGCCCTGCTATCGGTCCGCCATCCTGCCGGCAGCTCGGGCTGGGGAATCCTGAGCGGCATTCTGGAGCGCCTGGGTTATGTCAGCTTCGCGCTTCCAGGCATCGCCATCGCCCTTGCGCTGGTGTTCTTTGGCGCCAATTACGCAGGATTCCTGTACCAGACCGTCGGAATGCTGTTGCTGGGATACATGGCGCTGTTCCTGTCTCCGGCGCTGGGAGCGGTGCGTGCTACACTGGTGCAGGTCAACCCACGGGTGGAGGAGGCGGCGCGCAGCCTGGGGCGTTCGCCCCTGGGGGCGCTGACGTCGGTAACGATACCGGTGGCACGACCGGGGATCATGGCGGGCGCGGCCCTGGTCTTCCTGCTGACAATGAAGGAGCTTCCGGCAACGCTCCTGCTGAGCCCCACGGGATTCGACACCCTGGCCACCTCGGTGTGGTCGTTCACCTCGGAGGCCTTCTTCGCTCGTGCCGCCATGCCGGCTCTGCTTCTCATCGTGCTTTCAGGAGTCCCTCTGGCGTTGATGACGCTCCGCGAGAGACGGTGACCGTAGAGAGGTTTATAATCGCCGCTGATGATGGCGCCAGCAGCCGGCCACCCCCGGACTATTGGCCACTTGAGGAAAACCTGCTTGTTACACTCCGCTAGTCCGCTGACCGTGATCCTTCCCGGCAAGCTCATCGACGGCGTGCATGACCGTCCGCGTGAGGGCATGGCCGTTGCCTTTGGCGGAGGGAGCATCCTGTGGGCGGGCAAGCGGGGCGAACTGGAGGACTCACAGAGCGAAGTACCCAGGGAGGTCCTTGAGTTCCCCGATGGGACCCTGTTGCCGGGACTGTTCGACCTGCACACCCACACCAACATGCCCGGCGATGGCCGCACCGGCGAGGAGGTTGACCGGGACGACACGGATGACACCCGTCTCCTCCGGTCGGCTCGCAACGTGACTGACGCCCTGGCAACTGGCGTCACCACCCTGTGCGACTGCGGATCGTGGAACCGCACTGCCTTTTCCCTGAAGGAAGGCTTGGACCAGGGACTGGTCCAGGGCCCCAGGACGCTGGTGTCCGGCCCCCCGTTGACCATCACGGGAGGTCATCTGTGGTTCATGGGCGGGCAGGTAGACGGGGTCGATGATATTCGTGCCACCGTAAGAGAGCGGGTCCGGCAAGGCGCCGATTTCATCAAGGTAGCGGCTTCCGGAGGCAGCACCCTGACCAGCGACCCCTACCGGGCCTCCTATACACTGGAGGAATTGCGGGCACTGGTGGAGGAGGCCCACAACCGGAACCGGCCGGTGCTGGCCCACTGCCGCTGCACCGAGTCCGTCAATTATGCACTCGATACCGGTGTGGACGTCATTCTGCACTGCTTCTTCGCGGATGCGGATGGCAGCTATCGATACGACGAGCCCACGGCGGACCGGCTGGCGGAATCGGGGACATACCTGAACCCCACCATGCACCTGGGGCACGTCTCCCGGGCCCACCTGGAGCGAATCCGGCAACAGCGGCCGTTCACGGCCGCCGAACAGGAGCGATGGGAGCGTTCAAGCAGGATGGGGGACGCGTCAAAGGAACAGTTCGGGCAACTGATCAGCGCAGGGGTCAGGCTGGCCGGCGGCTCCGACTGCGGGTGGGGCAGCTACCCGTTCGGAGACTTCCAGGGCGAAATCATCTCGATGGCGGAGGCCGGGCTTTCCAACATGCAGGCCATCCAGGCCGGCACCCGAAATCCGGCCGACGCCCTGGGCATCCTGGACCGTTTCGGGACTATTGAACGAGGCAAGTGGGCGGACTTGCTGGTCGTCCACGGGGACCCGGTTGCGGACCTGGAGGCGCTGAGGAAGATCAAGGCAGTGTTCACCCAGGGACGCAGGGTGGAGCCGGTGCGCCCCGCTGTCAACGCCGCGGTGTAATCTGCGATTCCGGGTTTTCAGACATGCACCACTGGAAAGTTGGCGGAGAAATACAAATCGGATGGCCAGACCACAACGTCCCGGAACGGACCTATACAATCGTGGAGTTCGATCTTTACGGGCCGGTCTTTCGTGCCCGGGTGGCCGACCCCACGACCGGCGATGGACGCCAGGGCGGGTTCCTGGTGGTCTTCGGCTGCCCGGAACTGGTGCTGGAAATGCTCGCCGAGCAGGCCACGAAGAAGCTGGGGTTCCAGGTCGTGGTTTCCGACCTGAACTGCAGCATTGAGGGAAACACCCTGCGCAGTTTCGACTACGAATGGTACCCGACGCCTGAGTTCGCTGAACGTCCCGGCGACTTGGCCCGAACCATCGCCGAGACGCTGGAACAGATGCGCAGCAGCGGCTGAGACACCGGGGCCATTCGCTTATTGCAAACTCCGTCCCGTCACTCCGGCCGTCTCTCGTCATTACGGCGAAAGCCGGAACCCAGAATGATCCTTTGGTATTAGGACCTGGCCTGAACCATTCGTATCCTGCGGGGAAAACTGCAAGCACCGGATGATAGAAAGGCCCCTGGCTGAGACACGGCGTTGCTGGACTAGCTGGCAGGGTAACGGTATTATGGTCGACGGAAATATCCGCCCGAGACAACTGTCCGGCAAGAGGCTGGACACCCTAAAGCAGGAGAATACCGGATGAAGAAAGTCACAATGAACGACGTTCCCCGGACCAAGGCCGACATGGCGCCGCTGGGCAGTGGTGGCCTCATGACAGGGACTCAGGTCTGGCGACAGGCAATCCTGAATCCCGACGACTCCGACAATTTCAATTTTGCCATCGTAGCTTTCGACGCCGGTGCGCGTAACAAGTTTCACAAGCATTCCGAGGACCAGATCCTGGTCATCACCGAAGGCAAGGGCAAGGTGGCCACGGATGACGAAGAACTCGATGTGGTTGAGGGCGATGTGGTGGTGATTCCCGCTGGCGAAAACCACTGGCACGGCGCGCCGGATGATACCTCCATGGCGCACATAACGATCACGGTCAAGGGCAGCCAGACGGAGCAGACCGAGGCATAGCGGCCGCAGCTCGAAGCCCCCAAAGATATCCGGTAAAAACACAGCCCCGGGAGATTCCCGGGGCTTGCTCTTTGGTCCTCCAGAGTGCGCCGTGGTAGCTGGATAATGGGCCGGACGTTCAGTCTCCTTCCGATTCGACGGGCTGCCTGACAGGGGGATAACCCGGTCCCGGGTCCGTCGCGGCCTGGCCGACCGGATTCCGACGACGGGCGACCAACCTGGAACGGAGGGTGGAGTAGGACATGGCCAGCCCGAATATCCCCGCCTCCAGCAGTACCACCATGGCACCCGAGGGAGCGTCGAGGAAGTAACTCAGGTAGAACCCCAGGAAACCGCACACCGCGCCGATCACCACCGACAAGAGCAGCATCCGATGGAAACTGTCGGTCAGCAACCGGGCTGAGACCGGGGGAATGACGGTGGCCCCGGCGATGAGAAGCACACCCATCACTTCGAAGAAGGCAACGATCGTACCGGCCAGCACCAGGGAGAATACTGCCTCCACCCAGCCCGTCCGTATGCCATAGAACTTGGCAACATCCCCGTCAAACGTGGTGAACAGGAAGTGTTTGTAGCCCACAAACAGAACAATTGCAGCCAGGACGACTACAATAACCACCACCATAAGGTCAAGAGCCGTCACTCCAAGGATGCTGCCAAACAGACCGGACTCCGGGTTCCGGAAAAAGCCCTGGGTACTGATCAAGGCGACGCCAAAGGCAAAGCTGGCGGTGGTAATGACGCCGATGGCAGCATCGTATGCGATCTTGCGCTTCTTGGTGGTCAGGGAAATAAGCTGGGCACTCAGGAAGGCCCAGGCGGTGGCTCCGACAAAAACGTTGATGGACAGGGCGAAGCTGACCGCCACGCCGCCCAGAACGCCATGGGCCAGGCCGTGTCCAATATAGGCCATGCGCTTGAGGACGATGTAGACGCCGATGCCGGCGCAGAGTGCGCCACCGAGCACAACAGCCGCCATGCCGTAAATCATGAAAGAGTATTGGAAGGGATCAAGCATGGGTGTGGGCGTGCCCTGCTACGGCCTCTTCTTCCTCTGCACCGCCGTCCCGGGCATAGCGGTGGGGGCTCTCGGCCACGATGGGCATTCCTTGATGGTAAATTACCGGCATTTCCGCGCCGTAGGTGTGCAGCAGGACCTCGGTGGTTATCACGTCGTAGGGCGTCCCCTGAGCCAGGACGCGACCCGAGAGGCAGACCAGCCGGGGCAGGTGAACCGCCACGGCATTAATCTCGTGGGTGGTGATAACTATGGTCACGCCCTGGTGATTGAGGTCATGGAGAAGATGCATCACGTCGTCGCGCGTCTTCACGTCGACGCCCGAGGTTGGCTCGTCCAGAAGCAGCAGTGATGGGCTGCTGACCAGCGCGCGGGCGAGGAAGGCCCGCTGTTGTTGCCCTCCGGACAGCTCACGAATGTGCCGCCCGGCCAACTGGAGGATACCCAAGCGCTCCATCATCTGGTCGGCGAGCATCTTTTCTTCCCGCCTGAACCACGGAAAGAACCGGTTCTCGTTGGTCCGGCCCATCATGACGACCTCCCGGACGGTTACAGGGAAGTTCCAGTCGATGGTCTCCAACTGGGGGACATAGCCGATACGAGGGCGGCCCTCCGAGGCCCGGATGCCATCGACGAGCACCTCGCCCTCGAAGACATCCACGGCGCCGAGCATGGCGCGCAGTAGAGTGGTCTTGCCGGAACCGCTGGGACCCAGAAGACCGACGAAATCACCCTGCATGATCCGCAGATTGACGCCTTCGAGCACTCTCTGCTTTTCGTAACCGCACGAAAGGCCGTTGATTTCAACCAGGGCCGCGCCGTGTATATGTTGGTGGGGAAGGGGATGCAGCATGTCTAGTCCAACTCTGACGCCTTGTGGTCTGTATCGTTTGCCATCGGTCTGTCAGGCCGCTGTGGAGCGACTGGCAATCCCGGCTCCTAATGATGGTGATGGTGCCCCCCGGAAAGGCGGGTCCAGTCCTCGGGCAGGGTGGATTCTTCATCCGCGTTGCGGTGCTCATGTTCATGACCCGCCTGCCCATTGGCAATCCCGACGAGCTGAGTCGCCACCAGCTGGGCATAAAGGCCGTTGCTCTCCAGCAGTTCCTGATGGCTTCCCTGTTCAATGGCCCTTCCGTGATCCAGCACCACTATGCGATCGGCATTACGTATGGTCGACAGCCGATGCGCGATGACGAGGGTGGTCCGGCCCAGCATCAGATTTTCCAACGCGAGCCTCAGTTGACTCTCGCTGAGGGCGTCGAGATGGGAGGTTGCCTCGTCGAGTATCAGCACAGGTGCATTCTTCAGCAGGGCACGGGCTATGGCTACCCTCTGCCTCTGGCCCCCTGACAACTGCATTCCGCGCTCGCCTACGACGGTATCGTAACCGTCGGGAAAAGCCGCAATGAAATCATGGCAATTGGCTTGCCGGGCCACTTCCTCCAGTTCGTCGTCGGTGGCATCCGGGCGGCCCAGCAGAATATTGTCCCTGATGCTGGCATTGAACAAATAGGTGTCCTGCGACACCAGGGCGATCCGCTGGCGGAGATCGTCCAGCCTATACTCCTTCAGGTCGTGATCGTCCAGCAGCACGGTGCCGGCAGCGGGGTCCCAGAACCTCATGGCCAGGTTGGCGCAGGTGGTCTTGCCGGCTCCGGACCGACCGACCAGGGCCACCGTATGGCCCGGGTCCACCCGGAAACTGACATCCCGGAGGGCCTGGGGTTCCCCGGGACCATAATCGAACCCCACCCGCTCGAATACCACGGAGGGAGCGGAGCCATTGTCTTTCCCCGGCGGTGTTTCCCTCAGGCCGGGGCCGTCCTCCACGGGAACAGGCTCGTCGTGGATGTCGAACAGGCGGCGAGATGCCGCCAGCGTTTCCATCAGCTGCTTCATGGTACGGGCAATGTCAGACACGGGAGCGAAGGCGGCCACGGACAGAACCACTGCCAGGATGAGCTCCGGCCTGGAAATGTTGCCGCTGGTGAGCAACCAGACACCCACAGTCAACACCACCAGACCGCCCAATGCGGTCATGGCTTCGATGAAACCGATCTGAAATGCCCGTTCCTTCAGAAAGCGCAACTGGAACCCGGCAAATCGCCAGCTGTTCGACACCATCTCGGCTGTCCGGGAGCGTCCCTGACCAA
Source organism: Dehalococcoidia bacterium (assembly GCA_965208825.1). GTDB lineage: Bacteria > Chloroflexota > Dehalococcoidia > Lucifugimonadales > UBA3495 > VXOI01. Next base: position 415,762 of record CBDBPP010000005.1, read on the forward strand.
AAGCCACGATTTCACGCATACCCTGGATGCTATCGACCATGTGTGCGTGAACGTCGCCCAGCTGATGCCGGAGCTCCTCGCCCAGACGCTCAGACCGTCGCTGGGCAAAGAAGGGACTCAGGGCCACGGCCAGCAGGAAGGGCGACACGGCCAGCGCCATGGGCCAGGCGATCACGGCCAGAACCGCGACAACCACGCCCGGTATCACCACGGCAGTGAAGGCCGGGGTGATAGTGTGGGCAAAAAAGAACTCGACTGTCTCCACGTCGCCCCCCACCACGCTTACCAGGTCCCCGGACCGGCGGCGGGTCATGTAGGCAGGGGCCAGGGGGTCCAGTTTGCGGTATACATCGACCCTCATCTCCGCCAGCAGGCGGTAGGCAAGATCGTGGGCCGCCCAGGACTCGGTCCAGATGAAGAAGGCGGCCAGCGGAGTGAGTACCCCCAGCAGGATGAGCAGGAGTGTCAGCTCTCCGCCGGTAATTACCTGTCCGACAAGCAGTGCGCTGACTACGGCCACCCCGATGGCCGTCCCGTGATGGGCCACTCCCAGCAGGAAGGTAAGGACCAGCTCATTGCGCCAAGGCTTGACCAACCCGAGGAGGCGGAGCCAGATGGTGAGTATTCCGAGGGGGCGCGAAGCGCCCGGCTGTTCCATTGGGTCGTCATGCCGGGCAGACGGAGAAGGGTGGTGGTGATGCCCGTGCCCCTCGTGCGCGAGCTGAGGCATGAAGGCCGCTGCGTCGGGTTCCTGCGCGTATTCGTCCGGTCCATGGCCGTGCCCACCGCGGTCGTGTCCGCGAGGCGGGTGGTCCCCATCAAGAGACTCATGGGCGCGGTCGCCGTGCCCATGGTGCCCATGGCCGTGGGGGTCCGACGAGTCGCCGTGCAAGGCATGGTGATGTTCGTCGTGATTTTCATGTCCATCGTTTTGCTGAGTCGAAGGCCGTTCCTCCACCGGATCTTCTAACCGATGGGGCTGCTCCCTGCGACGGGTCTGCGGGGCTGCGTGGTGATGACCATGGCCCTGATGGGCAGTCCGGGGTGTGAAGGCTGAGGCGTCCGGTTCAGCGAAAGATGTCTGTGACGGCACGTCCTGCCTGTGTGGCCTGACGAGAAAGTCTGTCGTCTCCTGCTGCTGAGCCATGAGGTTGGCATAGAGGCCGCCGGAAGCCACCAGCTCCGAATGGCTGCCGGATTCCCCGAGCCTGCCGTCGTCCAGGACCATTATGCGGTCGGCATTGACGACGCTCGAAAGGCGATGGGCAATGATCAGCGTCGTGCGACCCCGCATCAGGCGGTCCAGAGCCTGCTGGATCAAGGACTCGTTCTCGGCATCAACACTGGAGAGGGCCTCGTCCAGGACCAGGATAGGAGCGTCCTTCAGAAGGGCCCGGGCAATGGCGATGCGCTGTTTCTGGCCGCCGGAGAGTCGAACGGCGCGTTCTCCGACGACGGTCTGGTAACCATTGGCCAGGTGGGCGATGAACTCATGGGCATTGGCAGCCGTCGCCGCCTCCACCAGCTGGGAATCAGTAGCGTTGGGGTTACCGTATCGCAGATTCTCCGCCACGGTGCCGTGAAAGAGGTAGGTATCCTGGGTTACTACCGACACCTGCTCACGGAGACCGGCCAGCGGCAGTTCTCTCAGATCGTGGCCACCAAGCTTGATGGTTCCCTGCTGCGGGTCAAAAAAGCGCAGCATCAACCAGACGATAGTTGACTTACCCGCACCGCTGGGGCCGACCAGCCCGAGGGTTTCCCCCTCGTGGAGGGTAAAGGAAAGGTCGTGAAGAGCAGGGCGACGTCCTTCGTTATAGGCGTGGCTTACGTTCTCAAAGGTAACCTCGGGTTTGAGGTGTCCTACGGAGTCCAGAGACTCGTCCTCAGCCGTAGTGCGACCGGGGTCGCGGACGGTTACAGGCGAATCCATGATGGCAAAGATGCCCTCAGCGGAGGACATAGCGATCATCCCGTCGTGGTAAAGCTGGACCAACTCCCGCAGAGGGCGAAACACCTCCACCCCCAGCATCAGGACTATCATCAGGGCCCGGAGCCCAAGATCGCCATCCGCCACTCGCACCGCACCCCAGCCGAGGGCAACAGCGGCGCCACCGGTCATGCCGAGGATGGTCAGCGCGCCGGTGGCGGCGTTGGCTGCAAGGACGCCCATGGTCGCCCGGAACAGGTTGCGGGCCCGTTCGGCCAGCAGTTCTCCGCGGAGGTGGCTCTGACCAAAAGCCTTGAGCGTTGCCAGTCCCTGGACCGCGTCCAGAAAGTCGGCTCCCAAGGCGCCGTAGGCATCCCGCCGGGCCTTGCTGCGTTCGCGGGTCCACCTGTGAAACAGATTGGGGATGATTAGCGTCAGCAGGGCGAATGCGAGGAATACCAGGCCCGTTCTGAAGTCGATCAGGGCCATGAATATGAAAATGATCACCGGAGCCAGGGCCGCCACTATCATCTGGGGCAGGTAGCGGCCGAAGAAGGCCTCCAGCCGTTCGACCCCCTCGGCCAGGGACATCAGGGCGTCGCCGGTGCGAGAAGCGTCGAAATGCCCGGGGCCCAGGGCCAGGGAATGCTCGTAGAGTCGCTCTCGCAGTTGGACCTTGACCATGCTGGCGGTGTGGTGGCTCATCACCTCCTGGAGATACTGCAGGTAGGCGCGTGCCACGATCAACGCCGCCATGCCGACCAGGGGCCAGGTCAGGGACTCGAAGGTCGCGTTGCCTCGCACCACCTCCACGATGATCAGCGCTGCAACGGCGAGGCGGGCTACGCCGGCAGCAACGGCAAGTATGCCGACGATGGCCGATATTATGATCCGCCACCGGACATCCATGGCGAGCGAAAGCAGCCTGGGATGCAGATACAACGCTATCTCCTTCCTATCGACGGCATTTTGATTGCGGCATACAACTGGCAGGGGCAGCCAGTCCTACTCTGGGTAAACAGCACCGCTTTCACCTTCGAATACCGGACTCACATCCAGATCTACGAGCGCATCGGCACTTCCGCCCAGAGACGGAATCATGATCTGCAAATTTTGCGAAATCATGCCGAGGTAAGAATGGTACGGATCTCCAGGGGAGCCGGGCAGATCGTCGTCGGTCAACTGATCGATAAATTCGGCGCCGCTCTCCCTGGCGATGGTCTCCAGAACGTCGCTGGGGAATTCCTCGGAGCCAAAGACGGCCGGCAGTCCCAGATCCTCCACCTGTTCTATGATCCTGGCCACGTCCCTGGGGGAGGGCTCTGCGAAGTCGGCGGGCTGTACTGCCCCGATCACTTCCATATCGTAGGTCAGGGCGAAATAGGCCCACGAGTCGTGGTAGGTGACCAGTCGACGATTCTCAGGGGGCACGGTGGCTAGGGACTCACGGATGGCAGCATCAAAGGCTTGGATACGTTCCCGGAAAAGATCCAGGTTTTGCCGGTAATAGTCGGCGTTGGAGGGATCGAGAGAGGCCAGCTGCTGCTGAATCAACTCCGCGTACCTGAGGCCAAGAGTCGGGTCTGGCCAGAGGTGGGGGTTTGGATGCCCCTCCGATTCCGGGAAAGAGAAGTCAAACTGCCACTGCTCTCGGGTAATGGTCTGGTCCCCCAGGAGCAGAATCGGCGCAGATTCTTTCCTGTTTGACTCTGCCAACTGAAGTGTTGGCTCCTCCAGGAACAGCCCATTGGCGATGATAATTTCGGCCTCGGACATCACAGTGGCCAGAGAGGGCTGGGGCTCAAAGATGTGGGAGTTAATTCCCTCGGGAATCACGCCCTGGAGCTGAATTCTGGTGCCGCCTATGTTCTCCACAATGCTGGTGATGGGTGCGACCGTGGTCACGACCCTGAGGCGCCCATTATCTTCCTCTTCGCCGCCGCAGGCTGCCAGGAGAAGGGCCGACGTCAGGATGAAGATACCGAAAGCGAAAGGAAATAACTCCCTCAGTTTTCTGGTGACCATCCAAGGGTCCGACTTCGGGGAATGGGTCCGACTCAAGGTAACCGCCCTTCCGTCCCCGGCTTACCTCCGCAATCGGCACAAACTCCGGTGATAGAGAAATGTTCGAGGTCCGGCACGAATCCGAAATCGTGCATCAAAGTATCACGGAATTCCTGAAGGTAGTGGGGACTGAGATTATAGGCCCCGCTGCATTGACGGCAGACCATGTGGTGATGCAGGTCGCCGGGGTTGGTCAGCTCGTAGTGAAGACGGTCGCCGATTTCCACCTCGGTCATAACTCCTGAGTCCCGGAACAGACGCAGCGTACGGTACACCGTGGCGAGGTCCATGTATTGGTGCGCTTCTTTGGCCCGGCGGAAAACCTCGTCCACACCCATGTGTCCGCCGCCTTCGGCGACGACAGACAGGACCAGAACCCGCTGCGGGGTAATCCTGTGACCCTGCAGCCGGAGCATCTCTATGGCCTGTTCGTGGTGCAAATCGCAACCCCGAGTTCTTGCAATTATTTGCGAAAACACATAATAGCAGGAAACGGCACATTGTCAACGCGAGCCAGGGCGCTATTCAGGGTCAATCTATTATTCCAGACTCCGGTCCGTCATTCCGGCGAAAGCCAGAATCCAGAAGACCCTTTGCTATAAAGACCTGGCCGAAGCCATTGGTATTCTGCAGGAAGAACCGCAAGCACCGGATAATGGAAAGACCCGGGGGCACCTCGCGCGGTGTGCCGGGTTTAAACGGCGATGCGAATTATGCTGTACATGTGCCGGTAAAGTCGCCCAGCCTCGGCCAGAAGATCGGTCAGTCCGCCGCCACTGGGCCGCACGTGCTCGAAGGCCAGTACTTCGGTGTATCGCACGTCTCCCCGATGCTCGGTTGCCGCAAGCAGGCGGCGGGACTCCGCGGCCGGCACGAGCCGGTCGTTGCGGTCGTGCATGATCAGCAGCCTGGCGCGGATATCGTCGACGTAAGTACTCGGGGAAATCCGGTCGAGTTCGGAGCGGAACTTCTCAGGAAGAGTGCCGTAGAGCATTTCCGCTTCCTCAGGGGACGTGCCATCCAGAAGCCGCACGATGGTCCGAGCTTGACCAGACAAGGATCTCAGTTCCTCCGCAGTGAGGGCGCCTCCGTCCATATAGCGACGGGTCAAAGCCTCGATGTCGGCGGGGTCCTCGAGGGTTTCGATCAGCTCGTTGGCCAGGACCTTCTTTGTCAGCTTGTCGGGGTCCCATGGCGAACGTTCTCCCTCGTAGATCACCGAGCGGGATGCCGCCTGCAGCAGTAGGTCCTCCGCGTCGTAGTAAGGACCGAAGGCGTTGACGAAATAGACTCGGTCCTGAATTCTCGGGTCAGCCGCGGCGACCAGGGCGAACGACGCTCCAACACAGAAGCCCCCCAAACCTACCCTCTCCAGGTCGACGTATTCCCGCTCTGCCAGGTATTGGAAAGCCCAGACTAGGTTGCCGGTCTCTGCCGGCTCGATATTGGCCTGAAGCGCCATGGTGGGGGACCAGTGGAACATCACCGCGTAGCCCGCGCCGGCGAGGGCGTGTCCCAGATTCACCACATCGGGGTCATCGCGACCGGCCGCGTTGGCGCCGAGGAACAGCACCACCGCCGCGTGCTTTCGATCGTCGTCCAAGCGGTACACATCAGCCACGGTTGTCCCGTCGGAGGACTGGTAATGTACCTCCTCCCGCAGCACATCTCCCGAGAACCAGGCCTGCGGCTTCAACGGCAGGTCGAGGACCTGGCTTACGAACATCACTGTGTGGAAGCCGGTCTTGCCCTGGGGCGTAATGGCGATAAACAGCGTAATGAGCGCTCCAACCACCACCAGGAACTGGAAGAGCCAGGAGGCACCCTTGCGCGATAAACGTAGAACAGGAAGCAGCACTCTTACACCAATGGCCTTGCTTGGGAAAGTATCTTTTCCTCTTCAGATGCCATAGGCCTACACTCTAACCTTCCAAATCATAAAGGTCGATACCACGCGGGTGGCGGCCATGGCCAAAAACACGATGGGCCAGGGACTGCCTGCCATGTCCAGGACCACGCCGAAGACTATGGCCTGCGCCCCGGCATACAGGTAACCGTGGGCGTCGAGGACTCCGGAGGCCGTGCCAGCCATTTTTCGTCCGCCCATGTCCACCGACACCGTGGACATGGGGGACATTCCCATGGCGATGCCACCGCTGAGCAGCAGGACCGCGCCCAGAAGCTCGTTGGACGGCGGCACCAGGGCAATCGCAGCGATAATCCCCGCGCTGGCCAGACAAGACGCGATTACCAGCGGCCGGCGCCAACTGTTGAGGAAATGGTCCGAAATAAACCCGGAAAGCGGAGGCGCGATCAGGTAGCCCACCGGAAGTAGCACCGTAACGAAAACCGTGGACTCGACCGAGAGTCCCCCTGCCTCGAAATAGTAGATGGCGACCCAGGTGGTGAGCCCATACCGGACTACATTCTCCAGACCCTTGACGTGGCAGGCCAGGAGGAAGCCTCGGCTTGCCATCAGCACGCGGTAGGGCCCCAGACCACGCAGTCGCTCGGGATCGATGGCTTCGGGCGCTGCGGAGACCTCGTCCTCCTCAACGTAGTCGGGCCATCCGAGGTCGGAGGGCCGGTCACGCACCAGAAAATAGAAGGCAACGCCGAGGACGGCGAAGATTATCGGCAGATACCGAAACGCTGCGCGCCAGCCCCATTCCGCGCCTACCCAGCCGGACAGCGCCCACATGACCAGCATGGCTCCGCCCGAGGAGGTGCCGACGATGCCCAGCGCCACCCCGCGGCGGCTGCGAGGCCACCACTGGGAAATCATGCTCATCGCGGGGGCCCAGCAGGCGGCGTTTACGAATCCGGCCGCTCCCAGGGGGATGGCCATGGTCAGGGATGAGGTGGCAAAACTGGTTGCCCAATTGAATACCGCGGTCAGAATGGCTCCGGCCATCACCCAGAGGCGCAGCCCGAATACTTCACACAGGCGCCCATGGACGACATCGCCCAGTCCAAACCCCCAGAACAGCATTGCCCAGATTACGGCGATTTCGACGTTGCTCAGGGACAGGGCGTCCTTGACCAACGGCGCCAGGGGATAGAGGCTGAATCTCCCCAGGTAGGCGAAAAGGTAGAGGACAGCGAATGAAATCAGGACCCGCCACTTGAACAGGTGGAAGGCGCGGGGCAAGTCGTCGAACCGAACTGCCGGAGCGCCGTTCATGAGACTCTCGCCGTCCCGATGTCCATCATGGCAAGTTGGCCCAATAGTTCGATGATTGCCAGACCCGGGCAGCCGCGCGGCCGACCCGGTCTCCGTAGCGCCAGACAGGAGGACCGCTAAACCCTAGCTGGAGGGAATGGCGGCCCGGGCGATCCCGATCAAGTCCTCGTTGGAAGCCTCCAGGTCGACAGGGTCGCCATGGGGCTGAGGCACATCAAAGCCGGTCTTGCAGTAGAGCTCGATCCTATTGCCCTCGGGGTCAAAGAAATACATTCCGAAGGCATTGCCGTGGCTTACGATACGGTCGATTTCCACACCCTCGGACTTGATGCGCTGGTGATACTCCTTGAGCTGGTCGAGGTCATTCACGATAAACGAGATCTGCTGAATGACCCTGGCCTCGTTCGAGGTAACCCGCCCCTTCATGAGAACGAACTCATGATGCTCGCGGTCGGGATCGGAACTGAGGAAGGTCATGCCACGACCCTCCAGGTCCTCATCCGCGATCTGGAGACCCAGCACGCGGGTGTAGAAATCCCTCTGTTTCATCAGGTCCTCGGCATAGATTCCGACGTGTCCCAATCCCTCAATTCTGGCCATACTCCCCCCAGACAGGGCCTTGCGTCGATGTGGTCAAAGTGCGGTGGATTATACACCATGAGCCGTATCCCGATGATGATTGAGCGATTTCAGGAGGGTTCACCGGCCAGGTCCATCGCCAGCTGCACCAGGGTTCGGACCGGCGTGCCGGTGGCGCCCTTTACCAGGTATCCGGAGGCCTTGTCGGAGGTCGAGGTACCCGCGATGTCCAGGTGGACCCAGGCGGCCCCGTCGACGAATTCCCGGAGCAGGAGCGCCGCAGTAATGGAGCCTGCCTGCCGTCCCCCGCTGTTCTTCATGTCGGCGATGTCGCTGCGAATGAGCTCGCTATACTCATCGAACATCGGCAGCTGCCAGAATTTTTCCCCGGTAGTCTTGCCCGCATCCAGGACACCGGCGACCAGGCCGTCGTCGTTGCCCATCACTCCGGTGCAGGCCTTCCCCAAGGTGGTGATCACGGCGCCGGTGAGCGTGGCGACATCCACCAGGCGGGTGATCCCCCTTTCGCGGGCGAGACAGAGCACATCGGCCAGCACCAGGCGTCCTTCGGCGTCGGTATTGATTACCTCGATCGTCTTGCCATTCATGGCGGTTACCACATCGCCGGGCCGCTGGGCGTTACCGCCCGGCATATTCTCAGTGGCACCCACCATACCGGCGACGTTAATGCGCGGCTTAAGCTGGGCTATCGCCTGCATGGCACCAATGACCGAGGCGCCCCCAGCCATATCTCCTTTCATGTGCTCCATTCCCTCGGCGGGCTTGAGGGAGATGCCACCGGTGTCAAAGGTGATGCCCTTGCCGATCAGCCCCAGGTTGTTGCCCGGGTTTTCCGGGTCTCCCATGTAGGTAAGAATGATCAACCTGGCCGGTTCCTCGGAGCCCTGGGCCACACCCATGAATGCTCCCATGCGCATTTCCAGCATTTCGGCATTGCTGAAAGTCTCGAAACCCAGACCGTTCCGTTCTGCGACGCCGCTGGCAACCTCCGCCATGGCCGCGGGCGTCATGGAGTTGGCTGGCTCGTTCACCATGTTACGGGCTATGGCGGTAGCCTCGGCCAGGGCCCGGCCTGTTGTAACGCCCCGACGTATGCCCTCCGCTCTTTCTTGGTCCAGCTCGGCGATTGTCAGCCCGGTAAACTCTTCCACATCATCGTTACCATTGGTATGGTAGCGGTCGAACCGGTACAGCCCGAGCATTGCGCCCTCGGCGATAGCCTGCCCGGAGGTCTCCGGGGACAGGCCGCCGATACCGGCGCCGTGGGCAATGGTAACCGCCTCGAGAACGCTCCGCCCACGCAGGAAGCGCAAGGCCTCGGACGACACTCTGCGTACCACCTCGGCGTCGAATTCGTCGGACGGGCCGAGCCCGGCGACAACCACCCGGGCCGGGCCGATTGTTCCCCTGGAATGCAGGAGGGTCATCTCCCCCATGCGGCCAGTGATTTCGCCCTCCTCAATCAGGCCGGTAATGGCGCCGTTCAAAGCCCGGTCCACGGCCCCGGTCGCTCCCCCTGGGGTCTTGACTCCCTTGAAGAGGTTTACCACAAGGGCGGGAGTTTCAACGGTGGTTATGTCTATGGTCTCTACCCTGATTTGCATTTCACAATCCCCCAATTAATAGTCATGCTCATAGAGGTTTAGCCTTTATTGTTCCGCCAGTCACGGCCCGGAGCCTGACAGCCTGCCGGTGGCGGCCCCGCCGTATCGTCTTTCATTTTCGCCCATGCCACTATTTCGTCGACAACGGGCGCGATATCCGCGGACGTATCCACGACAAAGTGCGGGGTGCCAACCTCCTGCCACGCAGGGACCATTCGGGCGTATATTTCCCATCCCGCGTCTGACCATGTGCCGGGGTCCAGCCCCGCTTCGCGGTCTGCAAGCCGAGACTTTACTGTTTCGGCAGGGGCCACTACCACCGCGATGGCTGCGGGAGCGTGGTGCCTGCTTGCTATCGAGAGAATCGGCTTCCGGCTCCTCTGGTTCAGGTTGGTGGCATCCACCATCACCGGGTATCCCTTGCCGAGGAATTCGTCGATGAGCCGATGACAAGCACGGAACACCCGCCGGTGCTCGATGGCAGAGTATTCGGGCCGAGGCACGAGGGTCTTGCGAAGCCGGTCCGATTCCAGGACCAGGAAGGGGTGGCGCAATGCGACCTCGCGGGCCAGGGTGGTCTTTCCGGAACCCGGCAGGCCAGCCAGCATGAGCAGTCTGGCGCCCGCCGGAGCAATGGCCCTTTCGCGCAGGTCCCGAACCAGAAGCGACCTGAGCAGTGCAGCGTCTGCGGTCAGGATGGATCTGTCCGGATTTTTTCCCACTACATCCCGTTACAACAGGGGCGAGGCGCGGCTAGGAGGAGTCGGAAAACCAGCGGGCGGGATCGTCACCCTGACCAGCCACGCCCAGTCGGTTTCTGCGGTTAGCTTTGGCCTCCAGCACGGCCGGCGACAACAGGAAGGCTAGCGAGGCCAGAATCATGAGCGATACGGCGACAAATCCCAGATCCACCGGCAATGACATAGCGGTAATTACAATCAAGATCGAGGTGATCAGCGCCAGCAGTCCAATGCGCAACAGCCGGGGCCCGACCTTCAGAAATACCGCGGTGGTAACCGCCAGTGCGAGGAAGATGAACGCCCTTGCGGTGTCGGTCTGCTGAATTCGCTCCGCATGTACGCTCCACAGCCCACCCGACCAGTTGAGGAAGAGCACCCACGACGTCAGGAACGGAAACGGCAACGCGGTCAGCGATACCAGCAGCCAGTCCCGTTTGGCTATCTTGGAAACGACGTTGAAGACGATCCACATGGAGAACGGAACGTAGCCGATCAGCAGGAGAAACAGTACGACGTTAAAGGGCAGCTGCCCGGTGGTCAACAAGGTCCAGCCACCATATGCCAGGGTAATGAGAGACAGCAGCCAGGAGATGGCAGGTGCCGCCAGCGTGTATCCCATCCAGGTGTAAGACCACTGGCTGGGCCGGCCGGCGCGCCAGTTGCGCCAGGTCACAAAGGCAATACACACGAGGACCAGCGTGACCAGAAAGTAGTGGCTCCAGAGGTGCAGGGCAAACAGGGCCGCCAGCAGAAAATGGGGCACCACGGCGAGAATAACGTCGCGCCAGACCCCGGTGCTGTGTACCGCATACATGCGATCAGCCAGCTTGCGGGGAGCGCCCATTTCCTCGACGGCGCAGGCGAGGGCTGTTTCACGATCCAGTCCCTCGGCCTCCATCTCGGCCGCCTTGTCCTCGATGTGCCCCTGCAACTCCTCCAGGATCTCGCTCTCGCGGTGGGGATCCAGGTGGAGGAACCGGGCCAGAGAATTCAGATAGTTATTGATTGGACCAGGCATTGTGGCATCAGCCTAGTTGTGGATTTTCAGGTGCCTGCCAACATTACAGAGTCCATGGCGCGGCTGAACCTCTGCCATTCCCGCTGGCGGTCGGCCAGTTCCTGCTGTCCACGCTCGGTAATGAAGTAGTAGCGGCGACGGACGCTGTTGGGAGTATCTACCCAGCGTCCCTCGATAAGCTTTGCCCGCTCAAGGCGGTGCAAGGCGGGGTACAGCGTCCCTTCCTTGAATGCAAAGTAGCCGCTACTCCGCTGGTTTGCTTCCTTGACTATCTGGTAGCCGTACATCGGCTCATCCTGCAGAAGGGCCAGCAGCAGAGTGTCGGTGTTTCCCTTGAGAAGTTCTTGCTGTTTCATTACCAATACCAGTTCAGGGGTTCCAAGCGAGTTTATGCCGTTCCATGCGCCCGGTCAACCCACCTTGAACAACCGGCAGGGTCATTCGATTATTGCAAACTCCGGCCCGTCATTTCGGCTTACGCCGCAATCCAGAACAACCCTATGGTATAGAGACCTGGCCGGAGCCATTCGCATTCCGCGGAAAGACCCCAAGCACTGGATAATCGAAAGACTCTGGGCCAATAGAGGCTCACCAGGAACCGGCTGGGATTCCGGTCCTATACGGCCTTACGGCGGCAGGGCCGGGAAGAAGCTGCGCCGGAGGCAGTTTATGCCAGGGAGACCAACACCCTTTGTATGACTATCAGGACAATGATGACCACCATGGGACTGAAATCGAGGCCTGCCACGGAAGGCAGCATTCGGCGGACCGGAGCCAGCACCGGCTCGGTGATCTGCCCAACGATCGAGTCCACGGTGACCAGCCACTGCGGATAGGGAGGCCGCATGAAATGGGCGGCAAAAGACAGTAACACCCTGATAAAGATCACCACGGTAAACGCGTTGATCAAGAAAGTGACGAGGCTGATCAGTAGTTCCAAATCGGTAACAGCTTGAGGGAATTTCGATTAACGCTGGCCCAGCGACACCGATTTCCTGTAGGCAGCGTCCACGGCTGCAACTATGGCGGCTGGCACACCCTGCTCCTCCAGCACCCGCAGAGCCTCGGCCGTGGTGCCTCCCGGAGACACAACCATGTCCTTCAGGTCGGCGGGATGCCGCCCGGTCTCCATTACCAGCCTGGCGCTTCCGAACACCGTCTGCAGGGCCAGGGTGCGGGCCATGTCTCGGGGCATGCCCACGTAAACACCCGCGTCAATGAGGGCCTCGATGAAAAGAAAGACGTAGGCAGGGCCACTGGCGCTGAGGGCGGTAGCCATGTCCATATACTTTTCGTCGGAGACGCAAATCTCCTCTCCTACACTGCCGAGCATTGCCTTAGTCATTTCCCTCTGCTGCCCGCCAACCCCCTCGGAACAGGTCCAGAGCGTCATTCCGCTGCCCACCTGGGCCGGGGTGTTGGGCATGACACGAATGACCGACCCATGGTCCAGGCCATGCAACAGCGTATCCATGCGAGCGCCGGCAACGATGGAAAGAGCAGCCTGGTCCCGGGAAAGGTGGCCCTTCAGCTCCGCAAGAACGCCGGCCAGGTCCTGGGGCTTCACCGCCAGCACCACCAGGTCCGAGCCCTCCGACGCCTCCCGGTTGTCCGGCACAGGCACGACTCCGAACTCTGCCGACAGGAAGGCCCTCCGATCGGCCACCGGTTCTCCCACGGCGATGTCCTGTGCTGAAGCCAAGTTGGCGGCGAGCACACCGTGAACGATGGACTCGGCCATCTTGCCGCCGCCAATGAAGGAAAGTCTCATAAGGTGATCACCCTTTCAATTACGGCTCGTATGCTAGGTTGGCCGGCGATTCGGCATCTTAACGCTGACCGGATCGGCAAGTTCGACGCTCCAGCAGTCGGCACCGCAACGAAAAAATCAGAAATCCGCCAGCCCATCACCCCCGGCCAGGGCCACGGCCAGTCGGATGGACTCCAACATACTGGTATGGGTCGCGATCCCCTTGCCAGCGATGTCAAAGGCCGTGCCGTGGTCTACCGAGGTCCGAACGAATGGCAGGCCCAGGTTGGCCGTAATACTCTCCTCGAATCCGTAAACTTTGACGGGGATGTGGCCCTGATCATGGTACATGGCCAGGACGACATCGTAGCGGCCCTCGGCGGCGTGATGGAAGACGATGTCTGCCGGTATCGGACCGGCAGCGTTGATCCCCTGGGAGCGTGCCGCCTCTACCGCCGGCGAAATCTCGTCGGCCTCCTCGTTACCCAGCAGTCCCCCGTCGCTCCCGTGGGGGTTTAGCGCAGCGGCGGCAATACATGGCTCCCGGAAACCGTACTTCACAAAGGACTGGTGAGTCAGCTGGAGATAGTCGAAGATGCGGTCCTTTTTGACATAGTCGCAGGCCACGCGCAATGAGCGATGGGTGGTCAGGTGAACGACCCTCAGGTTGCGGGCCATTAGCATCGTGGCAACGGTGCGGGCACCAGACAACTCCTGGAGAAGCTCCATGTGGCCGATTGACTTATAGCCCGCCAGGCTGGCTGCCTCCTTGTTGAGCGGGGCCGTGGCCAGCCCGTCCACGGTACCCGCCATCGCCAGCTCACCAGCTCTCGTTACCCACTCCATGGCGGCGCGGCCACAGGTGGGGTTGATCTCTCCGACCGTAATGTCCTCCGGGTTCAGATTTCCGAAATCCAGCACGTCAATAATCGAGTCGTCATCACCGTACAGTCCGGAGCCATCGGTCTTTCTCACCTGCAGGGGGACCCCGGCGAGCGTAACGGCCTGTTCCATGGCGTAGCCGCTCCCGACCACCAGCGGCCGGCAGGTGTCGTAAACGCGGGGATCCGCCAAAGCCTTGGCCACCACCTCAGGACCTATCCCGCAGGGGTCCCCCATGGTGATGGCGATTCCCGGTTTTTCGAAGGCATTCATGACGGAATCCTTGGCGAAATTGCTGCCGGGATTATATCACGGCGGGCTGGGCACTCCACCCCGGATTGATGGGTCCGTAACGAGAAAGGGGCGGTCTCAAACCGCCCCCGAAATGCGGCTCGACATGTCCCCAGGATCACTCCACTACTCGCACTTGTTCCAGCCGCAGGAAATGCACATCAAACACCCCTCCTGGTAGATGACGGGGGTATTGCAGTCGGGACACCGCCGGCCGGTGAGTTGCACTATGCCGTTCTCCCGGGTGGAGCCATTCTCGTTGGAGCGGCTGTGCCCATTGCTATGGCCATTCTGCACCACCTCCGGTGCGAAGGCCATCTGAACGCCGTGGCCCAGCGCGCCCTGGCCGGTGCTGCCATGAATCTGGCGCTCGAGGGCCAGCGCCACGGCGTCGGGGGCAGACCGGACCAGCGTTCCCTCGTCCCACGCCGGGCAGCAAGTGATGCCGCGCAACTGTTCCAACACCGCATTCGGATCGATGCCGGAACGAAGGGCCAGGGATATTAATCGGGAGATGGCCTCCAACTGGGCGGAGTCGCAGCCACCCGCCTTGCCCAGATTTCCGAACACTTCGAAGGGCTGTCCCTTCTCATCGTAATTGACGGTAACGTACATATTCCCGTGGCCCGTTCGCACCCGCTCGGTAATACCGTGGATCGACTGGGGGCGACTGCGGGGAGTCACATGGATGGGCACAATAGGTGCCTCACTCTCAGTGGACTTGCCGGTATCACCGGTACTGAGGACCTGCCCATCCTTGCTTCCGTCCCGATAGACGGTGATGCCTTTGCATCCCAGGTCGTAGGCCAGCATGTAGGCCCTTTTCACATCGTCAACGGTGGCCGTGTGAGGGAAGTTGATGGTCTTTGAAACGGCGTTGTCCGTATGGGCCTGGGCGGCGCCCTGCATTCGCACGTGCCACTCAGGTGAAATGTCATGGGAGGTGCGGAAAACGTCCTTGACCCACTGGGGCACGTCGAGCCCTTCCAGGGAACCAGTCCGTGCGATTTCCTCAATCAGCTCCTCGGAGTAGAAGCCCTGGTGGCGAGCGACGGCCTCAAAGTAGGGGTTGCTCTCCACCAGGCGAGTGTTGTCCATCACATTCCGGACGTATCCCAAGGCGAAGAGAGGCTCTATTCCGCTGGAGGCCCCGGCGATAATGCTGATGGTGCCGGTGGGGGCGATGGTGGTAGGGGCGGAGTTCCGCATACGCCGGGCTTCGCCATCGCTAGCCCCGTTGTATACGCTGCCTTCCCAGGCAGGGAACGGGCCTCGCTCCATTGCGAGTTTCATCGATGCCAGGTGCGTCTCCTCCTGGATGAAGCCCATCACGCTTTCGGCGGTATCCAGCGCCTCCTGGGAATCATAGGGCACTGCCAGCTGGACCAGCAGGTCGGCGAAACCCATCACCCCGAGGCCGATGCGGCGAGTCTGCCGGCTCATCGCCGCAATCTCGGGGATCGGGTACTCGTTCATATCTATAACGTTGTCCAGCAGATGGACCGCCACGTGAACGGTCTCAGCCAGCCGTTGCCAGTCAATGGCGACGTCTCCATCATGAAAGCTGACCATGCGGGCCAGGTTGATGGATGCCAGATTGCAAGACTCATAGGGGAGCAGGGGCTGTTCCCCGCAGGGGTTGGTGCTTTCTATGCGGCCCAATTGAGGATTGGGATTATCGCGGTTAATCACGTCCAGGAAAACCAGGCCCGGGTCGCCGGTCTTCCACGCCATCTCAGCCAGGAGATCAAAGACCTCCCTGGCGTTCATCTGGCCTGTGATTTTTCCGGTGCGCGGGTTGACCAGGTCATAGGACTCACCGGTCTTGACCTTTTCCATAAAGGCCGAATTGACACCGACCGAGATATTGAAATTCACCAGTGTCTGGCCGTCCTCCTTGGAGCGCACAAACCGGACAATATCTGGGTGGGTGACGTCAAGGATACCCATGTTTGCCCCGCGTCGAGTGCCACCCTGCTTGACCACGTCGGTAGCCGTATCGAAGGCCCTGATGAAGCTGACCGGCCCACTGGCCACTCCGCCGGTGGAACCAACCACATCGCCCTCGGGCCTCAGCCTGCTGAAGGCAAAGCCGGTGCCGCCGCCGCTCTTGTGGATAAGGGCGGTCTGCTTGACCTGGTCAAATATTCCGTCCAGCGAATCATCCACCGGCAGAACGAAGCAGGCGGAAAGTTGCTGGAGTTCCCGGCCGGCGTTCATGAGAGTGGGCGAATTGGGCAGGAGCTCCAGGCGGCTCATGGCCAGGTAAAAGCGCTCCTCCGTTGCGTCACATTTCTCGTTGTCAGCGCCGTAGTTCCTGTCGGCCTGCGCCAAGTTGCGGGCCACGCGACGGAACATACCATCCGGGTCCTCCAGTATGTTGCCGTCCCTGTCCTTGGACAGGTAGCGGCGCCGGAGCACCACCTCCGCGTTTTCACTGAGTTCGCCCGAACGGTGATTGATCTGCCTGGCGATTCCGGCGTCTTCCAATGCGGCGGATATGCTGCGACGACTCTCGGGGTTAGGATTACTTAGCCCGGATACCTCGCCAATCCCTTTAGCTACGGTCATCTTGCCTTCTCATCATTCGAGGCCGACGGATCGTGTCGGACTGTGTAATAGAATAAATGTATCAAAATATGGACGGGACTTCAAAGTCCAGTTTGCGGTGGCCGCAGCACCGGCACGAGGCCCGGCCCCTGCGGCTTGTACACCATAATTGATGTATACCATATCCTGTATATCAGTAACACTAAAATACAGGACGCAGTATCGCGATTTTAGGGAGGGACCGGGCCTGTGTCAAGATTATGTCATATCAAACATAATCAAATTCAAGGAAATGGCTCGAACTAGTCTGAAAAACAACCACCGGGTACCAAGGTCAGTCCGCAGCTGCGAGACCGTCCTCCCAATCCCCCTCGAAATCCTCGTCCTCGGGTTCCAGTTCGTACCCTCCGGACAGCCAGCACGCAGTCAGACCGGAGCGGGAATTGCGGTCGATGTCTTCCTGCAACTGCGCGATTCGCGGGGAGTCAACGGGCTGGCGCATAAGCTCATTGCGCAGTTCGCAATTCTCCGTATTGAGAGCCAGGAGCCTTACCATCGTGGAAAGATGCAGGCTGCCGTCCATGGGGACCTACTCCTTCTCTCCACCCAACGTCCCCACAGCCTCACTGAGATTCTTTTCCGAACGCTCTTCGACCTGGATACCATCAGAATCCGTCTGCCTAGTCGACCGGCCGTTCCGGCTGGCCGCGGTGCCGGCGGTTCTCTTCCGCCCCCTCCCGGTCCGGCGGGATGAGGGAGGCATATCGAGCAGGGGCAACTGGGAATTGTCATCCATGAGATCCCTCACCGCCTTCTCGAAACTCTCTATTTCCTGGAAATTACGATGCACGCTGGCAAAGCGGATGTAGGCGACGGTATCAAGCTCACGAAGCCTGTCCATAATGGCGGTGCCCAGGAGATCCGAGGCCACCTCTCCGCTGCCGTTCTGTTGGAACTCTGCCTCCACCTCATCCACAAGCAACTCGATCTCGCGGGCGGTTACCGGCCGCTTGGCGCATGCCTTGCGCAAGCCGGAGATCATTTTTTCGCGGCTGAACTCCTCACGCCTGCCGTCCCGCTTGGAAACCATGAGAGGAACGGTTTGCACGCGCTCGTGGGTGGTGAACCGCCGCTGGCACCTCAGACACTCCCGACGGCGCCGGATGCCGACGTCGTTCACCCTGGAGTCCGTCACTTTCGAATTCCTGTCCGAGCAGTAAGGGCACCGCATGGTTTAGCGCTCGCTCCCGGAACTCTCCGGAGTTGCCCAACATTATGTACACCATTTTGTGCCGCCCCTGACAGGCGGTACCATCTCTGGTGCAGGGATTCTAATGAAGACATCGGGTCTAGTCAAACTTCTCATTACCCGCAGAACCCCGGCAAAGCCGGTCTCCCAAGGGTATTCGTATCCTGGAGGAAATTCCACGCACGAAAAAACCGCCCCTGATGAGAGGGGCGGTTAAAGCTGATTCCCGGAGCCTTGGGGTAACCGGATTATGTTGGATAAGTGCTGCAGGCTGCCGAGAACATTACTCCGGAGAGCGGTTTCCGGTCTCAAGGAGCGTGCGGGCTCGCGCGGTTAGGCACGAACCCGCCAATAATGTCGTGGTCTAGCGCATGCTGCCGCGCTGCCGTCCGGAGTTGCGGCGCAGGAAGCTCGGTACGTCCAGATCGTCGTCCGATAATGGAGAGACATCAGCCAGCAGGCGCTCCAGCTCCTGTTCTCGTAACTGGCGGGTTTCGGCCATGATCGGGAAAGCGGCAGCGACCATGGTGATCTTGACCTCGTCCTCCAGCCGCGGGTCCCGGCAGGTGCCGAAGATAATGTTGGACTCCGGGTCGGAAAGGTCCTGAATCACCTGGGCTGCATCCTGGACTTCCTGGAGCGTCAGACTGGCTCCGCCGGTCATGACGAACAGGATGCGCTTGGCGCCGTCCATGGTAATGTCCAGGAGCGGGCTCTTGGTAGCCATGCGTGCGGCATCCACCGCCCGGTTCTCACCCTTGCCCTTGCCGATGGCCAGCCATGCGGGACCGGCGTTGGCCAGAATGGTGCGAACATCGGCGAAGTCAACGTTGATTTCGCCCGGGACCGTGATCACTTCGGCGATGGCTTGGATTCCCTGCTGCAACACAGAGTCGGCAATCTTGAGGGCGTCTTCCCAGGTGTAGTCCTCGTGTTCGGTCTCCTGCATGTGGAGCAGGCGATCGTTGGGAATGACGATAAGCGTATCGACGTGGTCCTTCAGCTTGGCGATGCCTTCCTCGGCATTCTTCCGCCTGGTGGAGGCTTCGAATTGGAATGGCCGGCTGACGACGCCAACGGTCAACGCACCGGACTCCTTGGCGATCTGGGCCACGACGGGAGAGGCCCCGGTACCGGTGCCGCCACCCATACCGACCGCCACGAATACCAGGTCGGCCCCCTCGACTGCCTGGGCGATCTCGGTCCGGCTCTCCTCGGCAGCCTGCCGCCCCAGGTCCGGGTTGGCTCCCGCGCCCAGTCCGCGAGTCAGGTTGCTGCCGATGGCTATGCGATTGGGCACCTCGCACCGGAACAGGTGCTGAGCGTCGGTATTTATAGCCCAGTATTCGACTACCGGGAGTTTGTCCTTGTACATGCGACTGACCGCATTGGAACCGCCGCCTCCCACGCCGAAAACTTTGATGGAAGGAGCGCCGGCATTAACTTCCTGCACCATCTCGAAGGTGTTTTCCGGCTCTTCCAGGGATTCCCATGCCGCTGAATTGCCTGTGGTCATCTCGATTCCTCCCCAGCTGTGTGAATTATTCTTGCCCTTTCCGGGCCATGGTTGGTCTAGTGCGGGACCTCCCCTCCGGAGGGCTGGCTACCTAAGCCTGCGCCTCGGCCTTGCGCCGCATTGGAGCCCTGAACCGCCACCGCCTGCTCTTCGTCTCTTTGGAACTTCCACCGTTCATCTCAATGACGCTGTCCTGGTGCTTGATGCCCCACAACAGCAGACCCACGGCGGCGGAGAACGTTGGCTTGCGGAGCTGCACCGGAAGTCCCGAGATCCCGTATGGGTAACCGATGCGTACCGGTCCACCCACGGTCTCTTCCACCAGTTCGGCAAGGCCTTCTATCTGTGATCCGCCACCCGTAAGGACGATGCCGCCGATGGGCCATTCCTGGAGACCGGCCTGCTTGACCCTGGCCAGCGCCATTTTCAGGATTTCCACCATCCGGGCATTGAGGGGATCGGCCAGGGCCTTCCTCGGGATGGGACGCTGCCAGTGCTTCTGCATCTCCGGGATTTCTACCTCCTCGTCGTCGGCCAGGTTGTCCGGGTAGACCGATCCATGCTGGACCTTTATGTCCTCCGCCACCTGAAGCGAGGAACCCAGAGCGGCCGCAAGGTCCCGGGTCAGAGCCTGACCACCCAGTGGAAGGACATCTGAGAACCACGGAGACCCCTGGCGGTAGATGACGAGATCGGTGGTACCGGCACCGATGTCCAACATCATCACCCCCATTTCCCTCTCGTCGCCGGTAAGGGTTGCCTCGGCGGACGCGACGCCCTGCAGGACCAGGCTGCGGACAAACACGTCCCTGGACTCCACGGCCTTGATCGTGTTTTGCAGGACCACCTGGTCGCCCATCACCACGTGAGAGTCCACTTCTATGACCTTCCCCGCCAATCCCAATGGGTTTCGGACTCCGGAAAGCCCATCGACGGTGTAGCCCATGGGGATAACGTGCAGGATCTGCTGCCCCGCCTCCACCTTTGGGAAAGAGCCACGGAGCATGCCGTCCAGGGTCTTGGGGGAAATGCCATCAGGTGAAGCCTGATTGTCCAGCACCTCCCTCCGGTTGACACTGGTGATGTGGGAGCCGCTAACACTGACATAGACCCCGCTGGCGTCTGTTACCCTCATGTAACGTTGGGCCTCGGTCACGGCACTGTGGACGGACTCTCTGACATCCTCGATGTTCTCCACCCGGCCCCTGTGGATTCCCTCCGACGGAACCACTCCGGTGCCGAAGACCTTCAAGTCACCCTCGCTGCCAACCCGCGAGACCAGCGCGGTCACCTTGGAGGTTCCTATGTCTATGGCTGTGTAGAACGTGTCTCTCATGATGAATTCACCTTCCCGCGACGTAGGTCAATAGATTTAACTACCCGACTGGGTTCGCCGGGCGAGACGCATCCGGGCGCTCCGACTGCGAGGATTCAGCGCGACTTCCTCTCCCGACGGCCGAATGATCCGCCGGTTCACAATGGCCAAAGTCGGTGTTTGTCCGCACACGCATTGGGGAAGCCCCGGGGGGCAAACGCATACGGCCGACTGGTGAGAATAGAAATTCTTGACTATCCGGTCCTCCAGACTGTGGTAGCTGATCACAGCAAGCACACCCCCGGGCCGAAGCAACCTTACTGCCGCCTCCATACCAGACCTCAGATTTTCCAGCTCGCGATTGACCCCAATGCGAAGGGCCTGGAAAACCCGGGTGGCCGGATGCAGGTGGTGGCCTGGCCGGCTTCGAGTAGCACGCAGAACCACGTCAGCCAGTTGGGCCGTGGTGGCGATGGGCCTGCTGGCCCTTTCCCTGGCTATGGACCGGGCGATCTGACGTGCCCGAGGCTCCTCCCCGTATTGGCGGAAAAGATTGGCCAGCTCCTCTTCACTCGCAGAGTTCACCAGCACCGCGGCGTTGAGTTCCTGGGACAAGTCGTACCGCATGTCAAGGGGTTCGTCCGTCTGAAAACTCAGGCCATAGCCTGGGCTGTCGACCTGCCTCGAAGAAAATCCCAGGTCCAGCAGAATTCCATCCACTTCACGGATCCCGCGAATAGAGGCAAGGGTAACCATGTCTACATAATTGCCCTGCAGGGCCACGAACCGGTCCCCGAATCCGGCGAGCCGCACATTCGCCTCGGCAACCGAGCGTCCGTCCAGGTCAATGCCTATGACGAGGCCCGGGCCGGCCTCCGACGAAGGAGCTGTGGCCGGTGCCCCTGAGCGATCGAAAGCAGCTACGGAGTGCAGAAGGGCCAGGGAATGTCCTCCATCGCCAAGGGTGCCGTCTATGTACACGCCGCCGGCTTTCGGCTGCAGCCCGATCAGGACCTCCGCAACCATGACGGGTGCATGGAAAGGGCGCACAAACGCATCCCCGTCTTCCGGGCGGAAGTTCAAGGTGCAGTCCCGAGCGCGCTCTGTCGTCGGGTCTGTAGCGATGTTGACTGAAAGGACCACTTTTTCACTGTGCCTCTGCGCTAGGAGACAACCACTGCGCAGGAATCCACCACTGGAGCACCGGGGCTTCCGGTGCAGGGCATGTTTGAACTTAACAGTGTTTTAAACCAAATGTCAATCAGATTTTAAGATTTTTTTGAATTAAATTGCAAATTCGCTTTTCCGGCGACTTTCATCCACGAGGGTGGCGACAGGCAGCAACCGGGGCGTCTCCCTGGGCGAGAACGGCGGAATCAGTCGCGCTTTTGCGCAAAACTTCGGTGTGCTATACTTTTGTCATCCATTGGAACAATGAGTCGCCCTACGGCTTCGGCCAGGTCCGGGGCCAAGAAAGCATAGAGGACAGCCGGTGGAAGTTACGCGGGAATCCGAAAGTACGACCGAGATAATACTCAACATTTCAATGGATTCGGAGGATGAGGAACCCTTCCTCAATCGTTCCTACAGGCGCTTGGCGGGTCGAGTCAGGATTCCCGGATTCCGGCCCGGAAAGGCGCCGCGTTCCGTTGTGGAGAACCATCTGGGCCGGGTGACCCTTGTGCAGGAAGCCCTGGAGTTCATGATCCCCGAATCGCTGGACCAGATTCTGCGGGATCATGAAATCCGGGCTTTCGCCGAGCCTCAGCTCGAGGTCATCGACCTGGAGCCGGTCTCATTCAAAGCTGTCGTGCCCCTGGAACCCGAGGTCGACCTGGGTGAGATCCAGTCCATTCGCGTGTCGTCCTCCCCGGTGGAAGTGGGGCAGGAAGCTGTAGACCGCGTGATCGAAGGACTGCAGTACGAAAGCGCTCCCTGGGAACCCGCGGAACGACCCGTCGCCTTCGGCGACCTGGTTACCCTTAATGTTCGGGGTACCATAGCCGGGGAGGAGGCGATCAACGACGAGGCCGTGGACTACATTCCCCAATTGGATAACACTTTCCCGCTGCCCGGTTTTTCCGTCTACCTCGAGGGGATGACCGAGGGCCAGTCCAAGGATTTCAACCTTGCGGTCCCCGAGGACTATCACGTGGAGTTATACGCAGGGAAGGAATGCCAGGTCCACGTTGAAGTGATCTCCGTAAAGGAGAAGAGACTTCCGGAACTCGACGACGAATTTGCCAAGGGAGTCCGGGATGGGTTCGAAAGCATGGACGCCCTTTCCGAGCACATTCTCCAGCGCCTGACGGAAGAGAATGAAGCCAACGCCCGGCGGGACCTGGAGCGCAATATATTGGAGGAGGTCAAGAAGCTGACCACCATACAGGCCTCCGAACTGATTTACGAAAGAGAGATGGCCTCGATCCGCGAGGACCATGAGAGGACCCTGAGAAACCAGCGTCTCGATCTGGATACCTTTCTCCGCTTTACGGGCCAGTCCATGGCTGAATGGGAGGAACAGCTCCGTCCCCAGGCAGAGGACCGCCTGGCCACTGCAATGGTGATGCGAAAAATCGCCCAGCAGGAGGACCTAGAGGTCAGCGCCGAGGAGATAGACGCGGAGATCGAGCGCCTGATGGAGAACTCAGCGGAGGAGTCCGCGTCCACGTTAAGGAGAATGCTGGACACCGAGGACTCCAGGGAGTCGCTCAGATCCTCGCTTCTCAACCGGAAGGTACTGGACAAGCTGGTGGACCTTGCCGACGTAGTAGAAGAGGATGTCGCCACCGACGAAACGGCAGCCACTGAGGCAACCGTCGAGGAAGATGGGGCGGACCCGCCGGAGGGCGAATCAACGGGTGAGCCTGAGGACGTATCTGCAGGTGAACCGGAAGACACTGAGCCGTCCGCCCAAGGGGACCGCGCAGATGCCTAGCGAGACCAACTGGAACAGCCTTTTCGTGCCTCAGGCAATCATTCCGACGGTTATCGAGAACAGCCCTCGGGGTGAAAGGGCCTTCGACATTTACTCACTGCTGTTACGGGAAAGAATCGTATTCCTGAACACTCCCATCAATGACCGGGTTGCTAACACCATCATCGCTCAGCTGCTTTTCCTCGAGCGGGAGGACCCCGATAGAGACATCAATCTCTATATCACCAGCCCAGGAGGGGTGATACGTTCCGGGCTGGCGATCTATGACACAATGCGACTGATCAACCCCGCCGTTTCGACCATTTGCCTGGGGATGGCGGCCAGCATGGCCTCCTTCATCCTCGCCGGGGGAACGAAGGGCAAACGCTACGCGCTGCCAAATTCAACGATCCACACCCACCAGGCCATGGGCGGGGCCCAGGGCCAGGCCTCCGATATCGAAATCGCCGCCCGGGAGATCATACGGCTGGAACGCCAGCTCAACACCATCCTGGCGGAAAACACCGGGCAACCCTACGAAAGGGTGGCGCAGGACTCCAGCCGCGACTTTTACCTCACCGCCGAGGACGCCCTGGAATATGGCTGGATCGACGAAATCCTGACCCCGAAGCAGAAGGATGAGCAGGGCAGTTGAGCCCCCCCGGATGCGAAGACCCGCCCGTTGAGCCAGGAATGCTTGAAGGAGACAGACCAGATGCCTGACACGCCCCAGAACAGCGGACTTTTCGTCCCACAGAGCATTATCCCAATGGTCATCGAGACCAGCCCCAGGGGTGAGCGGGCCTTCGACATCTATTCCCTGCTGCTCAAAGAGCGAATCGTCTTTCTCAATACACCCATCAACGATCAGGTGGCCAACGTCATAATCGCCCAGCTGCTGTTCCTGGAGCGGGAGGACCCGGACCGGGATATCAATCTGTATATCAGCAGCCCCGGCGGAGTGGTAAGCGCCGGTCTGGCCATCTACGACACGATGCAACTGATCTCTCCCGACGTATCGACCATCTGCCTCGGAATGGCAGCCAGCATGGCCACCCTCCTGCTGTCGGGGGGAACGAAGGGCAAGCGGTACGCACTGCCCAACTCAACGATCCACATGCACCAGCCCCTGGGAGGTGCTCAGGGACAGGCCTCGGACATCGAAATCGCCGCCCGGGAGATCATCAGGCTGCAGGAAAAGCTGCGCACAATGCTCTCGGACAACACCGGTCAGCCCTATGACAAGATTGCCGTCGATACCGACCGGGACTATTACCTCACGGCCGAGCAGGCCGCGGAGTACGGACTGATTGATGAAATACTCGGGGCAAAGAGCGCCGAGTCGGGCTCAGACGAGTCAGAGTCAAAGAAGGGGGACTAGGGACCCCGAGTACCGGGAAGCTGATGGGGGGCAACTATGTTGCGATGTTGCGTGAGGGGGGAGTAACCATTGACTACCGGGCGTAACCGACCTCGATCCTCTCAATGTTCTTTCTGTGACAAACCACATGCCCAGTCCGACATACTGCTGTCCAGTATGGGCCAGGCGGCAGTCTGCTTTTCCTGCGTGCGTTCCCTGGCTGAGGTTGTGGCGGAGGAGGACGGCTTGTCCAGTCCACCGCCGCCTCCCACCCTGCGCAGGCTGACCCCCAGGGAAATCTACGCCAATCTGGACGCCTACGTGGTCGGGCAGGACCGCGCCAAGAAGAATCTCAGCGTCGCGGTCTACAATCATTACAAGCGCATTCGCAACGGTTTCCGCGCCTCATCGGTCGAACTGCAGAAGACCAACATCCTCCTGATCGGCCCCACGGGGTGCGGCAAGACACTCTTGGCTGAAACGCTGGCCCGAACCCTGGACATTCCTTTTGCGGTTTGCGATGCCACCTCCCTGACCGAATCGGGATACGTGGGCGAGGACGTTGAGAACATTCTGCTGCGGCTCATCCAGGCGGCGGACTGGGATATCGGCCGGGCCGAGCATGGCATCATCTACATCGACGAGGTGGACAAGATCGCCCGCAAGGAGGGCATCAACCGCTCGATTACCAGGGACGTATCCGGAGAGGGAGTGCAGCAGGAGCTGCTGAAGATCATCGAAGGCTGCATAGCCAACGTACCTCCACAGGGTGGGCGAAAGCACCCTCACCAGGAATTCCTCCAGATCAACACCAGCAACATACTCTTCATTTGCGGCGGCGCCTTCGACGGGCTGGAGCAGGTGGTGGAGAAACGTGTAGGAGCGTCGGTCAACCGGTTGGGATTCCTGGCCGGAGGACGCAGCGACGAAATTCCCGAAAACGGCCTGGCTGCGAACGTCACCCCGGACGACCTGCTGGAATTCGGCTTCATACCGGAAATGGTGGGGCGCCTGCCTGTTACAGTGACCCTGGACCCGCTGGATAAAGAATCTCTGGTAAGGGTCCTCGTCGAACCGAGAAACGCCATCGTGAAACAATACCAGCACCTCTTCGAGATGGATGGGGTGGAGTTGCAATTCACCCGGGAGGCACTGGAAGCGGCGGCGGAAAAGGCGCTGGAACACCGGACCGGCGCACGCTATCTGCGATACGTAATCGAAGACACGCTTCTCGACGTCATGTATGACCTGCCGTCGATCAGTGGCGCCTCCCGCTGTATCGTGGACCGTGGAAGTATCGAAGGACTGTCTGAACCCCAACTGCTGGACTCGACGGGCGATGACGTGTCGCTGCCTGCGGAGCCGTATCGCAGATCTGCCTGAGCGGTCCTTGGGGGTCGTTGTTGCGGTGACCTGTGTTACGCCCGCGTAGATCGCCTCATCGATTCCTCAACCCTCCCGTCTAGGCACAGCCCGCCATACCCGGCCGGGTCGCTGCCGGCACCTCCGGCGACACTCACCTCCCTCCCGGGGCTGTTCACGTCGAGTGCGATTTCGCCGCAAGCGATCGCCCTGACCGTCTCCAGCAACAGGTGAGGCTCGCGCCTGTACTGTTCCGCCCGGATCATACGGAACAGCTGGTAGTCCTCCCCGAGAGTATCCCGGATTTCAGAGACGTCCCGATTCCCCAGGCCCTCCCAGCAGACCTGCAGAGGCGGCGTGTCGAGAGGCGCCCTCACGTAGGACACCAGCGGGCCTCGATCCACCTCTTCCGTGGCCAGATGGGTCATCGCCCCGGTGCAGGTCGCGCGCTGGTCCATCAACTGCCAGACAACCTCCTGCCACGTTCCCGTCGGGCCGTCGGGAAGCGCCGGGTGCAGGTTCAGCAACGGAAATGAGCGGCAGAGCAGGGGACTGGCGATGAGCATATACCCGGCGAGCACGCAGATATCGGGCCGCCGGCCGGCCACCAGTTCCAGCGCCTCGGTGTCGAACTCCTCACGATGGTCAGCGAAGGTCCCACCAGTGCGCCTTCTGAACTCCATGGAAGACTTCGTTATCAGTGGCAGTCCGAAACTTCGGACCAGGTCGAAGTACGCATCCGAGCCCTCCGCCTCACCGGGACCGCGGTTGCTGAAAACAAAATCGATGCGTGCGTCAATGTTGTCTGCAGTCAGCCGTTCCTGGACGAAACGCAGAAGCCCTCTCGATCCCTCTCCCCTTCCCGTGGAGAACCAACCGATGCACAGCATATTCAGCCCAGCAGTTTCCGTGCTTTGGCCCAAACGGGGGCCAGCATGAGGAAAGGATTGGGCCGCTTTCCGACCCAGGTGCCCTCGCTGATGGCCTGCAAGAGTCCCTGTGGAGTGCCGTCCAGCAGTTCAACCGGGACCTCCGTGTATGTGCGTCCCAGCTCCAGCGCGGAGTGCGAATCGCTGGAGGCAACCACCGGCAGCGAGCTGTCGGATGCAAACTCGGCTCCCTTCCGGTTATCACCTGCAAAGAGCGTATGGGCGTTATAGCCTTCGATGAAATCCGTCCACGGCAACAGGTCGACCAGGGTCTGCCTCTTCATGGCGGTTGGGCGGACCCGGTCGAAGGGATGGGGAATTCCCACCAGGCCGCCTTGGTCCTTGACCCGTTTTGCCGTCTCAATGGCAGTAAGATGGGCCGGCACGGGCTGCTCGAGGAACAGGCCGATGATGTCCCCCTGGGATGACTTGATCTCTTCGCCCACTATTACAGGAATATGGGCCAGTTCCCGGGCCTCGAGCCCTCCCCGGATGTTGTTGTGATCGGTTATCGCCACCAGACCCAGTCCCGAGTCCCGGCATCGCTGGAGCACGGAAGACACCGGAGCGGCGGAATCGTGGGAATGGCGAGTATGCACGTGCAGGTCGATGCGCATCGGGACTCCGGTAGCAGTCACGGTTTCACCGGGGCACCAGCCGAAATCGGCTGCCCGGCCACCGCTAGAAGGGCAACTCCTCCTGCTCGTCCTCTGGCGGTTCCTCGTCGTATTCTGGCGGTTCGTAGAGAGCGCCGTCGAGAGGTTCTACTGAGGTCCGCTGGTTACTTTCACGCAGGGTGTCGATTTCCAGTTCGGCCGAGTCCAGGAGCTGGTTGCAGTGCCGGACCAATCTCATGCCCTGCTCGTAGCGGGCGGTGGCCTCAGCCAGGGTCAGGCCTCCGGCCTCCAGTTGTTCGGCAATCCCCGCCAGTTGAAGGAAGGCGTCCTCGAAACTCAACGCGGATGCAGGCGGGGACTGGTCGGCGGAGTGGGAGTTGTCGGAGGTGTTATCGGGCATGTTTTGATGGCCCCTCAGTCCTGACCCAGCGGAATGTTCACCAATGAATATCGATTGACAAGTGTGCTATAGCAGCAGGGCCGAGGCGGGCGGTTCACTCGTCCTCGCCTTGCGTTTCCTGGACGGGGCAGGTCGGGAAACGTCCACCGTCTCCGCCAGCTGGGCCCCGGACACGCCAGGCTCGCCCACCACAGCCGGTAGCTCCCCGTCGGTCACAGTGATGCGAAGTCCGTCTCCCTGGGCAGCCTGGGCGGTGCTGACCAGCACATTCCCGGCGGGCACCAGTTCGACCACGGCAAAACCGCGTTTCAGGGTTGCCGCCGGATCAAGGCCCCGGAGCCGCTGGTGCAGACCGTCCACTTCGAGGAGACGTCGAGTGCGCAGGGATGCGACGGAGGAACCCGCAATACGGGAGAGATCGTCTATGCGCCGCCGCCAGGTGGAGATGTCCGGCAGCCCCGCATCCATTTGGCGCTTCAGGCGTTCTATATTCGACCTTTCCCGCTGCAACTGTACGCCAAGGCTACGCTCCATCCTCTGGACGCAGTGCCGGAGCGTGGCCTGAATGTCGCGGACATCAGGGGCGACCAGTTCAGCCGCCGCCGAGGGAGTCGGAGCGCGAATATCGGCTACAAAGTCAACGATGGTCTCGTCGGTCTCGTGCCCCACCCCGCTGACCACCGGAGTGCGGCAGGCATAGACGGCACGGGCCACCACCTCTTCGTTGAACGCCCAAAGGTCCTCCAGGGACCCACCACCCCGGGCCACGATGATTACATCGCACCCGCCATCCCGGTCCAGTAATTCCAGGGCCGAGGCGATGTTCTCTCCCGCACCCTGTCCCTGGACCTGGGTCGGCGAGAGCACCAGCCGGGCCAGGGGATAGCGCCGGCTCAGCACGTTCTGAATATCGTGATACACTGCGCCGGAGGGCGACGTAACCACGCCAACCACTTTGGGAAACGCCGGAAGCGGGCGCTTCCGGCTGGGGTCGAAGAGGCCCTCGGCCGCCAGTTTCTGCTTGAGGCGTTCCAGCTCCAGGGCCAGCTCCCCCAGTCCCTGGGGGGCGACCACGTCGACCATGATGTTCAGGGTACCGCGGGGCTCATAGAACGACACCCGTCCGTGGGCCGTGATCATCTCGCCGTTGGCCAGCAGCCCCAGACCCCGCTGGTTGCGAAACATGACCGCCTGCAAAACTGCCTGGCGGTCCTTCAGGTTGAAGTAGGCATGCCCCGAGGAGGCGATGCTCAGGTTGGAAACCTCTCCCTCGATCCACAGGTCGCCCAGGTACGGGTCAGACTCCAACTCGCTCTTGATGTATTCCGCAACCTGGCTGACCGTATAGGTGGGCACGGCCTCAACTCACGCGTTCGGTGTAGGCCCCGGAGCGGGTGTCCACCCTGACGACCGTACCCGGCGTGATAAACATGGGGACGTTGATACGCAGTCCGGTCTCCAGAGTTGCCGGCTTGTTGCCGCCCTGGGCGGTGTCGCCCCGGAAGGACGGCGCAGTCTCGGTCACTTCCAGCTCCACGTGGGTGGGCAGGTTCACGTTGATCGGCGTTCCCTTGTAGAACACCACCTCAACGTTGGCGTTTTCCTTCAGGTAACCCAGGGACTCTCCAAGAATCTCCGTGGTCAACTCATACTGATCGAAAGATTCCAGGTCAAGGAAATAGTAGAACTCCCCGTCTGTGTACAGATACTGGGTCTGGCGGTTATCGATGTCGGCAACGGTGAAGTCGGTGTCGTACCGCTGGAATGTTCGCTCGACCACCGCGCCGCTGAGCAGGTTCTTCATCTTGATGCGGGTTACTGGGGCCCGCTGCTGCATCTTGTGGCGCTCATAGTCCATCACCATCCAGGGCGCCCCATCCAACTCTATGACCAGGCCACGATTCAGATTACTGAAGTTAATGCTCATTCATACCGCCTGCCGGATATTGTCTGGAAACGTCCCGATTCCGCTAGCCCCGCCCGGTATTGCGTCAACGACCCGCCCTATTTCGATGCCTAGCTCAGGTGCTCTGAGTCGTCGTTACGGAGTGTCACATTATCCGCAATTCGGACTCCGCCCCGGCCGGACAGGTAGATGCCGGCTTTCAGCACTGGCAACCGGCATCGCATCCACATCCCTTTCGGGCAATTTGACGACAAAACTCGCCAATCCGGACTGCGTCATTGGGCTTCTTCCACCAGTTCGGCCAGAATCTCCAAAGCCGCAGTATAGCTTCTCCACCCAAAGCCCGCAATTTGGCCCCGGGCGATGTCCGACAGGACTGAGTGCCGGCGCCACGGGTCGCGGGCCAGCGGGTTGCTCAGGTGCACCTCGATGAAGGGCAGGCGACAGTCGATGAGGGCGTCCTTCAAGGTCAGCCCGTAGTGCGTCAGGGCCCCTCCGTTGACGATCAGTCCATCAATGCGTTCCCAGTTCCGCTGGATGCAGTCTGCCAGCGCGCCCTCGTGGTTCGACTGGAAGAACTCCACCTCCACGTTCAGCCGCTGGGCGACATTCCGGATCTCGTCGTTGACTTCGTCGAGAGTCTTGACGCCGTAGTAGCCGGCATCACGGCGGCCCAGCATGTTGATGTTGGGCCCATTCAGCACCAGGAAGCGGGCCATCGCGTGACTATTCCTCCTCGCCCGGGTCGGCGGCAGTAGGGGCGGGCGGTCTGGTCGGCTCGTCGGCCCGGGGGTGGTGAGTCAGATAGGCCTGCAGCGCCTCGGACTTGGTGATATGAGTGTAGATCTGGGTAGTCTGGGGACTGGAATGGCCCAGCAACTCCTGGATAACCCTCAGGTCCGCGCCCCCCTCCAGCATGTGCGTCGCGTAGGTGTGGCGCAGGGTATGGGGATGAACGCCGTCGCGGGTCCCGGCGGCAATACCGTATTTGCGCACAAGGCTTTCTATGCTGCGCCGGGAGAGCCGTTGACCGTAGCGGTTCAGGAACAGGGCCTCCGTCTTGTCCGCCGCAGCGGCCTCCTCGTCCAGGACGGGACGGGACTCGTCGAGATAGCGCGTCAGGGCCGAATCGGCCGCCTGACCGTAGAGCGTTTCGCGTTCCTTGTTCCCCTTCCCCCGGACCAGGATTGAACGCTGGCCGGTGTTGACGTCGGAAAGGTTCATGCCGTGAATTTCCGCCAGGCGCACACCGCACCCGTAGAGCAGCTCCAGAATAGCCTTGTCCCGTATCCCCATGGTTGTCGACTCTTCAGGTGCGTCCAGCACCCTTTCGGCCTCACTGTGCCCTAGGAAAGTGGGTAGCGGCTTGCTCACCTTCAGGCGAAAGCTCCTGCCCGAAGGGACGGGAGTGGACTGGAACATTCCCTCCTGGACCAGGAACAAGTAGAAGGAGCGCAGGACCGTCAGCTTCCGGGCCACGCTGACACGCTCGTAGCCCTTTCCTCCATCGCGGACCGGGGTTGCCAGCCACGCCAGATAGCCCCTGAGGGTGTCCCGGTTCATTTCGCTTAGCGAAAGGTTTCCCCGGAGAAGGTACTCCCGAAAAGCCTGCAGATCGGCCAGGTACACGCGCTCGGTGTTTTCCGACAGGCCCCTTTGGCCGCGCAGGAAATAGGGGAATCGCTCCAGACAGGAGTCAAACTCCTCGACGTTCAGCGGAACCGGCTCCCCGCGAGCGTTCCCCAGGGCCTGGCTAGTCGCCAACGCTCACCAACTCCTCGCTGGGAGCCTGCTCTCCCGCAACGTCCGTGCCCGCCTGCCGGACCGCCTCCTGCCAGCTGCAGGAGGTACACGCCACGGTGTTCCGATTCTGCTGCACCATAAGCTTGCCGCACTCCGGGCACGGGTTGGGGACCGGCCTTCGATTCACAATGAACTGGCAGGATGGATAGCGTGAACACCCCCAGAACGGCCGTCCGCCACGCCCGCGAGCCCTCCGTTCCACCAGGTCGCCTCCGCAATCGGGACAGGCAACGCCTATCTTGTTCAGGATCGGCTTGGTGCCGCGGCAGTCAGGGTAACCGGTGCAGGACATGAATCTCCCGAATCGGCCGATCTTGATGACCATGGGTTTGCCGCAATCATCACAGACCTCGTCTGTCTCTTCCTCCAGCCGCACTCGCGGCATGGACTCGTTGGCGTTGAAGAGGGCTTTCTGGAAGGGCTCGTAGAACTCACCCAGCATCGGAATCCATCCCCGTTCACCCCGGGAGACGGCGTCCAGGTCCTCCTCCATGCCGGCGGTGAAGTCCAGGTCCATGACCTCCGGGAAGTACTCCTTGAGCAAATCGGTGAGGGTGATTCCCAGGGTTGTTGGAAAGAGACGGCTCTGCTTTCGTTCCACGTAGAAACGCGCCAGCAGCGTGCTTATGGTGGGGGCGTAGGTGCTGGGCCGACCAATTCCCCTCTCTTCCATGGCCTTGATGAGGGTTGCCTCGGTAAAGCGCGGCGGCGGCTCCGTAAAGTGCTGATTTGCCGCCAGCCCCCCGCACACCAGTGGTTCGCCGGCCTCCAGCCGCGGGAGCGTTCTGGCGCTGTCGGAGTCGGGGTCTTCGTCTCTCCCCTCCAAGTAAACTGACCGGAACCCCGCGAACTTAAGTACAGACCCGGTGGCCCTGAAGCTGTAGACATTCCCGGTATTCCGGCAAGCGGCATCTATGTCGGCGGTAGTGGCCTCCGAGACAGCGTCGGCCATCTGGCTGGCCAGCATGCGCTCCCAGATCAATGTGTAGAGCCGCAATTGTTCCGAGTTGAGGTAGGGCTTCAGCGATGCTGGATTGCGCCGAATGGACGTGGGGCGAATGGCCTCATGCGCTTCCTGGGCGTTCTTGGAGCGCCGGGAGTAGACCCGTGGCTTTTCCGGACGGTATTCCCGACCATAGGTGTTTGCGATGTATTCCCTGGTTTCGGTTACCGCGGAGGCGGCCACCTGCGTGGAATCCGTCCGCATGTAGGTAATCAGCCCAATGGGACCACCTTCGCCCACCTCTAGCCCCTCGTACAGCTGCTGGGCCACCGACATGGTGCGCTGGGAGGTGAATCGCAGCTTCCGTCCGGCCTCCTGCTGCATGGTGCTGGTTGTGAAGGGAGCGGCGGGCCGCTGCCTGACATCCCGCTTGGTCACCTCTGCGACCGAGTACCTGGCGTCCTGCAACTCGGCCTCATACCGGCGGGCGTCCTCCTCCTTTGCGATTTGGAGTCGGCCCTTTTGGCCCTTAAGGGAGCGAAGCTGGGCGGAAAATTCCGTCCTCTGGTCATCCTTGTGGAGCCTCACGTCTATGGTCCACGATTCCACCGGAACAAAGGCCTCGATCTCCCGCTCACGGTCCACCACCATACGCAGGGCTACCGACTGCACCCTTCCGGCCGACACGCCCCTCTGCACCCTCTTGCGGAGCAGCGGGCTGATCTGATAGCCCACCAGCCGGTCCAAGATGCGACGAGCCTGCTGCGCATTGACCAGCTGCATGTCGATGTCACGGGGATGGCTGAAGGCCTCCTCCACGGCGTCCTTCGTTATTTCGTGAAACACCACCCGCTTGGGCGGGGACGAACGGTTTTCCCAGTCCGCCGCCTCCTGCAGGTGCCAGGAAATCGCCTCCCCTTCACGATCGGGGTCAGTGGCCAGGTAGATGTCATTGGCCGAGTCCCCGGCCGCCTTGAGCTGGCTGACCAGGTCCTTCTTGTCCTTGACCACCTCGTAGGAGGGGGCGAACTCCTCCTCGATGTTTAC
The DNA here is from genome assembly GCA_965208825.1 of Dehalococcoidia bacterium. GTDB lineage: Bacteria > Chloroflexota > Dehalococcoidia > Lucifugimonadales > UBA3495 > VXOI01. Next base: position 449,739 of record CBDBPP010000005.1, read on the forward strand.
GCCGAATCTCCACTGTGGAAGATCGCGCACGTGGCCCTGGGACGCGGCCACCACGTAATCGTTCCCCAGTATCTGTCCTACTGTGCGCGCCTTGGCCGGCGATTCTACGATGACCAGGTCCTTCCCCTTGGTCCTTATGGGCGCCACCCGGCGGGAACCCTTCGTGTTCTTGCTTGCGGCCCCTCTGGCGGCGCTGGCAGTGGCAGCTTTCCCTCTTCGGGCGTTGCCCGTGGTTGACCGGGACGTCGACCGTTTCCCGGCCGAAGTCGAGGCGCTCTTGGACCGGGCGGCCTTTGCCGGCGAATCCTTTCTCGAGGCACCATCCCTACCTGCCATGGGACACCTCCCTTGTCGCGGTAAGGACATAGTGCATGGTACCCACCTGTGAAACCCTTCCCTTTAATTCCAATATCGTCAACATACTGGTGATGGTCGCTATCGGAAGTCCTGTCTGCCGGCAGAGGTCATCCACGTGAACCGGTGTGCCCGAAAGCCGGGCCACCAGCTCGGATTCTCCCGCATCCAGATCTTCCTCCGTCTCTCCCTCCAATTTCCTGTCGCTATGGGGCATTTCTAGGCCCCCCCGATCTCCTTCGGCAGCGCCAATTGTTGCACTGAGTTCCGGCAGGTTCAACTCCTCCAGCACGTCCGTATAGTCAGCGACCAGCTTCGCGCCCTCCTTGATCATGCGGTTGGTAAATCTGCTGGCCGGCGAAAAAATGCTGCCCGGGACACAGAAGACCTCCCGGTCCTGCTCCAGCGCCTGCTGGACAGTCCATCGGGTGCCGCTTCCGTCCCCGGCCTCAACCACCATGGTACCAAGGGTCATTCCGCTGATAAGGCGGTTGCGCCGGGGAAAATTACGGGCATCGGGGCGTACTCCCAGGGGATGTTCGCTGATAACGGCGCCCTGCCTGCTGATCTGCTGAAAGAGGCCGGTGTGCTCCCTGGGATACACCGAGTCCAGTCCGCCCGCAACCACGGCGATGGTACGTCCCCCGCATTCCAGGGCGGCCCGGTGAGCGACTCCGTCGATCCCCAGCGCCAGACCACTCACCACAGTGATTCCCACCTGGGCCAGATCCCGGCTGAGAACAGAGGCGGCCTCACGCCCGTACGATGTGGGATTACGGGTGCCGACGATGGCAATGGAACACTCGTCTTCAGGCGTCAGTTCGCCGAGATAGTACAGAACGGGCGGAGGATCGTGGATTTCCTTCAGTCGCGAGGGATAATCGCTGCCGGTCCAGTTTGTCGCCCTCACCTCCGCCCGGAGGAGCGAGTCCATCAGGCTATCGGGGTCCCTCGTGGCCCGGCCCTCGACCACCTCCTGGGCGGTCCGTGAGTCCAGCCCCGCTGCCCGCAGTTCGGTAGCACCGGCCCCCCACGCTTCCTCCATGGTACCGAAGTAAGATTCCAGCCGACGGAACCGGGCCGCACCAAGCTGGGGAATCCCGCTCAGCGCCACCCAGTATTTGAGATCGTACATGCAGCCGATTCTAGCACAAGGCAAAAAACGCCAACAACGAACCGGACCTCACGTTCAGGGCGGTTGCAAACTCCGCCCCGTCAATCCGGCGAAAGAACGTCACCCCGTTCTTGATACGGGGCCGGAATCCAGAAGGACCCTCTGGTATAAGGCCCGGCCCGAACCACTCGCATCCCGCGAAATAAACCCCAAGCACTAGATAATCGAATGAACTTGCCAGCCCCTTGTCCTGCCCTTGCCTCGTGCCGTGCCCCCTGCTTGAATTCAGTATACGCCCATATATTCGATTCTCGGCTCCGGCTCCTGCCGCTCTTTGCCGGTGTAGCTTCGCCTTTCGTCCTCCCTCGAAAAGCAGTCCCCCAGCCGCCGGCCTACAGATCCCTCTCCTTGTAATGTGTCGGAGTTCCCGTTCATGGTTAGCACAGAGCTAGTCGGAGGGTCAAACCATCAACTGACTGCCTTCGAGTGCGTGTATGTGGCGCTCGCCGGCTGCTTCGATTCTCAAGGCTGTCGATAATCCAAAAGACCGGGCACGGGCCTCTCCATTCGTTGACAAGGAAAAGGGCTCGGTGTATAGTCGATTGACTTGGAACACCGCCATAAATGACTTTGAAACTGGCCCTTCCGCGCCCGGCAGCGAGGGCCTAATTGCCCAGGGGAAGCTACCCGTAAGCTGTCATGACCGCTGTAGTTGAATATCCCGGTTCTGATCGGGATTTCTCCTCTTCTCCTCGGCCCTCCGTTTTCCTTCTTCCTGAATTGCCATCAACCTGCGCCAATCGGCCAATCTTTGCTGCTAGTCACCGAGAGCTGGGAGGATTCCCCGTATGCAAATGAGAGACTTCGTCGTCCGGTTCGCCGGCGAAGGTGGTCAGGGTGTCGTAACCTCCGCAGAGGGTCTGGCCCAGTCCTCCACCCAGGTTGGATACCACGCCCTCACTTTTGCCACCTTCCCTTCCCAGATTCTCGGCGGACCCACCTGGACGCAGGCCCGCATATCCGTGGATCCGGTGCTGGCACCCGGCGACGACGTGGACGTGCTGGTTGCTTTCAACGAGGAAGCCTACGACAACCACGTGGAGGAGGTCCGGGAGGACGGCGTAATCATCTTCAACTCCACCGAGTTCCAGCTTGAGGGTGACCAGAGGGCCTTCGGGCTGCCTATCGAAGAACTGGCCCGTTCCACCGGGAACAATCGGGCGGCCAACATGGTAATCATGGGCGCCCTGGCTCACCTCGTGAATATGCCCCACGAGTACCTCGAAGAATTCGTGGAAAAGCGATTCAACCGCGGCCGCGAGGGTGATGATGAAATCATCCGCTCGAACCTCCAGGCCCTTCTGCTTGGGCGCGAACACATCGCCCAGAGTGGCCTGAACCTGGGCGACCTTGCCCCGGCCGTGATGCCCCAGTACCAACAGCTGATGATCAAGGGGAATGAGGCGATTTGCCTGGGTGCCATCGCCGGGGGCCTGGACTTCTACGTCGGCTATCCCATTTCCCCGGCAACGCCGATTCTCCTTTTTATGGAACGCAACCTGATCGGCAAGGACCGCTTTGCCTACCAGGTGAGCTCCGAGATCGAAGCGATCACTGCCATTCTGGGTGCCGGCTATGCTGGCAAGCGCTCAATGACCGCCACCGCAGGGCCGGGCGTTTCGCTGATGAGCGAGGGCCTGGGGCTCAGCTGGATCGCCGAGATTCCCCTGGTCGTAGTCGACGTTCAGCGCGGAGGGCCCGCCACGGGCCTCCCCACCAAGACTGAACAGTCCGACTTGATGTCCTGCATGTTCCCGGCGCACGGCGACGTCCGGTTGCCCGTCATCGCGGTGGGTTCCGTTGAGGAGTGCTTCTACGGAGCGGTCAAGGCCATTGAGTGGGCAGAGAAGTACCAGGGGCCGGTTATCCTGATGTCCGAAATGGCCCTGGCTGAAAGGTCCCAGAACATTCCCAAGCCCGACCTCGACAAGGTAAAGCAGGCCGAGCGCTGGGTTTACGAGGGCAACAACGGGTACCAGCGCTATGCCGGGTACGAAATTTCCCCCATGCCCATTCCCGGCAACCCCGGTGCCTACGTGGCCAACGGCAGCGAGCACGACGACATCGGCGATACCACCCACTTGGCGGAGCGCCACATCCAGATGACGCAGCGGCGCTTCAGCAAGATCAAGCTTCTGGAAGAGAATTACTACGAGAGCGAGGGAACGGAGCACTCGGTGGTATTGCTGCCCTGGGGAGGCAGCAAGGGCCCCACCCGGGAAGCCTATGATATCCTTAAGCGGCAGGGTGCGCCCATCGGCTGGTATTACACCATGTACCTGAATCCGATGCCACCCAGCTTGCTCGAGGAGCTCAGGGAGAAGGATCTCGTTATCGTCCCCGAGCTCAACTACCAGGGTCAGTTCTCCATGATCCTGCGGGGTATGGGAATCAAAGCCGAGTCCATCACCCAGTACACCGGCCTGCCCTTCAAGGCCCGGACCCTGGTGGAAAGAATCTCTGAAAGGACCAACTTCCGGCTTACGGAGGCTGTGGGCGTATGAGCAAGAAAAACCCTGAGTACGACTTCAAATGGTGCCCGGGTTGCGGTGATTTCGGTGTCCGTCGGGCCATGGAATTTGCCATGATCGACCGGCTGGAGGAGACCGGCCTCCCCATGGAGAACAACGTGGTTGTTGCCGGTATTGGCTGTTCCGGCAACCTGGTGCATCTTCTGGAGGGAGACCAGCCCTACGGGATGCACGGTATTCATGGCCGTTCCCTGCCCATCGCGATGGGTGTCAAGATGGCCCGGCCCGATCTCAATGTGGTCGTGGTGGCCGGCGACGGGGACTTCCTCAGCATCGGCGGCGAACACATCGGGCCCCAGGCCTCCCGCAACCTCAACATCACTGCTGTCATAATGGACAACGGCGTGTACGGTCTGACCAAGGGTCAGAGCTCGCCCACCACCAAGCTGGGTGTGATTACCAGTTCCACCCCTTACGGCAAGATCGAGGCTCAGATCAACCCGCTGGAGCTGTATCTCACCCTGGGCGTGTCGTTTGTTGCCTCCGGATTCTCCGGCCAGCCCAGGCCGCTTTCTCAGCTGATCAAGCAGGGCATGGAACACGAGGGATTCTCCATAGTCCACGTCCAGTCTCCCTGCACCACTTACAATGACACCTTCGAGGCGCTGAAGGGCAATCCCAGAAAGGGGATTGAACCAACACTCTGGGATGTTCCCGACGAGCACGACCCGTCGAGCAAGGCAGCGGCCTACGACCTCCTGCAGCGCGGCGGGTTGCCCGTGGGTGTGGTGTACAACGACGAGGCCCGCCCGTCCCTCGAACATCGCTTGGAGCAGACTTGGGAGACCGCCCGCGCCCGCTCGGCGGAAGAGTTGATGTCCGCCTTCGAGTTCTAACGTACGAGCGCTGCCTGGTTTAAGGAAGCATAAATCCCCGCCCATTGGCGGGGATTATCATTTGGCATCAGCCGCCCCTGCCTTACGGCTCATGTAGTAGGATAGGCCGGCTGTTCATACTGCTGCTCTTCCAGGTCCACATATTTTGAGGGACACTTGACCAGTATTTCGTTCACCAGAAAGACCCCATCCCCATCGTGGCTGCCCTCCAGGATGATCTCCGAGTGCGGGTTGAAGAAGAGATCGGGTAGCACACCCTCGTACTGGGCCATGAGCAACTCTGACCCTGAATACGTTCCGTCCTTGTCGGTCAGCTGAAAGTTCGATATGGTTGACTTGTCCCCCCGATTGAACGTGCCATCCACCAGCTTGCCGGACACCCGCACCATCTGCCCGTCCTGGACCTCCGCCCTGTTGTTGAACTCACTCACCGTCAGGAAATACCTCGTGTTCTCGCCGAAGGCCGCCCATATCATGAATGCAAGGGAAAGAACTACCACCACCGCCACTATGCCGAATCGGACGCGGTTCGAGCGAAACACGGAATTCCCGGTGTAGGCTATTTCAGGGACGCGAGTGTCCAATCGAGACTCCAGCCACTGCGTAGGGGCGCAATAGGGATTGTGATAATAATAACAAATCGGTTTTCCGATGCCAACGAGGGCCTGCCGTATTGAATGGGAATGAGCCCGGCCCGGCACTGGTCGTCGAGGGCCTGGAAAAGAGCTACCGTGAATGGCCTGTACTCTGGAACCTGGACCTTAACCTGGCCTGGGGTGAAACTCTGGCGCTGTTCGGGTCCAACGGCTCCGGCAAGACAACGCTGCTGCGGATTCTCTCAACCAGCATCAGGCCGGACGCGGGTACGGCGCGAATCGCAGGCCTCGATCTGGCCACTGAAAAGGCCGAAATACGGCAGCGGGTCGGCGTGGTCGGGCATCGCGGCTTTCTCTACGACGACCTGACTCCTCGGGAAAATCTCATCTACTACGCAAGGCTATTCGGACTCGACGACCGGGACAACCGGGTGGCCGAGGTGCTGGACCGGGTTGGGCTGTCCAGCCGCGGAAGGCACCGTTTGCGCACTCTCTCCAATGGCATGCAGAAGCGCGTCTCCATCGCCCGGGCCATCCTGCACCGGCCGGAATTGCTGCTTCTCGACGAGCCCGAGGCGGGGCTGGACCGGGACTCCCGCGAGATGCTCGGGCAGCTGCTGGAGGAATGGACCGCCGAGGGACGATCGGCCATCTTCACCACTCACGAGATCGAGCTGGGGCTCTCCTGGGCACATCAGGCCGCCGTGCTGTCGGGCGGCCGCCTCACTTTTCCGGGCTCCAGGGCAGTCGAAATCCAGCAACTGCTGGCCCCAACCGCCGACCGGGAGGAACCCAGGTGATGAGACTGTTCGGGCCCGTCGCCACGATGGTCTGGAAGGACATGGTACTGGAACTGCGCTCCCGGGAATTGGTGGTTTCCGTCTTTGTCTTTGGGCTGCTCCTGGTCGTCGTATTTAGCTTTGCCCTGGACCCGACTCCGGCACAGGCCAGGACGCTGGCTCCCGGAATTCTGTGGGTGGCCTTCGCCTTCGCAGCCACCCTGGCAATGAACCGCGCCTTTGTCCGCGAGCAGGAGACCGGGGCCCTGGAGGGACTGCTGATCACGCCGGTCAGCCGCGATGCCATTTTCCTGGCCAAAGCGTTAACCAGCCTGATATTCATGCTGCTGATTGAGGCGGTCCTGCTTCCGGCCTACGCGGTGATGCTGGGATTCTCCGCCCTCTCGTGGACGCTGGGCGCGACCATTCTGCTGACTACGGTAGGGTTCGCACTGGTAGGAACCCTGTTCTCGGCGATGGCGGCGCAGACAAGATCCCGGGAGATAATGCTGCCGGTGCTGTTCTTTCCCATAGTGCTCCCTGTGATCCTTGCCGCAGTACAGGCAACCACCCGCGCCGTGGGCGGGGAAACCTTCATCGGCCTGGGCCGATGGTTACCATTGATCGCGGTTTTCGATGCCCTGTTTCTGGTAATATGTCCCTGGGTTTTTTCATATGTCGTAGAGGAATAAAAACCGTTGGATGACCCTGGAAGCATTGCCCCGGGCGGAGCATCAGCGGGATCTATGCAGCAAGGCTGGCGCCCCTCTCCCCGTTCGATACTGGGAATGGTTGCCGTTGTCCTGCTTGTCGTGGATCTGTACCTGATATTCGCCGTTGCGCCCACCGACGCCAACCTGGGCAACGTGCAGCGGGCGCTATACATCCATGTGCCCGTAGCGATCTTTTCTCTCCTGGCATTCGTGTTGATCTTCATCGGCAGTATCGTGTACCTGCGAACGCGCAACAGCCGATGGGACAACATGGCGGTGGCCTCTGGAGAGGTGGGATTCGTCTTCGTGTCCCTGGCCCTTCTGACAGGTGTCCTTTGGGCCAAACCGGTCTGGAACGTCTGGTGGACGTGGGAGCCGCGGCTGACGCTGACGCTGGTGCTGTGGTTCATCTATGCCGGCTACATGATGGTAAGGGCATTCACACCCGACCGGGACCGCGCGGCGGTGTTCTCCGCGATTGTCGGCATCATCGGGTCCGTGGACGCCTTCATCGTCTACTTTGCCGTGCAGTGGTGGCGGTCGATCCATCCGCCCCAGGTGGTTGGGCCATTGGCCGAGAGTGGGTCTCTGAGCGGAACGATGAACCTGGTTTTGATTTTTTCGCTGATTGCGTTCCTGGTCCTCACCGTTTGGCTGGTTCTGGAGAGGATGGCGTCGCTGCGCGCCGAGGACGATCTGGGCCGCTTGAGGTTTGAGCTGCGGCGCGAGGGTCTCTCAGCTGAGGCCTAGGAACCGGGTGGTTCAGCCCGGCAAAGGGAACACCGGACGACGAAATAAATGATCCAATTGCTCCAATCGGGTATGCCTCCGTCCAACCTCCCCTACCTGATCGCCGTCTTTGTTGTTACCGGACTGGCGTTCATGGCCTACGTGATCTTCATAGTCCGCCGTCGCAGGGCGGCGCAGTCGGAAATCCGCAGGCTGCAGAGCGTTTCCGAGAGAAGCGATGGCGCAGACGGCGGCGAGGGCTCCTGACCGGCGCGTTGGCACAGTATGCCGCTATCGGTGCGGCTTACCGATTTCTCTCGACCAGGTGAGGGATTTCCTCGGGAACTGACCATCTCACCTAACCGCCTGTTTCGTAGTCCTGGTACAACTCCCGCAGCACCTTCTTGTCGAACTTGCCGACGCTGGTCTTTGGAATCTCGTCGATGAAAACCACGTCGTCGGGAATCCACCACGACACGAAGCGCGGGCGGATGAAGTCAAGCAATTCGCTCTTCTCCAGGGTGTCGCGATACTCCGCGTTGGGAACCACGCAGGCCAGAGGGCGTTCGCGCCAATGAGGGTGGGGGATGGCAATAACCGCCGCTTCCAGCACGCCGGGGTGAGCAACCAGGGCGGTCTCCAGGTCCACGGAGGAAATCCACTCGCCTCCGCTCTTGACCATATCCTTGACGCGGTCGCCAATCTGGATGTTGCCCCAGCGGTCCACGGAGGCAATGTCACCACTGTGATACCAGCCGTCGGCAAAGGTCTCCTCGCTACGGGGATCGTTATAGTACTCCGACGCAATCCAGGGGCCCCGGAACAGCAGCTCGCCCCGCTGTTCCCCGTCCCATTCCAAATCGGCACCGTTCTCGTCCACTAGTCGCATCTCAATCCCGAAGACCGGGGTGCCCTGCTTACCCTGCTCCGCATATCGGTCCGATCCCTCAAGCCCGTCGAGATGACTCCCGAGGCGATTGTAGGAGACAAGAGGCGTGGCCTCGGTCATTCCATAGGCATGAACGAGGTTTACTCCCAGACGCTCCCTGAAGGCCTGGATCATGCTCACGGGCACCGCCGAGCCTCCGCTCACCACCGTGCGAAGACTGGAAAAGTCGAACTCCTCGTCGGTACGGGCCAAGAAATCCAGCACTCCCACCCAAATGGTCGGGACGCCCAGGGCCAACGAGACGCGGTGGTCCCTGATGAGTTTGCATATGGCTGCGGGGTCAGGCCGGACGCCTGCCATAACCTGGGTTGCGCCGCTCATGGTAGACGAGTATGGCACGCCCCAGCTGTTGGCATGGAACATGGGCACCACCGGAAGAACTACATCGCGTTCCCGTACCCCCGTCGAGTCGGCAATGCATTCCATCATGGCGTGGAGAATCTGGGCACGGTGGGAGTAAGTGACCCCTTTGGGCCGTCCCGTAGTCGCGGATGTGTAGCAGAGTCCGGCCGGATCATTCTCATCCAGGGGCGGCGAGTCATACTCGTCAGACGCGTGAGACAACAAATCCTCGTAGATATGAACGGACGGCAGGGAAGTCTCAAAATTCCTGTCATCAGTCAAAATGACAAAGTGCTCTACTGATTCCAGCCTGGAGGCCAGCGGCTCCAGGATCGGTACCAGGTCGGGGTCCACCAGCATGACCCTGTCGCCCGCGTGGTTGACAATATAAGTGAGATCGTCCGGGAAGAGCCTGATGTTGGTTGTGTGGGTGACAGCGCCCATGGCGGGGGGAGCAAAGTAGGCTTCAAGATGCCTGTAAGTATTCCAGGCAAAGGTTCCCACCCGGTCGCCCTTGCCTACTCCCAAACCGGCCAGGGCGTTGCACAGACGGTTTACCCGCCGCTTCAGGTCTCGATAGGTATAGCGGTGCACACTTTCCCCTTCGCGGGTGATGATCTCCTTGTGGGGAAAGTAGGTGTCGGCCCGGTCCAGCAGCCCTGGAACGAGCAGTTGGTAATTCATCATGGCTTTTTACCCCTCTTTCTTCCGTCATCCCCGCTTTGGCGGTAGAACCTGCGCTCCGGTTATGAAATTTGCAATGTTCGCGTCAGCCCCCACCGATTCGCCGGGCCGCTTCCAACACCGGATTTCCCTTCAGCCCCTCTTGCCACTTCCGGAGGCGACCCCAGGATAATCACTCACTGGCTGTCACCCGAATCGTCTGATGGGAACCTGTGCTGGTCTGCGCAACTCTGATCGATAACTGTCCTCACTTCGGGATATCCCGAAAGTCCGGTTTAACTCTTGGCTCTTGCTTTGCGGTGCGATTGCCTTCCGGCAAGGCAAACAACGCTTTTGGGGGGGTCGAATCTCCTCTTCTCAAAGAGAACCTGCTCTTTCACGCGAATTGAGAATACTACATTGCAGTCAACGCAACGAAGGTTCTTGTCAGATGGAACTTTCCCCTCCGCCAGGTTCATTGATCAGCTCTCGCCAATCGTCCCAGTACGCCGGCGATACCCTGACCGTTTTCCCCTCCTCGTGAGGCTGCCGCCGCGACTGGCATCCGGTCACCGGGCAGGCGGCACAGGCAGGCAACCTGGTGCAGCAGACCTGTCCGTGCAATCGGAGAATCTCGTGTATGTCCACCATCGAAATGGACAGGTCTGCGAATTGACTCTCGTTCCTAAGATAGACGCTTTTCAGCGTTTCACGCAACGGGCCGGGATCCAACCCGCGTGCCTGTCGCCTTCCACCGCCCGCCACCCGTTGCAGCACCCTCACACAGTTGGCGTCCACGGGCAACGCGTCCTCTCCCCAGCCGTAGGCCAGGACGCACTCGGCGATCTTATCACCCACTCCATTTATCGTGAGCAGGCCATCTCGATGCCTTGGTACGCCGCTCCCGAGTACCTGGGCCATGGATTCCACGAACGGCCTTTGCCCCGGACGGAGCAGACGCAGGTCCAGAGCACAGCCGGTGGCAACATACTGAGACAGGTCCGATACGGCAGGAAACCGAGAAAAGAACTCCCGGCACATTTCCACCAGCAGGGCGTCTCGCGTTCTGGCGCTCAACCCGAACAGGACCAGCGCGCGGTAGGGACTGCGGCGCGGGCCTACCCTGGGCCACAGCTCAGACTCCCACGAGAATCCGGCGTAGAGGGTTCGGAGTTCCCGCAGGAGCCTCAATACTCCATTGGCTGTAAGGGAGATCACGGCAACACCGGGCTTTGACGCTGCATCGCGCCTTGAGTATCATTTCGCCTATTGTGCTGCATTCTACAACCTGCCGGCAGTGGGGGGCTCACTGACAGCCCATTGGTAGCGAAATTCAATTCTTCACCATCGGGGAGGGGACCACAATGAAGGCAGTCTATATCAACGAACACGGCGGCACGGACAAGCTGGTCTACGGTGACAGGCCGGACCCCGAGGTGGGCCCTGTAGAAATAATGCTCAGGGTCAGGGCCAGCGCCCTCAATCACCTGGACCTCAACCTCCGCGAGGGACGTACCTACAACGGTCCTCTCCCACGGATCATGGGCTGCGACATTGCCGGCGAGGTGGCGGCCATCAGTCCGGCCACCTCAACATCCCTGCGAATCGGAGACAGGGTCGTATTGAACAATCGGGTTACCTGCTGGCAATGCCAGCACTGCGTCATGGGAAACGACCAGTGGTGCGCCAACCAGCAGAGGCTGGGAGTGGACCTGGACGGCGGACACGCCGACTTCGTTACGGCCCCGGCGGCAAATGCGCATTTGGTCCCGGACGCCATGGATTTCACGGAGGCCGCTGCGCTCCCCATCGCCGCGCACACGGCATGGCACTGCCTGGTGACCCAGGCGCAGATCCGCCCGTGGGACGATGTCCTGGTGCAGGCGGCCGGCAGCGGCGTAGGGAGCATGGCCATCCAGATCGCCAAGATGATGGGCGCCAGGGTTATCACCACTGCCGGAAGCCAGTGGAAGCTGGACACGGCCAGGGAGTGGGGCGCTGACGAGGTCATTAACTACCGCGAAACGCCGCAGTTCAGCGAGCTGGTGAAGCAGCTGACCGACGGCCAGGGTGTGGACCTAGTGTTCGATTGTGTGGGGGCGGACGTTTGGGAACAGAACCTGCTCTCTCTTAAGAACGGAGGTCGACTGGTGATCACGGGCGTCACCTCGGGTGCCAGGGCCGATCTCAACCTCTCACTGCTGCAGGGAAAGCCCCTGCACCTGATGGGCAGTGGAGGGCGGAGCAACCGCACCTTTGCCGATTTCATGAAGGTGGTGCGCAATGGGGCACTGAGGGGGATTCCCGGGCGGATTTTCCCCCTCTTCGATGTTGGCTCCGCCCATCAGGCAATGGCAGACCGGGACTTTTACGGCAAGATTGTCGTTGAGAACTGACCTCGCTGGTCCGGCCATTCCTGCGGCCGGACCCAAGCGTAATTCTCTCCCAATACGGCGCGTCCGTCGGGATCATTCGATTATTGTCGGCGGCGCACACTCGGTCCATGGTGAGCTTGTCGAACCACCTACGGACTGCATTCTGATTGGGGCTGCTGAAACTCGATGACTTGCCCTCAATTCTTGAGGCTGCGGCTTATCGAAAGCAACTGGGCGCCGTGGCGCGGGGCTGATTACCGGCCTGAAGGTCTGCTATCATACGCGGGTCCCCTATAGGGCCGGATAATCAGGCAAACAGGAAGGGCTCCATGGCCGAAATCATCGGAGTTGGCTGCACACACTACCCGCCGCTGATCACACCGGACGAAGATCGCGGTTTCCCCATCAACGTCACCCTCAACCGCGATGAGCGACTCCCTGACGAACTGAAGAATCCCCTGAACTGGCCAGAGCCCATGCAGAAGGAATACGGCGACGACCAGGGACTGGCGTCGGCGGCCAATCACCGGTCAAGGCTCGTGGACGGTTTCCGCCGGGTCCGCCGGGAGATCCTTGATTTCAACCCTGATTTCGTGGTGGTTTTTGGGGACGATCAATACGAGAATTTCCGGGAAGACGTAATTCCGCCTTTCTGCATCCTGGCCTACGACGGGTTCCAATGCACGCCCTTCATGCGGCACGGAACTCCCCGTCGCAACGTATGGAAAGAACCGGCGGACAAGGTCTTCACCTACAGTGGGCATCCCGAGGCGGCACGCTTTCTGACCAGCGGCCTCATCGATTCCGGGATAGACATGGCCTACGCCTATCGTCCGCTGCATGAGCCCGGCCTGGCCCATGCCTTCATCAACACCCTGCTGTACCTCGACTACGACCGGCAGGGATTCGACTTCCCGGTTATTCCCTTCGCTGTCAACTGCTACGGGAGCGCTGTCATCAGCAACCGCGGAGGCATCCTGCCGCACAAGGACAACGGCCAGTCCCCGGAGCCCGACCCGCCCGGCCCGTCCCCCAGGCGATGCATGGAGGTAGGCGCCGCCGTGGCCCGGGTGCTGCGGGAGAGTCCCTACCGAGTGGCTCTCGTAGCGTCGTCCAGTTGGTCCCACGCCTTCCTCACCGCCAAAAACAACTATCTCTGGCCTGATGTGGCCACCGACCGCGCCCTGTACGAGGAACTGACGCGGGGGAACTACGATGCCTGGCGCACCAGGACCACCGCCGAGATGGAGGCCTCGGGGCAGCACGAGCTCCTCAATTGGGCCTGCATGCTGGGCGCGATGAGCGAGTTGGGCGCCAGGCCGGACAGCATCGAGTTCGTGGAATCCAGGGTGTTCACCTCCAACAAGGTTTTTGCCACTTTCAAAGCATAGTCACGCAACCCGCCACAATCCGAGCCTGAGGAGAGGGGAACAATGGCTAAAGACATTTCGATCCTGATAGGAACCATAGGTGCAGGTCTGTGGGTGAGTCCCGACGGTGGCCGGAACTACGTGCGCGCCGGCGGAATCTGGGGGGATACGAAGGTCTTCGGCGTTGAGGTCGACCCCACCGACCCGGCAGTGGTCTATGCGGGCACCGACGAAGGCATATTTCGCAGCACCAACCGAGGCAAGTCTTTTGAGCGCATTCCGTCGCCGATGGATGACATGCACGTCTGGAACATCGCGGTTAGCCCCTCCGACCCGTCGGTGATCTTCGCCGGCACCAGCCCCTCGGCACTGTTCCGGTCGACCGATGCCGGCGCCAGCTGGGAACAGCTCCCGGTGGACATGGCGAAGGAATGTCCCAATGTGCGGGTGCCCCGGGTGACGGCCCTGGAGGTTGATCCGAGCAACCCGAAGGTGGTCTGGGCCGGTGTGGAGGTGGACGGAGTCTGCCGCAGCCTGGACGGCGGGGACACGTGGACTCGCATTAACGGCGGGCTCAACGACCCGGATATCCACGGCATGACAGTGAGCGTGGGCCAGAACACTACGGTGTTTACCAGCACGCCTGGCGATGTCTTTGCCAGCACCAACACCGGCGAGAGCTGGCAGGGCCTGGGCGTGGGGGCCTCCTTCGATTTACGCTACTGTCGCGGTATCACGGTAAAACAGGACGACCCCGACACCCTGCTGGTGGCCACCGGGGACTCGCCTAACGGAGTTACCGGCGCAATCCAGCGGTCTACGGACCACGGCAGGACCTGGGAAAAGCTGGCACTGCCGCAGGAACCCAATACGCCGATGTGGGCCTTCGCCACCCATGCGTCAAACCCGGACTTCATTCTCTGCTGCAGCCACTACGGGCAGATATACGCCACCGCCGACGGGGGCGACTGGTGGGTGAAGCTGCCCCGCGAGTTCAGCGAAGTCCGCGGCCTGGCCTGGACTCCCAACTAGCTGGGACATCCGGACTGGAACGATACAAGGACCGACAGGGAAACTAAAACACGACAGGAGGTGCATCATGCAACTGGACCCACAAGCACAGGCAGTCATCGATACAGTAAACGCCCTGGGGCTTCCCCCGGTGTGGGAGGTCACGCCGGAACAGGCCCGGATCAACGCCGCGGCCCGACCGCGACCGGAGGGCCCCGAGGTCGCTGCGGTCGAGAATCGCAACATACCGGGCCCGGACGGAGACGTCCCCGTACGCATCTACACCCCCGAGGGAAGCGGCCCCTTCGCCATTCTGGTCTGGTACCACGGTGGCGGCTGGGTGGTCGGCAATCTGGATTCCGCCGACGCGACCGCACGGCACCTGTGCAAGGGCGCCGGCTGCGTCGTCGTTTCGGTCGACTACCGGTTGGCGCCGGAGACAAAGTTCCCCGGCCCGGCCGAGGATTGCTATGCCGCCACGGTCTGGGCGTCCAATAACGCGGTGTCCCTGAACGCCGACGCCTCCCGTCTCGCCGTTGGCGGAGACAGTGCGGGAGGCAACCTGGCTGCGGCCATATCGTTGATGTCTGCGGACCGCGGCGGCCCCGCCATCGTCCACCAGCTGTTGGTTTATCCGGTTACCGAGCGAAACTACGACACCCCGTCCTACACGCAGAACGCCGAGGGTTACCTGCTCGCACAGAATGCGATGAGGTGGTACTGGGACGCCTACCTGGCCGGCGACGCTGACGCCTCGAATCCCTACGCAGCTCCGATGAAAGCATCAAGTGTCGCGGGGCAGCCTCCCGCCCTGGTCATTACCGCCGAGTTCGATCCGCTGCGCGACGAGGGCGAGGCTTACGGGCGCCGCCTGCAGGAAGCGGGCGTCGAAACCACCATCAGCCGGTACGACGGGATGATTCACGGCTTCTTCGCCATGGTCGGCGTCATGGACCAGAGCGGACAGGTGATGGAGGAGGCGACCGCAGCGCTGCGAGCGGCCTTTGCCGGTGCCGTGGTGCCTGCTCCCGCCGACGACTAGCGTCGCCAACGGTTACCCGGAGTATCCTTCGAGGCAAACGTTAAGTCCTTTTCAGGGGGCCCGAGAGCAGCGTCCCGGGCCCCAATTTCACGATTCCGATCAGCGAGTCAAAGGAGGGAACATGGCCGCCACCGACCCCGTGGAAGTCACCGTCTGGCAGGACTACACTTGACCCTTCTGCTACGTAGGCCTGGGCAGGCTCGACATTGTGGCAAAGGAACTGGACATCACCGTTGATCGCAGGCCCTTCCTCTTGCGTCCGGACGCCCCGCCGGAGGGCCAGCCCCGCCGCCTGTTCGATGGGGAGACAGAAACCGAGCTGAACCCGGCGATGCAGGAACGGGCTCGCAATACCGGCCTGATCATGAGGCGTCCTCAATGGTCACCCAATACGCTATACATCCATGAGGCAACCCTGCACGCCAAGGAACAAGGCCTGGATGACCGGTTCCACCACGTCGCCGCAGGTGCATACTGGGAACGAAGCGCCGATCTCGGCAGCCTCGAGGTCATCAGGGAGCTGGCGGTAGAGGCCGGCCTGGACTGGTCCGAACTGGGACCTCGACTGGAGTCCGGCCATTACCGGGACGCCGTGCTGGATTCCAACGAGACTGCCCGGGCCGGCGGAATCGGCGGCACTCCAACCTACCTCATCGGTGGATGGCGCAAGTTCGGAGACCTTGGTGTCGATGAGCTAAAGTCCATTATCAGGGCCGTGAGCCAATAGGCTCGCTGTGATTTGCGAATGCCCACTCAACCCTCAATTGCCATAGCAGGAGCGGGAATCTTCGGCCTGTCGGCGGCCCTGGAACTGCAACGCCGGGGTTACACGGTAACGGTACTTGACCCCGGGCCCGTACCGCACCCGCTGGCGGCCTCCAACGACGTAAACCGCATGGTCCGCATGGACTACGGAGACGACAAGCTGTACAGCGATCTCGGCGCGGAGGCCATTGAGGGCTGGCACGCCTGGAACGAAACGAGGGGCAGACCCCTCTACCACCAGGATGGATTCCTTGTTCTCACCAGCCAGCCGCTGGAACCTGGGGCGGTGGAGCGGCAGTCCTACGACCTCCTGACGGCCGCTGGGTGGCCGCTGGAGCGGCTCAACTCGGAGGCAGTGTCGCAGAGGTTCCCTCTTTGGAACTCGGAGCACTATACCGACGGGTACTTCAACCCCCGCGGCGGCTGGGCGGAGGCCGGGGAAACGGTATCGTTCCTGGCGAGGGAGGCCAGGGTCGCGGGCGTCCAGATTCGCACCGGGTTACAGATCGAGTCGGTGATGGTGGAGAGTGGCCGCGCCGTTGGACTTCGCTCGGCCGACGGAAGCGAGGTTCGTGCCGATGCCGTGGTGGTAGCCGCAGGGGTATGGACGCCCCGCCTTGTGCCGGAACTGACGGACATGATGGACCCGGTTGCCCAGACCCTGGTCTACCTCCGGCCGAACGTTCCCGAACGTTTCAGATCACCGCATTTTCCGCCCTGGGGCGCCGATATTCCCCGCACCGGATGGTATGGATTCCCGGCCGACGCGGACGGGGTTGTGAAGCTTGCCAACCACGGGCCGGGGAGGATAGTGGACGCTGACGACCCGAGGGACGGAGACCCCGCGGTCGTGGACAACTGCCGTCGTTTCCTGTCCAAATCCGTGCCTGAGTTGGCCAATGCACCCCTGGCGGGCAGCCGGGCCTGCCTCTACAACGATACCTGGGACGGGGACTTCTACATCACTCGCCACCCCGATACCCAGGGCCTGGTGGTAGCGACCGGGGGCAGCGGCCACGCCTTCAAGTTCACGCCGGTCCTGGGGGCCATCACTGCCGATGTGGTGGAGGGCAGGCCAAACCGGTACGCGGAAAGGTTTGCC
This sequence comes from Dehalococcoidia bacterium, assembly GCA_965208825.1. GTDB lineage: Bacteria > Chloroflexota > Dehalococcoidia > Lucifugimonadales > UBA3495 > VXOI01. The sequence goes on from CBDBPP010000005.1 coordinate 467,070, forward strand.
TGGCGACCCCGGGGAGAGGCCACCAAGGAGGCGACCAGGAATCTCGGCGACTAGCGACCTAGAGCGTTCACCGCAATACCGGGAATCCAAAGAGGCGGGCGAGATATTGCCCACGACCACGCGCAACTCGTTCTCGAGTTGCCCCCGTAAGCTTTCGCTCAACACGCCGCGCCTGGAGATGTTGTTGACCCGGGTGTTTTGCGTGAGAAGAAGCTGCGCTGGTGGAGCACTGCGTTGCACACCTGCTTGGCGGGCCGGTGCGGGAGACCGCACAGCAACTGATCTCCACTGCCCATGCAGGGTTTCACTCCCAGTCGACACGCCAGCCCAATCGAGCGTCTGACCCGGGGCTATCGCATTTGGGAAACCGTGCGACCACCGCAGGAAGAACAACCCGTCATTATTATGTAAATAGCAGTGGAAAGGGTTCCCTCCCCTTTTGAGGAAGAGGGTTAGACCCTCCGTCACCCCTGCGAAAGCCGGGGCCCAGAGAAATATCCCAAGTGACCATGTTGCCCGTACCCGCTCCTCTCCCATCGTTGCCTAGAAAAAGGCTCGTTTTCATCCCCATTCGTGGGCCAAAGGGCCATAGCCAATTCCAGCGAAAGAACGTCACCCCGTACTTGATACGGGGCCGGAATCCAGTGGCCCGCACATTGACCCAACGGTGCTGGACGAAGCCACTTCCTGCATGCCGAGTGAGGGATTCAAGATCCGCTGAGACCCCGGATTGCCGCGAAAGTGGGACTGACAGCAATCAATCCAAAGGCGACACCCCCGGCGTCTGACTCGGGTCATTGGGCACGGCATTCTCGGCCCTGAATTCGAGGGATGCCGATTTCCGGAGTTCCCGTATGCCGGCCAACTTGCCCGATTGGGCCGCACATAGTAAATTTAGGGTAATCCACCAAGCTTCGCGAGGATTCATTAAATGACCAGCAACAAGCGCGAAAAGGGACTTATCGTCATCCAGCTATCCGGCGGCAACGACGGTCTGAACACCGTGGTGCCGTACGCCGACGGACGCTACTACGACTCACGTTCCACCGTCCACATACCCCAGGACAAGGTCCTCCCCCTGAACGACGAGATCGGTTTCAATCCCAGCATGGCGCCCGTCAAGCGGCTGTGGGACGAAGGAAAAGTGGCAATCATCCAGGGCATCGGTTACGAGAACCCGAACCGTTCCCACTTCCGTTCCATGGATATCTGGCATACCGCTGAGCCCGACGCCATAGGCACCGAGGGTTGGCTGGGCCGCGCAGTCCGCGACCTGGATCCCCAGGGAGAGAACGTTCTCACCGCCGTCAATTTCGGCCGGGGCCTGCCTCGGGCGCTGGGCTGTCCCGGCGTTTCCGTGGCTTCGGTGGGCGACCTGGAAACCTACGGCCTCTTTCCTGACATTGAAGACGAAGAACTGCGTACGTTCACCCTGGAGGCGTTCTCCAGGATGTACGGCAACGTGGCAGGCCGGGACCCGGTGATGTCTCTGTTGAGCAAGACGGGCCGGGACGCCTATATTGGAGCCGACATCCTTCGCACCGCCCCGGCGCAGTATTCCTCCAGCGTTGAATACCGAAGCGACTCCCTGTCGAAGAACGTAAAGAGCATCGCCCAGGTGTTCCTGGCCGATCTGGGCACCAGGGTGTATTACACCCAGCACGGCAGCTTTGATACCCACTCGGGAGAGTTGCCCACCCACGCCCAGTTGTGGGACGACGTGGCCGGTTCGGTGGGAAGCCTGATGGACGACCTCAGGGAACACGGGCGCGAGGACGACGCCGCAGTGCTCATATTCTCCGAGTTCGGACGTCGGATCAAGGACAACGGCACCGGCAGCGACCACGGCTCCGGTGGTGTGGCCTTCCTCATCGGGGGCGCGGTCAACGGCGGGCTATACGGCCAATATCCGTCCCTTCATGAGGCCGAGCAGCTCAACGGCGACCTGCGACCCAACAACGATTTCCGATCGACCTACTCTGTCATTCTGGACAAGTGGCTGGAACTGGACCCGGACCCCATCGTCAACGGCCACTTCGAGCCTTTGGACCTGTTCCGCAACTAGAGATTCCGCAGGGATACCCCCGGAATCGTGCCGCCAGTTCAGATTACGAGGATTAGATATGAGCGATAGCAACATCGCCCTCATGGCCCACCTGACGCGCCGCGCCGGATTCGGCGCCAGCCGCGAGGAGTTGGAGCGCTGCGTGGCACAGGGCTACGAGGCGACGGTTGAGGAGCTACTGGACACCTCCAACGCCAACCCCATGCCCGACGACCTGATCCGCCGGTACCACGTGGAGCAGTCGGAGCTGCGCGACCTGGCAGGTTCCGCAGCATACTGGATGTACAAGATGATCTCCACGGAGAGCCCGCTGGAGGAGAAGATGGCCCTCTTCTGGCATGGACTGTTCGCCACGGGTTATACCAAGCTGAACCAGGCCCGGTCTCAGCTGAACCAGGTGGACATGTTCCGCCGCAAGGGACTGGGCGCCTTCGATGAAATGCTCCTCGAGATCTCCAGGGACCCGGCGATGCTGGTGTGGCTGGACAACCAGGACAACCACGGCGATGCCATCAACGAGAACTACGGCAGGGAGCTGCTGGAGCTGTTCTCCATGGGCATCGGGAACTACACCGAGGACGATATCAAGGAATGTGCCCGGGCGTTCACCGGCTGGACGCTGGGGAATGCCGAATACATGGCCGTTCGAGCCTACAAGGACTCGATCTGGCCCTATGGCCGCATCGCCTGGCACTTCGATTACCGCGAGGAAGACCACGACGCAGGCGAAAAGACCTTCCTGGGAGAAACCGGGAACTTCGACGGCGAGGACATCATTCGCATCATCGCCCAGCAGGACGCCACTGCCGAATTCATCTGCACCCGTCTCTTCCAGTTCTTCGCCGCCGACGAGGTGTCCCAGGAGGGCCAGCACTGTATCGCGGCCATGAAGGAGACCTATTTCGAGTCGGGTTATGAGATAAAGGCCGTGCTGCGGACCCTGTTTAACTCGGAGTACTTCAAGTCCGGCGATGCGCGATTCGCCAGGGTTAAGGGTCCGGTGGAAATGGTTGTGGGGGCCGTACGCCTGGCAGGCAGCCACCAGACTCCGGAACTTGGCATTGAGCGCATCTCCAACAACATGCTCTACATGGGCCAGGGCCTGCTGCAGCCCCCAACCGTCGAGGGATGGCACGAAGGCGTTGAGTGGATCGATAGCGGCTCCCTGGTGGAGCGGGTGAACTTCGCTGCCAAGGAGCTCTCCGATGTTTCCAGTCCCGGCATTCGCGCCATAATCGACCGCCTGGCGGCCACCGGAGACGGCGTACTCACGCCCGCCCAGTTCGCCGATGGCTGTGTCGATCTGCTGGGTCCCATCGACGTGGGAGAGGACACCCGGGAGGTGCTGGTCGACTACGCCTCCCGGCAGGGCGACCTGGACCTGCGAAACCGGCGCCCGGGCGACGATTCAGAGCAGCGCGTGGGCAACATGCTCCGTCTCATCGCTTCTACTCGCGAATTCCAGTTGGTCTGAATTCCCCGCAGGACCAAGAACCATATTGCTCCCTCCCCGGACCTGTCGGGGAGGGAATTGGTGAGGGCAAGTGACCACCCAGACTCAGAGTTCCAGCATTGCACTGGAATACGTTAAGACCATCGGCATCGTCAACAACGGCCTGAACGGCCGGGGATTCGCCAATCCCTATGATCTGGCAGTCAGCCGCGACGGACGGATTTTCGTGCTCAACCGGTGCGACCCGGCCCGGGCAGCTGGCATTCGGGTGGGAGTCTGCAACCTCGATGAGGACTACCTGCACGAATTCGGCGACGGCTCCGGCGACGGGGATACCCAATTCCGTTGGCCGGTCTGCATGGCCATAGACGGCAACGACAACCTTTACATTACCGATGAGCTGAATCATCGCGTTACCGTGTTTGATGCCGCTGGCAACTTCTTGAGAAAGTGGGGCAGGCCGGGCAGCGGTGTCGGCGAGTTCAACGGACCGGCGGGCATCGCCATCGGGCCGGACAATTCCGTGTACGTCGTAGAGCAGCACAACTCCAGAATCCAGAAGTTCGACTCCAACGGTGCCTTTCTCACGCAGTGGGGTTCCTTCGGCAGCGGCCCCAGACAGTTCAACCTGGCGTGGGGCGCTGCCGCCGACAAGGAGGGCAACGTATACGTTGCCGATTGGCGCAACGACCGAGTCCAGAAGTTTACCGGCGACGGGGAATTTCTGGCGGCATTCGGTTCCTCAGGAGAAGGCGAGGGTCAGTTCCAGCGGCCCACCAGCGTGGCGGTGGATGACGATGGGTTCGTCTATGTGGCCGACTGGGGCAACGAGAGGGTGCAGGTCATCGGCCCCGATGGTCAATTCCAGCTATTACTGCGCGGTGAAGCGACCGTCTCCAAGTGGGCGGAGGACTACTTCGCCGCAAACCCCGAGGAAAAGGCGGAACGGGACCGCTCCAATCTGAGGCCTCCCTTGCCGCCGCACCTGAACACGCCCTATCACGTTTCCTCGCAAACGGAACCGTACTTCTGGGGCCCCGTGGCCGTGTCCCTTGACCGTGAGGGGCGGCTGTACGTGGTGGAAACCAATCGCCACCGCTTCCAGGTGTACCAGAAGAGTGGAAACTGATTCAGTAAGACTGGGTCCGGCTGAAAGGAACAGGGGCGCACAGTAGTGCGCCCCCTTCTGTTAGCCTGACAGACGGAGCTGTTTACGGGGTTGCGGAAAATCCAGCACCTTCGATGCCCGCAAGCGCAGCATCCTCGTCCTCCTGCGCTGTGCCCCCGCTGCCTCCGACAGCTCCCACCAGCACGCCGTCCCTGTACACGGGCAGCGCACCCTGGCCAGGAATCATGTGGCCGCCCTCCATGGCCATCAGGCCGCGGAACACCGGGGCCAGGGCATTCTCGGTCAGTTCGCCACTGGCGCGCCCGAAGCAGGACGCCGCCACGGCCTTGGCGCGCGAAATGGGAGGGGTGCGCCACGACGCGCCGTCGGTGCGCATCATGGTAATCAGGTCGCCCCGGGGGTCCACCACCGAGATGCTCATGCTGACTCCCATTTCCAGCACCTTGGCCTTGGCTCCGGCCAATATCGCCTCTCCCTCCGCCAGTGTCAGGGTGGGTGTGTTTCTAGGCATAGTTCACCTCCAATATGGTAGCCAGGTTGGCTGCCAGTATTGTAGGCCAGAAACTGGACAATAGAAACACGGCTGTCGCAGGTGCGGGGATCGCGAATCAGTTGTTCCCGCTCGATATCATCACCCGCAGTAACACGGGGCTGGTTCAAAACCGCCCATGCGAAACAAATATCTAGGAATTGAAACAGCGTGGCTAGGGTTCGTACAACTCCGTTTCGGGATAGAAGGCATACCAGCCAAACCAGTAGGCGTCCCTGGATGGAAGCCTTTCGAGCCGTTCGGAAGGATCACTAGCCTTTTCCAGGGCGTCCTCTAGAACCCGCCAGGAGTTGCCGCTTTCGTCCTTGAGGAGTTCGTCCGATTCATACTCAAAGGCCTGGCCGCTCCTGGCGTAGGCCCTGCTTCCCCCCTCGATTCCCGTTATTACGACCAGGTCTTGGCCGCCCACGCTGTCGTTAAGTACCGGCGTCAGGGACAGCACGCTTCGGGGATATGCCCGGGCAACCTCGCCGAAGGTCAGGCCGAACACCTGGTCCTTTACGGCGAGTCCATCGTCCTTGATTCCCACCGGAAACATGGTGCCGCTCTGGGCCCTGTAGGAGAAGTAGATGGACCTTGGGTCCTCCTCTGGACGGTAAGAATCCGCAGGATAAATGCCGGTGGCATTGCTGATTACAGTGGTATCGGGGTGAAGTTCCAGCCATTCATCCCAGGTGGTCAACACATTGGGCAGGACTTCAAGCCGGATGCCGCTTCCCGCCAGGGGGCCCACCACCGGCTCGCCGCGGAACTGGTGCCAGAGCGTCTCTGTGGCACGGTCGTACATCAGCTTGTTGCTGCGATAAAGCATTCCCGAGGTGCCGAACTCGGTGGGCTCTCCGTTGATATCTGTGGAATACACGATTCCAGAACCGCACAGTGTTCAATATGCTAGGGCAAACTGCTCACCGCCCAGAATGTCATTGGCCATCTCGTGGGGGTTCAGCACCCTCAGGGGGTAGGCCCGGTGTTCGCCGTTGATGGAAACTCCGAAGACCCGGTCACCCGGTTCCAGGTAGGTAGCCTGCTCGGGACTGATCGCCTCCGGGAAACGAAGATCCGGAATTCCATCCCTCCTTACTCCGCCCCACACAATCTCCTCCAGCCGGATTGTGGTGGGCACTCCCTCGTACATGAAGGCGCCCATCGGCGGGTCAATGACCCCGAACAGAATTCCTTTCCAGCGATCATATCCCTCTGGTGCCCTGACCTCCGGGTTTTGGGACAGCCATTCTTGCCAGTATCCCCAGTTTCCTTGGCCCTGGGGTACGACGGAAACGTCGTCTCGGGGTATCTCGTCGCGAATCCGCACCAGGTAGGATGCGATGAGCAGGATATTCTCCTCGTGCCGCTGAAACCGCATGAGTTCCATCAGAACCGGTATGAAGGCCTCGTTATGGGTGTAAGCCATCTTGCGGCCAACGCCAATGATCGACGAGTCCAGGGCGGAATACATCAGCTCCGTGGGATCCTCGGGAAGATGGTCAAGGTCATCGGCGTTCAGCGGGGTAGGGGTGAAGGATCCTGTGGGCGTGGGCGCTGCGGCGCCTTCCCCCGTCGGAGATGGCGGAACGGTAGTGGCGGAGTCGGCACCTTGTCCGTCGGAGGAGGTATCGGGCGAAGTCGGCACGGCGGCCCCCCCGTCGGCCGGTGTCGCTGTCGGCGGAGGGGCGATCGTGACGCCGGACCGGCTGGAACCGGGCTCGGCACCGCAGGCCAGCAACGCAACGGCCAGGACTGCCACGATGGAAACCAGGGTCAACCCGAAGCGGATTGAAGCGAGTCGGTTCATGAATCCTTCCTGCTGGAGTTTTGGATCAGGGCCTGGCGTCGGTATTCCGGGTTACCGACCTCTTCAAGATCGAGTCTCACGCACATTTCCAGGACATTGCCGTCGACCCGCGGTCAAGATGACTCGCGGAACAGCTCGCGTCCAATCAGTACGCGCCGTATCTCGCTGGTGCCCGCGCCTATTTCGTACAGCTTGGCATCGCGCAGCAGGCGACCGGCGGGAAACTCGTTAATGTAGCCGTTTCCACCCAGTATCTGAATTGCCTGCAGCGTCATCTGGGTAGCCCTTTCCGCTGAAAACAACAGGCATCCGGCGGCGTCCTTGCGGGAAACTGTCCCCCGGTCCGCGGCCCTTGCCACCGCGTAAGTATATGACTGGCACGCGGAAAGCGCGGTGTACATATCTGCCAGCTTGGCCTGGATCAGTTGAAATTCTCCAATGGGTTGTCCGAACTGCTCCCGCTGGTGCACGTAGGGTACCACCGCGTCGAGACAGGACTGCATGATTCCCAGTGGCCCCCCGGTGAGCACCAACCGCTCGAAATCAAGGCCGCTCATCAGCACTGCCACGCCGCGGCCCTCTTCCCCCAGTACGTTTTCCACCGGGACCTCGCAGTCCTCAAATACCAGTTCGCTGGTGCTCGAGCCACGCATTCCCAGCTTGTCCAGCTTGGGGGCCGCGTCGAACCCTGGAAACTCCCGTTCAATGATAAAGGCAGTGATGCCCCGTGACCCCGCGTCGGGGTCGGTCTTGGCGTATACCACCAGTGTATCGGCCTCGGGGCCGTTGGTGATCCACATTTTGCTGCCGTTCAGCACAAACCGGTCGCCGCGCCGCTCTGCCCTGAGCCGCATGCTGACCACGTCCGACCCGGCGTCGGGCTCGCTCATCGCTAGGGCGCCGACATGTTCACCAGAGATCAGTGGCGGCAGGTAGCGCCGTTTCTGCTCCACGTTTCCATTGCGGAAGATCTGGTTCACGCACAAATTGGAATGGGCACCGTAGGAAAGCCCGACGCTGGCCGAACCCCGGGAGATCTCCTCCATGACCACGGTGTGGTCCAGGTACCCGAGGCTGGCGCCCCCATACTCCTGGGAAACCGTGATACCCAGCAGGCCCAGTTCTCCGATCCGTGGCCAGAGATCGCGGGGGAACTCATTCGTGGAGTCTATTTCCCCGGCCCGCGGAGCGATCTCGGCATCGGTAAACTGCCGCACCGTTTCCCGCACGATATCCAGGGTCTCCCCAAGGTCGTGATTCAAGCTGGCCCAGGGAACTCGACGGGAGGTCATGGCGCCTCCATTGTGATAGTGCGAACGGACACGACGATTCAGACTGTGCGCCGGTCTATGATGCGTCGGGCCTTGAATTGAGTACGTTCGAATTCCCCGGCCGGCTTCAGTTCCACGGCGACACTGACGCCCAGCGCCCGCCGAAGTGCTGCCGTTATCTCTTCGTGAACTGAGTCCAGTGCCGCGGGATCGGATTCCTGGCGCACATACGATTCGGCCACCACCTCCGTCTGCACCGTGAGGCGGTCAAGCTCCCCGTAATCGCGTTCCAGCAGCAGACGGAACTCGCCACCAAAACTGTCCATGCTCCGCAGGATGTCCTCGATGCGGGACGGAAAGACGTTCTGACCCCTCACTATTATCATGTCGTCAGCCCGGCCATAGATGCCGCGGAGCAGCGTCGGGTAGGTGCGGCCGCAGGGACAGTCGATCATATCCCACCGGGCAATATCGCCGGACCAGTAACGGATCATGGGTTGGGATGTCCGTTCGGTATGGGAATATAGCGGCACGCCTTCAGACCCTAAGGGCAGGTTATCGTACGTTTCCGGGTCCACCAGTTCCGTGTATACGATGTCCTGCCACAGGTGCATTCCGCCCTGGAGATGGCGACAGCCTGAATTGCTCATCCACGGGGTCATCTCGGCCATGCTGCCTTGGTCAACCACGTAGCACCCGAAGGTGTCCTCGATCAGCCTGCGGGTGGCCGGGACACTGGCTCCCGGCTCACCCGAGAAGAACATCAAGCGAAACCCGAAATCCTCCAGCGGATTGAGGCCCATCTGACGGGCGGTCTCAGCCAGGTACAGCGCGTAGGAGGGAGTACCGTACAGGGCCGTGGGCTTTACCATGGCCGCCCACTCTGCGGCCCGCTCCGTCTGTCCCGGCGCTCCGCCGCCAAAGGGGAAGCAGGTGGCGCCCAACCGTTCGGCGCCAACCAGAGCGCCCCAGCTCCCGACATACAGGCTGAACACCGCAGCCACCATGACCATATCGTCGGGGCGAAGTCCCGCGGCCCACAGGATGCGTGCGTGGGCCTCGCCGATGCGCTCCCAGTCCTCGCGACCGATCCCGAACACCGTGGGACGGCCGGTGGTCCCTGAAGTCCCATGCACCCGAAAAACATCGGTAGGGTTAACGCATAGGAACCGGCCATACGGGGGATGCTCTTCCTGTTCCTGCCGTATGTGCTCCTTGGTCAGTATCGGGAGACAGGAGAATTCCTCGAGGCTGCGCAGATTTGACGGGTCCACGGGAGCGTCGCCGTAGAACTCCTGGTAAAAGCCGGAGTTCTCAAAGGCGTAACGCACCTGTTCGCGCAGCTTGTCCAGTATGATGGCGTCCCGGTGCTCCGGCTGCATGGTCTCAAGTTCCGGCGACCAGTGCTCCGCGCCGGGAGGCGGCAGGTAGTTGGCCGGATATTGGGGTGGCCATGTGATGCCAGGCATGGTGCGGGACTTTCCTACCCTTGCCGCTGTACGTTGGCGTTGATGAATCCGATCATTTCTGCCGTGAAACTGCCAACGGGGAAGACGCCATGCACTCCCATATCCTGCAACGGGGCTACGTCATCCTCCGGTATTGTGCCCCCCACTAAGAGCAGCACGTCCCCGGTCAGTCCCCGGTCGTCGAGCGCCTTGGTGAGCCTGGGCATCAGGCGCATGTGAGCGCCCGACAGTATGCTGATACCCAACACGTCTGCGTCCTCCTGGAGGGCGGTCTGGGCGATCTGGTCGGCGGTGACTCGCATGCCCATGTAGACCACCTCCATCCCGGCGTCTCGCATGGCCCGGGCGATTACTTTCACGCCCCGGTCATGGCCATCCAGCCCCATCTTCGCCAGCAGGACCTTGGGTGGAGTCTGTTCATTGCGGTTAGCCAAAGGGACAGATCCTAAAGCTATCGGTGAATTGAATCATGGAATGTAAAATTCGGACCGGGAATCTCGTTAGCCACACAGCCGCTAGAAGAACCGGGCGCGAATGCGGGGGGCGGGTATCAGTTGCTGGTTTACCGGGTCTGCCACCAGCCGGAAGATCTCCAGCGTCGTCGCTCCCAGAAGAGGGGTACTGTCGGGCTTGGCGAACACTACCGGAACCGGCAACATTCTGCCCTCAAGCCTTACTGTAGCACTTCCGATCCAATATTCCACGAGGCTGTCGTCGGCCATCTCGAAAATAACGGTCTCCAGGCGTGGGATGCTCAATCGGTCCAGGATATCTTCGGGTAACATGGTGTAGATTGCGCCGGTATCCACCATTGCCTGAAGAGTCACGAATTCCTCGCGGGACGGATTGCCCACTTCCATCTGTACGCTGAACGTTCCCACTATTTTCCCCCACTCGGAATTCCCGGTGCCAATCAGAAGACCCCGGGATCAACGTACTCGCCGTAAACGTCCCGCAGCGTATCCAGAATCTCGCCCTCCGTCGCCATGGCCTGCACGGCTGCCAGGGTGCCGGGCATCAGGTTGGCGTCGTCCCTTGCGGCCTGTTTCAGCGCCGACAGGGCAGAACGGACCTCTGCGCCGCTGCGTATGCTTCGGGACTCGGCCAAGCGGGCCTTCTGCCATTCCTCCTCTTCGGGATCGAACTGGAACAGTTCCAGCCTCTGCTGGTTTTCGGACTGGTACTGGTTGAGGCCAACAATGACCTGCCGACCCGACTCGATGCGCTGCTGGTACTCGTAGGCCGACCTTGCGATTTCCCGCTCGATGTAGCCACTGCTGATGGCGCGAAGGATGCCGTCGCGCATGGACCCGGCGCCCATCTCGTCTATGCGCTCGATGTATCCCAGCGCGGCATTCTCGATGTCATTGGTCAGCGTCTCCACGAACAGCGAGCCGCCCAGGGGGTCGGCCGTCGCCGCTGCCCCCGACTCGTGGGCGATGATCAACTGGGTGGCCAGCGACATGCGCATGGCCTCCTCCGATGGAATGTCGTAGGCCTCGTCGTATCCGCTGACGTGCAGGGATTGGGTGCCGCCCAGCACGGCTGCAAGGGCCTGAAGCGTTCCCCGTGCGATGTTGTTCTGGGCATCCTGGCGCATCAGGGTCGAACCGAGGGTCTGGGTGTGGAAGCGCATGCGCATGGACTCGGAGCGCGTGGCGCCGTACCGTTCCTTCATCACCCGGGCCCACATCCGGCGGGCGGCGCGAAACTTGGCGATCTCCTCGAAGAGGTCATTGTGCACGCCAAAGAAGAAGGACAGCCTTGGGGCAAAGCTGTCGACCGGCATCCCCCGTGCCTTTGCCGACTCCACATAGGCCATCCCCTGGGCTATGGTAAAGGCCAGCTCCTGCACGGCATCGGACCCGCTCTCCCTGGTGTGGTAGCCGGAAATGGAGATGGTGTACCAGTTGGGGACGTGGGCGGTGCAGAACTCCACGATGTCAGTGGTCAGCTTGAGTGACGGTTCAGGGCCGAGAGCAAAGGTCTTCTGGCCGTGAAACTCCTTCAACGAGTCGTTCTGCACGGTGCCGCGTAGAGCCGACCAGGCCACGCCGCGCTTTTGGGCCACGGATACGAACATGCTGAGCAGCACGATGGCGGGATGGTTGATAGTCAGGGACACACTGACCTGGTCCAGGGGAATCCCGTCGAATAGGTCGTTCATGTCCCTCACCGAGTCGATCGCAACGCCCAGCCGGCCGACCTCGCCCTCCGCCAGCTCATGGTCGGAGTCGTAGCCCGTCAGCGTGGGGTGGTCGAAGTCGGTGCTGATGCCGGTCTGGCCATGCTCCAGCAGAAACCGGTACCGTTCGTTGGTCGCCTGCGGCGTGCCGAAGCCGGCAATCTGTCGTCGGGTCCACAGTCTCCCGCGGTACATGTCGGGATACGGACCACGGGTGAAGGGGAACTCACCAGGCCGCCCCAGATCTCGGTCCAGGTCGATGCCGGCAGCGGCCTCCGGTCCGTATACCGGCTTGACCTTGAGGCCTGAGAGAGTGGTGTACTCGGGCTGTTTTCCGTTGGCGCCTTCGGTCATTTCCCTTCACCTTGGGATCGAAAGATGCGCATGCTGGAATTATCCGACCCGAATGTACTTGTCTATGCTCTTTTCGGCCGTCAGAGCTAGGTATAGATCACCGTGGGCGTCCACCCAGGAACCATGGGCCGAGCGACCCGGGAAACGCTCCAGCACATTGCCCTCGCCATCGAGGACGCTAATCTGGGGCGGCTTGCCGTCCTCCGGCCGCTCGCTGGTGTAGAAGATGCCCTCGCTGTCCTGCGAGATGTCCAGCGGGCGCTGCATGTCGGTCCACATGGTGATGTATTCGCCCTCAGGCGAGAACACCTGCACCCGGCTGTTCTCGCGGTCGCATAGGTAGACGCGGCCATCCTGGCCCACCATCAGGCTGTGGGGCAAGTGGAACTGGTTGGGTCCCCCCTTTCCCGGCTCTCCCCAGGAGGAAATGAGTTCTCCCGCGGCGCTGAAGCGGTGCACGCGGGCGTTCCGGTAGCCGTCGGAAACGTACAGGTCGCCGGTGGGGGAGGGGACCAGCTCGGTCAGGTAGTTGAAGGGCCCGGCCGATCGGGGACAGACCTCCCCCGCCACCTCGCAACCCGTGTCGGAGTAAGCGCCGGGTTCGCCTATGGTGAGCAGCGGAGTGCCATCCAGGGCGCACTTCTGGGCGATGTTGCCTTCCCGGTCGGTCAGGTACACGATGTCGTCGGCAATGTAGATGCCATGGGGGTTCTCGTAACGGCCGTTGCCCCAGGAGCTCACGTAGTTCCCATTGCGGTCAAAAACCACAACCGGAGGCTCGGCGCGCTGGAAGGCATAGACCCGGTCCTGCGAGTCCGTGGCCACGGCGCTGACGGTGCCGAATTCCATGCCTTCCGGCAGCCTGGCCCAGTCCTCGATTACCTCGTAGGTGTATTTGCCGCTTCCAACGGTAGCCATAAGCAGACTGTCTCCTAGATTCCATGCTCAGGTAAACGAATGATTGTCGCCACAATACTATCACAGCAGGGTCAAGCCGGATTACGCCGGCGCTATCCCCGGCCGTTGTACAGGTAGTGGGGGCCGTCGGCAGGGATGTTCCAGTCGGCGTAGAACCGGTGAATGTAAGGAAGCAATCTCGAGGCCATCTCCCTTGTGGTAAGGGTTTCCTGGTCGATGGGGCCGGAAAGCTGCTCGCGCAATTCGGCGATGATAGCCTCCTCGTCGGCCTTGACCGACCGGCCGCCGCGCAGCACGACCTCGCCGTTAATCAGCACGGTATTAACGTGGCCTGGCTTGGCCCGATAGAGCACGGCATTCACCGCGTCGTCCGCCACGCTGCCCGTGCCCTCGAAGTAGGGGGCGGTCATCGCGTCCCAGTCCAGCAACACCATGTCGGCGTATCGCCCCGGCTCCAGCGCGCCGATACGGCCGTCGAACCCCGTGGGCCGGGCCGCGTTGGCCGTGGCCATTCGCATCGCTTGGTGAGAGTTCATCGCGGGGAGCTCAAGACCCGGCTGGCGGTGCAGCTTCGAGGCCAGCCGCATTTCCTGGAGCATGTCGTCATCGTCGTTTATAGCCGTGCTGTCCGTGCCCAGCGCCACGTTGACGCCACCGGAAAGCATGGCATTGACCGGCGCAATGCCGTTTTTCAGACGGAGGTTGGAGCTGGGATTATGGCAGACTGTTGTCCCCGCGTCGGCCAGCAGTCCGATATCCTCCTCGGTGAGCCAGACAGAGTGGGCACAGGAGAGCTGCGGCCCCAGAAATTCGAGGTCCGCCAAGTGGGCTACTGGAGTCTTGCCCCAGGTGCGTACTCCATATTCCTTCTGGTACCAGCTTTCAACCAGGTGCATGTGTATTGCCGCGCCATGCCGCGCCGCCGCTTCCTTGATCCGGAAGAAAAAATCGTCCGATGCCCACTGTACGTTGCTGGGACTGAGCAGCACGGAAACGAGGCCCCCCGAGGCCTCCGGGCCATACCGATCATTGAGGGCCTGGAAGGACGAAAAGTAATCGTCCTCAGAGATCTCGGTCGCCGCCAGGAACCGGCGCACACCGGACGAAAGGTCTCCCGGCAGGCCGGAGAGGAACGTCTCGTCGTCCTGGTACACAACCCGGTTCTGGCCCCGGTGGTATACGGAAAAAGCGGTGCGCATCCCCGCTCCGGCAAACCCCGCCAGCACCTCCCCAGATTCCTCGATCAACCCCTCGGGAGGGGTGCGGGGGTGATTGTACATGGCCGTAGTCGTACCCGACTTAATCATCTGGATAGCGGTGTAGAGCGTGATCAGGCGCCAGTCAACGGGGCGTCGTCCCCAGCCTTCCACGATCCAGGACTCCAGGCACCCGTCGAGGGTGCCGAACTGGAAGGTGGAAATGCCACGACCGTGATGATGCGCGTTGGTTATCCCGGGCATTACCAGGAAACCGGGGCCACCGATCACCTCGTCAACCTGCCGGTCTCTCAGTTCCTCGTACGTCCCAACGGCCTCGATGTTCCCATCTCTCTGCAACACCGCGCCATCGCTGATCACCCTGCTCTGGCCAGGGCCCGTGCCCGCCTCACAGATCACGTACTTTCCCCGAATCAGTGAGTTCGCCATTCTGGACCCTCCGCGAGACTGGTTGCGCCTATGATAGGCCCACCCCTTGCCGTGTCAAGGCGGGCTGAGGTCTATAATGCTGGGCATATGAGAGGGCTTGACTGCCCACGGAGGCGGGAAATGGCAGCAATGGATGGCAAGGTGGCCCTGGTCACGGGCGCCGGGGGGATGCGCGGCGTCGGCAGGGCCACGGTTATGAAGCTGGCGGGTCTGGGAGCCGACATCGCCCTGACCGATGTGCACCGCGAGACCCAGGACCTGCCCCCTGCGGAGGTGCGCAACAGCTGGCGTGGCATCGACGCCGTAACTGAGGAGGTGGAGGCCGCCGGTCGCCACGCTTTTCCGGTCTACTGCGACCTGGGCGACGGCACCCAGATCGAGCGTATGGTCGAACAGGTGATGGACCGCTACGGCCGAATCGACATCCTGGTCAACAACGCCCGGGCCATCATCGGCAAGGACAAGGTTTCAGTAACCGAACTGGAGCAGGAAGTGTGGGAGCACTTTCTGCGCATTAATGCCACCGCGCCCTACCTGCTGACCAAAGAAGTGGGCCGGCGCATGATCGAGGGAGGCAATGGCGGGCGTATCATCAACATTGCCTCCAATGCCTCCAAGCAGGCCAGCGCGACGGGCGCGGCTTACAGCGCCTCCAAGTTCGCGGTGCTGGGCCTCACCCAGGCCTCGGCCCTGGACCTGGCTCCCTACGGGATAACCGTCAACGCCGTGTGTCCCGGCCCCATCAACACCGACCGCATGAGTTACTGGGAACGGGACCAGGCAGCGGATCGCGGGATCACCCAGGAGGAGTTCCGGAGCCAGGTGGTGGAGAGCAGCGCCCAGGCAACGCCGCTGGGGCGCATCGCCGAGGCCCAGGACGTAGCCAACGTGGTCGCCTTCCTGGCTGGTGAGGAGGCTTCGTTCATAACTGGCCAGGCCTACAACGTCAACGGGGGACTGCTGTTCCACTAGGCTTTCTCGTCGCCGAAAACCGCCTTCCGCAGGGTGTCGTTGAGGCGCTTGTGCCAGTCGGGGCCGATGGCCCGGAAGTGGTCAAGTATGTCGTAGTCAATTGGTAGTTTTGTCCATTCTTTTGCTGGGGGCAAATTGTCTTTGTTTTGCTCCCACCATTCGACGAATTCCGGGTCGATTTCTCGCATCGGGCGGGCGCGAGCAAACCATTCTGCATCCAATTCAGAAGTGTCCGGGTCTCTGGCGATGCCGGCGTTTATCGCGGTCTCTTCCCCGTATTCTGCCTCAATCTCTCCAAAGGTCATTTCGCTAGCCACTAGTTCTTCAAACGACAACTTGGTGGTATCAGGGTTTCCATATTTTTTTGCCCCGATTTCAGCCATTAGAGCGGCATACTCGGGGAATGACAGTTTGTCTATGTCAGCGTTCTCGTTCATATCTCCTGCTTTCCCTTGCGTTGGCCTTGCGCAGGCTGATGATACGTCGCCGTTCCTCTCGGTCAGTGTAGACTACACAATGCAGGCGATCGCCAATAAAGCCTATCGCGATCCACCTAATTTCTCCAGTACGAGGACTGGGATACCGGACTGCGGAATTCCACTCGAAAGAATGTATGCTCGGAAAGTCGATTTCGTGCTTCGCGAGATTCTCCAACCGCTTCGCATCATCCCACTCGTACTCCACCTGTTTATCTTAAATCCTGCTGGGCCAACCAGCAATTCAGAGAAGACTACGAAGGGACACCCACGTCAGCACACCGCAGCGCCCAGGCCTGTCCGGTGTCTCCGGAACAGCGGCTCCCGCACCGCCAGGGTCATCACTGTGGCAAAGAGGGATAGGGCCAGCATCAGTACGAAGGCGGCATTGTAGTTTCCTGTCTGGTCGTAGATCCACCCGCCCGCGAACGCGCCGAGTCCGCCCATGATCTGGTGAATCATGGAGACGGTGCCGGTCAGCGTTCCCAGGCGATGCGGGCCATAGATGTTCGCCAGGAACACCACGGTAAGGGGGGCCGTTATCAGGAAGGTGAACCCGTACAGAAGCCCGAAAGCGATGATCGCGGGGGTACCCTGGAAGGGCAGGATCAGGGCGAAGATGCCGATGCGCATCACAAAGCACAACAGCGTCGGCCGCGACGCGCCCAGGGCATCGGCCATCACCCCTGCCGCCAGCACGCCCAGCAGCCCCATTACGCCCATCCAGGCCAGCAGATTGCCTGCCAGCACGTCCCCCACTCCCTGGTCCTGGGCGAAGGCCACGATGTGGGTCGCGACAAAGAAGTCCTGGAATCCGCAAATGGTATAAATACCCATCAGGAGCAGGAAGGGCCTGGAAGCCAGGGCCTGCCGGAAGCTCATTGGCTGGTGAGGCGGTTCGCTTCCACTCTCCGGGAGCGTCCCGGTATCCTCCGGCGGAGGACCCGGTCTCACCACCAGCAAAGTGAGCGGCAGGACCACCACGAGATTGGCCACGGCCAGCGCGGTATAGGACGAGCGCCATCCTATCGAAACGAGTAGCGATGCCAGTGCTGCCACGATGAAGAGCTGGCCGATGGCGTTGCCGGACACTGCCACGCTGGTTGCCATGCCCCGGCGGTGGGCGAACCACTGGCTTACCATTACGACCACCGGGGCGATGGAGGTGCTGGAGTTACCTAGAGCGTATACCACCCCGTAGACCAGGAAAATCTGCCACGACGACTGGACCTGGCCCATCAACCCCAGCCCTGCGGCGGCGATGACGGCGCCCACGGCGATTGTGCCCCGCAGGCTCCAGCGGTCCACCAGCCGGCCCACTAGGGGCATGGCCACGGCCGAAACCACCATGAACATGGTCACAGCCAGCGACAGTGTGGAACGGCTGACCTCCAGGTCCTCCGACATGGGCTTCAGCACCAGTCCGAAGGCGAACCTGGATCCGCCGCTGAAGAACAGGATGGAGAATCCCGCCACCAGGATCAGCCAGCTGTAATCAGGTCGCCTCAAGAGGTCTCTCTCGCCTATAGGGAGTGGCGCTTTTCGTTAATTGCCGTGCCGGGTCGAGTCTGCGCGCCCCGGGCGGGCACAAGGGTGTCTCCCAGCGAAAAGGGGCAGGCGATCGGCCTGCCCCTGCCAACGGGCCCATTGAGATTGGCGGCCGCGAATCTACCGGAACAGCCCCCGCACCGTGTTGGCGACCCGCTCCTCATTGGGCAGGTAGATGTTCTCCAGGGCGCGGCTGTAGGGCACCGGCGTGTGGGGGGCGGTTACGCGGGAGGGAGGAGCATCCAGATAGTCGAAACCCTCCTCCGCGACGCGGGCGCAAATTTCCGAGGCCAGGCTGCACACCGGAGTGTCCTCGTCCACCACCACCAGACGGTGAGTCTTGCGCACCGACTCCAGCACGTGATCGTAGTCGATGGGGGAGATGCTGAGCAGGTCTACCACCTCGGCGTTGATGCCCTCTTTGGCCAGCTCCTCGGCGGCGTTGTTGGCGGTCCAGGTCATCTTGGAAATTCCCACCAGGGTAACGTCGCTGCCCTCCCGCACTGTCCTCGCCTTGCCGATCGGGAAGGTGTAGGGCTCCTCGGGCACCGGGCCCCGGTTGGTGTACAGCCCCTTGTGCTCGAAGAACACCACCGGATCATCGTCGCGGATGGCGGAAATCAGCAGACCCTTGGCGGTGTACGGATCGGACGGCGCTACTCCTTTCAGCCCCGGGATGTGGCTGAAGATTGAGTAGTAGGACTCGGAGTGCTGGGCGGCGCTGCCGAATCCGGCCCCTATGCGGGTGAGCATCACGAAGGGGACCTTGACCTGGCCGCCGAACATGTAGCGCATCTTGGCGGCATTGTTCAGCATCTGGTCCATGCAGACGCCGATGAAGTCAACGAACATGAGCTCGGCGATGGCCCGCATCCCGGTGGAGGCAGCGCCGATGGCAGTGCCCACGAAGGCGGCCTCCGACAGCGGGGTATCCAACACACGCTGGTTGCCGAACTGCTGGATCAGGCCGACGGTGGTGCGGAACGGCCCGCCCCAGGCGTCGACGATGCCCAGATGCTCGCGTCCGGCCCCGCCGGCGATCTCCTCACCCATGATGATGACGGTCTCGTCGCGTTCCATCTCCTGGCGAATAGCCTCGTTGATGGCCTCGCGTACCTGCAATTCCCGTGCGGCAGTGGCTGTCGTCATGGTTTGCTCCTGCTGGGCTATATGATTCTCATTTTTCAGAGTCGAGAGCTGGGTGCGTCAACCTTGACGCGGGCGACGCCGGACTACAGAGGCATGTTGGCGCCGCGGCGCATCATGTCCACTGGGTAGTCGACGTAGACGTCGTCGTAGAGCTCGTGCGGCTCGGGAAGCGGGCTCTGATCGGCGAACTGTACCGCTTCTTCCATTAGTGTGCCGATTTCGGCGTCGATGGCGTCCAACTCCTCGGCGGTGATCTCACCTTGAGGTATCACGGTCTCACGGAACAGCTTGAGAGGGTCCCGGCCCCGCCAGTGCTCCTCCTCCTCCTGGGTGCGGTAGGACAGGGGGTTGTCGAAGACGGTATGGCCGTAATAGCGATAGGTGCGGCACTCCAGGAGAGATGGACCCTCGCCGGCGCGGGCGCGGGCCACGGCCTCGCGGGCGGCATCGAACACGGCGAAGACGTCCATGCCGTCGACGTGGATGCCTGGCATGTCGTAACCGGCGGCCCGGTCGGAGACCCGGCTGGTGGAGAGTGCATACTCCACCGGGGTCGATTCGGCGTAACCATTGTTTTCGCAGCAGAAAATGACCGGCAACTTCCAGACGGAGGCCAGGTTCATGCATTCGTGCAGGACGCCCTGATTGGCGCCCCCGTCACCGAAGAAGGCCACCGCGACCCGCTGGTTGTTGTGCTGCAGCTTGGAGGTCAGGGCCGCGCCAACCGCGAGAGGGACGCTGCCGGCCACGATTCCGTTGGTGCCCAGCATTCCCTTGCTCATGTCGGCGATGTGCATCGAGCCGCCCTTGCCCTTGTTGGGGCCGGTGGCCCTTCCGAACAGCTCGGCCATCATCCCCTTGGGGTCCACGCCCTTGGCGATGCAATGTCCGTGTCCCCGGTGGGTGCTGCCGATATAGTCCTCGTCGCCCAGGTTGGCGCAGACGCCCGTAGGCACCGCCTCCTGCCCGGCGGAGGAATGCACCGAGGCGGACATTCCACGCTGTCCGGTCTCCGGTATGCCCCGCTCTTCAAAGTCCCGGATGGTCTTCATGGTGCGGTATAACTTCAATAGCATGTCACGGTCGAGGTCCATGTTACCCCCGATAAACGGATTCTGAATTTGACTGGATGGTCATAGCCGTACGACCCAAATTTTTCTCATACTAGCATGAGGGGCAACCTTGTCAATAGAAAGCGCCCTGCACCTGCAGGATCATTTGATTATTGCAGGCTCTCCTCCGACATTCCGGCCCCCCGTCATTCAGGCGAAGGCCGGAATCCAGAATGACCTCTTGGTGTAATGACCTGGCCGGAGCCATTCGTATCCTGCAGAAAAACCCGCAAGCAGTGGATGATCAAAAGGCCCACCCTGGCACCGTGCGCTGAATGTTAGAAGTCGAGGCCGTCCGTTGGACCCCTGTGGACTGGGGAATGACCGGTGGAGGATACAGTGCGGGGAAACCCTTGCGAACGGCCCTCAGGCCATCAGGGGCCCGTCCGGAGCGAGCTGCGTGCTCGCTCGAATCTCCAGAATTGCTTGCCCACTTTAGTCTTCGCCTCTCCCCTTCTCGAGTTGGCGAATCGGGACTGTCGAGTTGGCACGCCGCCCGGAGAGGAGATTGATAGTGGCAGGAGATCAGGACTGCTGAAGGCCCGGGGCCACCTCAGGTAATGGCAAAGAGCACGGTGACCGGCTCACCCGGTCCGGCCGGCAACTGCGAGGCAGCGCTGCCGTCGGGCACGGCTACTTCCAGGTACCCGTGGCTCCCGTACAACGCGACCAGGCCCGCTCCGGCCCCCGCGTCGTGGAAAGTTGCACTCAGGCGACGGACCGATCGTCCCCTGATGCGTACTTCGGCGATGGAACGATCGGCAAGCAGCTCGGCAGGAATGTTGCTAACCAGGTTGCCGTAGGTGTCGACGTAGATAATTTCGCCCCGGACCATGTTCTCGGAGGCATGGGGAACGGGCGCAGGCAGACAGACCAGCTCGCTGATCGGCTCACCCAGATGCTCCGCCTCCACTCCAAGGGAGAGGTGAGCCGCTACGGGAGTGAATACGTCGCGACCGTGGAAGGTGCTGCTCATGGGATGCAGCCAGTAGTCAGAGTTGGTCAGATGGAAAGCCTGCAGCGGCGGAGGAACGACCACCGCCCCGGAGTAGCCGGAGACGCCGGGCGGGTAATCGGCAATCACCCGGGTCAGCAACCCGTTGTCCGGAGCGACAAAGGAACCGTGGGGGGTCTGCAGCAGTATGGGTCGCCGGCTGGTACCCACGCCCGGATCGACTACTGCCACGTGGATCGCGTCCACCGGGAAATACCTGTAGCTGACGCCCAGGACGAAAGCGCCCTGGGCGATATTCTGGGGCGCGATCTGGTGGGTCAGGTCAATGAAGCGAAGTTCGGGATTGATTCCCAGGGCCACACCCTTCATCACCCCGGCGTAGGAGTCCGAAAGACCAAAGTCCGTGGTGAATACGATCAAAGGGCCGTTCATCAGGAACAACCTGGGGCGTTCAGGAACATCCGGTGGCACGAGGCGACAGTAGTTCCCTCGCCGCTATTCACAGACGAACTACGATGATCGACAGGACAAGAAAGACTACCGAGAGCCCGATGGTAATCTGGAAGAGGGTTTTTTCCACCCCACGCCTGGTGCGTACGGTGGACTGGGCAGCGCCGAACAGACCCCCACTCCCCTCCTTGACCTGGGAGAGGATGATGAGCACCAGTATCACCGATACCAACAACTGGACGATTAGTATTGCTGTGTCCATCTAGCCTGCTTTCACAAAACCCTTTTCGTTATAGTAAGGGCCACCCGCAGAATCCGCTACCTGGCCTGAGCACTCCATTCAGCCCGCACCATCCCTCTTTCCATCCAGCGCCCCCGCTACCAACCGGTTGACCATGTCAGGCTTGGCCTGCCCGCGAGTGATCTTCATGACCTGGCCCACCAGAAATTTGGCGGCTGAATCCTTGCCCGCCAGGAAGTCCGCGACGGCCCGGGGGTTGGCATCCAGCGCTTCACGCACCGCCGACTCGACCGCCGAGGAGTCGCTGATCTGAGTGTAACCCCGCTCCTCGACGATTTGCCGCGGGCGAACGCCGGAGGAGTAGGCTTCATCCAGAACGGTCTTGGCCATGGAGACGCTGATGGTTCCCTCGCCCACCAGCCCGATCAACTCTACCAGATGCTCCGGTGACACAGGAGACTCGGCAATATCCCGGTTCTCCTGGTTCAGAAGGCCACTGAGGTCTCCGAGCATCCAGTTGCTGACCTGCTTGGCATGGGCCTCGGTGGAAACGCCGCCTGGCAGGATTCCGGTGGCGGCGGCCTCGAAATAGGTGGCCATTCCCCTGGAGGCAGTCAGCAGCCGCGCATCATACTCCGGCAGCCCGTACTGCTCCTGGAACCGGACACAGCGCTGGGGAGCCAGTTCGGGGAGATCCCCACGAATTTCTTCGACCCAGACGGGATCGATGTCCAGCGGCGGCAGATCAGGCTCCGGGAAGTACCGGTAGTCGTGGGCGTCCTCCTTGCTGCGCTGGGATACGGTGACGGCCCTCCCCTCCAGCCAGCCGCGGGTTTCCTGCACCACTCGTCCGCCATCCTCCAGCACCCGGCGCTGGCGTTCTATCTCGTAGTTGAGCGCCTGGAACACTGAACGGAAGCTGTTCATGTTCTTGATTTCCGTGCGATTGCCGAATTCAGTGCTGCCCAGGGGACGCAGACTGATGTTGGCGTCGCATCGGAAACTGCCGTCCTGCATATTTCCGGTGGTTACCTCCAGGTACTGTAGCAGGGAATGAAGAGTCGTCAGGTAGGATCGGGCTTCCTCGGCGGACCGTATATCCGGTTCGCTGACGATTTCCATCAGCGGCACTCCCGAGCGGTTCACATCCACCAGGCTGTATCCGCCGTCGTCTCCCGGAAAGTGCTGTAACTTGGCCACGTCCTCCTCGAGGTGGACCCGACGCACGCCGACGCTTGTTTTCGCTCCCTCCGCCTCCACGTCCAGGTGGCCGTCCACCGCCAGAGGCAGATCGTACTGCGAAATCTGGTACCCCTTCATCAGGTCGGGGTATGGGTAGTTTTTCCGGTCGAACTTGGTGAGCCGGGGAATGTCGCAGTTCAGGGCCAGGCCGGTCATAATCGTGTACTCTACGGCCCGCCGGTTGATCACCGGCAGGGCGCCCGGCAATCCCAGGCACACGGGGCAGACCCGGCTGTTCTCCACAGCGCTCTGGTAGTCGGCGCGGCAGGAGCAGAACATCTTGCTCTGCGTCTGCAGTTGCACGTGGACTTCCAGTCCGATTACGGTTTCGTATTCCATTCCTGACCCGTTAAGATCGGCACTCCAGGGCCTTTCAGCCGCCGAGACCATGAGTGTGGAGCATTTCCCTAGTGGTGGAGCCAATGTCCGCCGGCGTGGGAATGATGCTGGCGCCGGCCTCACGGAAGGCCCTCATCTTCGCCTCCGCCGTGGCGCTTTCACCCGTTATGATCGCCCCGGCGTGCCCCATGCGCTTGCCGGGTGGAGCGGAGGCTCCCACGACAAGGGACGCGATGGGCTTGGTAAACTCCGCCCCGATGTAGGCGGCGGCCTCCTGCTCCATGTTGCCGCCAATCTCGCCGATGAGCACCACGGCGTCGGTGTCGGCATCCTCTTGGAAAAGCCGCAGCACCTCCACGAAACTGGTGCCAATGATGGGGTCCCCGCCGATTCCGACGCAGGTGGACTGGCCGATTCCTAGACCGGTGAGCTGCCCCACCGCCTCGTAGGTCAGGGTACCGCTGCGGGAGACGATGCCGACGCGGCCCGGCAGGTGGATGGCGCCCGGCATGATGCCCACCTTGCAGCGGGCGCCGGGGTTGATCAAGCCGGGGCAGTTGGGGCCGATGAGTCGCACCGGCTGGTCCTCCAGGTACCGGGCCACACGCACCATGTCCAGGGCCGGAACTCCCTCCGTGATGCAGGCGATCAGCGGCACACCGGCGTCGGCAGACTCGACAATGGCATCAGCAGCGAAGGGCGGCGGAACGAAGATGAGGGCCATGTTCACGCCCGTCCCGGCTACCGCTTCCTCCACCGAGTTGAACACCGGCACCTTGTCTTCGAACAGCGTCCCGCCACGGCCGGGAGTGACTCCCGCCACTACATTAGCGCCGTAGGCCATGCAATTGCGGGCGTGGAAGCTGCCCTCCCGCCCAGTTATACCCTGCACCATGACCCGGGTGTTTTCGTCGACCAGAATACCCATTCAGGGATGCTCCAAGGAAGATTTGCCAATCATGGGCGGAGAAACCAGGGGACAATCGGTCTCAACCCGCCCTCTTGATGGCCTCCGCAGCGTCGGACAGGGTCTCGGTGAAGACCACCGGTAGGCCGGAACTTTCCAGAATCCTCTTGCCCTCGTCCACGTTGGTGCCCAGCATGCGAACGACCAGGGGCAGGCCAGAGCCGGCGGTGCGATAGGCCTGCACGATGCCCTCGGCGGCGATGTCACAGCGCAGGATGCCGCCGAAGATATTGACCAGCACCCGTCTGACCTTTGGGTCCGACAGGATTATTCCCATAGCGCTGGCCACTTTCTCGACACTGGCCCCGCCGCCGACATCCAGGAAGTTGGCCGGGGCGGCACCTGCCGCGGAGGTGACATCCAGGGTTGCCATCGCCAGGCCGGCTCCGTTCACGAGACAGCCGACATCGCCCTCCAGATTGACGTACGCGATATCCAGCTCGGCGGCCTGTGCCTCCAGTTCGTCCTCCTGCGCCTTGTCCCTCAGTTCGCGCAGCACTGGCCGCCGGAACATGGCGTCATCGTCGAGACTGATCTTGGCGTCCAGGGCCACCAGGCCGCCCTCACCGGTCTGAATCAACGGATTGATCTCCACCAGGGTGCAATCGTTGTCGACAAATACCTGGAACAGCGAGCCGAGCAGTCCGGGAGCCGCTGAAGCCGCCGCACCCTCAAGCCCCAGCCTGCGGGCGATCCGGCGGCACTGGAAGGGCATCAGTCCCAACACCGGGTCGATGGGCTCGGTGTGAATGCCTTCGGGACTGGTGGCGGCCACTTCCTCGATGTCCATGCCCCCTGAGGCGGAGGCCAGGAGTACGGGACGCCGCTCAACGCGGTCCACCGTCAGGGCGACATACACTTCCTTGGCGATATCCGCCAGCTCCTCCACCAGCACCTGATTCACCGGCACGCCCTCCGGTCCGGTCTGGTTGGTGACCAGGCTGGCGGACAGCATCGATTTCGCGGTCTGTTCAGCCTCCTCCGGAGACGACGCAACCTTGACGCCGCCGGCCTTCCCCCGGCCACCCGCGTGGACCTGGGCCTTGATCACCGCCCGTCCTCCGAAGCCCTCGGAAGCTTCGCGAGCCTCGGCGGCGTTGTAGGCCACCACACCCCGGGGCACCGGTATGCCGTAGCGCGAAAAAATCTCTTTGGCCTGATACTCGTGAATCTTCATCAAAAACCCTGAATGGCCCGGTGCGCCCGCAAGCGTCGGAGCGCTCTATGTCGGAGCGCTCTATGATGCTCCAGAACCGTGAGTCGTCAGAATGTATGACTATGTGGCCAATAGTGCCGTGCCTTTATGAATGTAGGCGATTTTCGCCAGCCAGTCAACGAACCACTGCGCACCCTTGTTGCAGTGCCATTCGAATATAGCAAACTCCGTTCCGTCACCCCGGCGCCCCTCCGTCATTCCGGCGAAAGCCGGAATCCAGAATGGCTCCTTGGTATCAATACCTGGCCCGAGCCATTCCCATCCTGGAGGAAAAACCGCAAGAACCGGATGATCGAAAGGCCTTGTCGCGCCCAGGGCGCGGTGCCAGCCATTCCCGGATACCGTTCCTTGCAATCACGTTTGATGGACATTTAAGGCTGGCCAAAGGATAATTCCGTCGCGCGCTCAACGGAGTGAAGTAGCGTGGGTGCACAGACGCCGGCTGCAGTCGGCCACGACGAGGAGGCAACATGGTGCGTTACAACAAGGTCATTGAACTCCTGGAGCAGGGCAAACCGGTCTTCTGCTCGGGCCTGGTCTGGAACGGCAACCTGGACGATCTCGCCTTCATCGCCGACTCGGACTACGACATGACCATCATCGAGATGGAACATCAGGACTTCAGCTTCGACAAGTTAAGAATGTCCCTTCAGTTTCTCCTGTCGCGCAAGAAAATCTCCGAGGGAGGCTCCCTCCAGGCAGATCCGGTACCGATGGTGCGAGTGCCGCCCAACTTCCGGGAACGCAATCAGTGGGTGTTGAAGCAGGCTCTGGACACGGGCGTATACGGGCTGGTGCTTCCCCACCTCAACACCGTGGAGGACGCCAAGGCCGCAGTGGTGGCCGCCCGTTACCCCCAGGTCCCGGGCGCCGGGGACTTCGAGCCGGAGGGCGAGCGCGGCTGGTGGTATCGCATTGCTCCTCGCTACTGGGGCCTGACTCCTGCCGAGTACTACGACGCCGCAGACCTGTGGCCCCTGGACCCGGACGGCAATATGCTGCTGATGGGCATAGTCGAAGAACCCCACGGCGTGGAGAACCTGAAAGACATCCTGCGGGAGGTCAAGGGTATCGGGGCAATCTGGGCCGGTCCCGGAGACATGTCGGTGGCTATGGGCCACAAGGGCAACGCGGGCCACCCGGAAGTGCAGGCCAACCTGCTGCGCATTCTGGAGACTTGCAAGCAGGCCGGCGTCCCCTGTGCCACGGGCGCCACCGCCGCGGAGGTGCCCATGCGTCTGGAACAGGGCTTCAGCATAATCATCACCTCTCCGGAGAAAACCACCCTCGGCCTGGAGGAGGGGCGGCGCCTGGCCGGGCGCTGATGGCCCTCGGGCTTATGTCAACTGGCGATACCCAGCGGTTGTTCTTGGGAGTGTCGCCAAATTGGATTCCCATACGCGCGACAGCTTTATTTGCGTCATTCCGGCGAAAGCCGGAATCCAGGATTCCTCAACGCTGCAGAATGATATGGATTCCGAAACCCCAAGCATTTGGCGAAACCGTGAATAACGATTCAATTTGACGACAGCTCTAAGGAAACTGCCAGGGGCAGGCTGTTAGCCTGCCCCTGGTTTTCGCAATAGCCCATCGGCCCTGTTTGGCCGAAGATCACCGTCACGGGCTGGACGGTGGCAACTCCAGTTCCCCGGAACTCTGCAGGAAGCGGAAGAGGTCCGAATCCGACGACAGAATCATGGTCGACTGTGTGCTGAGGAACTGACGATAGGCGTCCAGGCTGCGCCGGAAGGTGAAAAAGTCCGGGTCGCGGTTCAGGGCGTCCGCAAGGATTGAGATGGCCTGGGCCTCGCCTTCACCACGGAGACGCGCTGCGTCGCGTTCGGCCTTGGCCAGGATGATTTCAACCTCGCGGTCGGCCTGGGCACGGCGGGTTCGGGCCTCCTCTTCACCTTCAGCCCTGAGACGGCGGGCGATTTTCTCACGGTCGGAGCGCATGCGCTCGAAGATGCGTCCGGCCACCTCCGCCGGGAAGTCGGCGCGCTTGATGCGGATGTCGATCATCTCAACGCCGAAGCTGGGCTGCTCGTTGCTCAGGTCCGTCTGCACGGCCGCAAGGACATCGTCGAGAATCTCCGTTCTCGTGTTGGTGGGGTTCACGACGGAGTTGCCCTCGTCGTCGGTTATCGGATTGCCTTCATCATCAAGAAAAACGTCTCCCCCGATAATCTCCTCACGACTTCGCTCAGCAATTTCGGCGCGGAGGGCGGCGTTGATCCGCTGCCCCAGCACCTGGGAGGCGTTTTCTTGCGAGTTCAGCGTCTGGAGGAAAAAGAGGGGATCGTTGATCACATACCTTGCGTATACATCTATTTCTAGGATGTTGATGTCTTTATCGAGAAATGGACCGGGCGGAGCGTCAATGCGCAGTACCCTGCGGTCGAAGGTAATTACCCGATCGACCCCAAAGGGGGCCTTGACCCGGAGGCCGGGAGTGGTGTGCTCATGCTGCACCTCACCGAAACGGGTGACGACGACCTGCTCTGTCTCGTCAACCACGTACAGCGAGGTGAAAAGCGCAATCAAGGCAACCAGGGCTACCACGCCCGCGATGACCAGGTTTCTCATGGGATCCCCTTATCTGCCGTCTATTCGCAGTCTGCCGGAGCGGGCGGCAAAGGCCCGCTTGTAACTGCTTGATTTGCTGATTCTCGAGATGCTCTTTCTTCAACCAAGTCCGCTGGTCCCATATAGCCAGTGCCGGGTTACGGGCTGGGGCTGGGACCGACCGGCACAGGCACAACGCCTTCCTGGCCGCCCAGGATCAGTACTGACTCCGCCTCGGGAGAGACGATAATCTTGTGGACCGCCGGGAGAATCTCTTCGATAGCCTCCAGGTACAGACGCTCCTGGGTGACCTGGCTGTTGGGAGTCACCCTCAATTCCTCGCCGTTTAGATACTGCACGGTGAAGGAGTCGCCGGGCTGAAGGGTCTCGCCCTCCTGCACGGACAGGGTCAGGATATTGCTCACGGGATCAAATCTGTCGGGCGACAAATCGATGCCGGATACGGCCCCGCCATCAGGCCCATCCACGACGGTGACGTCGGCGGCGCTGACCCCGGTCATCAGATCGTCATCCCCGTCGCCGTTGTTCCGGTCCAGGACCAGGTTGGTGAGCCGGACACTGACGCTCCCTACGGAGGCGAACTGGGGAATAGTCAAATCCTCATTCCCGAGATAGGCGACGGTGGTCCTTGTACCGTTCAGTACCTGCCCGTCCTCGCCATCGATGGATACGGTAAATCCGCAGACCTGCGTGGCGGACTCATCGGCGGCCAGTCGGCGGGCCGTGAATGCACAGTTGGGAGCACCCAGCACGAGCAGGTCGGAAACGAACAGGCCGGCACCGTCTATGACGTTCACGTCCTCGAGACCGATCCCGGTGGTCGAATTCCCATCGCCGTCGGCATTGTCTGTATCCTGCAGGGTATTGGTGAGCTTGACGGAGCTGTCCAGGTACTGACCGAGAATGGACAGGAACTGGTCGGCCTCACCTTGCGCCCTTTCAATGCGGGCCTGCCGGAACGCCTGGGCCGGCTGGATGATCTGCTCGGCACGACCCCGGGCCTCCGGGATGACCTGGTTCTCGTAGGCCTGGGCTAGGTTGGTAGCGGTGACCTTGTCCTGCCGGGCCTGCAGCACGTCGTTAAAGGCGGCGCGCACGTCCTCCGGAGCTTCCACCTTCTGCAGCTCCACGCTGATGATATTCAGGCCAGCCTCGTAGTCGTCAAGAATTTCCTGAAGCTTTTCCTGGGTGGAGATTTCCAACTCGGTGCGTTGCTCTGCCAGCACTTCGCCCAGGCCGCGCTGTCCAACCACCAGGCGCAGGGCCGCCTCGGTGGCGTCCTTCAGCGTGCGGCCGTCGGGCCGTCCGGGGGGAATGTCCCGCTGGGCGCCGTCGTTTTCCCCGGGGTCGAACACCCGGAACAGGAAATTGTTGAGGTTCTTGATGTTGTACTGGACTACCATCTGGACGTCGATGATATTGAGGTCGCCGCTGATCATCTGGGCTTCAACGGGGACCGGGGAGGTCACTCCCGCTTCTCCACTGCGGAAGCCCAACTCCATGCGCCTGGTCTCCACCACCTGGACCACATCCCGGTTGCCGACGGGTGATGGCCACCACCAGTGCAGACCCGTATCGGAGACCGTGCTCTGCTGGGCAGCGCCGAAGAGACGGAGCGCCGCCTGTTCGCCGGGACTGATGGTATATATTCCCGTGGCGGCCCAGATGATTACTATCAGGCCCACGATCAGTACAACGGCAAGACCTACGCCTCCGCCGCCCAGCCTGTTGGAAATGCGCCCCAGCGTCGCGCCTAGATTGGCGAGAATCTGGTCGAAGTTCATCTCAGGCTGTCTGGGGGGTTGCCCTCCGGGTTGGTACATATTTGTCTATTCCTTGCCGCACCCGTTCCATCGGCGCGATTTCCGCCAATGATGATAACACCGCTGGAGAAATACGACTATAACGCCGGCGCAGATTCGACGTTATAATGGCTGTCGAATGGCTGCACGACGGCATGAACTCTCACTGGCCATCCCGTTTGACCCCCACCGTCCCCCATTCGGCTGACGCTGTCAGCACCTCAACCGCAGATCAAAACCCATAAGAGAGGAAAAGAAATCAGATGACCACTCTGGCGGGGCTGGAAGTAACTCCCAGCGAGGATATGACACGGATTAGGGCGGAGTGCGAACACCAGAGGGGAATGATATATGTGGTGCCCGCGGAGCGAAGCTGGGTATGCTCGCCCGAGTTCCTGCCGGCCCACGCGCTGGCAGGATTTTTTCGCCAGTTGACGGCGCTCAAAAGCCCCGCCGTCGAGGAACTGATGCGAGAGTGGGGTCTCTATTACCGCCAGCTGCCAGCCCCACCGGAGGAGGAAACCGGGGCCTGACTCCACGGCTGAGAAACTGTCTCGAAACCCACCATAAACACCAGCCCGTCATTGTTATGAGAATAGCCGCAAAAGCAATTCCCTCCCCCTTGAGGGAGGAAGGTTAGCCCCGTCACCCCGGCGAAAGCCACTCCAAGCGGAGCCACCTAAACCCAGTCCCGTTAGCCCCCGTCACCCCGGCGAAAGCCGGGGCCCAGAAAAACCAGCCCAAGAGACAATCTCCCCCGTACCCGCTCCCCCCCGTCATTGCTACGAAAAGGCCTCGTTTTCATCCCCTTACGCATCCCACAGGGCCAAAGGCAATTCCGGCGAAGGCCGGAAGGTGGGCCCCCAAGTCTGGAGGGGCGTGTTAAAACGAGGGTGAGAAACCCCAATTGTCACACGCCCTCCTAGTCGACAGCCCCAGGGCCACACGAGACAGGGCGGGCAATATCGCCCGCCCTGGGATCTTTACGGAGTCCGCTTTGCCTGCCCGTGATTGCCGGGCCCGGATCAGCGGCGCAATTCCTCTCCTCCCGCGTCCTGTTCGCTGGTAGAGGAAAGCGTGGGCGCCGGCCTCGGTTGGACGGTCGGTTGCGGACGCGGAGTGGGGTAGGGTGAGGGGTCCGGCGGGGTCGCGGGAACTCCCTCCAGTTCTGTACCCGGGTCCCCCTCGTTGAACAGGTGGTTCAGCGCCTCGCCGGATACCGTTTCATGCTCGATGAGATACTCGGCCAGGCGGACCAGTTTTGGCTTGTGGGTGACCAGAATTTCGTTGGCCTGCTCATAGGCCCGGTTGATGAGGGACTTTACTTCCTCATCAATCTCCTCGGCGACCCGGTCGCCATAATCCCTTTCCTCACTGATCTCTCGGCCGAGGAAGATCATTTCCTCCCGCTTTCCGAAGGTCCTGGGCCCCAGTGCCTTGCTCATGCCATACCGCTTGATCATACCGAGCGCTATCTTGGTTGCGCGTTCGATGTCATTGCTCGCGCCCGTGGTGACCTCGTCGAATATGTGCTCCTCGGCAACCCGGCCACCCATGGTGACCGACATCATGTCGCTGAACTGGTTCTTGGTCCAGAGATAGCGGTCCTCCTCGGGTAACAGGGAGGTATGCCCGCCCATGGATCCCCGGGAAACGATGGATATCTTGTGCACCCGGTCGGCATGGGGCAGCGCCCACGCAACCAGGGCATGACCCGCCTCATGGTAGGCCGTCATCTCCTTTTCCCGGCGGCTGATCAACCTGCTCTTCCGCTCAGGGCCGGCGATTATCCGGTCTACCGCCTCCTCGAACTCGGACATGAAGATCGATTTCTTGTTCTGCCGGGCCGCCAGGATTGCGGCCTCGTTGACCAGGTTGGAGAGGTCGGCCCCGCTGAAGCCGGGCGTCTCCTTGGCCACGGTGTCCAGCGTCACCTCGGGCGCCAGCGGCTTGCCCGAAGCATGGACCCGCAGGATGGCCTTACGTCCCTCCAGGTCGGGCAGATCAAGCGTGACTCTCCGGTCGAACCGTCCGGGCCGCAGCAGCGCCGGGTCCAGGATGTCCGGGCGGTTCGTGGCCGCCACCACGATGATGTTGGTGTTGGTCTCGAACCCATCCATTTCCACCAGGATCTGGTTCAGCGTCTGCTCACGCTCGTCGTGGCCTCCCCCCAGTCCCGCGCCGCGATGACGGCCCACGGCGTCTATTTCGTCCACGAAGACTATGCACGGTGAATTGCGCTTGGCCTGCTCGAAGAGATCCCGCACCCGTGCCGCTCCGACGCCGACGAACATTTCCACGAACTCGGAACCGCTGATGTGGAAGAAAGGCACCCCGGCCTCACCGGCAACCGCCCGGGCCAAAAGGGTCTTGCCGGTACCCGGAGGCCCCACCAGCAACACTCCCTTGGGAATACGAGCTCCCAGGGAAAGGAACCGCTCGGGGAATTTCAGGAACTCCACGATTTCCTGCAGCTCCACCTTGGCTTCTTCCACTCCCGCCACGTCGGCGAAGGTCACCGTCGGACGGTTGAAGGGCATCATGCGGGCACGGCTTCGGCCAAAGCTCAGCGTCTGGTTGTTGCTGCCCTGGGCCTGCCTCATCATGAATAGGATCAACCCACCAAAGAAGATGAGCGGGAGGAAATTCAGCAGAAGCCCGAAGAAGCTGGACAACCCGCTGGATCCCTTGGGGTAAATCTCCACCCCGGGCTCCCCGATCTCCACTCCACTTTCCAGGAGCAGAGACGTGATGCTGTCCCCCTTTTCCAACTTGCTTTCGAACTGTTCTCCGGCATTGGGATAAACGGTGAGCTTGTCGCCGTTGACCTCAATCCTGTCCAACTGATTGTTCTTGGCCATCGTTATGACCTTGCTGACCGGCTCCTCGCTACTGCCGCCAAAGGGCAACAGGGTATAGAAGATGACTATCACGCCTATGATGATCATCAGGTAAACAAAGCTGTTTCGGAGCCACCGGTTGTTTCCCATACTGTCATCCTGCCGGCCGGCCTAGGGTTGCCGGCAACCAGCATTTCCGTTTGCCCTTAATCTTATCCAAGCCGCCTTGAAATTGCAAAATTTCCAAGGGAGGAATCAGGGCAATCGCGTCTTAATTGATACAGATTTGCCCACGACCGTCATTCCCGCCCCCATCCCGTCATTTCCGCGAAAGCTGGAATCTAGGGCGTTAAGGGAAGTGGTGCCATTCCGGCTGCAAGGCTGGATGTATTCCCGCTTTCGCGGGAATGACAGATTAATGAGCCTCACGACATTTAAGACGCGATTGCCCTGGGGGAGGACTCTCCCCTTTTGCATGCTGCATCTGACCCCTGTTTCCCTGGCTCAGGCCCCCGGAATGACTCCTCACAGCATGGATAGCGTTTTGTTTAAGGTCGTTTGGCAGCAACCAAGCCAACATTATTATGGCAATAGCCGCAAAAGCCTTTCCTCCCTCTCGAGGAGGGTCAGACTCCCCGGCGAAAGCACCCCAAACGGAGCCACCTACACGCAGTCCAGTTAGCCCCCTCGTCACCCCGGCGAAAGCCGGGGCCCAGAAAAACCAGCCCAAGGGACCATCTCGCCCGTACCCATCCCCTCCCGTCATTGCCGTGAAATAAGGCTCGTTTTCATCCCCATTCGTGACCCACAGGGCCATACCCAATTCCGGCCCCACTCCGTCACCCCGGCGAAAGAACGTCACCCCGTACTTGATACGGGGCCCAAATCCAGAATCCTCCGTTGTCTCTTGGTTACATCTCCTGATTCCCAACGCTGTCCAGGATACAAAGAGACTATTGGCGGTCCGGAGGATTGAGATACAATGCTTTCGCGCAAAGGGTTGGTAGTTCCAACTTTTCTGTTAGTTTCCAAATGGACATCTAATAACAAGGGGGCCAAGAATGACGGAATACGCGCACCCTGAGTCACTGGTCAGCACCGAGTGGGTAGCCGCCCACGGCGGTGACGCAAACGTAAGGCTCGTCGAGGTTGATGTCGACACCTCGGCGTACGAACAGGGCCATATCGCGGGGGCAGTAGGCTGGAACTGGCAATCCCAGCTGCAGCAGCCGGTACGAAGAGACCTGGCTTCAAAAGGAGAAATCGAGGAGCTGCTGGGAAGTTCCGGGATCAGCAACGAAACGACCGTAATTCTGTACGGGGACAACAACAACTGGTTCGCGGCATGGGCATTTTGGCAGCTCAAATACTACGGACACCGGGACGTGCGTATTATGAACGGAGGCCGGGCCAAGTGGGAGGCGGATGGACGGCCACTGACCACCGAGGTGCCCAGTTACCCCGCCACTTCGTATGCTGCATCGGAGGGCGACCAAAGCATAAGGGCATACCGCGATCAGGTGCTGTCCCTGGTGAACGCCGGGAGCGCGTCCATGGTCGACGTCCGCTCCCCCGCAGAGTTCAGCGGCGAATTGCTTGCCCCCGCCAACCTGCCCCAGGAGGGCTCGCAGCGGGGCGGGCACATCCCCGGCGCGGCCAACATCCCCTGGGCCCAGGCGGTCGCCGAGGACGGCACGTTCAAGACGGCCGATGAACTCCGGGCCCTTTACGGCGGTCAGGGGATCGATGGCAGCCGCGAGACCATCGCCTACTGCCGCATTGGCGAACGTTCCTCTCACACTTGGTTCGTGCTGACCCAGTTGCTGGGGATGGAAAACGTCCGCAACTACGACGGTTCCTGGACCGAGTGGGGCAGCATAGTGGGAGCGCCCATCGAGAGGTGACGGAATCCCGAATCGACCATTCCACGTCAAGTTGAAGGGTCGAGTTGAGGGACGGAATAAGTCAGGAGCAGGTGTTTTGCCTGCTCCTGTTGCTTTGTGAAGAAACGGTCCTGACGCACCAGATATAATCACGAAAAAGAGTTCTTAACATAATTGATGTATCGCCCCATATGGGGTAAAGTTGTAACGATTCGTTAACATAACTGAAATGTAGGTGTAACAAATCCGAAACGGAGTGGTAACAAGGCAGCACTACATTCAGGACTGTAATAATCAAGGTAGCCCATTATCGGGCTTGAGGAGTGAGGAGATGCTGGCTCAGACGGCCCCCTGTTCCAGACACGCGGCGGTCCTGCGTCGAGGATTACCCTACGTCGTCGCGGGATTGTTCGCCGCTGCGTTGGTGGTCGGCTATAACTTGGCATTTGCCCAGGACGCCGATCCCGTGGAAACCAATGCCAACGACATCAGCAACCTGACCACCATGATAGCGGCGTTTCTGGTCTTCTTCATGCAGGCCGGATTCGCCTTTCTTGGTGCGGGTCTGATTCGCTCCAAGAACGTCACCAACTACATGACCAAGAGCTTCATGGACTTCGCCATGGCGTCGTTGTCCTTCTGGGCCTTCGGCTTCGCCATAATGATGGGAGCTACGGCAGTCGGCATCGCCGGTTCCGGCAATGTGCTCGACGACGACGGCAAAGTCGTTGGCACGCTGTTCTTCTTGACACGAGCAGTCGACGACCCGAGTCAGTTCATTAGCTGGATGTTCCAGATGGTATTCGCTGCCACCGCCGCTACCATTGTAGCTGGCGCCGTGGCCGAGCGTACCAAGACCCAGGCCTACCTGGCCTACAGCTTTATCATCTGTGCCGTGATCTACCCGCTCTACGGCCACTGGGTCTGGGGCGGCGGCTGGCTGGGTGGTGCTGACGCTGCGGGAGTGGCGTATCTGGACAAAATCGGTTTGCCGTCCGCGATTGACTATGCCGGTTCCGGCGTTGTGCATGCGATGGGCGGATTCATCGCCTTGGCCGGAGCTGCCGTTGTCGGCGCCCGCATCGGAAAATTCAACGCCGACGGCACTCCCAACCAGTTGCCGGGCCACAGCGTACCCTTTGTGATTGTCGGCACCTTCATCCTTTTCTTCGGCTGGTTTGGATTCAATATCAGTGGCGGGGGATCCATCGGGCTCAACGCAGTCAACACCCTGCTGGCCGGAGCCACGGGCTCTGTTGTCGCGCTGTACATCCAGTTGGTGCGAACAGGTCGCACCGACATCCTCATGGCCTGTAATGGCGCTTTGGCCGGCCTGGTGGGTATCACTGCACCGGTGGCCTACGTTGACCCCTGGTGGGCGGTAGTCATAGGCGCCATCGCTGCCCCCATAATGATGGGCTCCGTGTGGGTCATCGAGAACATACTCAAGATCGATGATCCCGTCAGCGCCATATCGGTACATGGCACCTGCGGTCTCTGGGGCCTGCTTGCGGTGGGCATCTTCGCCAGCGAAAGCCCGGTCAACCAGGACGTAATCGGTTTGGTGGGCGGCAATGGCCTGCAAATCGTTTCCCAGCTCATCAGCATTGGCGTGGTGTTGAGCTGGGCCCTGGTAACCGGCTTCGCCATGTTCCTCTTGCTGAAGTACACCATGGGAGTTCGCGCATCTCGTCAGGAGGAGGAACAGGGCATGGACCTGGCAGAACACGACCTGCCGGCCTACGACTACTAAAGCAGCCTCGCTTGTCACGCTGCGGCGCTACCAATGGAATGGGCCGGGTCTAGTACCCGGCCCGTTTCTCATTTCAGATCAGTCTCGTTTTCACCCTGCGGGCAAGGCCCATCGTCATTCGATTATCGCAAGCTCCGGCCACCTCTGTCATTGTTATGAAGATAGGAACTCGAGACTGTTGAACAGCATCCCTGTAGGGGCGCACTCCTGAGCCTGTCGAAGGGCGTGCGCCTATCCCCGCCCCTTCGCGTCATCCCTATGAAAATAGCCCTCGCAATGTAGGGGCAACCCTTGTGGTTGCCCTGGTGCAACCAACAAGGTTTTCATCCCCATTCGTGGCCCACAGGGCCATAGCCAATTCCCGCGCAAGAACGTCACCCCGTACTTGATACGGGGCCGCAATCCGGAATGACCCTCTGGCATAGAGACCTGGACCGAGCCATTCGTATCCTGCAGGAAAAACCGCAAGCACTGGATAATCGATAGGCCCTGGGGGCAAAGCGCCTTACCGTCGCGTTCAGCGTAACAAACTTGTAACATGGGGCGGACTCCCTCCGCGGCCAAATATGATACTCTGCCTTAATCCCCCTCGGGAGGGAACTCCGGAAATGATAGCCATAATCGCTGCAGGGGCGTTCGTCGGATTGTTCGTCCTCTGGGTGGTCCTGCCCCGCAAATTCCTGAAGAACAAGTAGCCCCCTGACCGCAGCGGTCATCGATTGACCACTGTCCCGGAAAAGAATCGCACCAGCGCCCCGTAGCACGCCTTAGCTCGGGGCCCTTCTTTTGCGGACGAGATGCAGGCAGGGCGGGTCCGAAATTAACAAACATTTAACAAAGCCGCAAAAACCGTGTAACAACCTGGAGCGATACTGAACTCATTACGAACTGGAGGAGACCACTGATGATCGCCCTAGCCGCTGCCGGAGTTTTCGCTGGACTTTTCGCCCTCTGGGTGGTTCTCCCCAGGAAGCTTCTCCGCAAGTAACGGCAGGTAGACGGACGGCCCGCCTTTTGAGGACGGCGCCAAGTTATCGCCAATGAGTCACCCCGCACTGGCAAGTGTGCGGGGTGAATGTGTTGCAGGGCATATTCGGACCTTCTGGCCCTGTAACAGACATTTAACATCCGTGTAAACACATTGAAACAACCTGCGCCGATACTGGCTTTACCACCATTCAGGAGGAACATCCGATGGTCGCCGCGGTAGCAGCAGTAGCATTCGTAGGACTGTTCACTCTCTGGGTCATTCTCCCCAAGAAATTACTCCGCAACAAGTAAGCGATGATCAGACCGGCCGCAGATAGGACCAGGCTCCAAATGCATTCAGCAGTTCCTCGTCCACCGATAGCGCGGGGCGAGCATTTTCCGGGTACCAGGTATCATTGGCCAGGGTGCCGGATATTTTCGATAGCCTTCCAGTTTAGGTGGTTTGGTAGTAACAAAACCGTAATTCCGGCGAAAGCTGGTATCCGGAAACCTCCGTTGACTCTTGGTGACACTACCTAATTCGCCACGACGTCGTTATTTGCGAAGCACTCCAAAACACCGGCGAAGTTCCGTTATAATCCGAGGGAAAGTCTTCACGGCGAGGATAAGGCATGAGCTACAAGGCGGAATACATCTGGATTGACGGGCAACAGCCCACTGCAAAGATGAGGTCCAAGGGCAAGATTGTTCCCGACGGGGAATATCCCCCTGTTTGGGGCTTCGACGGCTCCAGCACCAACCAGGCCCCCGGCGAGAACTCGGACTGCGTGCTCAACCCGGTCCTGATGGTGCCCGACCCGGTGCGGGGCGGCGACAACAAGCTGGTGATGTGCGAAGTCCTGCTCACGGACATGTCCCCCCACCCGTCCAATACACGAGCCGGATGCGCCGCAGCTGCCGAGAAATACGGCGATCTGGATTTCTGGTTCGGAATCGAGCAGGAATATACATTCTTTGACGGCATAAAGCCCCTGGGCTGGCCGGACAACGGCTTTCCTGCACCCCAGGGTGGATACTACTGCGGCGTGGGGTCCGATGAGGTTTACGGCAGGCCGGTGGTTGAGCAGCACATGGACGCCTGCCTGCACGCCGGTCTGGCGATCTCCGGCATCAACGGCGAGGTCATGCCGGCGCAGTGGGAGTTCCAGATCGGCCCCATCGGCGCACCCGCAGTGGCCGACCACCTGTGGCTGGCCCGATGGCTCCTCTATCGCATCGGCGAGGACGTGCAGAACGTCGACGGACGCCGCGGCATCAGCGCCACCCTCGACCCCAAGCCGGTGAAGGGCGACTGGAACGGCGCCGGGGCCCACACCAACTTCTCCACCAACCGGATGCGGGAGAACTACGACGCCTGCGTCGCGGCCGCCGAGGCCCTCAAGGGACGCCACGACCTGCACATCGCCAACTACGGCCACCGCATCGAGGAGCGGCTCACCGGCCTGCACGAGACCTGCTCCTACCGCGAGTTCCGGTACGGCGTTTCCGACCGGGGCGCCTCGGTCCGGATTCCGTGGCAGGTCGCCAGGGACCAGCAGGGGTACATTGAAGACCGCCGGCCCAACGCCAACTGCGACCCCTACACGGTGACCAGGCTGATCATGGAAACCGTGGGAGCTGCTGCCACCGCCTGACCGGCCAGCGGCTTTCCCGGGCGTGCAAGTCTGCCGCCAACCCATGGGGCTTACTTGAAGGGGCGGGTTTGAAACCCGCCCCTTGCAGTTTCTCGGGACCCACCGGGGGTCCGCATGGCCCTCAAGAGAAACGGACCGGCGTGCCGCTGCGCATCGACTGGTAGCAGGCCTGCACCAACGCCACGTCCCGTGCCCCCTCCTCGCCGGTCATCGCCGGACGCCTCCCCTCCCGAACGCTGTTGACGAACTCTCTGACCATTCCGGCCAGGCCGCCCCGGTCATTGTCGTTTAGGGCCCGCCTCAGGCGGCCGGAGCCATCGATGGTGTCGATCCAGTCGCCTCCCAGCTCGAATGAAATGCTGGCACTGGAGCCGGAGACCGTCACCCAGGGACGATTATGATGCGGCCCAGCGCTCCACGAATGATTGATCACTCCCACTGGCCCGCTGGCGTAGCGCATCACCGCAACAACTCCGTCCTCCGCGGCCAGTCCCGCCTGGGCGGGAGGCACCTGGGCGGCGTATACTTCCGAGGGATCACCGGCCAGGTAAGCCAGCAGGCTGGCCTTGTGGATGCCACCGTCGATCAGCACGCCGCCCCCGTTCAGTTCCTCATTATTCCTCCACCCAGCGGGACGGAAGGGAAAGTCCTCCTGCAACAGGACCAGCCTCAGCGAGCCCACCTCGCCTGCGTCTATCATCTCCTTTGCCGCCTTGACCGGAGGCATGAACCGGTAGTTTTCAGCAACCATGAGGGTAACGCCGTTCTTCGCGGCGGTGGAGACGATTGCCCCGGCCTCTTCCGCCGTGCGGGCCAGCGGTTTCTCCAGCAGGATGTGCTTGCCCAACGAAGCGGCCATAGTCGCGTGGTCCAGGTGCAGATGGTGCGGCGTGCAGATGTAGACACCGTCCACTCTCTCATCCTCAACTGCACCGGCGTAAGAGCCGAAACTGCCCGCGCCGCCAAATTCACGGGCGAACCTGGCAGCCCGGCCAACATCACGGCTGGCAAAGTAAAGGTCGATTTCGCTCCGTTCCCGCTGTATGGCAGTGGCGAAAGTGCGGGCGAACGCCCCACATCCAAGCACACATAGACCGAAAGTCATGATCGGCCTCCAGTTCCTCTTGGAACAGTCTACTCGACAGACTCCAGGCTGAGCCTGTAGGTCGCCTTCATCCGCGTGGCCGGTGCCATGGGCTGAATGACGGCAATGGTCCGGCGAACCCGGGGGTCAGCTTCTATGACTATCCGGCCCCGGTTGGCAGAGTCCAGGGTCACCTCCTCCACCCGGTTGTCCCCGAAGTCCTTGCCCTCGTATACCAGCTGTACGATGTAGGACTGCCGGACCAGGTTGCCGGTCCATACGAAGCCGCTGGACGTCCAGTCAGTCGTCAAAGTGGCGTCGCCCGACAAAAGGTGCAGGTTGCGCAAGCACAGGCCATGGTCGTGGATTGCCGCGTCGGTAACGTACTGAAATCGTACAAGGACCCGGCTGCCCGCCCAGGGCAGCAGCGACACCGATTCGGACTGCCATCCCTCGCTGGCCCCGGTGTAGCCGGGACCGAACGCGACGTCCAGCGGGTCCTCGCTGCTGGTCAGAGGTGTCTCCAGGATGGACCAGGTATCTCCGCCGTCCCCCGAGATCTCCAGATAGGCGAAGTCCCAGTCCTCCTCAATGGAAAACCAGATTTCGAAGTCCAGTGTCGCCTCCTGGACCTCCCGAAGGTCGACCGCCGAGGTGAGGGTGCTATCGATGACGTCTCCCTTGTTGCTCCACCAGCACCCGTCGCCCACATCCTCGGGCAGCAGAGGAACGGTTCCTGCGCCATCGAATTGCAGGCTGACCGGCCCATCCGCCTGCTCCAGCCGGACGTATTCGTTGGCGTACTGGGGCGTCGTTACAGTCAACTCGTCACCAGCCCGCAGGTTACCGTATACGGGCACCCTGAACTCCAGGTCGGGATACCCGTAAGGCCCGGCCTCCTCGTCAAGCAGGTTAGCGATAGCCCAGTCCCGGAAAACGTCCTGGAACCTTACGTCAAACCCACTGCCCCGCAGGTAAGCGTTTAGACCAGGAATTCCGTCCGCCGGCTCGGCTACCAGGGCAAGAAGGTCGTCTCGTCCGCCGTAGTGGGCAGTAAGATAGTGCATGAATAGAGACGCCGAGCCGTAGTTGGGTGCCCTCCCAAAGTCTCCGGCCGGCCAGGTCGTCAGGGAGGTTGGTCCTGCGACGCGGAAGGCCTGGATGCTCGATTCCTCATACCCGGCCACGGTAACCGCCAGTTCCGACAGGCCCTCGTTCACCCACGTCTCCTCGGTGCGGTCGTGGTTCCAGTGCACGGCATGCTGGAGCTCGTGGGCCAGTACCCTCGCATATGAGTCTGACCCGATGGGCAGGTACCTTACGTTTATGTAAATGGCCTCGTGCTCGTTGCTGATAGGCTGGACCTCGCTGGGGTATTCGTCGGAGGAGTTGAAATATCCGCCCACGCCCCGGAGGTTGGCATTGATGATATGCAGGTGCGGGTCGCCGTCCACTCCCGGCTTCCATTCCGTGCCGAATACCGCCGTCAACCTCGGGTATATCACCTCTTCGAACTCATCTGCGGAGTGCTCCAGGTCCGACTGCAGAACGTCAACGCCCTCCTCCACAAACCAGTAGGCGTTGGGTGAAACGAGTCGCAGCTCGAAATCACTATCGTATTGTTCCAGAGATTCCAGGTCCACCAGCCGAAAGGTCTCCCGGTGGCCCTCCTCCAACGCGGGAGCCGGTCCGCGAACAACCGGGTTGACTGCGCCGACCCCCGGCACCAGCTCCCTTGCCAGACGGAAAAGGTCTCGGTCAGGAGGAATCGGGAACCCGTCCGCCACCCCCGAATTCTGCTGCCCGGAATCGGGTGTTGCCTGCGCCGGGCGCGGCGTCTCCCGCGGCTGCGTTGGCGTTGGTGAGGGAGCAGCGGTAGGAACCACGGTGGGCCGGGCGGGCGCGAACGTCGGCATCGGCTCACGGGTCGGGAACAGGGTGATTCCAGGCGCACTTTCGGTACATCCCGTCAGGGCAGCCAGCGTCGTCAGCAGCAACAGGGGCGCGACCAATGCCCTGCCCGGCATCCCTGCAATCAGGGGACGCCCAACCGGAGCATTCTTTCGACGAAGGAGCGACAATACAGCCCTTCTCTGGCATGATTATAGTGAATAGTACGGACGTAGCTACCGTCCGTATTCACGCGAGACTGCGAAATGTCTTACGACGTCAACCGGCTCCGGGGCTCTCACCCACCCGCCTGCACCTGCGTTGAGTGCACCCAGCGAAGGAACCGGCGGAGGGGAAACCCCGGCGAAGGCAGAAAGGGCGGGGGCGGAGGACCTCGACGAGGCCGGCTCGGCTGCCTGCCTGCCGTACTGGCCCTTTCCACAGTCGCGGCGGCCGCATCACTCATGCCATTGGTTGCAATGTAGCGCCGTCGACTTTGCCTGCCGCCCTGCGCAGTCAATCTTTCGGGACTCCACCGTCCTTGGACTGTTCCTGGGCCGCCGGGTCCTGGTTGAACCGGTTCATGGCCGCGTCAATATTTTCTTCCAGCAGGCACCTGACGGCCGCCGCCGCTCTCTCGACCGCCCCTCCGATGAGCTCGCCTTCCCCTGCGTCGAATCTGCTCAGGACGTAGTCCCGGGGCACCTGTCCCGGCGGAGGCGCGCCGATGCCGATGCGCAGCCGGGGGAAACCTGTGCCCCGCACGGCCTGGATTATCGAGCGGATCCCGTTGTGGCCCGCGTCGCCCCCGGCGGCGCGCAATCGGATTCTGCCGGGCAGCAGCGCCATTTCGTCGTAGATTACCAGCAGGTTTCCGCCCCCTCCCCCGAACCGGGCCAGCAGGTACTCCACCGCCTCGCCGCTGTTGTTCATGAAGGTGCGCGGCTTGGCGAGCACCACCCGCCGGCCCGCGAAGTAACCCGTGCCCAGCACCGCCTTGGGACGCCTCTCGTTCAGGGGAATCTTCAGCTGACCGGCCACCAGGTCCACCACCCGCCATCCGACGTTGTGCCGGGTGTCGGCAAACT
Source organism: Dehalococcoidia bacterium (assembly GCA_965208825.1). GTDB lineage: Bacteria > Chloroflexota > Dehalococcoidia > Lucifugimonadales > UBA3495 > VXOI01. The sequence continues at coordinate 510,119 of CBDBPP010000005.1, forward strand.
TGGGGCCGGGATTGCCCAGCCCGACGATGATGCTTGTTTCAGTCAAGAGAAATGGCTGCAGGACTCACAATTCTGCCGTGGGCGATTCCAGCAGGGCCAGGAACGCCTCCTCGTCCAGTATGTTCGTTCCCAGCTGCGCGGCCTTTGCCGCCTTGGAACCGGGTGATTCCCCCACGACTACGTAGCTGGTCTTCCTGGTAACCGAGGACGCCACCTTCCCCCCCAGGCTGACTATCCGCGCCTCGGCCTCGCTGCGGGGGAATGCGGCCAGCGTGCCCGTGACCACGAAGTTCAGGCCGGCAAAGGGCGACGACTCCGCGTCCATCGGCGCCGCGACGGGCAGCTCGTCCTGCTCCAGCTTCACGCCTGCCGATTCCAGCTTTTCGATCACCCGCTGATTGGCCGGGGCCTGGAACCAGGCGACTATGCTCTCCGCGATCTTTGGCCCTATGCCGTCGATTTCAGTCAGGTCATCATCGGTCGCCCTCGAAAGGTCCTTCAGGCCAACGTAGTTCTGCGAGAGGAGTTCCGCAACCTCGGAGCCCACGTGGGTGATGCCCAGCGCGAAGAGTAGCCGGGGCAGGGGACGTCTCTTGCTGGCCTCAATATTGCTCATGATCCTCGAGGCCAGCTTGTCCCCCATGCGGTCCAGTTCGAGGAGCCTGTCCTTCTCCAGTCGGTACAGGTCTGAAACGTCGGATACCATGCCCTGCTCTATCAGGATGCCGCACCACCTCTCTCCCAGTCCGTCTATGTCGGCAGCGCTTTTCCCTACAAAGTGCTTCAGCAGTTCGAGGAACTGGGCCGGGCAGGACGAGTTGGGACAACGGTGCATGGCGTCGTCTTCGTTTTTGACCACCGGTGTCTCGCACTCGGGACACTTTTCAGGCATCCGGAAAACCCGCTCGCCGCCAGTGCGCTGTGCCGGCACCGGAGCCACAACCTGCGGAATGACGTCGCCCGCCCGTTCCACGATCACGGTGTCTCCGACGCGAATATCCTTGCGATGAATGTCCTCCTCGTTGTGGAGGGAGGCGTGCTGCACGGTGGCGCCGCTGACCACCACCGGTTCAAGCACCGCGTAAGGATTGAGACTGCCGGTCCGTCCCACGTTGATACCGATGTGCAGCAGCCTGGTCATCGCCTGTTCCGCCGGGAACTTGTAGGCTATCGCCCAGCGGGGTTCCCGGCCCACCACGCCCAGGCGTTCCTGCAGTTCCAGGGGGGCCACCTTCACCACCACGCCGTCCGCTTCGTAGGGCAGATCGTGTCTTCGCTCCAGCCAGGACTGGTAGTAGTCCAGCACCTCCTCCAGCGACTGGCACAGCCTGTTCTCCGGGTTGATGCGAAACCCCAGGTCCTCCAGCCAACTCAGCGCGTCCCAGTGGTTGCCCGGTACCTCCGCAGCCTGGGGATCACCCAGGGCGTACACCCAGATCTGCATGTTGCGGGCCGCCGTAACCTTGGGGTCAAGCTGACGGATGGTGCCGGCGCCGGTGTTCCGGGGATTGGCATACAGCGGCTCTCCCAGCTCGGCGCGGGCCTCGTTCAGGCGTCTGAACTCCTCGACGGGCAGGTACACCTCGCCGCGAACCTCCAGGTTCTCCGGAGCTCCATCACGCAGCCGGATGGGAATGGTGCGGATGGTGCGCAGGTTCCGGGTCACGTCCTCGCCGGTACTTCCGTTGCCTCGAGTGGCCCCCTGGACCAGGACTCCGTTCTCGTAAGTCAGGCTGACCGCCAGGCCGTCGATCTTGAGTTCACAGACCATGTCAAAGGCCTCGCCGTCCAGCAGCCCGGTTACCCTCCTGTGCCATGCCGTGAGTTCCTCGAAATCAAACGCGTTGCCTAGGCTCAGCATCGGCCTGGCGTGTTCCACCTCGGTAAATGCCGGAGAGGGTTCGCCACCAACGCGCTGGGTCGGGGAATCAGGGGTCAGCAAATCCGGATGCTCCGCCTCGATCTCCCTCAGTTCCCTAATCAAGAGGTCGTATTGCCCGTCCCCAATTACCGGATCGCTCAGCACGTAGTACCGGTAGTTGTGAAAGTTGAGTTCGCCGCGCAGTTCCTCGGCGCGCTTTCCCGGTTCACTCTGCTGCATACCGGCTTTCTCCGGCGGATAGGTTTCCTTCAATTATAGTCTTAACCCCGGCGACTGGCACGAAGGCGCGGCTACCCTGAACACTGCCTCGCAATGGCTGGAGAGGCATTGCCACGGGCCACTGGCGTATGTGGCTAGTCCCCGCAGAGCGGCTGAGACTGGAGGCCTCGTTCATCCAGCGCGCCGCTGGCCGGAACGGTGCCTGCGCGGGGCAGTCGGCGCCTCTTCCCCCGGTGGCGCCGGTAGGTGTCCGCCACCGCAACGGCCAGCTTCTCCGGGCTGTGCCGCGCCGTGGAGCCGAGATCGATCACGTCGGCCTCGATCAGGGCCGCATCGTCTTGCCATCGTTCCCCAGGGCATATGAAGTCTAGGCCCGCCGGCGTCGATCCGCTGGGAATCCTGCTGTTGGCAATCACGGCATGAACGGAACCCGGTCCCGTATAGCGCCTTACCACGTCCAGATGGTCCTGGACCGAATAGTCCACTGTCTGCCTCGGCTCTTCGGCCACGTTGCAGACATAGATCCTCAGCGCCCTCGACTGCCCGACCGCCTCGGCTATTTCAGGGATCAGGAGGTTCGGGACGATACTGGTGTACAGGCTTCCGGGACCGATGACGATCAGGTCCGCCCCCAGAAGTGCCGCGACAGCCTCGGGGTGAGGCTCAGGATTGGGGGGGCACAGGGAAAGGGACGTTATCCGTCCCGACGCTCCGGCGACGCTGGACTCCCCGATCAGTGTCTCCCCCGCCTCCGTGTTGGCAACCAGCGTTACGTCGGTGGTGGTCGAGGGTATCACCCGGCCGCGGATTGCCAGCAGGTCTCCCGCAATCTCCACGGCGTGGGAGAAGTCCCCGCCAATGTCGGCCAGGGCCGCGATCATCATGTTGCCGAAACTGTGGCCGTTCAGTTGGCCGTCGGAGGAAAAGCGAAAGTCCATCAGCCTCTGCATCACGGCCTCTGAATCCGCCAGTGCAACGAGGCAGTTGCGAATGTCCCCCGGTGGTTGAATTCCCAGCTCGTTGCGAAGCCTGCCCGAACTGCCGCCGTCGTCGGCCATGGTCACGATAGCTGTTATGTTATGCGAATAGTGTTTGATGCCCCGAAGCAGGCTGGGTAGGCCGGTGCCTCCTCCAATGGCCGTGATTCGCGGCCCTGAATCCAGGGCCTTTCGCCCCTTAAGAAAAGGAATTGAAAAAGGCCGACTATGCTGGCCGTTCGACAACCGGTTCAAGAACTTTGGCCGATGGGGAAACAAAAGCATATACAAGCGGCAATCAGTTTCGAGGTTCGTGGATGTATTTCGGCCTCCCGCTGGGCAGGCCGAGCCCATTCTACCATCCCGGCGAATCGCCGGTTTACTTGCGAATCAAGATCGACACTGAAGACCGGTGAAAGGACTAAACGCCTTGCCGGGCGCGGCGCTCAACGATACTGTGGCCCCGGCGACTCTCCTCCGACGATCCGTGAAACGCGACCGGTGATCACTGGCACGGCACCGCTGTCTCGTAGCCCGGGCCTGGAATCTGGCATACCCGGCAGGTCCGGCAGCTTGGCCCGCTTGCTACAGCCGTGGCCAGCGGTGGCCCCGCTAATACCCCCGCGAGTCCTGCCGCTCCTTTCGATCGTTTCACCGGGTCAGGCTAGGGCCGCCGGAGCAATGCGGGTGTGCCACTCCGTCGCCTGCTCATAGGCGTTGGCCGCCCGGAACAGCGTCTCCTCGGCGAAGGGTCGGGCGCCCAATTGCAGGCCGATGGGCAGCCCATCGCCCGTGAACCCGCCTGGGATTGATATGGCCGGGAGCGCGGTCAGCGAGTAGCATCCGGTATAGGATCGGCGGAAGAAGAACCGCCGTCGCACATCCTCTGCGCTCTCGAACCGGGCCGTCAGACTGGTATGCAGTGGGGCGGGGAACGGAGATGTGGGCGAGACTAGCACGTCCACCTCGTCCAGGGCCGCCATGAACTGTCTGCGCAACAGGACCCTTGCTTTGGCGGCACGATTGTAGACCTTGAACGGCACCAGCGACGCCGAGAGCAGCCTGGTGCGGCTGGCCTGATCGAGCTCGTGGGCACGCGTCCGCAACACTTCATCCCTTGCGCCAGCCCCCTCCGTGTCGGCGATGCCCACGAAAATGGATCCGGCCAGCTCAGCCAGGGGGATGGACACCTCGCGGACATCCGCGCCCAGCCCCCGCAGGGTTTCCAGGGATGCCTCCACGGCCTGGCGCACCTCGGGGTGCATGTCGGGAGACTGGTTCAGTTCGCCGATAACACCCACCTGCAGGCCATCCACTCCCTGCCCCAGCGCGGCCGTGTAGTCGGGTACGGGGCGTCGGCTCGTGTGGGGATCCCGCTCGTCGTAGCCTGCGATGGCGCCGAGTACGATGGCACAGTCCTCGACGGTCTTGGTCATGGGAGCGGCCGCGTCCATGAACCAGCACATATGGGTCATCCCGTGCCTGCTCACCCGCGTAAATGTGGGTCGCAAGCCCACGACACCACAGTAAGCTGCAGGGCCACGTCCCGATCCCCCGGTGTCCTCCCCGATGGAGGCTGCGCACAGGTGTGCCGACAGGGCCACTCCCGAACCGCTGCTGGATTCGCCGGGAGTGCGGTCCAGGTCCCATGGGTTCGCTGGTATGCCCCACGGCGGATTCTGGGTGCCTCCCATCGCCAGTTCGCTCAGGTTCAGCTTGCCCAGCAGGATTGCCCCGGCGGCCTTCAGGCGCCTCACGATGGTCGCGTCCTCGGCTGGCACGAAATCACGGTATACCCGCGAGCCGTTGCTTGTCAGTGTGCCCTCCGTCCAGAACTGGTCCTTTATGGCCACCGGAACGCCGGCCAGGGCCCCCGGATCTTGGCCCCTGCTCAAGAGCTGTTCGACCTGGCGAGCCTCGTCCAGCGCCTCCTCCCTGGTGACCGTGATGTAGGCGCGGATCCGCGAGTCCAGCCTGTCGATGCGGTCCAGGTAAGCCTGCACCGCGGCGGTGGGCGTCAGGTCCCCGGAACGGACTGCCCTCGCGATGGACGCGGCGGACAGAAATGCGGTATCGTTTTCCATCAATCGACCTCCCCGATGAAGCCCTGATGCCCTGAGCTAACCCTCGTCTGGGAATACGGCCACCGGTTGCACATCAGCCAGGTCGACATCGTTGAGCCGCTCCAGCTCCAGCATCAAGCTGCCAAACCGGTTCGCCACCTCCGCCACTTCCTCCTCCGGAATAGGAATGCCGGCCAGGCGGGCCAGTTCCCTCACCCTGTCCTCCTCGGAAATTTGTCTGTCTGGCATAAAAACCCCTCGAAGTGTCCTCTCTTGCGGACCACGCTACGCGGTAGTCCCGGCAATCCTAGAGTCCTGCAATCCGGCCGTCAACGTTGATCGTAAACCCGGAGTGCTATACTTGCGCCAATTCCTTAAGGGCGCAAATGGGAGGTGGACTGATGAAATGGGCCTCGGCCATATCTGAAGAATCCTCGATGGAGGCCGCTCTGGCTGCCTGTGCCGCCTCCCTTCGGGACCAGCTGGGCGAGGCGCCCCAGCTGGCCGTCGCCTTCGTGTCCCCCCACTACCAGGCGGACTACGGCAGGGTCGGACCGCTCCTGGCCGAACTGCTGGGCTCCGGGCACACCTTCGGCTGCTCCGGCGGTGGCATCATCGGCGCCGGCCTCGAGGTCGAGCAGCGCCCGGCCCTGTCCGTCACCGCCGCTACCCTGCCGGGTGTTGACGTGGAGACCTTCCACCTCGAGGGCGATAATCTGCCGGACCTGGACGCCGGACCCGACAAGTGGCAGGAGCTCCTCGGCGTCACGGAGTCCCAGGACCCCCAGTTCGTTCTTCTTGCAGACCCGTTCTCCTTCCCGGTGCAGAACCTGATCATGGGCCTGGACTTCGCCTACCCCCGCGCTGCCAAGATCGGCGGTCTTGCCAGCGGCGCCCAGCGTCCAGGCGACAACGCCCTGTTCCTCGACGGAGCGGTGCACGGGTCCGGCGCCGTGGGCCTCGCGCTCCACGGCAACATCATGGTGGACACCGTCGTAGCCCAGGGATGCCGTCCCATCGGCGAAGCCATGCGTATCACCTCCAGCAACCGCAACATCCTTGGCGAGCTGGACGGCAGGCCGCCCATGGTCGTGCTGCAGGAGCTATTCCGCACCCTTTCCGACCGCGACCGGCAGCTGTTGGGCCACTCCCTTTTCCTGGGTGTGGTGATGGACGAATTTCTAGACAACCCGGTGCAGGGCGATTTCCTGATCCGCAACGTGGTCGGCATGGACCAGCGCACTGGTTCCCTCGCCATCGGTGAAATGCTCAAGGAAGGTCAGCTCGTCCAGTTCCACCTCCGCGATGCCGAAACCTCGGCCCAGGACCTGACTCTCGTGCTGGAACGGTACGCGGCGGACAACCGCGAGAATGAGGTGCCCGGGGCCTTGCTATTCTCCTGCCTTGGTCGCGGAGAATACCTGTACGGGCGCCCCAACCACGATACCGAAATCTTCCAGGAGAAACTGGGCCAGGTCCCCTTGGGCGGATTCTTCTGCAACGGCGAGATCGGTCCGGTTGGCGGCACCACTTTCCTGCACGGCTACACCAGCTCCTTCGGCCTTTTCCGCTCACGGGTGTAGAAATAATCAAGCAGCGGATCAAATTTTCTTGCCGTGCGAATCACTCGAGACTGGTTTGGTGAAAATAGAATGTCAACTCCATCTGAAGTCGGAACACCGATAACAGTGGTTTCGACCAAACCCTCCGATCCTAAGGTAACGCCCCTAATTGTTCTCACAATTGGCGACACTTCATGGGCGATGACAATGGTTGAGTCCTCAGAAGTGGCGACGGAATTGCGTGCCAAGGCAGAAAGCACTAATCGCTCTGGTGAGAAAATAGTTCTCAGGAGCGGTGAAACTGCGTGGGATATGTCTTCGGCCGAAGCGATGCGGATTGGGAGAGCCCTTGAGGACGAAATGCTAGTGGTGCAGGTGGGGAGATAACTTGGCCGACGAGATGATCAGCTCGTAGAATACCATTGGCCAGCTCATCGAGGAGTTGCAGTCCAACCACGAAAATGCAAGGAGAACTAAAATCCGCATCGAGGAGACAACCCAGCCACTGACCATGAATTTCCGTCTGGAGGACGGAAACGGTAACTCGGTAGTCTGGCCCTTGACCCTGATTTCAGATACGACGGCTGACCGTCTGACCATTTCCTGACAGGACCCCGAATGGCTCGCGCAGATTCTCACGGCACCACCTTCCTCAACGGCTACACCAGCTCCTTCGGCCTTTTCCGCTCACGGGTGTAACCCGCGTTCCGTCGGAACCACCAGTATGCCCGTCCATTCCTGGAAATGACCGCGAGTGGGCAGGTCGATCATTCTAGGCTCCGCCTGAAGTTTGTTGACCATCAAGATTGGCATTCCCGTATCACTCACCGGCCAGTTCAGCCTCCAGGGAGCCCAGACGTTGGCCGGCATCCGCACCTGGGCGAACGATACCAATCAAGCCGGCGGGATCGCCATCGGAGGTGCCCGGCGTAGCATCCAACTGGTCTGGCACGACGACCAGAGCCTCCGGAGCGGGGTTGAAGCCGTAACGCGGCGGCTCATCCTTGAAGATTCCGTCGACCTGCTGGTGGGGCCCTACTCCGCCGTGTTGTCCAACGCCGCGGCCCAGGTCGCGTGGGAGCACGGCCGCCTGCTCTGGAACCAGGGCGGCGCCTCTCCCCAGATATACGAGCACGGAAACCCCTGGGTTGTCGGCATTCTCACCCCTGCCGACGAGTACCTGGCCGGACTGATTCCTGTGATCAAGCAGGCGCACCCGGAGGCAAACAGAATGGCAGTCCTCAGAGCTTCCGCCGGCGCATTCCCAAGTGACGTGGCTTCCGGGGTCGAGCGGAGCGCCGGTGACCATGGCTTTCGAAACGTGCTTTCCCTCCGGTTCGACGCGAATGCCGCAGACTACACCTGCCTCGTGCGGGCCGTTCGCGATGCAGCCCCCGACGTGCTTGTCGTCGCCGGGCGGTTCCAGGACGACCTCACCATCGCGGAGGCCCTGGCCGAGTGCGGCCCCGCCATCGGCGCGGTGGCCGTGGTCGCCGCCGGCGTGGACGCCTTTCGGGAACGGCTGGGACCTCTTTCCGAGAACTTCATCGGCCCCAGCCAGTGGGAGCCCGCAGCGGGCTACGCCATCGACTACGGTCCCTCCCGGGACCAGGTGCAGACCTCCCTGCGCAGGGCCGGACACCCGGTCATTGACTATCCCATGGCGCAGGCCTACGCTGTCGGAGTCGTAATCCGGCGCATCCTGGAGGCCTGCGGCACCCTGGACGACACCGTCCTGAGACAGGAGGCGGCATCCCAGGACTTCACCACCTTCTACGGCCGGTTCCGCATCGATCCGGTATCGGGCCGTCCCACCGCCAAGCCTGCACTCCTGGTCCAATGGCAGCAGGGACGGAAAGTGATAGTGTGGCCTCCGGAACACCGGTCGGGACCACCGGTCTATCCATGGCGTTAATCAGGGAACCACGGGAGGAGAGAACATTATGAAGCTGGAAGGCCAGGTGGCGGTTATTACAGGCGCGGGGCGGGGCATCGGAAGGGCCATAGCGCTGGCCTACGCCCGCGAGGGCGCACGGCTGGTGCTCGCCGCCCGCAACGAACAGGAGCTCGCCGGGGCCGAGGCTGAGATAACCGCCCCGGGTGGCGAGGCCATCGCCGTTCGTGCCGACGTCACCAGCCAGATGGCCACCCAGCGCCTGGTCCAAAGGGCCGTAGAGCGGTTCGGAAGAATCGACATCCTCGTCAACAACGCCGGCATCTCCGGGCCCATCGGCCCGCTGCAGGAGAACGACATCGAGGACTGGGTGCAGACCATCAACGTGAACCTCACCGGGACCTTCCTCGCTTGCCGGGCCGTTATTCCCATCATGCTGGAGCAGGGTGGCGGAAAAATCATCAACCTGTCCGGAGCGGGCGTGGCCAACGCCTGGAGCAACATGTCCGCTTATTGCGCCAGCAAGGCCGCCGTGGTGCGCATGACGGAGGTGCTGGCCCAGGAACTACAGGACAGGAACATCCTCGTCAATGCGCTGGGGCCCGGTTCCGTGCACACCAGCATGTGGGACAGGATGACCGAGGAGGCCGCCCAGGCCGGGGCGTCCTACATCCACGAGATCGGGGTCCGGGTTACCTCCGGCGGAGGGGCCTCCATCGATGACTGCGCCGAACTGGCTGTTTGGCTGGCTTCGGAAGAAAGCGGCGCGTTGACCGGAAGAATAATCTCTGCCGCAGCCGACGACTTCCGGAGCCTCGGGCCGGTGATTGACGAGATTATGGACGGCGAGGCCTACACCCTGCGGGTGGTCAAGTCGTAACCGGCAAGGCCTTGAGAATTCCCTGATGAAAGGATTGGGGGGCATTCCTGCCCCCCAATGTAGTTTCCACAGTCATCCTCTTCCAGGGAGCGAAGACGCGGACGGCTAGGCCTCCAGTTTGACCGTGTTGGTCAGCACGCCGATCCCGCTGATGTCGATTTCGCAGACCGCCCCGTCCGACATGTTCTGGGTGGTGCCAGGCGTTCCGGTATAGATGCAGTCGCCGGCATTCAACGTAACGTACCGGGTGATGAACTCGATCATCGTCGGCACGTCGAAGATCAGGTCCTTGGTGCTCTGGTCCTGCTCCACGTTGCCGTTTACCCGGGTCTGCAGCCACTGGTCCGCCGGGTCGGCATCGGTCTCGATCCACGGCCCCATCGGCGAGAACGTGTCTGCCGACTTGGCGCGCCACCAGTCCGAGTTGTTGTCGTTGCGGTCCTGCCGCTGCCAGTCCCGCGCCGACACGTCGTTTCCGCAGGTGTAGCCCAGCACGTGGCTCAGAGCGTCCTCCTTGGAGACATAGCGGCAGGTGTCCTTGATCACCACCACCATCTCCCCCTCGGCGTCGAACCGCTGGACCTCCTTGGGACGGATGATGGTGTCCCCGGGGCCGATGACGCTGGTGGGCGTCTTATGGAAGATCATCGGGTATTCCGGCGCCGGCCTGTCACCGATGTGGCTGGTGTAGTTCAGGCCCATCGCCAGAATCTTGCCGGGCTCCACAGGGGCCAGCAGTTTGACGTCCGACAGCTTGTGGACATGGTCCGTTAGGGCGAAATCCCCGAATAGATTGCCTTCTATGGCGGTAACATTATCACCCTCGACAACCCCGTGGTGTATGGCCCGGTGGGCCTCATACCTGGCGATCTTCATGGTCTCTCCTAGCGAGTTTTGAAAGGACTGGGGAAACCGGAAGCCTTCGGCTCCGGCAACTTCCTGCCCGGCAATTTTACCGTTTGCCGTATTCCTTGGCTACCGGAGCAGGCCCCTCGGGCACGGCAACCGTATTGGGGAGCCCAGGCCCCATCCCTACGGTCCTTGCAGTCGTGCCGCACCGGGGCTTTGCACAACGTATCTTTTTAATTCCTATCCGTTGTGCAGACTGCGTTTGAACTCGCGCGGATTCCTGTTGATTCTGCCGAGCTGCGGCTGTTTGTGTTCAGCCTACGGGGATGTGCCACTTGTGGGGATGAGCAGTGTTGCTCCCTGGAGTCGGCCAAGCTTCTGGTCAAACGTGTAGAGCGGCGAGTATCCCGTCTGTTGCGTTTTCTGAAGGATCATCAGGTCGGAAAAGCCGACGCCTCCCTGGCGATAACGGTGGGCTGCAACGGCGACTTCGTTGGCGTCCTCGATGACGAGATTGTCCGTAGCTGTCAGTTCCATCAGTGCGTCGGAAATCTGGGTTCTTGGGAAACGATAGCTTCGCTCCAGGACCCATGCGACTTCTATTATCACCTCGCGGCAGATGAAGCCTGGTTGAGTTGGCGTGAGGCCATCCAGCAGTTGCCGTGCGGCCTCCGCCTGTTCGGCGTTGTCCTTTACGAGGTAGCGCACAATCACGTTGGTGTCCAGTGCCGTCATGACTCCGCGGCTCCCGTTGCGATGCCTTCTTCCATGTCTTCCAGTGTTACTGCCGGTCCGTCGTAATTCAGGCTGCCGAACAGGCTGCTTGCGGACCGTACTGGCATGATAAGGACTCCCTCTTCCAAGAACACGTAGCGGACCTTGTCCCCGGCCTTGATAGCCAATGAATCCCTGACCGCCTTGGGCAGGGTGGTCTGACCTTTCACGGTTATGCTGGACTCGTACATTCGAGATGCTCCTATGTAATGCAGACTTAACTTTGGCATTACATTATGGCGTACTGCAATGCGTGTGGCAATGATAGTGTCCATGTTGGGTGGAGTGGCACGGTTCGGCGGGAGCATAGAGGCTGGTGGCTGGGCAGCAGTGGCGGGCATGATCCTGCGGCTGGAGGGTCGTTGTCCTCCTTGCGTTAACCTATCGTACTCCCGCCCTCTGCTGGCCTTCCCTAAAGCCTGGTCCCTGTCCGAATTGCGTTTTGGCCAGGGAGCGCGTCGGGTCCGGGTATCTGGTGGATCTGCCATCTGATGATTGCGAATTGGAGGTTGATGCTAGTGGCTGGTTTTGCATGATGAATTCGTTTTAAGTGAGATTCATTGTGCAGATCCTGTCTTTATTCGTAGTAATTCTCATTCATTGTGCGAAGCTCCGTACGGGAAAATTTCTGTTTCCGGCCACTGGCGGCCATTTTCGGCCACTTCCGCTTGTCGACCCCGGCCCGGTGGTTGCCAGGACCCCGGCACGTCGGCTCTGGCATAGCATTCAGATATTATGTTAAAGAGGCCCTTCAAGACTTGGCAAGCGGGAACTGTCACTGCCCCAGCGTCTTTCGATTATCGCAGACCCCCTCCGCCATCCCCGCGAAAGAACGTCACCCCGTACTCAATACGGGGCCGGAATCCAGAATACACCGTCTGTGTAAAGCGACCTGGCCCGAGCCAATAGTATCCTGCAGGAAAAACCGCAAGCGCCGGAGAATCGAAAGTCCCAGCTCACCCCCTCCCTGATTCGATCGCCCCTGGCAGGGCGGTCCTGTTGCGCAATTGCGGGAATTTGACGAGGCCAGTCCTCCAGCAGCCCGCTCATCCCTTTCGTGCCTTCGGTACCGCCCAAGTCGCGAACGGTGGCAATGCCCGCGCCTGCGGCTAATCGACAGCCAGGATGATCTTGCCGAAGTTGGCGTTGCTCTCCATGTACCGATGGGCCTCGCCGGCCTCGGCCAGGGGGAAGACCCTGTCCACCACCGGCTTGATCGCACCGGAGGCGATCAGCGGCAGCACGTGGCGGATGACCTGGTTCGTCAGTGCGATCTTTTCCTCTAAGGGCCGCGCCCGCAGCACCGTTCCGTGCACCCGCAGCCGCTTGAACATCAGCGGGCCCAGGTTGGCCTGCACCACGCCGCCGCTCATGATGCCGACCAGTACCATGCGACCCTGCACCGCCAGCGACGCCAGGTTCCGTTCCCAGTAGTCGGCGCCGATAACGTCCAGCAGCACGGCCACTCCCGCGCCCCTCGTGTGCTCCCGCACCACAGCGCTGAAGTCCTCCTCCCGGTAGTTGATTCCTACGTCCATCCCCAGTGCCTTCGCGCCTTGCAGCTTGTCTTCGCTGCCCGCCGTGCCGAACACATAGGCTCCGGCGCTGTGGGCCAGTTGCACCGCCGCCGTGCCAACCCCGCTGCCCGCCGCGTGCACCAGCACCGACTCCCCCATCGACAGCTCGCAGTGGTTGAACAGCGCGTCGTAGGCCGTGAGGAACACCTCCGGCACTGCTGCCGCCTGCACAAAGTCCAGGTTGTCGGGGATACGCATGGCCATCCGCGAGTGCGTGACCACTCGCGAGGCGTACCCGCCGCCGCCCAGCAGCCCGAAGACCCGGTCGCCGGCAGACAGGTCGAAGACATTGGCGCCGGTATCCAGCACGACGCCGGAGAACTCCAGGCCCGGAATGTCTGCCGGGAATCCCGGCGGCGCCGGGTAGCCCCCCTGTCGCTGCAAGGTGTCGGCGCGGTTCAATGCCGTCGCCTTCACCTCCACCAGCACGTCTTCAGGCCCCGGCACCGGGTCTGACGCCTCCTGCACTTTGAGCACCTCCGGGCCGCCCGGCTCGGTGACAACAACTGCTTGCATAACTATCAGCACCTTCACGAAAGGGGATGCCGCACAGTTTAGCACCGCCAGAGCGCTACGGCCCTTGTGGACTCTCAACCCGGGCATCGTTAAACCGTAGGGGCGGGTTCGAGACCCGTCGCTGTATATCCATCGGAACCGCACACCCGAAGGGCCGAAATGTCACCCGGAACTCTCGGGGCATGTGCGTGGTGATGGCAAATTCATTCCAAGCCGGTCATGGTCCGACAAGCTCAGGAAGGACCCATACCGATGGACGGCGTTACTTTGCCATCGTCCTTGGGTAATTGGCGATCCTGCTTCCCATAGGCACGGCTGGCTACGCATTCCTCCGCCCCTGCCTCACCGGGCCGGTCGTCCGTCGGCCCCGAGCCCCCTCGCCGATGGCGGTGGTAGCAAGTGCCCGGCAGTACGCCCGCGCAGTCCGCCGCTTATGGACTATACTGCGCTGGAACTCTACTCCGGATTTGGAGACGCCATGACCGCCAGCAGGCCGCCGCTCAACGACACCCTGAACGCCTTCTGCACCGACAATGACGCCTACCTCGACGGCGCCCCCGGAGGTCCCCTGTCGGACCTCACTTTCGCCGCCAAGGACATTTTCGATGTCGCCGGCCACATCACCGGCGGCGGCAACCCCGACTGGAAGGCCACCCATCCCCCGGCGGACCGCACCGCCTGGATCATCCAGACCCTGGTCGATGCCGGCGCCACCATGGTCGGCAAGGCCCACACCGACGAGCTGACCCGCGGCATCCTGGGCGAGAACGCCCACTACGGCACCCCCGTCAATCCCAACGCCCCAGGCCGCGTGCCCGGCGGTTCCTCCAGTGGCTCTGCCTCTGCCGTCGCCGGCGGCCTCGTAGACTTCGCTCTCGGCTCCGACACCGGAGGCTCGGTGCGCATACCAGCCAGCTTCTGCGGGCTCTACGGCCTCCGTCCCACCCACGGCCGCATACCTGTCGATGGCATTCTGGTGCAGGCCCCCAGCTACGACACCATCGGGTGGTTCACCAGAGACGCCGCCACCTTTGCCCGGGTGGCCACCGCGGTGTTCGGCTCTGACATCGCTGCCGGACCACCTGCCCGGGTGGTCATTGCCGACGACCTGTTTGGCCAGTGCGACCCTGCCGTCGCTGACGCTCTCAGACCTGTGGCGGATCGGGTGGCGGCGTTGGCATCTACCTCAGAATCGGTGCGCCTCGCCCCCGACGGCATGGACGGGTGGGCCTGGCAGCAAAACGCCCTTCAGACCATCCAGGCCTGGCATTCCTTCGCCGACTGGATCGAGGCTACGACCCCGCGGTTCAGCTACATGGTCGCTGAGCGATTCTCGATGGGATGGTCATTCACCCAGCCCGAGGTGGAGGCGGCCCGCGCCACCCGCGACGCGGCGAGGCGTCGCTTTGCCGAAGTGGCTCCCCCAGGCACCTTCCTCTGCTTCCCCACCTCGCCCATGGTCGCCCCCCTTATGGGGCAGCCCCTGTCCGGGAAGCGGGCATCCCAGACCCGTCTGCTTCGCCAGACCTGCGTCGGCGGTACCACGGGAAGGCCCCAGTTCACCCTTCCCCTGGCCGAGGTTGACGGCCTGCCCGTCGGTCTTTCGATCATGGGCAACCGGGGAGACGACGAAGCCCTGATCGGATTTGCCCTCCAGATCGAGCGGGCGCTGGCCAAGTAAGCCCACCCCCGGCTTCAGGACCGTTGCAAACTCCGGCCCATCATTCCGGCCCTTCGTCACTCCGGCGAAAGAACGTCACCCCGTTCTTGATACGGGGCCGGAATCCAGAGCGTTTTGGCGATTGTTGGCATTCCGGTTGCAAGGCCGGTTAGATTCCCGCGAAATCGGGAATGACAGGTCAACGAGCCTCACGACTTTAGGACGCGATTGCCCTGGGTGCCCGGCAGTACAGCCCGCGCAGTTCGCCGCTCTTGGACTATACAGCGCAGGAACTCTACTCCGCCCTTGGAGACGCCATGACCACCAGCAGGCCGCCGTTCAACGACACTCTGAACGCCTTCTGCACCGACAATGACGCCTACCTCCAGGGCGCCCCTGGCGGCCCGCTGTCCGGCCTCACCTTCGCCGCCAAGGACATCTTCAATGTCGCCGGCCACGTCACCGGCGGCGGCAACCCCGACTGGAAAGCCACCCACTCGCCGGCCGATCGCAGCGCCTGGATCGTCCAGACCCTGGTCGATGCAGGGGCGACCATGGTGGGCAAGACCCACACCGACGAGCTCACTCGCGGCATCTTCGGCGAAAACGCTCACTACGGCACCCCGATCAACCCCCGCGCCCCTGGCCGCGTCCCCGGAGGTTCCTCCAGCGGCTCGGCCGCCGCTGTCGCCGGCGAGCTGGTCGACTTCGCCCTTGGCTCCGACACTGGCGGCTCGGTCCGCATCCCTGCCAGTTTTTGCGGACTCTACGGGCTGCGTCCCACGCACGGCCGCATTCCCGTCGACGGCATTATGGTGCAGGCCCCCAGCTACGACACCATCGGGTGGTTCGCCCGGGACGCGGTAACTTACGCGAGGGTGGCGGAGGTGGTATTTGGTTCGTCGATTTCACCTGCGACGCCTGGTCGTATAGTAATCGCCGAAGACCTGTTGGCTGAGTGCGACCCTGCCGTCGCCGTCGCTGTGCGCTCCCATGCGGACCGGGAGGAGGCCATGGCCTCCTCCTCGGAACCGGTGCGTCTGGCCCCTGATGGCCTGGACGGCTGGGCCTGGCAGCACAACACCCTGCAGTCTATCGAGGCCTGGAACACCATGTCCGACTGGATCGACGCCGTGAATCCCCGCTTCAGCTTCATGGTCGCGGAGCGATACCCAATGGGAGCATCCTTCACCCAGGATCAGATCGAGGCGGCCCGAGCGAGCAGGGACCGGCTGCGCCGACGCCTGGACGAAGTGGCCCCTCCCGGAACCCTCCTGTGCTTTCCCACCTCACCGGTGCCTGCTCCCCCGCGCAACCAGCCTCTCTCCGGCAAGCGGGGCACACAGGCCCGCATTCTCCGTCTGACCTGCATGGGCGGCGCCACCGGCAGGCCCCAGCTCACCCTTCCCCTGGCCGAGGTTGACGGCCTGCCCGTCGGCCTGTCCCTGATGGGCAACCACGGTGACGACGAGGCCCTGATCGGATTTGCCCTTCAGATTGAGCGGGCGCTGTCCGGGTAAGACTGCCCCCTGACCAGTGTCATTCGATTATTGCAGACTCCGGCCAGTCAACTCGGCCCCTTCCTCGTTCCGACTTTCGCCGGAATCCAGAATGACCCCTCGGTATCAAGACCTGGGCCGAAGCCATTCGTATCCCGCAAAAACCCGCCGGCACTGGATAATCGATTGATCCTGGCCCGACGCCGTCCCGTGTAGACAAAGCCGGATGCTCAATTTACTATGCCATGGGCACTACGCAATTGAGACTGACGACTTGAGAAAGCGAGGATAGCGCTATGGCTCACCAGGTCCAGGGAGTAGTGGCGGGCTCCAGGGGGGCGCCCGTCGAGCTGACAACCATAAGCATCCCCGACCCCGGGCCGGGCGAGGCCCTGGTGCGGGTTCAGGCCTGCGGCGTCTGTCACACCGACCTTCACTATCGCCAAGGCGCGATCAACGACGACTTCCCGTTCCTGCTGGGCCACGAGGCCGCGGGCATTGTCGAAGGCGTCGGCCCGGACGTCGACAACGTTGCCCCCGGCGACTTCGTCATCATCGCCTGGCGCGCACCCTGCGGCAACTGCCGTTCCTGCGTCCGGGGCCGCCCCTGGTACTGCTTCGCCAGCCGCAACGCCACCCAGCCCATGACCCTGCCCGACGGCAAGATACTGTCCCCGGCCCTGGGCATCGGCGCCTTCACCGAGCTGACCCTGGTGGCCGCCGGGCAGGCCGTGAAGGTCCCCTCCGAGGCCAGGGCTGCGGCAGCCGGTCTCATCGGCTGCGGCATAATGGCCGGACTGGGCGCGGCGGTCAACACCGGCGGCGTCGGCCGCGGCGATTCCGTCGCCGTATTCGGCTGCGGCGGCGTCGGCGATGCAGCCATCGCCGGGGCCAAGCTGGCCGGCGCCCACACCATCATTGGCATCGACCTCGACGACCGCAAGCTGGAGTGGGCCAGGGAGTTCGGCGCCACCCACACCATCAACGCCCGCGGCACCGACCCGGTGGAGGCCGTGCGCGAGCTGACCGGCGGCAACGGTGTGAACGTGGCCATCGAGGCTGTCGGCAACCCGGTGACCTTCAAACAGGCCTTCTACTCCCGCGACCACGCAGGCACCGTCGTGCTCGTCGGAGTTCCCAGCCCCGACATGAAGATCGAGCTGCCCCTGATTGAGATCTTCGGCCGCGGCGGCGCCGTCAAGTCCTCCTGGTACGGCGACTGCCTGCCCACTCGTGACTTCCCCATGTTCATCGAGCTCTACCTCCAGGGCCGCCTGGACCTCGACCGTTTCGTATCCGAGACCATCGGCATCGGGGACGTGGAGGAAGCCTTCCACAAGATGGAGCGCGGCGAGGTGCTGCGTTCGGTCGTGGTATTCTAAGAACCCCTCTCCCTGGTGGAGAAGGTTAGGGTTGGAGTAGGGGATTCCAGTGGCCTACGACGAGGACCTGGCCGACCGCGCCCGCGCCCTGCTGGACGGCAGACAGGGGGTGCGGGAGCAGAAGATGTTCGGCGGGCTGTGTTTCATGCTCAACGGCAACATGGCCTTCGGCATTCTGGGCAGTGAGCTTGTTGTTCGCGTTGGGAAAGAGGGCCTGGACGAGGCGCTGGCGCTACCCCATTCCCGGCCCTTCGACATGACCGGCAGGCCCATGCGCAGCTTCGTTTACGTCTCCGCCGACGCCCTCGCCACCGATCAGGGATTGCGGGAGTGGGCCGGACGGGGAATCGCCCACGCCGCCTCCCTGCATCCCAAGTAGGCCTCGCTGTTTGTCAGGCCCTGATATTCACGGCACGTATAAGCACAGGAGAATGAAATGGACGTTGGCGCAATGATGTTCGTAACCGACTACTCCATGCGGCCCGATGAACTGGCTCGGGCCCTGGAGGAACGGGGATTCGAGTCCATGTGGGTCCCCGAGCACACCCATATCCCCACCAGCCGTATCTCCCGCTGGCCCGGCGGCGACGACCTGCCGGAGATGTACTGGCACACATACGACCCCTTCGTCGCTCTCACGGCTGCGGCTGCGGTGACCACCAACCTGAAGCTGGGCACCGGCATCTGCCTGGTCATCGAGCGCGACCCCATCACGACGGCCAAGGAGGTCGCCAGCCTCGACATGATCTCCAACGGCAGGTTCATCTTCGGCATCGGCGGAGGGTGGAACGCCGAGGAAATGGCCGACCACGGCACCAACTTCCGGCGGCGCTGGCGCATCATGCGCGAGAACATCCTGGCCATGAAGGAACTGTGGACCAAGGACGAGCCGGAATTCCACGGCCAGTACGTCAACTTCGACAAGTGCTGGGCCTGGCCCAAGCCGGTGCAGAAGCCCCATCCGCCCATCCTGATGGGCGGCGACGCCCCCACCACCTTCGACCGGGTGCTGGAGTACTGCGACGGGTGGCTGCCCATCAACGGCCGCGCCGCCGAGGGCCCCGGCCTGCCCGAAAAGATCCAGATCCTGAAAAACCGCGCCGAGGACATCGGCCGCGACCCGGCCTCCATCAACATTACCGTCTTCGGCGCCCGCCCCGACGCCGACAACGTCGCCCGCATGGAGGAGTACGGCGTCGACCGAGTTCTGTTCAGCCTGCCATCGGAAAAGGCCGATACGGTGACGCCCATCCTCGACGACTGCGCCAGGCTCATCTAGCGCAGGAACAGCAAAAACCACCGGTGGTCAGGGGCGCCTTCCCGGCGCCCCTACCCTTTCTACCTCTGCGACAGGTGGCCCTCAATCCTGGCCAGAATGTCGCGAATCTCGGTGAGCACCTCTTCACGGCCGCCGGCAACAGTCGCCGCGGCTGCCGGCGCGGGCGCCCGCCCCGACTCCGCGTCAATGATGACCTGGCGCTGGGCCAGAACGGCATTGCGAAAGGCCTCGGCGTCGATCACGCCTATCAGGTTACCCTCGGAACTTGAGTCCTGCCCCGAGGCCCCTGCGGTCTCGACCTTCAGGCCGCGCAGGCCGTAGTGCCGCATCACCGGCCCGTCGTGCAGCCTCACGTCCGTGATCCGGTTCAGGGGGATGGTCGATTCCTTGCGGAAGAACACTCCGATCTTGATCTCCACCGCGTTGGTGGTGAGCTTCGCGGACACCCGCCGCAGGTATTCCGCGCCGTACCAGAAGCTCAACGCCCACCAGAACGGAATCAGCAGAATCCCCACCACCGTGATGAACAGGTACCCGCTGATGACCACGCGCCCCCAGCCAATGATATTGCGATCGAATTGCGCCTCGGAGATCACGTCTCCGGTAACTTGTGCCATGCCGGCACCTCCATGAATTACCTGATTC
This sequence comes from Dehalococcoidia bacterium, assembly GCA_965208825.1. GTDB lineage: Bacteria > Chloroflexota > Dehalococcoidia > Lucifugimonadales > UBA3495 > VXOI01. The sequence goes on from CBDBPP010000005.1 coordinate 529,777, forward strand.
GCACGGCTTGCCGTCCGCTTCGCGCCCTACCCGTTGGGACGACGCGCCAGCGGCAGAATGGCGAATACCAGGGCCGCCAGCCCGAACAGCCCGGAGATATAGTACATCGTCTCCGTGAACCCCATCGTTTCGTAGATGGCCCCCGCCGCCAGCGCCGACCCTGCCGACATCAGGAACGCGACACAGGCCACCACCCCCAGGCCCGTGGACGCCACCTCGCGCCCCACCACATCGAAGACGGCGGCCGTCAGTATCGGCTGGTCGGGATACAGGAACAGGCCCAGCAGCGCAACGGTGACGGTCAGGGCTATGCCGTCATTGAATGGAATCAACGCCAGTGTCGCCAGGCACGACCAGATGAGACCCGGCACCAGCACCCGCTTGCGTCCCCAGCGATCGGAGAGATATCCGGCGCCCGTCTTGGCCACCAACCCTACCACTATCAGCAGCGACAGGTGGAACCCGCGCCAGAACCCGCTCATTTCCAGTGCATCGTCGAAGTACAGGGAGAGTATCGTAACCAGCGATATCAGGCACATTCCGCGCAGGCCGCGAACGAAGGTCAGGCCCCAGAGCACCGGGTTGCGAAGTAGTTGGCGGGTCAGTTCCAGTCGCCTCTCCATGGTCGGCGGGTCCGCCTGCTTGCCTGATTCGGTGCTCACGCGGCCTATATGCCGGAATGTCCATACGGCCATGAACCCGAAGAAGAACGGGGCCATGGCATAGATGCTCAGCAGCCCCCGCCATCCCAGGAAGGCAAGCAGGGCCCCCGTGGCCAGCGGTCCCAACACGTCGCCGATGCTTCCTCCCACGCCGTGGAAGGACAGCGCGGTGCCCCGCCGCTCGGCAAAGTGGTACGACAGCGAAGCCGAGGCCGGCAGGTGCCACACCGAGTGGGAAATGGCCACCACGCCGATCCCGATGAGCAGCAGCCAATATACCGGAGAAACCCCCATCAACAGCGAGCCCAGCGCGGCAAGGCCCAGGCACCCCGCCAGCAGAAGCCCCCAGTAGCGGCGAACTATATCCACCACCACGCCGCCGGGCAGGGCGATGATCCCCGACGCCAGATCGCGGGCCGACATTACGCCCGCCGCCCCGACCGCGTTCAGCCCGAAAGCCAGCTGGATCTCAGGCAGGGCGACGGCGAAGCTCTGGGTAATCCAGTGGAAGGTGGCGTGCCCCGACGCCAGCCCCGGAATCATTAGCCGCCGCGAAGATGGATCAGTGCCCTGGGATACAGTGCCTTCCTGGGTCATATCGATTTCACGCCTGACCCTTTCGGGACAGGTGACGGCCCCGGTCTTCTCTCTCGGGGGTCGGCGATGCCCCGGAACGGTCTGTTCCTCCCGGCGGCTGGTCCTCAGTTACCGATACGCACGGGGTCAAAGGCATCCCTAACTGCGCGGATAATGGACAGGGCGGTCAGCCTGCCGGTCCTGGGATTCTCCGAGGGTATGTTCTCGAGGTGGACCCGGAGCAGCCCGAATTCCCCCTCGACGACCACGTCGTGGCAATTCCTGGACAATGTCGGGTCGGCGACGATGCGAACCGTAGTGCGATCGGGTCCTATGCCAGCCAGGCTCACCGCCGCCGAGACGTTCAGGTTCGACGGAAAGCCGCGGCACGCCTCCCGGGCAGTGCCGAAGAATATTTCTTCCGGTCCCGTAAATTCGTCGATGGGGATCTCGTTTTCAACGACGTACGGCGCTCCTGCCAATGCAGCGATGGGCTTGCTGGAGACCATCTCCACCCGGTCAACGTGCCCCTGGCACGCCGACTTTACGCCGTCCAGGCCCGCTATGGCGCCGGACGGCGCATACAGCCGGCACCCCGACTGGCGGGCCCGTTCGATAACCTCCGGGTGCTCCAGCAGGGCGCCGATGCTGATGACCATCAGGTCCTTTCCCGCGTCGAAGGCGGCATCCGCCAGTGATGGCACAACGTGCCCGCCTGCGGTCTCAATCAGCAGGGATGAACGCTCCACCAGCTCCTGCATGTCCAGGAATGGAGGCGGAGATTCCAGCGATTCCAGGAACCCCACGGCAGTCGCAGCCGTCCGGCTGGTCACACCGGCTATCGCAACCCCCAGTTCGCCCGCGTCCGCTGTTCGCAGAATTGCTCTGCCGATTGCGCCGCAGCCAACAATGCCGATGGCAGCACTCATTGCCAGCACCTCAGGCGAAACTCTATCACAAAAGGAAAAGGCCACTCCCTTCGGAGCGGCCTTCGTTGATGGTTGGAATCAGGCCTAGCGCCGTATGGCGCTGAAGCAGTCGCTGCAGTATACGGGCCGGTCACCTCGGGGGACGAAGGGGACCATGGTATCGATACCGCACTGGTCGCACACCACGGGATGCATCTCCCGGGTGCCGCCACCACCCATGCCGCCGCCACCAACACGCTGCTGGCTCTTGCGGGCGCTGCGGCAGGGGGAACACCGCTTGGGGTCGTTGGTATAACCCCGGGAGGCGAAAAACTCCTGCTCTCCCACGGTGAAGGTAAACGGCGCGCCGCACTCCACACAAGTTAATTGTTTGTCAGCCAATGCCATTCGGATAACCTCCAGAAATTTGCGTAACCCTAAGGGCTCAGTCCAGGTTATCCGAGGCGGCAGGCACGCAATTAGTAACCAACAGCAGGACACCTTAACTAGCGCCAATTAGATTATATCATTTTACACCAACGTCAATACTGTAGCCGAGACTGGTTTCCTCCCTCGTTCGCTGAAATAGTCTAGTCCTCAGGAGCGAGATATGCGTTGGGGACAATGGCGCTTCCACTGCCTGCTGCGGTCGTATCTCCCCGTTGATTGAGGGCCTCTATCTTGACATTGACCCTCTGTCCGTTCGCTTCCCTCGTGGTATCAGTTACCTCTCCGGAAAAGGTGACGGTGTCGCCGGGACGAACAGGGCGAAGAAAGCGCAGGTCGACCATGCCGGTCCGGTTAAATACATCGCCGCCGAAATACCGGCGGAGCATCTCCAGGGCGAAGCTGATGGACATTCGCCCCTGGACATTCGCCCCGAGGCCACGGTGCCGCTGGTACCCAGGGTCTCGCGCGCCGCCTCCTCATCGGTAAATTGAGACGGCCCGGAATGCCCGGCGCTGCCCTCGAACAGATTGATCGAGTCCTGCGTTATCTCCTTGACCAGCGGCTCAACCCGGTCTCCCTCCGCGAAACTGCGGTCTAGCCCTCCCATTTCTTCCCGACCTCCCAGGGCTGCTTCAGCTCGTGGGTGATCACCCTGTCGATCAGCCGCCCATCCTCGTCCACCGACACCGCCTCGGTTACGATGTAGTTCTTTCCCCGGCGAAGATACTTGTCTGCAACCCACGCGGTGACCGTGAGCGTCTTGCCCGGCACGGGAGAGTTGTAGCAATGGAAAGCGCAGCGCGCGTTCACCGAACCGTTGTCGGAGTACCTGGCGTTGAACTGCCGGACATCCACCTTGTGGGATATGGTGGGAAAGGCAGCCTCCGGGTCCATCACGCCCCGCCGGTACTCATCGATCATCTCCTGTGTGAGCACGTATTCGAATTTTTCGAAGACTTCTCCCACCTCGAGGGCATCCCAGTCCAAGGGAATGCGATCGTCCACCTCGGCCATCGTTGAATCTCCGTCGTCTGGAATACTTCTCCCTGAAGTGGGTGCGAGAATAATGCTTGACGCCAACTCCTTGTTCACTCTAAAGCGGGAATCCAGGCCATCAAGCCTGAAGGGGGCGTACTGAAACAAGGGTGAGAAACCCCTGTTGTCTCACGTCCTCTGAGGAGGTGGAAGCCCTGCTTTCCGGTTCGCGCCCGCTAACGGCCCCGCCACACGGGATTTCGCTTTTCGGCGAAGGCCCGCGGACCCTCGGCAAAGTCCTCGGTACGGGTCAGCGTGGAGAAGAGTACGTTCTCGAATCTGAGCGCGTCCTCGAGCACCCGCCCCAGACTGCGTATCATCGACTCCTTGGCCGAACGTACCCCCAGCGGTCCGTTGGCGCAGATCGCCTCGGCGTAACGCTCCGCAACGGGAAACAGACGGTCCGACGGCACCACCTCGCTCACCAACCCGATTCGCAGGGCCTCCTCAGCGCCGATGTGTTCTCCCGTCAGCTGCATCCGCAGGGCATTGCCCAAACCGACGATCAGCGGCAGCCGGACCGTGCCGCCATCGCAGTGGTGGAATCCCCGCTGCACCTCGGAGCAGCCGAATACCGCGTTCTCCGAGGCGACCCGGATGTCGCAGGCCAGCGCGAGCTCCAACCCTCCGGCCAGGGCATAGCCGTTGACCGCCGCGATGATGGGCTTCCAGACGTTCAGGCCGCGGGTGATGCCGCCGAAACCGGGACGGTCCGCGTCCTGCCGCAGATCATAGATGTCCCGTTCACCCAGAACGGGGGTGTAGGTCTTCAGGTCGGCACCGGCGCAGAAGGCGCGGTCCCCCTCGCCGGTGATGATTGCGACCCAGGCCTCCGGATCATCCCGGAAACGCTCCCAGATGCCGATGATCTCGGCCTGCTGCTCCGGTCCTAGGGCGTTCATTGCCTGGGGCCGCCGAATGGTGATATAGGCAATGTTTCCCCGGAGCTCGTAGCCGATGTCCGGCATGTTTTCAGGCCCGCCAGTCAGCCAGGATCTCGGCGGAATGAAGGCGGTCCGTTCCCAGCAAAGGCATCACCACTTCGGCTATCCAGCGGGCGTATTCCGAACCGGAGGCATTCATCCGCTCAACCGCCTTACCAGGGTCGTCGCCCTCAAGGTAGGCGACAATCATGTCACCCTCCGGCCTCTGCTGCAGACTGACAAACTCCCTGGTTACGCCCATTACGTGTCGGTTGGCGACGCACTGGTCCTCGCGAGAGCCCTCCATTTCAGCGAAAGCTGCCTTCAAGGCCTCGGTGTTACCGGCAGGGACGGGAATTACATACATTATGGACGGCATTGGTTTTTCACCTCGTAGTTTTCTTGTTGAGTTGGCCCGCGCCATGCCCGAAGGCAGGATCGCAGGCATTGGGGACCGATCCCCTCCTCAGCGTCTCACAGTCCTTGATGTCCGGAAAGCTCCGGTTGATCCTCAATAGTGAGGGCGCTTCCGCACGAAGATTAGAATGCTGGTGAGGGCACTCGGTCCGGCCCTAGGCGTCGATTATACCCGCGCTGACGGCGTATCCTCGCAAGTCGCCCTGTTGCGCCAGGTGGGTGCGGATCTGCGCCACAGCCGTACGGAGCATATCAGTGTCCACCGATTGCGCGGCATCGGGGTGCTCCGCCTCCGCCAGCAGCTCCGGCGTAGACTCCCCCAATTGCTGCAGTGACCATTCAAGCTGGTCGGCAACGGCAGAAAGATCTTCCGGGAATGGCCTTTGCGAGTTGCCCGGGGACCCGGAACGGTCGTAGCCGCCCCCGTGCCAGTGGCCAGGCTGATCGTGGCAGTCGAACCGAACGACCTCTTCATTTCCGACGTCAATGCCAATGGTGGGGCCGCCGCACCATGAGCCCCGCACGAACAACGCCCGTACCGGCCATACGTAAGCGGTGACCTGCCCGTCCTCCGAAAGGGGGACGTGAAGCTGTTGGCCCAGATATTTCTCGCCAGTCCTCTTGGTTGCCATCTAATGCTCTCCTCCGAATTTTGTTGTGGATGGCCATGATGTTGCACTCGAAACTAACACAGAGACTAAGTGAATACAAATGTTTGCCGCAGCATCCGGAGAGTATTTCAATAGTTCCCTCTCCCTCAGGTCAACCCATCCGTCTATCCAAAATACGGGATGCTCCATATCTGACTAGTCTCTCTGGCTCTATTTGACAACCGCGACCCATTGCTTACAAAATCCCTCCGCCATAGCGGTCTTGCAACCCTTTTGCGGAGCATGAACCGGACCGAACCTCTGTCCGGGGGCATGCTCGCCGGTTTTAAGGTCCATGCAAGGACGAAATAGCAATGGCTGTCGCCTTAGTCCTAAGGACGTCGAGAGGTTCCCTGTGTCCAGAGCATTTGCCACTTTCTTCCTCCTCACCTTAGCTTCTCTCACGATTCTCGCCTGCGGCGGGGGGTCGTCGCAATCCAACGGCGGCTCCGGCAACGCTTCTGGTCCCGAGCCAACTCGGGCTCCAACTCCCTTCAGTGTGTCGGCAACGGCGCTACAATCCGAAAAAGAACGTAATGAAGTTGCCTGGGAAGGCAAATTCGTTGACAAGTTCGTCCTGATTACCGGCTCAATCAGTTCCATCACCGAGGCCGGTAACAAGTATGATGTCAAGCTGGAAACGGCCAACTTCACCGTTGACGTTGTTTGCAAAGTAGACAAGGCTGAAGAATCTACCGTTTTGTCCTTGCAACGAGGGCAAACCGTGAGTGTGCTGGGCCGGGTCACCGACGACGGGATTCTCGATATCGTGGTTGAGGATTGCAGCGTGGCGACGTCAGACGAATCACCGCCGTCTGCCGGACGATCGTCAACCCCCGCCGCATTTACTCTCATCGCGACACCAGCACCGACCTATATTCCGGCCGCAACCCCAGTCGCGACACTAGGGCTGGCAGCCGCAGCGACAGCGCCTACCCTGTCGCCGACTGCTTTTCCGACTGCCACGCCTGTCGCGACACCAGCACCACCGGCGGCAACGTCCGTTCCGCCAACTGCTGCGCCAATGGCAACTGCAACGCCTGCGCCTGCAGTATCGCCGACATCTACGTCAACGGCCATTACGTTGGGTATGACGCTGGACAACCCGATGGCACCAGGCGAGGTCTTGCAGGGCACGGACGGCGTGGAAATCGTCGTTACTGGCATCTTGGAGGACGCCACCGACTTGGTTATGGCAACCAATCAGTTCAACGACCCGCCCGAAGAGGGAAACCGATTCTACTTGGTGACAGTCGCTGTTTCTTACGTCTCCGGCTCTGATTCTCTGAATGTGTCCTCCGCAGACTACAGACTGATAGGTAATAACAGATTCGTTTACTCGCCATTTGAGAATTCTTGTGGAGTCGTACCCGATGAACTGAATGCGGAGCTATTCCCTGGCGGCCAGGCCGAAGGCAACGTCTGTTTCCAGATTCAATCGGATGACGATGATTTCCTTTTGGTTCACGAACCGTTTCTCAGCTACGGGGGCGAGCGCCGGTTCCTGGCACTTGAATAAGGCGATGGCATCCAGCAGTGCCCGAATTCTCGTTCTTCGCCACCCCTGTCAGCGTCTACAACTCCACCAGCTCGTGGGACAGGGTGTTGAAGTTTTCGTGCCCCGTCTCCGTGATGAGAATCATGTCCTCGATCTGGTATGAGCCGGTGCTGGCGGAATAGTAGGGTGTTTCAAGACAGAGCAGCATCCCCGCCTGCAACTCGCTGTTTTCGTTGGCACTGATGAAGGGGGGCTCCTCGACGAAGGTGTCGAGCCCGATAGAGTGCCCGTAGTGGCCCCTGCTGTATCCGGGAAAGCCCCGCGCCTGCATCACCGCATCGGCAGCCCGGTATACGGCGGAAATCGGCGTGCCCGGCCGCATCACTTCGCGGGCAGCGGCGTGGGCCTCGGCCAGGGCATCGTGGACACGGCGCTGGTCGGGGGTGGCGCGGCCGAAGGCGAAGGTGCGTCCGCAGTCGCTGTAAAACCCGCCAACGGCAACTCCGCAATCGAACTTGATGAGATCTCCGGAACGCAGTCCGCTCCGGTCTCCAAAGCTGCTGCCTGTCCCGGCGCTGATGAAGCCGTAGGCCGACTGGAACTCGCCGAGGGACGGGTCAGACATCGCCGCTTCCAGCGCCCCGGCATGGTAGTGGTACTTGATGGCCTGGGCGCTCTGCCCCTCTCGCGCCTCGGCAATTGCTCGTTGCAGGCCCGACTCGAACAGGCGGGCCGCGTTGCGGTGCATCGCGATCTCCTCCGGGTACTTGATCGCCCGGAGCAGGTACAGCATGCCGGTAACGTCAACAAACTGGCATTCCGGGTTGTTCTGTTGCAGGCGGAACAGCGTATCGGCGTAGATGTAACGCAGGTCTATTCCGATAGTGGCTGCCGACAGGCCCCGGTCTTCCAGCATCGCGGTTATCGTTTGGTCCAGTTCGTCGGGATTCCACTGCGGCGGCCGGGAAATCCGGGCATCTCCTCCACCCGCTCCGGTGATGACCTCCAGGTCGCGGTTCTCCACCCACATCCGGTATGTGCGGATATCCTCGATGGACGTGGCTGCCCGGGCAGCCGGCGCAGCGAAGTCACTGGTCATCAGTGCGGCGGAAAGGGCGGGATCCGCGGGAATTAAGGCGGCGTCGGTGCCCATGAGCCGGAAGGACAGGTTGACGACCGGGCTGAAAAACCCGGTGGTGTAAAAGATGTTGCCTGGCGTGGTCAGCAGGCAAGCATCGATTTCAAGCCGCTCCAGCTCCGCCCGGACCCGTCGGCGCACATCGTCGAACATCAATGGACCCCCAATGAATTGGGGCAGATTTTACACCTCGCGGATATCCGGTGCAGCGAGTCCGATCTACAACTCCCGTCCACCCGCAAGCCAGGAGCACCCCACCTTTCAGTTCATGGACAAAGCGTCCGATTCAGGATTAGTATGCCAATGCAATGAGACTCGAGGAGTGGGCTGCCCCATGAGGCTGTCCGGCAGGCAAGTATTTTACGGCTGGTGGGTGACCGTCGGCTGTTCGCTCGTCGTCTTCGGCGTCGCCGGAGGCCAGTTCTCCTTCGGCGTATTCATGAAGCCCATGACCGAGGAATTCGAGTGGAGCCGAGGCACCCTTTCGGCGGCCTTCGGCGTCACTTACCTGATATCCGGCTTGATGCGCCCTTTGGCGGGATACCTGGCCGACAGATACAGTCCCAAGTGGGTGGCATTGGCCGGCGTCCTGATCATGGGCTGGATGCTGGCCCTCATTCCCCGGATAGAGTCGCTATGGCAGCTTTACATTCTGTTCGCCATCATGAGCTTGGGCGTAACTCTCGGCACCGGACCGATCCTGACCAAGATAGTCAGCCAGTGGTTCGTGGTGAGGCGTGGCCTGACCCTGGGACTGGTCAGCGGCGCGGGCTCCTTTGGCGCAATGATCCTGGTGCCGGCCACCTCGGCTTTCCTGGTGCTGTTCTCGTGGAAAGAGGCATACCTCTTTCTGGCAGCAATGCTTCTGTTGCTGATCCTGCCCATCGGCATTCTCCTCATTCGGGACCGCCCCGAAGACAAGGGGCTCGCTCCCCTCGGCGCAGGTGACAACCTCTCGGCGGGAGCTGGAAGGCGTTCCGGCGGTGAAGTGAACTTCTCGTTCATGGAAGCCCTCCGGACCCCGATGTTCCAGAAGTTAACCTTCGGGTACTTCGTTTGAGGGTACTCGATGAGCTTCGTGAATGCTCACTTCGTCACCTACGCCCAGGACCTGGGCTACTCCTCCATGACCGCTGCCTTCATGTTCAGCATCATCGGCGCCACGTCGATAATCGGCGCACTGTGGCTGGGCCATCTGTCCGACAAGCACGGGCGTCGCATCTGGCTGGCCCTTTCCTACCAACTCCGGGCTCTGGGATTCGTCGTAGTCCTGCTCTCCATGGGAATCTCCTTCCTTGGCATTCCATCGATGGGAATAGTGGCCCTGGTCGCGGGAGTACTGCTGGTCGGGCTCTCGTGGAACGCGGTGGTAGGTATCACCGCTGCCTATACCGCGGACGGATTTGGTACCGCCCACATGGGTAAAATTTACGGCACCATGTTTGCCGTGATGCCCATGGGCTCAGGCCTGGGATCCTTCTTGGGCGGCTACCTTTTCGACATCCGCGGCACCTACGACTGGGCCATCTGGTCCAACATCGCCCTGCTGATCGCCTCCGCGCTGCTGGTGCTCTCCATTGGCGGCAAGCGCCCGCAGCCACTGGGTGGGCCCGCCCCTGCCGCAGGCGCCGACTGATTACCCATGCCTGGCCCACGCAGCTAGGGTATTCCGGCGAGAACGGGTCCTCTCTCAAGTCCACCTGACGCTGAATCTTGAGGGTTCAGGCGAAACCATTGCCGGAGACGACGCCGTCCTTCGTTACCCGGACCCATGCGGACGGACCTCCTGCCTGGCATTGGAACCCGCCCCTGAAGGACCGCGTTGGTTAGAGCCTCGCCATGGGGTGCTATCCGGCGGCCAGGGGAGAGGGGCCGGACAGTCCGCCCGAGGCCGCAGCGTTATGCAGGGCCACTACGGACCTGGCCAGCGTCTGCAGGTCGGCAACGGCCCGTGAATCAGCCACCTGGCCCTCCCGGAAATGCTGTGATTGCAGGTAGACCATGCCCGGCACCAGGTGTGCGCCGAACCAGGCCATTACCGGTCGCAACTGTGCGTCGATGCTGAGGTAGTGGTGGTCGCTGGCACCCATCCCGATCAGTCCGCAGGCTTTGCCTTGCAGTCCTTGCACCGGCACATGGTCCAGCAGGTTCTTGAGGGCCCCGGTGAATGAGGCGCGGAAGACCGGAGTGCCAATGAGGTACATGTCCGCCGCGTTAACCCGCTCCACCACCGATTGCGTGTCGTCATCGTAGTCCGGGAGAGGCCGTCCGTCGGCGAAGGATATCCGGTAGTCTCCCAGGTGCAGTATATCCACGCTGGTTGACCGGTCCTCATCCAGCGCTGACACAGCCGTCTGAATTGCCTGGTATAGCCTTCCGGGCCGGGTCACCGTCCCGTGAATCGCGAGCAGGGTGGCGGCCATTACGGGTTCCCTCTCTCGAAGTTGGCCCGTCGAGCCGTCGCGTACCGGTTTTCGGGCACTGGCAGCCCGAGGTTGCCCCGCAGCGTATCGGCCTCGTATTCGGAGCGGAACAGCTCGCGCTCCTTCAGAATGGGCAGGACGTGGTCCACGAAGTCGTCGAACCCCTGCGGCAGCACCGAGTCACTCAGCATGAATCCATCGCAGGCACCGGACTCGAACCAGGATTGCATCGTATCGGCCACCTGCTCGGCGGTACCGATGAACTCGTGCTGCGGCGTGGTGACCCTCAGGGCCATCTCGCGGAGAGTCAGCTGCTTTTCCCTGGCGGTCTTCTTGATGCTGTCCGTGGAGCTCTCCCAGCCGTTGCGGCCGTAGTCGCCCAGTTCCGGGAACGGCGCATCCAGATCGTACTGGGTGAAATCGAGGTCGTTGAAGAATCGACCCATGTAATTCAGGGCCTGTTCGATTTCGACTAGCCCGGCGATTTCACGGTACTTCTCCTCTGCCTCCTCGGGGGTGCGCCCTACGATGGGCGAGCAGCCCGGCAGAATCAGCACCTCGTCGGGGTGGCGGCCTGCGGCAGCGGCCCGGCCCTTGACGTCCCGGCAGAATTCCTGGGCGTCGGACTTCGTCGCCTGTCCGGTAAAGACGGCGTCGGCGATGGAGGCGGCGAAGCCCCGGCCAGCTTCCGACGATCCGGCCTGGATGAGCACCGGATGGCCTTGCCTGGAGCGGGAGATGTTCAGCGGGCCCTGCACGGAAAAGAACTCGCCGACGTGGTTCAGCCGGTGCATCTTGTCCGGGTCGATGAACTCCCCCCTGGCCTGATCGCGGATGAAGGCGTCATCCTCCCACGAGTCCCACAGGCCCTTTGTCACCTCGATATACTCTGCGGCCATGCGGTAACGCAGATCGTGTGCCGGATGTTCCGGTTTGCCGTAGTTCAGTGCGGAACCCTCCAGCGGTGAGGTAACCACGTTCCAGCCGGCCCGTCCGCCCGAGAGGTGGTCGATGGACATGAACTGCCGGGCCACTGTGAACGGGTCACTGTAGGTGGTGGACAAGGTGGCCGCCAGCCCGATGTGGCTGGTGTCCATGGCCAGAGCCGCCAGGAGGGTGAGCGGCTCAAAGCGATTCAGAAAGTTGGGATGGGACTTTTCACTGATGTAAAGGCCGTCCCCGAAGAAGGCGAAGTCCAGCTTGGCCGATTCGGCCTTGCGAGTCAGTTTCCGGTAGTAATCGAGGTTGATGGCCGCGTCGGTCACGGCAGAATGGTGACGCCAGGAGGCCATGTTGGAACCGGTACCGGCCAGGAAGGTACCTATCCGCATCATCCGCCGCTCAGCCATGTTCACCTCTCTGCATTGGCTGCCATATGTCAACTTTGAGCATCGGCCCAGGGCCGGGCCCCGCCGGATCAGTCATCATCCTCGCCGAATTCATCAATCAGGCCGCCCAGCAATTCGAAGGACCGGAGGCGCATATCGAAACTGTCGATGGCCGTCACGGCGATTATCTCATGGGCTCCGAACCTGTGCTGAATTTCCCGCAACTGCCGTCTTACCGACTCGGCCCTCCCGTGAATTACCCCAGCCTGCCGCGACGTGATCCGGTATCCCTCGCCCGACTGGCGCCCGAACTCCTCCCCCGCCACGACGCTGCCGACGGTCAGGGTGCGGCCGCTGTCCAGGGTTATCCGGACCACCTCGATCTTTGAGGCCTGGGCTGCGGCCTCCTCATCGCTGTCGGCAACAATGATCGGCAGCGCCAGCATGGTACGAAAGACACCGCCCTTGCCGTGGTCAAAGCCGGCCTGGTAGCGCCGAACGGCCTCGGCCATCTCATCCTCGTCGTTGTTCAGGAACAGGGCGAAGACATAAGGCACACCCAGCTCCGCTGCCATGTCGCCACTGGACCTCGTCGTGCCCAGCAGAAACAGCTCGGGCGGGTGGGCCGGGACTGGGCTGGCCTGCAGTCCGAACAGCGGGTCCTCGGGCTCCAGCTCGTTCTGGAGAAAGCGGCGGAGCTCACCTACCTTTTCTGCCAGCGACATCGCCGGCTCGCCGTCGCCGCGCCGGAGAGCGGCGGTGGAGCGGGGCAGCCCGCCGGGACCCCGGCCGATGCCCAGGTCCACTCTCCCCGGGGCCAGTGATGCCAGCACGTTGAAGTTTTCCGCAACCTTGTAGGGGCTGTAGTGCTGCAGCATCACGCCGCCGGAGCCGATCCGGATTCGCGAGGTGCAGGCCAGCAGGTGCGAAACCAGGATCTCCGGCGACGATCCCATGACCCGGTTGGAACCGTGGTGTTCCGCCACCCAGAAGCGGTGGAAGCCCCACTGCTCGGCCCGCTGCGCCAGCTCGATGGTGCGCCGCAGGGCCTCGGTCGGGGTTTCCGAATCGTGGACGGGACTCTGGTCGAGAATGCTCAGCTTGAGACCCAGGACGGCCACCTCCGGCTTTTATCTTAAACCGGGGGGCGTTCCCGTGCCATAAGGGTCTTCTGCCGTTTCGTGCCCGAGGATCCCCCCTGTTCGGCGCGTCGGTGACCGGGCTCGCGCCGGGGCATTGCCAGTGGGGGCTTGGAACCCGTCCCTCCGGCTTTGCAGGGCAATCGCGTCTTAATTGATTCAGCTTTGCCCACGACCGTCATTCCCATTCTCACCCCTTCATTCCTGCTCCCACCCCTTCATTCCTGCTCCCACCCCGTCATTCCTGCTCCCACGACCGTCATTCCTGCTCCCACGACCGTCATTCCTGCCCCACCCGTCATTCCTGCTCCCACTCCGTCATTCCGGCTCCTACTCCGTCATTCCCATTCTCACTCCGTCATTCCGGCGAAAGCCGGAATCCAGAGCGTTTAGACAATTGTTGGCATTCCTGTCGCAAGGTGGGGTAAATTCCCTCTTTCCAGGTCATGACAGATCAATAAACCGACGCCATTGCCATCTCCGGCTTTGGCAGTTGGCTGAACGCAAGGCTGTGCTATGATTCGCCCGAAGATCGCCCTCAGGCATACCCATAGACCGGGTGATCACCAGGGGAGGGATCCATGGCCGCCCGAGGCAACGATTGGCTGGCCTTGACCAGCGAAACAATCCTGGAACCGGAAATACCCATCTGCGACCCGCACCACCACCTCTGGGTGCAGCGGCCTGAGCCCCTGGACTATCAGCAATACCTGCTGGAACATCTGGCCGCCGACATCAACAGCGGACACAACGTCCGCTCCACGGTCTTCGTGGAAGCCCGCTCCAGCTACCGCACCGACGGGCCCGAGGAGATGCGCTCGGTGGGAGAAGTGGAGTTCGTGCAGGCCATCGCCGACGCCGGCGCCACCGGGCAGTACGGCCCGGGCAGGCCGGCCCACGGCATCATCGGCCGCGCCGACCTGAAGCTGGGCGACGCCGTGCGACCGGTGCTGGAGGCGCTGCAGGAGGCCGGCCCGGACCGCTTCCGGGGCGTCCGACACTCCGTGGGCTGGGACCCCAGCCCCGAACTGGAAAACCGCGAGGTGGAGGGCTGCCTGGCGCGGGACGACTACCGCGCCGGAGCCAAGGTGCTGGCCGACATGGGTCACGTACTGGAAAATTCCCTCTATTTTCCCCAGCTCCACGACCTCGCCGAATTCGCCAACGCCGTGCCGGAAGTAACCATCGTCCTGAACCACCTGGGCGGCTTCTGCCGCGTAGGACCCTACGCCGGCCGCGACGACGAAGTGATGGGCGAGTGGAGACGCGGCATTGCGTCGGTCGCCGCCTGTCCCAACATTGTGATGAAGCTGGGCGGCATCGGTATGCCCCGCGTCGGGTTCGACTGGCACCGGCGGGAGACCCCCGTGGGCTCGGAGGAGATCGCCGCGTCCATCGCCCCAATCATGCACTTCCTGATCGAGCAGTTCGGCCCGTCCCGCTGCATGTTCGAGAGCAATTTCCCCGTCGACAAGGTATCTTTCTCGTACCACGTGCTATTCAACGCATTCAAACGGGTCTCGGTGGGATACTCGCCCACCGAGCGGGCTGAAATGTTCCACGACACCGCGGCCCGCGTGTACCGACTGCAATACTGACACTATTGCCCGAAGAGGAGTGGAGTGCCATGGACGTTAGGCCCTTCGAAATATCCGTAGACGACGCCACCCTGGATGACCTGCGCCAGCGCCTTGCCGACACGCGCTGGCCCGACGAGATTCCGGGGTCGGAGTGGGACTACGGCAGCAATCTGGATTACCTCAAGGAACTGTGCGAATACTGGCACACCGGGTTCGACTGGCGCGCCCAGGAAAAGAAACTCAACGCCTTCAATCATTTCAAGTCAGAGGTCGACGGCCTCGACATACACTTCATCCATGAGAGGGGAAAAGGCCCGAACCCCATCCCCTTGGTTATCACCCACGGCTGGCCCAGCACCTTCTTCGAGATGACCAAGATAGTCCCGCTGCTGGCCGACCCCGCCGCCCACGGCGGCGACCCGGTCGACGCCTTCGACGTGGTGGCCCCGTCCCTCCCCGGGTTCGGCTTCTCCCAGGCCTCCTCCGACCGCGGCATGGAAATCGGACGCGTGGCCGACCTGTGGACCAGGCTGATGACGGAAAACCTGGGCTACGAAAAGTTCGTCGCCGTCGGAGGCGACATCGGTGCCGGAGTCACCTCCCGCCTCGGCTACTCCCACTCCGACAAGCTGCACGGCATCCACCTCACCTCGGTAACGAGACCCAACCCATACCTCGGGCCGGACTCCCGCCCTCTCACCCCGGCGGAGGAGGCCCACAGTGCCCAGCGGGAGCGCTGGTTCGCCGACGAGGGTGGATATAACCATATCCAGGGCACCAAGCCGCAGACCCTGTCCTACGGCCTGAACGATTCACCCGCGGGTCTTTGCGGCTGGATCGTGGAAAAATGGCGCTCCTGGAGCGATTGCAACGGCGACGTCGAAAGCGTCTACACCAAGGACGAACTGCTGACCACCGTGACCCTCTACTGGGTCACGCAAACCATCGGCTCGTCCGTGCGCATGTACCGGGAGAACCAGACCCACGTCTGGGACATGGCCAAGGATGAAAAGGTCCCCGCTCCTGCTGGCCTGGCCATGTTCCCCCAGGAAATCGCCCGCCCGCCTCGCGAGTGGGCCGAGCGCTCCTACAACGTGGGCCGCTGGCAGGAGATGCCCCGCGGCGGGCACTTCGCCGCCTTCGAGGAACCGGAGCTGCTGGCTAATGAAGTCCGGGAGTTCTTCCGCCAGTTCCGTTAACCACTCCGCAAATAACCCGATACGGGGGTGAACCATGCCCGTAACCAGGCTCGAAATCACATCGCAGCGTCCTTTCGCCGGCGGGCAGTCCTTCGGCGAGGTGGGTCCCTACGTCCAGATTGACGGCAAGGCCTCCTTTGCCGTGGACCCGCTTCATGCGGCCAACGAGGCCATCGCCGACATTGAGTTGGCGCCGCGCAACGCCGAGGGCCTGGTCGAGTTCTCGGCAGACTTCCGTGTTCTGCGGCCCGTCGATCCCTCCGGGGGCAACGGGCGGCTGCTGCTGGACGTGCTGAACCGGGGCAAGGCCCTGGCCCTGCGTAACATCAATAGTGCGCCGGACATCGCGCCTGACGCCCCGCTGGACCCGGGCAACGGGTTCCTGATGCGGCAGGGTTACACCGTCGCCTGGTGCGGGTGGCAGCACGACGTTCCTGACACGCCGGGCCTGCTGCGCATCTACGTCCCGGAGGCCCTGCAGGACGGCAAGGCCGTTTCAGGGCGGATTGTCGTAACTTTCCAGCCCAACGCCGCGGTGGAGTCCCAGTATCTCTCGGACCGGATGCACCGGGCCTATCCCGCCGACCGGCTGGAGGACTGGGAATCGGTGATGACGGTGCAGGACGACGAGGGCGCCCCGGAACGGGTCATCCCGCGCATGCAGTGGTGGTTTGCCCGCGTGGAGGAGGGGCGCCGCATACCCGACCCCTGCTACGTCCACGTGGAGGGCGGCTTCCAGCCCGGAAAGGTGTACCAGGTGATCTACACCACCACCGGCGCGCCGGTGGCTGGCCTCGGGCTCCTGGCCACTCGGGACATTGCCTCGCACCTCAGGTTCGAGGGCGCCGCCAACGACGTTGCTGCCCGATTGCTTGACCGCGCCTACGCCTTCGGCGTGTCCCAGAGCGGTAGATTCCTGCGATCTTTCCTGTACCACGGGCTGAACTACGACGAACGGGGCAGGGCGATCTTCGACGGCTTCATGCCCCACGTGGCTGGCGCCAAGCGGGGCGAATTCAACCAGCGCTTCGCCCAGCCTTCCAGCCAGGCAGCCCGCAGCGTCAACAGCCTGTTTCCCTTCGCCGATACCCTCCAGACCGACCCGGACACGGGCCTTACCGACGGGCTGCTGTCGCGATTGTCGGAACAGGGCGAGCTGCCCAGGGTGATGTACACCTATACCTCATCGGAGTACTGGGCCGGGCACGGCGCCCTGGTCCACACGGACGTGCAGGGACAGCGGGACGTCGAACTGCCCGAAGCGGTGCGAGTGTATGCCTTCGCCGGGACGCAGCACGCCCTGGGCGCCCTTCCCTTGACCGACACGGACCCGGTGGATGGCTACAGGGGCGCTCACACATTCAACTGCCTGGACTACCGGGCGCTGTTGAGGGCCGCGCTGGTCAACCTGGACCGTTGGGTAAGCGAAGGGAATGCGCCCCCACCCAGCACGTACCCGCGTATCTCCGACGGCACCGCTGTAACGCCCCCCGCAGCGGCGAAACGGCTGGAGGCGCTGCCGGGGATCAGGCTGCCTCGCCCACTGCGCAAGTTCACACGACTGGATTTCGGCCCGGATCCCGGCGTGCCCACCGTCGTGCCGGCGTCAGTGGGCCGCGAGTATCCCTGCCTGGTGTCGCAGGTAGACGAGGATGGGAACGAGTTGGCCGGAATCCGGCTGCCACTGGTGTCGGTGCCCTTAGCCACCCACCTGGGCTGGAACCGCCGGCACGCCGATATTGGCGGCGAGGGCCAGGCGCTGTCGACCGGGGGCGCATCGGGAGGCACGCTGCGTGGTTCCTCCATCCCCTTCGCCGCCACCCGCGCCCAGCGGGACTCGCCAGCCGACCCTCGCCT
This sequence comes from Dehalococcoidia bacterium, assembly GCA_965208825.1. Taxonomy (GTDB): domain Bacteria; phylum Chloroflexota; class Dehalococcoidia; order Lucifugimonadales; family UBA3495; genus VXOI01. Next base: position 547,560 of record CBDBPP010000005.1, read on the forward strand.
GTCCATCGAGGAGCGCTATCCTTCCCGGCAGGACTTCCTCCATCGCATCGAGGCCGCCGCCCGGAAACTGGCCGGCGCCGGATACCTGCTTGAGGAGGACGTCGAACAACTGGTGAGCCAGGCCGGGGACCACTACGCCGTGATGGCAGGCAGCCTGAACGAGCCCCTTCCGGTGGCCGACTGACCTCCTGAAGGCAATAGACTGTCGAGCCGGGTACCGGACTCATTTGCCAATGGCAAAAATCCAGGGGCGCCCTGAAGAGCGCCCCTGTCGCTTGACACCTGTGCCGCCAGGGCCCAGGACCCGGTCTCTAGTAGTGGCGCAATTCCACCACGTTGTCGTCCGGGTCATATATGTAGAGCGAAATGCCGTCACCGTGGGAGCCCCAGCGTTTCCCCGGACCCTGTTGAATCTCTACGCCGATGGCCTCGAAGCGGGCTTTGAGTTCTTCCATGTCGGTATAGTCGATGACCATGCAGAAGTGGTCCTGGTTTCTGGGGTCGTCCTTGTCCTGGGGCATGTTATCCGAGGCGAAGAAATCGATGATGGTGTCCGCATTCAGACGCGCCGAGGGAAAACGCACCTCGCCGGCCCGCCACTGCTCCACTCGTTCCGCCTGCATCCCCAACACCTCGGTGTAGAACCGCAACGACTCCTCCACGTCACGGGTCCTCAGGACGATGTGGTCCATCTCCGTGATATTGACCAGGGGCCTGGTTACCCTCTCGAACCTGGTCTCGGTAGCCATGTGGCGCCTCCTGTACCGGGACTTTGCAATGCCTGGCATCCTGTAGGCGCATTATATGACCCGGGAGTAGGGTTGTCATCCGAATTGATTCGGGCTTGCACCTCAAATTGGCCAAACTTCCCCCGGCGCAATCGCGTCTTATTTGAATCAGCATTGCCCACGACCACCATTTCCGCCTCCACCCCATTCAGGCCCTTACCCCATTCAAGCCCCTACCCCAGTTTCGCCCCCACGCCGTCATTCCCGCTTTCGCGGGAATCCAGAGCGTTTTGGCAATTGTTGCCATTCCGGTTGCAAGGCTGGGTAGATTCCCAATTTCTAGGGATTGACAGATTAACGAGCGTGACGACTTTTTGACGCGATTGCCCTGAACTTCCCCTGGCCCACTTGACACTGGCGCTCGAGGCGTGTTAACTAGCCCTGAACCTTGCGACCAATCAGATCTTTAGTAATCAGGCTACTGAAATTTCGGGTAACGGCAAGGGGGAGGTGAGCCATCGCCTCTAGTTTTGGGGACACAGTTCTTGATGTGCGCGATCTGCGCACCTACTTCTTCAACCGCTGGGGTACCACCAAGGCGGTTGACGGAGTAAGCTTCTCGCTTCGCGAGGGCGAGACCTTGGGCATCGTCGGAGAGTCCGGTTGCGGCAAAACCATGACTTCTCTGTCCTTGCTCCGGTTGATTCCAAAGCCCGCGGCGCGCATCGTCTCCGGAGAGATAATTCTCGATGGCGAGAACTTGGTCGATAAGACCGAGAACGAGATGCGCGAGATCAGGGGGCGCAAGATCTCCATGATCCTGCAGGACCCCCAGACGTCGCTCAATCCGGTCTTCACCATCGGCAACCAGCTCCTAGAGGCGCTGGGTATCCACCAGCAGGGAGGCCGCAGGGACCTGCTGGGGAAGGCCGTGGATGCGCTCCGGAGCGTGCGGGTGGCGGCACCGGAACGTAGGATGGACGACTTTCCGCACCAGATGAGCGGCGGCATGAAGCAGCGGGTGATCGGCGCCATTGCCATCTCCTGCGCTCCAAAGGTGATCATTGCCGACGAGCCGACGACAGCGCTAGACGTAACCATCCAGCTGCAATACCTCCGGCTCTTGAAGGAGATCCAGGCCCAGACCGGGCTGGCGATCATCTTCATCACCCACGACTTCGGCATAGTGGCCCGTATGTGCGACCGGGTGGCCGTCATGTACGCGGGGCGTATCGTGGAGGATGCGGGCGTCCGGGACTTGTTCAACCGGCCCCAGCACCCCTACACCCAGGCGCTCATGGCATCGGTACCCCAGATGGAGCGTACCGACCGGCTCTTCGCCATCGACGGACAACCACCCGCCCTTTACGATTTGCCCGAGGGATGCCGGTTCGCCGACCGTTGCCAGCACGCCCAGGATGTGTGCAGGCGCGAGTACCCGGAAGTCACCAACGTGGAGCCGGGGCACACCGCCAATTGCTGGATGCTGGACCCCTCTTGGTCCGAGCCTGCCTTGGCCGGTTCGGGGGATTAACATTATGTCCACCGAATTACTTCGCGCAGAAAACCTGACCAAATACTTCCCCGTAACCAAGGGGTTGATAATGATGAAAACCGTCGGCCATGTGCAGGCGGTGGATGGTATCAGCTTTGTGATCAACGAGGGAGAAACCCTGGGCCTCGTTGGCGAGTCGGGCTGCGGTAAGACCACAACCTCCAAGCTGGTGCTGCGTCTGGAAGAACCCACCGACGGGAACATCTTCCTGGACGGAAAGGACATCAAGGACTTCAAGGGACCGGAGTTGAAGGACTTTCGCACCCAGGTGCAGGCGGTGTTCCAGGACCCCTGGTCGTCGCTTAGTCCGCGCATGAGAGTCCGCGACATCGTTTCTGAAGCCCTGGTGGTGAACCGAGAGGTCACTAAGCAGGAAAAGGATGATCGTGTGGAGGAGGTGCTCAACCAGGTTGGCCTGCGTAAGACCCAGGCGGACCTGTATCCGCACGAGTTCAGTGGCGGGCAGAGGCAGAGGGTGGCTGTAGCCAGCGCCTTGGCCTCGTACCCCAAGCTGATTATTCTGGACGAGCCCGTTTCCGCACTGGACGTTTCGATTCGCGCCCAGGTTATGAATCTGCTGGTGGACCTGCAGCAGGAGACGGGCGTGGCCTACCTGCTGGTGGCCCACAACCTGGCCACGGTTCGGTACATGGCCCATACAACGGCGGTCATGTATCTGGGTCAGATCGTGGAATACAGCCCCACCGAGGAGCTGTACGAGAACCCGCTTCACCCTTACACCAAGGCCCTGTTCTCGGCGGCTCTCCCGTCTCACCCCGACGACCAGAGGGAGGAAATAGTCCTGACGGGTGAGGTGCCCTCGCCGATAAATCCTCCCACGGGCTGCCGCTTCCATCCCAGGTGCCCCTTCGCCATGGACCAGTGCTCTGTGGAAGAGCCGGTGCAAAAGGATATGGGGAGCGGACACCTGGTTAGTTGCCACCTTTACTAGGGCGGGACCAATTTGGCTGCAATACACAAGAGAAAGAAGCGAATCGGAAAAGAGGTGTTCTTTTCCGGTTCGGGGAAGGTCACTCAAGCAGCCTTTTCCAGCCTTCACCAGTACAGCCCCGATTTATTCGGGGCTTATTTTTTGCCAGGCACCAGTGGCGCAATTCGAGGAATGGTCTACCGGTACGAAGCGCCCTGACTGAAGATATCCAGGCCGGTTAAAATCACGGTGGGATTTGTCTCCCTACGGCCCGCTGAGTCGGAAAACATGGTCTCCGACCTTGCCAATCGCGTTCCGGCCACTGCGGGGGCGCACCCCGGCAGGACTCGCCCCCGCAGCCTCCGGGCCCGGCGCGGAGGCGTGGCCGACTTCGCCTCCGGGTAAGGCCCTGGAGCGCAAAACCGGTCTCAACAGAGAACAGGAGGATAAATGCGCCCCAATCTGGTTCAGGTTCCCGCCAATCTCATGGCCTTGGCGCTGCTGCTGCTGGCCGGCGCACTGGCGCTGGCAGTGGCATCCTGTGGAGGTCAGGAGCAGGCAACCCAGGCTCCGGCGGCGACCGCCGCACCGGGGTCCGGCACTGCGGAGACCGGTTCCCAGCCGGCCGACACGCCGGTACCGGCGACCGACCCGGCGCAGTTTGCTGCCTTGGAGGGAGACATCAACATCGACGGTTCCAGCACCGTTTTCCCGATCACCGAGGCAATGGCCGAGGAATTCGGCTACGCTACCAACGGCAACGTCAAGATCACCGTGGGCGTCTCCGGTACCGGAGGCGGCTTCAAGAAATTCTGTGCCGGCGAGATCGTCATCACCGACGCATCACGGCCGATCAAACAGTCGGAAGTGGAGCTGTGCGTCGAGGGCCGGGTGGAGTTCATCGAGCTCCCCGTTGCCATCGACGGCCTGAGCGTGATGGTCAATCCGGACAACGATTTCATCGAGTGCATGACCGTCGACGAACTGCACACCATCTGGGCCCCCGAGGCCGAGGATGTGGTGACCAAGTGGAGCCAGGTGAGGCCCGAATGGCCGGATGAAGACCTCCGCCTGTATGCCCCGGGGGTTGACTCGGGTACCTTTGACTATTTCACCGAGACCGTCAACGGCGAGTCCCAGGCCTCTCGGGGCGACTTCCTCCCCAGCGAGGACGACAACGTGCTGGTAACCGGCATCGGCGGCGACCGGGGCGCGCTGGGCTACTTCGGCTACGCTTACTACGCCGAGAACGCCCACCGGCTCAAACTGGTGGCAATCGACGGCGGTGCCGGCTGCATCCTGCCCACGGAAGAGACCATCAACAACGGCACCTACGCACCGCTGTCCCGTCCACTGTTCATCTACGTGGCGGCAGACGCCCTCGACCAGCCCCACGTGAAGGCCTTCGTGGAGTTCTACCTGGATTCCGCCAATCGCAATTTCGTGAGCGAGACGGGCTATATACCGCTCCCGGACACCGTTTACGAGCTGGGCTTGGCCAAGTTCCGCAACGGCACCACCGGGCCCGCCTTTGGCGGCGACGCCAGGCTGTCGGGTACCGTGGAAGAGGTACTCCGGGCCTCCCAGTAATCTCACTGCCCTTACGGCGGTATGGCCACGGTCACCCCGGCGAAAGAACGTCAGCCCGTACTTGAAACGGGGCCGGAATCCAGTGGATCAATCGGCGAATCGGTCCTGGCTATGGGAACTAAACCGTCTTGAGATTGTTACTTAGAGGGTGTGTAACAAATTCCTGGCCCCACTCCGTCATTCCCGCGAAAGCGGGAAGGTGGATTCACATTTCAAGTGCAACACCTGGTATGAATGGAATTCGGATGGTGTGAGGTAACCCAGGGACTTGCGAGGGGTGTTGTTGTCCGCCTGTGCCAGCTGGATGAGTTCCTGGTCGGAACAGGCAGAGAGGTCTGTGCGCCGAGGCAAGAACCGGCGCAGGCGTCCGATGCGGTTTTCCACTGCGCCCTTCTGCCAAGGGGAACGCACATCGCAGAAGAAGGTTTCCACACCCAGTTGGTGGAGTTGGTAATGCTGGGCGAACTCGGTACCATTGTCAAAGGCGACGGAGCGGCGCCAGTGGTCTGGGAAAGGGGCCAGTATCCCGACCATCGCCTGGGCCACGGGCTGGGCTGCTTTGCCGGGCAGACGGGCCATGGCCAGCAGCCTGGAGTGGCGCTCGGTCATGACCAGCAGGGCCTGACCCTTGTTGCCGAAGAGCATCAGGTCAGCCTCCCAGTGTCCCGGTTCGTGGCGGTCGGCCGCCTCCGGGGGCCGCTCCGAGAGGGGGCGGCGATGGGCGATGAAAGAGGCGGGGCTGCCTCCCTTGCGTCCCCTGCGACCGCGCTTGGACTTGCCCCTGGGGAGGTAATAACGCCAGCTGTAGTCCTTGGTCCTGCGGATCTGGGCATAGGTGAAACGGTAGATACTCTCGTGGGATATGACGCTGCGGCCGGATTCCAGGGCAAGGCGTCCGGCCACCTGTTGGGGAGACCAGCCCGCCTGGAGCCGGCCCATGACCTGTTCCCGCAGGACGGGATCGCGGTCCAGGCGGGAGCCGGTCCAGCGGCGAGCCTGGGCCTGCTGCTGGGCATAGGATGGCCGGTAACCCTGGGTCTTGGAGCCATTGCGTTTCAATTCCCTAGCCACTGTCGATGGCGAGCGATCCAGACTTGCCGCGATTTGCCGGATCGGGTATCCCTCGGTGTGTAGACGGGCCAATTCACATCTTTCCTCAATGGTGAGGTGCCAATATCCAGTTCCCATGACAACACCTTAACAGCCCGGTGTTGCACTTCGTTTGTGAATTTAAGGAATCCACCGCTCAGGGACACTGGACATTCGGCCCAACCGCCATTCCCACCTCTCCCGTCACCCCCGCGAAACCCGGGGATACTGAAACCTCCTATCGTCACCCGGGCGAAGGCCGGAATCCAGAAACCTCCGTTGTCTCTTGGTTACGCTACCTGATTCGCAACGCTACCTGCGGCACCGCGAATTTTGACGCCCGTCCTCGCCGCGACTACACTTGCATTCGCGGGCAACGACGCCTCCGGAGGAACGGAATGAGCATCTCCAGGCTTTACACCGGAGAGGATGGACAGACCCACATCGAAGTAATGAGTCCCGAGTCCCATCCGGAGCTCACCGAGCTCCTGTCGGCGACCGGCATCGTATTCAGGACCGTTGCGCCAGGTCATTTCGTCGACTGGCACACCGCGCCTCGCCGCCAGTTCGTGATAACCCTGGAAGGCGAGGTGGAGATCGGGCTGGGCGATGGCAGCCTTCACCGGTTCGGTCCCGGCCATGCCACGCTGGCCGAAGACCTGACCGGACAGGGCCACACCACGCGGGCGGTGGGCGACCGGCCAAGGGTCACTGCGACCATCCCGCTGTCCGGTTGACCATCGTCATCATGGTCCACCGTGGGACCCTGAAGCATCACCCGCTCGCCCTTTAACGGAAAACGAACATAACAGCCAGGAGGCGATTATGCCTGTTGTAGCACACGACCCCGCTCTGGAGCGAATAATCTCTACCTCGGAGACCATCAACGAACTGGCAGGCGGATTCGGAGGGGAACAGGGTCCGGCGGAAGGGCCGGTATGGTGGCAGGAAGGGAATTACCTGCTGTTCAGCGACATACACAACAACCGCCGCATGAAGTGGTCCGACAGCGAAGGCCTGTCGCTGTTCACTGAGCCGACCAACCGCGCCAACGGGCTGACCCGCGACCCTCAGGGCCGCCTGATCGCCTGCGAGCACGATGGACGCCGCGTCTCCCGCGTCGAGCCCGACGGCAGCACTACCGTCGTTGCCAACAGTTTCCAGGGACGTCCCCTGAATCGGCCCAACGACGTTGTGGTCAAGACCGACGGCTCAATTTACTTCACTGACCCCAACGCCGGTATGCCGGTGCAGACACAGTTCGACCTGAACTTTCCCGGCGTCTATCGCGTCTCGCCGGATCTGGGTACGATCACCCTGGTGCTGCGAGACTTTATTGGCCCCAACGGCCTGGCATTCACGCCCGACGAGAGCGTGCTCTATGTCATTGACTCCAGGATTGGCCGCCTCAGGGCCTTCGACGTACAACCCAACGGCACCCTTGCGCTGGCCACAAGCCGGATATTCAGCCACAACCTCGGTGAGCGTCCGGGCATACCCGACGGAATGAAGGTGGACACCGAGGGCAACGTCTACGTGGGAGGTTCCGGCGGGATCTGGATCATCGATCCGTCGGGTAAGCACCTGGGCACCATCGAGACCGGCTCTCCCATCCACACCAACATGACCTTTGGCGGAGGGGACTGGAAGACCCTGTATTTCACCAGCTGGGACAAGCTGTGGTCGGTGCGGGTCAACATCCCCGGCATTCCGGTGCCCACGCCCCAGCCCGGGCAATAGCGCAGGGAAAACGCAAGGAATAGCAGGCAATTTACGGGGAGCAATCAGGGAGGGATCACCATGGAATTCGGACTATTCATGATGCCGCTGCACCCACCCCGGCGCACGCCTTCGGACTCCTACGACCGCGACATCGAGCTCATCGTTCAGGGCGACAGGCTGGGTGTCCGGGAAGCGTGGATCGGGGAGCACATCACGGAGACGTGGGAGAACGCCCCCGTCCCCGAGTTGTTGATCGCCCAGGCCCTGGCCCTGACCGAGAACATCATACTCGGCACCGGGGTCACCATGCTGCCCCTGCACCATCCGGTGGACACGGCCCATCGCATCGCCATGCTGGACCACATGGCCAGGGGCCGCCTGTACTGGGGGATCGGACTGCGCTCCCTGCCCACCGACCTGCAGCTCTACGGGGTCGAATACGACTCGATGGACGATGTGCGGGAGAGGGGCCGCGAGGCGCTGGAGGTGGTGCTGGGGCTCTGGGAGGCAGCGGACAGCGGCAAGTTCGGCTACGAGGGCAAGTACTACCAAGTGCACGCGCCGCAGGAGTTTGCGGAACTGGGTCGCCGGCTCTATTTCAAGCCCTACCAGGAACCGCACCCACCCATCGGCGTCGCGGCCTCCACTCCCTCCACCGAGACCATACGCATGGCCGGCGAGCGGGGCTGGATCCCCATGACCAACCTGCCCAATCGCTTTGTTCCCGATCTGTGGCACACATGCGAACTCGGCGCCGAGAGCGCCGGCCGCGTCGCCGACCGCAGTGAGCTGCGCCTGGGCCGCGACATCTACGTGGGCGAGACCCCCGATACGGCCCGGGAGGAAGCCCGCGTGGTGCTGGGCAGGCCCTTCGAGGAGCACCAGTGGAAGAACCGCCGGGCGGGCGGGATCCTCGGATATCTCAAGAACGACCCCGGCATGACCGACGAAGAGGTCGACGTCGAATACATGCTGGAGAACATCTGGATCGTTGGCGATCCCTTTGAGGTGGTCGACAAGATCGAGCAGACCTACGAGGAGACGGGCGGGTTCGGTACCCTGCTGAACGTAACCCAGGACCCCGACGACCACTCCCTGGTGCAGCGCTCACAGCAACTGCTGATGGAGCAGGTGGCCCCCAAGGTGTCGCACCTGAACTAGCTGCCCCACGCGGCCCCAAAACGAAGAGCATGGTAGCAGGAAATTCGACATGACCACCCTTGACGAACGATTCGAGAAAGGCCGGCAGATCCGGTCGAAGTTCACCGGCGGCGGCCCCATCGGAAGCGGGTCCGTGCCCTCCTCCCAGGAGCTGGCCCCCGACCTGCACCGCATCGCCATAGAGGCGCTGTTCGGCACCATCTGGCAGCGACCCGGCCTTCCGGTGGAGCGCCGGGAGATGATCACCCTCTCGGCTCTTACCGTGCTGCAGCGGGAGAACCAGCTGACCCGTCATGTCAGCAACGCCCTCAACCTGGGCCTGACGCCGCAACAGGTCGTCGAGGTGATGATCCACGCATCTTGGTATGGCGGAGTGCCCACGGCTTTCAATGCCATGGGCATCGCCGGGGAGGTGTTCGACGGGCTGGGCATCGAATTCCAGCCGCAGCTGGTCTTCGACCCGTCGGAGAGTCCCGAGGGCCTGGGCCGGCGGGGCGCTGCCAGAAGGGAGGAGCTGATGGGTCCCACGCCGCCGAACGCACTGGGACCGGTGACCCAGGCGGAGCGGGACTTCAACCGCCTGAGCACCGAATACTATTGGGGGTCCACCTGGACTCGCCCCGGCCTCTCGCTGACCGACCGCTCCATCTGCACCCTGGCCTGCCTGACCGTGCTGGGACGGGAGGGGCCGCTGCGCAGCCACATAGGCGGCGCGCTGCACATCGGGCTGACCCCGGAGGAAATCGTCGAGGTGTTCATCCACACCTGCTTTTACGGCGGTATCCCCTTTACCCGCGCCGCCATCGACGCTGCCAACGAGATTTTCCGGGCCCGGGGACTGGGCTGACCGTCCCGCCACCGCACACCGGGAGCATACCGGGCAAGGTCCCCAGGCTGGTCCCGGCTGAGAACGTCGACCTGGAGTCGTTCCGGTTCGACTGGGGTGCGCTGCCGGCGATAACGGACGACCTGCCCGGTACCGGTGGCAGCTCCCGCGCCTGCCCGGAAGACTTTGTCGTCTCCGAGATCCCGCGTCACCCGCCATCTGGCGAAGGGGATTTCGTCTACGTTTACGTCGAGAAGCGGGGTCTCAACACCCACGACCTCATCGTCGCTCTGCGGTCAAGGGGCGTTCCCTACAACGACGTCGGCGTAGCCGGCCTCAAGGACAAGTATGCCGTCACACGCCAGTGGATCAGCCTGCCAGCCACGCACGAGCAGGCCCTGGCAGGCCTGGAGGCTCTGGACGGTACGAGGGTACTGGAAATCTCGCGCGACACCGACCGGATTCGTCGAGGCGACCTCAGGGGCAACCGGTTCGAGGTGAGAGTGCGGGACCCGGAGCCCGGATGGGAGGACGTTGCCCACGCCATAATTCAGCGACTGATCGAGTCAGGGCTGCCCAACTACTTCGGACCACAGCGGTTCGGACGCTTCAACAGCAACGCCATCGACGCCGTGAGAATCCTCGTCGGCGAGAGAGTCCCTGGCGGCAGGCGGCTCAACGACTTCTTCATTTCGGCCCTGCAGGCCCACCTGTTCAACTGGGTCCTCAAGACTCGCATCGAGGCGGGTCTTTTCGACTGCGTAGTGCCTGGAGACCGGGCCAGGCGCCACGACACGGGCGGCATGTTCGTGGTGGACGATGCCGCGACCGAGTCACAGCGGGCCCGTCGGATGGAGATCAGCGCCGTCCTCCCTCTGTACGGTCGGAAAGTGCCGGGCGCCCTGGAGCAGGCGGCGGCACTGGAGCAGCAGATACTGGACCGTTTCCGCCTGCGCCGCAGCGACTTCCGGCCGCTCACCCGGGGCGCGTGGCGGATCAGCAGGGTCATTCCCGATGACTTGGCCGTCAGCCCCTGCGACGATGGATATATCGTCCAGTTCACCTTGCCCAACGGCGCTTACGCCACGGTGCTGCTGCGTGAGCTGCTCAAGAACTACGCCGTAACCCCGCCTCGGTGATTGGTTGCAGCACCCACTGCCGGGCAATCCCTTGGGCATAAGTACCGGGGAGCGAGGCAGGGCCATTCAATTATCGCAAACTCCGGCCCTCCGTCACCCCGGCGAAAGCCGGGGCCCAGAAAAACCAGCCCAGGAGACAATCTCGCCCGAACCCGCCCCCTCCCGTCACAACCATCAAAAAGGCCCGTATTCGTCCCCGTTAGTGGCCCTCGATGCCAAACCGTCGTTCCGGCCCTCCGTCACCCCGGCGAAAGCCGGGGCCCAGAAAAACCAGCCCAGGAGACAATCTCGCCCGTACCCGCCCCCTCCCGTCATAACCATCAAAAAGGCCCGTATTCGTCCCCGTTAGTGGCCCTCGATGCCAAACCGTCATTCCGGCGAAAGAACGACACCCCGTACTTGATACGAGAGCCGGAATTCGGAAACCTCCGTAGTCTCCTGGTCAAACCACCTGATTCGCAACCCTGCCTGTGTCGTTTCCGGCTCCTTGCCGGTTCTCGTCGGTTTACGCCTGGCTGCCGGGCCGGATATGGGGCATCACGTCTTCTACAAACAATTTCATGCAGCTCATAACCCGGTCGGGAGTCAGGTCTCCCCAAGCAAAGATCGGGCAGAAATAGTTGATTCCCGTTTCATCGATGGCCCTCTGCACCTTTTCCCTGACGGTGGAGGGGGAGCCGATTATGACCACGTCCCTGGCCCCGAGATCGTCGAAGTCCTTCATGAAACTCAGGATATCCAATCCGTTCTTGGCCCACAGGTAATCGATATTGTGAAACCAGGTATCGTAGGCCGGCCTGGCCTCCGCCTGGGCCTGCTCGTCGGTGGGTGCGACATACAGGTGCCGCACCAGGCCCAGCTTGGGGACGGAGACGTGGCTGTTCAGCCCGTCCGGCATCCGTTCGGCGTGCCAGACCTGCTTGTAGAGATCGAAGTGGGCCTTGATCCCGGCGTTATCGGCAAACACGTTGCAGGTGTTGAATCCGTGCTGCGCCATCCAGGGCACTGTTTCGATGTTGTTGCTGGCGTACCAGAGTGGGGGATATGGCTTCTGCTGCGGCGTAATCCAGAGTTCGATGTCCCTGTAGTCGTAATGCGCGCCCCGGTGATTGAGCCTCCCGCTGGAGAAGCTGCTGGTGAACATGTCCATCTGTTCGTTGAACACCTCCCAGCTTATCCCTAGGTCGACGCCGAACTCCTCGGCCTCGATGGGCGAGACGCCGCGGCCCACTCCCAGGTCCAGGCGGCCGTTGCTGAGATTGTCCAGCATGCAGATTTCGTGATAAAGCCGGATGGGGTGGTAGAAGGGAAGCAGGAAAACCAGCGGCCCGAGCCGGAGCCGGGAGGTGCGCTGGGCCGCAGCCGCCAGGAATACCGCCGGCGAGGGAGATACGCTGAGCGGAGTGATGTGGTGTTCCGCCAGGTGATAGCTGTAGAAACCGCTGCGGTCCGCATATTCCAGCATCCTCAGCCGGTTCTCGAAGATCTCGTTTGGAGGGGACTGGTCCCATTCAATCCAGTCGAACAGACCGAATTCCAGGGTATCGTTGAGCGTCGGTACCGGTGTCACGGTCCACCTCCGGTTGCCAGTATGGAAAGCCCCGGTCCGGGCATGATACGCCCGCACGGTATCGGCGGCAATTTTCGGGAACCAGGGCCAACACCCACTTGTGAGGCCGATCGGGTATGCTCGGATCTACGGCAACCCCTCCCTTTATCCCTGCCGCCCTCGCCGGCGGATGCCGGCAACATCGGACGCAGCCGTCGGTCGAGGAGGGCAGACGCGTAGGATCAGGTCGCGAGAAATCCCGGGCATTCACGGGCCCGCGACGTGCATCCGGTGGTGATCTCCTAGCCCCGCCTTGCGGGCGCACCCGCCACGATCATGTCGGCAAAGGCCTTGTCGATACCCCGGGGCCACTCACGCCCCGACGGGTCGGAAATGTGGATAACCAGCGGCGGGCCAAGGCCCTCGATCTCCATGCGTAGCACGTCGCCGTTTTGCACCGCGCCGATATGCTGATGGTTTACGCCGGTGGCGATGACGTCCCCAGGTTCCAGGGTCGTAATTTTCGACATCTCCGAGATCAGCTCACGTATCGGGTGTGCCATGTCGCTGGTGGGGAAGTCATGCCGCGGCTCCTCATTGTTCCACAAGCGCACCTGAAGATTCTGCGGGTCGTCTATCTCGTCGGCAGTCACCAGTGCCGGCCCCATGGGAGCGAAAGTGTCCCAGCACTTGCCAAGGAAGAAGCTGTTGCCAACGGCGCCCTGCAACCCGCGGGCGGACATGTCCAGGAAATTGGTGTAGCCGAACACATAGGACAGCGCATCGTCCTGCTCCACCTTGCTGGCAGTGCGGCCGATCACGAAGGCAAGCTCAGGCTCGTGGTGGAAGACCGATGCGGGAGCGGGAGGCAGCTCGCAGGTGTCGCCGTTGCCGATGACCGCGTTGGGCGCCTTCAGGAAGCCGTCCAGCACAGCCGGTTCCCGCAGGCCGAATTCCAGGTAGTTGACGGCGGCGCAGATGAGCTTGGGAGGCCGGGGTACGGGAGCGCGGAGCCGGACGCTCCCCAGGGACATGCCCTCCTGACCGTTGACGGCGGCCTCGATCCGCGGGCGCATTTCGTCCCAGTTGACGATCACCTCTTCGATCATGTCCTGCGGTCGACGGAAATTCATGCCCTCAACCGCACCCATGGCGTCGGCTATCCGGTCTCCCCTGATTACTCCCAACCTGAAATCGTCATACATCGCCAGTTTCATGTCCCAACCTCCTTTACTTGTCTGGCCTGACGGGCCCGGGGTTGCTGTGGCCGGTCCCTCACTTCGTCGACCGGCGGACAGAATTGTTCTCGGCGCCTCACACCGGCCTATTGAGCAGACTCCAGTCCTCCCCGCCGGCGCTGCTCCTCCTGCAGATCGTCGATGCTCTCCCGGGAGCGGCCGTAGATATGGGGGACGTCCCAGCCTTCCAGTCCCGCATAGGTGTCAATCTGGCTGCGATGGTGCACCTCGTGCTCGAACAGCATCATCATGATACGCCAGCCGCTCAGCATCCCGTCGGTATCGATCATCTTCACCCGTCGCTGCAGCCACTCGGGCGGGCTGTCGTCGAGACGCCGGTGGAACTCCTCGAAGGATGCCTCGATCGCCGGAATCCAGCCCGACTGCCCCTCGGTGCTGGGTACCGGCCAGTCGTACAGCCAGCCTCGCCCGCAGTAGGCGCTGGCGAAGTAGAGCCTGGACTCCGCGATGTGATGCACGATTTCGGCGATGCTCCAGGCCTTCTCACCCTCGCCGCGAGGCGGGCGCCAGAACTCGGCGGCGGGCGGCAGCGCTGCGATGTCGCGCACGGTGCGCTGATGAAAGCGATCGAAGTAACGGAGCAGCGTGGGCAGGTCGGTAATCATGATTCACCCTCCTCGGAGGCTGGCTTGGCTCGAATCCCTCTGGGTCTGTTGCGGGGCATGATAGTGAGCGAAGGAAACAGCGTCAACGCTCGGCGAAACAGGATAGCGTTCCAGTTTAGGTGGTTTGGCGGTAACCAAACCGTCATCCCGGCGGAAGCCGGAATCCGGAAACCTCGGTTGTTTCTTGGTTACACCACCTAATTCGCAACCCTTTCGGCGAAACAGTGGTGTATGGCCGCGAATATTGGGAGGGTGTAGAATCGGCCCGAAACTGCCCCCATCGCAAGGAATGATGGATGAAGTACGACGTTATCGTGATCGGAGGAGGGTCGGCGGGGTCGGTGGTCGCCGGCAGGCTGTCCGAGGACCCTACTCGCTCGGTGCTCCTGCTGGAGGCCGGAAGCGACTACCCGGACCCGGAACAGCTGCCGGGACCGGTGCGCAACGGGAATTCCTCCGAAGGCGAGGCCATCGGCTCCTCGATCTCCTGGAACCTGCGCGGCATCATCAACGACCAGCAGGGCGAGATCAACATCGCCCAGGGCAAGGTCATCGGCGGCTCCGGATCCATTAACGGCCAGGTCTACCTGCGGGGGCTGCCCGAGGACTTCGAGCGATGGGAGTCCTTCGGCAACCAGGAGTGGGGCTACCTGAAGGTGCTGCCCTACTACCGCAAGGCTGAGACCGACCTTGACATCCACGACGATTTTCACGGCAGCGAAGGCCCCATACCCATCGTCCGCCGGGAGAAGGAAGAGTGGCCGGCGGTGCAGCAGGCCTTCTACCAGGCCTGCATGGAGCGGGGCTACGCTCCCAACCATGACTTGAATGGCCCCAATTCCAGCGGTATCGGTGCCATCCCGATGAACAATCGCAACGGCTGGCGCATGAGCACCAACGTTACACACCTGACGCCGGCACGCCACCGCCTCAACCTGACGGTGCGCGGCAACGTCTTCGTGCGCCGGGTGCTGATCGCGGGCGGCCGGGTGACCGGCGTGGAGGTGGAGAGCGGCGGCGAGATCTTCACCGTGGAAGGAGAACGGGTGGTGCTCTCAGCCGGAGCGCTCAAGTCCCCGCATATTCTTATGCTGTCCGGCGTGGGCCCTCGAGACCAGTTGGAGGAACACGAAATTGAGGTGCTGGTGGACTCGCCCGGCGTGGGCCGCAACCTGTTCAATCACCCCATGGGCACGGTCAGCTTCCGGGTCAGGGACGACATCAAGCTGACGGCCAACGCCGAGGCCCTCCGGTTCGGGCTCCGGGTGACCTCGGAGCCGCCCTCGTACCCCAACGACGTGATGCTGCAAACCCTGGCGGTCTGGAACATCATGACGGGAGAGATGGTCCCCTCGGGCACCGCCCGCATAGCCTGTGCCCTAGAGTTGCCCGACGGCTCGGGATGGGTGCGGCTGCAGTCCGGCGATCCGGCGATGCAGCCGTCCATCAACTACCGCTACCTTCACCACGAGAACGATATGCGTCGCATGCGTGACGCGGTCCGCCTGGCCTGCAGCCTGCTGGAGTCCGACGCCTACCTCGGCATATCCGAGGGCCGTATCTCACCCGATGACGGCACCTTGGCCAACGACGACGATCTGGACGCCTGGATCCGGCAGACGCTGGGCAGCTCCCGCCACGTCTCAGGCACCTGCCGCATCGGTCCCGATGGGGACGACATGGCAGTGACCGACCAGCAGTGCCGGGTACGAGGGGTGGAGGGCCTATGGGTCGCCGACTCCTCCATCATGCCCCAGGTCACTCGCGCCAACACCAACGCCACGGCCATCATGATCGGCGAACGGGTGGCCGATTGGGTGTCCCGGAGTTGAGCCGAACCAGGAAATAGCGATGAAATTCGGTCTCTTTCACACCGTGCGGCTGCCCGTCTCCGGTGTGCATGGCCGTCTCGGAGGTGACGCCGCAGATTGCGAACCGTGCCTCACCCGTCCGGGCAAAAACACGGCGCCCACCCGGCCACCTGCCTCCGCGGAGATAGCCATCGCTTCCGCCGGATGACCTGGCGGGTGGCCAGGTTCTAGCGGGCCGGCTGTACCAGCTCGATCAGCACGTCGTCGGGCCCCTCGATGTAGGCGAGTCGGGCGCCGGTGGGTGTATCCGTCAGCGGGAGCACCACCCGGATATCCTCGGCCACCAGTCTCGCAAGTTCCGACTCCAGGTCTTCAACATCGAAGCCGAAGTGCTCCAGGCCCAGTCGGTTCAGCTCGGCGGCGCTGCGCTCGTCGGAGGTACCCGCGGGCTTGGACGAAATGTTGAGGCGCACCGGCCCCCCTACCTCCATGCTGACGGTCACTGTGCCGGGCATGATCTCGCGGGCCCAGAGCTGTTTGGCGTTAAAGTACCTCTCGTACCACGCCGCCGACGCGTGGGGGTCCTGTGCCCTGACGTGAACGTGGTTTATGTGGTACTGCATTTTCTTCCTCCAATCCACCATTTTTCATTATTCGTTGGTGGACACTCCGTTGCTGCCGGTGCCGTTAATTTACATCATCCACTCCCGCCCGTTAACCCAGCCACCCCTCTCCCCACCGTCATTCCGGCGAAAGCCGGAATCCAGAAGACCCCACGGCACTAAGACCCTGGCCTGAGCGATCAAGGCTTTTAGATTATCCCCTCTCCCTTGAGGGAGAGGGTTAGCCTCCATCGTCATTCCGGCGAAAGAACGTCACCCCGTACTTGATACGGGGCCGGAATCCAGAAGACCCCATCCCGTCCTAGATACTACTCCATAGTTGCCCGGCTGAACTCCCCGGTCGGCCCAACACCCGCAGGGGCGGCCCTTGTGCCCGCCCTTGTCGCCACACGCCACCCGGGTCATCCGACTATCGCAAACTCCCGTCCGCCTTTCCGCCCCTCCGTCATTCCCGCCCTCTCCCGTCATTCCGGCGAAAGAACGTCACCCCGTACTTGATACGGGGCCGGAATCCAGAGGACCCCATCCCGTCCTAGATACTACTCCATAGTTGCCCGGCTGAACTCCCCGGTCGGCCCAACACCCGTAGGGGCGGCCCTTGTGCCCGCCCTTGACGCCACACGCCACCCGGGTCATCCGACTATCGCAAACTCCCGTCCGCCTTTCCGCCCCCCGTCATTCCCGCCCTCTCCCGTCATTCCGGCGAAAGCCGGAATCCAGAAGACTCCATCCCGTCCTAGATACTACTCCATAGTTGCCCGGCTGAACTCCCCGGTCGGCCCAATACCCGTAGGGGCGGGCCTTGTGCCCGCCCTTGTCGCCACACACCCGTCGAGAGGTACCTGCTCTGGACACCACGCGCCCAACACCCGTAGGGGCGGGCCTTGTGCCCGCCCTTGACGCCACACACCACCCGGGTCATCCGACTATCGCAAACTCCCGTCCGCCTTTCTGCCCCTCCGTCATCCCCGCCCTCTCCCGTCACCCCGGCGAAAGCCGGGGCCCAGAAAAATCAAACCCAGGAGACAATCTAGCCCGCACCCGGCTCCCTCCGTCGTCCCGGCCCTCCCGTCACCCCACCTTTGGCCCGGCCCCCGTCACCCCTCCGGCATCCCGAATCACCCACGGACACTTACGAATCTCATATGATTTGACACCATCGCCATATCAGCCCAACAATAGCACCGTAACGCGGCAGGTATCCCGATGCGTGCACCGGATGTCCTCTCACCGATGCGTCCAGGATTCCTGCCCACAACTAACCCAAAGATTGGAGAGAGCATGAAATACGACTACATCGTACTGGGAGCAGGGTCGGCGGGTTCCATCATGGCATCAAGGCTGAGCGAAGACCCTGGTAAGTCGGTGCTGCTGATCGAGGCCGGGCCCGACTATCCTGACTTCGAGCGTCTTCCCGACGAGGTGAAGTTCGGCTTCGCCACGGCCACCGACGTCATCACCAAGGACCACAACTGGGAGTTCATCGGCAGGTCCACCGACACCGCCCCTCCAATGCGGGTGCCACGGGGCAAGGTGACGGGAGGCTCCAGCGCCATCAACGGCCAGATGTTCCTGCGCGGTGTGCCCGAGGACTACGACGCCTGGGCCGATATGGGCAACGACGAGTGGAATTTCCAGGGCGTCCTGCCCTACCTCCGGATGATCGAGTCCGATACGGAATACGGAAGCGACGACTTCCACAACGCCGACGGTCCCATCATCTGTCGTCGGTTCAGCCGGGAGAACCTGATGCCCGAGCAGCGAGGGTTCTATGACGCCGCTCTTTCCCTGGGATTCCCCGACAGCCCCGACCAGAATCATCCCGAGGCCTCAGGAGTAGGGCCATCACCCCTTAACAATCCCAACGGCATCCGGTGGAGCACCGCCCTTGGATATCTCGACCCGGCACGGCACAGGCTGAACCTTACGATCAAGGCCAATGTCTACGTGCGGCGCATCCTGTTTGAGGGCAAGCGAGCTACGGGAGTGGAGGTGGAAAGCGGCGGCGAGCGTTTCGTCGTTGAGGCAGAGGAGATCATTCTCAGCACCGGCCCCGTCTGTTCGCCCCACATCCTGATGCTGTCCGGCGTCGGCCCCGCTGACCAGCTTTCGGCCCAGGGCGTGCCCGTGGTTCACGAGCTGCCGGGAGTGGGCCAGAATCTGCGGGACCATCCCTTCACTCCGGTGACTTTCCGGACCAAGCCGGGCCACGTGTTCAACGAGCACGATCCCAGGCTGCAGATGATGATGAGCTGGACCGCCGAGGGATCGCACCTCCGGAACGACATGATCTTCGTGGTGCTGTCATACGCCACAGAGGATTGGGTGCGGGACACCAGCAGCGAGAACACGGAACCCATCGGGTTCCGTATCGGCTCGGGACTGTACCTGGCCATAGGCGCCGGGGAGCTCCGGCTGCAATCGCCGGACCCCGAGGAACAGCCCCTGCTGGACTACAACTACTTCGCCGAGGACTTTGACATCAGCCGCATGAGGGAGGGTGTCAGGCTCATCGTCCGGCTGTCAGAACAGCCGATGCTGGCAGAGTTCATCCAGGAACGGATTGCTCCGACTGACGAGGAACTGGCGAGCGACGAGGCGCTGGACGCCTTCATTCGCAGGACCGCCACCACCGGGCATCACATCTCTGGCACCTGCAAGATGGGCCCAGCCTCCGATCCCATGGCAGTGGTCGACCAGCACGGTCGGGTGCATGGGATGGAGGGCCTGCGAGTGGTGGATGCCTCGGTCATGCCCGACTGCATCCGCGCCAACACCAACGTCACCACCATGATGATCGGGGAAAAGATCGCGGAATACGTTCGCAGCGGCAGATAGGGACACCCGGGCCTTTGGCCTGCACCCGTTCAGGTGGCTAGAGAAAAGGGGCTGGATATTCACCAGCCCCTCGCTCTTTCTTGCTGTAACATGCCTCGGCCGGCCCTTCAAAGGAGACCCGCGCAGAGGCGGCCGGTCCTGACCTGTTTCGACGCGCCTCTCTTGCCGATTGTCCCCCCTGCGGTCAGACGCCCTGCCGGATGTAGTCGGCGATGCGCTCGCCGATCATCATCGTGGTGTTGTTGGTGTTGGCCCGCACGCAGTTGGGCATGACGGAGGCGTCGGCCACCCGGAGGCCCTGGATGCCATGCACCCTCCCATGCTGGTCGACCACCGCCATTGGGTCGGAAGCGGGGCCCATCTTGCAGGTGCTCGTCAGGTGCAGACCGCTCACCACTGACCTGAGTATGAAGTCGTTCAGGGCATCGTCGGACTCCAGTTCCTCATCCGTGGGCAGGATACGTTCTTCGATTATGTCCGCGAAGGACGGATGCTCACCGATCTGGGCCGCTATGCGTACCACCTCCCGGCAACGCTGCAGGTCGAAGTCGCTCTGGAAGAACTGGAAGTCTATCTCCGGCGAGACGTGGGGGTCCGGGGAGACAATCCGAAGCTCACCGGCGCTCTCCTCCAGGTTGACGAAGGTATACATACCGAGACCGGTGACCGGCTCCCCGTAGGCGGGGCTGAAGAAGTCGGGGTTGATCATCGAACTCATCAGTATCTGCAGATCGTTCCGGTGCGGGGACCCAGTGGCGGTCCACCTGGCCACTACCTGCATCCTCGGCGCATTGGGGTCAAGTTCATGCCCCGGCTTCGTCCTGAAAGGGAGAAACACAATGGGATGGTCCCGCAGGCTCTGCCCCACCCCGGGCAGTTCATGGACCTGCGGAATACCGGCGGCGGCCAGCTGGTCCGCAGGTCCAACGCCGGACACCATAAGGGTATGGGGGGAACCTATGGAGCCGTTGCTCAGGACAATCTCACCAGCTTCCACCACGAATGTCTCACCCCCCGACTCGACCTCCACCCCGGTGGCCCGCTTGCCGTCGAAGAGAATACGACGGACCATGCAGTTGCCCCGGATGGTCAAGTTGAGCCGATGCCGGGCAAGGCTTAGATAGCCGAGGGCGGTACTGAGGCGGATGCCGTTGGGGTTGTTCAGGGGCACCGGTCCAACACCCGTGGCATCGGGGTGATTCATGTCGGGAACGTCGGCCATGCCAACACTGCGGCAGCCCTCGTAGAAGGCGGTCTGGTCCTGCCGCCATTCGGCCCTACTGAAGCGGCGGCAAACGATGGGTCCGTCGGAGTTGTGAAAGTCGCTGCCACCGAACTCCGTATCGGTCTCCATCTTCCGGAAGTACTGGAGCAGGTTCTGGAAGCTCTACTCATCGTTGCCAGCGGCGGCCCAGGAATCGTAGTCCTCGGGCACCCCGCGGAGGAACACCTGGCCGTTCACGGCACTGCTGCCCCCCGTCACCTTGCCGCGGGCGATCTGCAGGCTGCCGCTGGTATCGGTGCCGCGGCCATAGAAATCCCAGTTATGGTGGGTTGTAACTATGTCCACGCCCGACGCGAAGCCAAACTTGATCTCATCGGGCAGTTGCTCGAAGTCAGGATAGTCCGGGCCGGCCTCCAACAGCAGCACCGAACGGTCAGGGTCTTCACTCAGGCGTGTGGCTACTACGCCACCTCCTGAACCGGCTCCGATAACGATGGTGTCGTATCTCATTTTGCCTCCATGACGAGCATCTAACGAGTCTCCACAACTATACGGCATTCCAGGACGCACCGGCGAGTGGGTAACAGTCTCAGTCAGGGCCATCGCGTCTTAATTGATTCAGCTTAGCTCACGACCGTCATTCTGGCGAAAGAACGTCACTCCGTACTTGATACGGGGCCCGCATCCAGAGCGTTTTGGCGGTTGTTGGCATTCCGGTTGCAAGTCTGGACGGACGCTGTCCCTCGGTCGACCTACCGGCCCGTCCCGAGGTGAACTGGCGGGTTGGGGTGAATTACAGGCTCACCGCAATTCGCCATGGCGAGAATATGATTCGTTGCAGCAGGTTGGGTAGTGGTCATTTTCCGTTCCGAATGTCCTTGATTCTTGACAGCGGTTCCCTTCGGCCTTACCTTTCCCCATACTGTCACCGCCCCGCCTGCAATACATCGGGCAGCAGTGGTGCAACAAATATCATAAGGCAGTCTTAAGTATTGGAGGAGTTTGGTGACCACCGAGCTAACCATGACCGCGGACTTGCAGCAGAGCGGCACGCAGCCCCTGCTTCAGGTGGAAAATCTCCAGACCCACTTTTACACCCGCCGGGGCATCATCCGCGCTGTTAACGGGGTGAGCTTCAACCTCATGCCGGGAGAGACCCTGGGACTGGTGGGCGAGTCCGGGTCCGGCAAGACCATCACCTGCCTTTCTCTCCTGCGCCTCCTGCCCCGCGGAGCCCGAATAGTGGGTGGAAAGATCCTCTTCAACGGCGTGAACACCCTTGACCTGTCCGAAAGGGAGATGGAGAGGCTTCGTGGCGTACGCATGGGGATGATCCTGCAGAACTCCATGGCAGCCCTGGATCCGGTGTTTTCCATCGGGACCCAGATCGCTGAACCGCTGGTGGTGCACTCCGGGCTTAACTGGAGGGCCGCCATGGACCGAAGCATCGATCTGCTTCGCATGGTCAAGATCACCGCCCCCCATTTGCGGGTGCGCAACTATCCCCACGAGATGAGCGGCGGAATGCGGCAACGGGCCTCCAGTGCGGCCTCCATCGGACCGCACCCGGACCTGCTCATCGCCGACGAGCCAACCACGGCTTTGGACGTTACAACGCAGCGACAGTACCTGGAGCTGCTGAAAGGCCTTCAGCAGCAGACGGGGATGGCGCTTATTTTTATCACCCACGACATCAGCATCGTGGGCAACCTGTGCGACAACCTCGCCGTCTTCTATGGTGGCCTGGTGGTGGAGTATGGGCCCAAGGATCAGGTCCTGAACCATCCCACCCATCCCTATACGGAAGCCCTCTTGGAGGCCCTGCCTATACTGGGGGAGAAGAGGGACCGGCTGCGGACCATCCAGGGAGATCCCCCCAATGCCGGAAATCTGCCCGGCGGATGCCCGTTCCACCCGCGGTGCGATAAAGCCATTGATCGCTGCAGCGAGGCGGACCCGCCACCGATTTTCAACACGGGCAATATGCAAAGGACGCGGTGCTGGTTGGTAGAATGATTGATTCAACCAATGTACAAAGCCACGACGTCATCATTGAGGCGCGCAACGCGGTCAAGCATTTCGATGTACGGACCGGCCTGATGAACTCCAGGTCCGTTGGAGTGGTCAGAGCTGTCGATGACGTAACCTTCGCCGTACACGAGAACGAGACCTTTGCTCTCGTCGGGGAATCCGGGTGCGGCAAGAGCACGATGGCCAACCTCATACTGAAGCTGCTGGACCCCACCTCGGGACAGATCCTGTACCGGGGCGCGTCCCTGACTGCCATGAATCCCCAGGAGACCAGGAACTACCGCCGTAACATCCAGGCCGTGCTCCAGGACCCGTATGGCGCGCTGAACCCGCGGATGCGAGTGGGTCATATCATTGGGGAACCCCTGGAGGTGCACGGCGTCGGCAAGGCCGAGCGGGAGGAGCGGGTCAACGAGGCGCTGCAGTCTGTAGGGCTGCCGCATTGGGTGAATTCGCAGTTCCCTCACGAGTTCAGCGGCGGTCAGCGCCAGCGTATCGGCGTGGCTCGGGCTCTGACCCTTAATCCTGACCTTATCATTTTGGACGAGCCGGTATCATCCCTGGATGTTTCAATCCGGTCCCAGGTACTCAACCTGTTGAAAGATATCCAGGACGAGAGGGGGATCTCTTACATCCTGATCTCCCACGACCTGGCCTCGGTAGAGCACATGAGCCACACCATCGGCGTGATGTACATCGGCAAGCTGGTGGAAATGGGCGACGCGGAATTGACCTGCTCCCAGCCCCTGCACCCCTATACCGCCTCGCTGGTGGCGGCGGCCACGCCCCCGGGCACGACACCAAGCTGGCCGATCCCGATCGTGGGCGAGGTACCTAGCGCCCTGGAAGTTCCCAGCGGGTGCTCATTCCATCCACGCTGTCCGTACGCTATGCCGGTCTGTAGTGAAGTGGTGCCGGAACTGGCGCCCACCAGCGATGGGCGCATGGTCGCCTGCCACCTCTATCCCGACGAGATCAACAGGATAGACAAACAGGCCGCGGTCCAACTGGCCGACTCCGAAGACGCGACTCTCGTTGTCTAGTCCCACGATGGCATGATACGGGGCGGCCGAAAGAGACCTTACCACAGGAGATATGCGAGGATTACATGGACCTTTCGGGCAAGGCGGCAATTGTAACCGGATCAGGATCGGGCATAGGGCGGGAAATCGCTGTCACTCTGGCGGCCCATGGGGCGTCGCTCACCATCGCCGATCGCAACCGGGAGGGGGCGGAGGCCACGGCACGGCAGATTGCAGAAGCCGGGGGCACAGCCCGGGCCGTCCACGTTGATGTGTCGGACAGCGCCCAGGTGGAGGCCGCGGTAGAGGCTGCGGCGGACGCCTACGGCTCGCTGGATATACTGGTAAACAATGCCGGGTTCGGTTTCAACTGCCGCATCGTCGACATGCGGGAGGAGGACTGGGACTCGGTGCTCGGCGTGAACCTGAAGGGACAGTTCCTTTGCTCCCGGGCGGTCGGACGCCGGATGATCGAACAGGCGACGGGTGGTCGCATCGTCAACATTGCCTCCACCGCGGCGGCCAACGCCCGCTACGAGGGCGGCGCCTATTGCGCGGCCAAGGCAGGGGTCGTTCAGCTCACCAAAGTCTTGGCCTTGGAACTTGGGGAATTCGGAATCACCGTCAACGCGGTGGGCCCGGGCCTCACCGAGACCCCGGCCAACGTCGAGCTGGTCGGAGACTACAGGACTAATTTTCTGGCGCAAGTGCCCGCCGGACGAGCGGGACGGACCTCGGATATCGCCAACGCAGTGCTGTTCCTGGCGTTGCCGCAGTCAGAATACGTCAATGGGCAGGTGATTTACGTTGACGGAGGGTATTCGGCGGGCAAGCTGACCGTGCGGGGCTGAATCCAGCCCGGGCAACTATTTCGCTGAATCGTGTATTCCCAATGCTTCCGCATGGGAGATTGTGGATCTGATCGCAGCAAACAGGTTTCCCAGTCATTGATACGCTATTTTTGTAACATTCTGGTTAACTGATGCGTTTTGGCGAAGTGCGTTGTTGACAGGCCCGTACCTGCACTGTAGTCTTACGCAGCACTGTCCGGCCAGAAGCCAATCCAGCGGGTTGTGGCGCGTTCTGGCAATGGATTGATACCACTCTTGAACAGGAGAGCTGAAGTGAACCGATTGCTCGCGTACAAGATGCTCCTTCCGCTGCTGGTGCTGGTTTTGGCAGCGGGACTCCTGGCCGCCTGCGGCGGGGGAGACGAGGAAACTGCTGAGGAAGCAACCACAGCGCCGGCGGCTACTACGGCTGCTGCGGCCCCAACCACCGCTCCTGCCGCGGCACCCACGACAGCCCCCGCAGCTGGAGGAACGGCACCCACCGAGGCGCCGGCTCCCCAGGCCGATGCAACAGAAGCTCCCGCTGGTCCAACTGCGACCAGCGCTCCGAGGCCCACTACCGCCCAGGGGCAGGCTATTCCCACCGTGGCGCCGACAGAGGCCGTGGAGGAAGCTGCCAGGGACTGGCCCTCGGCATTCCCGAAGGCCGGTGAAAACGGCATACCCGCCAATGTAGATGGCAAGTTCACCGTTGTCGCCGACAGCTGGGGAAGCAGCGACCTAAACCCCTGGGCTCTGACCGGGGTTTCCTTCCTGCAGGACTACTTCAACCTTCGCTTGATGATGCAGGACCCCAACGGTGTCCTGGCTCCGGCGTGGGCACTGTCCTTTGACCAGACTCTGGACGGCATTACATTCCAGTTGAATCCCGATGCCAGGTTCCAGGACGGCAACCCTGCGGATGCGCAGGCAGTCGCCGACAACCTGCTGGCCTTCCGCGGCGACTTCGTCGGCGATGAGGCCGGTCTGGGATACGACATTCCCCTGTGGAACAGCGCTAAGGCGCAGGAGTTGACCGCCGGCGTCGATGTGATCAGCCCCACCGAGGTCTTCGTCCAGACAGACGGTGGTAAACCCACCTGGCTATGGAACCTGGGTGGCAATGGTTATCACCTGTACTGGTACGGCAACCCTAATACCCTGCGGCAGGGACCGGAGCAGTATCTGAATAATCCGGCCGGCGGCGGCCCGTTCTCCGTCTCTCTTTCCGACTGGGAACCCAACAACCGCATGGTGATGGACCGTTGGGATGAATTCTGGGCAGACTACGAACACTGGCACAAGCCCCAGTACGCCCAGTTGGAGTTCCTCACGGTAGCAGAACCCTCCGCGCGCTTCGCACTGCTTGTCGGCGGAAACGCTGACACTGTTTACAACCTGCCATGGGCTCTGGCCAAGGACCTCGACAAGTCCGAGGACCTGGGAGTCAGGGGTGTGAACCCCGGCAATGGCGGGATATGGACCCAGACATACCAGGCAAACGGCATGTTGACCATGACCTTCGGTTGTGCCCTGCACCTTAGGGAGGCCGCCAAGCCCGCGGGCCGACAGGACGAAGGCGGAGTGGACATCCCCGAGTGGACCACACCAGACGTCTGCGTCGATCATCCGACCTTGGACGCCAGGGTACGCCGCGCCCTCAACCTGGCCATAGACAAGGCCGCCGTCTCCGCCGGGCCCCACTTCGGGTTTTCCAAGCCCATCGGCTCCATCTTCCACGCCGGGTCCTTCGGGTCGCGGCTGGATGAGCGGGTCTACAACGTATCCGAATACAACCTGGAAGAGGCCAAGAGTCTGATGGCCGAGGCGGGCCACGGCGATGGGTTCCAAATGAGCGGCCACTTCGGCCAGTTTGCCGGGCGTCCCGGCATTCCGGAAATGGCCGACGCGATCTCCAGCTACTGGAAGGAACTCGGCGTCGACATGACCTGGCAGGAGCACGATCCCACTGATTACGTACGCGGCTTCCGCGCGGGCCTGTTCTCCCAGGTGCCGGTGAACCTCCAGACCTGGGGACGGCAGGACCACTCGGGCGTGCAGATCAGCTGGTACCACGCCACCAGCGGGTACGTGGGCATCTACAACGATCGGATCGAGGAACTCTACTTCGACGCCACAGGCGCGGAGACCCCCGAGACGATGCTGCCCATCCTTCACGAACTGGAAGACGAGGTTCTGGCAACGGAGGAGACCTTCCCGCTTTACGGCATGACCCTGGTAAACGCCTACAGCGACCGGGTGCTGGCCCACCCGACTGTGGAGTTCTCTCCCCACTTCAAACATTACGATCTGGTCGTCTTGCGCGACTAGGTTCGAACCCACAGCAATAGCACCAACACCTTCAATGACCTCGTCGGCAGCGCCCGTTAATCGGGCGCTGCCGACAGTCCATAGGGTTACCCACTGACACCCTGGTAGTATCAAACGGAGACCTCAATGGCTGGTTACATCGCGAGGCGGGTGTTCGCCGGGCTCATAACCATGGTCCTGATAACGCTGGCCGTGTTCGTCCTTTTGCGCCTCGGCGGCGGCAATCCGGTGGAATACATGCTGCCTCCGGAGGCCACGCAGGCGGATGTAGAAAAGCTTACCAAGGCCTATGGGTTCGATAAGAGCATCTGGACCCAGTTGGGCATTTACTACCAGAAGCTTTTCCAGGGAGATATGGGCGACGCCCTGGGGTGGGACCATCAACCCGTGGTTGACATCGTTTGGGACCGGATGCCGGCAACCCTGCAGTTGACTGCGGTCTCTATGGTCTTTTCCTTATTGCTCGGCGTGGCGATTGGGGCGATATCTGCCGCAAATCCGGACTCGATCTTCGATAGGGTCGGCCGGGTCCTTGCTATTACTGGACAGTCCATGCCGGTCTTCTGGGTAGGATTGCTGCTGATCATACTTTTCACCGTGGAACTGGGCTGGCTTGACAGCGCCGGGGGATTCGCACGCCTTGGGCCCAAAGCCATTATCATGCCTGCACTTTCGCTGGCATTCTTCCTGGTAGCCTCTCACATGAGAATAGTGCGCTCCACGATGCTGGAGGTTCTGGAGTCCGATTACATCAAGATGATCCGGGCCAAGGGCTTGCCTAACCGGCTGGTCATCTGGAAACACGCCTTCAAGAATGCCTCCATTCCGGTATTCACGCTCTTTTTCGTAAACTTCGCCGCCCTGGTCGGCGGAGCTGTTGTTACTGAAACCATATTCAGCTGGCCAGGTGTCGGGCACTTGATGGTCAATGCCCTCCTGGCCCGGGACTACCCCGTTACCCAGGGGGTGATCCTCTTTGTGGGCGTAATAATCGTCACCATCAACATTTTTGTTGACGTCATGTACGCGTGGCTTGACCCCCGGATACGATTGGGCTGATTCATACACTGGCGCACTGAGAGACTGGCATGGAAGCGAGAAATCTTGCAGCCCCGGCGATTCAGCAAGCTCCCCAAACGGTGTTTGGCCAGGCCTTTTCTTGGTTCAGGAGTGCTCGCAATGCATTGCGCGGCGCCCCGAAGCTATCTCTACTCTTCCTCACTGTATCCATACTCATTGCCATCTTTCCCATCGATTGGATCACTCCCCACGATCCCATTGAAATAAGCCCCGCAGATTTGTTGAACGCCCCGGAGCTGGGGGCTCACATCCTGGGCACTGACAACCAGGGCAGGGATGTGTTCAGCAGGCTCATTCACGGCGGCCAGAGTTCGGTCAGGGTTGCCGGAGCCGCTGTATTGCTGGCCGCCCTGCTTGGAACACTGGTGGCTTTGACGGCAGGCGTATTCAAGGGTTGGGTGGACCGGTTCTTGATGCAAGTGACCGACGGGTTTTTATCTCTTCCCTACCTGATGGTGGCGCTCACCGTCGTGACCCTGCTGGGGCCCAGCATTATCAACCTGATCATCGTAATCGGCTTCCTGCGGTGGATGGGGTTCGCTCGCGTGCTGCGTGGCGAAGTGTTGCGGCTGATGGAGATGGATTTCGTGCGGCTGGCAAATGTTGCCGGCTCCAGTCGTCCCCGGATTATGCTACGGCACGTTTTCCCCAACATTATCAACACGCTTCTGGTGCTGGGAACTCTGGAGGTAGGGCTCGCGGTTATCGTCGAGTCGTCGCTCAGTTTCCTGGGCCTGGGCATTCAAAGGCCCATTCCATCCTGGGGCAACATGCTGCGCGACGCGCAACAGTTCCTGTTCTTCCCCGGCGCCTGGTGGTTCCCAGTGGTCCCAGGCATCGCCATCACCTTCCTGGTGATGTCCTGCAACCTCACCGGAGACTGGCTCCGCGACCGCACGGATCCCACCCGCCGCCAGCTGTAAGTGGCAGGCGATCGCCTCGCATAGAGACTTTGAAAAGCCCTGGGGTCAACGAGTCAGGAACTCGATGATCCTGGGGTTGATTTCTTCCGGCCTTTCCTGATGCATGAAGTGGCCGGTACCGGGAATGATCACCTTCTCAAGCCCGCCGGTGAAATAGCTGTCCATGTGCTCACTCTCGAAGGACTCCAGCCGCCTGGGGCGGTCGCGAGTGCCATGCAAGGCGAGGGTCGGCACGCTGACCGTGCCGGAGTTGATGCGCTCCTCGTCCCTGATAAGAGCCGGGTCCTGCGGGGCCGCGCCGAACCGCGCACGGTAGTAGCCAAGCGCCGCCTCCACCACTCCGGGTTTGCGGAAAGTCTCGCGAATACTCTCCAGGGCCTCGGCCGGGATGTCCCACTCCGGTGAGGCGTCCCGCCACCACTGTTCAATGTAGGCGTAATCGTTGTGCGCCACCGCCGCCTCGGCAAAGGGCATCTGGAAGAAGTAGAAGTGCCAGGTTCCCCGGAGGTACCAGTAGTCCATCGCCAGCTCATCGTCGACCCGGCCCGAAGCGATGATCACCAGCTTGCGTACCTTCTCCGGCGCTAGCACCGAGGCGCCCAACACCGCTCCGGCGCCCCAGTCGTTGCCGATTAAGTGGGCTTGTCCTCCGCTCAGCGCATCGATCAGGGCAACGGCATCATGGGCCAGCGCTACGGACCGGTATTGCCCGTCCTTCGGCGCCTCGGTGGGGGAGTATCCGCGCATGAAGGGCGCTACGCCGCGAAATCCCGCGGCGGCCAGGTCGGGAAGCAGGTGCCTGAACGACCAGGCATGGTCAGGAAAACCGTGCAGGCACAGCGCCAGAGGCCCCTCGCCCATTTCGAGGTAGTGAAAGTTAATCCCGTTGGCCTCTACCACGCCGGTCTTGAACTCGCTCATTGTTACTCCCCAGCCTGGAATGCTATGCCCGATGGTAGGCAAGGCGCCCATCGCTGTCAACGCGATGCCTTGCTAATGGGTGTTCCATGGCTGTTGACACTGAGCCTTGCGAAGCCGGTATTGGCCGGGGCGCCCGCGCTCTGGCGCCACTGGATCCGACGGACAACCTGCGCGAGGACGTTGCGCTGACGACGGTCAAAGAGACTGGCTCGGGCATCGTGGTCAGGGGCAGCCGTACGTTGTCGACCTCCGCCTCATACCCGAGCGGCGCCGCCTGGGGTGTAAACGGTCGATTATCATGGATGCCGGGACGGGTTTTACCGGCCTGCGCCAGCAGTTCGCGCCAGCCTTGACACCCCCATGGGGCAATGCTACCATCGCTTTAACTCCCGAGCCGTCTTGCGGAAATTTTTGTGTCGCCCGGCAACCTGAATTTGTGTGGGATTGCTTGGCGACTTTGTTGCGCCGGGGACCCTGCGCCAAGACGCAACAGCCTGAGGAGAATGGGCCATGCCTGAAATCGTGAAGGGGCTAAAGGATGTCTACCTGGACACCACGGAGGCCAGCTTTATCGATGGCCAAGTGGGTAAGCTTTTATACCGTGGTTACAACATTCATGACCTCGCGGAAAAGTCGACCTTCGAGGAAGTCATCTACCTGCTGCTTTATGGCCACTTGCCCAACCAGAAGCAGTTGTCAGAATTCGACGCCGTGCTCCGCGCCAACCGGCGCATACCCGACGGCATCATTACCGTACTCGAGGTCATGAAGGACGCCCACCCCATGGACGCCCTGCGGACCGGAATCTCGGCGCTTGCGGGGTACGACGTAGAGGAGGTGGCGGACACCTCTGCCGAGGCCACCATCCGGAAGGGAGTCCGCCTGACGGCTCAAGGTCCGACCATCGTTGCGGCACATCACCGAATACGCCACGGACTGGAGCCCGTGGCCCCCAATCCCCAGCTGAACCACGCGGGCAACTTCCTCTACATGATGTTCGGTGAGATGCCTGACGACGAAACCAGCAAACTACTGGACGTTGACTTCATCCTTCACGCTGAGCACGGTGCCAACGCTTCGGCTTTCGCGGCGCGCGTGACGGCTTCTACGATTTCCGACCTGCATTCCGCCGTCGTAACCGGTGTCGGCACCCTTAAAGGACCGGCCCATGGCGGCGCGGCCGAGGAAGTCATGAAGATGTCCTTGGACATCGGTAACCCGGAAAACGCCGAGGAATACGCGCGCAGGCATCTTGAAGCCGGCGGACGCATCATGGGATTCGGACACCGCGTTTATCGTGCCGAAGATCCCCGGGCCCGGCACCTGCGGGATCGCGCCCAGATACTCGGAGAAAAAATGGGCGAGCCGAGATGGTTCCAGATCCTTTCCCACCTGGAACAGAAGACCATGCTCCCCTACAGGGATCGCGGCATCTGTGTAAACGTGGACTTCTTCGCGGGGGCCATCTACTACCTGCTGGACATTCCCGATGATCTCTTCATCTCCATTTTCGCCCTGGGACGCATCCCTGGTTGGACTCTCCAGTGCGTGGAACAATATGAGGACAACATCCTGATTCGGCCTCTGCTGGAATACACCGGTCCCATGGACTTGGAGTACGTCCCCATCGAGCAGCGGGGCTAAGAGTTAACAGGGCGTTGAGTCGAGTTTCAGGGGCCGATATGTCGGCCCCTTCTCCTTTGATAAAACATCTCGGGCAGGGGCCTGTTGTCCAACAGCGAACGCGTGATAGATAGCCCTGCAATCTGCGGTTATGACCTTGCCAACCTTCGCCACCCGCCCTATAATTGGTGATAGTTAAATCGAACAAATATTCTTACCACTGCGCCTGAGAATGAAAACTCCGCTAGAGAGAGCGCGAATGTCCCGTACCCTACTGCGAAACCTTGGATTGCCCCACATACGGGCCCACTATCTTCTATGGCACCCGCCCCTGAGGTACGAATTTAAGGCAAATGGCTGAAAATGGCCGTAAATGTCCGGGAGAATGATTTTTCTCCCCATTCAATGCGAAAGCGTCGCACCTAACTTCACCCAGGCGCACCGCTCTAGGACTTGTCGACCTGTAACGGCACTCTACCGGAATAATGTTTGACAAAAATTGTACAGACCCAGATGGATGTCGAGTCTGAAATATTCCGCCGAATCGCTGCCAGCGGCCCCTTAACCTTCGCCGAATTTATGGACCTGGCCTTATATCATCCCCATGGCGGGTACTACCCGTCGGGGGACCGGATCGGCGAGGCTGGCGACTTCTACACCAGCCCCGTCGTTCACCCGGCCTTCGGGACGCTAATGGCAGTCCAGCTCTTCCAGATGTGGTGGCTGCTGGACAGGCCCAGGCCCTTCACGATCGTGGAACCAGGCTCGGGAAACGGTCAGCTGTGCCGCGACATTATCACCGCGACTGCCGGTATCGACGAAGCATTCGCTGAAAGCCTGCGTTATCTCTGCATCGACCGGCGACCGTCGGCGAGTGTGGAGCCTTGGCCGAACCGCGCCACCCGGATCGCCTCGAACACGGTCCCCTTGCGGGGACTTGTCGGCTGTGTCATTTCCAACGAACTCCTGGACGCTATGCCCGTTCACCAGGTCACCAGCGTGGGCGGCCGGCTGCGGGAAATATACGTCACGATGAAAGGAAACGACCTGGCCACGACGACCGGTGAGCCATCAACTCCTCTGCTCGCACGGCGGCTGGCTCAACTCGACGTGAAACTTCAGGAAGGGCAGGTCGCAGAGGTGAACCTGGGCCTCGACAAATGGGCCCGCGATGTATCGCATGCACTTCATCGCGGTTTCGTCCTGACCGTAGACTACGGGCGGACTGCGGCGGAACTGTATTCCTCATCGGAGCGCTTCCACGGCACCTTGACGACATTCCGAGGTCACCTGCAGACCGATAGTCCTCTCAAGCATGTGGGAAGGCAGGACATTTCGGCACAGGTGGACTTCACGTCGGTGTCCGGAGCGGGACGGAGAGCTGGCCTCGACCCTCTGGGTTACGGGACCCAGGCGGGGTTCTTGCACAACTTGGGAATCAGCAACCTGATGCAGCGTACGACCCAGGGTTCCCTCAGGGAACTGCAGACCAGCCGGACCGGGCTTCGCGAGTTGGTCCGGCAGGGAGGCCTGGGCGAATTCAAGGTCATGGTTCAGGGAAAAAATGCAGGTCAACCAGACTTGTGGGGCTTCAACGGTTCTGAAGACGCGACCTCCGTAGTCAATACCATTCCCGTTCCGATGCCGACTCTCCGCCACATAGATTTGCTGACCGGAAGGTACCCTGCGTCCGAAACCGAGTTCGAGGTAAGCTGGGACGACCTGTGGCCTGCCCACCCCAGTCCCTGACTTGGGTGGGTAACCCGGCTACCCGCTGGAATCGGCAAGCCCGATTCGCACGGAGACGGGTTTCATGCTTTCCACGATGAATGCGATATGCTCATCCAGCTCCACCCCCAGCTCGTCGGCCCCCTTCTGGATGTCGTTTCGGCTGACGTCCTTGGCGAATGCCTTGTCCTTCATCTTTCGCCGCACTGACCGGGGCGTCACCTCGTCGAGGCTCTTGTTGGGCCGCACAAGGGCCACGGCCCTCACGAACCCGGAAAGCTCATCAACGGCAAACAGTGTGTGCTCCATCAGGGATTCCCGGGGAATTCCGGTGTGTTCACCGTGAGTCAACACGGCACGAATGATATCCTCGGGAAAACCGGCATCTCGAAGTATCCCAGCTCCGTAGGTGGGATGACTTTCCGGGGTGGGGCAGATCTCCCAGTCGAAATCATGGAGCAGCCCGGCAATTCCCCATCGCTCCTCGTCCTCCCCGTACTTGACGGCATAACCGCGCATGGAGGCCTCGACCGACAGCAGGTGTTTCATCAGCATGTCCGTCTGCACGTGTCGATGAAGAAACTCCAGCGTGCTATTCCTGTTCATCATGTCCATCGTGCTGATCCTCCGGGACTTGATTGGTGGGGAGGTCCTCTTCTCGCGTAGGACGCCAACCTGGGCGGGGCTGGCAGCGTATCGCCGTCGTCAGGAAGCCGCTGTGCGCCACCATGCGATGGGAAGGCCGGACGCTGCGTTCGGTGACGTGCCAGGTCCGCAACAACGTCTCCAGCGATTCCACCATCTGGAATCGGCCGTCCTGTTCCAAAGCCCCCACCAGCCGATGCACCTGCAACACCGTCGGCAGGAAACTTAGCATAACACCCCCCATGACCAGGGCATCTCCAATGGTCTCCACCGCTCGCCAGGGCTCAGGTACATCAAGGACGATGCGGTCCACATCCCTCTCCTCAATGCCGTCGTAGATGTCCCCGACCTTGACCTCCAGGTTGGACGAGTCCGGGACAACGCGGCCGATGTTGCGCATGGCCTTGGGCAACACCGAATCGTCGATCTCGTAGGTTATAACCCTGCCCTCTCTTCCCACCCCTCTCAACAGCGCCGCCGTAAGCGCTCCGGAACCCAGGCCGCCCTCGATGACCGTCGCCCCGGGGAAGATATCGGCAAAGCTGATGATATTCCCCAGGTCCTTTTGGTAGATAATCTGCGGACCCCGGGGCATCTGTCGTACATAGTCTCCCAGGGTGGGCCGTACCGCCAGCACGGTATGGCCCTTGTCAGTCCGGTACCAGCCGCCGACACTGCCGCCGATAAGCTGCTCGTGACGCACTCGTCCCAGGTGGCTGTGGAAAGTCTCGCTCCTGTCCAGTGTCAGAAGGTAACGACGGGACTTGCGGTCCAACAGCATGGCCAGCTCGCCTTCCCGGAAGCAGTTGGGGTCCGACGCATCGGTAACGCCAGACTCCTGGTCGGCCAACCTTCCTCTGGTGTCCGGGGCAGGGTCGTTCAAAGCGTCCGTCTAGTCGCCCGCAGTAGCCGAGGCTTTGCTCTCGTCATAAGACGCGGGGCGGCTGCCCTCAAGATAGACAGTGTTGTGGTCTGCATATGGGTCCATATCCGGAAAGACCACCAGCAGCTCGGCATTTTCGTCTCCCACCACCTTGAAAGCGTGCTCGGCTCCTGGTGGGATTGCCAGCGTGTGGTCCTTTTCCACTCGGTACACCTCACCGTCGATCCGCACCTCCAGTGTGCCGGACATTATGACTATCAACTCGTCTATGGTGTGGGTGTGCAGCGGCGCTCCGGTGCCGGGCTCGGCGGTGTTTAAGCTGAGAGATGTGGAGACGCCATGCTCGTGGGTGGTAATGTCCCACTTGCGGTACCCGGGTCTCCAGGGAACCTCGGGAACGTGACGGTGGTCGATGATGGGCATTTGATGTACTCCATGCGGGCAAAGTGAGTTGGAGCGCGGGCGGAACGTGGGCCTATTGTACGTCATTTGGCCCGCGGGCTGCAGGTAATTGCGCAGACGGCATGAGTTGGGCTAAAGTTTCCAGGAATATCGAAACCGTTGCGGCGGTGATATGCGACGTCGTCTGTTCACTTTCGAGGAAGCGAATGATCTGGTGCCTTGGCTTGAAAGGACCTTCCAGCGCCTCAACTCGTCCATGCAACGGTTGGAAACGATGAAGCAACGGCAGTCCGAGCTACAGCGGGTCCAGCAGCGGCTGAACGGGACCTTCAAACGCCACAACGAAATGAACGCAATGGAAACCGAACTGGAGGAGATTGAAAAGGATCTCCAGGGCATCGTGGACGACATTCTCGCCGAAGGTATCATCATCCGGGACATCCCCAGAGGGCTGGTCGACTTCCCGCATCTCAGGGAAGGTCGTGAGGTGTATCTCTGCTGGGTGAGTGGGGAGGAAAGCATCGCTTTCTGGCACGAGACAAACCGCGGCTACGACCATCGCCAGCCGCTGTAGCAGGCGAGCAGGCATCCCACCAGCCGCACTCTGATGCGGTGATAATATTCTCTAGGACTTTTCTAACAGACCAGTTGATCAAACCTGAATTCAAAGGAGAAAAGCATGGCCGAATATATACCCTCTACCACAGACTGGGTCCGAGAGCAGGTTGAACAATACGAGGGCAGCGGCGGAACCGAGGCCACCACGCTCCGGGATACTGGACTCCCGGTCATCATAGTCACTAACCGGGGAAACAAGACCGGGGCTGTCCGAAAGACTCCGCTGATGCGAGTCAAAGATGGCAGCAACTATGTGCTGGTAGGTTCCAAGGGCGGTGCCCCCAAGAATCCGGTCTGGGTTTACAACCTCCGCGCCGAGGCTGAAGTGGAAATTCGCGACGAGACCCAGGTCTTTACCATGCGTGTCCGGGAGGTTCAGGACGACCAGGAGCGGTCGAGGCTGTGGACCTTGGCGGTTGATGCTTATCCACCCTACGAGGAATACCAGGAGCGCACCTCCCGCAAGATCCCGGTATTCGTGGCCGAGCCGGCGTAACCTACCGTCGCACCGGACCAGGTTCTCGAGCCGGTCTCCTCGGCCCGGCTGGAATGAACCTGGTTTTCATGCCGGAGACAAAAACCGGACCCCATCGAGTGGGCCCGGTTTTTTGCAGTGCTGATTTTCCTTGGAATATCTCGAGGCGTATTCCACCGGCCGACCTGAACTAAAGGGACAAGAAGCCGGGAAACGACGGGGACTCCGAGGCAAATTCGCCCGTCCCCATATATATAATGAATATATGAGATCCCCCCACTCTGAGATCAGGCAAAGGGTTCAGCGCCGCTTTGAGCGTCACCGGGGACAGGTGGCGCGGAATCGTCGTTACCTTAGCGCCCGGATCAGGATACGGCGTACCGAGCGCCGTCTCCTATCCAATCCGGCAGTAAATCTCGTATACCGGACGCTGAAGGAGATGAGCGCGGACGACGCCACACACATGGCGGCGGGTCTGGCCTACTACTTCGTGCTGTCTCTCTTTCCCCTCACCGTCGGACTGATGAGCCTGCTGGGGCTAATACTTCAACCAGATGAACTGGAGGGAGATGTGTACAAATTCCTCCAGGAATACATACCCGGATCCAAGCAGGTACTGAGCTCCAACATCAGCACCTCAGGGAACATACGCGGCTTCCTCGGAGTGATCAGCTTCCTAGGGCTCTTCTGGTCGGCCAGCCTGATGTTCGGGGCAATCACCCGCTCGGTAAATCGGGCGTGGGACATACATCAGGACCGCCCCTTTTACATCGATAAGGTGCGGAATATAGGCATGGCCCTGAGCGTGGCTCCTTTGTTCCTGCTCTCTTTGGGGACCACGACGATGCTACAGTTTTTGAGCCATGTGGAACTTCCCTTGGTGGGTACTGTGGCTTTCCTGGAGCACGGTGGCATCAACGCGGCGAGCAGAATCTTTCCATTCCTGTTTTCCCTGGCCATTTTCATGCTGATTTACAAGTTCACCCCGAATACGGAGACACACTGGCGATACATATGGCCCGGAGCCTTGCTGGCGGCGGTGATGTTCGAAATCTTCAAGAACCTCTTTGTCCTTTACCTGGAACACTATTCCAACTATGACGAGGTCTATGGATCGCTGGCATCTTTGATTGCTCTGCTGGCGTGGATGTATTTTTCGGGGCTGATACTGATAGCAGGGGCCGAGTTTGCCTCGGAGTACGAGCGCATGCGCTACGGGGTTGCGAGAGGCGAGCTCGTAAGGGAACGTAAACAGGCATCCTGAAACAACCTTTGACCATGTGGCAGCCACCGATGGTGAACATCCGTCAGCGCACGCCAGCATCGCCTCGACATTCTTTCGCGCATCTGGGACGAATCAGTCCTGTGAATCAAACAATATGGCCTCCCAACGTATTTAATGCGGAGCAGGAGAGCCAGAGATACTAATCGGCAAATCCCGAAGTGGAAGGCACAGCAATACGGCGGCGCCCCTGGCTGACGCCAAGCCGCAAACTTTCCCAGAGGACGCCTTCCTCTCCAACGGCGGCTAGAGAGAACTCCTCAATGGCGTAGCGGCGCAACAGAAAGAACGACCCAACCCTTGAGTTTCGCCACGAATTGCCATGCTTGACCCGCTCAACGGTGGCCCCTTCCGTCAGATCTGCCCAACAATCTCTTGTCCCACAATGCGGGGATGGACCGGCCAACAGCATCGTCACTCCAGCACCTCTGCCCTAGCAGGATGTCCGGCCCAGCCCTAATCCTCAGTACGCCGCCACCAACCACCCAGGGGAATAATCAATCAGGATCGGTGAATAGGCTCCTTAGACGATTTTCAACGTGCATCTCAGTAATGCAGATACTACGTAAAACAGCGAGAAAATCGTGAAATGATTATGAGGACAGCCACGACCGCCCCTTGCTCATCCAAGCCGATCAATGGTACGCGGCGAGTGTGACTTTGAGGGCCACGGGAAGCACAAATTGCAGGTGGGTGCCTGCACACGCCGGTGGCATGTTGAGAAGGCATTCGCTCTCCCCGCAGGGAGACCACGACCTTTCGTGTTGGCGAGGCTTTTGTGAGCGCCGACTCCGGTCTTTCAATAGGTAAGAGCCGTAGCAGTTCCCTCGGGCAGGTCCACTTCCAGCGCCTGTAGACAGTGCGCAAGGGTGTGATAGTAACCACTAACAATCAACACGTCGATCAAGCCGGAATCACCGACCAGTGCTCTCATGGCCTCAAAAGTAGCGTCCGAGACGCGGTGATGTCGCAGTAATTCCAGCACGAACTGCACAACCGTTGCATCGTCCCGTTCGAGGCCGGCGGGAGCGCGGTATTCCCGGATGGCGGCGATGATCTCCTCGGATAGTCCGGCATCTCTCGCACCAGCCTGGTTCACCGTCCAAACGTAATGTCCGCAAGCCTCTCGGGCAGCGGCCAGCACGGCGAGCGCCTTGATGCGCGGTTGCAGCAGAGTTTCATATCGGGCATATCCGCCCAATCCGGCCATTGCCCCTGCAGCCTGGGGATTGTTGAGCAATGCAGCGTAGTTGCGCGCCACACCGCCACGAGAAGTCTCGATTTCGTCCCAGATGGACTGGCCTGCAGCATTCATCCCCTCGCGGGTGGCATATGGGACTCTCGTCATTTCCAAGCTCCTTCAGGGGTTTTCATTGGATACTGTGGAGGTAGATGAGCTCTTGGATGCCGCGAACTCCAGCCAATAATACCGTAGGGGCGCACTGAAGTGCGCCCCTACATCTTCCGCAGCACCCGACCGGGGGGCGATGTCTAGTCAGCAGCTTGCGAAACTCCAGCAGGCTCGCCATTCTTGGCCCAAAGGCTCTCAAGGATGGCGTCTGGTGACATGGGCAGCCGGTCCATCCTAACGCCGATTGCGTGATAGATGGCGTTGGCGATGGCAGCCATGGGAGGCACGATGGGCACCTCTCCCACTCCACGAACACCATAGGGATGTCCCGGATTGGCGACCTCGACAATTACCGTGCCGATCATCGGCAGATCGAGGCTGGTGGGCATCCTGTAGTCAAGGAAGGACGAGTTCTCCATCCGACCATCTGAGCTGAACCGGTATTCCTCGTTCAGGGCCCAGCCTATGCCTTGCACCACGCCACCCTGGATCTGACCTTCCACGTAGCTGGGGTGGATAGCCTTTCCGGCATCCTGTACGGCAGTGAAATCGAGGACCGTAACCTTTCCAGTGTCAGGGTCAACTTCAACGTCCACGATGTGAGTGGCGAAGGCGCCTCCCGCACCACGAGGGTCGACGCTGACCTGGGATGAAATCGGCCCTCCGGTGCCGTTCAGCCGTCCGGCCAGTTCCTTAAAGTCCATCCTGAGTTCCTGGTCGGAGGTATGCTGGAAAACACCATCAACCAAGTCCACATCAGCAGCGTCCACGTCCCAGATCTCGGCAGCCCGTTCGATCATCTTCTGCTTGATTTCTTGGGCGCACTCATAAGCAGCCCAACCGGTTGCAAAGGTGGTGCGGCTCCCTCCAGTGAGAAAGGTGTACCCAACCGAATCAGTATCGGCAACGCTGGGGTGCACGTCCTCGGCCGGAATGCCCAGCACCTCAGCAGCCTGCATCGCGATGGAAGCGCGGGTGCCACCTATGTCGGTGGAACCCTCCACCAGAACGATGGTCCCATCAGAATTGACACTGATGGCTGCGCTGGACTGCAGGCCGATGTTGAACCAGAAACCAGAGGCTACGCCCCGGCCTCGGTTGGGACCTTCCAGTTTGCTCTGGTAATGCGCGGACTCGCGAGCAGCTTCCAGTGTCTCGACATTACCAATACGTGGGAACACCGGTCCATCGACCCGCCGGGTGCCCTCCTTTGATGCGTTGCGGAGGCGGAATTCGATGGGATCCACACCCAGTCTCTCGGCCAGTTCGTCTACCACGGTCTCCATGGCGAAGGCCGCGATTGGAGCGCCCGGCGCCCGGTAGGCAGCCACCGGAGGCTTGTTCGCTACCACATCGTAGCCGTCAATCCGGGCATGCTCTATGTCGTAGCAGGAGTACATGCACTGCATACCGGCGGTAACCGGAGACCCGGGGAAAGCTCCCGCGTCAAAGGCCAGCATCGATTCCGCCGCTACCAGCTTGCCGTCGTTGGTCGCACCCAGCTTGATGTGCATATACGAGCCGGAAGTGGGACCGGTGGCCTCGAAGACCTCGGCTCGACTCATGGTTCCCTTGACAGGGACGCCTGCCTTCTTGGATAGCAGGGCACACAGGGGTTCCAGGTATATGGGGATCTTCCCGCCGAACCCACCGCCGATCTCCATCGGTATTACCCGGATCTTGGAGACGGGCACATCCAGGACGCCGGCCAGGGCATCCCTGGTAGTGAAAGCGCCCTGTGTGCTGGTCCAGATCGTGATCTCGTCTTTGGTATTCCACAGGGCGGCACCGTTCTGAGGCTCGATGTAGCCCTGGTGGACCGTCGCGGTGGAGAATTCCCGTTCAAGGACGATATCGGCAGCGGCAAAGCCCTGCTCGAGGTCTCCCTGTTCATACCGGAAATGGGTGGCGATGTTACTGTGGCGGTCAGTCTTCTCGCCGAGTTCCTCCGTAACCTGATTGTCGTGGAGCAGCTCGGCGTCGTCCGCCATGGCCTCACGAACCTCGGTGGCGGCCTTCAGGAGTTCGTACTCAACCTCAATGAGGGCCAAAGCCTGTTCTGCCTGGTGAGCGCTGGTGGCAGCAACGGCAGCAACGGGATGCCCCTTGTACAGCACCTTGCCCTTGGCCATAACCTTTAGGGCTGCGTCGCTGTCGGTGGGAACATCGCTCCCGGTGATCACAGCGCGAACCCCTGCAGCGGCCTCTGCCTTGCTGGTGTCAATGGACTTGATGCGAGCGTGGGCGTGCGGACTGCGCAGCACCTTGGCGAAAAGGGTCCCCGCCGATTCGAAGTCG
The DNA here is from genome assembly GCA_965208825.1 of Dehalococcoidia bacterium. GTDB lineage: Bacteria > Chloroflexota > Dehalococcoidia > Lucifugimonadales > UBA3495 > VXOI01. Next base: position 588,654 of record CBDBPP010000005.1, read on the forward strand.
GCCCCATACTTGGCCCGGCCGGTGACCTTGTCGGTCCCGTCATGGCGCACTGGTCTTGTTCCCACAACATTGAACTCGGTGTTGGATAGAACGATGTTGGATGCCATCTGTATCCCCCTCGCGTGGTGTTGGAATTACGCGATTAGCGCTTGCCATGGCCATCAGGCCACAGCCCCTCCAAAGTGACGGGATTGTACCACAACCCATGACCGGTAGTGTTAGAATATGTCGAGTCGTTTTCTTTCTGGAGAGCGTAATGGATTTCAGTGAACTGCAAGACGTTGATTTAAGGGAAGCATGGCCCGATGAGATCTCGGACTTTACGCCGTGGTTGTCCGACAATTTGCAAAGGTTATCCAGGGTTATCGGCCTTCCCCTCGAACCGGCTACCAGCGAAGTAGCCGTAGATGGATTCAGGGCCGATATCTTGGCCACTGTCCCCTCTAACGGAAGCCGGGTGGTAATAGAAAACCAACTGGAAATCACGGACAACTCGCAGCTGGGCCAGGTTATGAGCCACATGGCCCGACTGGAAGCGCAGACCGCCATCTGGGTCGCCCGCGATTTCCAGGAGTCCCATCTGGCCGCAATCCGATGGCTCAATATCAACACGCCGGCCGATTTCGCATTCTTCGGAGTTCGGATTCGGGCAGTGCGGATCGGCCTAAGTCCGGCTCCCATTGCACCGGTGTTCGAACTGCTGGCGAAACCCCACGACTGGGACCGCAGAGTGCAGGTGCTCAGCAGCGTGGTGCCGGGCGAAGGGGGCAGAAATAACCGGTTGAACCGGCTCACACGTAAGCGCAATGATTTCTGGCACTCCTACGCCGAGCAATATCCGGACGACATGGAAGTGGAACCCGACTTCAACCAAAGCAACGCGTTTCACCCGGTGGCGGGCGTTCTGGTGTCTCAGTATCTGGCCGAGGGCAGCGTCGGCATCTACCTGGTTGAGCAGAGTCGCAGTTACGACTCGGATGCCCGGCGATTGGTTTCGATGTACCGGGAGGGTCTCCAGCTTAACCTGGGCTACTCTGGAGAATCCCTGGCCATCGACACCAACAACCGCAACAACTGGCCCGACATGATCGACTGGCTGCACGCCAAACTGCATGACTACCGACGAGTAATCGACCGCTATTCTTCGGGCACGGTGGACGAGGTCAGCGAGTTCAATTTCATAGACGCCGAGTAGCGAAGGCGGGTGACAACGTCCATTATGCAGCCGTTATCCGGTATCAGGGTACTGAGCGTCACGGTGTACCTGGCGGGGCCCTTCGCCGCCATGAGCCTGGCGAGGCTGGGTGCGGAGGTCATCAAAGTCGAAATACCCGGGCGAGGCGACCCCGTCCGCGGCAACGGACCCTTCGCCGGTCCGGAGGGTACTCACGCCAGCCGCTACTCGGACGAGGATATTTCCACCCGCTTCCTCAAACGCACCCAGGGAGTGAAAAGCATCACCCTTGACCTGAAGACGGAAAGGGGCAAGGAGTTGTTCCTCGAGCTGGCCAGGAGGAGCGATGTGGTCCTGGAAAACCTGGCCCCCGGTTCACTGCGCCGTGCAGGTCTGGGCTACAAGGAAGTGGCAGCGGTCAACCCAGGCATTGTCTACGCCTCCATTTCCGGTTACGGGCAGACCGGTCCCTACAAAGAAAAACCGGCCCACGACCCCCAAATTCAGGGCATGAGCGGGCTGATGGACATCAACGGGGATGCCGATGGTCCACCCACCAAGGTGGGATTCTACATCGGCGACCTGGTTACTCCCATGTTTGCCTGCTATTCCATCCTGGCCGCGCTGCGGGAGAGGGACCGATCCGGCCATGGACAATACCTGGACGTCTCCATGATGGACACACTGGTCTCCCTGATGTTCATGGAAAACCTCGAGGAGAGCATTGAATCCGGGCAGCCCCTTCGAACCGGCAACATCAGCCGGAGCGGTCCCACCGGGCTGTATAGTGCCATAGACGGTGACATATCTATCACCGTCACCAGCGACGACCAGTGGCGGCGGATGTGTAATGCCCTGCAGTGTCCGGAACTGCTGGAAGACCCCCGCTTCGATACTTACGTCAAGCGCACCGACAACGTGGAAGAGGCGCGTCAAGAGATCCAGACCCGCATTGGTAGCATGTCGCTGGATGACGCACGGGATTGCCTCGAACTTCACGACGTACCCTGCGCACCGGTCCGCACCGCCGAACAGGTAATGAATGACCGGCACTTCTGGGATCGCGGGAGCCTGGTTCCCATGAACCACAGCGCCATGGACGAACCGGTAGCGGGAGCCGTGGCCGCAGGCTTTCCCGTTCGTTTCTCAGGTGGGGAACTGCCGCCGCTGTCCGGCGCGCCAACCCTTGGAATGCACAACGAAGAGGTGCATTCCGGCATCCTGGGCCTTAGCGATGATGAATTGGCCGATCTCCAGGCCAAGGGTGTGGTCTAGGGACAGGGGTCAACATTTGACTACGGAGGTCCTTTGACGACTGGCAATAGGAGATTCACCGCAAAACCTATCCGCACCGAGCTCTTTGTCCCCGGCAATAAAGAAGACTGGATGCGCCGGGCCCCGCGCTTCAATGCTGATGCCTACATCCTGGATCTGGAGGACTCCGTGCCTCCCGACCAGAAGCCGGCAGCTCGCCAGTCGGTGGGCCGTATGGTGCAAGAGCTGGGCGAAGCAGGTGAGACCATCGTGGTTCGGGTCAACCGGCTGGAAACCGGCCTGACCGGGGAAGACCTGGAGGCGGTGGCTGGCCCGCACCTTTACTGCGTGTTGCTGCCCAAGGTAGAAGGCCCCGAGGACGTGGCGGAGGTTGACGCACTTCTGCGCCACTTCGAGCGGCAGAAGGGTCTGGAGGTAGGAAAGATCTTTATCGACCCGGCGCTGGAGACATCCTCCGGCATCCGGCAGTCATGGGAGATCGCGAACTCTTCGCCTCGAGTGGCCCACATGGGAGCCAGTGGAGGCAAGGGTGGGGATACCGCCCGCTCCATCGGGTTCCAGTGGACACCGGAGGGCCTGGAGACACTTTTCCTGCGTTCCAAGGTGCTGGTCGACGTTAGGGCCGCCGGCATTCCCTATCCGATGAGTGGCGGATGGATGGACATACACGACCTGGACGGTCTACGCCGGGCCGCCCAGCAGGCCAAGCAGCTGGGCTATACCGGAATGCACTTGATTCATCCTTCACACGTGCCAGTGGTCAACGAGGTATTCACACCCACTCAGGAGGAGGTGGCCCACTTCAAGGGGTTGATCGAGGCAATGGAGGCGACGCGCGCCCAGGGAGGAGCAGCAGTCACCTTCGGCGGAGATATGGTGGATATCGCCCATGAGGAAACGGCCAGGGCCATGCTGGAGATGGCCCGCGAGATGGGAGTGCCGGGGGCGTGAGCAATCGGGAGAATTCAAGATGGCTACCGATTGAAGGCTGCGTGAACTTCCGTGACCTTGGAGGTTACCGCAATAGACAGGGACAGACAGTACTCTGGCGCAGGCTCTTTCGCAGCGACGCCTTGCAGGATTTGACTGAAGCAGACGCCGTCTTTCTGCGGAATGAATTGAACGTCCGGTTGGTGGTCGATCTCAGGAACTCTGACGAGGCAGATCGGGACGGTTGCGGACCGCTCCCCCAGCTGGGGGTTGAATACCAACGATTCCCGTTGCTGGAGGAGCGAGGGTTTCCGCCATTCACCGGAGGGGATGTGGTGGAACGACTGTCATCCACCTACGAGTGGCTGGTTCACAACTCCGGCACCCGCGTGGCCAACGCCGTCGAAGCAATAGCCGATGCCAACGGGAACGGTGGCGGCGTCATTTTTCACTGCAGCGCTGGCAAGGACCGCACCGGGATTATGGCCGCCTTGATCCTGGAAGTGCTGGGGGTGGACTCCGAAACTATCGACGCCGACTATCTCCTCACCAATGAGGCAGTAGAGGAAATACTGCGGCGCATCAAGGGAATGCAGCCTCATGCCACTCCCACCATCCAGTCGCTCTCGGCCCAGCCTCTGGCCTTCCAACGATTCCGGGAGACGCTACATGGAAAATACGGTGGTGCGGAGAAATACCTGCGCACACATGGAGCAAACTCGGAGACACTGGAAAGCCTGAGGCTTCATCTGCTGGAGTAGCTGGACCAGTCCTCGCAAAACCGGGGCCACCCAGTTGAGGAAGTCACAAAATGGTCAACTATGTTCTCGTCCACGGGTCGGGGCACGGCTCCTGGTGCTGGGATCGTGTCGTTCCGCTTCTGCGGTGCATGGGACACAACGTCTTGGCCTTGGACCTACCGGGCAATAGTCCTGGCCAGACTCCCAGTACCGACGTCACGCTGGATACCTATGCGGAGCACGTTGCCGGGATCCTCGAATCACTGGACGGCCCGGCGGTGCTTGTTGGCCACAGCCTGGGAGGCATTACGATCAGCCGCGCGGCGGAATTGCAGCCGGGCAAAGTGGCGGTGCTGGTATATCTTACGGCGATCTTGTTGGCGGATGGCGACTCTTTCATGTCAGTAGTCTCCGACGAGCCAGACGTACAGCGAGGGCTGGAGACCAGAGCGAGCTGGGACCTGGCGGCGGACCGCAGCAGCGTTGTTTACAAAATGGAGCAAACACGACACCGCTTTTACAGCGACTGCACCGAGGAAGACATGGAATGGGCCCAGTCCCTCTTGGTGCCTCAGCCCGTGGGTCCGCTCGTTTCGCCCATGCGCATTACCGATGAGAATTACGGGCGAGTGCCAAGGGTCTACATCGAATGCACCCTGGACAATGCAGTCTCGCCGGAATTCGCCCTGGCAATGTACACGGCCATGCCCTGCGGCGAGGTCATAGCGATGTATACCGGCCACTCGCCCTTCCTGTCTGCACCCGGAGAACTCGCAAATCACCTGGCCGGTCTGGCCCGCTACGCAGCATCCAGCACCACGGCTTGACCTAAGGCCCACTCGGCGGGGCGGAGACCCCGGAGAATGCGGAGTTCATTTCAGCGCACGGCTGCGGCAGCCGGCTGCCCAACATTGGTGCCGACTTGTTAATGACTGAGCGGCCTGGCATAGGAAACTGGGCTCAGACTATTGTCCTTACGCCGGCAATCTGCATCATCGCGCACGAAACAGCTTCTTCCTTTAATTGAGTGCCAACATGCGCTAAGCCATCATCCTTCCGGAGACTCCCACGGGGCAAAACAGCTTCGCCGGGCTTGTCTCATGTCACGACGCACTGCTCCATGGCCTGCGCCCGAAGGAAATGGGTCGATTGGCCCTGGAATACGATTCCCTACCAGGCTGCAAACCCAACATCGAAATGGCCTCCTCCACACTGTTTAGCTTGACTGGGACGTTTAGGAACTGGAAGGCCTGCGGCATCAACCCCGCCGGCGGCGGCAGCATCTGTAAGGGGCTGGAATTTCGGCGACTCTACAATCGTCCCGGGAGCCCGGCAGGGTCTTTCGATTATCCGATGTTTGCGGTTTTTCCGCAGGATACGAATGCCTCGGGCCAGGTCTCTTTACACCAAAAGTGTATTCTGGATTTCGGCTTTCGCCGGAATGACGGACCGCAGTTTGCACTAACCGAAAGACCCTGCCGAGCTTTTCAATTGTCGGCAGACGCGCGAATTCATGGTAATCCCGAGATAGCCACATTCCCGCACCGGACGGCAGTCGGCTCGCGGTTCGACCCCTCGACAAGCTCAGGGTTCAGCATGAACGGACTGCGCGCTACCGGCAATGATCGAATGACTCTGGTTCTAAGCACATGGTCCCTTAATTACTGAGGGGCAGGTCGATCAAGGTGAGGCTCTCCCAGGGTTCCCAGCTGTGGTGGCGAAGGGCCGGCGATGTAGTCGAAGTTGAACCACCGTGGACAGGCACCCATTACAGTCAGAGGACGATGGCGTCCTATTAGTGCAGGCTCAGAGACGCCATTTGGACGCTGGCCACCATTATCGCACGATGGAAAGGCGCCGAAGAACAGTCAGTAGATCGCTCGTAACAGTAGGCACCACTGGTGATAGGATAACTGCCCATTCGACGCGTCGAGATGCAGGGCTTCGTGAGTCGCGTTTCCCGCGGTTCTTCCGGGTTGGCGGTGTAAGACATGCCCGAGGCTGCTGTTTCGAGCTTCTGACCCTTGAACCCCTCAAGTAGAAGGGGCTCGCTCGTTTTATGGGTATTTCCGACGGAACTGCCCCGCCGAGTTTCGCGACCGGCAAATTATGGTACCGAAACAATCTGGAACCAGCGGCAATAGACTGCGTAACATACGCTAAAGGGCCTGTACCAGGATGACCAAGCCCACGGGGTCCCCTTCTTTCCATACTTGTACCCCGGCGAGGCCCTGGATTGCCCGCAGCATAGGTAGCGTGCATTTTCCGTGGAGATTTCCGATCTTACAGTTGGTGACTACGGCTATGCGGGATTACCAATGGGCATAGTGGACTCCTCCTGCATTACGCCCAGCACTCCTCCTTGGGCAGAACAATGCCGAGGTGTGTCTCGACCTGGAATACGATGCAACCCAGGAACTGACCGCATCGGCCAGACCGGAAGCAATCTGACGTAAGTTTTAGGGACGGAGTGGCGCGTGACGACCAGCCTTTACCTGCTGATCGGATTCATTGGCTTGATTCTGGTTGTTGAAATCGCAAACAACCTGTTTGACCATGCCTTGAACGCTTACGGCATAACCCCGCGTGTTCACTTCGGGCTGATCGGCATTCCGTTCAGTGCTTTTCTTCACTCCAGCTATCTTCATGTGCAGTCCAACTCCGTAGGACTTTTGGCGCTAGGGACGCTGGCGGTCATTCGGAGTGGCAGCCGCTTCCCTTGGATATGCTTGGCAATTGTCCTGATCGGAGGCTTGGGAGTCTGGGTGGTCGGCAGGCCCGCGACTCATGTAGGTGCCAGCGGTCTGGTATTCGGATTCTTCGGGTACCTTCTGGTCAAAGGCGTGTTGGACCGGAGCATTCTGTCGGTCCTGGTGGCCCTGGTGGTTGCAGGGGTCTTCGGTACGGCGATTCTTTCCGGAGCATTGCCCAACGAGGCTTACGTGTCCTGGGAAGGGCACCTGTGCGGGCTGGCGGCCGGAATTCTCGCGGCCATCTTTATACCTGATACGTCGGAATACACAAGGCACCGGGGGATATCCGGACCAAGGAAATAGTGATCCCATGGCCGAAAGCTGGACCGCCACCGCGTAATGCGAATCCGGGAATCCAAGCTAAAGCAGACCTTTAGTTCCTCACCCGCATTCCCTTTTCCTACATCTCAGGTCACTGATTTCTCCGTTCACTTTGTTGGACCCTATGTCATCGGAGCCGGAGCCTCAGGCATTGGGGGTAAATTGGTGTTTGGACAGTGACCAGTTGTACGGTATCCCGGTTACCTGGAGGAGGAGTGGTCCGTATTCTTGAAGGACGTTGGCTTGCCCGGATGGTCAACCGACGGAGCATGACACGATGTCATACGCCGCGGCGTAAACACGACGAGCCGGACACAATTGTGGAGGCCTGTGCCGGCCAGCATACCGCCAACGAAGAGACAAGGAATCTGTATTACTTCGGGGTGGCGGTTAGCTCGGCGCTTGCGACCGATGAGATTAATTGAGATCCCAATATTCTGGCCAAACACGCCTTTCTCGATGTGCGATATCGCGAAACCAGCGAGGAACAGCGAGCAAAATCCGCATCTTGGCGATTCTGGGATACCCCGGCCCTTGCCCCAGAGCGGACTCCGACCCTCGGGCGTCACATTATGGACATGCTTTCAGGGACTGTATGCTTGACACTTCGCGAGATCGAGGATTTACAGGTCAGGAAAATCCTGTGGTGATTGGCGCTTTCAGAATCCGGGAATAATGCAATTTCGGTTCTTAAGGGTTATCATTGCCGAGATCAGTTGTCGATGCGACATGCGGAGTTGGTTATGGCCAAGAAAGGCACTGGGATATTAATCGTTTGGGCCGACATTCCGGCGGAAAAAGAGGACGACTTCAACCGATGGTACAACGAGGAGCACCTCGAAGAGTTGCTCTCAGTGCCGGGAGTGCTAAGCGCGGCCCGCTACGAAGCCACCAGTAGCGGCCCCAAGCACATGGCCTTGTACGAACTGGAAAGTTCGGCCGTGGTTGAGACCGATGCCTTCAAGAGTCGCCCCAGAACAGAGTGGGGACAAAGGGTCAGTCCCAGCATCATTGGTACCAACTTCATTAGCAACGTGTATGAAATGATCCATCCCGCAACGCTGAACGACGAGATCGCCAACAGCGACATGGCTCCCGCACTGCAGATAGGGCGCATGGACGTTCCTACTGAAGACGATGCGGAGTGGAACGAGTGGTACTCGACGGTCTACGTCCCCAACTACGAAAAAGCTCCCGGGTGCATCAGGGGCCGTCGATACAAGACCGTGAAAGGCTCACCGGCCTACGCAACCGTGTACGAACTGGAGGACGAATACGTTTCTCAGACGGAGGAATGGCTTCGACAGCGGGAAATTCATCCTGACAACCAGCGGATGCGGGATATCATGAAGCATGCCGCCGGTTCGCCTGGCATTTGGAAGAAGACTTTTCAGCTGTAGAGATCAAAAATCTGGGGAATAACTCATAGCCCCCACGGCTGTGTAATTCCGAGCGGAGAGCGCTCATGGAGACGTCCCGGCAAGTGCAGGACGCCAACAGTGGCCAAGGTCCAGGAAATGCGGGCCGCAACAGCATGATCCTGGCGCTGACTCTTGTGGTCGGCGTAATGGTGGTCGAGGTGGTTGGCGGCTGGATGTCGGGAAGCCTTGCGCTGCTGGCGGACGCGGGCCATATGCTGGCCACTGCTTCGGCCATAGCGGTAGCGGGATTTACTGCCTGGGCCGAGAGTCGCCCCGCCTCGGTTGAGCGCACCTTCGGATACCACCGGATGGAAGTGGTTGGCTCCATGTTGGGAGCCCTGGCCCTGTGGCTAGTTGCCGCCTGGGTCCTTTTCGAGTCAATCGGGCGTCTCCAGGACCGTGCCGATTTGGAAATCAACGGCGGCCTAATGCTGACATTCGGGATAATTGGGCTGGCGGTCAACCTCCTGGCTGCGCTATCACTGAGGATTGGTTCCCGCAACAACCGCCGGGCAGATGAGGCTTTCTGGCACGTTGTCTCTGACTTCCTAGGGTCAATCTGTGTTGTCGCGGCTGCGGTCCTGGTCCAATTCAACGGATGGACCGTGGTCGACCCCATAGTCTCTATCGGTATCGCGGCCTTGATTGCGGCCAGTTCGTGGCGCCTGATTCTTAAGGTCTTCTATGCCATCATGGAGGGAACTCCGGAACACCTGGATCTCTACAGCCTTTGTGCTGATATTGAAGACGTTCCAGGGGTTACCCTGATCCATGATGTCCACGCTTGGAGCATTTCAGAGGACTATCATGCTTTCACCGCGCATGTGGTTCTGGAGCCGGGCTACTATAGTTCCTCCAATGAGCTATTGGACCAGATGCGAACGATCATCTATGACAAACACCGTGTCAGTCATCTGACTTTGCAGTTCGAGGAATCTGCCACATCCTGCCTCGAAAACCACCACCTGGGCCACCTGGAGGCCAGGTCTCGGTTTGACATATAGCTTGGTGAGCAGACTGTAAAGGCAATATTGCCGGAACAGCATCTACGGCAAGCGGGTAACTTTGGCTAGACGTTAACGATGACCGCCGTGAATATTCGGGCTTCGGTCACGACACCCACGCGGGGTACGACCGCGACGCCCACACGGGCTACGACCACGAAGCAGAAACCCGGGAGTCGAGTCGGCGCAGTCTAGTTATCGACCTGATACTTTTCGCCGGCTCCAAGCCTGGCCTCAACGCTGAGGGGCGCCTTAAAAGACGTCATAACCGGACTGATGGGGCCCGCCGGGGTGTCTCTTTCGGGTGGGGCGTTGCTCCTGACAGGCCGGGGTCAGATGATCCGATTCTGTCGGTGGGGGTCTACTCCTAGCAACCCTCATCTCCCGGATGCTGGCTCTCCGACCGCTGAATGTTCTGCCGGGGGTGGCGACTGAACATACCCTTTCCCTACGCTCTTTGCGCCGAATACGATGACGAGCCAGGCGTCCCCCTGATGCGGCATGCGGATACTCTTACCGGAATTTCGACCTGAAGTACGCCCATGTCCTGGTGTACTGCGGAAAGGGCGGAAAAGTAAGGACTTGCAGCGACAATTGCGCCGCATTGCTATTGGGCGCTACGACCTACACTGCGTGACTCTCCACCTCTTCCATTCAGCAGACGTGGGCTGCGAAACCATCGCGTGCCCTTTGGAAGCGATTTCCAGTCCGACCCAATGACACCGTCCCTATGTCTCCATCAGCACTCCTTCGCCAGGCTTTGGCCCGCGCCGTGCTACATTAGTAGTGGCGCGTTATACTGGAATTGACTGTTCGATGCCAGGATATCAGTTGAAACCGGTGAGCCTGGAGCGAAATGAATTCCTGTTCCTTTCCTGATTCGCTTGGAATAAGGTGGCTGGCCCTCGCCTCAATTGTGGGGTTGTGGGTGCTGACCACACTATTGCTACCAGTAAATGCGTCAGCCCAGGATGAAGGCAGGAAGGAAGTCCATTTCGTTGGCGCTCACGACATACGAGTAGTGCCAGTCAACCTGAATCTTGGAGCGGGTTCTGCGCAATACTCCGTGATCGTCACCGACCCGGCCACCGGAGAGCCGGTCCCGGATGCCTATGTGGTGCTTGTTACCTCCAATGATGAGGAAAGCAACCCTGGTTGGGCCATAGCAACCAACTCTCCGGCGGACCCTCAACTCTACAACGTACACCTCAAACTGGATTCAACAGGTGAGTGGCGGGTCAGCGCCGACGTTTCCTCCACCCTCGGGGCCGACATCGTAGAAGTCACCACCCTGGAAGTCCCATCGGTGAACCGGTTGACTCAAGGAACATGGGTCTACGTTGGAGTTTTTCTGGTGATCCTCGGAGGAATCGCCTATGTGTGGTGGAGCGCCCGGCGAAACTATCTGCGCAAGCGTTCCGCCCAAACAGGTCCGATGTGAACGCCTCCATTTCTTCAAGCGTCCCCCACCTGAGGCGCCGGCTATGGCTGTTAATGGCGTTGGCCGCGGGCGCAACGGTGGCGATGTGGGCAGCCCCCTCCGCGATGGCGCACGGCGGCATCGACGCCGGTCAGGAACCGTGGACCGCGTGGAATACCAATCCACTGCCCACGATCCTGGTGCTGCTGGCCGCGTACGTCTACCTTAACGGGCTCAGCAACTGGGACCGCCCCAGTCACCCAGTAAACAACTGGCAGAAAGCTTCGTTTTTCTTTGGCCTGTTCCTGGTCTTTTTTGCCCTCCAGTCGCCGCTGGACCCCTTGTCCGACCATCTGCTGTCCTTTCACCAGGTGCAGCACTTCATTTTGCGGATGGTGGCCCCCATGTTTATCCTGCTGGGGGCGCCTCTCACGCCGATGCTTAGAGGGATGCCGGCCTGGGCTAGACAGGGCATAGTCCGTCCCATGGCCAGGAATCATTATGTGCGGCGGTTGTACCGGCTGCTGACCAACCCCATCTTTACCATTTTCTTTTTCCTGGGCAGTCTTTACTTGTGGCAGTTTCCCGGGGCTTTCAATCTTGCCCTGCGCAACGACGAGGTGCATGCCCTGATGCACCTGACCATGAGCGCCTCAGGATTCCTTTTCTGGTGGGTGGTCATCGACCCGCCGCCCCACCGTTCGCGCCTGCATTACGGCCTGAGGGTGTTGTACCTGGGGTTGATCGTGCTGCCCAACACATTGCTGGGAGCGGCTATCACCTTCTCAGACGGCCTGGTCTATACGGCCTACGCCGAGGTGGTGCAGCCCTACGGACTGTCGCTGGAGACCGATCAGCAGTTGGGGGGACTCATGCTGTGGGTGCCCGGCGATATGATGAGCATCGTGGCCGCGGGGATCGTGATGATAATGTGGTACCAGAAGGAGGAGGGGCAGCATCGCGCCGAGGAGCATGCCCAGTCGCGTGCCCGGTAGATGTAAGAGGCATCGCCTTGACTCCCCGAGTGCCGGGGACTGAGGATCCCATTGGGCGCGGACCTGTGAGTCTCCTCCTTGGAATCCAATAGTCAATACAATAGAGGACCGGCTACCATGCCTGACACCGATCATGACGTGAGATTCAGTTGGTTCATCCCGATAGACGGCGATGGAAGCCGGGCCGGCACATTGAGGGCGGAGCGCCCCCCGGACTTCGATTACCTGCGCCGCGTGGTGGAGACGGCGGAGCACTGCGGGTACTACTCGCTGCTTATCCCGACGCGCTTCGCCAATGGATTGTTCGCAGAAGACGCACCACTTGCGGAAACCTGGACCACGGCAACGGCCCTCGCGGCGGTCACCAGCCGCATCCGATTCCTGATCGCGGTACGCCCGGGGTTTATCGCCCTCGGGCTGTTCGCCCAGATGGCGGCAGCATTGCACCAGATCTCAAAGGGCCGTGTTGACATCAACATCGTACCCGGGGGCATCCAGAACGACTTCGAACGTGTTGGCGAGGAGAGCACCCACGAGACCCGCTACGAGCGTGCCGAAGAGTTCATCGCCGCCTGCCGCAAGCTTTGGAGCGAACCGGGGCCGGTTGACTTCGACGGCGACCACTACCGGTTGCGCGACGCCTACTGCGCGCCACAGCCGGGCGAGCACGGGCCGCGATTCTACCTGGGAGGCGCTTCTCCGAGGGCCTTGGGGTTATCGGGCAGGCAGGCTGACGTCCATCTCTCATGGATCGAAGCCCTGGAGGACACCGCGCGGCGAAACGTTGACGTTGCTGCGGAGTTCGCCAAGGCGGGGCGGACCCCAGAGCTGGGACTGCGCACCCACTTGGTGGTGCGAGACACGGAGGCGGAGGCCTGGGACGCAGCCAACGAGCTTATTTCCCACGCCGACCCGGCGGTGAAGGCCCAGCGGCAGGCTGCCATCGTGGGCACGCAGATGGTGGGTCAGCAGGCGCAGGCCCGGGAGGTTCCCGACCACCGGGTGGGCCCGCACCTGTGGAACGGGCTGTCGGAGGTGCGGGTCAACTGTGGCACCGCCATCGTCGGGACGCCGCAACAGGCAGCGGACACCCTGTTCGACTACGCCAAGTTGGGGTTCCGGGAGTTCATCCTCTCGGGATTCCCCCATGTCGAGGAATGCCGCCGGGTCTCGGAGGAGGTGCTGCCACGCCTGAGGGAAAAGCTGGCGGCAGATTAGCCAGGAACCTCTCTATCCAACGGCCCGCCCATCGACGGGCTCATGGTGAGCCGTTGGAGTTAAAGCGCGTGAGAAGAAGCCGTCCGTCCTGCTCCAGTCGAAGGACGAACGGCTCTTTCCTTGCCCGGGATACGGGTTGCTACTCGAAGCCGGGCGGCACCTTGTCGGCCCAGGGCCGGGCACGCTCGAAGGCCGCGGAGGCCTGCAGCACCCGGGCCTCAGACCGACGGGGGCCGATGATGTGGAGGCCGATGGGCAGGCCGTCGGAGGAGAAGCCGCAGGGCACACTGGAGGCTGTCTGACCGGTCATGTTGATGGGATAGGTGAAGGGCAGGAAGCCCCAGTTTGGGTCGACTTCCTTGCCGCCGATGACCGTTGGCCTCTGGCCGATCTCGAAGGCGGGCACGGGCATGGTGGGGGTAAGGAGCAGGTCGTAGGTGTCAAAGAAGTCCTCCATCAGACGTCCCAGCACGTCGACCCGGTGCAGGGCGCGGGAGACGCGGGCACCGTCGACGCGGGCACCGTGCTCCAGGGAGTAGAGGCCCGGCTGGGAGAAATCGTCGCGGTGCTCCTCCAGCATGTGGCCGTAGGAGGTGTAGGAGGCGGTGGCGAACACGTCGAAGAAGGACTCGAAGGGGTCCTCCAGCCGGAGAGGGGCATCCTCGACGGTTGCCCCCAACTCTTCGAAGACCTGGGCGGCACGGGCGGTAATCTCGGCCACCTCGGGGTCGACTCCAGCGTAGCCGTAGTCCAGGCTCCAGGCGATGCGCATGCCTTCGACACCGCGCCCAAGGCCGGCGCTGAAGTCGGGCGGCGTTTCCTTGATGGAGTTGGGGTCGCGGCTGTCGGGGCCGGCCAGGACCTGCAGCAGCAGGGCGGTATCGGCCACGGTGCGACTCATGGGTCCGGACTGGGAGAAGTGGTTGGCGGCGGGACGGCCGTATCCGCCGAACCTGGGCACCCGGTGCTGGGTGGGCTTGATGCCAAAGACGCCGCTGAAAGCGGCCGGTATGCGAATAGAGCCGCCGCCGTCGCTGCCGGTAGCGATAGTGCAGAGGCCGGCGGCCAGCGCCGCCCCGGCGCCGCCGCTGGAGCCGCCGGGGGTGCGTCCGGTGTTCCAGGGGTTGCGACAGGGATCACCGATCTCGTTCTCAGTGGTACCGGACTGGCCGAACTCCGGTGTGTTGGTCTTGCCCAGAATAATGGCGCCGGCGGCCTCGACCCGCTCGACCACTATAGAATCGATGTCGGGGACACGGTCCCGGAAAAGAGCGGACCCCATGGTGGAGGTCACGCCCTTGGTGAGCTCGAGGTCTTTGATGGAGATGGGCACGCCATGGAGCGGACCGGTAGCCCAGCCACGGGCCACTATGTCGTCAGCGATCCGAGCGTCGGCCAGGGCTTGGTCGGAACAAAGAGTGAGGTAGGCGTTCAGCCGTGGGTCCAGACGATCGATGCGCTGCAGGAAATGCTCGGTTATCTCGACCGAGGATACCTGCCGGGTCCTGATGGCCTGGACCAGTTCGGTCGCGGGCATGTAGGCGAGTTGACTGCTCATAACGACTCCTGAATGAGTTGGCTTTCGAGGAGGGAGTTTCCTCAGCCGATAATGGCACCTGAGGGGAATTCATGCAACCGCCGACAGGCCCAATGGCAGGTCAACGGCAGCGGAGCGAGAACTTCTACCGCCACCGGAAAAAGTCCCAGGGTTACCCTCTCGATACCGGAGGTGGGGGTACCATTTGGGGCGCTCGATAGGTCGTTTGCCAGCAGAATGTCACGC
The DNA here is from genome assembly GCA_965208825.1 of Dehalococcoidia bacterium. Classification (GTDB taxonomy): domain Bacteria; phylum Chloroflexota; class Dehalococcoidia; order Lucifugimonadales; family UBA3495; genus VXOI01. The sequence continues at coordinate 603,688 of CBDBPP010000005.1, forward strand.
TCAGTCTTCTCCTAGACAAGCCCAGTGCGGGCCCGATTCTCCTCCAGGGGAGGTATTGAGGGGGTTGAGTCAAGGCGGCGAGTGAAGAGACATGAGCAATCCCGAATTCTGGCCGGGGCGGATCTTTGAGTTCACGAGGATGGTGTGAGAGGCATCGCCGTGGGATCAACTGGGCCACCGAGTTGTCCCCGTTAAAAGCATCGACTAGCCAGCAATGATAAAAACGATGGCCATTGCAGGATGGATGACAGGATTGCGGCCAGGATTAGTTATAGAGTCGTACCCGTTTTCCGGGCAAGAGCCCCCGTTAACGCAGCCTGCGGATTAACGACGGTGCACGGGAACACTAAGTGATATACTCACGCCGTCTGCACTTGAGATTCACTGGCCTCCAGATTACGTAAGACGTCCGGTTTGGAAGGGAAATCCATGAGTGAGCTGGAAATCTATCAAAAGCAGGGGTTTGGAAATAGCAGCGGGATAGGCCAGCGTCCTGCTCTCCTGATTGTCGATTTCGTCAATGGTTTCGTCAATCCAGACCAGTTCGGCGGCGGCAACATCGGGGAGGCAATCGAGAATACCCAGGGGTTGTTGGCCGAGGCTCGCGTCCTAAGATTGCCCATCGCCTTCACCCGGGTGGTCTATGCTGATGACGGCTCGGACGCAGGAGTGTTCACCTTGAAGGCCCCTGCGTTGACCCAACTCACCGAAAATGCCTTCGGCAGCCAGATCGTGGACCAACTGAGGCCCAGGGGCGGCGAATACATCGTACGCAAGACCCAGCCCTCGGCCTTCTTCGGCACCAACCTTGCGGCCTGGTACGTCAGCAAGAGCGTGGACACGGTGATCGTCACCGGATGCACTACCTCCGGGTGTGTCAGAGCCTCGGTGATAGACTCGATGAGCTACAACTTCAAAACCGTTGTCGCCTCCGATGGCGTCGGTGATCGCGCCCTGGGCCCCCACGATGCCAACCTGTTTGACATGGAGCAGAAGTACGCCGACCTGATGACCTGCTCCGAAATCACCGAGGTTTTGCATGAAAGACTCCCCCTTAAGGCGGCAGCCGGACCGCAGTGATTACAGGATGCGAACGGCCGCTGCGTTAAACAGGCCGGGAGCGTAGACCAATGCCTGATTCCTTGGGATGGAGGGCCAATTGGGGCGTCGTGGTGCCCTCCACCAACACGTCGGTCCAGCCCGAGTTCGACGAGATGCGCCCCCGGGGCGTCACAAACCATATTGCACGCATCTGGATCCCCAACGACCCGGTGGGCAGTAATGATGACTTTAACCGCCTGATGGAAAACATACGCCTGGAGTGGGACAACGCACTGCTCCGGGTCATGACCTGCAACCCGGACTACCTTGTGATGGGAATGTCCTCGGAAACGTTCTGGGGCGGATTGCAGCGCAGCCTGGAATTGAAGAAGCACATGATGGAGCTGACCGGCGTCGGCGTGGCCATGGGATCCGATGCCTGCCAGGCCGCCCTCCGGTGTTACGGCAACATCAAGCGTATCGGTGTCCTGACGCCCTACTGGCCGGTGGCCGATGAAAACGTCAAACGCTTCCTAGAGGACTGCGGCTTCGAGGTTGTGGTCATCAAGGGACTCTGCTGCGACAGCCCAACGGCGATGTCCAAGGTTCCGGAAAAGCAATTGATGGATTCCCTCCTTGAACTGAACGAAAATGACGTTGAGGCACTGGTCCAGTGCGGCACCAACCTGGCAATGGCGCGGCTGGCCGGAGAGGCGGAAAAGTGGCTCAAAAAGCCGGTTATCGCCATCAACACCGCCACTTACTGGTACGCCATGCGAGCCAATGGAATGGACGACGTTATCGAGGGGTTCGGCTCCTTGATGACGGATTTTAGGGAACTCCCTGCCAGCTACCTGAGGATTGCCACCGAGCAATCCGCTACCGCAGGATTCTAGGAGCCGAAGCCAAGGCACTAGTCAAATGACGGGGACCAGCTCGAGAACAGCGTGCTGGTAGCCCTGGCGATGCCCTGTACCGACTCGCGGACGACCGTTGCCCCCAGGTTGCGAGCGGTGTTTGTGGTTGCATCGGTGCTATTGTTATCGACGACTATCGTTTCGACGGCAGCCCCGTAGAATGAGCTAACCCGGGCGGACGCTGCCTCCAGCGAATCGAGGGTGTCTGGAAGGTCGGCCTCTTGGTTGAAGGCCGGTATGATTATGGTGATGTTCACACCCGGCCCACAGAGACTGGAGAATCGTTGTGGTCCAGCCCAACTGGCGCAACTGGGTTACACCTGCCGGTATTGGTTGACGATGGGCAGGCGCCGGTCCCGTCCGAAGGCGCGGGGGGTGATCTTTACCCCGGGTGGCGCTTGGCGGCGCTTATACTCGTTGCGGTCGACGGCAGTTATAACCTGTTGCACCACGGCGGGATCGTGGCCCATTTCGACCATCTGGGCGTAGCTGAGATCATCCTCCACGTACGCCTGGATCACCGGGTCCAAAATGCCATAGGGAGGAAGGCTGTCCTCGTCCAGCTGACCCTCGCGGAGCTCGGCGCTGGGCGGCTTTTCGATGATCGCCTGGGGGATGACACCGTTGCTGCCGCCCAAAAGGTCCCCGTGTGCGTTTCGCCAGCGGGACAGGGCATAAACCGTCATCTTGTCGACATCCTTGAGCACGGCGAAGCCACCGGCCATGTCGCCGTAAAGAGTGGCATAACCCATGGCCATCTCAGACTTGTTGCCGGTGGTCAGGACGATCCAACCGAACTTGTTGGAGACAGTCATCAGCACATTGCCACGGATGCGGGCCTGGACGTTCTCCTCCGCCACGTTAGGATCAGTGTCGGTAAACCGCTCCGCCAGCATGCCGGTGAAGGCGGCATGGGCGGGCTCGATGGGGATCTCCCACAACTGGGTACCGAGACTGCGTGCCAACTCAGCAGAATCTTCGACACTGCCCCTGGATGAATATCGGGAGGGCATGGTGATACCCAGCACATTTTCGGGTCCCAAGGCATCAGCGGCGATGACCGCGGTTAGGGCGGAATCGATCCCGCCCGAGAGTCCAACTATGGCCTTACTAAACCCGGTCTTGCGAAGATAGTCGCGGGTGCCCATGACCAGTGCGCGGTAGATTTCCTCCAGCTCGTCCATCTCGCTTCGGAAATCGAGAGCGGGAAGGGATGGGGCCCGACTGCAAGACCGTGATCCGGATATTCGTATTGCCTTGGGAGCACCGACCGGGACAAGTCCGGCCTCACTAGTTTCTGCAACGCCCGTATCGGGCAAGGGCGGTAGTGAGTTAACGTCAATATCAGCCAGAACCAATGACTCCTCGAAGGCAGGGCCTCGGGCCACCACCCTACCGCGGGGGTCGCAGATCATGCTGTTGCCGTCGAAGACCAGCTCATCCTGGCCTCCCACGGTATTGAGGTAGGCTACAAAGAGGCCGTTCTCGCGAGCGCGACTGCCCACGATGCTGTCCCTTCGGTACTTGCTCTTGCCCGCATGGAAAGGGGACGCATTGATGTTGACGACCAGCTCCGCGCCCGCCCGGCGCTGCACGGAGGTAGGTCCCTCGGCATACCAGATGTCTTCGCACACGTTGACGCCGACGTTGACACCAGCGACTTCATACACCGGACAGGCATGACCTCTAACGAAGTAGCGTTCCTCGTCAAAGACTCCGTAGTTGGGCAAAAATATCTTGTCGTAGGTATCGACCAGACGTCCGTCATACCCGATAGCAGCAGCATTGGCCACTCCAGCTTGCGGATTATCCGAGTCGATGGGCCGAACGTATCCGACAACAACTACGAGCCCCTGCGAGGCACCAACCACCTGCTCCATGGCCGATACGTTGGAGTCGACGAAGGATTTCTTGAAGAGCAGGTCCTCGGGAGGATACCCGGTAGTGGCGAGCTCGGGGAAAGCCACAAGGTCTGCACCCGCGTCTCGCGCCCGGCGCAGGTAATCCAGCATCCGTATCGCGTTACCCGAGAGGTCGCCAACGGTAAGGTTTAGCTGGGCCAGCCCCAGCCTGATCTTGCGGACCATGTCGATGCCTGAATTCTAACTGCCTAAAGTATACAACAGTGGATGTAGCGCACCCTCGGCCTTACGCGCACACCGCCTCTCTTCTGCGGGGAGATGCTGAGACGCATGGTTATTCGACATACATGCGGTGTTAAACTGGGCCGATTCTCCACGAGAGTGGCAGTATAGGTTTTCATGTCCATCGGCACCGACATGAGGGCGCGCCTGGCAGGCCGGCTGCCCGTGTACTACGGGTGGGTGGTGTTCGCCATTGCCAACCTGCCCAGCTTCGGGGCGCGGCCAGTGGCCTCGGTGGCGGTGCTGTCGGTCTTTGTGATCCCGATGACGGAGGAGTTCGACTGGTCGCGGGGGCTGTTCTCGGGCGCGGTGAGCCTGGGGGCGGTCTGCGGACTGCTGATGTCCCCCTTGGCGGGAAGGCTGATCGACCGGTACGGCTCGGGGATGATCCTGGCGGGATGCTCCCTGGTGGTGGGGGCCTGCGCCCTGATGCTGGCCGTGGTGTCGCAGGCGTGGTCGTTCTACGCGATCTATGTGCCGGGGCGGGCGGTATTCTCCAGCCCGCTGGAACTTGGGACCACCACCGCGATCAGCAACTGGTTCATCCGCCGACGGCCCATGGCGCTGGCGTGGTTCGGTGCGGTGCAGGGCGTGGGACTGGGGCTGCTGCCGCTGGTGGCCGCAGTGGTCATCGAAGCGCTGGGGTGGCGTCCGGCGTGGGTGACGCTGGGGGTGTTCACGCTGGCCAGCGGAGTACTGCCCCCGTTGCTGCTGATGGCGAGACGTCCCGAGGACATGGGGCTGGCAGCGGACCCGGGCGGGGAGCAAACGGAGCGGCGGGCGATGGATGCGGCGCCGGCCAGACCGAGCCGTTCGTCGGTCTGGCGCGACACGGACTACACGGTGCGACAGGCCCTGTATACGCCGGCGTTCTGGATCCTGGCATTCTTCTCCATGGTTGGGTTCATGGCGCAGGCGGGGGTGAGCCTGCACCAGACGGCCCACTACGTGGACGCTGGGGTGTCGCACGGGCAGGCGGCGCTGGTGGCCACGGCCTTTGCGCTGGGACAGATCCCGGGCGGGATGGTGTGGTCGTTGGCTGGGCGACGGCTTCCGGTGCGGGTGATGCTGGCGATATCGGCGGCGTGGGTCACGGGCGGGGTGTTCGGGATCGGGTTCAGCGAGGGCCTGGGATGGGGGATAGGCTACGGTCTCCTGTTCGGGGCCGGGGTAGGCGGACTGCACACGCTGCTGCGGCTGGCGTGGGCGGACTATTACGGGCGAGTGCACCTGGGAGCGATCCGGGGGCTGACGCTGCCGGCCCAGATCGGTGGCCAGGCCATCGGGCCGGTGGTGTCGGGGTTCATGTTTGACGCCAGCGGCAGTTACCGGGCTCCGTTCGTGATCTTCGCCTCGGCTGTGGGACTGGCGGCGCTGCTGGTGCTGGCGGCGATCCCGCCGCCGCGCCGGGAGAGTGGGACGGCAGGTACTCCTTCGGGTTGACCTTGTCCATCAAGGTCGAAGGGATTTGCGCGCACACCTTTGCGCCCCTATCTGGGACGATTTCACCTTCGCCCTAACCCTCCACCTCAGGGGGACGGGATTCTACGTCTGGGGCGGCGGCTCGCGGAACACGGAGTCGCCGGAGCCGGGGGTGGCCTTGCGGCTGACAACAGCGAACATGGGGTCCCCGGGCGGGCTTTCCTGGGGGTTGAGAAAGAGACCCTGGATGTCGACAAAGTTTCCGGCGCTCTCCATATAGCTGCCGACGAGGTCGATGCGGCCCCGGTCGCTGGAGGCGCGCCAGACGTATACCGCCTTGGTGGCGAACATGCGGTTGGAAAAGCTAACGATGAACACGCCCGAGGGCCTTAGGATTCGATTGACCTCCTGGAAGGTCTCGACCGGGTGGGTCAGGTACTGGGCGGAAACGGTAATCAGGACGGCATGGAAAGAGTCGTCCTTGAAGGGCATTATCATATCCCGGTTGAGGTCGTGAACGACCACCTCGTCGAGGTCGGGGTTGTCCTCCATCTCCTCCCGGTTGAGGCCGAGGCCGACCATGCGGGCCTTTGGGTGTCCCTCGGGCCAGTGGGAGCGCCAGCTGCTCATCAGGTCGAGTACGGTGGAATCGGGCTGCACCATCTCGCGGAACAAGCGACCGACAGCGGCGATAGCCCCGTCGTCGATGTGGACGACCTTACGGGGCTGCAGGTAGAAGAGGCGGTCGTCCTCTTCGTCCATGCGCTGGAATAACTGAGGGGAGAACTCCGTCATCGCCGCAACCTCCGCGGTGCGGTCGTGCGAACACGCACTTGCCGCGACCTGCATTCCTTGGCAAGAGGCACGCCCTGCCATTCACGGGACCCGGCAGGATTTTACCACGATGCCATGGAATTCCTTAAACTCGCATCTAGGGCGCAAGGGGCTAGGCAAAGGAGAAAAATCGGCTACAATTCCAGTTTAGCAACAGGCACAGGAATGGTTGGTCAGACGGCTTCCAGGCAGGCCGTCTATAACAGGGATTGCTGCCAGACGGTCGGACCTCTCACCGGAGGAGCGATAGTCCCAGGGGGCCGGGAGATGACACAGCAGGAAGTGCGACAGGGGCATCCCTATCTGATGTATGACGCGATCATGCGTCAGCCCGCGGCGCTGGAGGAGATGCTGACCAAGCACGCCAACACGGTGCAGCCGGTGGCGGCCGAGCTGGCGAGGAAGCGCCGGGTGTACCTGGTGGGCATCGGCACGTCGTGGCACGCAGCGCTGGTGGCGGGTCACTGGTTCAGGAAGTTCGCGGGGGACGGCCCGGTGATCGAGGTGCGGCACTCCTTCGAGTTCTGCTCTTACCCGCCAGAGCTGGGGCCGCAGGACGGGGTTGTCGTCATCAGCCATCGGGGGACGAAGACCTATTCGTACCTGGCGCTGGAGATGGCCAAGAGCAGCGGAGCGTACACGGTGGTGGTCACCTCCACCGACCCGGGGCCAAGGATAACGGTGGCCGACGTGCAGCTGCAGACGGTGGTCCCGGAACGCTCGTCCGCGTTCACGGTCAGCTACACCTCGGGACTGATGGTGCTGGGAATGCTGGCGTCGGCGATGGGTAACTGGACGGACAAGAGCGGCGACGTGGCGCAGCTTCGGGCGCGGCTGGAGGACGTTCCTGGCGCGGTGGAGAACGTGACGGCGCGGCTGATGGACCTGCAGCGGGCGGCAAGACGGTTCCAGAGCCGGGAGCGGTTCATCTGCGTGGGGTGGGGGCCCAACACGGCCTCGGCCTACGAGGTTGCGCTGAAGATCATGGAGACCAGCACCTGTGACAGCGAGGGGCTCCAGATCGAGCAGCTGCTGCACGGCCCGTTCTGCTCGGTGGACCAGAGGTGCCTGATCACCGTGGTGGCGCCGCCGGGACCGGGGTACGAACGAGCGATGAACGTGGCACGGGCATCGACGGCGGTGGGGGCGCAGGTGTGGGGCCTGGTGCAAGAGGGGGACTCGCTGCTATCGTCGCTGTGCTCGGAGAGGTTCACGCTGCCGGTGGTGCCGGAGTTCTGGAGTCCTCTGGTGTACATACTGCCGCTGCAACTGTTCAGCTACTACCTGGCGCTGGCGAGGGGAGCGCATCCGGACCTGTTCCAGCAGAACAATCCGCGGCAGGCGGCGGCGCGGCGCCACTACGAGCTGTAGGGCCACTGTCTGAATCAGGACTTTCGGGATGATAGGAACGACAGGACTCTCAACTGGATATACCGGAATCAGGTATATCCTGATTCACGGGTGAGAGGAGAGGAACATGGCATCGGAGGAACAGCAGGACGTGCTCGCGGGCATAGCCCAGAGCCGGGGATACACGCTGGAGATGCACGGCATCATGGCCAAGGCCGACCCGGCGTGGGTGGAGAAGTACAACGGTTTCATCGAGGCGACCTACACGGGCGAGCGGACGCTGGACCGCAAGACGAAGGAGCTGCTGCAGGTGGCGGTAGAGGCGGCGTTGCGGGCTGACGTAGACCAGATTGCCGCCCACATCCGGGTGGCGCTGCGAGAGGGGGCGACGCCGACGGAGGTGCTGGAGGCACTGCAGTGCGTGGCGATGCCGATGGGCGGGCTGGCGTTCCGGCGGGGGCTGCAGGCCTGGGCTGCGGAGACGGGGTTCTCGGTGGATTAGTGGAGGGGTTCTCAAGGGAGTGCGCAGCAATAGTAGCATTTCGAAGGGGTGCAGTTCGCCGCGCACCGGAACGACCTCGTAACCCAAGGTTTCCAGAGCCGTGACTCCCATGACGGCCACGTCGTCCTCATCGCCGAAGGATGCGGGGACAACACTGGTAACGTCGCCATAGGACATGGCAACACCACCCACAGACCCATTGAACCCACGAACCGTTGCTGCCCCACGCGCTGAATTTCCAGCCGCTCCAGGAGTTGGGCAGGGAAGACACTGATAATTGCGCCGGAGTCCACCATAACACGGAATGTCTCGGCGGGTTCAGTGTCTTAGGGCTTGGCCAGCCCCACATTCACATACAAGATTTCCGCGTCATCCATCCAATGTTCAACTGCTTTATCGGCGCAGAGAGCGCGGGGCCGGATTCGAGAGTGCCCATGTGTTCTCTGTGGCTTTTGCCGGGCGGGCCCTCTACTTCAGCCAGTTGACGCGGTTGCTGAGGGTTCCGATGTCGCTGATGTCGATCTCGCAGATGTCGCCGTGCTTCATGTTCTCGGTGGCGCCCTCAGTGCCCATCCACAGGACGTCGCCGGGGACGAGGGTGAGGTACCTGCTCATCTCGCTGATGTAGGTCCGGACTCCGAAGAGGGCAGTGGCGACGTCGTATTCGCCGACGACGCGGTCGTTGACGCGGATGACGACGTGGAGGTCATCGGGGTTGAGGCCCGTTACGATCCAGGGACCCATGGGCTTGAAGGTGTCGGTGTTCTTGGCCCGCCACATGGTGCGGTCGTTGCGCTGCCAATAGCGTTCGCTTACGTCGTTGCCGATGGTGTAGCCGAAGACATACTCCAGGGCGTCGGTCTCGCTGACCGGGCCGGTGGAGGTAGGGCCGCACTCCTTGCCGATGATCACGACGAGCTCACCCTCGTACTGCAGCTCCTCGGTGGCGTCGGCAGGGACGACGATGTCGTGGCCGTGGCGGACGAGAGCATTGACGGCGCGGTAGCCGACGTCGGCCTTCTTAGGCAGGTTGGGCTCCTCGCCCCGCATGTGGGCGGCCCAGGTGACGTGCTCCGGATAGTTGATGCCGGCGGCGTAGAAGGTGGGAGGAATGACGGGCACCTCGAGCTGCACCGCCCCAATGTCGTGGGTGGCGCCGGTCTTAGAGTGTTCGCCGAAGGGGCTGCCGGAAACCTGGTGTACTGTTTCTCCCTCGATGATGCCGTAGGACGTGGAGCCGCTAGCGGTGTATCTGCACCATTTCATAGTTGTTTCTCCCTGACTTTGAGGTTCAGTTCGCTGTGATATGCTGGCCCGGCCAAGCTGGGAGCAGTTGATTTCAACGGGCCTATTCTAAAGCAAGGGATGGGATCATGCGATTGGACGGAAAGACGGCCCTGATCACCGGAGCGAGCCGAAACATCGGGCGGGAAATCGCCCTTACTTTCGCCCGGGAAGGCGCCGATTTGGTGCTGAACACCCGGCAGAGCGCAAGGGAGTTGGAGGAGGTAGCGGCGCAGTGCCGGGAACTCGGCGCCAGGACGGCGACGGCGGTGTGCGACGTGGGCGATGGAGAGGCGGTGCGGCGGATGGTGTCCGAGGGCATCACCGAGATGGGAAGCATCGACGTTCTGGTGTCCAACGTGGCCATAAGGCCTCACAGGCCGATCACCGAGGTGTCGGACGAGGAGTGGCTGCAGGTAATGAACACCAACCTGAACTCGGCCTTCTATTTGTGCAAGGCGGTACTGCCGGGGATGCTCGAGCGCCGCAGCGGCAGCATCATCGCGCTGGGTGGGCAGTCGTCGATCACCGGAAGGCCAAACACAACGGCTGTGACGGCGGCCAAGACGGGCCTGTTGGGTCTGATACGGGCCATTGCGGCGGAGTCCGCACCTCACAACGTGCGGGCCAACATGGTGAACCCCGGCTCCACGGACACCAGCCGGGAGCACCCAGAGTGGTACCCGGAGTTCCAGACAGGCACTAGCCGAGGCTCAGCGGAGCACCTTCGTGAGCTTCCGATGGGCCGACAGGCGACGGTGCAGGACGTGGCGAACGCCTGCCTGTTCTTCGCCAGCGACGAATCGTCCTATATCACCGGCGACAGCGTGAACGTGATGGGTGGTCGGTACATCGTTTGAGCCGTGATTAGTGGGATTTCAGGGTTCCGGCGATTTCCCGCAATGCGTGTTCGGAACGGCGCAGGCGCTCGGCTGCACGCCGTTACAGGGGTGGCGTTGGACTCCGGGCGCAGGGGGAGTGACAGTTCAGGCCACATCCCAGGCGGCGGCGGCGGCGCCCAGGAGGCCCGAGTTGTCGCCGAGGACGGAGGGCACGATGTCGAAGGCCTTGTGCAACTCGCTCATCAGCCGATCGTGGATTTGCTGGCGGATACGGGGAAGGAGGTCGAGCTGGGTGAGCCCCTCGGAGACTCCTCCGCCGAGGATGATGAGGTCAGGATTGAACAGGTGGACGGCGTTGGCCAGGCCGATGGACAATCCGTCGACGGCCCGCTGCATCACGGACCGGGCGAAGGCGTCGCCCTGCACCGCCGCTGCCACCACGGCCCTGGCAGACAGCTCGCCGGAGGGGACGGCGGCCAGGGCGGAGTCCTGGTAGCGCCCTTCGTTCAGCGCGGCCCGGGCGTAGTTGGCGATGGCCGTGCCGGAGGACAGGGCCTCCAGGCAGCCACGCTTGCCACACTGACAGAGCGTCGCGTCGGCAGCCGTGTCGACGGTGGTGTGTCCGACCTCGGCGGTGAGGCCGTTGGCGCCGAGGACGAGACGGCCGTTTTCCACCGCCCCGCCACCGATGCCGGTGCTGACGGTAACGTAGAACAGGCTCTTCCTAGGATTGCCGGCCTGGGCCGCATCACGACCGGCACCGTAGTGGTACTCGCCCATAACAGCCAGGTTAGCGTCGTTGCCTATCACGACAGGAAGACCGTACTTCTCCCGCCAGGCGGCCTTGAGGGAGATCCCGTCCAAGGCCCCTAAATTGGGCGGCTGGTAAAGAATTCCACTTTCCGGATCGACGGGGCCGGCCACGGCAATGCCGATGCCAGGCACCTGCACACCGGGTAGGGCGAGCCCCTCTGCCAGCAGTGTGTCGGCCAATGCCAGGTATTGGGCGGCGTCGCCACCGGGAGGGTTGGGCCGGCGCGCCTGCCAGATGGTGGCGCCCTGCCGGTCAACCAGCCCGACGCGGCACCAGGTGCCGCCCCAGTCCACGGCGAGCATCGCGGGGATTATCTGCTGCTCGGTCATATCAGCGCTCCCGTAGGGGTAGCGGAGGCAACGGTATCCGGAACGCGAGTTCCCCGGCAGGTCCCGCAATCGGGGAGGCGCGTACAGGCATTATCTCAGAGAGATCAAGGGCCGGTTCTCCAGTCTATCGAGGGTCAAGGACCCCGGACTTGCGTGTTGGGGCGCATGTCGGGCGGGATAGTCTGAACCGTGATTCGCTTGATTCCCGGATTTCCTGATTCTAGATTATGAGGTGCGTGGGAGAACCGGGACGGAAAATTTCCCGGCTGTTCCCAAAATGTCCCATTCTTCCCGTTTTCGGCCTGAAATCCGGCTTGCTCCAAGCTGCAACCGGCCCTTTTCGGGGGTCCGGGAGCGGAAATTTTCGGTCCCGGTACCATTCCGTCCCATTTCGTCCCGCCCGGCGGTCGAGCAGCGGGCAAAGAGGGCAGCATGGGGCCGGACGCGGGTGAAAGCGAGGGATTTTCCAGTCACTCTTGAGTTCATACAACTATGTTAAGAAAGCGGGACAGGGCATGGCAAGAGGCAACTGTCATCAAATTTGCTGCAGCGGCTGTTGCCGAGACGGGTTGCGGGAGTAGCGGCAACCGGCGGTTCAGCGATCGAGCATGGACTCGAGAATGAGGCGGAGCCGGTCGGCGGTCATGGGGCCGGAGAATTTGCGCACTATGGCGCCGTCGGCATCGATGAAGAACTTTTCCGGAATGCCCCGGACGCCGTAGCTGATGGCGATTTTCCCCCCTTCGTCGACGCCGTTGGGGTACTCGTGGCCCTGCTGCAGGAGGAAAAGCTCGGCATCGCCCGGATCATCCCAAAGGTTAATACCGACAAACTCCACGCCCCGGTCTCGGTATTCCCGGTATATCTGGGCCAGGACCGGTGCTTCCTCCCGGCACGGAGGGCACCAGGAGGCCCAAAAGTCCAGCATGATGACCCTGCCCCTCAACCCGGCCGTGCTGACCTCACCCCCAGACAGGAGCGGCAGGATGAATTCCGGAGCCACCTGGGTATCGACGTCGATCTCGAAGACGTCGTTGTTGACGGCGAGGCCGCCCCGGGAGGGACCGGAGGTAAAGGATGCCCAGGCCAGCACCGCCAGAAACGCGAGCACAGGAACGGCCACGGCCACGATGATCAGCGTGCGGCGGCCAAAGCGCAGCCTGCGACGGCGGGCGGGCGGCTGCGGCACAGCGGGTAGGTCCTCTGCCTTGTGGTTAATCGGCTCCTCCATCACGGACCCTGCTCAGACTCGCCAGACAGGGCTTCCGACACCAGGGAGGCGCGGCGTTGGAAGTAGATGTCGGGCTCGATGGCGCCCAGGTAGTACTGCTCATCGAGGACGGCAAGGCTGGCGACGGCCTCGGCGCGACGGACGGGTGAGGGTGCGGAAGGATCCTCGTCGGGATACTCGCCATCCTCCACCGTCACAGTCTCGGGCCGATAGCGGCGGAACAGTCCGATGACCAGAAGGGCGAGAAGTATGGCGCCCATGGCAGAGGGAATGGCGGTAATCCAGAAGGACTCGCCGGAGAGGGTGTTTCCTGTTCGGGCCAGGATGCCCGGCTGGGGCAGTCCGGTGAAGGTAAGCTGCACGCCAGGGCCGGGAGGGACGTCGCGAGTCTCCCAGGCGCGGTAGGTCTCGCTGCCGATGACCACGGGCTCCTGCCTAACGATGCCGCTGATCTCGACGCTGTCCCAGCGGGAAGGGACCAGCACCTGGAAGATGCCGGCACCCTGGGGGAGGCTGTTGCGGAAATCCACGGTACCGCCTTCGTAGGGGAAGGTGTAGGCGAAGTCCACGCTGTGCTCCCCCGGCGGCACCGGGGCGGTGAGTGCGAAGCCGGTGCCCACGGAAATCACGTCGCCTCCCCGGAGACTGGACTGGACGGTGACGTCCGCCGCGTCGGGGGGCAGGGCGAAGCGCATGAAACTGAACATGCCGGGCCGGGCGGTCTCAAGGTTGGGCCGAAGGGTGCGATCGGTAGGGTTGGTGAGCCTCACGAACTCGGTGGCGGTAGCCGTACGCCCGGCGGCGTCGAATTCAGAGAGAACCATCACCTGCCGGTCGATGCGAAGGATGCTGGCATCCTCGGTGGGATCGTACACAGTGATGGACACAGGCTCCAGGGCCTGGGCAAGGGAAAGGGACTCACCATAGAAAATCCCGCCGTAGTCAACGCTGACAGTGTAAGCCGCGCCATCAATGACCGGCACGTCGGGTATGACGAAACTTCCGTCAGACTGCAAGGGGGCCTGGCCGGTGCCGGCCAGGGTGCCACCGGCGTCCGCTATCAGCAGCAAAATGGCGAGATCGACAGGCGCCTCTGCGCCTGCGGTGCCGTTCAGCACCCGTCCCTCGATGTCCACCGCCGCCTGCCCCGGAGCCGGCACCGGCGACGAAAAGACCAGGACTGCCACTATACCAAGGACCAGTGTTGCCGGAACCAATAGCCGAAATCTCTGACGGCTGCCGGACAGCGACCAACCGGGGGACCGTATCACGGGGTCCCGGATCCTTCGTTCTGTGCAGGTTGCACTTTCTCCGAATCCGGGGAGACAGAGGCTTCGTCCAGCGAATCATCGCATTGAGGGTAGGAGACGGCGGACGGGGTCTCCACCTCCAGCGACCCGGAGAGGGAGGCGTCGTTCATTCTAGAGCGTGCCAGCTGCACCTCCTGCTCCAGGATCAGCTCCGGTAACGCGGCCCCGTTCTCGAGCTGGTCCCGTACCATTGCGGCGATCTGCAGGCGATAGGACTGGAGTTGCTGCAAGTATTGAACCTCGGGCACTTTACCCAGTTGGTACTCCAGTTCGAGGGTATCCACGGAGTCGAGAAGTGAATCGAGACCGACACCGTCGGTACTTGCTGGAAGCGAGCCCAGCACAGGATTTTCCGGTTCGGTGCGCCTGAAGAAGGAGTAGCCGACCATTGCTAGCCCAAAGCAGGCCAGGGCGGCGCCGACCAGTATGGCAAATATGGTTTCCGAGTCCATGAAATCAGTCTAGCAGTTTTCGCGGCGGACCAGACGGCGTGCAGGAGCGTGGGCGAGTCCTTCAGTCACGGCAAAGGTTGGACGGCGACGGAGGGTCTTGCAGGGACGCGGACCGTCGATCGGGATGGTTCGGGCCACAGGGCGATTACAGTTCCGAGCACCATGACCGGGCCTGCCACCCACATCCACCAGATGAGCGGATTCACCAGTATGCGGAAACCCACGTCGCCACCGGGCAGGTTCTCGCTGGGTACAACGTAGAAGTCCTCCACGGGGGTGGAACGGATTGCAGCCCGAGTGGAAGCCATGTTGAAGCCGGGATAAAAGGCACGATTGGGATTGATGGTGTCGAGGAACTCGCCATCGCGGTATACCTCGACGGATGAAATGAACTCGGTGCGGTTACCGTAGGGGACGAGGGTGGTGCCCAGGTAGCGGATCTCGTAGTTCTCTACGGCGACCGTGTCTCCAGGTGAGAGGACGACGTCCTTCTGGGTGTTGAAAAACGAGGTGCCCACTACCCCGAGAGCGACCATGAGTACCGATAGATGCACTATGTATCCGCCGTAGCGGGGACGATTGGCCCAGATGAGCTGAACGAAGGAGGCAGGATAGTCCCGGAGTACCCTTAACGCAGGACCGCCTCCATGGTCCAGGGCGTTCACCCGGACCCGGGCGCCGCGGCACCACTCGGCGAGGATGCCAGTGGCCACAAAAGCAGCCAGTGAGAACCCGGCAAGAGCATACATGTGCGGGCCGGTGGACGGTCGCAGGCCAGCCGCCACCAGGACAACGAGGGTCAGCACGGCAACCCCGGCGGGCAACGCCAGGGCCCGGCTGATGCTGGCCCAGTTGGCGCGCCGCCAGGGCAGCATGGGCCCCACGCCCATCAGGAAAACCAGCGCCAACATGAGCGGCCCATTGACCTGGTCGTAAAAGGGCCGTGCCACGGTGATTTCCTCGCCGCTGGTCAGCCGGGAGATGAGTGGGTACACCGTGCCCCACAGGGTGACAAAGGCGATGCCCAGCAGCAGCAAGTTGTTGACCAGGAAGGCCGCCTCGCGGGACAGCATGGAGTCAAGGTTCTGGGCGCTCTTGAGCAGGTGGTAGCGCCAGAAGAAGATGACGAAGGGCACGATTACGCCAATGACAAGAAACATCAGGAAGACCCAGCCCAGGCTGGATGCCCCGAAGGAGTGCACCGAGGGCACTGAACCCCCACGATTCATGAACATGCCGTAGAGGGCCAAGCCGAAGGCCACGTTGATCAGGGCAATGTTCCACATGCGGAACATGCCACGTCGCTTTTGCACCATGATGGAGTGGATGAAGGCGGTCAAGGCCAGCCACGGCATGAATGCCGCGTTCTCCACCGGGTCCCAGAACCAGTAGCCGCCCCAGCCCAGTATGGTGTAGGCCCACCAGGAGCCGAGCAGCAGCCCCGCCGCCAGGAGCACCCAGGCGATGATTCCCCAAACACGTCCGGCGTCGACCCACTCGTCGCCGGTCTGACGAGCGAGCAGGGAGCCCAAGGCGAAAGCGAAAGGAACGGTGATGGCGATCAGCCCGGCCATCAGGGCCGGAGGATGGAAGAACATGCCGAAGTGGGTCAGAAGCGGGTTGATGCCCTCGCCATCCAGGGGGACGAAGGGCAGCTTGTCGAAAGGGTTGGCCATGAAGGCCATGACTGCCAGGAAGAAGGTCAGGACCAGCATGAGCACGCCGGTGGTGTAGGGCAGGGCAACGCGAACGCGCTCCGGTGCCCGCCAGACGGCAATAGCCGACATCACCGACAGCACCATGGCGATGTAGAGCAGGGAACCTTCATTGCCGGCATAGAAAGCCACCCAGGTAAAGCGGTCTGGCATGGCCAGATCGCTGTGGCGAGCCACGTAGGAGATCTCGAAGTCGCGCCCGATGAAGGAGACCACCAGGCTGAGTGTAGAGACGAACAGCACCACTACGGTGGCATACATGGCCGCCTGGGCGCTTTCGACCAGGGCACCCGACCCGCGCAGCTTGCCCGTCACCGACCCGACGGCGGAGTAGGCGGCCAAGGCCAGGGCCAGCCAGAGGCTGATTGCTCCCAGATCACCCACTGGCGAAGTCTTTTTCTTCGGGGATTCCGGCAGAGTTTGCGGTGTTTCCGGGAGGAGCAATGGCCGGGCGCGGGTTGCGGCGGGACGCAAGCAGGCGGTCGGCGATCTCGAGGTAGGGGGCAAAACTAGGGTCCGAGGATGCGTCGGGCGGGTCGGCTTCGGTACCCGCAGGAGCGCCGGGCGCCGGGCGCTGACGTCTTGCCATCGAACGTATCACCAGATAGAGGCCGACGAGGCCGACAGCAACTCCGACGATGGGAAGCACCCAGGCAACGAGGTTGGCTCCGGATTTGGGAGGAGCGGCCAGTATGTCGGGGCCATAGCGGTCTACAAAGTAGTCGAGGACTTCCTCGCGCGACCTGCCCTCGGCCAGCATTTCCCGTATTACGGCGCGCATCTGGAAGGAGATTTCGACCTGGGCCTGGTCAATTGTTTCGGCGGGGCAAACGGGGCACATTATCATCTTGTCGATGGCCTGGGCTTCCCGCTCCAGTTCATCGCCGGTGTCCTGGGCGTGGGCGTACTGCGGTACGGCGAAGATGAAGAGCAGCACCATGGCTCCTGCGCAGAGCGACCAGAGTGAGATTTCCCTTCTCACGCTCAAGGACATCCCGCGCCCACTGTGCGCCGTTCGAATTAGGGCGGCGAGCCGCTGCTAGGGCAGGGTGCCGACGTAACGGATGATGGCCTGACGTTCGCTTTCGCTCAGCAGCTTGCCGAAGGGAGGCATGACCGAGTTTGGGCCGAAGGGCCTGACGGAGCTCCTCAGGTAGCCGTCGATTATCTCCGGGGTCAGGACGGTGAGATCGGGAGGTCGCGGCTGCTCCGTATCGGGATCGAGGATGGCGTACTGGTAGCCGTAGCCACCGTCCGCCGAACCTCTGGTCATCCTCTGGAGCACCTGGCCGCTATCACGGCCGTCGGTGCCGTGGCACATCTGGCAGTTGACCTCGTAGAGATGGGCGTCAGAGTCGTCTGTGGTGTTGGGCGGCGGCGGAAAGTAAGCTACCGCACCTTCAACGCCTGCCAGTCGGGGCGGCTCGTGAGACTTGTAGGACTGCTGGTAATGCTGCTCGTAGAAAATATCGACCGGATAGCTGCCGGAGGTACAGCCCACGACCGCGAGGGCGGCAACCATAGCCATGACGACAAGCAAAGAGCGCAGGGGCAACGCCCGGGACCAGGGCACCGGGTCAGGGCCACTTTTCGCGTCGTATCGTTTTCGCATGAAATTAAACCGGTAAAACATCAGGCCGCCGACCCCTAGCTCTCGCGCACCACGTCAATTGCCCCGGCCTGGGTGAAGAGGGCGGATACCTGGGGAAGCGTCTCTTCCTCCACGTTGGCAAGCACTCCGATGTAGCCTTCAGTGATGCGGGTGTCGTACAGCCCCTGTTTGAAACTGGGTAGCCTCGATTCGAAGATGATGCCGATGATAGTGAAGATGATGGCGGTGAGCATGGTGCTCTCGTAGGTCACCACCGCCATCGGGGGCAGGGAAAGGATGGGTTTGCCGGCCTGCACCAGCGGGTAGGCCATCTGGGTCATCGATGTGAGCAGGACGCCGATGGTCAGTCCGACCAGCGCGCCGCAGAGGGGGAATATGTAGAGCCGGTGCCCCTCGTGGCGCTCCCCGAAGGCGCCCTCGGGATAGGGTGTATCGGTCAGGAAGTCGTAGTCGGTGGGCGAAACGCCAGCATTCTGCAGGGCGTCCCCCGCTTCGGCGGCGTAGTTGGCGTCCTCGAACAGGCCCAGTATCGGTCGTTTAGCCATTCCCAAACTCTCCGAGTTTGAAATTAGGAATGTGGAGTTTGGAATTCGAAATTCCTAATTCCCCACTTCAAATTCTGATTAGTCTTCGCGGTAGACCGCCGGTACTGTCACCCGGCCAATCTTGACTTCGCTGCGCAGGACCTCGTACTCCTTAATGTCGTAGAGCGGTATCAGCGGCACCACCCTGGCGATGACTATCATCAGCAGGGATACCAGGGCGAAGGTGGCGCCGATGATGGCCCACTCCACCGCGCTGGGAGTGTACACGGTGTACCAGCTGAAGGTGAACACCTGCTTGTTCTGCAACCCTGGCACGATGATGATGAACCTTTCCAGCCACATGCCGATGTTCACAGAAATACAGGCGGCGGACATGATCCACAGGTTGCGGCGGAAGGCCCGGGGCAGCCACAGGGCCACCGGCAGGAAGTAGGTGGTGAACACGAACACCATCATCCAGATGTTCCAGGGGTCCTGCATGAACTGGAGGTCGCGAACCGCCAGCTCGTCAGCCTCCCTGCCGTAGAAACCGAAGAGTATCTCCATCACGAAGAAGTAGAACCAGCCCGTGGCCACCACTATCAACAACCGTCCCAGGGCGTCGATGTGCTCGTGGCGGATGTAGTTCTGCCAACCGTAGATGTAGCGCAGGATGATCATTACGAAGGCGACGGCGGAGACGCCGGAATGCACTGCACCAACCACAAAGTAGGGGGCGAAGATGGTGGAGTGCCAGGTCTTGACGGACACCGCCATGCCGAAGTCCCAAGACACGATGGAATGGACGGAGACGAATACGGGCAGGATCAGCGCCGAAAGCAGAACTCCCGCGATGATCTGTAGCTTCCACTGCCGGGGGTTGCCCCGCCAACCCATAGCCAGGATACCGTAGATCCGGTGGCTAAGCCCGGTGGTGCGGTCGCGGAGCACGGCGAAGTCCGGTATCAGCGCCACCAGGACGAACAGGATACTGGAGGTCAGGTAGGTGTAGACCGCGCTGGGGTCCCAGACCAGGGGCGATCGCACGTTGGGCCAGATGCCCCGGGCGTAGTCGTAGGGCATGAACGGGATGGTGTAGATCCAGTAGACCGTGCGCCAGGGACGGCCCGTGTGGATCAGGGGCATCATCATCGCCGTCATCAGCGAGAAAACGGTGAGGATCTCGGCGGCCCTGGTGGCCGGCCGGCGCCACTCAGCCTTGGAAAGCCGAAGGATGGCGGACAGCATCACCCCGGCGTGGCTGATGCCGATCCAGAAAACGAAGTTCGTGATGAAGAAGCCCCACATAACGGGCCGGTTCAGACCGGTGACCCCGAAACCCTTGTTGACCAGGTAACCAGCCGCGGCAAATCCGCCCAGCACAATGCAGCCCAAAATGATCACCGTAATGGGGAACCATTTGGGCGACTGCAGGATCGAAAACAGCAACTCGCGGTTGATCTGCCTGTAGGGTATTGGTGTCCTGCCTTCTTGCATCTCTCCTCGTCTGAACTGTGATTCCCGGAATTTCGCTGATTAGATTCTAGTTATTCCCGGCAATCAAGCTGATCACATGAACCAACGGTCCTATTCGGGCTTGGCCAGCACCAGGTACTCGCCCTTGATGAAACGGGACATCCGGGTATACAGCGCCCCCTCCTTGACCTCCCAGACCGACAGGGATGGGAGGATGCGGGTGGCGACCAGGTATATGAACGCCGCACCAGAAACGCCGCCAATGAATATGAAGATATCCCAGACGTCTGGGTAGACCGGCGGCGGAACGTGGTCCAAAAACGCCGCGTAGATATTGCCGGAGTTTGCCCCTCCGACAAAGAGGCGGACGTTGAACATTACTGCCCCGAGTATGGCTGACAGGCCAGCGAGAGGCGGGCCCCAGGCACTCCGCCTCACCGGGTTCCAGACCAGCAGGAGGAACGGGATCACGAAGCTCAATGCCACGTTGGCGGAGAATACTCCTCCGTAGGAATCCCCCATCAGGTACCTGATCACATTCTGCTCCACCACCAGCCGGCCGTACCAGTAGGTGATGAAGAAGGAGAACAGGTGGTAGGCCCAAAGCAGTGTCAGTCCCAGCTGTACCTTGCTGGCCGACCAGAATACAGATTTGCCGTAATACTCCTCGTATCCACCCCAGCGCTTGAGTATGTACAGGATGATCAGGCACAGACCCAAGGCGCACTGGAAACCCGTCAGTGTGTAGAACACCGGGAATATGGCGTCCTTATAGCCCGGAATCATGCTCTGCATGTAATCGGAACTGATGATGAACTGCACAAAGACCAAGGTCATGAAATAGAAGGCGCCGAGCATGGCCAGGCCGGCCTTCTGCGCGTTCCACTGTCGCTTGGTGCCGTACCAGTGACCGGCCAGCTTTCGATAGAGCCACCCGCGGAAGCCGGTGGCGGTGTGACGGGCCTCGGCCATGTCGGGTACGGCAGACAGCCACAGGATGAGAATCGCTGTGACGGCCAGACCGATCACCCCAGCCAGGTCCCAGGCGTGTGGAGCACCGATGGGACCCTCGAACCAGATGGTCCGGCGAATGTCCAGGTCGTGCCCATGGCCCGGGTCCGGGTTGAGAATGGGAGGCAGGATCAGCATCATCGGTATGAAGAGGATGATGTTGAAGATGCCAACCACGGCGAACAGTTCTGCCACGCGAGACAGGGGCCGGCGCCAGTGGCTCTTGGTGAAACGGAAGGCCACCGCGGCTACCGGGGCGGAACTGGTTATCATGAAAACGAAAGAGAAGGTGGCCATGTAGTAGCCCCAGGGAGCCCGGTCGTCGAAACCGTCGGACATCGCCCGGACCACGAACCCCACAACGCCAAGCACCAGCAGAGCGAAGGTGAGCACCATGGCGAGAGTCAACGGGCCGGGCATGGCGGAAACCTTGGCCGCCATGTCGCGAGTCATCACCCTGGGATTGGGGAATATCCACATCCCTGGGTAATGTCCACCCGAGACACCTCCGTGCCCCTCGCCGTGGGTCGCTCCGTGGTGTATGTGTTCGCTTTCGCTGGCTGCCATATTCGTCTGAACTGCGATTTATTCGATTCTGCCAATTATCGTGATTAGGTTGCTGCCCCGTACGCTACGAGGGGGTAATTCAATGGCAAGAGTCAGAGGCTCTCTCTAGTGGGCCTTTTCTCCAACCGGATACTTGTCGACCTTTTTCAGGTAGATGACATTGGGCTTGGTCGCCATTTCCTCCAGGAGCCGGTAGACCCGGGTCTTGGACTCATCCAGGTATTCCCCATGATGCACCTTGTCGTACTGCTGATTGGCCCTTTCAAAATATTGATGCACCGGGCCCGTTGGGTCCTTCTGCTCACCGAATAGCAGAGCATTGGAAGGGCACGCCTGGGCACAGGCGGGCAGGAAATTACCATCTTTCATACGCTGGTAGTTCAGGTACCGGTCCTCACCGGCGGGAATACGCTCACCCGTCAGAGGTTCCACACCACGACGCTCCACGGTGATCTCGCCGCGGCGGATGCGCTGCACACAGAAGGAACAGCGCTCCATGATGCCCCGACTGCGAACGGTGACATCCGGGTTCAACTGATTGCGCAGCCGCTCGGGCCACTGGGGTTCCCACCAGTTGAAGAAGCGCACCTGGTAGGGGCAGTTGTTGGCGCAGTAGCGCGTGCCGACACAACGATTGTAGACCTGGACGTTCAGTCCCTCGTCGTTGTGATAGGTGGCGTAGACAGGACACACCGGCTCGCACGGAGCGTTCTCACAGTGCTGGCACATGATGGGTATGAATCGGGCCTTGACGTTGGGGAATTCCCCTTCCCAATAGCGTTCGACCCGGATCCACTCGTAGGCCCGGCGTTGCTGGAAGTAGTCCTTGGTGTTGATGGGCAGATTGTTTTCCGCCTGGCAGGCTACAACGCAGGCCTGGCAACCGGTACAACGGTCCAGGTCCACCACCATGCCCCACTTGTGGTCTATTCGATTCGTTACCATCTACGCGCCTGTTTCTGAATAGTGTTGCGGATCAATTGCCGGTCTCCGCCTAGTAAACACCGGGTGCGACAGTCTTGATGATTTCCTCGGCGGCACTAAGCCCGATCTCGACCGCTCGTGCGTCTCCCTCGAGCTTGGAAACGTTCACGCTCTCGCCGGTGCGGGAAATGACGACCTTGGTCCCGGCCCAAGCCAGCGACTGCGGGCCGGCCACCCGGGTGGGTTCGAGTATCTCGGCGACGTTGGAGCTCTCGGTGGCAGGCCGGTCGGTAGCATAGGACGAACCGTGGCGACGGCCACCACCGAAGGGTATGGCCACCACTTCGGGCGGTGTGGCCGGAGTGAGGTAGGCCACCGCGCGGATGGAACCCTGCGACGACTCCACCCGCACGATGTCGCCCTCACGGATGCCGTGGCGTTCGGCGGTGGTGTCGTTCAACTCGATCCAGGTCTGCCAGGTCACCGAGGTAACCGGGTCAGGTGCCCCCTGCAGCCAGGGCAGGTGCGCCAGGTCTCCGTCCTGCAAGGTGTTGTGAGAGAAGGGAACCAGATAAAGCGTCTGGTCACCGGAGTATCCGGCGAAGGTTGGGGGAGATGCGCTTTCGGCTATCCTTCTCAACAGGCCGTCTCTGGGACGCAGCTGTGCCGGTCCCCTGGCCGACTCATCCCACCAGCCGCCCCGCCGGAGGATTGCGGTCCAGAACTCCTCGGCGCTGGACGCCTCAATCGACCCACGGTTCGTCTCGAAAAGTTGGTCTGAGCTCTCCCGAAGCATTGCCTGGTAGCTTCGCCATGGAAGCTGGTCGCCTACCTCCAGCCCGTCGGCGGCTGCCAGGAGGACGTCAGGGAAGCTCCTCGGGTCCAGGTCCCACAGCGGATTGACTACGGGCTGCTGGAATCCAGCTACCTGGTACCCAGGCGCGGGGTCCGGAATGTCGTCGCCCCAGTCCTCCAGGTATATCCGGTCGGGAAGAATCAGGTCGGCCAGGGCGCTGGTATCGTCGATGAAGGGCGAGAAGCTGACCACGTAGAGGTCCTGGGCGCTGACGATGGCGTCCCTGAGTTTCAGGGATGCGGGCAGGCCGTGCACCGGATCTACGTTGTGCAGCATCAACATGCGGACGTCGCCGCTCTTAATGCGCTCAACCAGACTCTCAAAGTCGTCTATGCTGGCAGAACCTGCCGAATCCGGTATGCCGTCCCAGGGCCCTGTCGGATTGGGGACTACACCCCCCGTGGCACCGACACTGCCCACGAGCCAGTTGAGTACCGCGGCCGCCTCAAGGTTGAACAACCCGTTACTGTGGGCCCCTGCAGAGCCACCGGCGATGGCGATACTGGGGCCGTGTCCGGCGAAGTCGCGGGCCAGTTTGCGGATGAACTCCGCCGGATCGCCGCCGGCGATCTCCGGAGTGATGCCCACCAGGGGAGCCGCCAGTTCAGGCCGGAAAGAGTTCAGGATGCCGCGGCCCGTATCACCGTCGATCAGGGCGTCAACGTCCACACCTGGCGCCGCAAGGCCCTCGTCTACGATTACCTGGGCTATGCTCAGGGCGAGGTAGCCCTCCCAGCCGGGGCGAACCGGGACCCACTTGTCGGCATTGGCCGCGGTCATTGAGAAACGCGAGTCAACGTGATACAGGGTTCCCCGCTCCCGGCGTCCCTGTCCCTGCCGGAATTCTCCGTAACCCATGCTCCAGCGGGTTGGAGAGATCCAGGTGGACAGAAAATCGGCGCCAAAAGACAGGACGAAATTGGCATTTGCCAAGTCAAAGTCTGGCAGCACGCTTTGTTGGTAAACGTCGCTCACAGCCCGCCGGTAGACGTTGTTGTCAATGGCCTCGAAAGCGAGCTGCTCGACGCCCACGGCCTGGGCGAACCGGGAGGTGAGCACGGCCATATGTCCGCGAGTGGGCTTTGTGAGCAACACGGCCCTGGAGCCACGGTCGGTCAACTGACGGACCAGGGTGTTCATTGCCTCCGGTTCCCAACTGATGGAGTCGAACCTTCCTGAACCGCGGTTGCCGCCGCGGCGCATGGGCCCAGGAATTCGGTCGGGGTGGTAGAGGGCCTGCACGCCCGCCTCGCATCGCGCGTGGTTCTTGCCGAGGTTAAGGGGGTAGAGGGGGTTGCCCTGCACCTTCTTGGCGCGGCCTTCCATGACGCGGACCAGGATGCCCTCACAGGAGGGGCAGTTGCGGCAGAGGCTGGCGTACCAGTTGTCTTTGCCCCGCACCAGGTCTTCCGGGAGGCTGACCGGACTCTGGATGTTCAGCTCACCCTCACGGATGCCAAACCCCTCGCAGGCCACGGCGCCCAGGGCACCGAGACCGGCCCAAGCTAGGAAATGTCGCCTAGTAAGTTTCATTGGAGCAGTTTCTTCGCTTCGTCTCCGGATTCCCGCTTTCGAGGGAATGACGGTCGGCTTTACTTATGACAAATTGTGCAGTCCGTCGGCACATTGTTCATCCGGTGGCAGTCCAGGCAGGTGCCCATCTTCAGGGACTGCCCGTCCTTGGGCTGCACTTCCGCCATGTTGCCCACGTCACCGTGGCAGATGCCGCAGGTCTCCTCGATGGTGTAAGCCCGGTCCACCGGGTTGCTGTTGATGTCGAACCGAGGTCCCGCGACCTGCTCGGTGCCCATGGGACTGGTGAAGAAGCGGATATGGGCCTCGTGAACGAACCTGACGTGATCGGGGAGGCGATGGACCCGTTCCCAGTCAATGGGTTCTTCGTCCTCGAAAAATTGACGAACCTTGGCGATTTCTGTCTGTGCCTGGGCCGTTCGACCAGAAACGTCCTTGTGGCAGAAGAGACATGACTCGACCGCCGGAACTGTTGCGGCGTCGCCTTTGGTAACGCTGCGGTGGCAGAACTCGCACTGGATTCCGTGCTCTTCCACGTGAACCGTGTGAGGAAAGGCGACGGGCTGGGCCGAGGCGTTGCCCAACCCAAAAGGCGGGTTGGAAAACCAGGAAATGAACAACACTACCAGCACAAACCCTATGATGACGGTGAAAATGCCGCCCGCCACCATAAGCGGAATCATTTTGCCCGTGGGTCTCATTGTTGGGAGGAACCGCTCATATTGTGATGCCTACGCGCTCTCGCTAACGGGGTATCCCCTTCGGGGCACGCCTGATGCCGGGGGGGAACAGTGCCGTCTACATCAGCAGCCGGTCCCAGAAATTCCTCACGTCCAGAGTCTGACCTATGCCAAAGGCCAGCATGACCAGGGCAGCCGCAGCTACGAGCAGGGCAAAAGCGGTCAGCGGGAGCTTCAGCCTGGCAGCCGAGGCCGGCAGATGCCCTGTGTTCACCGCAGACGGTATGAGAGCGTGAGCGATGAGCATCGTGACCGCAAAGACCACCACCAGTGGAAAGTAGATCCAGAACCACTGCAGGAAGAGGTGGATGTTGTGCCAGTCGGTGCTGGTTAGCGCTTTGGGATCCATGGAGATCCGTACTTCCTGAGTCCGCCTGTAGGCTCAGGCCTACCCGCCGGTCTGTGGCAAAACATTTCCCCGCCGGGGCGGGGACTTGCGGCCCGGTTTCCCGCTGCAGGTGTGGCGGGCCAAAAACCGAGTGAAAATTATCACAACCGCTTTGAGGGTGTCAAGGGTAACCGCGCCAGAATTCGGTCTCCACCGCGCCTGCTGGGGCAGGTCGGGATGGTTGGTTTGAACCTGCGGCGGAGTAGCCCCAGCGGGGCCGACAGTCATGGCATCCGGCCCCGACGGGAGGGCAGAGCCTCTCAATTCTCGACATCAATCCGTCAAGTCCGTTCATGGTGAGCTTGTCGAACCACTAACGGACGGCCCTTCGACAAGCTCAGGGCCGACGGACCGGCCGGCAATGAAAGACACAGCCCAGAATAAATGCAGGGTATCCAAATGCACCATGCATCGGACACAATGCTTACATTCCCCCGAGGAGGTCCCGTAATGCCGGCCAGAAACGGGCAGCAGTACATCGATCGGTTGAGGGAAAGGCCGCCGAATCTGTATCTGCGCGGCGAGCGGGTGACAGACCCGACGACCCATCCGGGGCTGCGCAACGGAGTGAGAACACTGTCGCGGCTCTACGACCTGCAGCACCATCCGGAAACAGGGCCGGAGATGACTTATGCCTCCCCAAGCACCGGGGACCAGGTCGGATTGTCTTTCATTACGCCCAGGAGCAGTGACGACCTGGATGCGCGTCGCAGGATGATGCGCCACTGGGCGAGGGTGAGCTGTGGGATGATGGGGCGGACTCCGGACTTTCTGAACGTCTCGCTGATGGCCATGGCCGAGGCCGGGGACTATTTCGGCGCCGACCGACCGGAGTTCAAAGAGAACATCCGGGGGTACTACGAACGGGTCCGGGAGGAGGACCTGGTCCTCACTCACACCCTGGTCAACCTGCAAAGGAGCCGTGTGCCCTCGGAGACCATCCTGCACGACAACACCGACATCGCACTGTCGGTAGTCAAGGAAACCGACGCGGGCATCGTGGTGCACGGAGCTCGGGTGCTGGCGACGCTGCCCATCGCCGACGAGATCGCGGTGTATCCGGCACGGTCCCACACGCTGCCAGCGGGCGCGCCGAGCCGCACCTCTTTCGCCTTCGCCATTCCCTGTGACACCGACGGCCTGAAGTTCCTGTGCCGGGAGAGCATGGACCTGGACCGATCAAGGTTCGATCACCCACTGGGCTCGAGGTTCGAGGAGATGGACGCTCTGGCCTTCTTCGACAACGTCTTCGTGCCCTGGGAGCGAGTCTTCCTGCTGGGCGACCCCGAGCGATGCAACAACATGGCGAGCCGCACCCACCAGTACCTGCACTCGGGGCACCAGGTGGTCACCAAGAACGTGGTCAAGCTGGAGTTCGTGCTGGGGCTGGCCAACCTGATGCAGCGTACCCTTGGGTCGGCACAGCAGCCGCAGATGATGCAGATGACCGCCGAGATCATCGAGAACCTGGAGACGACGAAGGCGCTGCTGCGGGCCGCCGAGGCGGACGCCGCGCCGGACGAGTGGGGCGTTATGTGTCCAGCGGAGATGCCCCTGATGGTGGCGCGGCACCTGTTCATCCGCATGTATCCCCGGATGGGGAAAATTCTGCAGCTGATGGGCTCCAGCAGCCTGATGGCCCTGCCCATGGAGGCTGACTTTAAGGGTCCCATGGCAGAGGAACTGGCGGCCTACCTGGACACCGACACGGCCACAGCCGAGGAGCGGGTGCGGCTGTTCCGGCTGGCGTGGGACACCTGCTGCAGCGCGTTCGCCTCGCGGCAGATACTCTACGAGCGTTTCTTCCAGGGCGACGTGTACCGCAACGTGGTGCTGCTGAACAGCATGTACGACAAGGGACCGGCCACGACCTTCGTCCAGGAGTTTTTGGAGACGTAGCCGGGGCTGTCAGGCTCCCCGAAGGAACGTCCAAGGGACGCCCTGCAATGGACATCCCCGCCGTCTTTCCGCATTGTCGACGTCAGGGGACCCGTGCCCGCTCAGTCGTTGCCGTCGCCACCTGCGGGCGCAGGGGCGGTAGCAGGAGGGGGACGAGGCGCGGCTACCGGCGCCGCTCTCAGGCGGGCCTCGTCGGGAAGGTCGCTCTCCCAGTCGGGAATCAACACCTGGGAGTTATTGTCCAGCAGGGCGATCACCACCACCCCGCCAAAACTGTAGGCCATGGAGAGCGAGAGGACCGCCATGTAGGAGCCGGTGGCGTACATGATCAGCCCGGCCAGCGCAGTGGCGATGAAGTGGCCCATAAGGGCGCCGGTGGTCTGCCAGCCGTAGACGGTGCCCATGGGTCCGTCGCCGAAATACTGGCGGTTGATTATCAGGTAGCCGGTCCACTCGCCTCCGAAGCCCAGGCCAAAGGCAACGGCGAACAGGTAGAAGACCCACGGCTCGGCTGGGCCGAACATGATGATGGGGACTGTGATGGCCTGAATGCTCAGGCTAACGGCCATCATTTTCCGCGTACCGTATATCTCCGCCAGTACGGGGGTACCGAAGCGGCTGATGATGCTGACCAGGGAAATGATGGCCAGGATGATTCCCGCGGCCGCCAGGGACACGAACACTCCGGTATCGATGGCGTACTTGGCGACGTAGATGAGGATGATTCCATGCCCGGCGCAGCCCAGGCCGTGAATCAGGGGCAGGTTCCAGAAGGGCTTGGTGCGGCGGATATGCTGATTGAATGTCTTGATCCGCAGCTGCTCCATGTTCTTGGCCAGCCTCGCGGGCACGGAGTCGCCGGCCCGGGCGCCGTAGGGCTCAATGCCCATTTCGGCGGGGCGGTTGCGCATAAGCGGGACGAGGGCGAGCATGGCGGCACCGCCCACCAGTCCGACAACCATGAAGTTTCCCTGCCAACCCAGCGATTCGATGAGCCAGCCAGCTATGGGGGCAAAGGCGGCGGTGCCGACTCCTCCGGCGGCCCAGAGAATGCCGATGCCCAGGCCCAGGCGACGGCGGAACCAGCCGCTGACCGAGGCCATGAGGGGCACCATGCCCAGGGACTGAGTCAGCGACAGCAGGACGCCGAAGAACAGGAAGAAGTGCCAGATCTCGGTGATCCAGGACAGGAGCAGCATGCTGATGAGGTAGAGACATGCACACGCCAGCAGCATCAACCGCGAGCCGAAGCGGTCGCCCAGCCAACCGGTGATGGGGGCGTAGATGGCGCCGAAGCCATAGTATGCAGCGATTCCGAGGGTGACCAGACTCTCGTTCCACCCGAAGGGACCGCTCTCGTCGGTCAAGGGGGGCAGCATGATCCCGGCAGCCATGCTGATGGAGCTGGCAAAAACCTGGACCACCGCCAGGATTGCCACAATGATCCAGCTGTAGTGGAAGGGAAGGCGTGCCGCGAAACCTCCGGTCTCCTGGTCAGACTGCTCGACTTTGGGTGCCCCCGCCCTGGTACGCCTCAGCAATTAATCAACTCGACGCGCCGTTATTATGCGCGTCCTAAATTTTCCACCGAAGATAATATCATCAATCGGCCTATGCTGGAACCAAAGATCAGCGGTTCCCAGGGCAATCGCATTTGGGATATGGAGATGGGAGGTAGTGTTGCAGCAGTGATAGTTCAAGAATGGCAGGTTCGCCGGTGATATGTGTGGAGGCAGTGATTGTGGGGACCGTGTTTTAGGAATAGGGCCATTTGGGGGAGCCCAGGCAGAGGAACGTTGGGCCGCGGAGAGGCGCCATTCAGTGCCTTCAGCGCCACCTTGGCCCTGAAGGCCGGGCTGTGTTTCCCGCGTCGTCGTGATATTTCCTGCTCCTTCCGACAGCAACACCTGCCCTCAGTTTGGGAGCGGGGCTCTCACCTAGCCACCTATCCAAATTTCCGGGTCCACCCAACATATGTAACCCCTTGCGTTCTTGCTGCCGGGTTTTTATAGTCCTCCGTTGACCTCGACTATCGCCCCGGAGACGTAGCTAGCGTCGTCAGACGCCAGAAAGGCGGCAACCCTGGCCACTTCCTCCGCCCGGCCGGGACGGCCCAAGGGCACGTTGAGCAACATCCCTTCCTGTTCTTCGCCAGACAATTCGGCGAAGCGACGGGCGACCCGGGCCCCCGGTTCGGTGAGAATAAAGCCGGGCATTATGGCGTTGACGTAGACCCCGGATGGGGCGAGATCCTTGGCCAGCTGCTTGGTGAAACCGTCGATGCCCGCTTTGGCGCCAGCGTATGGGAGACGGGCCGCCGTAGTGCCGCGAGCCCCGAAAGCCCCTTTTGCCGACATGGAAGAGAAGTTGACGATTTTGCCGTACCCCTGCCGTTTCATGTGCGGCGCGACCGCCCGGCAGCACAGGAACGCGCTCTTCAGGTTGCTGTCGAGAACGCTGTCCCAGATATCGTCGGTTACGTCTTCAACGTCGGTGATTCCAATATTTCCGCTGCCGCCGGCGGCGTTGACCAGGATGTCGACGCGGCCGTACGTCCGCACCGCCAAGGCAATCAGTTCGTTTACCTCTTCGGTTGCAGTGAGGTTGGCCTGGAAGGCGACTGCCTCCGCTCCATCATCACGGAGCTCGGCCGCTGTCCGTTCTACGCGGTCGCCTTGAAGGTCGCAAACCACCAGGCGGGCTCCTCCGACGGAGAGTTCCCTGGCTATGGCCAGTCCGATGCCCTGCGCCGCCCCGGTGACAATGGCGGTCTTGCCGATGAAGTCCATGCAAAAGTCCTTTTTCCACCCTCTACCGAGGGGGATTTGAGATTCAACCCTTTTTGATTAATCGCTCAGTAGCTAACCCCTCACCGTCAGTTTTCCGGCGGAGTAGCCACCGTGGAGCTAGACTACTTGGCCGATGACGTAACCAGCCAAGGTAGGGGCCAGGAACAGCACGGCAGGGCCCAATTGCCCGGATGACTCTTTTCTGCTAATTCTGCTCCGCGAATTCTACTTGGCGAATTCTTCTTTGATCCAACCGCCGACCCTTTCGCCGATCATTACCACGGTGGCGTTGGTGTTGGCCCGCACATGTTCCGGGAATACAGAGGCGTCTGCTACCCGCAGGCCCTGCAGGCCGTGGACCCGGCACCGGTGGTCCACAACCGCCATGTCGTCGGACGCCAGGCCCATGCGGGCGGTACCCATCAGGTGGGGCGCGGAACCGACGGCGCCCAGTATCCACCGGTCCAGCGCGGCGTCATCCTCCAGTTCGGCGTCGCTGGGAGCGGTGCGTCTCTCGAAGACCGGGGCGAAGGCCGGTTCCACGCCCAACCGGGCGGCGATACGGACGCCCTCCCGGGACCGCTCCAGGTCGTGGGGGTCTTCCAGGTACCGCAGGTCGATGACCGCCTGCTCGCTGGCATCGGGGGAGGCCAGGGTGACGCTACCGGAACCAACCGGCCGCTCCAGAATCACGTGGAACCGGGTGTAATAGACGCCGTCCACCACCACATTGGGGTAGGGAGAAATGAACATGTCGTTGGCCAGGTCGGATCCGCTGGCAGTGTAGCGCAGGCCCACTTGGCTGGGGGCGGGCCCGCCTTCCACCCCAGGCTTGTGGCGGAACCATACCGGCACCAAGGGATGGTCCTTCAGGTTCCGTCCCACGCCGGGCAGGTGGTGGACAAGAGGCGCTCCGACCTCTTGCAAATGATCGCGGGGGCCGATGCCCGAGCGCAACAACAAGGCAGGCGTGCCGATGGCGCCAGCACAGACGACTATTTCCCCGGCCTCCAGTCGAAACACCTCTCCGCCGCTTTCGGCCTCGACTCCCACCGCCCGGTTGCCCTCGAAGAGGATGCGGTTGACCATCACGTTGCCGCGTACCGTCAGGTTGAGGCGATGGCGGGCTGGGCCGAGGTGGGTCATAGCGGTGCTCATCCTGGCGCCGCCGAGGACGTTGAGGGGGCGGGGCCCCACCCCCGTTGTCTCGGGAAGTTGCATGTCGGGAGAATCGGGGTATCCCGCATCCAGACAGGCTTGGTAAAAGGCGGTCATGCTGGGTTTCCAGGACTCCTGGCCGACACGGCCAATAGGTATCGGCCCTTCCGTTCCATGGAAGTCGCCGCCAAAGTCGCGGTCCGATTCCATGGCCCGAAAAACCGGCAGCACGTCCAGATAGGACCAGCCCTGGTTTCCCAGCCTTTCCCACTCGTCGTAGTCTTCGGGGAGGCCCCTCAGGAATACCGTGCCGTTCACCGCCGAACCACCTCCGGTGACCCGTCCGGCGGGCACCTCGATCAAGTCAGGCTGGTGTTCGTTGGCCCGGCCCCGGTAACCCCACAGGTGCGGACCATTGGCGGCAAGGTTGATGTTCTGGCCGTCGAAAACATCGGCGGGCGTCTCCTCTACGGTAGGGTAATCGGGGCCCGCTTCCAGGACCAAAACGGAGCGGTTGGAATCCTCCGACACCCGGGCGGCGATGGTGGCCCCGGCTGAGCCACCCCCGATTACTATCAAGTCGTATGCCACAGAAGCCTCCTAGAAACAGAGAGTCGAAACGGTGCCTGGCTTGATCGGCGAAGAGTTCTTGCGTCCGGTCCGGACCGGTCGTGAATTGAACCCACGATTCAGCCGCCAGTATATACAGTCTGGGACGGTCGGAACAGAGAAACATTGCAGGGTTAGTCAGCCCAAGCCGTGACTAAACCAGAGCCAAAGTGGGATGTACATATCGGGTATGCCTGGGACCAGGCCGACGGTATCTCGGTAGTGCCCCAGGCCTTGATCGCAATGCGGTCAGCGGTCCCCCGCCTTCCAGCCGCCCACTCGCCCGGCGGAGGGGAGGAGGCCCCGCCCCTCACCGGCCCGGGCAGTAGTACGTCTCGGGCATCAGCGTGCCGACGTGCCCGCTCCGCCGTACACCGGTTCACGCACGGGCGTTGAACGCGTCTCGAATCGCCCGCGCCAGCCCAGCATGGTCATCGAAGTCCACGATGGTCTCGCTGACTATGGAGCTTTGACGGTCCCGGCCGTTACCGGCATCGACGGTCACTGCGACCAGGATGACGCCGGCCCCGAGGGGAGCATCGCGCGGAATCGTGATTCGCACCCTGGTTCTCATGGGCATGCCCATGAGACCGTCGCCTTCGAGGCTCCTGGGGATTCGGGTGATGTCCGGCATTCACTTCACCTGGGGCTCGCTGCCTGACCGGATTCGCGGCCCGTACTCAATTGCCCGGTGAAAAGGTCGCCTGGGCACAGTTCTTCGGCGACCTCAAGCAAGGGCCATCATGTGCCCGGCGTTGGGCCAGGCCTTGCCCGCCTTCCATCGTCACGTCGCGTTTTTGGCCCTCGTCCCCCGATCAGGGCGCCCACAGGGCGC
The DNA here is from genome assembly GCA_965208825.1 of Dehalococcoidia bacterium. Taxonomy (GTDB): domain Bacteria; phylum Chloroflexota; class Dehalococcoidia; order Lucifugimonadales; family UBA3495; genus VXOI01. Next base: position 636,796 of record CBDBPP010000005.1, read on the forward strand.
TCCTATGGGACTACTGATGACGGGTAGGGGCAACCCTTGTGGTTGCCCTCGTAACCCATCATTTCAAAGGGGTTGGTCTACTACCGGGACAGACTGCATGATTCAGGGCTGTTGGTGAGCGTAAATCGCTGGTTGCCGGCCTTCTTGTCCACATGGAAGGTGTAGTAGGCCCATACGTCCTCACTGGTCAGAGCCGGGGCTGTGAAGGTGTAGCTGCGGGACGTGCCCGAGCCGGAGATGAGAATCTCTCTCTGTTCGGAAACCTGGCGGCCGTCGGTCTTTCCAACGTAGCTGTCTACCACGACGTAGGTCTTCCACCAGGCGTTCATGTGCGAGTCCGTGGCCGCTTCGGTCCAGGAGAGCCGGCAGCTTCTCCCGCTCTGGCGGAGCTGGAAGTTCGGGTCTACGACGGGTACCAGCCCGTAGTAGGGTATGGACAGGAATGCCGAGTCCCTGTTGATGTTGTTGTCGTTATCCGGTATGTGGAAGTTGCCCTGGGAGTCCAGCGGCTCAATGATGTACGAGACGGACGTCACCGAGCGGTCGCGGCTGAAGGCGCGGTCGGTGTAGCTGGTCCCCAGGTAGCTGTTCTGGATGATCCGGTAATCGTTGCCGTTGTCCAGGCGCTTGATCCGGTACGAGGAGGCACCGGTGATCCGGTTCCAGGTCAGCCGGATTTCGCTCCCATCCATCGGGTTGTTGCGGTCCGGTCCCGGCCAGAGTTTGACCTGCAGGTTCTGGCGCTGCTGGGGACCGTACAAAGTCAGTCGGGCCGGGGTGCATATTGTGCATCGCTCTTGACAGACGTTGGTGCCGAGAATGGGCTTACGGAGCCGTTCCATGGGGAGGCACCACCGGGCCAGCGAGGAGTGGCAGGGCCTCTACGTCAGGCGGGTGGAGATGGAGAGGCTGTTCAGCAGCCTGAAGCGCAGCCTTGGGCTGGAGGGGCACCGTTACCGCGGCATGGCCAAGATCAGGATGCTGGCGGCACTCTCGATGCTGAGCTACAGCGCGACACTGCTGTCCCGGGTCAAGGTTGATGTCGTGGGCAACTGGCGCTGGATGCGGGTCAAGGTGGCGTGAGGCCAAGGCGGTGACACTCTCAGGGCCAAGAGTTGCTCAACCATGCGACCAGCACTACCAGGGGTCAGTTGCAGGGCGCCCAGAATCAGGCCGGTGAAGATACGGTGCTTGACCGTAAACGTCAGGACTCAGATCATTAACGTGGCTTCACTCTCCCATATCCTGCGTGAAGGTGTACTCCCCGCGAATTTGAACCTGTAACCGTCCGACTCATTGATGTTGTACGCCGTTGCCCTGGCGTTGGGGCACCCATCGGCGTCAATTATTCCTGAATCTTGCCGTATCGGACCATTTGGACCTCTGTTCGCTGTTTTTCGCCCTCACCCTGAATTCCATGATATCCGGGACCCTTACGTTTCTGGGGATGTTGATCAGGGCATTGCGACGGCTGTCGGAAACAGTTATTGACATCCCCGCGACGGTTCCAGTGGTCAACCGGGTCCAGCGATTGGCGTTTAGTGGCGTTCTGAATTGGACGACATACGAGGTTGCTCTGTTGACGTTGCTCCATTCGACGGTTATATCCAGGCCCCGCCGCGGAGGGTGTTTGATCGCACCCGTGGGGCGGGAGGTTTGGCCAACGGGACAGGAGTTGGCGTGGTTGTTGGTGCTGCGGTGGGGACCAGTGTCGGAGTGGGTGGCACGGCGGGGGCGATGGGAGTGGCATCTGGCGGTGCGGCTATGGTGTTCGTTTCCCCCCAGCCCGAATAGGTCCTGAGAATCTCGGACTTTTCGGTCGCGCTGTTGAAATGGACGTGCCGAACCTGCCGGGCGCGGCCTTGGGCGTCATACCAGAGCTCCGCAGAGCGGTAGGTGCTGTCGCCGACCGGCGAATACGAATAGAAGAAGTGGTCGGTGGTGACCCCGCCGACAGTCGCGGTTCCCTCGTAGCGGAACACCACGTCATGGCCGTCGATGGGGCCGATGTAGTACCCGCAGAGTGTATCCGTCGGCGTCTCGGTGGTGTCCCGGTTGGCTGCATCCCCCGCCTGGCTGGCAACGGTATTGCCGCCGCGCGACTGCCACGGTCTCCACGACCCGTCCCGGTACTCGCGGATGTACCCGGTCTGCGGAAATGTGTTGCCCGCCGAGCGTTGCGAACTGCTGGTCGGCACGATGATGACTTCTTGCATCAATGCCCCGTCCATGGTCGAGACGACGTGCTTTGACGTGCTGCTGATACGGTGGCTGTTGACGTAGACCCTGGTGGTGCCGCCGGAAGTGCCGGTCGACCGTTCCTCCATATCGTAGTCCGTGTAGGGAGCGGAGGTCGTGCAGGCCGTATTGACCCTCTGCCGCGCCGTTTCGCTGTCCTCGGCGGGGGGGTCCGGTGTTGGCGTTGGCGCGGTGGTGGCTGTTGGCGCGGTGGGGACCAGTGTCGGAGTGGGAGCCGGTGTTGGCGTTGGCGCGGTGGTGGCTGTTGGCGCGGTGGTGGGCGTCTCGGTTGGCAACGGTGTTGTGGGTGGCACGGTGGTCGCGATGGGAGTGGCATCCGGCGGTGCGGCTATGGTGTTCGTTTCCCCCCAGCCCGAATAGGTCCTGAGAATCTCGGACTTTTCGGTCGCGCTGTTGAAATGGACGTGCCGAACCTGCCGGGCGCGGCCTTGGGCGTCATACCAGAGCTCCGCAGAGCGGTAGGTGCTGTCGCCGACCGGCGAATACGAATAGAAGAAGTGGTCGGTGGTGACCCCGCCGACAGTCGCGGTTCCCTCGTAGCGGAACACCACGTCATGGCCGTCGATGGGGCCGATGTAGTACCCGCAGAGTGTATCCGTCGGCGTCTCGGTGGTGTCCCGGTTGGCTGCATCCCCCGCCTGGCTGGCAACGGTATTGCCGCCGCGCGACTGCCACGGTCTCCACGACCCGTCCCGGTACTCGCGGATGTACCCGGTCTGCGGAAATGTGTTGCCCGCCGAGCGTTGCGAACTGCTGGTCGGCACGATGATGACTTCTTGCATCAATGCCCCGTCCATGGTCGAGACGACGTGCTTTGACGTGCCGCTGATACGGTGGCTGTTGACGTAGACCCTGGTGGTGCTGCCGGAAGTGCCGGTCGACCGTTCCTCCATATCGTAGTCCGTGTAGGGAGCGGAGGTCGTGCAGGCCGTATTGACCCTCTGCCGTGCCGTTTCGCTGGCCTCGGCGGTGGGCGCCGGTGTTGGAGTTGGCGTGGTGGACGAACTGGCCACCAGCAGCCAGCCGGCCAGTGCCGCTAGGGCTGCCGCAATGGTTAGGACCAGAATGGTTGTGTTCCGTGCTCTGTGTGCGCCCATTTCGTTGCTCTCCTACGGTGGGCCCTCCGCCTACTGCGTCGCGAGCGCCGCGACGACATCGTTGATCGCGGCCAGTTCGTCCTCGTTCAGGCAGTCCAGCATCTCGAAGCCGCCCCCGGCCGTCGCGGCGAACTGCTCCGGGGTGAGTGTCGACGGGTCGATGAGGTGGACGGCGACGACCTGCAGAAATGTCGGGTTGGCGACGGTGAAAGCGCGGACACACGTCGAGGATTCATCGCTCAGACCCCCGAGCGCCGCAGCCGTAGCCGCAACCGTGAACGCGGCGACGCTTTCGACCGTCAGGCAATTCGCCGCGCCGACACCGATGGCTGCCGCCGCCAGCGGAGTGGCTGCCTTCATCGCTTCGTAGTCGGCTTCGGGAAGCGTGTCCTGCACGCAGGCCGCCTCCGACTCCGGAAGCAGGGCGATGAGGTCGGCCCCGGTAATTGGGGACAGCGCATCGACAGCGCCGAAAATCTCAAGCAGAAAGGCTGCCTTCTCGCGGTCCGTCAGGCAGTCCACGAAGGCGAGTAAGACCGTGTGCGTCTCCGCCGGATCGGTCACTTGCTCCCCGGTCCATTCCAGTCCCAGCCGGGCGTAGATGATGTCGGGATGCTTCAGGGAAAGGTCGATGGCGCACTGGCGGGATTCTTCGCTGCGGCCACCAGCTGCGGCGTCGAGGAAGGCCGCTCCCACGAGCACGACGTTCTCCTGGGTCATGCATCCGAAGATCGGCGCGGCCGCTGCGGGATCGCCACCGGCTGCCAGCAATGGCGTTACGCGCACAATCTGGAACACGGAGTCGCCCACGACCGTCTTGATGCAACCCACCTCCTCCTCCGAGAGCCGGTCAAAGAGGTCCTTGCCCGTTGTTGACTGGTCAATCACGAAGCCGCGCATAGAGCCCGCAGGCGCAACCGCCTCCGGCGTCGCCGTGGCAGGCGCAGGGGCGGGGGTTGGCGTCGCCGTGGCAGGCGCAGGTGTGGGGGTTGGCGTCGGCGTGGCAGGCGCCAGGGTGGGGGTTGGCGTCGGCGTGGCAGGCGCCAGGGTGGGAGTTGGCGTAGGCGCCGGGGTAGGCGAAGGAATTGGTGTTGCTGGGTCAGTGGGCGGTGGCTGCGTAGCGGTGGGCGTTGGAGCGGGTTCGGAGTCACCGCCGCAAGCTGCGACGCAGGCGATTGCCAATGCGGCCAGTGCGAGTAGCAGGAGGCTGAGTCTGCGTTTACCTGTGAGGGTCATGTTATTCCTCCGCTGCGAACTCTAATGAGGTCTTCAACACTGTGCTCCCCCTCCATCAACTGCCGGACTATTGATTTCTTGCGAAACCTCCCCCGCATATATGCAGGATTCAACCAATCACTATAAAGCCGTTACGTGTATATATCGTGTATACAAATCCGAATACCGTGGCAATTACTATGTATTTCCGACTCCCCGGATGGTAAGGCCAGGCCTGTACAGGCCATTGCACCGGGACTTCGACAGAGCGCTTCAGGAGGTGGTGGCATACCGCCATTCCTCATGGGAGGATTCGTGGCTCGGCGCCCGTGAAAGGCTCCTGTCCGTCCGGCATCCCCGGGGTAGAAAAGGAGCGGAGAGTTGACTCTCCCCGCTCCTTCCAATGCCGACCCGAAATCGCAGGGGCCTACTCGCCCGGCCCTCGCACCGTAACCACCACGGGGCCGGACAGCATCCGGCCGTCTCCCGTGCAGATGGCGCCCTGGGCGTTGCAGTCGGTCGTAGCGGGGAGCGTCACCGTAACCGTGCCGTTTCCGGCCGGAGCCACACTGATCTCCCACCGGACGTTCTTGCCCGCTTCCAAACGCCGCGCCTTGACCACGTCGCCGCCGGTCACCGTGAACGCGTGGTCCCGCAGGGTCTTGTAGCTGAAGCCGTCCGCGGGCGTCTCGCTGAAGCGAAGCTCGAAGGTGAAGATGCTGCCTCCGTCGTGGGTGGACGGCTTGTCGTGGACGCTGGCCGTCAGCGGCGACAGCGCAGCCGACACCGTGGCCGTCGCAGCACTGGTCAGGGCCTCGGCATGGCCGCGGTCGTCGGTGAACGAGACCCGCACCTTGACGGTCTTGCCCTCGTCGGCCCCCGCCAGGGTGTACGTGCTGCCGGTGGCCCCGCTTATGTTGGTGTCCGTCGTTCCGTCGTTACGTACCCACTGGTAGGAGAAGGTGGCGTTGGTCAGGCCGTCGGTGTCGGCTATGCCCGACGTTGACGCCGTCAGGGTCTCGCCCACCCGGGCCGTGCCGCTGATGGACGGCGAGCCCGTAGCCGCCGTGTTGGGACGTGCCTCCACTGAGGCTGTCGCCGCGCTGGTCAGGCTTTCCGCGTTGCCATTGTCGTCGGTGAACGACACTCGCACTTTGATGGTCTTGCCCTCATCGGCATCAGCCAGGGTGTAGGTGCTGCCGGTGGCCCCGCTTATGTTGGTGTCCGCCGTTCCGTCGTTACGTATCCATTGGTAGGAGTAAGTGACGTTGGTCAGGCCGTCCGTATCGGCAATGCCTGACGTGGATGCGGTGAGCGTCTCGCCAACCCGCGCCGTGCCGCTGATGGTGGGTGCACCCGTCGCCGGTGTGTTCACTGGCGGTGTAGCAGGCCCTGCCACCGTCACTTCCACCGATGCCGACAGCATTCTGCCGTCCTCCGAACAGATGGCGCCCTGAGCGTCGCAGTCCGTCGTGGCGGGCAGCATCAACGTCACCGTACCGTCTCCGGACGGCTCCACGCTGATCTCCCAGCGGATGTTCTTGCCCCGCTCCAGCCGCCGCGCCTTGACCACGTCACCGCCGGTCACGTTGAAGGCATGGTCCCGCAGCTCCTTGTAGCCCACCGGTAGATCCTCGCTGAAGCGCAGCTCGAAGGTGAACGTGCTGCTCCCATCGTGGTTTGACGGCTTGTCGTGGACGCTGGCCGTCAGCAAAACCGGCGCGGCGGCCACGGTGGCTGTCGCCGCGCTGGTCAAGCTTTCATTGTTGTTCGCGTCGTCGGTGAACGACACCTTCACCTTGACGGTCTTGCCTTCGTCGGCGTCCACCAGGGTATAGGTGCTGCCGGTGGCCCCGCTGATGTCCGTGTCCGTCGTTCCGTCGTTACGTATCCACTGGTAGGAGTAGGTGGCGTTGGTCAGGCCGTCGGTGTCGGCAATGCCCGACGTGGACGCGGTCAGCGTCTCGCCCACCTGGGCGGTGCCGGTGATGGTGGGTTGCCCGTGGCCGGACTGTTGGCTCGGGCGGCCACGGTGGCTGTCGCCGTGCTGGTCACGCTCTCCTCGTTGCTCGCGTCGTCGGTGAAGGTCACCTTGACCTTGATGGTCTTACCCTCGTCGGCGTCCACCAGGGTGTAGGTGCTGCCGGTGGCCCCGCTGATGTCCGTGTCCGTCGTTCCGTCGTTGCGGACCCACTGGTAGGAGAAGGAGGCGTTGGTCAGGCCGTCGGTGTCGGCAATGCCCGACGTGGACGCGGTGAGCGTCTCGCCGACCTGGGCCGTGCCACTGATGGTGGGCGCCCCCGTGGCCGGCGTGTTGGCTTTGGCGGCCACAGTGGCCGTTGCCGCGCTGGTCAGGCTCTCCTTGTTGTTTGCGTCGTCGGTGAAGGTCACCTTGACCTTTATGGTCTTGCCCTCGTCGGCGTCCACCAGGGTGTAGGTGCTGCCGGTGGCCCCGCTGATGTCGGTGTCCGTCGTTCCGTCGTTACGTACCCACTGGTAGGAGAAGGTGGCGTTGTCCAGTCCGTCGGTATCGGCAATGCCCGAAGTGGACGCGGTGAGCGTCTCGCCGACCTGGGCCGTGCCACTGATGGTGGGCGCGCCCGTGGCCGGGCTGTTGATGGCGCTCGCGGACAACGTCACCGAGACTTCGTCCTCATGGTGGAGGCCCCCAACGTCTGTCACGCGCAGGGTGAACGTCAACGTTGTGTCCTCCGCCAGTCCGGTGGGCGCCGTGAAGGTCGGTGATGCTACAGCGGCGTCCGAGAGCGTTACCGAAGTACCCCCAGTCTGGGTCCACGCATAGGTGAGCGTGTCGTTTGCATCTGGGTCGGTACCGGTGCCGGTCAGCGTTACTGTCGCGCCTGGCTCGATACTTTCCTGATCGTCGCCCGCAGCTGCGGTGGGTCGATCATTGAGATCGCGAAGTGTAATGGTCAGGTCCGCTGTATCCGTCGCTGCACCATCGCTGACCGCGACTGTTACTTTGTATACCCCGTCTGTGTCCGCGTCGTCGGGATTCTCAAAGTCCTTGGCCGCGGTGAAAGACAGCTCGCCGCCAGAGGTCAGAGTGAAGTGAACGGGGTCAGCGCCCCCGGCGGATCCCGTGGGAATCCACCATGTGAGGCTGTCTTGTTCCGTGTCGGCGTCGGTTGCGGCCAGTGTTGCAACGCTGGTCTTGCCCTCATCGACGGTGAAAGATGACGCGGAGCTGATTTGCGGGCCGTTGGGGTCTGCTGGCATGGCAACTTTGACCAAGTCCGATGTGTACCGTTTGCCGTTGCTGTTGATCGCCTGCACGCCATAGAAGTAGGTCTTGCCCAACTTCGCGGTCGTGTCTACGTGGGTAAGGACGGTTGCAGTCTTGTTGGCAAGGCTTGTCCCGCTCGGATTGCCGTCTGTTGAGCGCCAGACGCTGTACCCGGTTGGGTTCTCTGTGGAATCTGGAGCCTGCCAATTGATGGTCACCCCGTTCTGGCCGTGTGTGGCACTGACATTACGAGGAGCCGAGTCCTTCATTGCGCGTAGGGTTGAACATACGCGAGGCGCCATTGCGCCGGTGTGGGCACTCTTGAAGTCGACCAGGTAGTGGCCGTTCTGGTGTGGTGGGGCGGCATGGGAGTCTGCCAGATTCAGCATGGCCCGATTCCCATAACCGAAATGGAGCCGGTACAGCTGGATTAGTTCGTCTTCGGCGGTCGCCTCTCCCGGAGGGTGCATCAACAATAAGTTTCTGGTGACTATGGAACCCAGATAGTTGCCGGTGGCGGCGGCGGCGTCAGTGTTGACCGTCGCACGATAGGTGTCGCGTATTTCCGGGTGGGTGCTCCACAGGTCATGCAGTACCAGGAAGAGAAGCGCCTGATCCAGTGAACCGGTGCGGTAATGGTAGTACTGCAATGGAGGTGTCAGGTCTGAACCGACGTCACCGACCAGTCTCGTTGAGTTTGGAAAGAGTCCCAGGGTGTGCTCTCTGGATTCGAAGAAGCGATTCTGGATAGCGGCATCCGGGTTGCTTGCGCATACGCTGTCCTCAGCGAACTGCGGGTAATCGGGAAGCTGTTTCAGTCTGGCCAACAACACTTCAGCGTGGCGCAGCGCCAGGGTCTTGGAAGCTTCCTCCGCAGGGAATTCGTAGGGGACATCTCCCGAGGATGGACTGAATAACCGTTGGTGGTCTCCGTAGGAAAACTCAGGTCGGTCGAGGTGCATCGGCTCAATACTGGGATTCGTAGAGTAGATGTGCTCCCGCATCCTTGCTATCTTGTTTGCAGAGTCGGAGGCGGAGTGAAAGTATTCCGTGCCGCCCCAATCGAAACCCGGGAATAGGGGCTTGTTATTGACGCCGTGACAGGTCTGGCAGATTGCTGGCTGCACTATTTGGGGCTCATCTCCTGAGAAGTCGATTATCCCTGCGGTCCACTCTGCCCCGCTGGGGATAAGGAATTCCACCGAGAGCCTGAACTTGTCCGGGGCGTCTGGATTGGTAATCCAGCCAAACACATATTCGCCGTTGGCGCCCCATGAAATAACCCGCGGGTGGGTGTCAGAGATGTGTTCTGCGCCGAGACCGCTGGATTGGTACACCATTATGAACCGCTCTTTATGGAGGTCGGTAAGAGCGTTTATGAACTCCTCAGGAGTGGCTGGTTCGTGATCGTCCAGAAATTCTTTGATGCGGTTGAGGCCCTGCACGTCCTGACTCGACAAGACTCCATCGAAGCGTGACAGGTCGTCGAACATGCCGTCGGGCAGCGTCTGCATTGCATTGTCGTGGAGTGTTAGTTCTTCAAGCAGGAACAACTGGTCAAAGATGTCTGCCGGGAGCGTGGCTAATTGGTTGTCGTGGAGGCGCAGAACGCGGAGCAGGAACAGTTCGTCGAACAGTCCTGCCGGCAGGGACGTCAGACTGTTGTCGGAGAGGTCGAGCGTGTCGAGACGGTGCAGTCCGTCGAAGTCTCCTGCACTGAGGCTCGTGATGCTTTGCCCGCCCAGGTTCAGCGTGAGGACATCCCTCAGATGGCTGTTGGTCACATCGCCGCAGGTGTCGGCGGGACTCGCTGCAACCAGGGCATCGCGCACGGCAGCCGTGCGATCGCATACCCCGGAGCTGGAACTCTGGCCCGATGTCACACTGGCAAAGCTGCCGGTGAGCAGCGGGACGGCGGAGACGACAAGCACCGCGACGACCCCCAAGACCAGAGCGGCACGCCTGATTACACGCAGGGACTTTCCCATGATCTGCGAAGCAAGCATCTTTCTTGTGTCTCCATTTGCTTCCGGTCAGTCAATTTCCACACGAAACCGTCCCGGCCTTCGCCAGGATTCAACGGTTCAGGATATAGATCTAAAGTGTATATATCGTGTATATTCGGCCAATTACGGTGCCAATTTCCGTGTATTTTCATCATCTTATGGTAAATTCAGCCTGATTGCGGCAGCTGCACTCAAACGATGGCGGCCTGTGGTCCAGCCTCATGGCGGGCTGGATAACAGGGTTCATAGGGGAGGAGGGGGCACGAAGTGGGGCGCCAGCGTCAGGCGAAGCCGGCTGCTCTGCGGGAGCGGTTGGCCCGCCGGGACCTGGAGAACCTGCGCACCTGCCAAGGACCAGCTTCGACAGGGTGCCCCAGGATGTGCAAATGGAGGGCAAGCCGGTCCAGCAGCGCGCCGGTCAGGCGGAACTGGTACGGTAGCGGGAACTCAAGGCAGCCTCACAGCGGAGATTCAGGACGGGCCAGCGGGAGAAGCGCGAGAATAGGGCCTGCGTCCACTACTGGATCATCGAGGCGTAAAAGGGGCGAGCCAACTCGCTGGGGCGCTGCCGGAGGTGTGGCACGACGGACAGATTCGACAACATATGCCATCTGGACCCCGCCTTTAACGGGGCCCGGGGGAAGAAACGGCGAGAGGACGAGGAATTGTCGGGAATTATCGGCTGATTTCCGGGGCCAGTAGTAGAGGGGCGGGACATTTTTCGGGGAAACACGGCGATTTGGCCTATCCAGCGCAGAATCTGATAGGGAGAATGAATCCCTTTCCCCGGCTTGAGAGGGGATTTAGCTTTAGGAGCGATAATTCAGTGCCGGGCACGGAATACACCTCCTCATTGGGCGCTACGCAGTCGGCCTACGCAGGAATCCATCGCACCCACATTAGCCCCAAATTCGTCACTTAGACGATCAGGTTGACTATATTGGCAGCCGCCGAAACAGAAGCCGCCAGAACCGTAGCGCCTGCGACCCAGGCCGGAAACCAGTTGCGCCGGTACCAGAATCGCCGGGGACCTGTGATCTGCTCCCAGTATTCGCGTCCATAGGCGGTAAGCCGAAAACTGCCAGCGCTCGATCCCGCAAAGGCCCCAATGTCCGCCAGGTAGTGAACCGCGTCCAGCTCCAATGCGGGTGTTCCCGCCCTGTAACGTAGGAACATCGCGGAACCTGCGTCTACCGGTTAATGTCAAAAAAATAGGGCGGAAATCAATCCCGCCCCTATTCTTTCTCCGATGCCAGCGGGATTATCCCGCGATGTAGTCGGCCCATGCCTGCATCAAGCCCCAGCGCTGCTCGAACAAGTCAGAGGGCTTGTAACCCTGCTCGGTAAAGTTTCCGACATTGCGGGCCATTGCCGACTCGCACACGGCTCAGCTCGCCCCGGACTTCTCTGCCGCCCAATCCCTGAAGCTGGACCAGAATCGGTGCGGTACGGCGTCAATCTCTAAACGGCGCAACAGGACGTTGAAGGCCATATCTGTCAAGTCTTTCCCGATACGCCTGGCGGTAAATACCAGCCCGTCACCGTTCGCCAAATCCCAAGGATCCCGCAGAATCGCCAAAGCCTTTTCAGACAGTGGTATGCGATGCTCACAGCGCGCTTTCATCCGGGCGTCTGGCACTATCCGAGTTGCGGGCTCTAAATCAGTCTCGCTCCAATCGGCGTGACGGACTTCACCGGCGCGGCTGGCGGTGAGTGCCGCAAACTCGAAAGCCAAGCGCGTGAGAAGGCAAGAGGGTGAAAGCCTAACCCCTCGGAGCGCGGCGGGAACATCTGCATACGGCAAGGCACGGTAGAACGCGAGAACGGCTGGCCACCGACGGAACTGGCTGGCGACGGCACGCCTTACGGGGCGAAGCGCGATGAAAGTCGCCAAGGAACCTCAGGTCTACGACCGGGCGGCCGTAAACGTACGGCCTGCAAGAGACTTCAAAGCTTCTGGTTAACTTTGACCCTCACCCCAATTCGCCCCCAATCTCATTGAGCAGGATCCAAGGCAAATCGTAGAAAGTGTTAACGTAAGTGGTAACGGCAGCCCATGTCGCACAAATGTGTACGTGGAAGCAAGTTATGGTGGCGGAGAGAGTGTCTATCGAATTAGCTACGGATTAGCGGGTAATTCCCACTTGTACCACCAGACAGGGTACAAGAGCCGCGAACACAGCCCCGTTTTGTCTCAGCTTACAGAGCTGGCGGGCCTGCGCGTCTTCAGGCCGAACCAGCAGCACCGGCAAATGCAGATCTCCAGTTGGTCGTAAGGTCCTGTTCGGCGAATCCCACCCAGTCCTTCTTTAAGCAGCCAGGGCACCAGCAGCAGGGCTGTAACCGCGTCCAGCCACCACCAGCCCAGCGTAGCATTGGCCACCAGTCCGATGAGCAGGGTGAGGGACAGGATCCCACAGGCCAAGGTCTCCTTTGCCTCGATGGCAATGGACTGCAGGTTGCCCTGGGCAGCGATGCGGAGTTTCCAAACGGCTATCAGGGGCATCAGGGTGACCGAGGCCACTGCGAGCCCGATGCCTACCAGAGATTCTTCCGCGCCGCTTCGCTCTGAAAGGGCCCAAACAGACTGCAACACGATGGCGGTGGACAGGGCGATAAACGTCCAGCCGATGAACCGGATTACCCTCTGTTCCACGGCCTCGGCATGGTCGCTATCCTTAATGCCCACCCTCCAGAGCACCAGGGCGGCGGCGGCCACCTCGATACAACTGTCGGCCCCGAAAAAGACCAGGGCGATGCTGCCGGCAACGATCCCGGACCAAACGGCTAATGTGCCCTCCGCAACATTGTAGAGGATGGTAAAGAGGAGCAGTAATCTTGCGATATTGAGCAATTGGACGGATGCTTCCTGCAATGATGGAAACTTGTTTTATCACAAGAATCTATGCCAGTCCAGTTGTCCCGGTGTCAGCGCCTCACGGCCTTGCGCATCATGTAATCTCCCTTGCTTGCCGTCTGGTAGCCCGCCTTGGTCCGGCGGGTAACGGTCAAATCCCTATCCCAGCGATTCTCCCGCGTGTGGAAGCTGGCAAGGTGCTGGGGATTCAGGCAGGCTTTCACGGCGCACAGGTGGGCGCAGACCTCGGGATGCTGGGGCAGGCGGCTGTTGAAGGCCCAGTAACTTACCCGGTGAACCAGCATGTTGCCGCGCCAGAGGCCATATCCGGCCTTATTCTTGCGCCCCTGCCACAGCCAGCAGGAACCAGGGGCGCGGTCCTGAAATTTGGCGCTGGGCGGGTTGCCGGTGAAAGAGACGTTGGCGAAGTCGAAGAACTGCACCAGATCGGTGCTGGTGACGGCCATGATCCGCTGGTCGATGCTGGCCGATTTGGGCGGGAAGTAGAAGCTCGGCATCATCGCTGATTCTCCTTCTAAGACTGGTTGGTTTGGTTGGCCTTCTCTAATATATTTCAACCAAACCAACCTAAGGGGGAGACTTGGTTGGTTGGTTGGTCTCCCCCTTTGGGATACTGAACCAAACCAAACCAAACCTTAGTCATCAGTCAAGACGAAGCTGGGAAGGTAGGAATACCGGCCCTCTCCGTCGCGAGTTACGCACTCGCCGGACTCCATGCCCCACTTCAAGGCGCTATTCACCTTGTTCTTGTCTAGGGCCGGGTCAAGCGCAGCGCCTCTCTCAACCAGCTCCGCGTGTCGGAGATAGACGCCTATATCCTTGCCGAACAGCAGGGGCAGGCGCTCCTCGTGTACCGACCTGCGCTTAGGCTTGTCGAGCTGGCGGTCAACCTCTTGGCTAACCCCGTCTTCGTAGACGATGGAGATGGATTTTCGCGCCCCACGGAACCGGGAATTGACTTTGAGGGTGTAGACAGTCTCACCGAATTTCCGCTGGTAGTGAATCAGGTGATCCGGCCCCGCGACGATGGCAACCGAGCCTAGCGCCGTGTCTAGGTCGTTGCCGCCCATTTTTCGGGAGTGGTGGGTGAGTATCAGCGAGATTCCCAGCTCGTGGGCGATGCGCCGGCAGTGTTTCATCAGGGTGAGAAGGCCGCCGTATGCCGCCATATCATCTATGTGAATCCAACTGCCCAGGGTGTCGATTACCAGCACGTCAGCCTGATGCTCAAGGACCGCTACACCGACGTTCACCATGAAGGTGGACCATTCCCAGTTGTCGGGCCGCCAGTCCAAGGAGTAGAAAAAGACCTCGGCATCGTCGGCCAGCCCCACCTCGTCCACAACGTCTCCGTGGGAACTGGCATTCTCCTCGCTGAGATACAGTACGCGGGTCTTGCGGGCCTTGTGGCCTGCCCAATCCTCGCCGGTCGATAGCGCCCTTAGCCAATCGCCCAGCATGGTGGTCTTGCCCGCCTTAGAGGAGCTGTGTATGAGGGTCAGCGCAGGGGTGGGGAGAATCCCATCAATCAGCCACTTGACCCGTGGGGCCGACTGTTTCCATTCGCCGGGCTGCAGGCCTCGGATCGCTGGGTCGCCGGTGCTCCGGGCGTGTTCGACGAGCTCCCGGTAGGTCATTTGGCTGGAGGTATGGGAAGACTGTGGGTTTGCGCCATGATCGGCGCTGGGGGGAACTGTGGTCATTCTGAACGCTCTCGCCGCCTAGATTCGGGGTGTCTAGTCCCTTGACGGCTTGGGTCAATGGTACCACAGAACGAGAACACCGGCGAGGGGAGCGTTCGTGGCCCTCGCCGGTTCGGAACGGCGGTTAGACGGTCCGCCGTGTTCTCTATCCTGTACCCCCCATTTTACCACCAACCTGCCTCCTGTGTATCAAGCGGTGGCGACTGGGAGAGAGGAACCACTAACATAATAATTCACTCGTTGCCTAAAAGGCAATACCCCACTGTGTTGATTTGTGCAAAGCATTTCTTGTGTACACTCCATGCCCGGCCTCTCGCCAGCCCACGTTATTGCTAGCATTTGCAACAACTATCCATCGCGGTTACAATGATTGGCAGTATACGAATCTGCAACACATTTCCACGTGCGGACAATGTCAGGGATATAGGGGTAGTCACACACACAGGAGGCCGATTTGCCCAGAAAGCGCCGCTCCAGGCCCCGAGAATACGCAGATTGCCGACGCCAGCGAGACACGCTGATCAAGGCCCTCCGCGTCTACGGCGGCCTCTCCCTTTCCGAGCTGGCCGGTCTGCTAGGCGGTGTGGCCCCGACTACCATCGCCTCGATACTCAGGCGGACGCCATGTGACGGTGATGTCCAGAGGATCGCCATGTCCAGGGGCTGGAAGGCCATTGACGGCCTCGTGGTCAACCAAGACCCCGGCCCCGAGGATGATGACGTGATACCGGACGGGCCGACGCTGGACTTCAGCGATGCCCGCCCCGTCCGCAGGTTGATAATCTGATGGCCACTGAATCCCGATTCCTAGCCCGACGTGAGGCCGGTCTGTGTGGTATTCCCGGCTGTACGCGCCCTCCGAAGCCGCGCCCGCGCCGGAAACAGGCCGCCAAGGGGCCGACGTACAGTAAGTGCGCCCACCACTTGAGGGCCGTAACGGACTGGAAAAAGCGCGGCCCTCAGACGCCTCGCAGACGGGGCATTGTGTCCCAGCCCGTAGCACAGCCCGCCGTTGCCGAGATACCGCCTGAGCGCCCCGCAGACTGGCCGGAGTGGGCGCAGTGGCCACAGCCGCCCGACTGTCCGCCGGGTAAGTATCGCCAGTTGCGAGAGTATCAGGTCGTTTCCTGGGCCAATGTGACCATCCGGGAATACGAGATTGCCGCCAAACGCGAGGCCAGGACGCAAACGCGATTCAACCGCCTGGACTTGGCTGAGGAAAGGGCAGCCCGCGATAAGCAGGAGTCCGAGGATCAATCAGTCCGACTAATGAATGCCTATTTTGCCCACCAAGAGAAGCTACAGATGCGCCGTATGAGGGGGGACTAATGAACGTCGATACGCTACTCGCCAGCCACTACCAGATAGACACCGGAGAGCTGCAACTGCCTCTGGTCGAGGAGCTGCTGTTTGAGGCCGAGGCCGCGCCTCAGTTCTTCGCAGTCCGTACCATTCCCGAAATGCTGTCCCGGCTGGACTCTACAGGCCCGGAACCGCTGGCAATGGCCTATGCCCTGTCCAACTACGAGGGCCGGGAACTGTGGACCGCCATAGCCGAGGCACTGACGGCCCACGGCTGGGCACCGTACAGGTTCCGTTGCGACCCTCACCGGACTAGGTGGGTGTCGCCGGATTGGAATACCGAAGAGGGGCTGGCCGAGGTTGCCGAGAAGCTACAGGCCATCCTAGCCCCGGAGGAGAGTGAACGGAATGACGACGGTTAACAGTGGATTCAGCGAATCCCCCGAGGCCCGGCGCCGGCGCCTGCAGGAATCCCTACGCGAACCGCCGCCCGACACGTCAGCGCCCGGCCCGGCCAAGACCGCGCCCGAGGTCAGCCTAGCTTCGATTCTCGGTTCGGATTCGGCTAAGGCGCAGATCGACAGCACCTCGGACCCGATGGCCCAGGCAGCAGCGGAGGATGATGCCCATGCCGCCGACAATGCCATTGAGGCCGCTGCGGTCGACACCAGCCATGACAAGGGTGTTGACGGCATGATGGCCGATGCAGACGTGGGTGAACACGCGGGAGAGAACCTTGACGCCTTCGGTAAGGCGCTGGACGAGGAGGATACGGATCTGCTGGCCTCCGCCGAGGAGCAGCAGGCGGGCCGCGAAAGCCCTATCAGCGAATTGCTGCAGCGCCTCAAGCGGCAACCCCAAACCCAGGAACCGGACGCCGCCGATCAGGACGGCAACGGCATTGACGACGAGCTCGACGCTGACCGCGAGGCCGACGAATCCCAGGTTGACGGTGATAACGACGGCCAGCCCGACGTGCTGGAGAATGCCGAGGCCAACGACGGGGCCGATCAAGACGGTGACGGCCAACTGGACATTGCCGAGGGCGCACAGGCCGACGCCAGGCGCGGACTGGACGCAGACGGTGACGGAACACCGGATATGGTGGATCCCACTCCTCCGCGCACAGGCAGGCCGCAGTTGAACCTAGAGAATGCCGGTGATGCTGTGCCCAGGACACGAAACGGCGGGCTAGACCTTCACGCGGCCAACTCGGAGGATGAGCGCCGCCGACTGGAATCGGAGAATCGCCGCCTGCAACGCAAGCTGGACCGGGCCGCCATGCCACCACAGCCGAAGGCCAAACCGCCGCCCGTACCGAAGGGCGGCCCCAGGCTAGGCGGTTTTGGTGGATTCCGGGGTAGCGGACCCAGGCGGTAGGCAGCACTAGGCAGGCGCAGGAGGTAGCGGTATGAGTAACAGATACCGGGGCCGCAGGCGGGCCAAAGAGGAGTACCGGGAATCCCTAATCGCCGGCGAACCGTGTCAACACCGCTGGCAGATAGCGCCGCCCGAGGGCCCCACGTCCAGGGGCGAGTGCCAGCACTGCGGCGCTGAAAGGGAATTCGTGAATGCGACCCATTTCGATGCCCGGGATTTCAATGCAACGAGGCGAGATCACGATGATTTTGCCGCCCGGCTGCAAAATGCCCTGTTTTCGCTGTAAAGACCGGCGAGTTTCTAGGGCTACCCGGCCCCCAAAGTACCCGAAAGGGAATAAAGCGGCTGAAACAGGCCCCCAGCGCAGAACCTGATAGGCAGAATGAATCCCCCTCTCACTCCTGAGAGGGGGATTAGGTAGGAGATAGCTATGGCGGAGCCTGGAATACTCGAATGGTGCCTGTACGCCTTCCTGCTGGGCTACTTGGTGGGCAGCTTCCCGGTCAAGGGTTTTGTTGCCACAGTAAGAGCCCTATCACCAAGAATACGAACCAAGAGAAGAGGGAGCCATACCGCAGCCAAGTGACCATGCCGGCTAGGGTCTCGTCTGCGTCCTTCACCTGCCTGAGAACCAGCCAAGCAAGGGAGAGCAGAAAGGCCGTCACCCCGGTTATCACCAACAGAATCACGTCTGCGTCTCCAGTAGCATCACAAAGGCCATGAACACGGCCAGCACCAGCAGGCTAGTCTCCGGTCCGGGCATGGCCTACACCTCCGCCGCAGTGTAGTCGGCCCACTGCTGCAGCAACACCACGCGGGCATCTAACATCGTTGACCCGGCATAGGCCAGCCTACAGCACCAGGTTGACGATGTTGGCAACCGCAGATGCCCCGCCGAACAGAATAGTCCCAAATGCCACCGATGCCGGAAAACGGTTCTCTCTGAACCAATACAGGCGAGGAGCGTTCAGCTTCTCCCAATAGTCCCAACCTACTGCCGTTATCCGAAGTGCGCCGCCGTTCGGGTCGAGGGCGTACATATCCTCAAGATATGCGACTGCGTTTCTCGTCAAGTGCTGGTTGCCAGTGCGTTCACCGCGCTCCCTGGTGTAAAGTTCCTTTATCCGTGTTCTTGGATCCTTTGATTGTAACTCGGACAGCTCTTTCAGGACTCCATAGACCTCAACTCTCAGTTCCTTCGAATATTCCTTCCCCATTGCTTCGTCTCCCTCACTCACCGGAATGCCCGATTGCGTGTTGATTCCTGCCTCTATTTGAGGCCCTCGGTGGTTGGCAATCCCTGTATCAGAGGCGCTTCCTCAAGAAACTCACGTGACCTTCATCATCGGTGTACCGGTCCGAGTTCCACGGGCGGGCATTCGACAGCATTCTCGTGCCCGCATCTGGGGTGGAATCCCGTGAGCCGTACACTCCGAAGCCTCTGGTACCTGGCGACACTTCACGCCAATCCTTCGATTCATACAGAAACGTCCAGTGTCCGAAATCGACAGGCCGCTCATGGACCTCGATTACATTGGACAATCCGCTATCTGACTTGGCCCACTTGACCACGGGTGTACCGGTTACGGCGGGGTTAGCCTCCCTCACCTTACGAGCTAGTGCTTGAACATCCTGGTGCCGGTCGGGGTTTGGCAAATACAGCACGCTTCGATTCCCCACCATTTGCAGCTTGTTCAGCCTCTCCTCATCACTACGCGCAATCGTGATGTATGCCGACCTGCGGTCCTGTGAACGAATGGAGTACACCTCGCTGTCATAGAGCATGACGGTGAGTCGAGCACTTATGGGGAGAAACAGCATCACGCCCCGACACGCCAAGCCGTTTCTTGCAAACCCTCCCTTCAGGGCCCAGGAGTTGCAGACCGCCACGGGCTGGTCGCTGGTAAGGAATCCGCCGCGCTTGGAGATCAGGTACCTCATTTCGAGGTCTCTCACAGCCTCGGATGCAGCCCCTATCTGTCTCCAGGCCAATATGTCGGCATGAGGAATTGCAATTGAGGAAATTCTCTCCTCAGACCTTTCCTTACCTGAATGGACGGCATAAGCGGACGAGATGGTTGCTCTAGCGACGTTTTCAATGGTCTGCACAAAGGCTGGGGTTCTAATCATCTGAAGCGACACATACATTTTCAGAAAGTCGGCGTCGTCGGCCGTGAGCTGGATGCGTTCGGATACCTTCTGCATCACCCGGGACGCAATGCCTTCGATTATCGCGAAGTTGCTCTCAACCTCTGGGAACCGGTAATAGTCGGGTCTACGCGACTGGCCTAGAATCTTCGCCCTTTCTATAAACCGAAAGTCGTCATCCAAAAGGATGATTGGTATGTGCTTCCCGCTTCCAAACCGCCTCAGGTAGAACTGAGGCACGTAATGGTGGTTGGGCACTGCTCCCCCACCTCCACACTTGCAACTAACGAAACTAAACTAGTGAGCTCCTTACGTCTCTATTTCTAACGTAGCAACATCACGGACCCTGCGTCTACCGGCTAATGTCAGTAAAAGAGGGGCGGAAATCAATCCCGCCCCTGTTGCTCCTCGTCGAATCTACGGTGGTGTTCAGCTCGAACAGAAATCCGCCCATGCCTGCATCAGCCCGCGCCGCTGCTCAAACAGATCCGTCCGCACATATGCCGCTTTAGTCTTGTCGTCGTTGACATGGGCCAGGGCCAGCTCACGCAACACCTCGCGCCCATGTGCCTGTTCTTCAGTCCAATCCGCAAAGGAACTCCGGAATCCATGAACCACGCAGTCCAGCTCCAGACGCCGGCACACTCCCAGCAGCGTCATATCCGACATTACCCCACCCTTTGGCGCCGGAAACACCAAACCCTCGCCGCCCGTCAACTCCCACGCATCTCGTAGGATCGCCAGCGCCATCCCGGACAGCGGTATGCGATGCTCTTTCGCAGCCTTCATTCTCTCGGCTGGCACTGTCCAGGTCGCCGACTCGAAATCAATCTCGCCCCAAATGGCCTCACGGACCTCACCGGAACGGGCCGCCGTGAGAACCATGAACTCGAAAGCCAGCTTGGTCAGCGGATAGGCAGTGCTGAGCCTGACCTTGTGAAGTGCTGCTGGAACTTTGGAGTAGTGCAGTGCCTTGAAGTGATTTACCTTCGCTTTGGGCTTGCCCAGCAGGGTGTTGATGGTCTTTCGGCTGGCCGGGTTCTGTGTGATATACCCTGCAGCGACGGCCCACTCCATCACGGCCTCAATGCGCTGGCGCAGGCGGCTGGCGGTCTCGCGCCTGGTCCTCCATATCGGCTCCAGAACGTCGGCTACGTTCAGGGGGGTTATTTCGTCCACCAGCCTGTCCCTTAGCGAGTTGGGCCTCTTCTCGGGATCAGGCATGGCGTAGCGGTCAAGCGTGGAACTCCACTGGGCGGCGTGTTTGGCGCTCTTCCAGTCTGGCCGGAGCTTGGCTATTGTCCGCTCGGCGGCCTGGGCGAAGGTGGGAACGTCCCGCCGTATCTCCAGCCGGGTCCTCACCTCCAGCCTGCCCCGCTGGAGGTCCCTTTTCACCCGTGCGGCTGCTCTCTTGGCGTCCGTCAGGGACACGGCGGGATAGCTACCCAGCCCGCGCCTAGTCCGCCGTCCGTATACCGAGGTGCGGAGAATCCAGCGCCGGTTGCCTCTGCTGTCGATCTCCAGATAGAGGCTGTCACCTGCCGCGTGGGACCGTGTTCCCGTGTCTGGCACCGGCAGCATCTCTATGCTGGCCTTGGTTAGCTCTTGTACCATCCCTAGCTCTCCAAAATTGATTTGTACAAAGCATTTGTGCCATCGCTCTTGTACCATTCAGTTTTGTTTTGTACAAAGCAATTTCCCAAATACCGTACCTTTCAGCTAGGGATTATAACATTATGGCGGAGAGAGTGGGATTCGAACCCACGGTACAGTTGCCCGTACTCCGGTTTTCGAGACCGGTGCTTTCGTCCACTCAGCCATCTCTCCGAGAGTGGAACGGGGACGGCGCCTCAGGCCCAATGGTCGAGTGTATGACTGCTCTACCGCTCTGACGTCGGCATGGCGCGCCAAATGTGCATGGTTGGGCCGACAGGATGCGCACAGTCCAGTTTAACGAAATCCGTATTCAGCGACAAGAGTGCCTGAGCGTACCTCCTGGGCCATTCGATTTTTGCCGGTAGCGCACGGTCCGCTCATGGTGAACCCTGAGCTTGTCGAAGGGTCGAACCACGAACCGACTGCCCTCTGGTGCGGGTATGTGGCGCTCGCGGGATGTCCTCAATTCTTGAGGCCACCGATAATCGGAAAAGACCTGGCCTGCCGACACTGCAATTGCCTTTTCCGTTGCATCACCGCTACAATGACTTTGTCTGGAACCTTCGCGGCACCATATTCGGGTAGCCTTGGCCGCGTGCCGAGGTACCCGCAACTCAATCCCAAAAGATCCTGACAATAATGGCCCTATGAACAGCTATCACATCTGGACTATAGGCTGCCAGATGAACACCGCTGACTCGGAACGGCTCGCCTCCGCGCTGGAGCAGATGGGCCTCGAGGCAACGGGTAACGCCGGGGATGCCGACGTGGTTGTCCTGAACTCCTGCGTGGTGCGGCAGTCGGCAGAGGACAAGGTGATCGGCAACCTGGGAGCGGTATCCCGCCTGAAGAAGCACGACCCCGACCGGGTCATCGCCCTGATGGGATGCATGGTGGGCCCCCGGACCGAACAGCTGGCGAAGCGGTTTCCATACGTCGACGTATTCATGCGTCCGCAGCAGTTCGAACCCCTGCTGGACCTGGTGGGCGACCGTCTCAGCCTCGACTGGGAGGGGTGCGTGGGCGCCCTGGCCCCAACCCGCCCTGACGTGGCCTGCCACGTTCCCATCATCCACGGCTGTGATCTGATGTGCACCTTCTGCATCATTCCCTACCGCCGGGGACGGCAGGCCAGCCGCCCTGTGGACGAGGTGGCGCGGGAGGTGGAACTGCTGGTCTCTCGGGGAGTCCGCGAGGTGACCGTCCTGGGTCAGACGGTGGATGCTTACGGACACGACCTGCCGGATTCCGGGGACGGCCGGCCGGATCTGGCCACTCTGCTACAGCGGCTGGACGCAATTAACGGGCTTGACCGGATTCGCTTCCTCACATCTCATCCCAATTACATGAGCCGTCGTATCATCGAGGCCGTCGCCGAGCTGCCCAAGGTGTGCGAGCACATCAACCTGCCGGTGCAGGCTGGAGACAACGAAGTGCTGGCCCGCATGCGCCGCAAGTACACCCGGGAGGACTACATCGACCTGGTAGGGGAGATACGCGACTCTGTGCCCGGCGCCTCCCTGAGCACCGACATCATTGTCGGTTTCCCGGGAGAGACCGACGAACAGTTCCAGCGCACCGTGGACCTGGTGGAGCAATTGCGGATGGACAAAGTACACTGTGCCGCCTATTCCACCCGCCCCGGCACGGTCGCAGACCGCACGATGGAGGACAATTTACCTCAAGAGGTAAAGGTAAGCCGCCGCGAAACAATCGACGCCCTGCAGGAAAAAATCCTGACAGAGATCAACTCTGACCTGGTGGGCAGTGAATTCGAAGTGCTCGTAGAAGCCCGGAAGAGGGAAAAGTGGCAAGGCCGGACCCGTTCCAACAAGCTGGTATTCTTCCCCATCGAGGAGGGCGAAGATGACCGGTCCGGTGAATTGGTGAACGTGCGGGTTGAGCGGGCCGGAGCGTGGTCGCTCCAGGGACAACCGATCTAGACAAGTGAATTGAGGAAAGTGCGCCTGTGCGGCGATCAGGTGCCACTCACTTCATTTCTCAACCACCTTCAGTGAGGGAACCAGAAAGATGACAACCCGTCGTCGTCCCATCGTACCCATTACCGAACTGGAACACTCCGCTTTCTGCAAGACAGAGGAGGAGTTGCCGGCAAAGCCCCTGGTCGAAGAACTGGCGGTCAACGTGCGCTGGCAGCAGATACCAACCGAATATCTGCACTGCACCGCAGAGGAGCTCGACCAGCGCATCCACTCCGCCCGACGCAGGCTGGGCAGCTCGGTGACGGTCCTCGGGCATCACTACCAGCGCGAGGAAGTCATCAAGTACGCCGACTTTCAGGGCGACTCCTTCCTGCTGTCGCAACAGGCCGCCAGCCGACCCGAGGCTGACCACATCATCTTCTGCGGCGTCCACTTCATGGCCGAAACCGCCTGCGTGCTGGCTGGAGAGCACCAGCGGGTCATTCTGCCCAACATCACCGCCGGTTGCTCCATGGCGGACATGGCGCCGATGGACGACGTGGAGGACGCCTGGGAGGACCTGATGGAGGTGCTGGGACCGGGCGAGATAGTGCCGGTCACCTACATGAACTCCATCGCCGGTATCAAGGCCCTCTGCGGCAGAAATGGCGGGGCCGTCTGCACCTCATCCAACGCCGAGGCCGTGTTGAGGTGGGCCTTTGAGCAGGGCAACCGGGTGCTCTTCCTGCCCGACCAGCACCTGGGCCGCAACACCGCCCTGAAATTGGGCGTGCCGCTGGACGAGATGGTGGTATGGAATCCCTTCCGGAACATGGGCGGCAATACGCCCGAGCAGCTTCGCCGCGCGAAGATGGTGCTTTGGCAGGGCCATTGTTCGGTGCACACGCGGTTCACGGTCAAGCAGATTGAGATGGCACGCCAGCGCTTCCCCGAAGTGAATGTGCTCGTGCATCCCGAGTGCGTGATGGAGACGGTCCAGGCTGCCGACCTGGTGGGTTCCACGGAGTTTATTCGAGGCCAGATCAACAACGCCCCGGCGGGCAGCGTGTGGGCCGTGGGTACCGAGATCAGTCTGGTCAACCGCCTGGCACTCAACAATCCCGACAAGACGGTGTTCTGCCTAGATCCGGTTACCTGTCCCTGCTCGACCATGTACCGCATTCACCCGGCCTATGTATTGTGGGTTATGGAATCGCTGCTGGAGGGACGGGTCATGAACGAGATCACGGTCCCCGATGATATCCGCCGGGACGCCCTGGTCGCCCTCGACCGGATGCTGGCCCTGCGATAGCGAGCGACCGGGAGTCCAGGGAGCACAGTCGTGCCGGAGTTTCCCCCTGAAGTCTACAGGCTGATAGACGCGGCCATCGCCGAGGACCAGACCTTCAGCGATCCCACAACCGAAGCGCTGGTACCTCACCGGATTCGTGGAGTCGGAATGCTGCGGGCCAAGGCCCACGGCGTTCTGGCCGGGGTCGGGGTGGGCCTGGCGGTATTCCGGCGAGTCGAGCCGGAACTGGAGCTCGAAGCGCTTATGACCGACGGCGCATCCCTGTCGCCCGGCGACGAGATCGCGAGGGTGGCCGGCCCGGCGGCAGGAATACTGCGGGCGGAGCGCATCGCCCTCAACTTCATTCAGCGCATGAGCGGTATCGCCAGCCTGACCAATCGATATGTCCGCGCCGTCGAGGGCACCCGGTCCCGCATCGTCGACACCCGGAAGACGGCGCCGGGCCATCGTTACCTCGACAAGTACGCGGTGCGGGCCGGCGGCGGCCACAACCACCGCTACAACCTGGCCGACGGCATTCTCATCAAGGACAACCACATACAGGCGAATCGCTTCCGCGAAATGGGGCTGCGGCAAGTGATCGAACTGGCCCTGGAACAGGCATCCCACACCATTCGCGTCGAGGTGGAGGTCGAGTCTCTGGAGGATGCCCGGGAGGCCCTGGATGCAGGCGCCCACATCATAATGCTGGACAACATGTCCGTTGACATGATGAGGGAGGCCATGGGGTTCATCGGCGACCGCGCTGTGGTGGAGGCTTCGGGCGGGATCAACTTCGACACGGTGCGGGCCGTGGCCGAGACCGGCGTCCATCTCATATCCATCGGGGAACTGACCCATTCCCCGCCCGCCTTGGACATCTCACTAGACCTCGAATTCGAGTAGTGCGAATTCGTCATTCCCGCAAAAGCGGGAAGGTGGATTCACATTTCAAGTGCAACACCTGGTATGAATGGAATTCGGATGGTGTGAGGTAACCCAGGGACTTGCGAGGGGTGTTGTTGTCCGCCTGTGCCAGCTGGATGAGTTCCTGGTCGGAACAGGCAGAGAGGTCTGTGCGCCGAGGCAAGAACCGGCGCAGGCGTCCGATGCGGTTTTCCACTGCGCCCTTCTGCCAAGGGGAACGCACATCGCAGAAGAAGGTTTCCACACCCAGTTGGTGGAGTTGGTAATGCTGGGCGAACTCGGTACCATTGTCAAAGGCGACGGAGCGGCGCCAGTGGTCTGGGAAAGGGGCCAGTATCCCGACCATCGCCTGGGCCACGGGCTGGGCTGCTTTGCCGGGCAGACGGGCCATGGCCAGCAGCCTGGAGTGGCGCTCGGTCATGACCAGCAGGGCCTGACCCTTGTTGCCGAAGAGCATCAGGTCAGCCTCCCAGTGTCCCGGTTCGTGGCGGTCGGCCGCCTCCGGGGGCCGCTCCGAGAGGGGGCGGCGATGGGCGATGAAAGAGGCGGGGCTGCCTCCCTTGCGTCCCCTGCGACCGCGCTTGGACTTGCCCCTGGGGAGGTAATAACGCCAGCTGTAGTCCTTGGTCCTGCGGATCTGGGCATAGGTGAAACGGTAGATACTCTCGTGGGATATGACGCTGCGGCCGGATTCCAGGGCAAGGCGTCCGGCCACCTGTTGGGGAGACCAGCCCGCCTGGAGCCGGCCCATGACCTGTTCCCGCAGGACGGGATCGCGGTCCAGGCGGGAGCCGGTCCAGCGGCGAGCCTGGGCCTGCTGCTGGGCATAGGATGGCCGGTAACCCTGGGTCTTGGAGCCATTGCGTTTCAATTCCCTAGCCACTGTCGATGGCGAGCGATCCAGACTTGCCGCGATTTGCCGGATCGGGTATCCCTCGGTGTGTAGACGGGCCAATTCACATCTTTCCTCAATGGTGAGGTGCCAATATCCAGTTCCCATGACAACACCTTAACAGCCCGGTGTTGCACTTCGTTTGTGAATTTAAGGAATCCAGAGGCACTACTTTCAGTAAAGAAACATCAGACGGAAAATCTTGGATTCCCGCTTTCGCGGGAATGACCCCCAAGGAGCAGCATGGCCAGCACCACCGAACCCATTAGTCACTGCCTCGAGCGAAACTGGACGATGATCGAGTCGGCCCTCAAAGACATGGACGACGAGATGCTGTGCCGGGTACCTGCCCCGGGGTGCAACTCTGTCGGCTGGACCCTTTGGCACCTGACGCGGGTGATGGACATGTTCATCCACTACCGCCTGCAGGATGCGGAGCAGCTGTGGACGAAGGACGGCTGGGCGGCCAGGTTCAGGCTGCCGCCGGATGTCGAGGACCGGGGAGTGGGCTGGACGGCGGAGCAGGTGGCGGCTTGGGAGTTGCCTTCCCGGGAGGCGCAGGAGGGTTACTATCACGCGGTCAACGCCGCAGCCCGGGCCTACCTGGCCCAGGTGAGCGAGCAGGAACTGGAACGGGAAATCGTGATACCTCCGCTCCCGGAACCGCGAACCATCGCCGCCTGCTTTGGTCAGATCATGTGGGACAACCTGGCCCACGGCGGCCAGATCGCCTATCTGCGGGGCCTTTTCCTGGGCATGGGCTGGCACCGGTAGCCGCGCAGCAGCCAACCCGGTCCGAAAAATGGGCGCATGGGTCCGAACGCAGATTCTTCGCCAAGCGTCCTAGCGGGGTACGCTCCCTGGGCCCTAGTGCCTGGCCCGGTGCCGGTCGGCACTGTCCAGCATGATGGTGACCGGACCGTCGTTCCGGGAACTCACTTGCATGTGGGCCTGAAAGCGGCCCGTGGCCACTGACAGTCCAGATTCTCGGAGCAGTGCAACGGCGCGCTCGTACATTCGCTGGGCTAGTTCCGGGGGAGCCGCCCTCGTGAAATCAGGGCGTCGCCCTCTCCGCGTATCGGCATAGAGTGTGAACTGACTCACCACCAACACCTCAGCGCCGATGTCCATTGCGGAGTGGTTGAACCGGTTATCGTTGTCGGCGAAGATGCGCAGGTTTAGGATCCTGGAGACCAGGTACTCTGCATCGGCCTCTTCATCGTCAGAGGAGACCCCGAGGAGTATCAGAAGGCCGCCGTTGATGCGGCTAACTTCCGCGTCCCCAATTTCCACCGAGGCCTCGGTCACTCGCTGAAGTAGTGCCCGCATTCGTCGATACAGTAAGCGACAATTAAGGTGGATCCAGAGGGCAACCCACGAAAGTCGATGCCGTGGACTGGCAGTGCAGGAGGCTGCAAAAGGAGAATTGTTGGCTAGGTGGAGGAAGCAGCCGCGGGTGTGGCACTGGACTCGGTGCTGCCGGAACTGGTCGAACTCTCAGAACTGGAAGAGGACTCAGCGGCCTTGCTGTCGCTGCTCGACTTCGACGATTCGCTGCCGTTCTTGCTGGCACCATTCTCGATAGGAGGCTTGGGGCGGCCATAGTCCGTGGTGTAGAAACCGCTGCCCTTGTAGATCACCGGCACGGCATGGTAGACCCGCTGGCCCTCTCCCGAGCACTCCGGGCATTTTCCCTTGCCGGCTTCGCTGAAGCTCTGCCTCAACTCGAAATAGTTGTCACACTCAACGCAACGATAGTCGTATCGAGGCATCCATCATCTCCTGGTTTCCGGCACCCCCGAAGCCCCGCGACGCATTAGCACTCGGTTGGGGGTGACTGCCAATAGTCAACCAAGTTAATGTATCAGTCGTGGAAAACGCTGTCAACGAGCCGGTGGCATCGTATCAGGGCCTTTTCATTCTCCGAATTCAGGGGTAATGCCGAGGAGTAAGAAGGCTTCGGAGACGTGAGCGGCGTGGCGGCGTAGGGCGGCGGCAACGTTGGTATGACCAGCCCAGCGCACCAGGGTGGTGGTCAGGTTGCGAAAGGCTGCCATCACCTGGGGGGCGTTACCGCTCCTTACCTGGGAGCGGTCTTCGTCAAAGGTGACGTCCCGGACCCAATGCACCTGGTTCTCGATATTCCAATGCCCTCTAAGAATCTGCAACAGACGTTCCGCTCCGGCAACCTCGGGCGAAAGACTGGTCACCGCATAGCTCACCGTCACCTGGGTGCGTCCCCGGACTCTCCTCTGCCGCTCCAGCCGGCATACCTGCCGCAGGTGGGGCCACTCCTTCCCCACCGATCCGGCGCTGCCCGCATACCGGTTCACCTCCGGGTCGGACAAGGCCCACAGTTCCCGCCGCTCCCAGCGCCCGTGCCGTTGCTTGGGCGAGACATCCACCCACACAGTCAGCTCCGCCCCTCGCTCCCGCCAGTCCTCAGCCTGCCACGGCGGTACCCATGGCCCCGCAACCCTATCAGTTTCCAGTGGGGGAAAATACTTCCACCAGGTCCTGGCACAATGCAGGCTGATTTTCCTTCACCGGCAACAGGTAATCTCCGCCGCCAGCTACAATCTGCTGGCACACCTCCCGTTGGGTCAGCAGAGCGTCCGCCACCACTATCCTCCCTTCCAGGGGAATCTGCCCCAACACTGCTTGGGCCGCTGCCAATTCCTGACCCTTGCCCGCCGTGGCTGCCTGGCTCAGCACCGCCTTGCCCTCAGTGGCGTAGGCTGATACCAGGTGCACCCCAGGCAGTTCCTCACCGTGAATCCCACGCAACGTCTTCCCGTCTATTGACACCACGGAGCCCAGATCCACCCCACTATCTCGCACCCATTCCCGCAGCACCCCTTCGAAGGCATCCACGTCCAGATCCTTGAACACCCGGTGCAGGGTGGCTACGCAGGGCGTTCTCCCCTGTGGGAAACCCAATTCCTCTCCAGCAGTGGCTCCTTGGTCCCGGCCCCATTGCGCAATGGCGTAAAGACTGCGGGAGCCACATAGCATGGCGCAAACTGACAGACTCAATACCGCTCCCAATGGGTGGCGCCGGCCTTGCCGGCTCCGGTGGTCTGGAACTCCATCCAAGGCTTCTCTCAATCTCATCTTCCCCACCTCCTCACTTCTTCACCACAACTTTAAGACTCCTTTAAGAAAATGAAAAGGCCCTGGGCATCGTATCGATACCGCCACAGGGAAGACAACGACGAAAACACCGGCCCTGGATGGGCCTATCCCCCTGTCTCGAGGTCCGCCATCCGCCTTTCGTGCAGGCCGGCCCAGTATTCCGCCCATTCTTCGCGGGTGGTCTTCTCTGTCCGGCCAGGAACGTATGCGGGGGACACCACCGGCAGGGCCCGTTCCACCTTGAGCATGACGTAGGACCTGGCCGGCAACTGCACCTTGTGGATGCCCCGGGTGCCAGTCTCGAAAGCGTTCCTGACCTCGTCGAACAACGGCTCGCCCTTCTCCACGAAGCCGACCGTGCCCTTGAACCGGTAGCCCTTGCGGGCGTACACGTCGACCACGTTCAGTTCCAGTACCGGATTGTGGCGAAGGTTGGCCATGGTGGTGGGCGAAGCCAGGTCTGCGAACAGCAGATGGTCGTCGTCCCAGACCGCCGTGGTGCCCTTGGGGGAAAGGTTGGGTGTGCCATCGGGGCACACGGTGGCGATAAAACCCATCCGCTGCTCCCTGACAACCCGCTTCATATCGTCGTTCAATATCCCCATGTGCGCTTCCTGCAATATTCAAGATGTATGAACACCACTGCCAGGCTGATGCCGGGCCGGGGCAGTGGCATGGTTATACAGAAGACCCAGGCTATTTGAGATTGGACTGCCAGGGTTTCGGGTCAAAACCACCCGGCCGCCCGTTCCGCGATCATGATGGCGGTGGCGTTGGTATTGGCCCGGATGACGTTGGGAGCCACCGAAAGGTCCACAATACGGAGGCCCTCGACACCCCGCACCCGGCAGTACTGGTCCACCACCGCCATGGGATCGCCATCGGGTCCCATGCGGCAAGCGCCGCAGGTGTGGAAAGTGGTGCTCACGTTCTCGTGAAGCCAGGCCTCCAGCGCCTCGTCCGAGGCCAGGTCAGACTCCGAAGGATCCAGCATCCGGGTAACCAGGGGGCGGAAGCTCTCGTGCTCCGCCAGGCGAGCGCACAGCCGGATTCCCTCTCTCAGCCGGCGGACGTCGAACTCGTCCTCCAGGTAGTGGTAGTCAATAATCGGCTTTGCTGCCGGGTCGGCCGATGCCAGCTTCAGCTCTCCCTGGCTCACCGCCAGCATGAGGATGAGGCCGAAGTGCATGGCCTTCCCATTACGGGTGCGGCTGGCTCCGCCGACGGGGTCGCCCACGGCATCCCCCATGTATGTCATCAAACTGACCTGCATGTCGTTGCGCAGATCGGAGCCATCGGCCGTATAGCGAAGTCCGGTCTGGATTCGGGGCACATCCTCCGACAGCTCGACTCCCTCCGCAGGTTCCATTTCGATCATCGCCAGTGGATGATCCCGCAGGTTCTTGCCCACGCCCGGAGAATCCAGCACCACCGGAATTCCAACCTCACGTAGATGTTCGGATGGCCCTATACCCGACAGCAGCAACAGTTGCGGCGACGCCAATCCCCCGGCGCACAGCACGATCTCATCGCCTTCCACCGTAAACGCCTCGCCGCCACTCTCCACCTCCACTCCCACCGCTCGAGGCGGGCCTTCCGAACCGGCCCGAAACAGCACCCGGCGCGCGGACACGCCACCACGCACGGTCAGGTTGAGCCGGTGCCGGGCAGGGTTCAGGTATGACAGTGCCGCACTCATCCGAATGTTGCCGGGATTGTTCATGGGCAACGGACCGGCCCCGGTGGTCTCGGGGTTGTTCATGTCCGGGTCGTAGGGGAACCCGGCATCCAGGGTGGCCTGATGGAAGGCGTCATAGGCCGGCAACCACTCCTCCCGTTTCTGGCGCCGGACCGGTATCGGACCGTTGGAACCATGGAAGTCGTCGCGCACGTCCATGTCCGTTTCCAGCTTGCGGAAGAAGGGGAGGACGTTGAGGTAGCTCCATTCATCGTTCCCCTGCTCGGCCCACGAATCGTAGTCCTCGGGCAGTCCGCGCAGGAACACCTGGCCGTTGACCGAGCCGGAGCCGCCGATGACCTTGCCCCGGGCGATGTCCATGGGCCGGGACTGCCGGGCGCTGCCACGGGCTTTATAGGACCAGTTGAACGGCGAGTCCACCTCCGACGCGCTGTTGTTGGTACCGTTCGTTAGTTCGTCCGGGACCAGCTCGATGTCGGAATAATCGGGTCCGGCCTCCAGCAGCAGCACGGAGCGGTTGGGGTCCTCGGACAACCGCGCCGCCAGGGTGCATCCCGCCGACCCGCCACCGACTATGACCACATCGTATTTCATGGCGTCCACAGACCTCTGAGATAGTTTCGCGTGGGAAGGGGCATTACGGCCTCGCCCACATTATGCGCGAGAGAAGAATATGGCAAAAGGGGTTGGCCCGATCCTCATAAAATTACGCACAAACAAGAGGTGTTCTTCGGCAACGTCATGCCGCCACTGCCGGTTCTGTTGCTATCCCTGGGCCGCTGCCGCCTGACCCAGCAACCGCATGGTGCGGTCAACGGAAGCAGCCGGGTCCGGGCCGGCGGCAATGGGCGACGCCAGCACCTCGGTGGCTCCCAGGTCGAACAGGCGCTGCACGCCCTCGGCGCACTTCTCCTCGTCGCCCCAGATCGCCGCACCGTCAATCATCGCGTCGCTCCAGGTGCCCTCGGTAGCTTCCGGGTAGCCGGCATCCACCAGCATGCGCTGGTAGAAAGGGAAGCGAGGATTGATCATCTGTGCCCTAACCGCCGACCGCACCTCGTCGGCGTTGTCGTGGACGCACACCGGGGCGTGGGCGATCAGAGGCGGCGTATCGCGGCCGGCCCGCTGCGCCCCGGCCTCCATCGCCGGCAGCGCCACGTCGCGGAGGTAGTCGAAGGGACAGATCCAGCTTATCGCGCCGTCGGCCTCGGCACCGCACAGCTCGAAGGAACCCTTGCGCAGGGCCGATCCCATGACCTCGATGTCCAGCGGCCCGGATATGCCGTCATGGGCGGTATAGTGCTCGCCGTCGAAGTCCACCCGGCCATGCTGCAGGATAGCCTTCAGGATCTGCAGGTACTCTCGCAGGTGCCCCAGCGGAGCGTTGAACTCGATGCCCATCGCCTCGATGGTGGGACGGTGGCTGGGCCCGACGCCGAGACGGAACCGGCCGGGGGCGAGCTGCGCCACGATCTGCGCCTGCTGCGCCATCACCAGCGGGTGACGCGGGTAGGTGGGAACAATGGACGTGCCAAGTTTGATGCGCTCGGTAAGCCCGGCGGAGGCAGCGAAAGCAGTGATGCTGTCGGGGCGGGCTCCCCCGGTGGTCATCCATGCTGCGTGTATCCCCAGTTCCTCCGCCCGAACAATCATCGTTTGTATCGCCTGTATGGTGGCGCCGCTCACGGCCACTCCGACCAGTCTATCTGCCATGAATGACCTCCCCTGAACAATTGCTGCATTTCTCGTGCCTCGCCACAGAAAAACACGCCACCAAGGGCGTGTCAAGCAACGATGAGTGTCGGGCTGCGTCCCGAGTCTGATACTCGAGACGTCCGTGCCATGACCTGAAGATTACTGCCTTTGCGGTAACCAGGGGTTAGGGTGGGAATGAGGGGGTAGGCGGAAGAGCCTAACCGTCATCCTCATCGTCGCCGACCTCGCCGAGGAATACACGGGTCAGGATGTCGCTTTCCCTAATGTGGGTGGGAGAGCCTTCAAATACCACCCGGCCCTTGTCCAGCACGTAGCCTCGGTCCGCGATGCCCAGTACGCCCCGGATGTTGTGCTCAACAACCATGATCGTGGTGCCCAGAGTATCGTTGATCTGCGATACCTTGTCGAAGACCTCCCTTACGATAATGGGGGCCAGCCCCAAGGTCGGCTCGTCGAGCAGCAACACGTCGGGGTTGGCCATCAGTCCTCTGCCGAGGGCGAGCATTTGCTGCTGACCGCCCGACATCTGGCTGCCCAGGTCCCTGCGCTTCTCGTATAGCACCGGAAACAGTTCCATCACCGAGTCCAGACGCCTCTGCTTCTCCAAACGGTCCCCGAGGTGCAGGCAACCCATCTCCAAGTTCTCGGCGATGGTCAAGTGAGTAAATACCCGTCGTCCCTGGGGCACGAAGGAAATGCCCTCCTTGACGATCTCGTGGGTCGCCGCTACCAGTGGCTCCTGCCGCCACCAGACCCGGCCCGCCACCACGGGGGCCAGCCCCATGATCGCCTTGAGCACCGTGGACTTCCCGGCGCCGTTGGGACCCAACAGAGCCACCAGTTCTCCGCGCGCCACGCCCAGCGACACTTCGCTCAGGGCCGTCACCACGCCATATCTGACCGAAACATCGGTCAGCGCCAGCAAGCTGTTTTCGGGAATGTAGTGTTCGGTTTTGGTATTTGCGCTTACGGCCATATCTATTTCTCGTGTCTTTGGATGGCGGCAAATGGTCAGACGTTCCAACTCTTCCAATGGGTCAGGCGCGAGGGCGGGGCCCCCTCACGCTCCCAGGTAAGCCTCGATCACCTCCTGGCGGCTCAGGACCTCGTCAGGCCATCCCTCTCCCAGCAATCGCCCGCTGTCCAGCACTATCAGGTGGTCCGACATCTCCCGCACAATGTCCATGTTGTGCGAAACGAAAATGATCTTGTAGCCATCCTCCCGCATCTGCTTCAGAATTGCGAGCACCCGCTCAAGCATCCTGGGAAACAGGCCGGCGAACGGCTCGTCGAACAGATAGGTGTTGACGTCCATCGCCATCGCTCTGCCGATCTCAAGCAGCTTGCGCTGGCCGTACGACAGGTTCATCGCCAGTTCCTGCCGCTTGTCCCACAGTCCCACCGTTTCGAGGATGCCCTGCGTCTTCTGGCGGTGGTGAGGTCGCACTCTTTCCAGAAGTGCGGGCAACAGGCCCCGGGCGGTCAGCACCACCATGATGTTGTCCCAGACCGTGATTTGTTCAAACAGCCGGACTTCCTGGAAGGTGCGGGTCAGGCTGTGGTCGGGATTCTCGTAAGCACGGACGATCTGCATTCCCTCTCCGTCGATTATCACCATCCCGCCGTCCAGGGGCAGGACTCCACTCAGTAGGTTTATCAGGGTCGATTTTCCGGAACCGTTGGGGCCAACGATGCTGGTCATTCCCTCCCTGGGTATGGTAATCGACAGTTCGTCCACCGCCCGAACGCCCGCGAAGAGCTTGGAAACGTCGACGGTCTCGATGGCGGGGCGGAGGCCCGCCTCGCTCTTGTCAGCGCTCATAGGCGGAACCTCCCCGCAAGTCCCTGCGGACGGAACAACATCAGGAGCACCAGCAGCACCCCCAACACCACCAGCCGTGCCTGTCCCACAAACTCCGTCGGCAGGAAAGGTATGAAACGCATGCCCTCTTCGAGCAATACGAACGCCATTGCGCCGAGCAGGGAGCCCCAGATGGTGGCCAGCCCGCCAAGGATCACGATGGCCACCAGCAGCATCGATTCCAGCAGGATGAAGGAGTTGGGGTCGACGAAGGTCGTCCAGCTGGCAAAGAGCCCTCCGGCCAGACCGGCCATCATGGCCGAGATGGTCCAGACCGCGAGCTTGTAGTGCCTCACCTGGTAGCCGAACACCTCAATGGCCTGCTCGTCCTCCCGGATGGCAGTCAGCACTCTGCCAAATGAGGAGGTCACGATGAACCAGGAAATTCCCAACACGATGGCCAGGAATCCCATCACCAGCCCCAGGAACTCCAGCTCCCCCGTCAGGACCCTCGAGCCCACCACAGGGCGGGCTATCTCGTGGATGCCGAAGGCGCCCCGCGTCACGCTGCGCCAGTTCAGGAACACGTTAAACGAGATAATGGTGAAACCGAAGGAGACCAGAACAAAAATATCGTCCCTGAACCGGTTGAACACGACGCCCACCACCAGGGCTACCAGCCCCGCCAGCACCACGCCCACTGGCAGTGCGGCGAAGAACGGCCACCCGAAGGTGGGAATGGCCTCCGTGCGAAGCTGCTCGTAGGGAGCGTTGGACGTAAGGATGGCCACTGTGTAGGCGCCAATGCCAAAGAATCCAATGTGCCCCACCGACAGCAGACCGGTGAACCCCACCACCAGGTTCAGGCTAATGGCAAGTATCGCCCAGATGCCGAACACGGTAGCGATGGTGATGGCAAACCCGGCTCCCTGCCAGACCATGAAACCGATGCCCCAAGACAGAATGAGCAAGTTGGCCCACAGCTCGATGTTGCTGCGCGCGAATGTCAGCAGATGGCCGGGTTCCCGAGCCACCCGGACGCTATCCGCCAGTCTTGTGACGCTCAACCGCATGCCGCGAGACGACGCCTCCTATCGCCTGGGTATCAGGCCCCTGGGCCAAAACGAAAGGAACAGGATCAGCAGGACGAAGGAAATTACGTCCTTCCATTCACCGGCCAGGTCCCAGATACCGAACTGCTCGATCATGCCAAGCGCGAATCCACCGACGATGGCCCCGTACAGATTTCCCAGTCCACCAACTACGGAAGCGATCCAGCCCTTGAGCAGCAGGAGCAGCCCCATGCGGGGCTGAATCGCCGTGTCGTGTCCGCTGAGTATGCCGGCCATGGCAGCGAACATAGCGCCGATGAAGAATACCGCGGCAATGATGACGGTAGTGTTTATCCCCACCACTCTGGACACCTCTTCGTCGTCACCGATGGCCCGCACCGCCTTACCGAAAGCTGTCATTCTCAATAGCAGCAAGAGTCCTACGAAACCCGCGAGAGCCACTGCAATGGTAAAGACGTTGAACCCCTTGATGTTGGCACCCCCAACGGTCCAGGGGGCGCTGCCAAAGGCATCAGGCAGAGGACGGGGTGCGCTCTGAAAGACGATGGTGGTGGCGGCCGTAATGGCCAGCAGAATGCCCAGGGAAGCCACCAGCATGATAAGCGGGGACCTCGACCGCTGCCGCATGTACACGTAGAGTCCACGGTAAAGAGCGAGCCCGACCACACCGGCCAGCAAACACGAGACGGCCCAACCCAGGTACAGCTTCGATCCCGGCTCTCCGGAGACCAGGTATCCACACCAGGCTCCGAGTGCGGCGGAGACAACGACAATGGCGACTTGCACCGCCAGGCCGCGGGCACCAGCGGGAAAGAACCTGGAGCTCCGCTTTAATGCGAGGCAGGCAATCAGCATCACTGCTGCCCCCACAACCGGAGCGAACAGGACGTTCAGGCTCGCTGGC
Organism: Dehalococcoidia bacterium; assembly: GCA_965208825.1. Classification (GTDB taxonomy): domain Bacteria; phylum Chloroflexota; class Dehalococcoidia; order Lucifugimonadales; family UBA3495; genus VXOI01. The sequence continues at coordinate 673,047 of CBDBPP010000005.1, forward strand.
AAGGTCAACACGAAGCCCATGTAGGCGCCTGCCGCCCCGCCGGCCAGAGCCGACAACGCCACAGGCACTCTAGCACCCAAGCGCGTACGGAGCCGGGACACAAGTCCAGTGTGCAGGACCCAGGTTACAACTCCAGCAGTAACCACGGCGAACCCGACGTTGACCGCCATTTCGTTGACCTCGTAGCGACCGCCCAGCGCCTCCGAGGACCTGAGATAAAAGACACCGTAGGCCCCGATGGCGGCGGCAGCCCCGTAATAGAGGTCGAAGAACCAGACGGTGCTGTACACCAGCGTAAAGCCCATGGCCAAAAGGGCATATACCGCGCCAACTGAGAGCCCGTTGAAAGCGAATTGAACTGATTGCGTCGGCGACTCACTGACCTTCCAGCCAACGTAGGCTACGGCGACAAGGGTGAGGACGACGGCCAGCCAACGGGCTGCGGAGAAGTGGGTTAAAGAGAGAAAGCGGTCTTCGCCAGTGGATTGGCCCAGCAAATCGTTACCCTAGAGGCAGATTCTAGACAGGGAACCATGCGATATTAGCATGAAGCCCGTTGGCCGGCCCCAGCTCGAAACCGGCCCATTCGCATGGTATTAGTTCTGCAGTCGCAGCTTCAGCAAGCGGCGTTCGCAGTGACTTTGATGGGATGTCGCTCAGTGCCGACATCGCAACCAGTCGTGGACCTACACGCATAAGAATTAATCGAAGACTCCGATTATGCCACCAACTCCTCCTCCGACTCCAACCCCGACTCCTGTGCCCATACCTGTGCCTACGGCGGTCAAACCGGAGAATGAATCCGCAAAGCCTCTGCCCAGCCCGGAAGCGAGATCTGCACTGGCGAACGCACTGTCAGCCACAAATTGCCCCCACTGGTCACCGGCCTTAAGGGATCCATCTCCCACTGATACTATCCCGGAGGAAAGTAGCAGTTCAAGGCCACTACCTGTGACCTTCGCTGGTAGGTCGACGCCGGAATCAATCAATAGTTCCGCTATTTCAAACTGATAGTGAAAGATGGCCTCCACCAATGGTAAACGGCCGTCCGGTCCAGATGCGCCGGGGTCGGCACCGGCCTGTAGTAGCCTCTCCACCATCCGGAGATTGGCATCAGGGGCACCGATTCTCCCGGAAGCTGGTCCATCGGCGAACCCTTCGTCAACCGGAGCTACAGCCCTTGCCAGGGCGTCGCCCGGTTCTGCACCGGCATCAAGAAGAGCTTGGACTATATCAGTGTCACCTCCGACAGTTTCCACCTGAAACAAACGATAAGGGTTAGCCCCAAGTTCCAGAAGTCCATTGAAAATAAGCCCGTCCCCCCGCCTGGCTGCCGTGATGAGAAGCCCACCGGGATCAGCGCCGAGTTCCAACAGCACCGGAACGGCCTCGTCGACATCGAACTCGGAACGCAAGTCCGCATGTGGGCCGTCCCGTATCGCCAGCGCGATGATCAGAGCAGAATTGGCACTACCGCCGTTGCTTATGGCTTCTGGGATTCTGTTTCTCGCCCGTGGCGTGGCAGCATACGCAAAGAGTCGGAAGTCCTCCTGCCGCTCCAGAATATTGGGATAGGATATTTGTTCTACCGCCGGTAAGTCCAAACGAAAAACATGCTCATAGCTAACGGCTCGAACCAGGGCCGACCTTCCGAATCCATCTGCAACATTCGGATCCGCACCCGCATCCAGCAGCATCTGCACCAGGACTGGCTCTTGAGCATTGACCGCTTCCAGCAATAGGGGGTCCCCCCCAAAAATGCCTATATCAGGGGACATGCCACCTTCCAAAAGAACTCTCAAAAGGTCACGGCTTTGATGATCACTTAACCATCTGGGATTGAAGTGGTAATTCATGGTTGCCTCATCGGGCTCGGCACTCGCCTCCAAGAGGGCCTCGATTATGTCGAGATTGCCGAACTCAAGTGCCGCCATCAGGGCCGAATTCTTCCAAATATCATGTGCGTGGATATCGGCACCGGCCTCCAAGAGTAACTGCACCATCTCGGAATTGTCTGACCGAACTGCCTCAATCAGAGCAGGATCCTTTCCCCAAGGCACCATATTCGGATCCGCGCCGGACTCCAAGAGCCGCCGGGCCTCTGTGACGTCATTAGAGGTGACGGCCCGGTAAAGGAGTTCATCTCCCGGAGGGATTTGGGTGGCAGCGGGGGCAACCCACGGCAAAGACTCAGTGACCGGAGGCTCGGACTTCGAGCAGGACAAGGTGCTGGCAAGAAAAACCACAAGAAGGACGCCCATTGAACAGGCGGGGAATGCCTTGCTCACTTGCATCGGACTGCGGATTCCTCCTATCTTGGCGCCCTCTTGGACCTTACACGGCAGTTCGCAGGGGCCACAGGAAAGTCCACGCCCTGGCAAGGCAGCAGTACTCCTTCCCCGTGTGAACTCCACGTAGACTCCGAGTTCCTCCGGAATACATGCGCTAAAAATGCTTCACCGGCCAATATGCAATCCAGTATCCCAAGGGTACGGAGCACTAACAGGCAACACGAAAGCGCTGCAAGGCGCCATTGCCCGGGATCTCCCCAAACCGCACTCGTGCACCTGTTCCAGGCCATCGGCCAACATCCGCCACCGCGCCTGCGCCAGGCAAGCACTGCCTCACCTCGTCACAAGAATCTGGCCCAATTCTACCCTTCCCTTAGTCCACGACGGCAGAAGTAGAGAGTGTCTAACAAGTCATGCCCATTTACACAAGGCAAGTCGCGTTGGCGCCAGCCATTCCTTTAAGGGAGTGGAGAACAACCCCACCCTACCCTTAGCCTAATTCTCTCCCAGAGGGAGAGGGGAGTTTTGAGAGAATAGCTTTGCGCCCAGGGACTAGGGAGTGGGCGCGGGACCAAGGTTCCTCTTACCCAAATTCTCCTCCGTGCGTTCAGCCACGGGCAATACCACGACAACGACATTGGACAGTCCCGCCACATCGCCGTTGGAATCGAAGGAGTAGTTATCGCCGATGGCGCCACTGAATGACAGCTCATTCAGGCAATCGCGGAACCCGTCTGCATCCTGATCGTCCCCGGTCTGCCGCAGGCACTCGGCAGCGATGTAAACGTCATCGTACGCTGACCCCTGGAACCAGGGCAGAGGGGCCACATAGTCAAATCGCTGCTGGAAGTTGGTCAGGAAGCTGGTGCCCGTGGTGGTCGATAGTTCCTCGTCCGGCACCACGGCCTTCAGGCCCGTGGCGGCCTCGCCCGCGATGCTCAGGGCGTCCGGCTGGGTTGGCACGACCTCAGAATACATGGGCCCCTCGTAGCCCAATTCCCGGGCCTGCTTTACGATGGTACCGCCGGAGACCTCGCCCTGCGAGGTCAGAAGGATGGCGTCGGGGCTCGAGTTGATCAGCTTGGTGAGCTGGCTGCGGAAGTCAATTACGTCGGTTGAGTATGCCTCCGCAGTTACGACGGTACCGCCCAGTTCCTCGAAGCGGGCTACGGACGTGCGGCGTGCACCTTCGGCGTAGTCGGTGGACTCGGTGATAGTGGCGATGGTCCGAATTCCGTCCACCCACATGGTGTTGCCAATGTCGATGCCGAGCTGCATGTCGTTAATCGCCGTGCGGAAAATGTAGTCTCCCGCCGCGGCGATGTCCGGGCTGGTAGCCGACGCGGAGAGCATGATCACGCCTTCCTGCTGAGCCAGCGGTGCCGCGCCCAGCATAGAGCCGCTGCAAGTCGTGCCCAGAATGATCTTCACCCCGTCCACATCGGTCAGCTTGTTGTAGGCGGTGATGGAGTCGGCGGCGGCGCACTTTGAATCTTCGAAAATGATCTCGAGCATGCGGCCGTTGATGCCGCCGGCAGCGTTGATCTCCTCCATGGCCAGCAACTTAGCCTGCTGGATCGGGTTGCCGTAGGACTCGGCCACCCCGGTCAGGGCGTCCATCGCACCGATTACGAAAGGTTCGCTGGTCGTAGCCTCCATGGCGGCAGACTCGCTCAGCGCCGGACCCAGCACCCGGTATCCCTGGTTGTCCTCGGTGCGCTCGGAGGTGGGCAGCACCTCGATAACCAGGTTGGACAGACCAACCACCTCACCCATGGCATCGAAACTGTAGTTATCGCCTATTGCACCGCTCCAGGTTATCTCGTACAGGCAGTCCCGGAAGCCATCGGCGTCCTGGTCGTCGTTGGTCTGACTGAGACACTCGGCGGCGATGTAGACGTCGTCGTAGGCCGAGCCGAGATACCAGGGCAGTGTCAGGTAGTCGTAGCGATCCCTGAAGTTGGACAGCACCTCCTGCCCTTTTGCGTTGGCCGGGTCAATGTCAGCAATGATGGCCTTCAGGCCGGTGGCGGCGTCGCCAGCTATTTCCAGCGCCGTCGTGCCCACCGGCACGATCTCAGAGTAGATGGGCCCGTCGTAGCCCAGCTCATCCAGTTGCTTGATGACGGTGCCCCCGGTGAACTCCGACTGCGAGGCGATGTGTATCGCGTCGGGGTTGGCCCCCAGCAGCTTGGTGAGCTGTGTCCTGAAGTCAGTAATGTCCGAGGCGTAGCGTTCTTCCGCAACTACCGAGCCGCCCAGCTTCTGGAACTGCTCGACGGAGGTCCGCCGCACCCCCTCGGCGTAATCGGTGGCTTCGGTGATGGTCGCCACAGTACGCACGCCGTCGGCCCACATGACGTTGCCGGTGTCGATCCCCAACTGCTGGTCGCTCATCGCGGTGCGGAATATATAGTCCCCCGCGTTGGCAATGTCAGGGTTGGTGGCTAGGCCGGAGAACAGCACAACCCCATCGGCCTCGGCCAGCGGAGCCGCGCCCAGCATCGCGCCGCTGCAGGACGTTCCCAGGATAATCTTTACCCCGTCCACATCGGTCAGCTTGTTGTAGGCCGTGATGGCGTCCTGGGCGGCGCATTTGGAGTCCTCGACGATAAGCTTCAGCTCACGTCCGTTGATCCCCCCGGCCGCGTTGATCTCATCCACGGCCATCTGCTTGGCCTGTACCGCCACGTTTCCGTAGGTCTCGCCCGGGCCGGTAATGGATTCCATCACGCCGATGACAAACGGTCCGTCCGTGTCCGCCGGCGCGGCGGTGGGTGCCGGAGGCTCGGTCGCCGCGGGTGCCGTGGTCGCCGGGGCGGGAGCTTCCGTGGATTCCTCATCCGACCCACAAGCCAACGCCAGCAATACCGGTACTATCAGCAGCCCGATCAGAACTATCAATCTCCAAGTAGGTAATTGCACAATACACCCCAATTTCAGCAACATGGCATTAAACAATGTTAAATAAACCATTTACGTCAAATACTGTCAATGGAAACATACCAACGTTCCACCGCGACAAGGAGCCTGAAGCCCGGCTTCATCTCCGGTGTCGTGGAGCCCCTGAAAAATCCAGTATACTGCTTAACAGCAAGATGCAGTTGGAGAGCACATCCGATGCCGGAACAGGAGCTCAGACCCATTGCCGATAGTGAGTTTCTACAGTGGTTGCGGGCCGAGTCTAGGGCCCACAGCAACCGCCTGGACCATGAACCGGACGACCTGCGTCCCCACTTTGATCTGGCCCGGTCCCTTGCCGTATTCGAAGGGACGAAAATCATCGGTGGCTGCCAGTCTCACCGGCTGGAAATGTCCATCCCCGGTGGCTCTATAGCAGTTGGTGGTGTGGCAAATGTGGCGGTGCAGCCCACCCACACACGCCAGGGCGTAATGTCCAGGATGATGCTGCGGCAGATCGAGGACATCCACCAGTGGGGAGAGCCCCTGGCTGCCCTGTTCGCCTCCGAGAGCGGTATCTACGGGCGTTTCGGCTACGGGGTGGGAACCATGCACGAGAGCTGGAGGATCGAACGTCCCTACAATGCCTACGCTCATCCACATGAGACCACGGGGAGAGTGTTTTTCATAGAGCCGGACGAGATCGCTTCAATACTACCCGAGGTATACGAGCGGAGCACCGCAGGACGTCCGGGGGTTTTTCCCAAGCCGTTGCACAAGTGGGAGGAGGAGGCCCTTGCTCCCGATGCCCTCGACCCATACCCCCGCGCCAGCGGCCGTGGCCGCGGTGGGCTGTTCTACGCCGCATACGAGGAGCGTGGCAGCCTGGAGGGATATGTGGCGTACCGATCCAACCGCCCGACCATCACGGTAAACGAGCTGATGGCTACCACCGGCCAAGCCGCAGCGGCTCTCTGGAGATTCTGCTTCGACATCGACCTGATGGGTGAGACCCAGGCCATCAAACGGCCACTGGACGATCCGCTGCCCTGGATGCTGGCGGACCCCCGCCAACTGCAACGCACCCTGCGCGACGGAGTGTGGCTACGCGTTGTGGACGCCGCCGCCGCCCTGGAACAGAGACGCTATGCGCAGACCGACAGGATTTCCATCGATGTGCGGGATGACATGTGCCCGTGGAATAACCAGCGGTTCCTGCTGGAGGGTGGCCCTGAGGGGGCTGTCTGCCGCACCACGGACACATCGCCAGACCTGACTATAGATGTCGCCGCGCTGGCGTCCGTATATCTCGGTACGGCCAGCTTCACCACCATGGCCGGTACCAGACTGGCGGAGGAACACACCCGTGGCAGTCTGCACCGCGCCGAGCACATGTTCGCGGTGCAGCACCAGCCCTGGACTCCCTTCAACTTCTGAAATTAGCTTGGTATTCACCGCCAGCGTCTTAATGATAGCGAGGGCGCTAGCCGCTGCCGAATGCCGTCGATGGGGCTGCCCCGGTGCTCCGATGACCGCCGGCTGTCGGCTAAGCCGCTGAAGTCTCCCACTCCACCAAGCAGGGACGAACGGGCGGCGTGCCTCGCACCTGCCACAAGCCGTCTTCCTCGAACAGCGACTCATCGAGGGCCCGCTCCAGGCGTTCCATTTCGGACGTGCCAGGCGATACGTAAAGTCTGCGGGCGATCAGGGTCCGAGCCTCCAGGAGGCTGTCGAACCCCCTGGGGCCCTGGCCGCCAATCTCGGTGACTTTGGCGTTTATCCCCAGCTCCCGGAGGACAGGCAAAAACTGGGGCAGGCAGGGCAGGGGATGGCGAGGCTCGTCATGCACCCGTTCCCATAGCCCATAGATCTGCGCCTGCGGCGGCGACTGGAACAACACGCAAAGCACCAGCCGCCGGGCGTGAGAATTCAGCTTCCGAACGAAGGCGGCGATATCCTCCACCACGTAGACCACGTGGCTGCACAGCACCACGTCGGCGGAATCCACCGCCGCCTCCAGCCACCCGGACCGGGTGATAGAGACGTTACTGATTCGGTACTCATCGGCAGTCTCCCTGAGCACGTCGCACATGCTGGGCGACGGTTCCACCGCCATCACCGATCTGCACGACAGCGCCAGCGGCAACGCCAACCGGCCACCCCCCGCTCCAACATCCAGCAGCACATCGTCCGTCGTCAGGCGGGGCCGCAAGGCTTCCACCAACGGGTCGCCCTGGCGGCGCGGATCGTCCTTGAAATACCGGGCATAATCTGTCCAGTGATCGGCCGGCCGCTCTCCCCGCTTGCGGTCCGACTGCTCGTGCTCCACTCTCACCATTTCCGCCCAAGTCTCTATTGCGTTCATTAGTTTCTCATTCCCGTCCGGAAAATGCCCCGCCAAAGGTACCAGTAGACAGACTACCTGTACCTGTTCTGCGAAGTCTGCCAGCGCATTCGGGCTCCAACGTTTTCGAAACCTGCGCTCTCGTAGAACCCGATCTGCCGGTCGCCAACCCTGGGGGTCCCCAGCTCCACGACCTGACATCCGCGGGCCACGGCATGCCGAAGGACGAACTCGAGCACGGCCCTGCCAACGCCCGAGCCGCGCGATTCCGGCTCAACATACATTTCCTGGAGGATGCAGTACCGCCCGGCGGTACGGAGCGCCTGCTGGAACGATGCTGTGCAAACTGCCCTGACGGCGCCGTTGACCTCCCCGACCACCACGAATCCAGTATCGCCTTTAACCAGCACGTCAAACACCCCATGCAGCTCCAACGCGGGAGCTGGATTGCCGCCCAGTTCGACCAAAAGGCAGCGAACCAGCCGGAGAGCTTCGTCGCGGTCCTCGGGGATAGCCAGCCGCACTTGCAGCATTACGCCAGTCCTGCGCTACTGTATGGATGCTAGGAAAGACAAAGGTTGCCAGTAATTATATCGCCAAGCCGATCCCTGGAGCAGGTAATGCGCCGGGCGCTCCCAACCCACCAGGATGGTTAGCAGGCCCCGGTCCTGTCGAAGGTGAGACGGATGACATGGCTGTGGCAGTCGCGGCAGTCAGTATCTGACCGGGATGCAGGAAGGCAAAATACACCTCCGCCCGGGTGACCTGACATAGAATGTGGTACAACCACTGGGTGCAGGTCAGCTAGCTGAGCCCTTGCAACGCGGTCATTGGCCCCGCCGCCCAAGCCTGGGGCACCGCACGGCAATACACCGTCTTGCGGATAGGCGTCGTCTGGCCCGCCGTAGCAGGAAACGACTTGGACGTAGTGCTTACCGGCGGTTAGTCCTTCCGGAACCACGACATCGGCGGTAAATGCACCGTCCGAGGAGTCGACATCAATGTGCCCGGCAATGTGCGAGCCCGAGTCGCTAATTCTGCCGTAGTGCGGTGTGCCGCCCTCGGAATCCACGTTCACCACTCCGGCAACGGGCACTCCGCCAACGGTGATGGTGGAGGTGTAGATGAATGAACCGTCACCCCCAACGCGGAAACCGGAACCTTCTACCGTGATGACATCGCCGGGTTCTGCCTCGCTGGCGCTCAGGCTCAACTCCGCCGTAGCCACACCATCCGGCGCCGAGGGAGCCAGGATCGTGATGGGCGCCTCGCCCACCTGGTCGTTGACGCCACCGCCGAGGCCAAGGGCGCCGCACGGCATCACCCCATCCTGAGGGTAAGCGTCATCGGCGCCGCCCCAGCAGGACGTCACCACCAGGTAATGTTCACCCGGGGACAGACCGTCGGGCACCACTACGTCAGCAGTAAACGAACCACTCGAGGAATCAACGTCGATATGCTCGGCTATGTGCAAGCCTGAGTCGGTAACTCTACCGCGGTGGGGTTCGCCGCCTTCTGAATTCACGTTCACCACGCCGGCGACAGGAATGCCGCCTATGGTGATGGTGGAGGTGTAGATGAAGGAGCCATCACCGCCAACGCGGTAGCCGGAACCCTCCACTGTTATGATGTCGCCAGCCTGCGCCACGGTCTTGCTCAGGCTGAGTTCTGCGGTCCCGTGGCCATCCGCCTGGGCCGACATGGTAGAAACCATCAGCGCCAAAACCATGGCGATGATAGCGATGACACCCCTTCCCGTCACGAGGGATTTCGGTGAAATTACCTTTCTGGTTGCGCTTTCCATTTCACAGGACATCCTTTGAAATTGTTGTTTCCTTATCCTCAGTGGTTTCGTCGATTACTTAATAAATGCGTTCTCCCACCGAGGGTAGCCCCAATCCAATTAGTCGATTAGTTAGGTTTTAACTCCTATCAATATGCCTACTTCGCTGTGCTACAGCCCGGTATGGTTCATGCTCCAAGACCGCATCACGATGAAACTAGTCAGGCTGCCGGATACCGTCCAGCCCACACCGGCAAACTGGGACCAAGGCCCCGCTCGCGTTTCGCTTTCGAAGCCGGTCATTGCGAGCCCACCCTGTTCAGCGTACTTGCAGCACGAATCTGATATATGCGTATTCAGAATAACGAATACTACGTAGTCCATTCCGCGCAGAGTCTATCATAAGCTTGATACAGTTTCTATAGTAAAAGTTATTATTCGTAACTCATAAAGAAAATTAATTTGGTGCCAGTATCAATAAGATTCGGGCGTGCAATTTACGGTGCGTCTACCTGCCCGAAATCCCGCGTTTTCAGGGTCTGTGCCTGAAGGTGTCCAGCGGTGTCAACATACCGAAAACGTGTGCCTGTGGCCTTATTTCCGACGGCAACAGGGAAGATTGAATGGCCCAACACGTCGCCGCGACTCCGGGCTGAATGTCCCTGATGGGTATTGAGACTCCGGTCCGATTCGCCACCATGGCCACCCGTGACGATTGGCAGTGATGGTGGCATCAGCGGACTCAGCCCTATAGGGTTGCGACATAACCGGCGCTTGAATGCCAAAACGTCCGCCTGAAAAAGAGGCGTGGACGGCGGATAGGATCACGCCCTTGGAAAGGTGTAGAATTTACGTCGCCGAATCGAAAAGGACCCTTGTGCTACTACGGCAACCCTGGGGGTAAGTCTTGACGAAGATCGAAGGTTGAACTATAAGTCGCAACGGTCAGAGTAGTTGGCCACTCTGCTGCGATTCCACAACCAAGTTTAGGTCCCCGGAGAAAGGGAGATGATCCCGTTCCTGAAGTTTCGTCTGATGACGCCTATTGCTGCGGCGGCAACGTTGCTGCTGGTGGCCCTGGCGGCATGCGGATCGGACCCAACTCCAACGGCATCGCCGCAAGTGGAAGCCACCGGGACGCGACAGCCCGAGTCCACCGCAACGCAGGCACCCACGAGCGCGCCCATACCCACCTCCACCCCCACGCCCGCTCCGACTCCGACAGCCACCCCGGTGCCGACTCCCACGCCATCGCCCGAAGAGGAGCTGCAGGAGCTCCTTTCCAGCGTGGAGCAAAAGCTGGCCGGTATGACCACCGCCACCTTCACGATGGTTGACGAAACGGAATCCGGAGCAAAATTCTTCGGGACGACATTCAAGAGCCTGGAGGGGTCGGTAAAATCACCTGACAGCTTCTGGATGCTGGTAAAGGTAGTAGCGCCCGGCATTGGTTTCGCCGAAATCGAAATGATGGCCGTCGGTGATGAAGCATTGATGAAGTTTTCCGAGGGTGCGCCGTGGACGCCTCTTCCCCTGGAGCAGGTGCCATTTAACTTCGGACAAATCGGCGCAACCCTCAGCCAATTGGTGCCGGTCATGACTGAGGTGTCCCTGATCGGCCAGGAGTCGGTGGGAGACACACCGACCCTCCGCATAGAGGGAAACATCGCGTCTGAGGGAATGTCCGAGCTGATAGCGGGCGTGGACTCAGGGCACAACGTCACGCTCTCTTTCTGGGTCCATGAGGATGAGCATACATTGCGCCAGTTTCAAATAGCCGGCAGGCTCTTCAACGACGACGGGCCGGAAACGAAACGCCTCCTGGACATATCCGGCGTGAACGTTGCCGTTGAAATTCAGTTGCCGGGACCCGACGACCGGCAGTGAACGCAGCCGGACACCGCATCGCATCCCTTGCTTCCTCGGAGTCGATCGTCCTGGGCATCATTTGCCTGGGTGTGTTTTCCACCGCCCTGGACCAGACGGTGGTTGTAGCGGCCCTTCCCAGCGTAATGGTGGACCTGGAAATTCCGTTGACGGATCTGGACACGGCATCCTGGATCGTTACGGCGTACCTGGTCAGCTACACCGTGGCCATGCCCCTGGCTGGACGCCTCTCCGACGTATATGGGCGTGTCAGGATGTTCCAGGGAGCGCTGGTGCTTTTTTCCATCGGGTCGGGACTGGTGGCAGTGGCCCCTGACTTCCCATGGGTTGTGTCAGCACGGGTGCTCCAGGCCATAGGCGGCGGGGCGACAGTCCCCATTGGGCTGGCCATGGCGGTGGGAGTTGTCGCCCCTCACCGTCGGGGAATAGCACTGGGACTGGTGGCTGCCTCTGCGGAAGCCGGGTCCGTTCTGGGCCCGCTCTACGGCGGGGCCATCATTGAGTGGATCGGCTGGCGGTGGATTTTCTGGCTGGACATTCCGCAAAGCTTCATACTGATAGCGCTTCTTGCGGTTTTGCCCAACGTTGCCAATCCCACCGCCAAAATGGACTACATTGGCGCCCTAGCCCTGGGAGGGGCCCTAACCGTTCTCACCTTGGGACTTTCGCAAAGGGCCATCTTTTCGGGGGAGTCCCTGGTACCGTACGTCTTGCTGGGAGTTGGTGTCCTGCTGGTGCTGCTCTTGATCGTGGTGGAAAGGCGGACAGTCCAACCCCTGCTGGCATCCTTTCTGTATCGCTCAAAGGCGTTCCTGTCCGCCAACATAGCGCAGTTTCTGGTTGGGGTAGCGCTGATCATTTCCCTGGTAAGCGTGCCCCTCATGGCCAGCACTGTCATGGAAAAGGGGGCCTGGGAGAGTGCCCTCCACCTCGTCCGGCTTACGGCTGCTATTCCGGTGGGCGCTGTGGTGGGAGGCTACATCATGCGCTGGACGGGAGTGAGACCGGTGTGCATCACCGGGCTTGCCTTTATTGGAGTCGGGCTACTGATAATGAGCAGTTGGGGCACCGAGGTGGCGGAACTCAGGCTGACCGTGCCGCTGGCAGTGACGGGCCTGGGATTCGGACTGGTTATCCCTCCCATAAGTGTCAGCGCCTTGAGCGCAGCCCCCAGCCATTACTGGGGCGCTGCTGCATCGCTGGTCACTGCGTCAAGGATGGTGGGGATGGCCCTGGGACTGGCAGCCCTCTCCGCCTGGGGAATTGAGCGGTTCTACAGCCTGACCGCCCACGTCACCGTTGGAGCGACCTTCGAGGAGACCGAAGCACCCCTGATTGAGGCCGGAGTGACCGTGTTTCAGAACCTCTTCACCATAGCGGGTTTCCTGTCATTGCTTGCGATTCTGCCGGCATTGCTCATCCAGGTGGAATCCGTCGAGGAAACGGAGGAGGCAGTCCAGGCTGATTCATCCGAATCGTCAGAATAGCAATGACGATTCGGGTAGGAGAGACGAGGCGGACCTCTTCCATCTCCTTTGCCGCCCCGAACACCAACCGCGCATGGGAACGCCATACCGGACCCCTGTGCCTCCCCGCTGCTCTAGGGGAATCAGGAGGCACTTCCGCCATATGTCTCAGATACTTCTTGCGCTTCCCTTTCTCCAGCGCCCTCTGACAACTCCAAGCAAAGCGGCACAGTTAGTCAGGTCTGGTTGAGTACCGGGTTCCCGCCCCGAGATAGGGGCCACCCAAAAAGGGGCGTACCTTGCAGAGGTGCAATCACCACCGTGGCACACTCAAGGGAGCTCTTTTCTTCAGACTTCATTACGGTGTTTCTCTGCATCTCTGAAAGGAGAGTTCTTCAATTCGCTCACTGGTTCGCAAAATCTCTAGATAATATGTATAATAAATAGGAATATATGCGCTTCATCTTATGAGCCTTTTGTAAACTTTTCGGATTAATGATTCCAGCGTTATCCACAGCCGCCGCTCTGCACATCCACAGCAGCACCACTCGGAGAATGAACAGCGGCAATTGTGGATCAAGTAGGGCGAGTCGAACGCTCAGCCCAGGTGAAATCCAATAGCGAGGAGTCGGAATTGCCCTTGAGAGAACCGGGCCCCTTGACGGGGATATCGCAAGGAGGTGTGTCGACGTGAACGCACGCACAAGACAAGCAGGCATAGAAAGATTGATTGAGGAATTGGAAATAATCGATCCGACTGAGACCAGTGTCGGGACTCTGAATCGGTCCGGGGAACGGCTTGGGGTGGCGATCATCCACGAAACCGGGCATGTCTACGCCATCCCTAAGGGCAGTGGGGCGGAGCACGATCCGGAGCTACTGTTCCGAATTCCAGTGGAGACGATGGGGGTGGAGGCCGCAATTAAGGCTGTTGAGAGAAATCTGGAGCCTGACGGCGGGCCGCAAATGCGCGAGTGCGACATGCTCGGATGTCGAAACCCGGTCCCGAATGACCAAGGGAAAAGTGTCGCTCCCGGAACCTACCTCGCAGTGTGCGACGCCTGCGCCCCTGTAGTGGCGACTGTCAGGTAGAGGGGTCTAAAAGGCGAGGACATGTCGACCCTGGCAAAAGGGCTGCGGCAGGGCCCACCCCTGGACACACTGAAAGCCGGGAGTCATTCCTCCCACAGTGCCGAAGGACCGGCGACCCTGCGCCCCCACCACTCCGGTCCTTCGGCGATGTAGGCCCATTCAGGGTTCTGGTTGGTGTCCCGGAGCGCGGCCATCACTTGGCTGAATGTCGAAGCGTTCTCCTCGGCAAACTCGAAGTACCCCACGAAGTCGTAGCTATCGTCCTTTCCGTAACCCTCCGGTGCGTGAACCAAGCGTCGGGTAATGCAGGCAATGCCGGCGTCCGCTGCCAGGGCATGTCCCTTGGCAACCAGGTTTTCCTGAGCGTCATAGCGGGGCAAAAAGAAGCTTTCCCGGTGCATCCAGTCTAGGTTCCACCATTCACTGCTCTTGTTCATCGGAGTGACCACACCGATAGGATGAACGTTTCCGGGACCCGGCTGTTGGGCGCGTGCGTAGGCGTACTGCGTCATGGCGTGGCTGGTATAGCTGCGCGGCCGCTGCACACCTGACAGCGTCTCCACGCTGCCGCCGGCCCGTTCCAACAACGAACGCAGCCCTTCCTCGTACCTCAAAAGAGGTGATGAATCCTCTGCCTCCAGCCGAATCAGGCCGTCCGCCGCCGTCACCTCGGAATGCGGTAGGTCCCTCTCGCTGCTCAAGGCCGGCTCGGCGCGTAGAACCTGGAACCGGCCCCTCCGAAAGGTCTCAACAGCAGCAGGTCCATCCGCAAAGTGCATGTTCTCCATGCCGTCGCCAAGGCGGCCCATGGCCTTTCCCAAGCCGACGTCCGGTTGGCCTGCGGGGAGTTTGACGAACAGGAACCTCTGGTGTCCCGTGACAGAGGTGGTAAGGTTGAGTTCGGCTGGCTGCATGGTACTGGCTCCTTGCTGGCGATTCACCGGGCCGAGTTGTTCCAGGCCAGAGCAAATTATATGTTCCAAGCAGGCCGGCGGGTAATTACTCCCGTAGGGACGTGGCTAGGGCCAACCGCTCCGGATTCCAGTGCGGGACGATGTGTCGCGGTTCGTATAGCTGCCGGATGGTCGCTAGGGCTTAAGGTGAGGCGTGACTATTGTTCACGGTGAGACAGGGGAATATCATCAACAAAGAGCGAAATGGCGTGCGGGGAATTGCGATGGAATATCGTCCTTTGGGCCGTATAGGGATCAACGTGTCGCAAATCGGGTTTGGCTGCGGTAATGTCGGCGGTCTGATGATCCGTGGCGAACACGGACAACAGGTAGAAGCCGTCGCCAGGGCAATGGAACTGGGAATCAACTACTTCGACACCGCCCCCTCCTACGGTGACGGCCAATCGGAGATTAACCTGGGCCGGGTCCTCAAGGAGCTGTCGGCGAATGTCTACGTCGGCACCAAGTTCAGGGTCGGCACCCGAGAGCCCGGCCGGATCAAGGGCAACGTCATCGCCTCGGCTGAAGCAAGTCTGCGCAGGCTTCAACGGGAACAGGTCGACCTCATGCAACTCCATAATCCCGTCTCCTCGACAGCCCAGGGCGGGTCGGTCACTCCCGAGGATGTCCTGGGCGAGGTTGTGGGGGCGCTGACCGAACTGCGCCAGCAGGGAAAGATCAGGTTCTGCGGGATGACCGCTGTTGGTGATACCGGAGATCTGCAACGGGTCATCGATTCGGGGGCACTGGACACCATTCAGTCGGTGTATAACCTGGTAAACCCCAGCGCCGGAGTGGCGGTACCCTCCGGCTTCGATATGCCAGATTACGAAGACCTCATTGGGAAAGCCTCCGGGAACGATATGGGCGTACTGGTGATCCGGGTCCTGGCGGCGGGTGCCCTGAGCGGGGAGGCTAACAGGCATCCGGTAGCCGTGCCGTCCGTGGCACCCATCGGTTCAGGCCGCGACTACGGGGATGACCAGGCTAGGGGTAGCCGGTTCGCCTTCTTGCAGCAGGAAGGCTACGTGAGCAGCCTCGTCGAAGCATCGTTGAGGTTCGCCTTGGGAAACTCCGGGGTGGGTAGTGTGCTGGTGGGATACTCGAGCCTGGAGCACCTGGAACAGGCCGTCGAGTTCGCCTCCAGGGGACCTCTGCCCCCAGATGCCCGGGCCCGGCTGCCGGAGGTGTGGGCGGAATTCACCCGATGAGGGGAGACGTTGCCGCGCGGGGATTTTCCGTTCAAGGCTCTCCTGATTATAATTACGCAGTTCGCATAGAGTGCGGGAAACCTCGCTGGTGAGACCTCTGCCGGAGTTACCACCTGGAACGCTGCGTTCAGCCGGATTCATCGGACTGGCAGGAGGCACAATGCCAGCCTCGAGAGTCGAGGAAATCACCTGCCGGTCGACTTATTCCCGGGTATTACAGGATGAACGCGGGCCGGGTCGCCACCCGCGAGACATTCACCGAAATGGACCCTGAGCGACGCCGGATCAATCTCCAGCATCGCGTCAACCAATATAGGGCCGGATGGAAGGACTTGAACTACGAGACCATCATTTTTGAAAAGCAGGATCACATTGCCCGGATTACTCTCAACCGGCCGGAAAAGCTTAACGCGCTGAACCGGCAGATGTTCCGGGAGTTGAACGCTGCCCTAGAGGACGTGGCTGGTGACAAAGAAATGCGGGCGCTGGTGCTTACCGGCGCGGGCCGCGCTTTCTGCGCCTCCGCAGACATCAACGAGGAACGTCAGGGCGGCGACCGGCTGCTGGGTTACATGGAACCTAACGAGATTTACCAGTTCATCCGCACCGGGCCGCAGGGCATCACGATGAAGCTGCATCAGATGGAGGTGCCCACCATCGCCATGGTCAACGGCCTGGCCATCGGGGACGGGTTCGACTTCGCCCTCGCTTGCGATATCAGGGTGGGCTGCGAGCACTCCAGGTTCATGAACGCCTTCCTGCAGATGGGACTGGTGTCGAACACGGGGGCAACCTGGCTATACCCGCGTGCCCTGGGGGTTAGCCGCGCCTTGGAGCTGCTGTACACAGGCGACTGGTTGGATGCCAACGATGCGGAGCGGCTGGGGGTGCTGAGCCACCTGGTGCCGTATGAGGAACTGGAGGCAGAGACCATGTCCCTGGCCACCAGGATCGCGGGCAAGTCTCCGGTGGCAAACCGGCTGGTCAAGGGGATGGTCTACCGGGGTTTGGGTCAATCGCTGGAGGAACATCTCCCCGAGGCCGCCCACGCGGAGGTCCTTTCGCTGGCCAGCGAGGACCACAAGGAGGCACTGGCCGCATTCCTAGAGAAGCGTGAGCCGAATTTCAAGGGAAGGTAATGGCAGACTCCCTTCTGAAACAGCTGAAGGCCACTATCGGTCAGGAATTGGTGTTTCAGGCACCCGACGAGATCGGAAGGTCGGCCTTCCGTCAGTATGCGCTGGCCGTAGGGGACTTCAATCCATTGTACTCTGACCGTGAGCTGGCCGTGGCGCATGGCCTGCGGGATGTGGTGGCGCCACCGACGTTGGTGTGTGACACCTGGCAATACGTGGACGGCGACATAAACGAGCGGGGCGACCTCGAGGGAAGAGGGGTATTTGGAGAACTGACCGGGCTGCGCGCCGGCAACGAGTACGAGTTCTTCCAGCCGGTCCACCCCGATGATGTGATAACGGCCCGGTGGCTGGTCAAGGACGTATATGAGCGTACGGGGCGCTCCGGCAGCATCATCTATCAGGTCATTCAGGCCACCTATCATAACCAGCACGGCGAGTTGCTGGCCCGCAATACTGAGACGCTTTTCTACCGCCAGGAGCCGCCGGTTTGAGCTGCGAGGGACGCGCAGTGCTGTCCCGCGAGGATGTCTCGGTAGGCGAAGAGCTGACACCGCTGCGCAAACAGATCGACCTCCCTCGCATGATGGCCTACGGCGCAGCCACCTGGGACTTTATCCGAGTCCATTACGACGCGGACCGGGCCCGAGAGCTGGGATTCCCTGGTCCCTTTGTGGACGGGCAGATGCTGGGCGCCTTTCTGGCCCAGCAGGTGCAGGACTGGGCTGGCCCCGGAGCCTTTCTTCGCAAGTTGAGCTTCCGCAACCGGGTAATGGTCTATCCCGGCGATTCACTGGTCTGCGGCGGGGTACTGACAGCGCTCCACGGGTTGGGCGAAGAGGGCCGAGATTCCGTGGTGGCCGAGTGTGAGCTGTGGATCGAAAACCAGCGAGGTGAGCGGGTGGTTGACCGGGCCAGCGCGACGGTGCAACTGGTTCAGCGGGTGTGTGCCGAAGGAGGCGGGTGAACCCGGAGGTGGAATCGGGCTCAGCACCCGCCTCGGCACTCGCCGGTGTTAGGGTTCTGGAGTATGCCGAGACAGCCTCGGCGTCCTTCTGCTCACGGCTGTTGGGTGACGCCGGGGCCGACGTGGTGAAGGTTGAGCCGCCGGAGGGGGACCGGCATCGATGGCATGGCCCGTTCCCGGATGGCAAGCCCAACCCCGACTGGAGCGGAATGTTCCTTTACCTGAATGCCAACAAGCGTGGCGCGACGCTGGACCTGCTGGAACCAACCCAGCGAGAAGCCTTCAGAGGGCTGGTGGCCGCGTCGGACATCCTGGTCGTAGGTGGGCAGAGCGGCGACATCAACGGTCTAGGCCTCCGCCGCAGCGCGCTGGAGCGTCTCAATCCCGGCCTCATCGTTTGCGCCATCACCCCCTTCGGCCTTTCGGGGCCAAACAGCTCACACCTGGGCGACGAGTTGACGGCCGTGGCGGGCGGCGGATTGGCCTTTGCCACCCCAGGGGTCCCTGACGGAGTGCAGAATCCCGAAATTGAACCACCGCTAACCGCTAACACTCCGCTGGCTGAGCTGATGACGGCGGTACAGGGAGCGGCTGCCTGTGTTGCCGGGCTGCTGGGACGACGTTTCAATGGCCAGGGATGTGAGATTGATCTTTCGCTGCAGGAGGGTGTAGCGACGGTCATGCCTTACGAGCTGGCCCACGCCGCCTACCACGAGGCGAAGAAGCGGGAATTGCTGGGCTTCGCCTTGATGCCCAACGTATATATGCCGTGTAAGGACGGTTACGTGGTCATCATGGCGGTGCTCGACGGCCATTGGCGGCGTCTTATGGAGGCCGCAGGCAATCCTGACTGGGCGGAACTGCAGGTGTTTGCCACGGCTCGTGAGCGTGCCAGGAATTGGGACGCGCTGGAGCCCCTGCTGCTCGAGTGGACCATGTCCCACACGGGCATGGAAATTGCCGATCTGGCGCAAAAACGCGGCGTTCCCTGTTTTCCGGCGTACACAGTGGGCCAGATGATGGAGTCTTCCCACGTCCACGAACGAGCATTTCTTCGAGAGTTAACCAGCCCCGGCGGGCGAAGGTTCAAGCTTCCTGGGTACCCAATTCACATGAATGCAACCCCCTGGCAGTCGTTTAGTCCCGCGCCCGGCCTCGGCCAGCACACTGCAGAGGTCTTCAGGGACTGGCTTGGCTGGTCCGAGGATGTCGCTCGGTCCCTGGAGGGCCATATTCCGGGCGAGTCCGAAGTGCTGGATGCGGAGCCTGCAGGACTGTGAACGGGGCAAGCGTGCCTTTGCAGGGTATTCGCGTGGCCGATTTCGGTCAGGTGATAGCCGCTCCGGTTACCGCACAGACGCTCGGCTGGTTGGGCGCGGAGGTGATCCTGGTGGAGACCGAGTCCCGGTTTACGACCCGGGTGTGGCCTCCTTTCGCAGACGGCGAGCCGGGAATAGACCGCAGCGGCGGATTCAATTTGGTGAACAACAATAAGCTGAGTTGCTCCCTGGACCTGAGCAGTCCCGATGCCCTTGAAATTGCCAAGGGCATCGTTGCTGTCAGCGATGTGCTGGTGGAAAACTACGCCACGGGGGTGATGGACCGTTTGGGCCTGGGATACGAAGCGGTGCGGAGACTGAGGCCCGACATCATTTACATGTCGCTGGGAGCGTTCGGCCGCAGTGGCCCCTTCAAGGACATGACGGGATTTCACAGCGTGATTAACCTGTTCAGCGGTCTGGCGGCAGTCACCGGACATCCGGGCTCGCACCCCCGGATAATGGGCGGGTTGATACCGGACGCTTTTAGCGGTTACTACGGTGTTCTGGCCATCCTTGAGGCGCTGTACTACCGGTCGCGTACCGGTGAGGGCCAGTTCATCGAGGTATCAATGACTGAGGCCCTTGCCGGCATGATTCCCGAAGCCGTGATGGAGTACTCCCTTACCGGCAAGGAGCACGAGATGGTCGGCAACCGGCACGCGTGGAAAGCCCCCCACGGTGTTTTGCGATGCCGTGGAGAAGACAAATGGGTGGCTCTATCCGTTGAGACGGACGAGCAATTCCGGGCCCTGGCGAGCGCCGCTGGCAATCCTGGCTGGGCGGAGGACCCGCGCTTTGCAACCTTGGCGGCCCGGCAGGAAAACCAGGACACCCTGGAGGGGCTACTGCTGGAGTGGACCGCCGGGCTGGAGTCCGCAGAGGTGGTTGCCACCCTGCAAGAGGCGGGTGTCCCGGCGGCCCCTGTGTCCGACAGTGCCGGGGTGCTCGACGACCCGCACCTGCGAGAGCGGGGATTTATCACCGATGTGGAGCACCCGGTGGCGGGTGTGCGGCCTGTCCTGTCCATCCCCTGGGCTACCGACGGGTGCAGGGTGGACCACCTCCGCGCCGCGCCCACATTCGGCGAGCACAACCGGTGGGTGCTTCAGGAACTGCTCCAGGTGCCGGAGGACGAATACCGGCGTCTGGTGGCCTCTGGCGCCGTCGGCTGAATTTCCCGTGCCGAAAGGTAAGCGGGGTGGGGAGAACCCCTCTCACCAACTGTCTCTCTTGATGGAGAATGAAGCGGAGCGTTCATGCCCAGGAACATAATCGAAGTCGACCCGGAGAAATTTCCCTGGCTGGACCTGCACCGGTACACTTTCTGCCTGGGAGCGGAAAGCGGCGGTATTCTCTACCTGGCTGGACAGACCGCCAGTGAATACGACCCGGCCCTGGGCGCCGTCGTGTGCAAGGGCGACCTGGTGGACCAGACCAGGGTCATCTATGAAAAGCTGGCCGTGATCCTGGATGCCGCCGGCATGTCCTTTGACAACGTGGTGCAGACTGTCGATTACATCGATCCAACCGCCCTGCCCCAGTATCGCGACACTGGCCCGATTCGTCGCGAGTTCCTGGGTGGGACTTCAGTCGGCGCCACGGGCGTCTGCGTAGAGCGGCTGCTGCGTCCCGACGCGTTGCTGGAGGTGAGCGCGGTAGCGGTGCAGGGAGAGAAGCGGGCGGTCAATCCAGGCTACGACCGGTATGGGGCCCTGACCTACGTGCCCGGAGTCATCGCAGGGGGCACGCTGTGGACCTCGGGCTTTGTCGGGAGCGAGGAGGTGGAGGGGCAGCCATCTTTCCCGCAGGACACCGGTCGGCAGATGGAGCTCACCTACGGCATAGTGGGCAGCGTGCTACAGGCCGCCGGGGCGACTCCCTCCGATGTGGTGAAGACCCTTGAATACGTTTCACCCCAGGCTTGGCTCCAGTACGACGCCGGGTCCGCGGAGGCTCGCCGGGAGTTCTTCGACGGCAAGTACTCTGCCAACACCGGCATAACTGTGAACAGACTGTTGCGCCCCGAGGGGCACGTGGAGGTCGAGGCTGTGGCGGTTCTGGGCGGCGCCCGGGAGGAGATACGGGTGCCTGGGTGGGAAGCCACCTATTCCTGCTCCACCCAATTCCCCGGAGTGAAGAAGGGGCGCATGCTGCAGCTGTCGGCCCAAGCGGGGGTCGACCATACAACCGGCACGGGGATAGCGCCCTTCGATATCGTGGCCCAGGCCGAGCAGGCCTACGCCAACCTGGCGCGGGTGCTGGCTGAGGCCGGCTACTCCATGAACGATGTGGTCAATACCATCGAGTGGGTGCCCCCCAACGGACTGCCGGCCTACCGCCGGGTCGGCGAGGTGCGCCGCAAGTTCTTCGGCGACAGCTTCCCCTCGGCGACCGGGATATCGATGCACCGCATTCGTCGGCCCGGACCGATGGATCGCCTGATCCCGGAGTTGCTCTTCGAGGTGACGGCGGTGGCGCTGGTCTAGCCTGGCCCCATCCGACCGGCCCGCTGATTACACTAGCCGCCACCCGAGCCCGGCAATGTGCTCAGCCGGTATGCTTTTTGACAAACTCGCCGCAGCTTTCCAGGGCCTGCCTGGCCTCGGGCAGGAAGGAGGCGAAGGCCTGCCAGACGTGTGGCATGTCGTCCCACACCTCCAGGGTGACGTCGACGCCGGCCTCTTTCGCCCGGTCGGCGAACCTGAGCGAGTCGTCCAGCAGAATCTCAGCGGTTCCCACCTGTACCAGCAGGGGTGGCAGTCCTCGCAGGTCGGCGTAGTAAGGCGACGCCAAGGGAGTGGTGCGGGCACGGTCGCCCAGGTAGGCCGTCGCCATGCCTTCAAGCATTTCAAAGTCTAGGATCGGATCCAGCTCGGCCTTGGTCTGGATGGCGTCCCCGGTGTGGGCCAGGTCAGTCCAGCCGGAGTGGGATATCCCCCCGGCGGGCATGGGATAGCCGAAATACTTCAGTGCGACCAGGGTGGCTATGGTGAGACCACCACCACAGGAGTCGCCCCCGATGACGATCCGCTGCGGCGAGATGCCCTCTGCCAGCAACCAACGATAGGCTGCTACTGAGTCCTCTACGGCCGCCGGGAAAGGGTGTTCCGGTGCCAATCGGTAGTTGAGCCCCAGCACCCGGGCGTCGGATACCCGCGAGAGGTAGGACAGGGGCGATCGGTGGGTGCGCATAGAACCGATGATGTATCCCCCGCCATGCAAATACATGACCACCCTGTCTTGAGCGACGCCGGGGGTGGAAATCCACTCGGCGGAGACTCCGCCCGCACCCACCTGCTCGAATACCGCGTCTTCAGGCAGCTCGAACTGCTCGGCGAACCGCTCGTACCAGACGCGGAACTCCTCGACGGTGGACAGGGACTGGGCCTCTGCCTTGCCATCTCGAAACATGGTAATGGCCCGTTCCAGTTCCGGAGAAGCCATGGTCATACCTCCAAAGTAGACTAATCTCGCTACCGGGAACCGCTTGACGTCCCGGCGCTATGTCCCTTATCGAATTCTTCGGCCACCCTGGAATACCGCCCAGATATTCCTTAGGGCTGCGGGGTCAGACAATGGGTCCCCATCTATCAGGACCATGTCGGCCTGCTTGCCCGCCTCGATTGTTCCCGCCTGCTCCTGGATGCCCAGGAGTTCCGCGGCGATACGGGTCGAAGCCTCCAGCGCCTGTTGCGGTGTCATGCCGTTCTCGACCATCAATTCCACCTCCCGGGCTACAAAACCGTGACGGGCGGGGGATCCCCCGGCGTCTGTGCCGGTGGCGATAACTACGCCAGCCTGCAACGCACGCCTGAAACTGGCGATGGAATTCTCCTTGCGGTCGTAAATATCTGCCATCTGGTCCCGAGACCAGCCCATCTGCGTGGCCAGCCGTTCCCTGGCGTCCCACGTGGACATGGTGGGTACCATGTAGGTTCCCTTCTCCGCCATGAGTTCGACGGTGGCTTGGTCAGTGTAAGTTGCGTGCTCGATGGAATCGACGCCGGCCTCGACGGCCAGGCGTGTTCCCTCGAAGCCGTGGCAGTGGGCGGCCAGCTTTAGGCCCACCTCGTGGGAAGCCCGCACCGCCACATCCAGCGCTTCCCGGGGCATGCTGGCAAACTGCTCCCCATTGGGCCTGAACCCGGTGGCGCCTATCTTGAGAAGTCCGGCGCCTTTCCGAATCATGTCCTGGAGGCCGTCCAGCAGTTGTTCCGGCGTTTCGGTGGTCCGGGTTAGTCCGGCGGGCCATGTACCTGGGTACTGGAACCACTCGCCCGAAGCGATGATGCGTGGGCCTAGAACAGCACCGGCCGCGGTCTGATTAGCAATATTGATATTGATGGCGTGGCGGGCACCGACGTCCCTGGCCGAGGTGACGCCCGACATCAACGCACGACGGCAGTTCCCCACTGCCTTGAGGGTGAATTCTTCGGGAGTGTCGTTTAGCAGGCGTTCCATGGAGTCCATGCCGCCGTCGCCGGTGAAGTGCTCGTGACAGTCAATCAGGCCCGGAATCAGGGTCAGCCCCTGCCCGTTAATGTCCTCCTGATGACGGGAACCCCTGGCACGGGCTGATTCCTCACCGATCCAGGCTATCCTCCCGTCGGATACCTCCAGACTCACGGAGGTCTGCGCGGGCGATCCTGTACCGTCGATCAGCCTGACGTTGCGTATTACGAGGTCCATCGCCTTCTCCTGGGGTGCCATGATCCGTTGAATGTATTCAAGTCTCGGATTCGGGTCTCGGCGTTACGGGGTTTGCGCTTTACCTCGGTGGGCCAGGCAGGCTTGAGTGCCGGAGACTACGGATGCCACACCGATTTTCGCCTCTGGCAAGTCTCCTCGCTGGAGTGAAGCGTCCAGGCCCCGGAGGCCGTCGCAGGGGCGGATAGCCATCGCGCTGACGTCAGACCGGGGCCTCAAGGTTCGGTCCCAGCGACTCGTACACGTGAGCGACGCGTAGGACAGTCTCCTCGTCGAAGGACCTGCCGGCGACCTGCAGCCCGATGGGCAGGCCCTCGGAGCTGAGGCCGCAAGGCACCGAAATCGCCGGATGCCCTGTCAGGTTGAACGCGGCGGTCGTATAGGCGATGTTGTTGAAGACCTCCACCACGGTATTGCCGAGCTCGTTCATGCCGCCCAGCGACCAGGCTACTCTCGGCACTGCCGGAGTGAGAATAACGTCCACCTTTTGCAGCAACTCGTTCATGCTGCGGGATATCACCCGTCGGGCCTGCTGGCCCTTGAACACCATGCTGCTGCTGAGAAAGGCCCCGGGCGCCACCGTGTTCAGCACCCCCTGGGCGTAGTCGCTGCCCCGTTCCTGGATCAGCGATGCATGAACGGCGGCAGTCTCGGAGGAGAAGACGGTCCACCAGGCCGGCATGATGTAGTCGCCGTAGGGGATGGTTACTTCCTCCAGAATCATGCCAGCCCCTTCCAGAGCGTTGATAGCCTGCCTGACGGACTGCTCCACTTCCGGTTGGACATTGTCGAAGAAGTAGTTCCGGGGGACGCCGGCTCGCAGTCCACGTACCTCCCCGGTGAGCGCTTGGCGGTAGTCGGGCACGGGCAGGTCCACGGTGGACGGGTCGCCGGGGTCGTGGCCCGCGATGGCCTGCAGGATGATGGCGCAGTCCTCTACGGTCCTGGCCATTGGTCCGGCATGGTCGAGGGACCAGCTAAGGGGGGACACCCCGCGCCGGCTGACCCGGCCGTAGGTCTGTTTCAGTCCCACAATCCCGCAAATGCCAGAGGGGTTTCGGATGGAGCCGCCGGTGTCGGTGCCGATGCCGCCGTAGCACATATAGGCGGCGATGGCGGCGCCCGTCCCGGAGCTGGAGCCTCCGGTGTCCATGGTGGTGTCCCAAGGATTGCTGGAGGGGCCGTAGAGCGGGTTGGGAGGGGAACAAGCATACTCGTAGCAGCCGTGCTTGCCGACGATCAAGGCCCCGGAGTCGGTTAGCCGCTGCGTGAGTGTGGCATCCAGGCTCGGGACGTTGTTGGCGTGTACCTTCGAGCCGTTGGTCGTGAGCACGTCCCTGGTCTCGATGATGTCCTTCAGACCGATGGGGATGCCGTGTAGCGGCCCAAGGTAGTCTCCGGCCCGGATCTGTCGCTCCGCCTCCTGGGCGGCCTGCCGGGCCTGGCCCTCCATCACGGTAATGTAGGCGTTGATGGTTCCGTCCAACTCTTCTATCCTAGCTACCGTGGTGTCCACCAGGTCCACCGGTGAAACCTGGGAGGACCTGATCAACTCGGAAACCTGGGCGATGGAGAGTCGCGTGAGGTCTTGACTGATCATCAGGCAATCTCCCCGGTGTTGATGAATATGTTCGCCGGCTCCTCCCCCTGAAGATCTAGATCCTCCAGCCTGCGGCCCATTTCCACCAGGCCCTGCAGCTCCAGGGCGAACCGTTCCAGCCAGGCCTCGTCCAGTTGCCCTACACCCAGACGGTCCATCGCGATACGTAACGTATCTACATCCGGCAATGGTTGCGATGAATCTGGCACTATCTCCTCCCTTTACGTTGGAAACCGGTAATTTGGGCTATATTATTGCGTCCAGAATTCATATGAGGCCGCATTCTATGGCATTTGGGATGTTTTAACAACGAGGCCATTTCATGATGCAGTGTAAATCGGTCATGGGTGTTGAATGGGGCATCTTGCGTCCCAAAGCAGTCCGAAGAATGAGAGTCCTTGTCCCTATGGCCTGGCCCAGCCGGGTCCTGCGTCAGTAGAATTCGGAATGGCCGCAGATCGACGAACTGCCGCTAAAATTGCTACGAAAGAAGGCTTACGAACCCCACACCGAACCCAAGGGATGAAGAATGACACGGGTGCTTTGCTTAAGGCGGAGGGCTGCATGACTCAACGAAAAACGACAGATTCGATCAACTGGCAGAACTGGAGCGAGGCGGCATTCGAGTCGGCGAGGTCCGAGGGTAAGCCTGTGCTGCTAACCCTGGGCGCTACCTGGTGTCACTGGTGCCATGTCATGGACGAGACCTCGTACTCCGACACTAGGGTAATAGAACTGGTTAATTCCAGGTTCATACCGGTTCGGGTCGACGTGGACCAGCGGCCGGACATTTCTCTGCGCTACAACCAGGGTGGCTTCCCGTCGGTGGCGTTCCTCACCGGCGACGGCGAGTTCCTGGCGGGCAGACCGTATACCCCTCCCGACGAGATGGTTGCCCTTCTGGAGAACATCTCCAACGGAGAACCGGCCACCCCACAGGGGCGGGCCACGGAGCGCCCATCATCATCGCGAAGGGGCGCAGAGGTAGGTGGGTCATCGGAGGCGGTTTTCAAACAACTGGTGGAACTCTATGACGATAAGTATGGCGGTTTCGGTCTAGAACCCAAGCAACCCCCGTGGGAGGCCGTTCAGTTTCTCATCGCCCGCAACGCAAGGACAGGCGACCGGGAGTGCCTGAGGATGGTGGAGGCCACGCTGCAAGGGATGTGGCACGGTATCTACGACAACAAGAGTGACGGTTTCTTCCGCTACTCGGTGAGCCGGGACTGGAAGGTGCCGCATTACGAGAAGATGCTGGTCAGCAACGCCGCTCTGGCAACGGCCTACCTGGAGGCGTTTCAGACCACAGGCAAGAGTCATTACAGGTCGGCGGGGGAAGGGGCCCTGCGATATTTGCTGACCACGTTGTACGACTCCACCAACGGGCTGTTTTTCGCCAGCCAGGACGCCGACGAGCCTTACTACCAGATGTCGTGGAAGGACCGCGACGCCTCGGCCCCGCCGCCGGTAGACCGAACGTACTACGCAGGTTGGAACGCGCTGGCGGCCCATGCCCTGCTCCTCGCGGCCAATGTTACTGGAGACGGGAATTATCACCACATCGGATCAGACATCCTGGAAAAACTGTGGCGGGAGAGTTGGTCCCCTTCGATGGGGCTGCAACGCCGCGCCGGCGTGTCGAGGGATGCCTCGCCGGTCCTGGCAGACCAGGTCCACCTGCTGCGTGCGTGTCTGTCCCTGTACCAGTCCACCGGTATGCCGGAAATCCTCGCCAGGGCGGTCAGCATTGCAGAGACCGTAGGTAAGCTCTTCAGCACACCGGAGGGCGGATGCTACGACACCACTCCGCCCCGGCCCTTCGAGGCGGGGCTGCTGCCCAGGGAGCGGCCTGTGCTGGAAAACTCCCACTGGACCGAGGCCCTGCTGGCCCTGGGACACCTGACCGGTGATTCTGCCCATAAAGAACGGGCCGAGGCCGCCCTGAAGGTGTTCAAATCAGTGGTGCCTGGGCGGAGCTACCTGGGTGCGCCTACATCGCGTCGCATGGAGGAGGACGAGGAGGCCCTGTTCCTGCCTGCTGGTTCCGCCTGGGGCCGAGCCCATGACATGCTGACCCAAGGGCCGATCAGCTTGGTGCTGGTTGGCGACTCATCCCGCGCGGAATATCGTCGTCTCCACCGGGCTGCTCTCCGGGCATATGTTCCGCACCGGCTCGTTCAACCCCTTGATGCCGAGCGGGATGCCACGAAGATTTGTGAGCTGGGGTTCCCATTGCGCCATGAGGCGGCCCTTTATGCCTGCATGGGCAACAGCTGCCTGGCACCGGTCACAACGCCGAAAGAGGTCCGGGAAATGGTCCGCTCCCGTCCGTGGGCCAGGGGAGGGTTCCAGGACTGAACCCCGGGTCAGTGTGCTGCTGTTTCGTAGTGAGGTGATGACTCGGGAGTCCGGCAATTGGGACGGGGCCACTGTTATCCAGCCGTGGACTCCTGTCTCTCGGGACATCGGACAATCCCGGCCCTGATACCCGGGCCCACCTGAGGTGTTCCTCCGGGAAACGACGAATCTCGAGTGTGGGACAGTCCACGGGACTCAGGCGTAAAAATGGCCTATTGCTGTAAGGTACCTTTAGACCAATATGTTCAGACTACCTTGCTGTCGCATTTCCTTTGCACCCAATGAACCCGTACATATGCAGAGTGGGGTGATAAAGAAACTGTCGGCGGACATCCACGGATCTTCAATTCTATAGTACTATTCCCTTTTGGGGTGTATATCGGTCAAACCGTAAAGTTCACCGGAGGACACCTATGTCGTATACCGCCGACATCAGTCGGGCCAATCCGGCCTGCATCATGTTCCTGATCGACCAGTCCGGGTCAATGCAAGAAGCCCTGGCGGGACAGCCGGGTCAGCGCAAAATGGACCAGGCCGCGGCAGCCATCAATCGGGTAATCGATACGATTTCCCAGCGATGCTCGCAGGGGGAAAGCATACGCGACTACTTCCATATAGGAATACTTGGGTACAACACTGACCGGGGAGCGAATCCGACAATCACCACAGGTTTCCCCGGCACCAGCACTGATCAACCTTTCCTCCTGATCAGCCAGGTCGTGGAATGCGCCACCACTGTTGAAGTACAGGCCAAGGAAAGCGACGGAGCCGGAGGGTTGGTGGACGTTACACGCCAGATGCCCATCTGGCTGAATCCGCATGCCGAGAATGGTACGCCAATGCTCACAGCGCTTCAGGTCGCGACTGACGCCATTGAAAGGTGGGTAGGTGAGCACCCCGACTCTTTCCCGCCCATCGTGATCAATGTGAGCGACGGCATGGCCACCGACGGAGACCCGGAAGGGCAAGCCCAGAGGCTGACCGGCCTGGAGACCAGCGACGGGAACGCCCTGCTATTCAATGTTCATCTCTCCGCCATCGCGGCCAACCCCATCCAGTACCCCGACAACGTGGAGTTCCTTCCGCAGGACGAATACGCCCAGTCGATGTTTCGAATGTCCTCCGTACTGCCGGAGGCCAGCCGCAACCAGGCAGCTAACCTGGAGCTGACGGTAAGCGAAAACTCGCGGGGTTATGTGTTCAACGCCGACGCCGTGGCACTGGTGCAATTCCTGGACATTGGCACCCGTGCCGCGTCCAATCTGCACTAGGCATTCTGCAACAGGCGGCCAGGGCCATGGCGATGCTAACCATCCGCAGTTTTCAGACAGTCAAAGCCGGCAACCGGCCGGAGGAGTGCGAGGACGCTTACCGGATAAGGCTGGCTCAAGAAGGGCCCTCTACGCTGGCAATCTGCGACGGTGCGAGCGAGTCGGCCTTCGCTCGTTCGTGGGCCCGGATACTGGCGGAGGCTCTGGTTACCCGCCCGATTGATCCTGACAGACTGGACGATACTGCCCTCGCGGAATGGCTGGAGCCGTGCATAAGCCAGTGGAACGGCGTTGTGCCCTGGGGCCGCCTCCCTTGGCACGGAGTGAACAAGACGCGGGCAGGTTCCCTGGCAACGTTCCTTGGATTGACCATTGACTGGGCTGCAGGAAACCCCGATGCCCTGGCCTGGCGAGCTATAGCCGTCGGCGACTGCTGCATGTTCGTAGTCCGCGGGAATGACCTGGGAGTGGCCTTTCCCTTGGAGGAATCCAGCCAGTTCAACAGCACCCCGGCGCTGATTTGCAGCAACCGGGCCAACAACGGGGCTGCATGGTCTTGCGTCAGTCACCTGGAGGGAGAGTGCATGCCCGGCGACGTGATACTGCTGGCCTCTGACGCCCTGGCTTCGTGGGCCCTTAGGGAGCATGAGGCCGGCGGAAAGCCCTGGGAGACCCTGCTATTGCTGGATTCCGAGGAACAGTGGACAGAGTGGGTTAGGGTCAAGCGTCAGGAACGTCAAATGCGCAATGACGACACAACGATGGTGACGGTCAAGGTCCAATAGTCCGGGAAATCCAGTTTACAGGCGAGCAGACCGGGAGGTGCCCGACAAGTATGCCCTGGCCAGCGATTACGGACTTTACCGACGCGATACAGAACCCAAGGGTATGCTTTGCAGACCCGCACCTTGCCGATTTGGCCGCGGGTGAGGTTGTGCGGCACCCGAAACGGGGCACGCCTTTGGTCTACTCAGGAAACTTTGCGGCGGCATACCCCGTTGTGTGCGGGAGCCGAAAATACGCAGTCAGGTGCTTCACTCGCGAGGTAATCGACCAGCGGGATCGCTACGGTCACCTGACGAATTACCTGAGCCACACCCTTCCTGCGCCACTGGTGGAGTTTGACTTCTATGAAAAAGGGATCAAGGTACGCGGCGTCTGGTATGCCATCGTCAAGATGGAGTGGGTGAATGGCGAACCTTTGGACAAATACGTCAAGGACCGGCTGACACAGCCCGGTGAACTGAACCGGGTCGCCCGTCGCTGGCGGGGGGCTGTGGGCGACATTCTGAGTCGCGAAATCGCCCACAACGACCTGCAGCACGGCAACGTCATGGTCCAGTTCGACAGTTCCATCCGGCTAGTAGACTACGACGGAATTTTTCTGCCCCAGTATCAGGGTCAGGACAGCCCTGAGATTGGCCATCGCAACTTCCAGCATCCTGATCGAACCGAAAAAGACTATGCCAAGTACGTCGACAACTTCCCTGCCTTGGTCATCTATCTCAGCCTGCTGGCGTTGGCGGCCGACCCCAGCCTGTGGCGTTTCAATAACGACGACAATCTCATTCTCACGAGGGCCGACTTCGAGGATCCGTCCCAATCGGAATGCTTTCGGGCCCTGAAATCCAGCACGGACTCCGCCGTCCGCCACCTGGCTGGGCAACTGGAAGAATGCTGCTCTATGCGGGTTGGCGAAGTCCCCGACCTGGAGGAAATTCTGAGCGGCGCACCGGCTCCGGGGGCGCCCGCTCCGTCCCCGCAGGCCGGTACGCCCCCGCCACCGACTCCGCCATCTGCCACGGGCAGCACGACACGGGTGATTGGGGGAGGTTCAGAGTACATGCGCCTGCTGCAGATGAGGCAGGCCGGACAATCAGCCACAAGCCTCACCCCTGCACAGCCCGCGCCCGCAGCAGCGCCTGTTTCCCCGGCCCCGCAGGTTCAACCGGTCTCCACCACTGTCAGTCCGACGACTTCCATCTCCACCATGGTATGCCCCGGGTGCAATCAGCCAAATCCGGCGGAGCTCATCTATTGCGATGACGAAAGCTGTGCGGCGGTCCTTTATCCAGGTACCAAGTACTGCGCTTATTGTGGTCTGAGCATTCCACCCAACGGGAATTACTGCCCGCAATGCGGCCTGCAAATGTCCTGAGCCACTGGGGATGAGATGCCGTAATTGCCGGAGAACCATCCCCGCTTCAGTGAATTTTTGCGCCTACTGCGGAACGGCGACGGCTGTCCCTGTCCCACCGGCCCCGGCTCAGCAAACGGGGGGGCCGACAGCTTCCCCTAGTCAGCCCTCCCAGGCCCAGGACCTGCCGGGCAGGATTTTATGGGCGGCGGGTTACCTGGTTGGATTTATCTGGGGCCTCGCCATTACGCACAAGAAGCTGTCCGCGGGGGTCCTTGCCGTGGCGGTGGTGGGCCTGTTGGCGGCTATCATCCTGACTGGCTCAAATGGCGACGATGCGCCGTCAGTGCGGGACGTTCCTCCGCAAACTTCGGTTCCGGCGCCGGTGACGCCCCTTCCCCTGCCCGCAGGAAGGCCGCCGCTGGAGGATGTAATCCAGGGGCTCTACCCGGCATCGTGGAAATTCGCACGGATTCAGGTATCGGAACCGGGTTCATAGTGCACGAAATGGGACTGGTTGTGTCCAACGAGCACGTGGTCGGCGACAGTGAGAGGGTCAGCATCAGGCTGGCAACGGGCGGCAGCTATTCCGGGACGGTGATCGGCGCCCATCCCACGCTGGATATGGCTTTCATCGAGATAGACCCGGGGCCCAGATTCGATCCGCTGCCGCTGGGCGACTCCGACGCGGCCCGGGTCGGGGCGAGTGTCGTCGCCATCGGTTTCCCACTGGGCCCTGAACTGGGTGAGGATCCCACGGTGACCACCGGTATCATTTCGGCCAAGCGACAGGATCTGGACTTTCTTCAGACCGACGCGTCGCTGAACCCGGGAAACAGCGGCGGCCCGCTTCTGGACGAGTACGGCTGCGTGGTAGGAATTAACACCGCCGGCGTTGGGGAGACCGACGACGGACAGGTGATTACCGGCATCAACTTTGCCATCCCGGTCAATCACCTGAAGGAATCGCTCAGCGATATCGGCGGGTTCGCGCTCTGCGAACCGGGGGCCGGAGCGCCAACTGCAGTGGCCCAGAATCCCACTCTTGCGCCAGTCCCCACACTCGCGAAGACCGTTCCCCTGCCTCCGGTGCCCACCGAAACGCCCACTCCCAGCCCGGAACCGACAGCGAGACCGACGGCTACACCGATCCCCACGCCCACTCATACGCCAACACCCACCGCGACACCCCTGCCAACGGCGACGGCCACTCCCAGTCCTACACCGACGCTGACACCGACTCCCACTCCCACGCCGACGCCCACCCCCACGGCCACCCCTACCGCGACGCCACGGCCCACCGCGACGCGACGACCCACACCCAGGCCGATGCCGACGGCCACCCCGGCTCCAACATCCACACCGTCACCCACCCCGACCGCAACGCCGACTCTTACGCCGGTGCCCTGCGAATACGTCAACAACTCCTTCGGCTATACCTTAGACAGGCCCTGCGACTGGAGGCTGGATTTAGAATCGGGAGGACTGACCGCCTTCGTTCAGCGGGAGGGCTTGGCGTCGATCGAAATCCTCAACGAGCCGATCCAGGAGGAATGGTCACTGGGCGAATATGCTGAAAACTACCTCGAGAGACTATTGTCGCAGGGCCGGGGCTGGCAGTTCTTCGGGGGGACCCAGGTTACTGGAGAATTCCGCGGCGGCACCAATTTGGTGCGCCTCGAGTTCCGGCGCCAGGTCAATCCGGGAGACTGCGTCGAGAACGTGGTCACTCATCTTCACCGCTCAAGGTTCTTTCCCGTCAAACTCCAGGGATTCGCGGTGAGCATGGGGATCTGCGAGGACAGTCTCCGGCGGTTTGGCGGCCAACGAGAGGACGTGCTCTCCAGCTTCACCGAATTCCAGGCTGAAAAAGCCAAATAGGCCCCGGCCTGGGTGCGGAAGCCAAGTTGATTCGTGCCCTGATTGGCGAACTAGGACTCACTGGCGCCACTAATCGAACTCTCGCGGCACGGCGCCTGGCTGCTGCCCCGGAGCAGCGCGCTGAACTCTTCCGCCAGTCCGCATGAGACCGTGGTTGGTCTATAATCGGTCAACTGATTCGATACAAACCCAATGGCGAGGCAATCATGCGCTTTGGCTCCTTTGTCTTCCCGGTTAGCCATCAACCCGAGAATGATTCGGCAGTAATCGACAGCACACTTGATGAGATTGTGCTGGCCGAAAAGATCGGTATGCACTCGGTCTGGCTGACAGAACACCACTTCGACGGCGCGGCGGCCCACGCCGATCCTCTGGTGCTGGGAGCCGCTGTCGCCTCCCGCACCTCCAGCGTTAAGATCGGGTTTGCGGTAGTCGAGTTGGCCTTCCACCACCCTGTGCGCCTGGCGGTCCAGACCGCGCTGCTGGACAACCTGAGCCACGGGCGGCTCATCGTGGGGACCGGGCGCGGGTCCGCCTACAACCACTACGAGTACATCGGGTTCGGCATCACCATGGAGGACGGCTTCGCCCGGCTGGATGAGGCCGAGGACCTGCTGGTTGCCGCATGGACCGGGGAGGACCTGAAGTACCGGGGCGAGCACTGGAAGCTGGAGTTCCCTCGCCTCCGCCCCCGCCCTTACCAGCAGCCCCATCCACCCTTGGTCCGGGCCTGCATCAGTGAGGACTCCACCATCAGGATGGCCGAAATCGGCCGGCCGGTGATGATCGGCGTCCAGACGCTGGCCAACCTCCAGTCCCGGCTGGAGCGGTACCGGGCCACCATGCTGGACGCAGGCTTCGATGAGGCCCGGACGGAAACTGTGGTCGACCAGTGCTGGGCATCCCGCGACCTGTTCGTCGCCGAGAGCTACGACGAGGCCTACGAGGTCGCCGTCGAGGGCTTCCACCGGGAGCGGACGCACTTCCGGGAGGCGCGGGAACTCTACAACCCCGGCGGTTTTCCCCCACGGGACCCCAGCGCGCCCGTGCCGGCGGGAGAAAGCTTCGAGCACTCCTTCATCATCGGAACGCCAGCGCAGGTGGCGGACCAGGTGGCGGAAATGCGCGACATCGGGGTGCGTAACCTGATGCTGAAGCTGAACACCGGCGAGATGGACACCCAGAAGGTCCAGAGGTCAATGAGACTTTTCGGCGAGAGGGTCATGCCGCTGTTCGCCTAGCAGGTGGCACCACCGGCCCCGGCGAAGGTACATCTTCAGAGCCCAGTAGATCCGATGAACTTCAGGGTCCGGGCGGCGAGGGTGTCCGGAATCTCCACCTTCATGTTGTGGCCCACACCGTCGTACACCTCCAGGATTGCCCCGGGCATCCTTTCGGCCATGGTTTCCTGGACATCAAGGGGCGTAATCTCGTCCTGGGCGGCCGCCAGGATCAGCGCGGGCACGCCAATTTCCGGAAGCAGTGGCGTCAGGTCCTGGGCCAGCAGGCACGCCTGCAGCGCCAGTACCGACTCGGCGGTGGTCCGGGCACCTTCATCGGCATACCACTCGATGATTTCCCGGCGGGTATCCGGCCCGAACCGCTTGGTCGTGTCGGAAAGCAGCCAGGCCCGGGTTCCTTCCTGCTCCAGGATACGACGCCAGGCGCCGGCGTCCACGCCGGCCCCCATGCGGGCCAGCCGTGGAGTGGAAGCCACCAGCGTCAGGCTGTGCAGGCGGTCGGAGAAGTCGTGGGCAAACTGCAGGCTGACGATGCCTCCGGCGGAGGCCCCGACGAGGTGGACCTTCTCGATTTCCAGCGCGTCCATCACCCGAGCGATGTCGGCGGCCAGATCGGGCAGGGAGTACTGCAGGTTAGACGGGGGCGGCGTCCCGGCGTGGCCCCGCATGTCGAACCGGACCACGGGGTGGCGACGGGCCAGCGTGGGGACCCAGCCCCGCCAGCGATGCAGGTTGCCGGCCGCGGCGTGATGCAGCAACACCGGAGGGGAAGACAGCCACGGGTCGGAGAAGTCGTCCACGTGGTAGTGGAATTGATCGCCGTTCACATTGAGCAGGGGCATATGTTCACCACAATTCGGCAGAGGCTCTTGGCGGCCAAGCGTCAAAAGAGATACCGGGGAACCCACCCGCAACGCTTGCCGACATGGAATTTCCAGGTCGTACCGGGGTCAGCACACGGTCAAGATAATACGGGACACTGCCGAGGAGGTACCCGGTGGTCAAGGGAAAAACGGGACATAATTTTTCCACCGGGTTCCCAAATTTTCCCATCTAGTCCCATTTTTCCTGGCGATTCGCGCTATTTTGTATCTGCACTGCCCGTGCGATGGGACAAATTTTAATTCCCGTCCCATTCCGTCCCATTCTTTCCCATCGCGATTTTCGCAGGGCCCGCAGACACCCCAACGGCCCCAGACGCTACCGGGGCAACCAGAATCGGTCGAGTCAGCGAAGGTAGCATACAAATATGGTACGGAGGCGCCACATGGGTTGACAAGGGGCAAATGTCACAATTCCGCGACTACGACCGCAGCAGAGTCACCGTTGGTGAATAGATGGCCCGGCAGGGCCGGTCCGGCGAGGTGATAGAATCGCCGTAGCCTAGCAGACACTGAGAGGAATCATGGCAAGATTACCCTTAGTCTCTCGGGACATGGTGCCGGAGGAGACCAGGGCCGCGTTCGACGACCTGACCAAGGACACCGGTGGCAGCATCACCGGCGGGCCGGGGTCGATAACCCTCAACAGCCCGGAGATGGC
Source organism: Dehalococcoidia bacterium (assembly GCA_965208825.1). Taxonomy (GTDB): domain Bacteria; phylum Chloroflexota; class Dehalococcoidia; order Lucifugimonadales; family UBA3495; genus VXOI01. The sequence continues at coordinate 709,137 of CBDBPP010000005.1, forward strand.
GCTGCGGCGCGCCGGATTGACCTCGTACCTTCGATACGAGAGCACATTCTCCAACCGTATCCGGGAGCTGGCCATCCTGGTCACGGCCCGGAACTTCGACTGCCCTTATATCTGGAACGCCCACGCCCCGGACGCTCGCAAGGCGGGGGTCAGCGACGAGCTGGTGGACGCCATTCGCGACCGACAGCCTCTCCCGGCGATGCCCGCCGACGAGCAGGCCATCGTCAACTACTGCAACGAGTTCTACGCGAAACACCGGGTTTCGGCGTCAACTTTCCAGCTGGCCCTGGAGCAGTTCGGGGCGCAACACCTGGTGGAGCTGACGGCGCTGATGGGACACTACGCCCAGACCGCCTTCTTCCTGAACGCCTTCGAGGTCGACCTGCCCCCGGACCGCACGGAGCCGGTCCTGCCCGTGGTGCGACCTTAGGCGCATTCCCGGCCTGCCCACACTCCGGGGCTAGCGCCGGTACTCGTCGCCGCAGTCGCCTATCAGCTGGTAGAGGTCGCGGGAGCGGGACAGCACCGACTCGATGGATTCCAGGTCCTCTGTGTCCAGCCGGAGGAGGAAAACCCGAGCGGTGTCGGCGATGTGCTCAGCCACGCCCAGCCGCGTGCCGACAATGACCCCGGCCACGGCCGGTCGGTCCAGCACGTAGCGCACCGCGACATTGGCTATGCTGGCATCGTGCCGGTCGGCCACCGTTCGCAGGGTTGAAAGCAAGTCCTGAAACAGCCTCCAGCCGCCCCAGGCGTCGATCATCTGCTTGTACTTGCGCAGGCTGGCCGTGTTCAGTTGCCCCGACGATGGCTCGGGCTGGCCCAGGAACCGATCGGTAAGGAGGCCGCCGCAGACCGTCCCGTAAGCCAGCAGGGAGTTGCCGGTTTTTTCGCAGAACGCGGCCATCTCCACCTCCGGGCGGCGGTCGATCAGGGAGTACTGCACCTGGTTGGAGACGACGCGGACTCCGTGGGTGGCGATGACCCGCATCCGCTCTGTGTCAAAGTTGGTCAGGGCCACCTCTCGCAGCCAGCCCAGCTCCCGGAGGTCGGACAGGTGGGAAAGGGCGTCAAGGTAACGGCTGTCCCGGTAGTCCCACCAGTGGAACTGCAAAAGGTCCAGCTGATCCATGCCCATGCGGCGGCGGGAGATATCCACGTTGCCCTCGACCACCTGCCGGGTCATTGGGCCGGGGCGCGGCACCCATTTGGTGAGCGCCTGGACCCCTGCCAGCGCCTGCTCGCCACGCTGACTGGACAGTCGGCGGCGGAACTCCCCGATGAAGTCCTCGGCCGGGCCGTAGTGGTCGGCCAGGTCCCAGGTGGTGAAGCCGGCGTCCACGTAGTCGAACATGCTGGGCAAGGCTGCCCCAGGATCGATGGCGCCGTGGGCTCCCGAGACCTGCCACATCCCGTTCAGGACGCGGCAGATGGACAGATTGTCCGACAGTTCGTATTGATGCGGCTGGGGACTGCTCATGGTCACCTCGCCGGCATTATACCCATCCGATTCACCGGACGGCCCCGCCCTATTCCACCAATGTAGCGATCGACCACAAGGAAGGGGCTGGAGGAGTGTTAGAATACTGCGGAATCAAATACCCGGAGCGGCTTGACTATGGACGTTAACGATGCGGTGGCCAGAATACTGAAGACCGAGGGGGTGGAGTGGGTCTCCTGCTTTCCCTCCAACAACCTGATCGAGTCCGTGGCCGGAGAAGGGATCCGCACGGTGCTTTTCCGCCAGGAGCGGGGCGCCCTGATGGCCGCTGACGGCTACAGCCGGATGAATGACCGCCGAAAGTTCGGCGTAGCTATCACCCAGGGCGGGCCAGGGTCGGAAAACTCCCATGGCGGCATCGCGCAGGCATTTTCGGACAACATTCCCATTCTGTACCTGGCGGGTGGTCCGGCCCTGGGCCAGTATGCGGTGCGGCCCAACTTTTCTCCGGTGCGCTCCTACCAGTCGGTCTCCAGGTATGCCGAGGTCATCACCGCTCCGGGACAGGTGGCTGCAACCCTGCGGCGGGCCTTCCATCACCTGCGCAACGGACGGCCCGGTCCGGTGATCGTGGAGATTCCCGCCGATGTCGGCGGCCAGGAGGTTCCGGAATCGGCGCTGGCCTACCAGCCGCCCAAACGCCTGCCCCAGTCGCCCTCCCGGAGCGACGTGGCCGAGGCGGCCCGGCTGCTGCTCAATGCGCGAAAGCCGGTGATCTGGTCGGGAATGGGCGTGCTGTTCTCCTCAGCGACCGAGGAACTGAGAGAGTTGGCCGAACTGACCCAGATCCCCGTCTACACCACAATGCCCGGCAAGTCCTCCTTCGACGAGCAGCATCCGCTGTCGCTGGGTGCGGGCAGCGGCGCCACTTCCCTGCCGGCGCGCCGGTGGATCCAGGAGTCGGACGTGTTGTTCGCCGTGGGCTCCAGCATGACCCGCACCAGCTACGGGCAGCCTATACCCGAAGGCAAGGTCATCATCCACAGCGTGGAAAGCATCGAGGACATCAACAAGGACTTCTCGGTGGACGTGGGCCTGCCCGGCGACGCCAAGCTGGTCCTGCAAGCGATGATCGAGGAGGTGAAGGCACAGGTTGGCGAGGAAGGGAGACCGGCCAACGGCGTGGCGGAGGAGATAGCCGCAATCCGCAAGGAATGGCTGGCCCAGTGGACGCCTCTGCTGGAAACGGATGAGGTGCCCATCGGCACCTACCGGGTGATCAACGAGATCGAGAAGAACCTGGACCGGGAGAACAGCGTGGTCACCCATGACGCCGGCGCGCCCCGCGACTCGATTCTCCCCTTCTACACCGCCACCACGCCGCACAGCTACATCGGCTGGGGCAAGTCAACCCACCTGGGCTACGGCATTCCGCTGATGATCGGGGCGAAGATGGCCGACCCGGACCGCTTCTGCCTGAACTTCATGGGCGACGGTGCCTTCGGCATGTCGGGTCTGGACATCGAGACCTCGGTGCGGGCGGGGGCGCCCATTACCACGGTAGTGCTGAACAACGGCGGGATGGCCACCTACCCTGGCGGCTACCCCGTGGCCAACGAGCTGTTCGCGTTGACCAGCATGGGCGGCGACTACGCCAAGATCGCGGAAGGCCTTGGCGCCGTGGGCATCACCGTGACCCAGCCATCGGAGGTGGGGCCGGCCCTGGTCCGGGCGCAGCAGCTCAACCGCGACGGGCGTACGGTGCTGCTGGACATCCACACCAACCTGGAGGGGCGCAGGTCTACGTACTAAATTCACATGGATACACAGGAGGAACAGGATTGGGTCTTAATCCAATCAAAATATCCTGTCCTTCCATGTAAATGAAACAGGAGGGAATATGACACTATCCGCAAACCCGCCGGTCGCCAGCGATCTGGTGCATCATATCGGCATCGCCGTTTCAAACCTGGACGAGAGCATCGAATTCTATCGTGGACTGTTCGGCTTCAAGCCCGGACAGATCATCGTCAGGGATGACATCGGCGTGCGCGGCTGCTTCGTGCCGGTGGGCGAGACCAACCTGGAGCTGCTGGAAGGCACCACGCCCGACAGCCTGATCTCCACCCACATCGCCAGCAGGGGCGAGGGCCTGCACCACGTCTGCTTCGAGGTGGATGAGATCGCCGACAAGCTGACGACGCTGGATGAGATGGGCATCAATCTGATCGACAAGGTGCCGCGCACCGGACTGATGGGCGGCGACATCGGGTTCCTGCACCCTTCGGCTGCCCGCGGCGTTCTGATCGAGCTGGCGCAACACAGCCACTAGTACCGGAGGCGCCGCAGGGGGCATCCGCACAGATCCCGGGGATGAATCTGGCGGGGCTGGTTGCCGGTTCCCCGCTCGGCCTGCCCTCCAAATGGATTACGAAGCTTGCGCAAGGCTGTTTGTGTCCGATTGACGGTCAGCCCATTAAGGAGATTTTCATGTCTGAAATAGAGAACAAGCTGAAGGAACTGGGATATGAACTGCCGCCGCCCCGTTCGCCGGGGGCAGGCAACATCATCCCCTTCGTGCGCACCGGGAACCTGGTTTTCCTGTCGGGCACGGGCCCCGGCCTGCCCGACGGCAGTCTTCTGCACACGGGCAAGCTGGGCGGAGAGGTGACCGTCGAGCAGGGATACGCCTGTGCCAGACAGACCATGCTGAACCTGCTGACCAACCTTAAGGGAGCGATTGGCGATCTGGACAAGGTAAGCCATATCGTCAAGCTGCTGGCCATGGTCAACTCGACGCCGGACTTCGGTGACACTCCCAGGGTGGCCAACGGCGCCTCGGACCTCCTGATCGAGGTGTACGGCGACCGGGGCCGCCACGCCAGGTCTGCCGTGGGAATGGCCACCCTGCCCGGCGGGATGCCCATCGAGATCGAAATGATCGTAGAGGTCGAGGACTAGCACCCAGGCGCAAACAATCACCGCGTATAAGGGTGCCGGGGCTGGCTGTTTCACCGTCCGCTTCGCCTCCCCCGACCAGGCCAGGCAGATGGAGCCTTTCACCGAGGAGGTGCTCCCCGCCTTCGCCTGAATCCGTCCTCGGCTGCTGATTCGTGACCGTCAGACCCGGCGGTCGTTGAACTCGGCCTTCGCCGCCTGTACCAGCGCGGCGTCGCGCAGGAGATCGGCCGCCGTAAGACTCAGGGCTTTGGCCACCAGCAGGGCATTGGACAGGGCCAAGTCGGTGACCGCCGTCTCCTGCATCTGCGTGGTGTGGGAGGGCACCGGGGTATCGCTGACGGCGTAGCGCAGCTCGAAGGCAGGCATGGCCTTGCTGACGTTGCCGAAATCGGTGGAGGCGCCGCTGCCTGGGCGGCCGGGCACGGGCTCGTCTAGCTGGAACCCCAGCGCCTGGGCATTGGCGGAGACGGCCTGGGACAGGGTCACGTTGGGCTGCACGTCCTCGTAGAACGGATAGAACTCCTCGATCTCCAGTCGGGCTCCTGTCATGGCCGCCGCTCCCTCGGCAACCTGCCTGACTTTGCCCACCACCTCATCGCTCAGGTACCTGCCGTCCCTGGAACGCAGCATAAAGTTGGCTGCGGCAAACTGCGGCACCACGTTGGGCGCGGTGCCTCCGTCGGTAATCACACCGTGGATCCGCACGTCGTCTCTCAGGTGCTGTCGCAGGGCGTCGATGCCGGTGAAGAGGTGGATGACCGCGTTCAGGGCGTTGATACCGGCCTCGGGGGCGGCGGCAGCGTGGGCGGCCCTGCCGTGGTACATGTAGCGATAGCCGACCATGGCCAGGCTCCAGCTCTCGCCCTTTGCCGCTGCTGAGGGAATGATGGTGCGGTTGGAGAAGGGGTGGGACGACAGCGTGGCGTCGACACAGTCGAAAACGCCCGCCTCCAACAGCCTTATCTTGCCGCCTCCACCTTCCTCCGCCGGGGTGCCGATGATCTCCACCCGTCCCGGCAGGTCCTGGGCGTTGGCCCGGAGGCCCAAGGCGGCCCCCATGGCAGCCATGGCTATCAGGTTGTGGCCGCAGCCGTGGCCGATCTCGGGCAGCGCATCGTACTCCGCCAGCACGGCGATGGTGGGGCCATCGCCATCTCCGCCGGGAATGGTTGCCCGGAAGGCCGTATCCACGCCACCCACACCTCGTTCCACCTGCAGTTCATGCCGCTCCAGGAAGCCCGCCAGGGCCTCCGACGAGTAGAATTCCTGGTAGTTCAGCTCCGGGTGGGCGTGAACGTCCCTGGAAAGGTCGAACAGGGCTTTCTTCGACGTCTCGATGGCCGAGTTGGAACGGCTGCTCAGCGCCTCTTTGGTCGCAGAGTGTTGATTGGTCATGGCTATCTCCTGTTGATGGAGAATGGTGGAGACCGGAGTAACTGGCGTATTCTACAGGCCATTACCGGAACGGCGCCACGAGCGCAGGGAGATGGAGCGCGTTCGTGGGGATGTAGGAGGGGTGCGGTCGGTGTTGACCGGGCGGGCACAAGGCCCGCCCCTACGAGGCGTGGTTCTGGAACTGGGGCGGGGGTGTCCTATACTGGATAGTGAGGGGACCGATCCCCGTAACCCGATATGGAGGGTTCACCATGACGGCAGCAGCGCTGATCACCATTCCCGCCCGCCGGGGCAAGGCCGCATTCGTGGCCCGGGGACAGAGCGTGCGGGTGATCAACACCCACGGTCAGCAGGTGGTGGATACCTGGGCCTTCCGGCAGGACGACCTGACCGAGTTCATGTCCATGGAGCATTGCCGCACCTCTCTGGGCAGGATAATGCCAGTCCTTGGTCAGTCCATGGTGACCAACCAGAGACGGCCCATATTGACACTGGTGGAGGACACCTCGGGCGGGATTCACGATACGCTGCTGGCGGCCTGCGACCGGTACCGCTACGAGCTGCTGGGCTGCGAGGAATACCATGACAACTGCACCGACAACCTGGCGGCGGCCATGGCAGAGCTGGGCCTGTCGGCTCCGGAAACGCCAAGTCCCTGGAACCTGTTCATGAACATCCCGGTGGGTGCGGACGGCTCGGTCAGCTTCGAGCCTCCCGTGTCCGGCTCTGGAGACCACGTGTCGCTGCGCGCCGAGATGGACTGTGTCGTCGCGTTCTCCGCCTGCCCCCAGGACGTGGTTCCGATCAACGGGGTTGACTGTGTTCCTACGGAGGCCCACTTCCAGGTTATTCAGCCCTAGATTCAAGGGAACGAGACCGGGTCAGGAGTAAAGCCGCAATTCCTTGGTAGCCCTTCGCGCATCACGGACGCCCCTCTCCTCCGGCAAGGAAATCTCAAGACTGAATCCCAGGGCCTGAGATACTTCCAACCCCCGGTTCCGGCCCCACTGGGCGATGGCGTATAGACTCCCGGCCCCGCTGAGCACGGCGAATACCGACGGTCCCCTTACGGCCCCCAGCGGGTGCCGACGGCCATGTCCACTGCGAGGGTCTGGCAACCCGGCCATCACCTCCAGCAATGTCAGACCTGCAATCCTCTCTCCTTCTTTCCCATTCCTCACACCCAATATCCTAACTCTACCTATAGCCTAATCCCCTCAATTTACCTCTTTCGCAACTCCCTCCTACCCTTATCCCCAATAATCGAAAGGCGCTGAGCTTGTCGAAGGGTCGAACCACGAACGGATTCTGATTACACGGCCTTCGACTGGATAGTGTCTTTCAATGGGGTTTCATGTCATGTTACGGCGATATACCAGCAAAGACCCGCACGCACCATATATTGACGTGCCAGCGACTCGTAACGCTCGCCGCATCTCTCCCTCAGTGCCAGTCGTGGGCCACCGGCATCGACACCTGCGGATCGATGGCCTGCAGGTCCGACACCACCAGGCTCGTCGTCCCGTCCCAGCGCGATACCACCCCTCGCGCCAGGATGATCCGGCTCTGCAGTTGCCGCCGCCGCCGCGCAAAGACCGTCGGCCACAGGATCAGCTGCACGTCCCCCTCCTCGTCTTCGATGGTCACGAACACCGTCCCCTCCTGCCCCTTCGGGTGCTGCCGCGCGATGGGCCAGCCCGCCACCAGCGCCTCCGCGCCCTCCTCCAGTCTGTACACCCCCGTCGTCGGTAGCACCTCCGGCCCCAGGTCCGGCCGTACGAACTCCATCAGGTGCCCCTGCGGATAGATGCCCATCACCTCGTATTCCCCGGCCATCTTCTCGTAGGCCGTGAAGTCCGCCATCTCCGGGATTAAGCCTCTTGCCGGCCCGCCCGCTGGCGCCTCTCCCTCAACCCGCAGCGGCAGCGCCGCCTGCCCGTTGCGACCGGGCCGGGTGGCCAGCCCAGCGTCCCACAGCGCCGCCCGGCGGTTGGGGATCACGCCGTCGAAGACCCCTGCCTGCACCAGCGACAGCACCGCCTGCGGCTTCAGCCCCGTGCGACGCACCAGGTCGCCCGCCCCGGCGTAACGTCCGCCCCGCTCCCGCTCCTCCACGATCAGCTTGGCCGACTCCGGTCCCACATCCTTGATGAACCGCAGCCCCACCAATACCGAGCGGTCCTCGGGAATGCACGCCACCTCGCTACGGTTGACGCACGGGTTCAGGAACGGCACCCCGAACCGCCGCGCGTCCTGCTTCAGCGTCTCCATGGGATAGAAACCCATGGGCTGGTTGTTGATCAGGCCCACGAAGAACTCCACCGGGTGGTACCGCTTGAGCCACGCCGCCTGGTACGCCGTGATGGCAAAGGCGTGGGAGTGAGACTCCGGGAACATGTAGTGCCCGTTCAACTTGGCGAAGACCTTGCGCGCCGCCTCCTCCGGCACCCCGTTGCGCCGCGCCCCCTCCCGGAACTGTTGCCACAGGCCATCGATCAGGTGGGCGTTGTTGGGACGCGCGAAGGCCCGACGCAGCTCGTCGGCCTGCGCCGCCGTGAATCCCGTCACATCCATCACCAGCTGCACCACCTGCTCCTGCCAGACGATGATGCCGAACCCCCGCTCCAGCGCCCGCTCCTCCAGCGGGTGGTCGTAGTCCCACGCCGCCCCGTGCCGGTACCGCTCCACGAACTGCGACACCGCGCTCCCCTGTACCCCCACCCCCGGGCGGATCAGCGCCACCTGGTAGGCCAGGTCCTGCAGGTCCCGCGAGTTCAGACGCTGCCCCATCTTGAGCTGCGCCGGCGACTGCAGCAGGAACACCCCCTTGGCCTGGCCCCGGTTGATCAGGTCGTACACCTCCGGGTCCCGGTGGTCGATGCGCGAGAGATCGGGCCGCTCCCCCTCCCGCTGCTCGATCATGTCCAGCGCTTCCTCCAGCTGGTCCAGCACCGGCAGCGACAGCAGGTCGATCTTGGCGAATCCGGCGTCGGCTACGCTGTCCTTGTTCCAGTCCATGATGTACCGGCCCTCCATGGCCCCGGGCCGCACTGGCACCATCTCCGGGATCGGCGAGCTGCTCAGGATCATGCCGCCCACGTGCTGCCCCTGCCCCTTGGGCGCCCCGATCAGCTGCGGCGCCAGCTCGATCAGGTCCCGCCAGCCCGGCGAGTCCACCCGCTCCCGGAACGCCGGGAGTTCCCCCATCTCAATGGCCAGCGATCCCGCGTCCTGCGACTGCAGCTGGCTCGACAGCAGCGACAGTTCGTCCCTCGGCAGCCCCAGCGCCTTGCCCAGGTCCTGGATCACCCCCTTGAGCCGGTAGGTGGAGATCGCTCCAGCCAGCACCGCGTACTCCGGCCCGAAGCGCCGGTGCACCCGCTGGATCAGCTCGTCTCGCAGCTGCCTCGGGAAGTCCAGGTCGATGTCCGGCAGCAGGCTGGTGTCGTCGGAGATGAACCGCTCCAGCGTCAGGTCCCACTGCAGCGGGTCCACGTGGCTGATACCGATCAGGTAACCCACCAGCAGCGCCACCGACGAGCCGCGCCCCCGTCCCGGCGGCCGCTCCTCCAGCGGCATCTCCGGCTGGGACAGCCCCCGCTCCTCCATGATTCGCTGCGCGATCTGCACGATCTCCCGGTACAGCAGGAGGAATCCCGACAGGTTGTGCAGCTCGATCAGCCGGAACTCCTCCCGCAGCCGCTCCGCCACCCTCGGCGTCACCGACCCGTACCGCCGCGTGGCCGCTTCGTAGCACAGCTGCTGCAGGTAGCTGTCCGGTGTGTACCCCTCCGGCACCTCGGCGTCCGGCAGCGTGTAGCCCAGGTCCGCGCTCAGGTCGAACTCGCACATCCCCGCGATCCGCCTCGTGTTGCCGATGGCCTCGGGACAGTGCCGGAACAGCTCCTCCATATCCTCGGGCGGTTTCAGGCACAGGTGATGGTTCGGCTGAATGTGGCGCAGGGCCTGGTCGATGGTGGTGTTATGCCTGGCCGCCACCAGCGCGTGCTGCAGCCGGTACCGCTCCGCCACGTGGTAGTGCACGTCGTTGGTCGCCACCACCGGGGCACCCACTCTGTCGCCCAGTGCCGCCAGGTCCCGGTTACGCCCCCAGTCTCCCTGCAGGAAGTTTTGCTGCAGCTCCACGTACACCGAGTCGCCCCCGAACCAGTCCAGGTAGTCCTGCAGCAGCCGCTTGGCCTCCACCGCCTTGCCCTCCTGCAGCAGCGACGACAGCGGTCCGTTACGTCCGCCCGTCAGCAGGACCAGTCCGCTCGCGTGCTCTGCCAGCAGTCGAGGGTCCAGCCGCGGCTCCTTGCGGTCCGCCGCACTGGCCAGCGTGAACAGCCGTGACAGATTGCCGTAGCCCTCCCTCGTCTTCGCCAGCAGCGCCAGCCTCGAGCCGTCCGTCAGCGTCAGTTCCCCGCCGGTGACGGGCTTCATGCCTAGGCCGTTGGCCTGTCGGGCGAAGTCCAGCGCTCCGCACAGGTTGGTGTCGGTCAGGGCCAGGCACCCGTATCCGTACTCCACCGCCTGTGCCAGCAGCTCGTGGGTGTGAGAAGCCCCCACCCCGAAGGAGTGGAAGCTCTTGGCGTGGAGCTCGACGTAGCCGCCGTACATGGGGAATTTCCGGCGCTAATGCCCCTGCTGGTACCAGCAGCCGTCATGCTGGTCCCGGAACAGGGTGACCTGTCCTCCCTTCTCCCGCTCCACCCGGTAGTAGGTCCTGGTCAATGGCTTGGGCAGCCACCACAGGTCGAAGGTCCAGCAGTCCTCGATCCGCGTTACCTGGTGCCATACGTCTTTTTTAGACCCGACCCCCTGCCGGACGGCCTCCGGCAGACCATCCCGGTCCTCCCGCACCATCACCGGTTCCGGCGACAGCAGGGGCCGCAGCCCGCCGCTCAGCGGGTCCAGCGGCGTCTGCACCGCCCGCATCTCCGGTGCCGGATGCCACGGCGCCACCTCCACCACACGGTACAGCGACGGCCGTTTCACCGGCACCCCGCTCTCGTCCCCGTCGCTCGAGTCCCTGCCTCCGCCCTTCGCTCCGTGTCCGCGAAGGGCCTGCGGGACGCCCTCGCCAACAAAAGTCTGCCGGGTCTGCAGCCTCCGCTCCGCCTCCATGATCCGTTCCCGCCGCTCCTCCCGCATGTCCGGCAGTAACCCGATCTGCGATCCCGATTCGCCGGTGAAGCCCGACAGCGTCACCGCCAGCCCGTCCACCGGCACCTCCGGCGGCTCGGCCTCCAGACGGCTCCGCACGATGAAGGACGCCCGCTCCCACCGCCCCACGCCCTCCTGGAAGTTGACCGTCCTCTCCCACGGCGCCGAGCCGAACACCGGGCACTCCAGCGCCGCCCGTCCCGCGTACCGCCCCCGCATCACCGGACGGGCGTAGGCCCGCCGCAGCAGCGTGTCCGACGCCACCAGCAGCATTTCCAGCGACGTCGACGAGAAGGGCAGCGATGTCTCCTCCGTCACCGTCTCCTCGTACTCCAGCGGCAGCAGGGCCCGGTCGTCGCGGCCGCTGGCCAGTTCCCAGATCCACTCACCCTCCCGTCCGAACTGGTCCACCAGTTGGTTCACGTCCATGGCCGTCACCTGCCCCAGGGTGTGTACCCCGAACCGGTGCAGCGCCGATATGGTGTTCTCCGGCACCGGCAGCAGGGCGATGGGACGGCGCGAGAGGAAGGACGCGGCGTCCTCGGGCACTTTGGCTGCCCCCAACGGATCGCTGCTCCGGGCTGCCACCATCGCTGGGAACTTCCCCTCGCCGACTCCGGCCCGCGGCGCCAGGTGCTGCGGCACGGCGTTCAACAGCGCGATGACCAGCCGCTCCTCGCCCCCGTACATCGCCTCCAGCCCCTCCAGCCCCACGTGGGCCACGCCCAGCCCGGCGTCCTCCACCCGGTCGCTGATTTCCTGCAGGCCGCTCAGTACCTGCCGAAACACCCGGCGGTAGTGCGGTTCGTCCGCTTCCAGTACTATGGCTTCCTGGTTTAAGCCTCTTGCCGACCCGCCCGCTGCCTGGTACGACAGCGCCCGCTCCAGCGGCATCCCCGCCGACACCGCGGTGGCTGCCGGAAAATAGTCGACCACCACTGGCTTGGACTTGCTGCGATCGGCGATGAGGACCGGCTGGTCTTTCAGGTGTGAGTGCCGTTGCATTTCCACCTTGGCCCTCAGGTGGGTGATGAGTATACAGGCGATTTTCAAGGTGTCGGTGTCTCCGTGCTGATAAGTCCGTGGCTTCAGTGCTCGAAGATATTATAGAACATAAGTTCATTGGTCAACAAGGTTGCGACATCAATTTCCGATCTCATGTTCTGTCCGTCACTGGGCAATTTACCGCTACCCTTCATATGTTCCCGGTACCCCCTGTAGTCTCCATCGATGGTGGCCCCCTGGACCAGCGCCATCTGGCAAAATGACACACAATGCTACGGATACTGGGAGTGGGCCGTACGCCCATCCCCGATCAATCACCCACCAAACTGCACAACATCCGCACTCCCTGAGGAGGAGATATGGACAGACCAAGAATCGCCGTGTTCTCGGGCCCCCGCGCCACCATCGCCAACTCGCCCACCCTCGTAACCGGCAACAAGGGCCGCCTCCCCGGCGAACGCGACCTCCCCGGCCGCTACGACCACCTCGTCCCCCAGCTGCTACATGAGCCTGTGGTGGTCAAGATCCGGAAATACACCGGGCACCCCCTGGAGGAGGATGCCGCCCCGCTCTATCATCAGGACGGGAACGACTACTACGAAGTCGAACTCCTGCCCGAGGATGGCCCGTATCCCTTGCCCTACGTGGCCCGCCGTGCCAACGACTCCCAGCAAGGACAGCCCTTCGAGGAGGCCGACCTCTTCGACCCCGCCCTGGACTACGGTGGACGCCAGTTCTTCTACCCCGACGCCTCCCGCATGTTTGCCGAGATCGACCGCACCATCTCCGGCAGGGACGAGGGCGGCGAGGGCAGCATCCTTGACCGCAAGGCAGACTACGACTTCATCCGCGTCCTGCCCCCGGGCGGCTACACCCGGCAGGGAGAGAAATCCGGCGTCGACTATTTCCCCTACCGTCCCCTGGCTCTCCGCCGCTCTCCCCGTTACCGCGACCTGGCCACGGCCACCAACGCGGTGCAGGCCGCCATGGCCAGCGGCGACTACGCTGGCGGCCTATGGCTCGAGGGCAGCCCCACCGTCGAGGAGACCATCTACTGGCTCAGCCTGCTCATAGACACCGGCCTCGCCATCGCCGGCTGCGCCTCCCAGCGTCCCCACGGCCAGCTCGCCAACGACGGCGACCGCAACATCGTCGATGCCGTGGACCTGATCGTCTCCGGCCTCGGCAACGGCCTCGGTGCCGTCGGAGTGCAGGACGAGCGTATCTACGCCGCCCGCGAGTTCAAGAAGGCCGATGACCGCCCCGGCAACTACAAGGCCACCGGCGGCCATGGCGGCATCCTCGGCACTGTCGGGCCGCCCGTCACTATCTGGTATAAGCCCGCCTACCGCCACACCGCCGGCTCCGACGTGAACCTGTCCCGGCTCCCAGCCCTGCTGGAGTTCCCGGAATTTGCCGACGGAAACGCAACGGTAAGTGTCCCCGTGAAGCACGACGACGGCACCCTTCGGGAGGAAGCTATCCCCCGCGTGCACATAGTCAAGTACGGTGCCTACATGGACGAGGACGAGACCGCCGATCCCGACAACGAGGTCGACATAATGGCCCGAATCAACCGGGCCATCGACCAGCAGGCCAGCGTCGACCCCCGGTCACCTCGGCTGCACGGCCTCGTGCTCGAGGGTTCCTCCCCCTACGGCCTCGGCGGCATGGCCCAGCATCGAGCTCTTGAAGTCGCCACTTTCAGCGGTATGCCCGTGGCTCGCGTGGGCCGCGCCGACCCCGGTGGCAGGGTCCCCAGCGGATGGGACGACCTGACCATCGCGGGCAGCAACCTCGACTGCAACAAGGCCCGTCTGCTGCTGATGGCCACCCTGCTCAAGCTGGGACGTCTCCCGAAAGCCCGCGACCCCCGCGACCCGACCAGCGCCGAGCGCGCCGCTACCGTCGCCGCCGTAGCCCGCTACCAGGAGATCTTCGAGAACCACTGACGGAATCGCCCGTCGCAGCCGCTCGACGAAAGACCAGAAGCCAACCGTTCATCCTGAGCTTGTCGAAGGACGAGCGGTGGAGCCTTACCCTGATGGTGCATGCAAAAAAACCCTCTCCCGAAGGGAGAGGGGTGAGGGTGAAATCGTACCCGTAGGGGCAGCCCTTGTGGCTGCCCAGGTCACCTACCCTCCGTCCCGCTCCCACAGCTCGTGGAAGTGGTTTAGTGGGCCGTGCCCCTGTCCCACCGAGAAGCTGGTTCGTATGGCCGCGGTTACGTACTCCTTGGCCTGCTGCACCGCCGCGGGCAACTCCAGGCCCTTCGCCAGACCCGCTGCCACTGCCGACGCCAGGGTGCAGCCTGTACCGTGGGTGTTCCGGGTATCGATGCGTTCCGAGGTGAACAGCAAATACTCGGAGCCGTCATACAGCACGTCGGTGGCCGGCCCTTCCAGGTGACCGCCCTTTACCAGCGCATTCGCCGCCCCCATTTCCTCCACCAACAGCCTCGCCGCTGCCCTCAGGCCATCGACTGTGTCCGTCTCCAACTCGGTCAGCACAGCGGCCTCGCGGCTGTTGGGCGTCACCACCGTCGCCATCGGCACTAGGACGGTGCGCATGGCCTCCACCGCGTCCTCTCTCAGCAGCCGCGACCCCGTCGTCGCCACCATCACAGGATCGATCACCGTAGGACTGAGCGAGTGATGCCTCAGGCGTTCGGCCACGCATTGGATGATCACGGTACTGGACAACATGCCCGTCTTCACCGCGTCGGCCCCCATGTCCGACACGATGGCGTCGATCTGGGCCTCGATCATCTCGGTGGGCGTCTCCTGCACCGCGGCCACCCCCAGGCTGTTCTGGGCCGTCAAGGTCGTGATGGCGCTCGTGCCGAAGACGCCCAGGGCGCCGAAGGTCTTGAGGTCCGCCTGTATGCCAGCTCCACCCCCGGAGTCAGACCCCGCGATGGTCATGGCCCGCGGAACTCGTCTCGTCGCCATCGGAACTCCGTCCTGCCGGTTGTGAATTCCCGCCATCTTATCACGCGCTCTCGTCGCCCCCGGGCCGTTACATTCGACTGTCCGTTTCCCAAAGGAATTGGGGAACGGACGTCCTCCCCTGAGTCTGTCCCCATAGGAGTTCCCCGTACTGGCGGAAACAGGTGATTGACCCGCAAAACACTCACAGTGGCGGGTACAGGAAATCTGGCAGCTACACAGTAATCGGCCAGAAACGGAAGCAGCGGGCCCCGATTTTATGGACCGCGGCGGCGCCACAGAAATTCAGAGTTCTCATTTCCCCGCGTGCGCCGCTGTTCATGCACATCCAGTGCGCCGGGGGATGTTATTTGTCGGCCGACGAGGAAATCATGAAGATTATGAAAGTGCCGAACTTGATCCGCTGGCAAGCGCCCCCAGGGTTTGGTGCTCGCCTTGAACCCCATAGCATCAAGTGCTTAGCCGGCCGGATTGTGCGGGCAGGCTGGAGGCCTGCGGTAGAACTTCCGCACAGGTGCGGCAAAAGGTCACGGATTCAGACATAGTCTGCGTGGCTTTCTCTCTATGCTACAATGCCGCCACTCACCCCAATAGGCAAAGGGGGCCAACGATGAAAATCTCCATGTTCCACCTGATGCCACATCGGGACCTGCCGGCTGATTTTGAGCAGCGGTACCACTCCGTCTGGGTGGACCCGCCGTGGTGGGAACTGGCCGATGCGGAGAAGGTCGGTCAGTACTACAACTGGACGCTGGATGAGCTGACCTACGCGGCTAACGCCGGCCTGGACGGTCTGTGCGTCAATGAACACCACCAGAATGCATACGGTTTCATGCCCGGCCCCAACCTGATGGGTTCCGCTCTGGCCCGGGCCACCAATGGTCAGGACGTGGCTATCGTGCAGATGGGAGCCACACTGCCGACTACCAATCCCCCCATCCGGGTCGCTGAAGAATACGGAATGCTGGACTGCATCAGTGGCGGTCGTTTGGTGGCAGGCATGCCCTTGGGTTCTTCCATGGACGCCAATCTGTGCTACGGCATTCCGCCCATCGAGCATCGTGATCGCTACTACGAGGCCCATGACCTGATCATGAAGGCCTGGCAGGCGGAGGAGATATTCGCCTGGAATGGCAAGTACTACCAGCTCCCAATGGTCAACCTGTGGCCCCGACCCATCCAGAAGCCGCACCCGCCAGTGTGGGTGCCTGGTACCGGAAGCCTCAGCACCTGGAATTTTTCTGCCCAGAACAATCACTGTTATTGCTTCCTGAGCTACTGGGGTAACAATCTGGGCAAAAACGTGATGGACGGTTTCTGGGAATTCGTTGACCGGCAGGGTCTGGAACCCAACCCGTACCGGGCCGGGTTCCTGCAGCTCGTGGTCGTCGGGGAAACAGATGCCCAGGCGGAGTAAAGACTACTACGAGCACATTCGCTACTTCTATGACAAGTCACTGCACATTGCCCCGGAGTTCTTCGCCGCCCCCGGCTACATGGACTTTCGCAGCCTGGACAACACCTACCGAAAGGGGTACATGGACCAGATCACCTCGGTCACGCAGGACATGAAGGAATGGAACTACCAGGACTTCATCGACAACCAGCTGGTAATCGGCGGCAGCCCGGCCTCGGTCGTTGACCAGCTGGAAGACGCCATCAAGAAGCTGAGAGTGGGCAACCTGATGGTACTGCTGCATATCGGCTCCATGCCCCACGAGCTCACGCTGAAGAACATCGACCTGTTCGGCAAGGAAGTCCTGCCCAAGCTGCGCCACATCTGGGACGACGACGGCTGGGAGAACCACTGGTGGCCGGAAAAGCTCCGGGCAAAGCGTCAACTGGCAGGCCAGGCAAGCGGTTAGCGCAAAGCTGCGATCGCCTGGAGGGGATTTAATATGGTGACGATACAGGACCGCACCCTGAGCCTCTGGCGCGGCGAGATACAGGCCCGGGTGAAAGTAGCGGGGCAGGGTCCGCCGCTGGTGTTCTTTCATGGAGCCACCGGCCTCCAATGGGATGACTTCCTGGACGGGTTGGCACAGACCCATACCGTTTTCGCCCCGGAGCATCCCGGTACGACTCCAGGGGACCCGGACGCCATCAAGCCGCTGGACGACCTGTGGGACCTGGTCCTCTACTACTACGAGCTTTTCGATGGCTTGGGGTTGGAGTCTCCGGCGGTTGTGGGGCACTCCTTCGGCGGCATGGTCGCCGCGGAGTTGGCGTCAACGGACCCCAAACGCGTCGGCAAACTGGTGCTGATCAGCCCCGTCGGCCTCTGGCGCGACGACGCCCCGGTCAAGAACTGGATGTCCATGGCCCCGGATGCCTTGGTAAGGGAAGTATTCTACGAACCGGATGGGGCCGTCGCCAAGCAAGTAATGGCGGAACCCGAGGACCCGGAGGAGCGTTTGACGGCCCGGATTCAGAATACCTGGAATCTGGGTTGCACCGGGAAATTCACCTGGCCCATCCCTGACAAGGGCCTGAAGAAGCGGATGCACAGGATCCAGGCCTCCACACTGGTGATATGGGGCCAGCAAGACGGAATAGTGCCGGTGGTCTACGCCCAGGAATTCACTGACCGCATTGCTAACGCCAGATACGAAATCGTCGACAGGGCCTCCCACGTCCCACAATTGGAACAATTTGCCAGAGTATCTCAGATGGTTCAGGACTTCCTTAGGAATTGAGATACTAAACTCAGACGGTAATATTCCGTACGAGTGTCCTGGAATCCGTGGAGGAAAATGGTCCAGGCCAGACGAAGATTCCCACGGCGACTACTCTGAGTTCAGCGGTCTTCAGGAAAGCGACCATAGGCGGTCTACCTGCCATAAAGTAGGGGCGGGCCATCGTCGAGGCGGGGAGCCAAAGGCCCTGGACGCCCATCGCCAACCAACTCTCAAGGTGCTTTCCTTCGCCTAGGGACATCCTGCTTCGTTAAAACTAAGATCGCGACGTTCGACTTGAAGCAGCCCGTGACGAGGCTCCCTGCTGGAGAGCACCCGGGCGGCTCATGCGCTCCTTGCGACGGGTCTCAAGCCGTTGGACCCGGTGACCACGGCCGTTGTAATGGCGAAGGTGAATACCCTATTGAGGGAGAAACACGAAGGCGCCAGTAAAGCCATGCGTCGCATGGAGCCGGATTTCGATCTGGTATCGCCGATGGCCATCGCACGGACAAACCGGACCCGATAAGGCCGCCGCATCGGTGATTTGGGGTATTCCCCCTGATTCTGGCTCAATCCTGGTGGCTCGTGACGACGCACCCACGCCGTCCCTGCCGACGCCGGTGCCTACCGTTGTCCCGGTACCCACGGTGACATCGTCTCCGCATGCCACTCCTGTCCCGACGGTAACCCTCGGTCCTACGGCGACACCTGCACCCACGTCTACCCGGGTTCCAACTTCCCTTGGTACTGGCCTGCGGCCTACTCCCATATGGTAGGCTTTCCAGTCGTGTACAGCCAACGGGAGTTCGGCACCGAAGCTGAGAAAGGGGCTGGAGATTGCCTCGCCAGTCAGATGGAGGGCCTAGGCGACAAAGTTCCTCTTGAGGAGTTCGAGTTCATCTTCGATGATTCCGTTTGCTTGGGGTGTGATTTTCATACACAGGGCCAGGAAAGCAAACAAGGGGTGTACGGGTAGGGGATGGTCGAGATGAAGCCCAGAAATGTGGCGACATCCGGTCCCGCGCAGGTGCGAGCCAATGACTCAAAGGATTTGAATGATCACTTGGCTTACCCCAGGCTCAGAGGCCGTGCCAATCGGTTCTCTTATCTTCTCGATAGATAGGGCTCTTAACTGACCAGCCGAGACAAACGACTGTAGACCCTCCGCTGACGAATCAAGACGCACCACATGTCTCGTGGCCTTGCCGTTGGAGTCAAGGGAACAGCCGCCGCCAGTCCAAAGCGTCGGTTGAAGTCGGTGCTGCTGATTATCAGGACGGGCCTACGGCCTGCCTGTTCGTGTCCGCCCCGTTCGCGCGATTGCCTTGGAGTAGCCCCCTGGCCCTCGTGTCATTCCGGGGTTACCAGCGACTCGCCCTCCTGCCCAGACAGCACGCGGAGGATATTGCCGTAGGCAAAGTGTGCTGCCCGCAGGGCGGTCTCCTGGCTCTGACCGGCCATGTGCGGGGTGATTATCACGTTGTCCAGTTCGAACAGTGGATTGTCGACGGGCGTGGGCTCCACCTCCAGAACGTCCAGCCCGGCGCCGGCGATCTTCCCCTCGGTCAGGGCGCGATACAGCGCCGCCTCGTCCACCACCGGCCCGCGACAGAGGTTAATCAGGATGGCCGTCTCCTTCATCAGGCTGAATTCCCGGTCCGACATCATGCCCCGGGTTCGCCTCGTGAGAGGAACATGGAGGCTGACGATGTCGGAGGTCTCCAGCAATTCGTCAAAGGGCACGGGCGACGCATTAACCTCGCGCTGAACATCCTCCGGTATATCCTCCACGTCGTAAAAGATGGTCCGGGTATCGAAGCCGGTCAGCCGTTTGGCCACCTGCCGACCTATGCGCCCCAACCCCACGATGCCGACCGTCTTGTCGGTAACTTCCGTCAGGTCGGTCAAGTAAAGGTCGCCTCGCCACTCCCTCTGGTTGGTGGCGCTGTTCCATTGGGCCATCAGGTTCCGGTAGATGCCGATCATCATGGCGATGGTCTGCTCCGACACCGAAATGGCATTGGCGCCGCCGTTGTTGGCCACGGGAATGCCCATCTCAAGGATGGCCTCCAAGTCCAGCCGGTCGTAGCCTGCACTCAGGGTCTGTATCAGCTTTACCCGGGGGCACTCCCTCAGAAAGTTGGTGCTAACTTCGCTGGTGATCAGTGCGTCGGCGTCGCGGCAAAGATCGATCTTTTCCGACTCCGGCAGATCGCGATCCACCACAGTAACCTCGATTTCGTCTGGCGCCTGCTCAAGCATTGTGGAAGGGCGTGCGCCAATGCCCGTAAAATAAGCGACTTTCCAGGTAGCCATCTGATTGCCTCCCTTTTGTGCGGCCCGGAATCCTGGGCCTTTGGCTCACTGTTATATATTGCGGCTATTGCCGCGAGGGTACTGCAGCAATAGCAAGAGTACTGCGTCAAGAGTATAACAACACCGGTGTTGCGGCAAAGGTTCGGGTAGCGTAGCAAGAGTGGTGAACCCCACGCGGCTGTCAAATCCGGCCCCAGAGCCAGGTAAGAGATTCGCCTTTTGCGGGGATTGCAATGTCTTTTGACAGACCAAGGAAGGGAATGAAAGTTGGGAACCAAGTGGCACAAGAGGGATCGTCTTCAATTCCTGAAGTTGTAGCCAAGCTTCCAATTTACATTTAAACGATGGTCTGTGGGCCTCACACCTGTGCCAGGAGTGCTTGCAAACTACATCCAGAGTAGCGATGACCCTATTTGCGGCATTGCCAGATAGTTTTGGCCCTTCGTCTCATACCGGGTGGCGAGCCAACGGAACTTCCTCACCTGATTGATGGTCCGTTCCACCAGATCGCATTGCCGGTACAGGGTCCGGTTGTAATGGCCGATGCGTCGTTCATTGATCTTCCGGGGGGGATGGCGTAGCGAATTCCCCGTAGTCTGAGATGGGGCCGAACCCTGCGACTGCTTTAAACTCTGTTGTCGCAAGTTCTTCCTCGCTGTCCTGGAAATGCCTCGGACAAGCTGGTTGCCTCCCCAATACCGCGGTGACTCTTCGGGACGTGTCAGGAGATGCCACGCATCCATGTCCTGGGCATCGTGTGCCGTAATGTGATTCGTTCAGCTCCTGCCCGGTCCCGCAGTTACCAGGTTAAAAGGACGAGATGCTAACGAGCAGAGGGGAAATCCGGCGTTCGCTTTTCCTGAAGTGCGGTCAGGCCCTCCCGCGCGTCGCTGCCAAAGAAACCGATCATCTCTAGGGCCAGGGAGTAGTCAAAGGCGGTGTGGCCGGCCATTCGCAGCCACTGGTTGAGGGCACGTTTGGTGTAGCGTATGGCCGTCTGGGGTCCGGACGCCAGCTTGGTGGCGACCTCCATGGCCTTTGGCATCAGCTCTTCGTGGGGCACCGCCATGCTGACTAGGCCGATACGCTCGGCCTCCTTGCCGTCGATGAAGTCGCAGGTCAGGAGATAATACTTGGCTTTGGCCATGCCGCAAAGCAGCGGCCATATCACTGCCGCGTGATCACCAGCAGCAACACCCAGCCGGGTGTGGCCGTCGGTAATTCGCGCCCGCTCCGACGCAATGGAGATATCGGCCAGAAGGGCCACGGCAAGCCCCGCTCCGACGGCTACCCCGTTGATGGCTGAGATCACCGGCTTGTCCAGGTTGATCATGTTGTAGACCGTGTTGCCGGCCTCCTCCATCTGGGCGGCGATCATTTCCGGATTGCCGAGGGTCTTCTCCAGCATGTCAAAGTCCCCTCCGGCGGAGAAGGCCCTGCCCGCACCGGTTATCACCGCCACCTTGACCTCGGGGTCCTTTCCCAGGTCGGGCCAGATGCGGCTCAACTCATTGTGCAGTTGGAAGTCCGTTGAGTTGTAGGACTCCGGGCGGTTCATGGTGAGCAGGGCCACGCCTTCCTTTTTTCGATCAACAAGTGTTCGTAGCTGCTGTAATCCAATGTGGTGCCTCCAATGTCCAGATTCCCTCGTCGGTCCAGTACAGGACCTCTCGGGCAGCCGAATTTCCAGTCCAACCGGGTTAACCATTACCGCCACGGATATCGAGGCCACCTACGCCACGCCGGCTGATACGGCCGAATTGAGCCTGAGCACCAGCGAGGCCGTACCTGGGGACATCATCACCGTCGAAGGCTCCGGTTTCCGGGTCGGCGGGGATGGTTCCTTCATCTACACCTCCACCATCACCGTCGGCGGTGTTCCTGTTGCCGGCGTGGTGAACGTGAATTCCGAAGGCGGCGAACCTCACCGCGGCAGAGTTACCGACTCCGGTCTGCACATAGCCGACCACATTGACATGTCGGAAGGAGTGTTTACAGCCGATATCGTGGTGCCCTACGGCCTGCCTTCGGGCGACCATTACGTCAAGGTCGTCTCATGCTGGGGCGGCGCCGACGACGCTTACCCCCAGGACGGTGTGGGACCGTGCGGTAAGCGGGGGCTGGGTGGCGGCGTGAATGACCGCGTTGCTACGGCACACATCGTTGTACCGCCGGCGACCGCGGAGCTGAGCCTGAGCACCGATGAAGCCAAGCCGGGCGACATTATCACCGTGGAAGGCTCTGGTTTCCGGGTCGGTGGGGATGGTCCATTCATCTACACCTCCACCATCACCATCGGCGGCGTTCCTGTCGCCGGAGTGGTAAACGTAGGTTCCGAAGGCGGTACACCGCACTACGGCAGAGTTACCGACTCCGGCCTGCACATAGCCGGGCACATCGACGTCGACTCCGGAAGCGGCGCCTTTACTGCCGACATCGTGGTGCCGGACGGTCTGGCGTCGGGGGACAACAAGCTGGAAGTGGTCTCCTGCTACGGCGGGCAGACTGACGCCTACCCACAGGATGGCGTGGGCCCGTGCGGCGCCCGTGGCCTGGGCGGGGGGGTCAATGACCGCGTTGCCAGGGCTACCATAGCCGTCCTCCCCTCCGATGCGGACCTAAGTCTGAGCGTAAGCCAGGCGGAGCGGGGCGACACGATAACAGTGAGCGGCTCCGGCTTCAGGACGGGCACCTTCATCTACACCGCAACCATTACAGTAGGCGGTGTGCCCGTTGCCGGCGTGGAGAACGTGGACCCGGCGACGGCCAGGCTACATGCGGGCCGCCCCGGGGTGGCGGAACACATAGACGTAGAGGAGAAGGGGGCAGGGTCATTCACGGCGGACTTGGTGCTGCCTGAGGGTCTGACCCCCGGAGACCACTACGTGGTGGTCACCTCCTGCTGGGGCGGACCTAACGACGACCAGTACCCCGAGGAGGGAGCGGACGAGTGCGGCACGCCGGGCCTGGGCGGCGGCATCAATGACCGGGTGGCCAGGGCCACGATAACCATTGTTGAGGCTGACACCGAGGTGATGGTTGACGAACCCGGACCTCGTGGCCCCAGGGGGCACGAGGGTCAGAAGGGACCAAAGGGTGAGGTCGGACCAAAAGGTGAGGCCGGACCCAAAGGCTCCACTGGTTCCATCGGTCAGACCGGTCCTCGAGGACCTCAGGGCCCTGTCGGATCCGACGGAGAGGCCGGCCCCACCGGTGAACAGGGCATGGCCGGACCCGATGGAGACCCCGGTCCCTCGGGTTCCGCTGGCCCGGACGGCGCTGACGGCAACCCCGGCGCCCAGGGTCCCGCCGGTGCCAAGGGTGACGATGGCTCCGCAGGTCCCGCCGGTTCCGCCGGAATGGCCGGCGCCCAGGGCCCCGAGGGGAGCAGCGGAGGAGTTCTCGGCATCGTGGCTCTTATCATAGCTATCGTGAGCGTTGTAGCCGCGGGCGGCGCCTTCATCCTGGGCCGCCGCTCGTAAACAGGAATACCAGCAGGTGCCGCCCCGCCATCCCAGGAAAGTCGCAGGGTGGTGGCGGCACCTTGGCAAACTCAAGCGCTAAACGGGGGCGCCATTACGGCGCCCCTCTCCTTTTCCCGCCCCAGTGGACTAGGAAACTGCCTCGTAGTCCAAGCCCAGTTCTCTAGCATCCAAGAAACGAGCTGCTGCTTATGTACATACAGCTGGACAGGCAAATCCGGGTCGATGGCGAGTCCTGCAGAGCGTGGCCGTTCGGTTTTGCGCGGGTGCCGGATGGTTTCTGCTCTATGGCTGATCAGTGCCCTGCAATTGCGCCGCCCCGCGTTGGTACTGAGAGAGCCGGGCTAATGTGGGACCGGCTGGGGTAACCGGGTCGCATTGCATATTCTCTGGCAGTCGAAAAATTTGGCGAGCCGATCCCGTATCCTGCGGATTAGTTTTCGGTCAGTGGCCGGGGCGCAAAGGGCGTTTTACCCATGCGGAGTAGCCATTGCTCTACCCAGCCCCGTACTTATCGGTACGACTCCCGTCGGCACTTCGTTGACGCTGCGCAGGAGGCGAAATCACAAAGACATCGGCCCCCGGATCGGTGAGCACCAAAATACCAGGGCGATGGAAAGGGAGGGAAATCCCTAGGGCGCACTCGGCTCTTGGCTGGGTTAAGCCTACGCGCTACTTGCCGAATTTAATTCACGCCCTACACGTGGCACTGCCTTGGACCCTTTCCCCTTGCCTCAATCCTTGTTGGGATCAATGCCTCTGATTTGGTGATACCAAGTACCTGCAAAACGCTTCGTGCATCCCATACCAACTCCCTGCTACAATTCTTCCAACTATCTCATGAAGTTGGACGAGAAGTATTAAGCAGGAAGTGGTACCGTTTAATCCACTCAAGAACAGCGGGTAGTCGGCTACCCGCTGACAACATCGAGAACCCAACCAGGCAAATAGCCCAAAATCTCAGGGCCAGAACGGAAGTCTAGTCAGGTGGCATCCAGGCAAACTACGTTTTCGAGCATCTCGACTCCTCCCCCTTTTCCGGAGGGCTGGTACTTCGTTGCTAGTCGAAAGGAGGTGGAGAAGTTCAGCCTGATTCAGAAGACCTGGATGGGAGAGAACATCGTCGTCTGGTGCGACCAGGACAGGAACATTTGCGTCGCAGGGGCCTATTGCCCTCACCTGGGCTCGGATCTGGGACCCGCCACGGGCGGACGCGTCAGTAATGGACGCCTCGTTTGCCCCTTCCATGGTTTTGAGTACGATAGTACAGGCCAGTGCGTTGCCACTCCTTACGCAAGTCCACCCAAATCGGCCAGATTGAGAGTGTTCGAGACGCAAGAGATTTGCGGCCTCATTTTCGGGTGGTGGGGGATCCAGGGCAGGGAGAGACAATGGAACCTGCCCTCGGAATCTCTGGAGCAGGAGGGTTGGAGCGGTCTGGAGATCAGGACGCTGCGATTCCCCGGCCATCCCCAGGAGACAACGGAGAACTCGGTGGATCTGGCACACCTGCGATACGTTCATGGGTACAACAATGTAGACCGGACCGGCACGATTTCCATTGAAGGTCCCCGCCTGGAAAGCCGCTTCAATTTCAAGACGGTCCGCAGGATCGCCAAGGTCGGAAAGCTGAAATTCGAAATCTCAGCCAACACGCTGGTTTCTGGGCTCGGCTACTCCCTGGTTAGAATCCGGGAGCACACCATCGGCATGGACCTGCGTCTCTGGGTGCTAGCTACCCCGGTCGACGGAACACTCATCGACATGTCCTTGGTTTCACAAATGCGGGAATTGAGGAACCCCAAGCGACGAATCATTGGTCTGGGGTTCCTGCCAGTGCGCCTGCGGGCGCCCATCATGAACAAGTTCATGGGTGCTTTTCAGCAAGGGGACGTCCTCCAGGACGCACCCATCTGGAGTCGCAAGCGGTATTTGAACCGCCCGCGACTTTGCCGTTCCGATGGCGAGATCATGCCGTTTCGAGCCTACTGCGCCCAGTTCTATCCTGCCGCTGATGATTCCGTAAATCCCGACCGGGTGACTAGCGATGCGGCTTCACGATAAACGGCAGGACCGGCCAGGACCGGGGTTGACTCGCTATTACTCGCCAGAGTTAGGGGGAATTGAGGGTTTGGCGTGAGCAACTTCTTGGGTTGGTTTAGCTGGCTTATCACCGTTCGGCCTTATCTGACATTGTTGGTGCTGGTCATCATCACAGTGCTGCTGGCCGCGGGTGCAACCCGGCGGGCACCTCCTCCCGAGACACGAGCAACGCTTCCCCAAGGGAGCGCCGTTGCGGAAACTCTGGTCGAGTTGGAAAGGCTGTTCGGGGATTTTGGGGAGGCCAACGTAGTAACACTTCTCTTCCGCGGAGACTCACTCACACCCGCCGGGCTTTCGCAGATGGACAGGCTGCTCCAGGGCATTGTCGGCGACCCGGACGTGACGGACCTGCTGGCACCGACGGATTCAGTTATCGCACCTTCCTCACTGATTAAGGCAGTGCTCCAGGTGGAGAATCTGGAGACTGTTACCCAGGAGGAGATAAACTCGGCGATCGCTCACCCGGAGATTGGGCGGGCGCTGGATGCGATGACTGGAAACGACGCCGAGGGAACTCCGGTGGCCGTGGCCAGCATCCGCCTGCGCAACACCGGCGATGACCGGACCGAGACTGCCGAGAGGAGGATCGACAGTCTCGCTTCGGGAGACGAAGGTCCGCTTAAGGTGAGCAGCATCTCCTTCGTTGTAATTGAGGACGGGTACACGAAAGCAATCGAAGAGGGAATGCTGCCTCTGATAGGAATAGCACTGCTGCTCATCGCCGGGCTCCTCCTCCTGTTCTTGCGCACGATCTCTGACTTGCTGCTGACGCTGGCAGGCCTCCTGATTGCGATGATCTGGATAGTCGGACTGGAGGGCTGGCTGGGGCCAAATGCCCTGGGCATTACCGGCCCACCCAATTCCATTACAGCAATGGTGCCGATCATTGTGATTAGTCTCACTGTGGACTACGCAATTCAGATCGTCTCCCATTATCGCGAGCAACGGGCCTCCGGCGAGCCAGTGTTGCGAGCAGCGCGCATCGGAACGCAGAACGTGTCCGTTCCTATCGCCCTGGCCGCAGTTACAACCATCGTCAGCCTCCTGGCGAACCTGTTCTCACCCATAGAGATCGTTTTCGATTTCGGCATCGTCGCTGGCCTGGGTGTGGGGATGAGCCTGATAGTGATGCTGACTCTGGTTCCGGCAGGACGGACCATCATTGACCGTCGGCGTGAAGTACGTGGCCGCTTGGGTACCACCCGCCCGATTTCCAACGCCCTGCCCGGCGTGAGGCGTATGGCTGAGATACTGGGCAGGAGCGTCACCCGCAGGCCGGCACCCTATCTTGTCGCCGTGGTTGTCGTGACCATCGGCCTCGGATATGCGGCGACCGACCTGGAGTCGGACTTCAGCATTCGTGACATTTTGCCGAGAGGTGGGGACCTGTGGACGGATTTGAACACCCTGGATGAGGCCGTGGGTGGTTCCACCGAGGTGGTCAGCATATTGGTCAAGGCGGAGGCGACGGAGACTCGAACGCTGCTGAACATTCGGGACTTGACCAATGCTTTCCAGGACGAGGCACGGCGGCCTGAAGCTGCGGCCGGGCCGATCCAGGGATCCTTTGAAATGCTCATCCGCGACTGGACCGACGACAGCGGAGAACCAGGAGACAAATACGACCCGGAACTTGCCAGTCTATTCGATGAAGCCTCCACGGGAGTCCAGCTTGATCCCCAACTGATGCAGCAGTTTCTCGACAAGCTCGGTGCGAGGGACCTCGACCTCGCTCGCCTCCTGGTTAACAACCCTGAAGGCGTGGACGCAATTCTGCTTCAGTTTCCGGCCCATACAGGCAGCCGGGCGCAATCAAGGGAGATCCAACAGCACATTGAGAAACTCTGGTTCGGGGATCCCGATGCCATTACTGCGACCTCGGAAGCCATAATATCGATAACGGTAACGGACTCCGTTACGGATCGTCAGACTGAGGCTATCAGCACCACCGTAGTTGCGGCCCTGATCGTACTTGCTGTCTTCTTTTGGGTGTCCGTGCGCCAGCCCGCACTGGCTGTGATTGCCGTGGGCCCCATTGTGCTGGTGCTGATTGCGGTACTGGGTACTATGGCCCTTCTGGGGATTCCCTACACCATCATCACCTCCATCATCACGGCCCTATCGATCGGTATTGGAGTCGACTACACCATTCACATAATCCATCGCTACCGGGAGGAGTACACCCGCGACCGCGACCCCGAGAGAGCGGCAATTCAGACGCTTTCGACCACCGGCTGCGCCCTACTGGGTTCCGCACTGACTACTGCGCTCGGCCTGGGAGTACTGGTGGCCTCACCTCTGGCAGCATCCCAGCAATTCGGAATCACCGCTGCAATTACCATCGCCTATTCCCTGATAGTGTCTATTCTGGTAGTGCCGCCGGCCATGACCGTCTGGGGGGCATACCAGAACGTCATGCTGCGTTCCAGGGTGCGGCGATGGGCGATTGAGCTTGACGAGGAAATCGAGGTGATCCACCGGAGGGACGCAGAGAGTCAGAATTGACCCTCGCCGTGCGGCCACGGGGCAATTTCCCGTAAACCGAATCGCCTCGGCTCTGGCAATGCGCGGGACGATCACCGGTTTCAGCTACCACGACAGGTAAGTGCGTTGCCACTCTGATTGAACAGCAGGGCAAACCTCGCCGGGCGTTTGCGCGCCAGTCGGACAAGGGGTGCCCTCGCTCGGATTCCAGGAAGTTCCTAACCTTATCCGGTTCCATAGAAGGCAGGGGCCGAACCGCAGTCTTTGAATGAAAGGCGACACCCTGGGCGAAAACGGTGGGCGACCTTCGGCACGTTCACCGTTAGCTGCAGGACCATCCACCAGAAATCAAGGCAAGGGTGTTACCAGGCCATAGGCATCATACCCTGCACTGAGGTGTTCACGTCCGAGGACCGGACACCGGACGACTTCGTAATCATCCATCACGCAGGTCTTAATCACCATTCGCTTGGACCTATTCACAATGGGATAGATGTGCAGACATTCCATCAGCAAGCGATGCTTTACGTTCAGCGAGGGCATTTTGAAGCACTCGCCCTCAGATTCGTTGTATTCGAACAGGACGTTAGCATCCTCCTGGATTCCGGCATGCAGCTCAGATTGTGAGGCCATGTCGTATCGGGCGAAGCCGAACACATCGCCCAAGTAGACACTCTCAGTCAGCGCCTCAGAAAAAGCGAAACGGAGATGTGAATCCGGGACAAACTCCGGGCCAATCGCGGGCCGGAGCAGTATGTCATCGTCAATGTCGCCGGGGTTGTCGGCGTGCTGTCCTGGAGGCTGCTCCCCATGAATGTCAGCGAACCGGCGGGTACACGAAAGGACGGCCCAAGATATGTGTCGGGTATGCTATAGACCTGCGACCAGGCGTAGCCGCATCACTCTCCGGCCTGGGCAATTCGGGGGAAGCAGACACTGGAGGAAATTGACTGTCACGGGCCCTTGACCAGGCTGTGTACCACCAGCGCACCCTGACACAGGAACATCAGTATGACACCCGCTTGAGGAACAAGAATCCACCCCGCAATGAGGTGACCGCTGCTGGTAACTCCCCCCGACAAGAATACGACCAGCAGTGGAAGCAGGCCGGCGGCGATGCTCAGCCTCATGGGGTCCTGGCGATTCCAGTTCCTCCAGAACACTAGCACCGATAGCACGGCCACCGCCAGCGGAACCAGAAACAGTGCCAGAGCCCCCAGCACGTTATCCCTAAGCATGTCCGTCCGCTCGCTGCCCGTGGCCAGCCAGTAGGCAATAAGCTCGGCACCGCTAAGCGACGATTCGGCTCCGTCCAGGTACACCCACGGCAGCATCATGCTGGCTATGGCGACGATGGCCAGCAGGTTCCGCCACAGATAGCTGTTGCGGATGAAGCCTCGTAATAGATCGGACAGTTGCTGCCTAGATGCCACGGTGCCTCCTGCTTCCGGGCTATTGCTCGGCCTTTGGTCCGAAGACCTCGTAGATCCGGTCCGTCTCCTGCTCAAAGCGGAGCAGTTCGTCGTTCAGCGCGGTGAGCGCGACCGGCATGCTGTGGAACCCCTCGTACACCGAAGCGAAGGTAGCAGAGAGTTCCAGCTTCGTGATACGGATGTTCATGTCGTCCAGGTTCCTCTTGATCGCCTCCGCTTGGCCCAGCACCGCCCGTGCCTGCCCCATCCATTCGAACAGCAGTTCCCTCTCCAGCGCGTCAACTTGCTCCATCCTGGCCCGGACCTCGGGGTCGCTGATGTTGCCGGTCAGCCTCTCCTGCGTTTCCAGGTACTCCGAGGACATCTCGCCCGCATGGTCCACCCGGTACTTGAATCGCCGGAACTCCTCTGTGGCCCTCGTGTAGCGTGGGTCCCACACCGCCTTGAGCTGGTTGACCGCCCGCAGGTATTCGGTACTTCCCGGCTCCAGCTCATCCTGGGCCCGGTTCAGGAACTCCATCGCATCCTTTACCGCATGCTCCGCCGGCGTTGGCGTGTACGGAATGGTCGGGGTTGGCTCCTCCTCATCCGACTCTCCGGTAGTGTTGCCCTCCGGTTCATCGTCCCGGCCCCCCGCCAGAGCGGCGAAGGGAGAGACGGTCGGGGGAATTACCTCGTTGTAGGACCGGCTCAGCGTATGCGCCTTCAGTTGGGTGCGGTCGGCGGCCTCCACCAGGCGAGTGGCGGCGTTCTCGTCACCGCCGCCTACGACAGCACTTCCCAATGGATACACTACTCCTATGATGGCGACCAGCGCCGCCACAAGCAGGAAGAATCTCGTCATGTTTCACCTCCAGAGAGAGATTCAGCCCCTGCAGCTTGCCCCTAATCAGTCCCCGGTGACCGGCGACTCCCCTGCTCTGGGAGCAGGCCGTTCAGGGCGAGGCTCGGCTTTCGCTCGACCCTGCAGGAACGAAACGGTCATCGAGGCGATCACCAGGGCGATCAATACATAGAATGCGTAGCGCATTCCTACCGTGAAGGCTGCTCTCACTCCCTCCACCGAGTTGGTGCGCACCGCCTCGAGACTGGGTTCGAATCCCAGCGAACCCATAGTTACAATAACGACGGTTGTTGCTATGGCCAAGCTGATCACGTTCGCCGAGTTCCTCACAAGGTTCAAGAACCCTGACACCACTCCGTAGGACTCCCGCCCCACAGAGCTCAACACAGAACTGGAATTGGCTGAATAGAACAGCCCCATCCCTGAGTTCACCAGTATCAGCCCCGGAAGCACCTCCCACAGCGGTGAAGTGTCCGTAACTTGCGTCAGGGTCAGCAATCCCGCGGTGGTCGACACCATGCCTCCCACGGTGAACCAGCGCCATCCGAACTTGTCAGAGAGCGTTCCGCTAACCGAACCCAGGATGGCCATGCACAGCGCCCCCGGCATCATCATCAGCCCCGCAACCTTCGGACTATATCCCAACACGTTCTGCAGATAGAACGGTGTGAGGAATAGCACCGATGATTGCCCCAGGAACGTCAGGAAAGCCGCCGATACGCCAAGTGAAAACACCCGCTCCTTGAAGAAGCGCAGGTTGAACATCGGCACGTCCGAACGCAATTCCCACCAGATGAAAGTAACGAACATCCCAGCAGAAAGTGCAAAGGCTGTCAGTATGGGCGCCGAAGTCCATCCGGTATCGACAGCCAGCGTCATCGCCAGTAGCAGGGCCGCCAGCGTGCCCGTGGACAGTAACGCTCCCAGCCAGTCAAACTTGCTGCCTTTGGACGTTCGCTCTGATTCCCAGCGATGCAGAACTGCTAGTGTGGCAATGATCCCTATTCCTCCCAGCGGTATGTTCAGCAGAAACACGCCCCGCCAATGGATATAGTCTACGATCACCCCGCCTATGGCCGGCCCTGCCACTGCTCCCACACCCACCGTGGTCATGATCAGCCCGATGGCCCGTCCCCGCTCGCCGGGTGGGAACACCGAGGTCATGATGGCCATGCCCGTGCCCTGGGTCATCGCCGCGCCCACACCCTGTAGAATGCGGGCCAGCAGCAGTGTTGCCAGGTTCGGAGCCAGCCCTGCCCCAGCCGCGCCCACCATCATCACCGCGCTGCCTAGGACGTACACCCGCTTTTGTCCCATCATGTCAGCCAGCCTGCCCATTGGCAGTAGCAGCGCACTGATGGTTAGGGCAAACCCGATGACTATCCACTGCACACTAGGCAGGTCGATACGCAGGTCCTCGGCTATCGAGGGCAGCGCCACAATCACGCTGCTGTGGTCGACCACTGAAGCGAATAGCCCTATCGCCAACGCCGCAAAAACCAGGTACTTGCTGTTGCTGGCCTGGGTCACGAGTAGGGGGCCACAGGGTTACTCACTCACGCCGGTGTGGTGAAAAATCCCGTCCATCGTCATTTCCACAAATCTCAAATCAGTATTATACTCCCCTTCGATTTATCGCAGATTCAGGCAGCAGCTTTCCGGGCTTTGCCCCGGATTCCGGGAGAGGTCAAAATGGCAAGAATTCCTACCGCCAGCCGGCACAGCGTTCCTCAGGAACAGTTGGAAGCCTTTGACGAGTATGTGGCTGCTCGCGGCGGGGTGCCAGATGGCGGACCGTTGTCCATCATGGCCCACGTTCCGGAGTTGATTAAACGCGGCGAAAACCTCCGCGCCTACCTACGCGGCGACGATTCCAGCCTGCCGGCCAACATTCGGGAGTTGGGAATGCTGGTGGCGGCGCGGGAGATGGACTGCCAGTACATCTGGAACGCCCACGCTGCCCTCGCCCGCAGCTCGGGCCTCAGCGACCAACTCGTGGACAACCTCCGCGATGGAAAGAATCTGACGGGGCTTTCGTCCGCAGAATCAGCGGTCATCGAATATGGGCGGGAATTCTTCCGCACCCACAGGGTCAGCCAGGCCACATTCGACAACGCTATGGTCCAGTTCGGCACCCGCGGCCTCGTGGAGCTGACTACACTGATGGGCTATTACGCCTGCCTGGCCTTCAACATAAACGCCTTCGAGGTCGGACTGCCCGAAGGCATCACCGAACCTCGCCTTCCCGTGTAGACTACGGGCGTTGTCCCATGGGCACGGAGAGCGGCCCTTCTGGCTGGGGGGCGGCCCTCTTCAGGTCCTTTCTACTACGTAAAAAGCCACCCGCCTTTCGGCGTGTCCTTCCACTGAGGCTACAATTCGGTAGGTGCCGAAGTGCGGAAGCGTCCACCGGTTGTTGATGACCGCGGTCGCCCGGAATGACTGCCCCTGCGTGGCGTTTACGGGGCGACCGACGTTAACAGTGGCGTCCACCTCCGGCGGCACCGGGCTACCGTCCTCGTCCTCGATTCTGATTCGCAGACGGTGAGGCTCATTGGTCAGATTCCAGGGTACCAGGACGCTGGCGACGATGGTGAGAGGCACCGGGGCGCTGATGTCCCTGATATGCCTTCGGTCCCATGCGCCGCCCATCATATACAACTTGCCGTTCAGCACCTCGGCCCGGTCTGCCAGCAGCAGAAAGTCAACCTCTACTTGTTCGAACGGCATCGACATTTGCGATTCAAGCTCCTCGCTAACCCTTGGCTGACGGGGTTGATTTGCCAAAATTGTAGGGGCGCACTGCAGTGCGCCCCCACTGTTCCGGACGGCATGATTGCGCTCACAAGACTGCCGCCGCAATTTCCTCGATCTCTGCCAGGGCCGCCTCTCCCTCGGTCCTGGTCAACCACACTGTGACACGATCGGCGCCGGCCTCCACCAACTCCTCGACCTCCCCCGCAGTGCGGAACTGTCCGGGGAAGCCAAAGGCCAGGATGTCGATGGACTCGGGGTCCCTTCCCGCCGTCTCCGCCAATTCGTCCAGAGTTGCCCGCCCGGCCCGGATCTCCTCCGGAGTGACGCGATTGGGCATCCAGC
This sequence comes from Dehalococcoidia bacterium, assembly GCA_965208825.1. Classification (GTDB taxonomy): domain Bacteria; phylum Chloroflexota; class Dehalococcoidia; order Lucifugimonadales; family UBA3495; genus VXOI01. Next base: position 742,492 of record CBDBPP010000005.1, read on the forward strand.
CGTCTCCGTAAGCCACCACGCGTCGAAATACATTTTGGGCCTTGCCGCCCAGGTACACCGGCGGGTGTGGGTCCTGCGCGGGCTTTGGGAAGGACCGCACCGGCGGGAAGTCGTAATATCGCCCGTGATATTCCGCCTCCTCCTGAGTCCACAGCTCCTTCATTGCCTCGATGGATTCCCGCGTCTGTGTCCAGCGATGCTCAAAGTCGCCGCCCATGATCTCCGTCTCTTCCCGCAGCCACCCAGCGCCGATACCGAATATGAACCGACCCTCCGAGTAGCGGTCCAGGGTGGCTATTTCCTTGGCCAGCAGCAGGGGATTGCGCTCCGGTACCAGGCAGATGCCCGTGCCCAGCTTGATGCGGCTGGTGACCGCCGATGCCCGGGCCAGGGCGATAAAGGGATCCACGATTCGTCCATACTCTTCTGGGATGGTTCCATCCTCCGCCCCGGCATACGGGGATGTGGTGCGGACCGGTAGAATGGCGTGTTCCGGCACCCAGAAGGACTCGAATCCCAAATCTTCAGCCCGTTTGGCCAAGAGCGCCGGATCGGCGGAGCTGTCCACCTCGAAGGAAAAGATGCCAACCCTGGTGGGGGTCCCGTTCATCGTGTGCTCCGGATCGCGTGTAATCGAGTAGAATGTGACTGTGGGAACAGAGGAGGTTGACCGAGTTTAGCAACGTGCCTCCGGGCCCGTCAAACAGCCGCAGCAGGCCCGGCAAAGTCTGCTTGACGTCGGAGAAGTAGCGAGTTCAGGACGGTACGGCCAACTCAAGGGATACCCTGCGGGCCTTACCGCAGACTGGCGGACCGGGCAACATCGCGGGACATTCGGGCATCAAAGCGCAAGACACTGTCGGGGGCAATGGAATTTTGACTGCTGACCGGGTAAAATCACGCCAACCAAATGATGTCAATGGGAACACGTGGGCGCGGTACCACGATGCGCCGGGGCCGCCCACCGATCCAGCCAGCGAAACCGCGGGGATCAAGAGATCGAACACAGGCCATCGTTCCGGTCTAACGCTAGGGGGTGTCGACCTTGGGGTAACGGCTGTTGAGGGAGTGGACAGACTTCTGGATAAGGTGTCCGGGTACCTGCCAAAGGACTCCACCGGACTAATCCGCAAGGCTTACGATTTTGCGGACCTATGCCATGAGGGACAACTGCGGAAATCGGGTGATCCCTACATCGCCCACCCCCTGGAACTGGCCCTCTACCTCTCGGACCTGCGTCTGGACGAGCAAACCATCGCTGCCTCCCTGCTGCACGACGTGGTGGAGGATTGCGGAGTCAGCCTCGATAACGTCTCCGCCAAGTTCGGCCCCGAGGTCGCCAAGCTGGTGGATGGCGTCACCAAGCTTGCCCAGCTCGACGGCCGGATCCACGATCCCCTGGAGGCGGCCATCGACAATGCCGATGACCCCGACCGCCTCTACGCCGAGAGCCTGCGCAAGATGCTGGTTGCCATGGCGGAGGACATCCGTGTCGTCCTCATCAAGCTCGCGGATCGCCTCCATAACATGCGCACCCTCGATGCCCTCCCCCCCGATAAGCAGCGTCGCATCGCCCAGGAAACCCTGGACATTTATGCTCCCCTGGCCCACCGCCTGGGCATCTGGGAAATCAAGTGGCAGCTCGAGGATCTGGCCTTCCGGTATTTGAACATCGATAAGTATCGTGAGATTTCCCGGATGCTATCGGCCCGCCGGGCTGTAAGGGAGGCTTATGTCTCCCAAGTGTCCGAGTTGTTGCGCGGCAAGCTGGAGGCCGAGGGAATCGAGGCCGATGTGTCCGGCCGCCCCAAGAACATCTACAGCACCTATCGCAAGATCCAGAAATATGAGGCCCAGGGCAAGCAGTTGAGCGAGATTTACGACCTCTTCGCCCTGCGCGTCCTGGTGGAAAGGGAGGCCGATTGCTACCGCGTGCTGGGAGTGGTGCACCAGCTTTGGCACCCCCTGCCCGGTCAGATCGACGACTACATCGCCAATCCCAAGGAGAACATGTACCAGGCCCTGCACTCCACCGTGGTTTGCGAGGGCGGCACCCACCTGGAGGTGCAGATCAAGACCTTCGATCACCACGAGACCGCCGAATACGGCGTCGCCGCTCACTGGCGCTACAAGGAGGGCAATTCCAGGGACCTGCGGTTCGAAGAAAAGATGAGCGGCTTGCGCCAACTCCTGGAGTGGCAGCGGGATGTGACCAGTACCGCCGAGTTCATCGAGTCGGTAAAGCAGGACATCTTCCGGGACCAGGTCTTTGTCTATACCCCCAAGGGTCGCATCGTGGAGCTCACCGCCGGCTCGACACCCATCGACTTCGCCTACAAGATCCACACCGAGCTGGGACATCGCTGCGTTGGCGCCAAGGTGAACGGACGCCTGATGTCGCTGGACACTCCGTTGCAAAACGGAGACACCGTGGAGATCATGAGCACCAAGTCCGATCGCGGCCCCAGCCTCGACTGGCTCAACTCAAACCGTGGCTATGTTCGCTCCGCCAGTGCTCGCCAAAGTATCCGGCACTGGTTCCGGCGCCAGGAGCGCAGCGTCAACATCCAGCGCGGCCGCGAGCTTCTGCGCCGTGAAATGCGCCGCCTTAACCTCAAGTTCGACGATGTGGAACTGATGGGGCTCTTCAAGTACGACACCATGGATGACCTGCTGGCCAACCTGGGTTCAGGGGGCGTGGGAGAGGGGCAGCTGGCCCAGAAGCTGGCCGAGGCTCGACAGGAACCCGAACATCCCCTTGCCCAGAAGCGTACCGACCTGCCCCTGTCCAGCCCCACCTCCGGCATCAAGGTGCTGGGAGTAGGAGACTTGCTCACCCGTATGGGCCGCTGCTGCGGTCCAATTCCCGGCGATGAGATTGTTGGCTTCGTCACGCGCTCCAGGGGAGTAACGGTTCACAAGCGGGTCTGCCCCAGCGTTTTGCACGAGGACGAGCCGGAACGCCTGGTTCCCGTCGAGTGGGGACAGTCCAAGGAACTCTTCCCCGTTCGTGTCACCATGCTCGCCTATGACCGCGTGGGTCTCCTGCGCGATCTCACCCAGAACGTGTCGGAGGAGGGCGTCAATATCTCCAACGTGGTCACCACACAGCAGCCCAACGGCACGGTCAGCCTCACCTTCAATGTACACACTACGGGACTGCAGCAGCTCAGCAAGCTCTTCTCCAAGCTGGAAGGCGTGCGGAGTTGCATCTCCGTACACCGTGAACGGTCCGGCGCCACTGCGGCAGCCCACTGAACGACACCCGCCGCACAACGCAGAATACGAGATTAGAGAGGGCGCCGAGAGAAGCAGGACTCTGCGTTCCTTGCCAGCAGCCAAGAGAAAACGAAAGTAAAGAGGAGACCGCCATGCCAGAGCGACAGCCCATCATTCCCCCCGGAGCAGCCCCAAACCCCAACCTGTCACCCGGCATCCGCGTGGGCAACATGCTCTACGTGTCCGGCCATGTCGGTACCGACGCCAACGGCAACCTTGCCGAGGGCTGCGAAGCCCAGTCCCGCCAGGTTATGGCCAACATCCGCAGCGTCGTAGAGGCTGCCGGTGGGAGAATGGAAGACGTCTGCAAGATCACCTGCTTCCTGACCAACATGGCCGACTACGCTGAGTACGCGAAAGTCCGGCTGGAAACCTGGCCTACCAATCCGCCCGCCAGCTCCACCGTTGGTGTGTCGGCGCTGGTCCGTCCGGAAATGCTGGTCGAGGTTGAGGCCATCGTCCTGATGCCCGACTAGCCGTCACCGGCGAACCGGACAAACGGTAACGACCGAAATCGGTCACTCCGTACATTACTGGTTGCACAGTTCCGAGAGACGACGAGGAGGAGGCCCGATGTCCGTCGAAGAGAAGCTGCACGAGATGGGTCTGTCCCTGAGCGAACCCAACGCCCCCGTCGCCAACTTCGTATCGGCCGTGCGCACCGGCAACCTGCTCTACGTCGCTGGGCACATCGCCCGAATGCCCGACGGCTCCATCATGCACCCCGGCAAGGTGGGACGCAACGTCACCGAGGAGCAGGGCTACGAGGCCGCCCGCCTGGCGATGCTGAACTGCCTGGCCGCCATCAAGGACGCCACCGGCAGCCTGGACAGTGTGCAACGCGTCGTCAAGCTGCTGGTGATGGTCAACGCCGACCCCGAATTCGAGCGCCACTTCGTCGTTGGCAACGGCGCCTCCGACCTGCTGGTCAGCCTCTACGGCGACCAGGGTCGCCACGCCCGCTCCGCCGTGGGCATGGTCGGCCTCCCCCTCCGCTCCCCCGTCGAGGTGGAGATGATCGTGGAGCTGGAGGGGTAGCGTCGTCGTTTTCCTCGGAGGGTGGATATTGAAGACACCAACATCCTGCATCCACCCGTCCGGCTCATCCACGAATGCGGGATTAGGGACAAGGAAATTATTCATTCCGGCCATTGGCGGACATTTTCCTTATTGTTTTAATCGGAACGACTCTGGACCAGCGGGCCGGGGCAATCGCATTTGATGAATGATGCCCCGCGATTTCCCGATGGACCGGATGTGATCGCGGTAAGGAGACGGGGCAACGAAGCTGGCTCCGGGCCAAATTTCAGGCGTTCACCTGGCGCCCAGAAATAATGGTAAAGGGGACGGCATGGGCCGGACAAGGGGCAAGTGTCAGTAGAAGGCCGACGAGCGAGACCCAGGATTGCCGTTGCCGGTTTTTTGGGAAATGCCTTACGGGGAGAGGGAAGGGAATCCTGCACAGGAAATTGCTGACAGTAGCCTCTGGCGAAATCGTGGCTGGACCGTTACCATCACAACCTGGGAATCAAAGGCCGACCGGGGGCGAGCAGTGGGACTGAGCGTAGGTGTCGTCAGCATCGATTACCTGGAGGAGCCCCGGCCCCCGGTTTCCGACTTCCTCCGGGACCTAGCGATGAATCCGGACCTGGGAATGGATGGAGACCATTGGGGCGGCGGCTGGGGCGAAAACACATTCCTTGAGTTCGAACAAGACGTGCTAACGGAACACGCCGAAAGTTGGTGTACACAGCGGGCAATTGACGCCACCGGGCGGGCCACCCTGACAACCTGGATTTCTAGCCTGCCCGACCGGAACGGCTACGTGATGCTGCATTTGGTCGTGTGAATCTGCCTCGGGCAGTTCATCAGGGAAAGTTTGCCTTAGGGTTGCCAAAGTTAGAAGCTAACTGGACAGCATTTCGCAAATTGGATTCCATTGTTCTGTAGTTAGCCGACGACCTGAAGAATTCCCGATGGCCAGGATACTGTTCGGAATTCCTTACTGGTTCAATCGAACTTCTGATGGCAGCAACCGCAACCCTGCAGATTGGGACAAACCAGTGCTCCATTTCGGATGCAACAGCAAAAGCTCTGCTCGATGCAAACAACCAACCTTTCTGCTCACAGTGATCGCGAAGAATCTCACCTTCCAACCAAACTATATGGAACCTCGTGTAGTTCAGTCAGTCAGCCGTTGATTTGTCCTGCACCGCTTGTCTCCAGACTCTTCGTTGAATCAGGGCAGACAACGGTTGTGGCTACGGACGAGACAACAACCCGGACAAGGGTGGTTTCTTCAAGTAGTGTGGCCAGGAATTCTGGGAGCTAATCTTCGGAGACACAGGGTTTTCGCCCGAATAATCGAGCCGCTGGGCCACGACACGAAGCAACGCAACCAACCTTTCGGAAACTAATACGGGATTGTGATAAATAGGTTGAGCCGCGAGTTTGCGGCAGAATTTTGTACGGAAGATGGGTTGATAGATTGGCCAAAGCTCGTAGCGGTTAGTTCGGAAAAACGTATCTCCCGTAGTGAATTCGTTGCAGCGGTTATAGAGGCGGCCTACGATATCCTCGAAAAATGGAATACTCCTACGTCTCTAAAGGACCTATTTCAGCTACTCACCGAGCGTGGCTTTGAATTCGCGGCAAGAAACCCAGAACAAGCCGTTGCAAGAATCGTCAGAAATGATCTGAGATTCAGATTCCAGAGGAACAATGCTAGCGGGTGGTCACTGTCGGTAGACTGTTGACCTGCGTTGCATTCTGCTTACGTTTAGCCAGCGCCAAAGTTCAGCCCCTTAGTCCTCCACCAGCGTGCGCGTGACGTCCACCGTGGCGTAGGACCACGCGATGCGGAACGGCCCCTCGCCCGTGTTGATCAGCCGGTGGTGCGTGCCCGGCGTGATGAACGCCGCGTCCCCCATTCCCACCCGGTGCTCCACGCCGTTGATCAGCAGGATCCCCTCCCCCTCGATCACGATCACCGACTCCTCGGCGTTGTGGTAGTGCGTGGTGTTTGAGCGCCCTGCGTCAAAGCTGGTGATGCCGCTGGAAATCTCCGTCGCCCCGAACTCCTTGTTGATGTGGCTGGCGACGGTCACCCCCTCGCCCCGTTGCAGCGTATCCACCTCGTGCGCCCGGATCACTCGCGGCTCCGGCATAAATTCCCTCCCTACGTTCAATTTAACGCCGAGAGCGCAGAGTACGCCGAGTCTTTCTATTGTTTTCTTTGCGCTCTCGGCGTGCTCGGCGTTCAATCCCGGCTACTCCTGTTCCAGGAAATGCCTCACCCAGTCCGCATCCGGCTGCCGGTCTTTCATGTTGTACAAGATCACCGCATTGCGCACAGAGTCGGCCTGGAAAAAACGCTCGTACAGAATCTGCCGCGCCCCGAAGGCGCTGCATGACGTGTCCCATGCCAGCCGGAACAGCCGCACCCGATCCCGGGCCGAGGTTGCGTCGGTCTCCAGGTAACGGTTGATCTCCTCCGCTAGCGGCCCTTCCAGGTCCGCCTCCGTCGGCAGCGCCATCAGGCTGCTGGAGCCCAGCAGGTGGATGATCTCCCCCATCCGCGGGTACATGCGGATGAACAGGTTCCTCGCTGCCTGCAGCGGCAACTCCGCCGGCGCCATCACCCCCCACTGGTCCAGCTCGGCGTCCGCCTCCGCCGCCCTGAGGCAGGCCTTGGTCACCTCTAGGTTCTCGATGATCTCGGCGATCATCTGCTGCACCTGCTGCTGCGACGACGACCCCAGTGTCTCGGTCATCAGCGTTGCCAGCCCCAGCACGAACTCGCACTTGGCGACGTTCTTGGTCACCACCTGGTGCCCAGAGTGCACGTGCCGGTTCGTTGCCCGCTGCATGTTGTTGCACAGCTCCACGTCGCCAACCAGGAACACCCGCTCCCAAGGCACGAAGACGTGGTCGAAGAAGGCCACCGCGTCCAGCTCCTCGAACCGGGAGCCCAGTGGGTGGTCGAAGTGCGATTGCCCGTAGTCGAAGCTCTCCCGACACTGGTAGCGCAGTCCCGGGGTGTTGTTGGCCACCGCGAAGGCGAAAGCATACGGCTCCGGTGCCTGCTCCGGGAGCATGTGCGAAGCTGTCGGATACAGCGCGATCTCCTCCGACAGCGGCGCCAGCGTCGCCAGCACCCGGGCTCCGTGGACGTAGATGCCTGCGTCCGTCTCCTTCTCCACCCGCAGCGCTATGTCCGTGCGGTCCTCCAGCGGTGTCGTGCCGGGCGTGCGGCTCCGCTGCAGGTTGAGCAGCGTGTGGGTCAGCACCAGATCGTTTTCGCGGATGTGCTCGTAGTAGTTCTCAATGTTGTCTCTGAACTCGGGACGGTTCTGGGCGAAGTAGTCCCCCGCCGCCGCCATGGCCATCATGTTGACGTTCATGAAGTCGGGACTCCGTCCCATCATCCCGAAGGTCGCCCTGGCCCAGTGCCGCATCATCATCCGCCGGGCGTCCAGGTCCTCCCGGGTGCGCGGCGTAATGAACGACGTGCCGACCCGGTCTCCGGTCGTCGGCGAAACATAGGTCATCTCGTCTCGGATCGCCGGATCGTGCTGCATGTCGTACAGCCGCGCCAGCGTCTCCACGCCGCCCCGCAGCGCCGGGTGGGTGGTCACATCCTTCACCCGCTCGCCATGAAGGTAGACCTCGGGCCCGTTCTCCCTCAGGTTGGCCATGTACTCCGCGCCGGTCCTGGCTGGCATGTCCCTGCTCCTCCAGTCATTGGCAGTCCGCTGGCGGGAATGGTATCACGCCCCGTCCGGGCCGTCACTGCGGAGCCGCCGGACCCAGACCTTTGGGATTGAAAGCTCGACAGTACGAGGGAGCCGCCAATCTCCTTATTCCTGAAAATCGCGATTCATACTGTGGTAGGATGCTTACGATTCGATATTCGCGAAGGAGACCGAACGATGTATGTGATCATCGCGCCCATCCAGATCAAGCCGGGCTGCAAGGAACAGTTCATGGAGGCCATTATTCCCGACGCCATCGGCTCCGTTAACGATGAGCCCGGCTGCCGGCGGTTCGACGTGATCCAGGATGCCGGGGACGAGAACCGCATCTGGCTCTACGAGGTTTACGACGACGAGGCCGCCTTCGAGGCCCACACCCGGGCGCCCCACTTCATCAAGTTCCGCGACGCCACCGCCGACATACGCGTCGAGGGCATCCAGGGAGCCACCCGCGGCAGCACCAACGTCTGGCCCACCGATGCCGAGTGGAAGTAACCCACCCGTTCCCTCTCCCATGAATTGTTCCCCTCCTCTTGAAGGGGATGGGCCGTGTGGGGGGGTGAAAGGGTAGTGCAGACAGTTCCCAAGGACTGCCACCAACGCTTTTGATATTTCTTCCAGGGAGAGTTGCCAATGTATGTCGTAATCGCACCCATCCAGGTCAAAGAGGGATCCAAGGAGCAGGTTCTCGAGGCCCTGGTCCCCAACGCCAGGGGAGCTGTGGAGACTGAACCGGGCTGCCTGCGTTTCGACGTGATCCAGGACGCCGGCGACCCCAATCTCCTCTGGGTCTACGAGATCTACGTGGATGAGGACGCCTTCAACTACCACACCCAGACCGACCACTTCAAGAAGGCCATCGCGGTCATCGGCCCCAACCGCGTCGAGGGCGGCCGCCAGGGCGCCACCTTCGGCAGCACCAACGTCTGGCCCACCGACGCCGAGTGGAAGTAGGGGGTCTTCGATGTCGAAGTCCATACTTCAAAGCGGCGAGGTAGCGTCGCCAGCGGGCATCATGTCCCAGGGCGTCGCGGTGCCGGCGGGGCGCATGGTGTTCGTGTCTGGCCAGGTGGCCCGCGGTGTGGACGGGCAACTGGTGGGCCGGGGCGACATCCGTGCCCAGACCCGGAAGGTGCTGGAAAACGTGCGGTCGGTGCTGGCCGAGGGCGGGGCGACGATGGACGACGTGGTCAAGGTGACCGTGTTCGTTACCAACTTGACCGAGCACTTCTCTGCCATCCACGAAGTGCGCTCCGAGTTCTTCACGTCGGACTATCCCGCCAGCACCTTAGTGGAGATCAGCCGCTTGGTCGATCCAGACATGCTCATCGAGATCGAGGCCGTGGCGGTGGTGCCATAGGGCCCGAGTGAACGTCTGTGACGGTTTAGGGGCGCACAGCAGTGCGCCCCTCCATTCTACTGGCCTGTCCCTGCGTCTCCGCTAGGCGCAGGAAGCAACCTTATTAGCTGCTCTGCGCGGCAGCGGCCACGCCGTCCGGGACCAGGTCGCCCTCCCACGGGCCCGGGAAGTTGCCCTGGGGCCGGTCGCTGGACATGAACAGGTTGTCCTGGCGGTACCACTGCTCCCGGGGCGTCTCGTAGTACACCTCGATGCCGTTGCCATCGGGATCTTTGATGTAGATTCCCAGCGACAGGCCGTGGTCGGACACCCGCTGGATTGGAACGTTCTTGTCTTTCAGGTTGTTGTAGAAGTCAGCCAGGTCTTCCAAGCTGGCCATTCGCCATGCCGTGTGGTTTAGCCCCACCTGTCCAGCACGAGGACCCTCGGCGTCCTCGCCTACCTCCATCAGCGCGATCTCATGGGACTGGTTCATGTCGGCCGACATGAAAGCGGCGCGGCCTTCCTTGAAGTCGTAGGTATGCAGTCCCAGCACCGACTCGTACCACTCTCGGGCGGTCCCGGCGTTGCGTACGTAGATGTTCACGTGTCCCAGGTAGCTAGGTGTGAAACCCATAGCATTCCTCCTTAATTGCTGCACTTTACTCGTCTAACGCTATCACATGGCTGCCGGAACACGCAAGAATTTCAGTTGTCTCCACACCAGGGTCGATGGTCCAAATCACCTAAAACGCTGGTCTTCGGCTTGTCGAATTTGGGGGTGACCGGAATCATCCAACGGCCCTTGCGCCCCAACACCGGCAGACTGTGGTCGATTTTGCTATAGTCCGCGCCGTCGGGCCCGGGTGTACGGCGAAGCGAAGGTTGCGATGCTACAATTGTCACAGGGTTGCTGTTAACCCTTTAATCCTTGGGCCGTTAGCTCAGCAAGGCAGAGCACCGGACTTTTAATCCGGGTGTCGTGGGTTCGATCCCCACACGGCCCACCACCATATCTGATACTGCGAACACCGCCATTCAAGGCGATTTCGGCGGCGTCCGCTCCCCCTATGGGACTATCCTCCGGCGTGGGGATCGTGTAGATAATCGTCGCCCCGCCGGGCCGCACCAGCACCTCCTTGACGAACGACCGCACGAAGGCTTTGGTCTCGGTGAGTTCGCTGGTCCTGAGAAACGCGCTCATGTCTGCGGCAAAGGCGGCGATGGTGTCGGCGCTGTCCAGCAATTCCCGACGCTGGGCCAGGACGGTCCGCGCCTCCTCGGCGGCGGCTTCCAGTTGCTCCCGGCGGTGGCGGTGTTGCAGGATGCGCTCCGAGGCGTCGGCCATGTCCAGGTCGGTGCTCTCCACGAAGTGCCAGATCCGGTCCAGCTTCCGTTTCACCTCCTCCAGTTCAGCCTCGACGGTTTCCAGGTTCTGCCGCTGCTCCCTGGCCACGCCGTCCATCTCCTCGTCCAACAGCTTCACCAGGTCTCGTATGTTGCTCTCGGTGAGAATGTTGTCCCGGATATTGGAGATGATGATGTCCTCGAAGTTCCTGGCGTTGAGCCTGGGGGTATCGCAGGACCCGCTGCCCTGCTTGAGGATGGACTGGCAGACATAGTAGGTGTATTTGCCGCTCTTGGCTTCGGCGGCGGTGAGGGCCTTGTTGCAGGTCTCGCACTTGGCCAGGCCGCTGAGCAGGTAGGGGCTGGCGGCGCGGCGGGGATGGGTGACCGCCGGGGCACGGGATTCCAGCAGCTTCCTGACCCGCCGGAACTCCTGCCGGGAGACGATGGCGGGAAAGGCGTTCTCCACTCGCACCGGCTCCTGGCCGTCCCGGGACCTCTGGCCCCAGACCAAAGCGCCCGTGTAGGCTTCGTTGCTGAGTAGCTTGTGGACGGTGGTCTTGCGCCACTGCTTGCCGTTGGGGGAGGGGATGCCCTCAGCGTTGAGGGTCTTAAGGATGTCCAGGGAGGTCCTGCCCTGTAGTGTGAGGTCGAAGATACGGCGGACCAGGGCGTCGTGGGGCGGGTTGAGTTCCAGGCGGGGGCGCTTCTTGGCCCCGTCCTGGACGTAGACGCGCCGGTAGCCGTAGGGGGCGCTGGCGTTCATCCAGAACCCCCGTGATGCGGCCTCGCGCATTCCCCGCTTTACTTCTTCGGCTAGATTTTCGCTATAGAACTCGTCTACGGACTCGATGATGGCCTCCATCAGCTTGCCGGTGGGAGTATCGTCGGCGTGCTCGGTGATGGAGACGACGCGGATGCCCTTGCGCCGCAGCATGGACTTGAAGGCCACGGCGTGCTCCCGCTTGCGGGTGAAGCGGCTGAATTTCCAGACCAAAATCTCGTTGAAAGGGGATTCCGGCTTGGATGCCTCGTCCAGCATCTTCCTGAACTGGGGCCTATCTGCGATCCTGCCGCTCTCGGCCTCGTCGATGTACTCGCGGACCACCAGGTAGCCGTTCTTGTCGGCGTAATCCCGCAAAGCCCGAAGCTGGGCGGCCACGGAGAGGTCCACGTCCTGGCGGTCGCTGGACACCCGGGCGTAGAGGGCCACGGGGGCCAGGTCGGTGTTCTTACTCATCGGTGTGTCCTCCTTGATCATGTGCTCGTTCAGACTGCCGGGAGCGTAGCCGTTCCAGGCGCTGCTCGCGGCGCAGTTCCCTATCTTCCATGTAAAGACGCAGAGCCTCGCGGACCAACTCGCTCATGTCGCGGCCCTCTTCGTCCTTCACCCGCTGCACCTCTACGAACATCTCCGGGGGCAACGAGAAGGTAATGGTCCTGGATTTCCGTCGTGGCGGCATGGTTCTCTTTTTTGCCTGCGCTGATAAGCGGTTGTCTTACTATTATTATCGGCAGTACGGCACCCTTCGTCAAGGCGCGGCAAGGGCCGCCCTGGGGTTGTTGCGGCCACCGGGCCGCCACTCCTGCCGGCCAACCTGCGGCTCCAGCGCCTCGCGGTACTCGGCGGGCACGGCCACCAGCGCCACCTTGGCGAGGCGCCCCTTCCAGATTACGGGCGTGGCTGCTGCGGCGATGCCGTCCGCCTCGGCGCACTCCGTCTGACCGCTTCGGGCGGCCAACTCCGCCAGGGAGCCGGGCGGGATGGCCCGGTCCCTGTGGGGCATACCGCCCCGCCAACCCCCCAGGAGTTGGGTACGCCGCGCCCGGAAGCCCCTGGTCCGTCTCACCACCTTGGCCCGCAGCCGGGCCAGGTCGTCCCCGGCGGGCCACAGCGCCGGGTCGCCCCATTCGGAATGCCCGTACAGGACCACCAGCAGGGGCGGGACCCGCACCACCTCGGCCAACCGCAGCGCCGCCGATGCGTAGGAGCTGCCGAACCGCTCGTGCAGGGCCGCCACGTCCAGCCCGCAATCCTCGGCGCAGGGGGCAAAGATGTCCGGCTGCATCAATACCGACACCGCGAAGCGTTCCGCCTGCAGGCACACCAGGGGGTCCGGTTCACTGCCGGAGTCCTTGACGCCCATGTGCTCCAGGATGATCTCGTAGATCTCGTGGGCCAGGGTCTGGGCCTTGGAACCCTCCCACAGGTCGTCCCGGTAGTAGATGTGGTACTCGCCGCCGGGCTGGCCGATGTGGGCGCCCTTCAGCCCGTCCATATTCCTCCCCGCCAGCACCTCTCCCAACCCGGTCCGGCGCGCCAATTCCCTCAGCTCGTCCAGGGTGGGAATGGCCGATACTCCGAACCAACGAACAAACCGGGCGGCTACGGTCTCCGGGTCCAGGCGGATGCCCTGCTCGTGGTCCTCCAGCAGGTCGCGGCAGAAGCCCTCCACGATCTCGCTCATTCCAACAGCCTCTTGCCGGTGAATTTCTCGTACATCTCCACGATGAAACGCTTGGCGTTGACGGTCATGGGGCCGTCGGGCCGGGTGCCGACGCGGAAGGCCGGGTCGTCGAGGACGAAGCGGTAGGCCCGCTCCACGTCCATGGCCTGGTCGCTGAAGGGGTCGGGCTGGGAGCCGTGGCCGGCCCGCCGGATCAGGTCGTCGGGGTCCACCCGGTAGAGGGCGGCCAGCTTGCGCAGCAGGTTGGCGCCGGGGACCCGCTCGCCCCGCTCGATCTGGGACAGGTAGGAGCTGGAAACGCCGGTGCGGCGGGTCACCTCTCTCAGGCTGACCCGGCCCCGCAGCCGCTTCAGCAGGGAGCCGAAGTCCTCGGCGGCCGCCGTCTCCGTCTCCTCGACCCTTTCCGGCTGGCCGGTCTGCTGTTGGTCAACGTCGCCCATGATGGTCTCCTCCCGCCCGTTGGCGGCGCGTCCGTGGAATTCTTGTTACATTCCTGCCACATTATTGTTACATCAAAGCGAGCACTTGGTCAATAAAAGGCAACATTTGCTGGTTTCCTATTGCCTCTACTGCAAGTGTATTGCTACACTCTAGCATATAGAACGGATAATCTACTCCGTCCTGCCGAGTATACAACACCGCCGCTTGCCCGGCCAACCCCCAGGGGCCGGCCCGGGTAACGCCAAGGGAGGCCATTGAACAAGAAACGCAGGCTCACCAGGGTACAGGAGGACGGGCGCATCCAGGGCCTGCGCCTCCTGGCCCGCATCATCGCACGTCACTACCTGGAAAACCCCGAGCTGTACCCCGTTCCACGCGGAGACGTCGGCGGCGGGACCGTGGGCGCCGGCAACGACGATTCCGCCGTAGGCGCCGCTGCGCTCGCCGGCGGGAGGGCGGCCCGCAAGGAGGCAGACCAATGAAACAAAAGCGGATTATCTACCGGGTCAGGTTGAAAGCGGAGGCGGTCTGGGAACTGCTGAACCGGCTCAACCTGACCCAGAACGAACTGGCCCGGCGCATCGGACGCTCCTCGGGATTCATGTCCCAGCTGATCAACGGGAAACGCTTTCCCTCTGGGGAGACCCGCGGACGCCTGATGGATGTGCTGGGCGTGACCGACTTCGACGTTCTCTTCGTCCAGGAGCGGGTCGATGCCTAGCTCCCGCCCCGAGCCGGGGACGCCAATTGCCATTCCCCCGGGCGTGGCCCTGGTGCCGGAGGACTTCCGGGAGAAGCTGGAGGTCATCAAAAGGCTGACCGGACTCCCCTGGGAGGGGTTGGCCACGGCCATGGGGGTGGACAGCCGGCAACTGTGGCGCTGGCGCAAGCGGGGCGGCGAGCCTGGAGCCGGCGCCATGCTGGCCCTGGCGCGCATCTCCCTGCGGGTGCCCGGCGGCCTGGCCCTGCTCCTGGACGAGGACGTGATCGTAATACTTGGAACAAAGGAGGTGGAAACATGACAATCAAGGAACCGAATTACTTGGGGGGCTTGGCACGGGCCCCGGGACTGACCTGGCGGGACTTGGCCTCCCGGCTGGGCGTGGACGACCACCGGGGGCTGGAACTCCGGCTGCCGGCGGGACCGGGCTGGCGGCGGCAGTACGGGGGAGACGCCAACCGCGACCACGACGGCCACGGGGGTTAGGGGATGGGACGCCGCCAGCGGTACGTCTACCATATCCTGCCGGAGGTTTTTCCCGAGGACTTCCCCGACCGGCTGGACCGCTTCCGCCGTGCCGCCGGGTTCACCTGGGGCGGCCTGTCAAGGGAACTGAGGGTCAACGCCCGCACGGTACGGCGCTGGAAGGCCGGTTCCCGGGTCGGCTCCGGACACCTGGTGTCTCTGTTCGCCCTGGCCGCCCGGCTGGGGCTGCTCCATCACCTGTTGCCCGAGGCGGGAGAGCCGGTGACCGCCGCCGACCTGGACACCGATAAAGGGAGTTGCGCAGTGTCCCCGGCAATTCAGGACTGACCTGGGCGCGGCGGGTTTCCCGCCAATTGCGGGGCCGGACGGATGATTCCGTCCGGCCCCTTTTTCTACGTTAGCCCGCGTCGGGTTGATTCCCTCTCGTTGTAGAATTGTTCAGGTGGGCGGTTCCGGGGGTGGACGGCCCCTAATCGGGCATCTGAAACTCACCGAACGCTACGCATTTACAGGGGGGGGACTGTGCAGGAAATCGAATTTAGCCGCTATCTGAGAGACGTTTGCCATTTGGCGGAGGGTACTGTCGGCTCCCGGGTATCCAACTGCAAACGGGTAGAGCGGTACGAGGGCGACCTTGACGACCACTTCCAAGCGGATGGCATGGCGTCGCTGATGCAAAGCCTCACCTTCTCAACGCAAGACGCAAATCAAAATCGACCGGCGCGGCACAAGATTCCCATCGCCGGGAACGTTCGGAACGGGACCGCCACGCTGAAGCAGGCCGCCGTTTTGTATCAACAGTTCCGCCAGGGCGCCGGTTACTCTCCGAAGGCCCCCCGGGACTCCTCAAGACCTGAACCGCCCAGTCGTACGTCGAGCACTGAATGGCCGGTCTGGTCGCAGCCGGACGAAGACGATGTCCTCCGACTTGCCGATGTCATCACTCCGTTGGTCAGATTTCTGCACCCCCAGATCGTCCAGCGAGTAGTTGACGACAATAGCGTCAACCGGGGCGCTTGGTCGGCGGCATTGCAGCGGGTGGGCATAGACCCCGACATATACCTGTGGGACGGTTCCCCGTGCGCGTTTCCGGGGGTTCGCCGATACGCTGGCAGCCAGGAGATTGCTCAATTCAGGAAGCGGGCCGGCGATTCCCCGGAACGACCAGCCGATTGCCTGTGCCTGGACGACAATGATTACCCAAAGCACATCTGGGCCCACGTGTTCACCGGAAAACCATTTCGCAAACGAGGGCCGCAGGGGTACCAGTTGGCGCATTTGGCCGACCACAAGGCGCACGACAATCGTTGGCGGGAAGAGTTCTCAGTGGAACCCTCGAACTCTCCACCGGACCCTCCGGCGCTATTCGGACTTTACACCAGCCCGTCCAATTTGGCCTATGTCCCATCGAACTTTCTCAAGCCTACGGACTTCTCCGGGACTCTGCGTGCGCTTCTCCTCGGCAGAGCCTACCAGCTGTATGGCAGCGTTGCCCGCCTCGCTCCTCCCCCGCTCGTCCAGAAAACCGAATCCGACTCCAAGTGGCATCCCGACAATTTTCAGTGGGCCGACTGCGTTGGGACCTTGGAACACGTCGACGCCTTCCTGCAATACAGGAAACAGCTCATGGATGAGTTGATAAGGGGTTCGGCAAAGTGGGTCTAGGCGTTTGTCGGGTCCAAGTTGCCGCCATAGTTGCGTCGAGGGTGCCGGTGGAATCTCAGGCCGTGCACGATGACCACTGCACTGTGCTTCGGGGTGGAAAATGGGCGGAGGTTCAGGCCGGCGGGGGTTGCGCCGTTGCCTTGGCAATCCAGGACTGACCCGGGCGCGGCGGGATTCCCGACAATCACGGGGCCGGACGGATCATTCCGTCCGGCCCCTTTTTTGTGTTGGCCCAACCTGCCACCGGCTGTTCATCTTCCGTCCGGGAAACCGTTCAAGTACGCCTGAAGCTCAAGGTCGCGGAAGGCGCAGTGCGCGGCGAAACTGCTCGGTCTTGGCTACTCACAGCCGGCCCACACCCTGGGGATCATGGGGACAGGCGCGGCGGTCGAGGACATTCTTCAGGATGCCGAAGGCCAGGTGAAAGTTCAGGGCCTCGGACATGGCGGTTGGGTCCTCCTGCTGGAGCAGGGCATAGGAGACTAGGCCGGCCAGCTGCAGCAACTCGTCGTCCCCAGCCACCCGGTACGGCGGGGCGTAGACGAGGGTGTCCCGGGCCATGTCCGTGGCGGAGTCGCCGTCACCCGCGTGGGGGCAGGCTGCCAGGACGGGGTCGCGGTGAACGGGCCCGGCCGCCAGGGCGGGCAGATCGTCCCGCTCCGCCTCGTCCTCGACGAAGAAGGCGTAGCGGCGGTCCTCGGCCAGGGAGGCGTTGACCAGCTCCAGGAGCCGCTCCCGGACGGCGGCGCGGTCGCGGCGGCGGTGTTGGCGGAATGGCGAGTTGCGCCGACAGACGTTGATCACGCCGATGCCGCCCTGTCTCCGTCCGGCGCTTTCCAGGACGCGCAGGCTGGTCATCATGATATCCAGCCCCTCCTCCAGGGTGGTGAGGCGACGCCGGAGACCCCGGGGGAGGCTTCCCTTGGGGGACAGCAGGTCCGCGCCGCGCAGGGTCCGGCCCGTGGGGACGTTGAACTCGTCCTCCATGACCCACCGCCAGTCCTGTATATGCTCGGACACGGCGTCCCACGCCTCCCCGTCCACCCCCAGGGCGGTGGCGACGGATAGGTTTCGGCTTCGGGACTCGCCGACGTAGTAGATTCTCATGGCTATCGTTCTCCTTATTGGTAGTGTCTATTTGTAGTGATGCAGGGGTTCGACCGGCTGGAAGTCGCCGCCCGGCGCCAGCCAAACGGCGCCCAACGGTCCCTCCCGTTCCAGCAGTTCCCGGTGGGAGGCCAGCAGGGGCAGGGGCACGCGAACGCGCAACATCTCCCTGCGGGCCACCTCCAGGAAGTGGGCCGGGGCGACGGGATCGTCGAATACCACCAGGACCAGCGGTCTTTGGCCGTGGTCGTCGGCGGGGCGGTGGGAGGAGTAGTAGCGCAGGTAGGGGGCCAGGCGCTGGGCCATGGTGGCGGGGCGCACCGCCCGGCGTTCGTACTCCAGGAAGAAGGGACGCAGCAGGTCGTTCCGGCGCAACGTTCCGAAGGCGTCCGGGTGCAGGGAGCGGGGAACTCCGTAGTGGCGGAAGTAGCGGGAGGACCGGTGGGGAGGGTCCAGTTGCTCCACGTTCCAGCCGAGGCTACGGGCCTGGCGGTTCAGGGCGGCGACGAAGCGGTGCACGGCGGCGGTGTGCTCCAGGTCCCGCCGCAGTTGGCGGCTGCGCCGTCCGGACACTCCCTCGCCTTTGCCGTCGCCGTCCGCGCTGACGCTCCACCGCTGCCGGGCCTCGCCGGTGGAAACGCGGTCCCTTCGGGCCAGCAGCTTCAGCCCCCTATCGGTGAGGGCCAGGCGCCGGGCGTCGCGCCGGACGGCGGTGACCAGCCCCCGGCGTTCCAGGACGGCGGTGAGCTGCGATACTCGCTGCTTGCTGGCGTCCAGGAGCCCGGCCAGGTCTTCCCGGGTGAGCCAGGGCCAGTCGGCCAGCAGGTCCAGGGCGCGCTTCTCGGCGGGGCGCAGCAGGACGGGAAGCAGGTGGTCCGGGATTTCGTCGCTCCCTACGCCCAGGTCGATGTCCTTTGGTATGGACACCCGCACCAGGGGCGGCTCCGCCGCCAACAAGCCGTAGGGGTTGGCTCGGCCCACGACCTCCGCCAGGGACAGGGCGCTGCCCGCCGAGGAGCGCCAGACCGGATCGGCGGCCCCGGCCGCCGCGACATGGCGCTCCAGGGCGAAGAAGGCCGGAACCAGAACCGTCGTAGTACGGGCCTGGCGCAGCAGGACGACGGCCTGGCGCAGCCGCACCTCGTCGGGGACCATCACCAGGACGGCGCTCGGCCGGGGACCCTGGGCCAGCCGCCAGAGGCGCTTGGCGAAAGCGGCGCGTTCGGCGGTGCCCCCCTGCCTCACTGTTGCCAACACCCTACCATCGGGCAGCATCATGTCGGCGTCCTGGGGCAGGGCCCGGCGCCAGCGGAAGCCCACGGGGTGGACCAGGCCGGCCAGAGACGCCGTCAGGCGGTATATGACCGCGGCGGCGTCCAGGCGTTCCAGCAGCGTCCCCCGGGAGCGCAGGGAGAGGGGATATTCCCGGAGCAGGCGGCCCACGGGCCGCACCTCCGCCAAGGCCACGGCGTTCACGCCCCGTTGGGTGAGATAGTACCTGCGGGTGGGCGCCAGCAGCGGCGTGCCGTGGGGCGCCGAGGCGATTAGCCCGGCGTCCTCCAGCCGTTCCGCCGCCTCGTAGACGCCGCCCCGGGACCGGCCGGCCAGGGCGGCCAGTTCCAGCCGGTCCAGGAAGGGCATTCGGGCCAGCAGGTGCAGCAGGTCCATTGCGGTATCGCTGAGCCGCGTCATTCCTCGGCCTCCCCCTCGCCGTCGGGTTCACTGTTGCCCGGTTCCCAGCCGTTGACCTGCTCCTCGTCATCGCCCGGCTCCCCTTTCGCCTCGGGTTCCGGTCCGGGCGCGTTCTGCTGCTGTTGCCGTCGGCTGCGCTGGTTGCGCCGGTTGTTGGGCTTGGGCTGGGCCGGTGGGGTGGCTTGGTTCTGATTCCTCTGGCCCGGCCCCTGCCGGAGCTCGGCCAGCTCCTGCCGGTACTTCTCCACCAGCTTCCGCATCTCGTCGTCCTGGGGGCCGATCTCCGTCTCGGGGGTGATGTAGCCTAAAGCCAGCTCCCGGATGCGCCCGGCCACCGCCTGGTCTCCCGGCTCCGGCGGCAGCACCCGCATGGAGAAGGCGTCCATCCGCTCGACCCCCACCGTGGCCCGCACGTAGCACTGGTGCACGTCCAGGGAGGTCACGTCGTCCTCGCTCACCCGTTCCTTACCCAGCTCCCACACCAGCTGCCGGGCGTCGGTCCCCGCCATCTGGAAGGCGGCCAGGCAGCCCACGTTGGCCAGCACGGTGTCGCGCATGGTCTTGGACAGGTCCTCCAGCTTGCCCAGGCTCTGGGTGGCCAGGATGAAATTGGCCCCGAACTTGCCCAACTCGCTGAGCATGGACTCGTAGTCCACGCCGGGCATGGTCTGCATCTCGTCCACCACCACCAGCGCTCCTCTTCTCTGGTCCGGCGGCAGGCTGCCCTGCTCCCGGATCACTCCGTCCACCAGGTTCAGGATGGAGGATCCCACCAACGCCGCCACGTCCCGGCCCACGGCGCCCTGGGCGGTGGACACCAGCAGGATGCCGCCCTGCCGGATGGTCTCCCGCAGGTCGATGGTGGAGCGGGGCTGGCCCAGGATGGCCCGGGCGGTCTTGGACGATGCGTAGTAGGCCAGGCGGGTCTGCACCGGGGCCAGGGCCATGCCCTGGTAGTCCTTCCGCCAGGTCCCGAACTCCCTGGCCCACCACCTGAGCAGGTGGTGGTCGTCCACCTGCCCCAGCGCCTCGTCCCGGAAGTCGTCGTCGGATAGGATGCGCAGCCCGTCCAGGATGGTGTACTGCTCCTCCGGCTGGCGCTTGTCGTTGGCCTCGTGCAGGCTCTTCACCGCGTGCTCCAGGATGGACTGCATTCTCGGCCCCCACTGCTCCCACAGGCCGTGGGCCACCCTGACCACCGAGTCGGCGGTGCGGTCCCTATCGGCGAAGATGCGGGTGTCCAGCAGGTTGATGCCGGGAAAGCCCCGCTGGTCGGCCAGGTCGATGAGCTTCACGCTGTCGACGAAGCTTTCGGGCACCTGGGCCAGGATGCTGCCCACCAGGTCGGCGTGGGGGTCCACGACGATGATGGCGTCGTGGTCGTTGCCCGCCGCTTTCTCCCTCAGCTTGTGGGCCACGACGTGGCGCATCAGGGTGGACTTGCCCATCTGGGTGCGGGCCACGTAGAGGTGGTGGCGGCGCAGCAGGTCCGGGGGGAAGTGGACCTTCCTGGCCGGGCCGGTGGTGGTCTCGCCCACCAGGGCGCCGCCGCTGGTGCCCCGGGCCGAGGGCAGGAGCGCCCTTGACCCGGCGCGGGCCACCAGGGGGGTCTCGTCCCTGGCCCCCGGCGGGTGCCACAGCCCGGCGGCCTCCCTGACCCCCAGGACGCTGCGCCCGCCGAACAGCCCCGGCCCCGTGGGGTGCAGGTGAGCGCTGGCTGACGTTGGTTTCACCTTGCCCACCTGGAAGCGGGCCCCGGCGGGGTTGTCGTAGTGGCGGTAGGCGGCGGCCACCGGACCCAGCAGTTCCCCGGCCCGGTCGGGGCTGGCGCCCTCCGGCAGGATGGCCGTGAGCTGGATTTCGCCGTCGAAGGCGATGCGGGAGGTCTTCTCCCTGATCTGCAGCGGGTCGTAGACCCGGCTGCGGGCCTGCCGCCAGCGCCACCAGCCCCAGCCGGCGGCCGCCATCCCCAGGAACGTGCCTAAGCCCAAGAGCGCCGCCTTCAGCAGCTCGCCGTCCTGGTACCACAGGTAGCCCTGCAGGAACGCCAGCACGGCCACGGCCAGGATGGCTGCGGTTATGCCGTCCTTGGTGCTGATCTGGGCCTGGGTGGCCTGGGTGTTGTTGCCTGATTGGTTTGCCAGGGGCTGCTGCTGGCGCTGGAGCTTCCGCTGGTGGACCTGGGACCACTCCGGCCCCATGGACCGAAGCAGCAGGCGGGCCACCACCCGCTCCCCGTCGTTCAGGCTGGACAAGGCCCCGATGATGGCGATCAGCGGGTCGGAGCCGGGGTCCAGCAGGTCGTCGTCCCGAAAGGTGCGCAGCGGCGCGTACTCCGGGCCTGAGGCCCGCAGCGTCATTCCCCAGGCCGACTCCCCCTCCGAAAGCCGCAGGGGGTCCTCGTCGGGGTCAAGGGTCGTAATGCGTGCCTGGGGGTAACGGGCGGCGATCTGGCCCCTGACCACCTGGTCGTCCAGGCAGCGGGCCAGCAGGGTTACGCCGCCCGAGTCGCCGGCCAGTTCCAGGGAGAAGGGCTCGGGAACGGCGATGGAGGCCAGCAGGTTCTCCACCCCCAGCAGAGTGCGCTCGCCGCTGCGGGGCGGCGTGATGGCCAGCAGCACCGGTTCTTTCTTCCGTTGTCCGCCCAAGAGGATGTTCCTGATGCTGGTATTCATATTCTCTGCCTCCTTCACATCGAAATGGCGGTGTTGCAGGACCGCAAGACGGCGGCCCTGGGGGCATTCGCCCCCATCCGAGTGTGAGAAGGTCATGGTGAAAATCCAATTCCTCATAGGGCAGGACGCCCGCGTCCGCCCCTACGGGGAATGGGCGGAATCGGGCCGGATGTGATGTGATACCCGTGTACAGGGATTGAGGTCACTTGTAGAAATACAAGTCCGGTCCGTCCTGAACCTGAAACAGGCAGGAATCGTGGGTATCGGGGCGGTGTTGGCAAGCACTTGGCGGTAAGAACCGGTTCCGGCCTCACTTGTATTAATGCAAGTCGACGGAGGCCCGATTCCGGCGCCGTCGCAGCAAGCAATCTGGGCCGGGGGCATTGCCTGGGGAGTGGAATCCCCTATCGGAACCCCCTACAGGACTGGTCGCCCGGCCGGGAGCATGGAGGTTGAGCATGGTGCAGAACGGGGGACAGGGCGCCGGTGGCCAGGACGCGGAGGCGGGGCGGCGGGAGCGGCTGCACGAATTCCTGTGCGAGTTGGTGAAACGGGAGGGCCGGATGGAGGCCGCGGTGCTGCTGGGGGTGAACTACCGCACCCTGGTCAAGGCCGAGGAGTCGGGCGAGATGACCGGGCGCATGAGCGACGCGTTGGAACGGCTGCTGCTGACCTGGGACGGCGGGGCCGAGGACGGCGATGGTGACGGGGACGGGGAACCGGAACCCGGCGGCGAGCTGGCACGGCGGGTGGCGGCGTTGGAGGCGGGACTGGAGGAACTGGCCCAGGAGCTGCGCAGTGGGCTTGATGCCATACGGTTGGCCGTCGCTGGGGACGCGGTGCAGGGAAAACCGGCAGGCAGAACAGGGAAACCGGCGGCCCAGGCACGGGACAAGCCCGGCGACAAGGACGCACCGACGCAATCGCCGCCCACGGCGCCGCCGGTGGCCGGGTTGGGCGCAGGCAGGCCCGCCAGGCTGCGCCGCGTGGACCCGGAGCTGGTGACCCGGGAACCCGCCGGGGACGATGCGGAGGTGTACGGCGACGCCTGGCCCCTGGTGAAGGAGTGGCGGGAACTCAAGGACAGGCTCCCGGTCCGGGGCCGGAGCCTGTCCTGGCTGACCGACTACGAGCGGCTCTTGACGCTGGAGCTGGCCATGCTGGAGGAGCACGGGCTGACCCTGCCGCCGCAGAAGCAGCCGGTGCGGGACAGCCTGAGCCGGCGGGACCACACCCGCTGGCGCTGGAAGGCGCTCGACCGGACCCAGGTGTCCATCCGGAAGCGCAAGCTGCTGCGCTGGCTGCGCCGGTTGCTCACCCTGGGGGCCTGGTGGGAATAGGCGGGCTGGACGGCGTGGCGTGGCAGGTGGGTCATACCAGCGAACTGGCAGCAAGCGTGGGGCAAGCGATTGGCTTCTGAGTGATCCAGGTGCTTGCTAAATCCGTTCCCTATCACCAGTGGACGGGCGATAATCAATGCAGTTTACGGTTTTTGCCAGTCTTTCCCGCCTGAAAGCTGGAGGGTCCATCCCCGACCCGGACCGTTCGCCAGGGATCGAGCCTCGCTCTCCCCGCGACGGCCTCAACGAGGACAAGCGCCCACCCGCTGCGTGACGCGGCACCCCGGGGTCGAGTCCTGCTCCTCCGGCAGCCAAGTCGATGCGGGACACCACACCGCGCTGTCGCCGTTTTGCAAAGCGGTGGTCGGCATCGCCAACATCGTCCAGGAGGTGAAAACCGGAACCAACACGGCAGACTCGGACCTGACCCCTTGGGTCCAACTCTCACGAGCGCAGACGACACAGCGCTCACCCCTCCCGCTGCGGCTGGAACGGGCTTTTTGCCATCCGGCCGCTTCCTCACGTCTGCGGCGTGGCTGCTGAATCCGCAGTAATCAGGCCGTAGACCCCACGCTCCTGTTCGCCAAAGACGATGGCGGACCGGACGCTTTCCCTGGCAACGCGGTCTCCAACGGCGCGCTGACTGACGGCGTAACCGCTGGCCCGGCTGCGTTCCCCGCCCTGCTCTTTCCCTCACCATCCGGCTTGCCGGGCGCCATATCCCTGTGATTAACGACAATAAGGAATGCCGGTAGCGTCGATTATTTTTGCCGGTCAGAGATGAGGTAAACCCTCCGGCACGGAGGTGCCGGAATGATCAAAGACCGACAAGTCAGGCTATTGAGGCAGAGGCTTATGAAAGGAAAGACCCAGGAGACGGCGGCCGCGGTGGCTGGGATGAGCGTGCGCTCAGCGCGCAAGTGGCAGCGCGGGTCCTTGCCGTCAGAGACGAAGCAAGAGCGCTGGTGGCGAACCAGGCCCGACCCCTTCGACGGGGTGTGGGAGGAGGAGATTGAGCCCCTGCTGCGGGGCGATCCGACGGGGAAGCTGAAGGCGACGACGATTATCGAATGGCTGGAGGAGCGCCATCCCGGCCGGTTCGACGCCTCCCAGCTGCGCACCCTGCAACGGCGATTGCAGGACTGGCGGGCGTTGCACGGTCCCGATCAGGAGGTGTACTTCCCCCAAGAGCATCCGCCGGGACGGGAAGCCCAGATGGACTTCACTCACGGCAAGGCCCTGGGAGTGACCGTCGCCGGCCAGCCCTACCCCCACCTGCTGTTCCATCTGATCCTCAGCCACTCGGGGTGGCACTACGCCGAGGTGGCCGGCGGCGAGACCTTCCTGGCCCTCAAGCAGGGATTGCAGAATGCCCTCTGGACCCTGGGCGGCGTCCCGGAGGTGGTGCGCTCGGACAATGCCGCCGCCCTCACCCATGAAATACGCCGCAGCCGCGCCCGGGCGCTGAACGACAATTACGCCGCCCTGCTGGACCACTACGGACTCCGGTCCACGCGCATCAATCGCGGCCAGAGCCATGAAAACGGCGTCGCCGAGCACGCCCACTATCGCCTCAAGGAGGCCATAGACCAGGCCCTCATCCTGCGGGGCAGCCGCGATTTCCACACCGCCGACGACTACGCCGGTTTCGTCCGGGAGATGGTGGAGAAACGCAATCGCCTGGTCAGGGGGAAGCTGGAGCAGGAAATGGCTTGCCTACGGCCCCTGCCGCCAGCCCCCATGCCGGAATACGCCAACTACCAGTCCAAGGTGCGCCGGTGGAGCACCATCCAGGTAGCGGGACGGAGCTACAGCGTGCCCTCCCGCCTGATCGGCCAGGAGGTGCAGGTCCGTCTGTACGCCGACTGGGTGGAAGTGTACTACAAGGGCCACCTCGTGGAACGCATGGCGCGGGTGCACGGCGATGGGGAAGTCAACGTCAATTACCGCCACGTCATCCATTCCCTGGTGCGCAAGCCCGGGGCCTTCGCCCGCTACCGCTACCGGGAGCAGCTGTTTCCCACCCTGCGCTTCCGCCTGGCCTACGACGCCCTCCGGGAATGGCGGGGCGAACGGGCCGATGTGGAGTACGTGCGGATACTGCACCTGGCGGCCACCACCATGGAGGCCAATGTGGACAGCGCGCTGTCCCTGCTCCTGGAGTCCGGCCGGTCCTTCAACTACGCCGAGGTGCGGGAGCTGGTCGAGCCCAAGCCGATCGA
The DNA here is from genome assembly GCA_965208825.1 of Dehalococcoidia bacterium. GTDB lineage: Bacteria > Chloroflexota > Dehalococcoidia > Lucifugimonadales > UBA3495 > VXOI01. Next base: position 768,028 of record CBDBPP010000005.1, read on the forward strand.
GGCCCCAGCGCTGGTCCTGTCCGGGAAGCCGGACCTGAAGGTCTACGACGGTCTGCTCACCGTCAGCCTGGCCGGGACGGAGGTGTGCGGATGATGAACGCCAGCGTCGTGCAAGAGCGCATCGGCCAGCTGTGCCACGAATTCAAGTTGCCCACCATGGAAGCTCAGTCGGTGGAGCGTTTCACCGCCGCCGGCCACGGCGACGCCCTGCCCATCCTCCTGGAGGTGCTGGAGCAGGAGGCCGAGGATCGCCGTCAACGGCGCACCCACCGGCTGCGCAAGGAGTCCCGGCTGACCTCGGGCAAGACCTGGGAGACCTTCGATCACCACCGGATGCCCCTGGCGCTCCGGCAGCAAATGGATCATCTGGCCCAGGGGAGCTTCGTGGAGCGCGGCGTCAACGTGCTGGCTTTCGGGCTGCCCGGCACCGGCAAGACCCACGCCCTGTGCGCCCTGGGCCACCGTTTGGTGGAAGCCGGCTACTCCGTCCTCTTCGTCCCAGCCTACCGCCTGGTGCAGGACCTCCTCGCCGCCAAGCGCGACCTGGACCTGCCCCGCCGGCTGCGCAAGCTGGACAACTTCGACTTCCTGCTGCTGGACGACCTGGGCTACCTGCCCCAGGGGACCGAGGAGTCCGAGGTCCTCTTCACCCTCATCGCCGAGCGCTACGAGCGCCGGTCCCTGGGCATAACGTCCAACCTGGTCTTCTCCGAGTGGGAACGCATCTTCGCCAACCCCATGGCCACCGCGGCGGCCATCGACCGGGTGGTGCACCACTCCGTCATCCTGGAGTTTGACGTCCCCAGCTACCGCACCGATGCGGCACAGCAACGGGGCCACGCAGAGGAGGTGAACCGGCAAAACTAATTGACGCTCAATCGGCAAAAGTAGTTGACGCGGGACACCCTGGGCCAACTGCGCCTTGCGCCAACCCCCAACCGGCGCTTCCCGTTGCGCTGCCTGACCCTGGACGTGGTGCGCCTTGGACGGGATGTTCTGGACGGGCAATGTCGTCGTCTCCAATGGGGCGCAGCGGGCGGCAATAATCGGGATTAAGCGCCACGCTTTCGCGTCAATCACCAGCACAGTTGCCGCCGTTGGCAACCAGCAGCGTGTCAGCGACAACCACAGCCACGACAACCACACCGAGGAGGTGATCAACAACAACGAACATCCTGGATTCCCGGTCATTACCGTCCGGTTTTAGCAATCGCTGAACCAGCAGTAACCCAGGGCGGTTCCGTGGGCCGCCCCTGACAATCGAATAGGCGCCTCTGAGCGGGGTCGTCTCTCCCACCGGGGGAGGCTTCCCCGCTCTTCGTGTTTCGCCACCGGCGAACACCCAAGCGGCGGAATGGACCGCACCCAACGACCAGCATCTTGAACCGGAGAGCGGGGTCGGTCCATTCGGACCGCCTCGCTTTCCGCCTTTCGGAGGAAGCGACATGAAGGCGAACACCAGCGTAGACAGGACCAGCATCACTCACGACCTCGGCGACACGGACGGCGATGGCAACCCCGTACAGGACAAGGACACTCGGACCGGAAAGGACACGGGCAGGCCCGAGAGCGAACTGAGAGCCGCTGCCCGGCGCAAGGGCCTCAACCTCAAGGAACTGGCTCACCTCATGGGCGTCAGCTACCGATACCTGTGCCAGGTCAGCAACGGGCACCGGCCATGGAGCCCGATGTTGCAGGAGAGGGCAATGGCGGTCCTGGGCGAGGTCCCCGGCCAAGGCGTGGTCTACCGCCAGGGCGGCATGGTTCAGGGTGAAAGCACCTACATCCGGGAGCGGGCGAGGGAGCAGGGTATGACTCTGCGGCAGGTGGCAGACCGGACGGGCTTGACCTACGGCTACGTGGTTCAGGTGGCGCGGGGACAGCGCAACCTGAGTCCGGCTGCCCAGGCCCGGATGGAGGCCGTCCTGGATGCTCCCGTGAAGATCGAGGCCGCCCAACCTGCTGACATAGACCCACAGGTCCTGTGGGAGCGTATGGACGCCCACGGCTGGTCCCAGAACGAGACGGCGCGACGGGCGGGCATCAGCACCGGTCATCTCTCCCAGATCATGAACGGCCAGCGTACCCCGTCGGGTGACGTGCTGCGGCGGCTGCACGAGGTCCTCTTCGCGCCCTCTGCGGCGGAACTGGTGGCACCGGTCGAACTGAAGGTGCTGGCCTGGAAGAAGGGCCGACGCAACGGCGTGGTGGTCAAGGGCGCTGGAGGGCCGGGCAGCGGCACGATTCGGACCGGAGGGCACATTCCTTGGGGCGCCGAGGTGGATTTTGCCTACACTACCGGCTACGATAGCCGAGGCCGGGTGTCGGTGAACCATATCGTAGACGAACGGGGTTGCTCCGCCCTGCTGCGGCAGCCGTAGCGAGGCGGAGTATGGCGCCACCTCAGCTAAGCCAACAATCCGCCCCTACTGGATAAGGACGTGTGCGGCGTACCAATGGCCAGCAAACAGCATACGACAAGCGACTTCGCTACGTAGCAGGTGTGTGACTTTCATCCCATACTTGGAGGACATCTAAATCTGGCTGGGAATGCCGGATCACCGGCGGTAGGTCATCTAGGCGTACTTCCAGGTGACCTACCCGCCACCAGAATCACGCCAGGCCTTACACAGAGGAAGGCAGTACAATCTGGTAACAGACGACACCCAAGTCGCCCTCAGTGATGGGTTCAGGGGCTTGGGGAAGCTCGACGACGCGCAGGCCAAACTGCGCGACGACTTCTATGATTCTGCGGGCGCAGTCGGCCACACTCATCCCGCTGCTTTCGTACTCCCGGCGCAATTCTGACAACTGACGCCTGACCAGGTTGTTCCGGCCTACCGAAAGGGCTTGGTCTCCCTCGTCGTACTCATCGCCGGATGGAGCGTCCGGTGAGCGTAATACGTCCAGCGCCCACCGCTGGCTGGCAGGAAGTGAAGCAAACCTAGTTTCAGGGTCCAGCAGCGAATTATGCTCCTGGCAGATGTCGTCGGCTGCAACCGTAAACAGATGCTCCAGGTTGAGACCGCCGGGGGTGGGACTACCGGGGTGTTGCTGGGGATCTATCAAACGGAGCATGGGCAAGTCATCGCGGTGCAGGATCTCTCCGGATTGGGACACCATGCGCCAATAGCGTTCATCTCCACGAGTGCGGCATGCGAAGAACACCGCAGGCTCCACCAATGTCGGAAACCTCTGCACGAAAGCGGCCCCGATGCCCCAAGGCAGGCTCCGAAGCCGGTCCACTTCACCTTCCTCTGCGGCGCGCCGCAGATGGGATCGGAACAGTTCACCTGCAAATGCTGAGCCACTTTCCCCGCTGCTCTCCTGCTCGTCCAGCAGGGTCGTGTCTCCACTGGCAAGACGTTCCACGAAGGTGTTCAAGTCTGCGTACACTTGGGACTCGGTTTCCACGTCGGCCAATACCGGCGTTTCCATGCCCACCGAAGCATTAGCCGCCATAATCTTCGCTTGGAGTTTGGCCTCCAACCTTAGCAGGCGGTCCAGATCTCCCTGCTCAGGCAGTAGGGTGTAGAGGTACGCTGTGTCGTGGGGGCTGCGCAGACGGATGATGCGGCCATTGCGCTGCACTACCCGCTGGGGATTCCACGGCATATCGAAGGACAGCACCGCTTGGGCTTGTTGCAGGTTCTGCCCCTCGGAGAGAATGTCGGTGCTAATGATTATGTCCACCTCGCCGCTTTCAGGAACAAAGCTCGGATCGTCCGTGACCGACTCCGGGCAGAACCGTTCAAGTTCCCTGGTACGGGCGTCCGCGCTGGTTTCGGAACCAATTACCACCGTCCAACCGCGGTTTCCCAACACTTCAGGCTGGTCCTCGATTTGCTCCTTGAGATAGGCCGCCGTATCTTGGAAGGCGGTGAAGACAGCGACCTTCTGCGACGGCGTTGCAGACATCACTTCTCTGAGGGTATCCAGCTTGGGGTCGGGGCCGTCAGCCAAGTTCGACAACTGCGTTGACATGGCTGCCAGAGCATCTCGGTCCTTCTGCAAGTCTATCAAGAACTGGTCGTTGAACCTGTCGGCGGAAATCCCGCCCTCCGAGTCGGCCAACGCTTCGTCAATCAGGTCGGTGCTAAGGAAGGAATCGTCCTCGCTGGCATCTCCAACCAGGTCCCTGATGACCTCTGGGGGTGGTACTACTCCCCGTTCAGCTATGGCACGGAGTATCACGTCGTTGCCACTTCGCATCCTGTTCACGGTTTGCAATGCCGCATACCAAGACGACTCGAAACGTTTCAGCAATTGGGATTGAATCAAACCGGCCAGCGCTTCCTCTGACGCCGATTCTTCATGTCTATCTATCCTATAGGCTGACAAGCGATACCGTGCCATCGTCAACCCGTCTATACCGTCGTAGATAGCCTGCACGATTCCGGGGTGCGCACTGTCCAGATCGTAGCGGCGCTCATGCAACTCCGGCTCTGGGAAACGCACCGGCGTTCCGTCAACAAATCGCTCGTTCCGGTAGCGTTCCTTGATGAAGCTCCGGTCCCGCCGGACTGTCAGGGCATCTATCAACGGAAATAGCTTTGCCTCAGAAAGGTTCTCGGTCCTGGACGCGCCGGCGTCGGCAAAGAACTTCCGCAGGCTGGAAATCCTCAATGGTTCCCCGCTAAAGGCGCTGTCATGTCTCCCAAATAGCAGAAAGAGGTTGTGCAAATCCCACAAGGAGTTGTTGACTGGTGTGGCGGTCAACAGCAGTAGCTTTTTGGACGTTCCGCCCATGAGCCGGTCTAGGGCCGCGTACCAGGTGTTATCGACGTTGCGGTAGGCGTGGGCCTCGTCGATGATGACAAACCGGTACACGTCCTTGTTTACCGGCAACACCCGACGGTCGCCACGGGGAGACAATTGCCGGTCTTGGGCCAACTGCTGGTAGGAGACCACGGTCCCCGGCAGATTCTCTTCAGCCAAACGCTGCTGCCAGAGACGGTCCCGGAGTTGGGCTGGGGAAATGACCAGTATGTGCTGTCCCAGGTCCCGGGTGTGCTCCCGGATGAACTGGACACCTATCTCGGTCTTGCCCATGCCCACACCGTCGGCGTAAAGTACGCCGCCGTGTTCGTCGAGAATTCGCTTGGCCCGCGTCAACCCATCCCGCTGGAACGAAGTTAGGGTATGCAAGTCAGGGAGGTCAGCCCCGTCATCGTCCAAGTCACTCTCGTAGAGTTCCAGCAACGCCCGCAGGAACACGGTTTGCGGATCGCTCTCAAGCGAAGGAGGCCGCAGCAGTCCCTGCAACTCTTCCCGGAAGTCCAGGGCGTCATCCCACAAGCGCTGATACCAGTCCAACGCCATGGCCACCACGTTGGGTTGGTAATGCACCATGCCCAACTCGAGATTGGTGACCAGACCACCTTGGGTGAGGTTGGCCGACGATACCAGAGCCGCCCCCGGTCCTACGGGAGACCCGGCATCGTTCAGTTCTCCAATGACGTAGGCTTTGCCGTGAAGGAAGCGCCTGACGTAACGGCGTACCTCTACCTGGTCAGACTCCAAGAAGCCGGTTACCCGCTCAAGGACGGCTCGCCGAGCAGCCGGGAACGCTGAGAAGTCCCGCTCAAGGCGCAGCGCCGACACCGACTGCTCAAAACGACTTACAACCGTCTCCTGGACAGTGCCAGCCAGATTTTCGGGCACTGCGCCAATGAGCAGGCGGGCCAAGTTGTCCCGTGCCTGCCCTATTCTGGCTAAAGTATCCAGTCCTTCCAGGCCGACATAGCCGGTGGCCGCGTTCAGGGGCCCGTCGTAGTGCTCCGCCAGCCACGCCAATGCCTGCTCGTGGTTGCCGTAACCAACATTGTCCACCAACTCGAAGGGGCCATTGATCGGAGCGGGATTGTGGCTTGTCATGGTATCCTTACAGGCCCTCGAACTTCTCAAGCACCAGCCGCCGGTATGCTGGCGTTATGGCGTTCTCAGTGAAGTCGGTGAAGATGAACCGCAGCTCGTCCTCAGTCAGCCCGTAGGCATGGGCCACCAGTGCGTCAATCTCCGCCCGCATACCGTTGCACTGGGCGTCGGTCAGGATCCCCCATTCTACCCCGGCTTCCGCTGCGAATCCGGCAAATCGCTCGTCCACGCAGGACAGCCGTGCTGCCAGTTCCCCAATGCGCTGCCATGGGGTGTTGTCCTGTGGCGGGAACGTGAGCATATTCAGTATGTAGAAACTCAAATAGAGTTTCACATACCTCCGCGCTTGCCAGTCAAATGGCAAACTGTTGAGTACGCCGAGCACACCAGCTTGGTTCATCGCATCAAACCCGTCGAACGCGATATAGGGTGCCGTATTAGTTAAAGGCGTTTTGGGTGGCACCAATCCGGCCACAACGGTATCGTAGTCAACCGAATTAGTAACGTCATGGTATGCGATGCGAGCATGATTGACTGGATGGGTTGATGGGTCATCAAGCTCACGGGGTGTGAAGAATTTCTTTAATGTACGTGACCGTTTCCGGCGTCCGTTGAGCCACTCGAGTACTTCGTCCCAGTCAGCAAACCCGGCAGGGTCGTCTCCATGCGGGTCGTATGGGTGAAAGCTCCTAGCTTTCCATACCGGGGTCCCTGAACTGTGCCTGAAAAGGCGCCGGTCATTCGTCTCGTCTAATTCTCGTATCGGAGATACACGAGACGAATGACCGGCGCCTTTTGAATTTTTTTTGTTGCCAGAAGGGACCAAGCCGGAAAATAGGACTCCGGCACGTAATTTTTCCAGCAATTGAGCGTGATCATCCGATTGCAGTGAAGGTATCTCCCAACGTGAAGATAGGACGGATGCTGGGACAGACACGCCACTGTCCCTTGAGCAATGGGTAAATTCTCTGAGGCTGGTTGAAGGGCCGGTGGTTCTCAAAACAAAATTGGTGGTTGCAGCCTCTCTCCTTGCTGCGACAAGTGCAATCGAAAACTGTGCATGGATAGGAAACGCCCAATGCCTTGTGTTGCGAATCGTGTCAAGGCGGAGGACTGTGTTATCCTCAAACAGCCACTTCCTGAAATCCACAGAGCCATAGTTGACAAAGACACCACTCGGAAGCACAACGCCGACATACCCACCTACACGGGCTAGATAGGAATACCGTTCACAGAATAATTTGTACAGGTCCGGATCTCCCACTCCTTGAATTAAATATCCTCCCATCGGGCTAAAAAAGTTCCGTCTTGCTTCGAGTTCTGAAGCCAACGTGTCGATTTGATTGCGCAGATTCGGATACTGTCGGTCCAGTTCCACGATTCTAGCACGCTGTTCGCTTAGGTCTTTGATACCCCGCAATCCCGTATCATGCAGTGCGTAGAACGCGAGCTCCTCAACAGTGACTTCTTCCCACGGCGGGTTGCCCACCACAACGTCGAACCCCGGACGCTCCCGATGAAAAACATTGGGAAACTCCAAAGGCCAGTGGAAGAAACGGTACTGTGCGGCGACATCTGTTGCTTGGTCGACGTTGTCTGCAAGTTCACCTCGCCCGTAAGCGCTTTGCCCGACGATGCGGTCTGAGTAAGATTCCAGTATGCGGCGCGCACCAGTCAAACCTAAAGGCTCGGAGGCCCACAAATCGAAAGCAGCGCGCAAGCCTACGGTGGTCTGACGAAGCTGGGCGCTCAATTCCTCGGAGCGTTTTACTTCGTCGGGAGTTCGGTCGGGAATAGCCGCAATTTCCCTTTGCGCTTGGGCAGCCCGGTTCATTGCGTCCCTTACCGGCTGAGTGTCCAACCGCTGTACCATTGTGCTGCCAGCGGCACCGACTACCGAGGGGTCGGCCACGCCGATAAGGGCATCGCCGCACTTGAGATTGCTGCCCAGATAGGAGAGGGCCAGACCGGGAACGAAGGACGCTAGCCACAGCGTCACGTTGGCGACTTCCACTGCCATGGGGGAAAGGTCAACGCCGTAAATACAGCGTTTCAGGATCAGCCTGCGTAGCAGGTCGCCGTCCTCTGGCTGCTGCGAAACCGCCCCGTCGTCGTGGCTCAATTCGCTGAGCTGTTGGGCGATTCCGGGCAAGCCACCAACCTCGGCCAGGAAAATCTCGATACGGTCGGCCATCATGTCCAGAGCAGCCGTCAGGAAGTGGGCGCTACCCATGGCCGGGTCCACCACCGAAAAATCAAACAGCCTCTGCGCCGCTTCACTGGGGTTCCGGTCCGCCGATTTCCTGACTTCGGCCAAGTGGTCGTCAAGGGCGGGCAACAGAGAATGGTTGAGCAAGTGGTCGACGAATTCGTGGCGAGTGTAGAACACACCTCCCGCCTTCCGTCCACCGGCCTCGGCTTGGTAATAGAGCTGCGCCTTGGTTACTTCCGGTTGCTCCCCAGCGTGTACAGGCCGGAACACATCGCCCCTAGCGTCGTAAGCCAAGTCTTCAGGAGCACGGGTTAGCCGCAAGGTCAGCAAGGCTTCATAGATCGCTCCCAAGTGGCCGATTTGCAGGCCGGCGTAGTCCAACCCCGGTGCGTCGGCCTTATCGGTTTCATAGGCGATGGACACTAGGGCGGGCGCCAGGTAAATGTCGGCAATCTCGGCCCGTTCCAGCAGGGCGCTTCCAGGGAACCCGTCGGCCGCGAACAGGCTGCCGTTGTAGGCGGGGACGCCGGCGGAGCGATCCCCGGTGCGAACCATCCGCACGAGAGTCCGCAAGCGGTCCCAACGTTGGGTGGCTTTTCGGCTGAGAGAAGACCCGGCGAGGCGAGAATCCTCGGCCAGTTGACGTGCGCTGTGGGGCCGGTAAGCGGCAGAACCGATAGGGAGGTAGCCCCGCGCTTCGGTGTGCAGCAGGAACATGAACCGGAACACCAGGGTGAGCGCCGCCTCTTCAATCTGCCGAAGTTGCTCCCCGTCACTCAGGTCGGCGCCCTGTGATTCAAGATACTCACCCAGACCCCGGGCGATGTTGGGCAGCGCGTCCTTGATCAGCCGCTCTTCCAAGCCCCTGCGCAACTCTTCGCCAAAGTCCTTGGCTTCCGCAACCCACTCGGTCAGCCAGCCGTTTTCCTTCAATGACTCCGGCGCAAGAAGGCCGAGATAAAAGCGGTCTTTCCGTTCCAGCTCAGCCGTATCTATTTCCAGGTGCTGCCCGGTAGCCGGGCCGACCGGAGGACGCCGCTGGAAGAGCCGGTAGCGGCCGGATGCCGCGAGGACGCCCCACTGCGCACCATACTGCCCACAGTCTGCCAGCACCATTCCTTCGGGGAGTTCCCCATTGTCCGTGAGTCGGCTGAAGTTGGCCGGATCACGGTGAGGATGCACTACAGCAACCGGGGCATTGTCGTACCGGAGCAGGTAGCCCCGGTGCGGAAGTTGCTCCACTTGGTAACCCATTTCCTGAAACAGCGAGCGCCATGCCATGCTGCCAGTGCGTCCCCTGCCTTCAGCTGCGTCGGACAATCGCCCCTGGTTCACGGGCCAGCGCATCCGCTCCCGCAGGAAATGAGGAGTTAGCAGGTCCTTGACCCGAAGGCCGGGAACCACGGCTTCTTCAAGGCGGCTGAACTCTCTCGCCAGGAACGATGCGGCTTCACGGGCCACCATCCTGCGGCTGGTTTCGAGCAGATCCAGCACCCGGCCGGCGGGCAACTCCCGTACGGGACGGGCGTCCTGCGGACCGGCTACTTGAACTTTCGCTTCATCGTCCGATGGGGCCAGTAGGACCACAGGATAGGCTTGGCGACCCTTTCGCGCCTCCCACAATCTGCGGACTTCACCTTCGGCGGTCGCATCACCGGCCCACAGCAGATGGTAGGCAGGCAACTCCCAAGCCGTTGCGGTAGAGCCGGCTTGGGAAGTCCAACTCCGGCCGGTTCCGAAGGTGGACTCAAGGCGCAAGGGTGTTGGGTTGGCGGTGGATGTTGGCACGGTCGTCCCTCTCTATCGGACGATTGCTAACGCAACCGACGGCGTTTAACCGCCTCTACTTCGTCCAAGTGGCATCTCTTGTATTTTACCCCACTCCCGCAAGGGCAAGGCCGGTTTCTGCCGGGCTTGTTTCCGACAAGCTGGAGAATGTCGTCCTGGTACTCAATCTCGCCGGCAACTCCGTGGGGATACTCTCCCCACAGGTCATCCTTGGCCGCGGTCAATCCATAGCGATCGGTGTAAGCCAGCCGATAAAAGAACGGGACCGCCAGTTCGAGTATTAACCGTTGCAGGGTCAGGTCCTTTTCCGGGGCGTATTTGAGGCTAAGGCAGCAAGCCCCGTCCTAAAAGGGATCCAGATTGGCTAAATCCCAATAGCAGCGATCAGATCCCGTTCACGTCAAAAAAGAGATGGGTCAAGCGAATAGTTCCGAACGGGTCGGGTCGCTGGTGATCAGATTGGAACACGGTTCTAAGCGGTTCTATCGGATCGCGCGGTCGCAAAGTGTGCATTCGCCCCATAGCGGGAGAGCGCTTCACATGATCATTGACACGTCCGAGTACCGCATCAGGAGAACCCCGGATTATATAGCCGACCATGGCGCCAGTTTGGACTTTCGCCCCGTAGTATCCGCAGACAAACCTAGCAATGCCGCACGCCACATACCGGCGCGCCAAGTCATCCGGCGCAAGGCGTTTACACTCTATGCTGAGATACGCCTCGTCGGTAAGCCTATCCCACGCTATGGCAATATCTATGCGGGGCGCTCGGGCCGGGTCTGACCGGCCTTGCGACATATCGTCAGAGGGTTCCACAAATTGGTACTGGGGCACAAACGCCAAGTTCCGCTCTCGGCGGATCTCCTTCATGCACGCCACCAAGCGCACGGTGTAGTGGTCCTCGTAATCTCCAAACCTGGTGAACCCGCTTTCCCGCCAACGCTCGAACCCGTCAACAACCAGCCGAAGTGCGGCATTCTCGATATCCACGGATACCGCACGGGCGAGTGGAGCCGGTGAACCGAAGGCAAAATATTGCGATTCAGGTGTCATGTGCGAATCGCTATGGTTTCTTCGCTAACGGTGGATGACGCCCGCATCAACTCGGAGATGGTTTCGTCGGCGTCGTTGTAAGCCGCCGATACCGTCCAGAACCGACGCTCTGCGGGTTTAACAACATGGAATTCCTCGGTTTCATATACTTTGATATTCCTCCGAACATAGAAACTTCCCGCACGTTTCTCGATCGCAGTTCGTTCCAATTTGGCAAGGAGCGCATCGAGTTCCGGTTCAGCCGCTGAGCGCGGAGGGCGTCCCTGCGCCCCCCTTGGAGCCAAACGGAACGAAACAACACGGTATGGAGAGGTGCCTGGGTACACCGTCGCCCACAGTGTCCTATTGCCATCGGTGGTGGTCTCAAACACGTCGGCGTAGGCTTCAGCGTATGCCGTCAATTCGCTGACGGACGGCGGGTCGAAACCGTCCGACTGTAGGCCTCGGTAGTGTCGATCCACTGCCGTTCCCAAGAAATCCTCGATGAGTTGCCGCTCTGCCGCAGTCACTTCGTAAGCAGCGTAAACCAAATCGTCCAGTTCGTACCGCCAATCTTGGGCGTCGTAGTTCCGTTGTACACGGTCAACCACTTCTACCATCCTACTCTTGAGAACTGCGTCCGCTACAGGGATCGCGCATGGAAAGCGTTTGAATTCCGTAGAGCGGATAACATCACGCTCGACACCCCAGGTGCTGGTCGTCAAGAATTGGTAGTAACGAGCCAACGACGAATTAAGGTAGGCACATACGATCTTCAGATATTCCTCATCCTCGGAAGGCGCTGCTATTGCGGTGATGCTGCTGGTAAAAACCGCGTCTTCTCGAAGAAAGGCAGAAGCCAGGAAACCACCGGGCCTCGGCCCACCTCTAATCAAGACATGTGGACCCGAGTAAATGCGGAGATCACCGGTACGATGAAACACTTCGCTTCCGATACGCGCCTCCGGGCCCGACGTAATGTGGAGGGGTTCCACCGAATCCACAGGCACATAACGCATCTCTGCGAGTTCGGGGGCGACGTTCTTATCACTGCCGCCGACCGTGGTACCTTCCCGAATCAACCAGCCACGGGCTCGCCCCACCTGATCAAGAGAGTGGAACCTTTCGTTGAGGTCATCAATCAGCATGAGATCACGAGGAGTGCCCCACAACGCCACTTTCCAGATGTAACTATGGGAGGCGACCTGTCTGCGCGAAAACCGCTTGACCTCATCACCGGACACAACGATGCCAGCCAAGCCTTCTGATAATGGCGATGGATGCAGGCCCAGGTACGTCAACTCATTGCGATCGTTATCCTCTTTGGAGGGCGCACGACAAAAAACAGCGACCGTAGGCGCTACGGAGCCGCGGAAGAGCGTGTGGCGAAAGGCCGAAAAGTCGACAACCTGAGTTACTTCATTGCCCAAGAAGAATTGACGCCGAAATTCCCGGTTTTTGGGACTTTGGTTGAAAAGCACGCTTTTGCTGGGAGCCAGTAAGCATGTCCTTCCTCCGTCGGCGAGTAGTGCCGATGCCCGCCAAAGAAATGCCTGCGCGATTTGCTTGTCACCAATCGTATGTTTGTTTTCGCCGACATAAACGGCGGCGGGTTTGGTCAAGCTGCTTCGCCACGGCGGGTTTCCCACAACGACGTCATAGGTCTGCTCGTTGAAGGGAGCGTCTAAGTCGAAAAAATCGTTGACAAAAAGGTTGGTTCCTCTGAGTCTGGGGAAACGCACGTCTTCCCAGATGCTTTTGGGTTCGAGGAAGTCCAGCAACGCCAAGTAACAGCTAAACGCCGCTACTTGGATCGCGTCCTCGCTTAAATCCACACCATAAATCGACTCTGTCAAGAGATCGCGAAGCTGGTTAAAGTTAGGGCTTTGCCAGCCGTGAGCGTGGCGACGGAGCGTGACCAACCTTCGGTACGCTTCCACAAGGAAAATTCCTGATCCGCATGCCGGGTCCAATATCCTGATTTCGTGCCGCTCTGATCCGAACGGGATAACTTCGTTGAGGACGAAATCGACGATTTCTAATGGGGTATAGTAGGCGCCAGTTTGATTCCTGCTCTCGTCAAGGAATGTCTCATAGATTGCGCTGATAAGTTCGATGGGTATGTACTTGAAGTCGTATGCCCAAAAATAGAGCTGACCTGTAGTTACTTCCTCCCCCGCTAGGAATCGCCCCAACAACCGCAGGTGCTCCGGCTTTACCTGATCGCGCTCCAAGGCTTCGATAGGAAACAGGTCACCATTGAACCGGTTGGCGAGATCGTCAAATAACCGGTAGGTCTCGTCCCATGATCTCTCCAACAGAATATGAAAGGTGCCTCCACCGGCGATGCGGCGGTAATAATTGGAATCGATCACTTCGCGGTCTTCCAAGTAACGAACGAATATAGACCTCCCCAGCAGGCTGTTGGCCACCGACTTGGATAAGCCATCGTTGATCAGTTGCTTGCGCACCTGCCCAAGATTGTCGAGCAGCCGGTTGTCCACCCGTTGCTTTCTGCTAAACGCCTCGTATCGCGCCTGGATAAATTGTCCCGACACGACCTCGCGTCGCCGGTACTCGGACAGTTCGCGGCGGAGTTCCAGAACGTCCGAGACATGTCGCACCGCCTGCTTGAGCACAGTACCGTTTTCTAACGTCAATTGGTTGGAGTGTCGCATCGGTGGTGCGAAGCAGTTGTATACCCTTACTTCGTGAGGCAGAACGGCAATCAGCAGCGGGGCGCGGTTGTGATTCCAGAGTGCCCGGTGGATGCTCCAAAGGTGGTCGTTATCGACGTCCTGAAATTCCTTGAAGTAGACGACCGGCACGTTCCCGTGGAAATAGACTGCGTCCATCTCGAGCTTGTCCCGAATCTCCTGCCATACGTAGGCGCGCTCATAGCCAACATCCGGCGTGTCTACAGTCACCAATCCTTCGTCGCCTTCGTACTCAAGAGCGTCGAAAACCTCCAGTAGCGCAGTCCCAATCATTGGAGCACCACCTTGGCGTCAACACCACCACCGTTCCCACCTCCCCACGCTTGAACGGACGAAACCTGTTGTTCGATTTCGTCCAACAAATCCGCTACGGGAAGGCAGAAAGCATACTGCCAGGAGATAGGATCCATCAGCTGTTCGTTCGACCTCCTGATCAAGACACGGTTCCCGTCGGTGATGACCTCAAGCTCACCGATCGGGGCTGGCTCGTCCGCGAAGTCAGACAGGTTCAGAAGAGCACGGCGTATTTTCTGAAGGGACAAACCGGATTGACGTAGGCGGACAATGAGCTTGAGTTTCACTACGTCCAACAGCGTATAAAGCCGTCGGCTGCCGCTGCCACGTGCTTGGCGACCGTGGGGATGCGCCAAGGCTGTTTTGTCCCAATATCCTAACTTCCGTTGCGTCAAGCCAACAATCTCCTGCACTTCGCCCGACGTGAACAGGCGTGGCACGTGGTTTGACGATGTTGTCCTCAAGGTTGCCATTTTGTAGCTCAAAGTACAAAAATAAAGCCCATGTGTCAATCTTGGTTAAAGCGTGTTAGCAAATTCGCGGGTTGGGTGGTTCCGGGTCGGATGGACCTTGAGTGCCTCCAGTTGGTTCAGTTGGTGTAACGGACGGACCAATGACATAAAGTGGGAGCGGCTAATGATGCAGGCCCTCCTGAAGATAGCCGACATGCCGGTCATCTTTCCTGTCCGCCTACGGGCGGAAGACACCATCGAGCGGGCCTTCGAGATGGAGACGGTGGACTACGTGGTCAAGCCCTTCTCGCCCACAGAACTGGCGGCCCGGGTACAGGCGGCCCTGCGGCGGTGGACCTGGCCGACCTCAATGGCACCCTCGGAACCCTGCGTGCGGGGCGATCTGACCATCGACTACGCCCAGGGACTGGTGATTGTGGCGGGCGAGCCAGTGCGACTTACGGCAATTGAGTACGACCTCCCTCGTGAGTTTTCGGCATACGCCGGGAGAGGTGCTGACTCACCAGCACCTACTGCAATGAGCGTGTGGCAAGACCGATCCCGGAACCCCCCGGACAGTCCGCACCTACCTGGTTCAGCTGCGGCGCAAGCTGGTACAGGGGGCCAGGATTGACGCCCGAACGCCCGGCTTTGAGCTTGCTATCAGCGCCGGCGGAGACAGTAGCGCGCCAGGAGCGGGTCTTCTACGCCCTGGACACACCGAGAGCTTTGGGATAGCCTGATAGTTCAGCCAGCTCAGCGCCCTTCGTTCTTTTGGGGGGAACCTCCCAGCGGAAAGCCAGCATTCATCCTGCTTGAGTCCAATAGGGGAGCCGTCCTGACAAAACCATCCATAGGTGAACGGGATGAACGAACGTCTTGATGTCGCATACTACTATCCAGCTCCCTACTGGAACATTGGAGAAGGCGGCTGGGTGAAATCGCTGCTTCTGTTCTTCGATAAGGTTTCGATCCTGCTACCGGGCTATATGTATGGGCGACATCATTTCGCCGACCCGGTGTTAGCCGAGCCCCTTGAGGATCAGGGCTTGCTGGAAGTGCTCGAACCTAAGACGTGGATAGACCAAGAAATGGCAGAGCAACTGGCACAAGCCATCAGTGGCCTGCTCGCCAACGGTGTGTTCGACGACCTACCCGAAGCGGACCGTTTCCACGAACTTTCTCAGTCTCGCATAGGATACGGGGCCGACGTTGACTTGGCCGAGTCGCTGGTATCGGAACTTCAAGCGAAGGGGCTTGCGGAGGCCAGCAGGGATGGCGTCTCGATTCCGTTGCATCCGACTGTACGCACTACCATCCTCGTTATCCTCGCCCAACTTGCACGTTCTGCGGGCAGTAAACAGAACTTGTCCGTCCATCCGGCGACCAATGACGGGCGTGCCCTCAATGACCTAATCGACACTCTTTCCAGAGACCGAATGCCGTCACGTGAAAGTGTAATCGCCTTCGACCTTGAACCCGTCAGCTTCAATATGGACTCAGTGCCTCTTGATGAACTCCTGCAATTCCGGGTTGAGCACCGGGTTGCACACCGAGCTTATATGCGAGACCTGCGAGGATTCATGGCTGAGCTCGCCGACGTTAGCCTCCCTGAAGAACGGGAAGCGCTTCTGCTAGAGAGGCGCCAGGAAATCGCTGATGCGGCCCATGATCTCCAACGCTCTACTCGCAGGGCACTAGGGAGGAACCTTCCCTCGTGGTCCTTCGGTCTTGCCGGTGGCGTTTGGTCGGCTACTACAGGGGACCTATTAGGAGCGGTTTTCAGCGCCTTGGGTCTGGTTTCGGGTATCTGGGGATCGAAGGCCGCCGACTCAAACAAAGTGTCCGCTTACTCCTACCTGTTTCAGGCAGGACGCACCTTTGCGAGATAAATTTGGAATGGCTTTCCAGCATTGAACTTGTGCAGTGCTAGATTGAGACCTCCCACCGGAAAGTCGCAATACGTTATCATTAAGCCCGGACGGAGGACGCTTGGTGGATCGACCGGCGGCGCGAGCCTACCGGAATCCGTGTGGGACCCGGAAGCGCAGACAGGACAGAGTTCCCACAGTCAGATGCAGCATATCCATGTTCTTTCCTCCTGACTTTACTTGCTTCCGTCTTGGTTGACCTACCATGAACACTGCAACTTTCGGTTGCTATTGTGTCTGACCGAGGTCAACATTGGGACGCTGTTTCGGGTAAAGCTCACGGGCTATCGATGTGTTGAGAAGGACGCATGAAGTTTATGAAACTCGCTGAGACGCTACGAAGGGATCAAAGCGCTTTGGTCAAGTCCGCGTATGAGCGGCTCAGGGACTGCATTAGTGATGAATTCCAGCCTGGTTATTTCAACTCGGATGAAGTGCTGGCCGCTGAAGCCAATGGGCTATCCGTATGCGACGCTGTTCTTGGGCATATTCTTGCCTCGCCGCCGAATGTAGAAGGCGAAATTCGAGCACGCGCGCTGCTGAATCGGGTTGCTGAGGCATTGGTGCCGTCGGAGATGGAAAACCAATGCCATAACCTGCATGGGGCGTGCACATTGATGCTCGACGCGCTGGGTGTGCCCGTAGTTATGGTGGTCGGTTCAGTGTATGCAACGGATGAGCGCGGGCGCGCATTCTGGATGAACCGATTGGTCCCTCCGGCCTTTCCGGGACACAACCCTGGGCACGCGTGGTTGCTCACTCCGTGGTGGCGTGTAGCAGACCTGGCGCTGCTACACCAATTTGGCGTTGCTGGCGACTACGACGAAATGAACAGGTCGCTTCGTCCCATCATTACCGTAGATACAAATGAGACGCTTGAGCCTGAAGTGGACTGGTGGCGATTTGAAGGTCGTTTTCGCTTGCCTGCGGAAGGTTTTGCCGCAACAACCAAGTATCATGACCTGATAGGTTGGAGTCAGTTGAAGTTGGGGGCCACGACTGTTCGGTATTTGCCTAGCGCACTGACTTTGCCGGCGGAGGCTGAATTGAAGGACGTAAGCGTAAAGATCGGCGGCCTATCGCCGAAAGAATTCTTCGACGCGAACGTATCGGACCTCCTTGAGACTTGACCTCGCAAGCAACGTTGGTCAGTTGGATTTGACAGGCCCTCATTTCACGGTGCTATGCTGAAAATTGTGGTCTGGCAAGCCTGAGAGACCAGGCAAGTCTATGCCGGACGTAAGGAAGCAATGGCAAAACAAGCTCGGCATGACCGTGGAAAAAACAAAGCCTCCCGGTCCGTCTTTCTGTCCTTTGAGTTTGAAAAGGACGCGGGACGCCGGAGCGCCTTCATGGGTCAAGCAAAGAAGCATTGCGAATTTGCACTTAAGGACAAGTCGCTCCCAGCAGCCGAGCACGACGACAAATGGCGTAGGGATGTCAAGGAGAGGATGAAAGTTTCTGACGTCGTTATCGTTTTGCTGGGACCCGACACCCATAACGCACCGGGAGTCAAGGACGAACTGAGTCTGGCCGGTGAAGTGGGTTGTCCGGTAGTCCAGTTGATGCCACAGGGCCAGAATTACGGCTTGGTAGGCAAATACAGGGCTG
The DNA here is from genome assembly GCA_965208825.1 of Dehalococcoidia bacterium. Classification (GTDB taxonomy): domain Bacteria; phylum Chloroflexota; class Dehalococcoidia; order Lucifugimonadales; family UBA3495; genus VXOI01. Next base: position 785,942 of record CBDBPP010000005.1, read on the forward strand.
TCTGCGGCTACAAATGGAACGCCGTCAACCAAATGCTGCACGACCCGGGAACTTTCGCCAAATCGTCGTCTAACCGTGGCAAGTGAAGATTAGACTTTCCTGCTGGAAGCGGCTCCGTGGGTACGGTACTGTCAGAATCGCATGTGCTGGTAGGAGTTGGAGACGGCGGGAGGCCCTAGCGCTTTTGGCCATTGCGGGGTATGTGCCCTATCACTGGACTCCGCCTATAAGGTAGGCGGTCGGTTCTGCCGCGTAACCGTAACCATAGACTAGAGAATAGATTGAATAGGCTACGATCCCGACGAACAATGCCAGGATCAGGAGAGGAACATAACGCTCAATCCTGGTCAGTTGGAAATATCTGGCTGGCCCCTCCACAGGGCGGAGATACGCCCATTCCTCCGTGTATCCAGCGTAGGGCAACTGCGATTCCATTTCGTTGATGACGCGAAATTTGGCAGAATTGAGCGCACGGTAGGAACCAAGGTTGATAAACCAAATCACTGACAGGGAGGCTCCAAGCAAACCTGCCGCGAGCAGAGCGATGCTCCAGCTGTTCCCGGACACTCCTAACCTGCCCATCACGACCAAGAGCGCTATGATCGCAGACACCAGACCTGCGTAGAAGCGGTTCGACTGGTCCCGGCGCTGACTGATCCGGTCGGCCATTTCCACGTAGAGCTTGTACTGGTCCATCAGGTGGGCTTGGTAATTGTCGCCGTAATTCTCCGGTTCCATTTCGTATACCACAGGACAGATTCGTCCGTAACTGCCCCATTACCGGCTAGGGCAATCAGTGCCAGTTGGGACACGCTTCTGAGCATCATAACTTCAGGCGATTTGCCAAAATGAGTGTTGGATGGCACTTGCAACTACCTCGCCGGAGCGCCACCTGTGCAGCCGACCTTGTGAACTGCATCACCCGTAACGGCGAATGGCTCGCACGATGCTCTCAGTGCTCCAATTCGCAATTTCGTCAGCGGCCTCACGAACCCTTCGAGAGATTAGCGTGTTTCCGTGTGGCCTAATGGCGATAATGGGCTTCGGGCGCTGGAATCCCTCCTCGGCCAAATCGATTTCGATGTTGATCCATTTGCTGTAACTGGCATATACCCCGGCCAGAATCAATACAACATGGCACGGGGCCATCTGATTCCGGATCGCCCGCCGCAATTGAGCGTCGGTAGCAGCGTGATGGATAGGATCATCCTGCGGAACTGAGTAATCCCTGAACGCAAAGTACCGGCGTGCGCGAAGCAGGCTGTAAAGCCGGTCATACTGGCCACCGTACCGCCACGAATGGCTGATAAACAAATTGTATGTCCTCATGACTGCTCCGAAGGTGGATGAAACGACGATAGCCGCTGAACGCAGTTGATGTCAATCATGGCTTACACACGCCTTGAAAACTTTGCTCACAGAGCGTGAACGGAGTTGAACAGCCGCTTGCCATCGATTGGTCTAGCCCCCTTTTCGACAACCCGTACCAGTGCCGACAGCCACAAGCCAGGAAGCCCCTGCTGCTATAGCGAGGGCTTCCTGGCAGCTCTATCCAACATAGTTTCGGACGCCCGACCGTCTTGCGGCGTAAGGGTTTTGGCTGCGAGCGAAGGGATACCCCCAATAGCTGACCATGCTTGCCAGACTTGGAAAGATTCCGGTGAGGGTTACGCCTTGCAAATGCAAGGCACGGTCTTGATAATATGGGCCAAAGGCTTACGGTTGCCCATTTGGGGCGGTAAACCTCTTATATTGCGACCTCCCAACGAAAAGTTCGCAGTACGGCCCCTTTAGGCCCACCAAACTGGATAAAATCAAGAACTTTTCACATCAGCTTCGATTTTTGCTTCTAAGGACGCTGGAATTCCGTAGTGTTCCCGTCCGCAATTGTCGAAGATGGGGCGGGTCAGAACCGGATTAACCACACCCACACCGGCGTTAATCAGGATCAGCCCCACGATTCTCGCCACGTGAATCCAGTAGGGCCTGAAGGTGGCCGCCGCCCTGATCGCCACACTCCCTTTGGATGAAGCCATCCTGCCTGCAGGGGACGGCGTCACCCAGATCTGCGGGGACGAGTTTCCAGAGTTGGCTCAGCGCGAGGTCTGTATAATGGGAGAAGTATAGAAAAACCAGAGGATCTTACCAATGCCGAGAGCCGACCAAGCCAATGTCCGCAACGCTTTAGGTCCTTGGTACGTGGACACCCGCTGCGTGAGGTGCGACGCCGCGCGGCACTGGGCGCCGGGCCTGATCGGGATGGATGACGCGGGCCGTTCCTTCGTGGCCCGCCAGCCGGCGGGGGAGGAGCAGGAGGCTGCGCTGTGGCGCGCTGCCGCGGCTTGCCCCACCAAGTCGATAGGACAGCGGGAACAGCCCCGGGAACTGGAGGGCGTGTTCCCCTACCAGATGACCGACGGGGTCCTGGCCCTGGGCAACAATGCCTTGTCCTCCTTCGGCGGCCACTCGTACTTGGCGCTGCGGCCGGAGGGCAATCTCATGATCGATTCTCCCCGGTTCAGCCGGCCGCTGGCCGCCAGCGTTGACCGGCTCGGGGGCATCGCCCACGTGTTGCTGAGCCACCGGGACGACGTGGCCGACGCAGACCGGTGGGCGGAGCGTTACGGAGCCCGGGTTTGGATCGGCGAGGCCGACGCCGACGCCGCGCCCTACGCCACCGACCTGCTGGACGGCTCCACTACGGTCCTCATATCCCCAGGCGTTGACGCAATCCCAGCCCCGGGGCACACCCGGGGGCACGTCCTGTATCACGTGGACGAACGGTGCCTGTTCACCGGAGACACCCTGCTCTGGAACCAGCGGCGGCAAGAGTTCGACGTTACCCCCAACCAGACCTTTCACTCGTGGGAGGCGCTGGCCGATACCATGGACCGCATGGCGGCGCTGCCGGTGGAGTGGGTGTTCCCCGGCCACGGAATGTGGCGGCACACCGACGCCGAGGAGTGGACACGGCTGATGTCGGCGTTGGGACCGGCGATGCGGGAACTGGGTCGGTCGGCCTGGGCGCGGCGTCCCGGCACTCCCTATGACTGGTACTGATCCCACCGCCGGCTCGGCCAACGCCCTGCTAAGCGAGGCCCAATTGTAACGTCGCACTACCAGAGCCTCCGCCAACTTGGACAAAATCAAGAGCCTTGACCCCCAAATAGATAAAAACGTTGCCCATTTTTGCAGGGAGGCGGATCCGATTCATGGAATATGACGAGTTGACGATAGTGATTCCGGTTGCGAACAAGACAACCGAGCAGATAGGGTGCCTGCTCAATGGCTGCAAATTGGCAGGTCCAGCTCGTCAAAGTCGTTGTCAGGCACGTCCGTCAACCCCCTCGGGAGGCACCCTGTGAGCTGGCTCCCGGCCAGGTAAATGCTTTCCAATTTGTGGAGTTGGCCCAACCCCAAGGGGATTTCGCCGCTAAGTTGATTGCCGTTAAGATACAGTGCCTTCAGGCCGGTCAAGTTGCTCAGTTCGCGTGGAATCTCGCCACTGAGCTGGTTCTGATGGAGGGCCAGGACTTCCAGATTGGCCAAATCGCCCAGTTCAGGGGGAATGTTTCCGGACAGATGGTTTCCGCGGAGCCAAAGGCTTTCCAGTTGGTGGAGATGGCCCAGTTCTACCGGGATTTCGCCGCTCAGTTGATTGTCGTTGAGGAACAGCCTTTTCAGGTTGGTCAAGTTGCCTAGTTCCGACGGGATCTCACCGCTAAGTCGGTTCTGGTGCAGGCTCAGATTTACCAGATTGGCTAGCCTGCCCAGTTCAGGGGGAATGTTTCCGGTCAACTCGTTCCAGCTGAGATCCAGCCACTCGAGTTTGGACAAGCTGGCTAACTCCGTCGGAATTTCGCCGCTCAACCGGTTGCCCCTGAGGTCCAGGATCTCCAATCGACCAAGCCTGCCCAGTTCCGGGGGTATTTCGCCGCCTATTTCGTTGTCATACAATCCCAGCTTGGTAAGGCTGCGCAATTCTCCCAACTCGGGAGGAATTTCTCCACCCAATTGATTGTGCATGAGCCATAGTTTTATCAAGAAACCCACGTTGCCCAGCTCGGGCGGTATATGTCCGCTCAACTGGTTATCGCTGAGGTCGAGATGATTGAGTTCGCCAAGGTTGCCCAGTTCCGACGGAATCTTCCCACTCAACTGGTTCTCGCTGAGGTTGAGCCAGTTGAGGTCACTCAAGTTGGCGAGTTCGGGCGGTATTTCGCCTCTCAACTGATTCGTGCCGAGCCTCAGCCCTACCAGCTTGCCGACATCGCCCAGCTGCGGCGGTATCTCCCCGATCAGATTATTGTCCGATAGATCCAGTTCAAAGGACAGGATCTGGTAAGTATCTCCATCGTAGTTCTTATGAACCTTCGTGTTTGCGCTAACTCCATACCGGGCGGATGAACCCTCGCCTAGCCATCCCCGATTATCCTTCCAGTTCGCGCCGCCCGTGGCATCGTAAAAAGCGGCCAGTGCGTCCCTGTCCAGTTGCTCGTCGGGGGTGAGGTACCAATTGCTAACGGCGCAGGCCATTGAGGCGGTCAGCGTGAGGCACAGGACCAGCAGGACCGCCAGCGAGCGACGGCGAAAGACCAGTTTGTCGTCTCTCATCACGCTTCGCTATGGGAATACTTGGGCTTTCATTGTTGTCCTTATCGGTGGTTCCTTTGCTAGGCTTCGAGGCTCGTCAACCGTGGGCTCCGGCAATCGAGGTGAGCCACGGGTTGTGAAGAGGGCTATTTAGCGGGACGAGGTTGCTGGCTCATTGGCCGCAATATGGCAGAGCCAGGTCTTCCAGGTCGTTGTCCGGGACATCTGCCAGCTCTGGCGGTATGCAGCCGGTCAGCTGGTTCCCGCCGAGGTAAAGGCGTTCCAGTTCGCTGAGCCGGCCCAATTCTCGCGGGATCTCGCCGCTGAGTTGATTGTCGTTGAGGTAAAGCCATTTCAGGTTAGCCAAGTTGCCCAGTTCCGGTGGAATCTCACCGCTGAGCTGGTTCCCGACCAGGTAAAGGCGTTCCAGCCCACCGAGCCGGCCCAATTCTCGCGGAATCTCGCCGGTAAGTTGATTGCCGTTGAGGAACAGCTCTCTCAGGCTGTACAAGAAGCCAAGTTTAGGTGGAATCTCGCCAGATAGCCGGTTGTGATAGAGGTGCAAGACTTTCAGATTGGCCAGGAGGCCCAGTTCGGGGGGAATGTTTCCGGTCAACTGATTCCTGTTGAGATCCAGCCTTTCCAGGTTGACCAAGCTGCCCAGTTCGGGGGGAATGTTTCCGGACAAATCGTTCCAACCGATCACCAGAGTCTTGAGATTTGACAAGGCGCCCAACTTGGTAGGAATGTCGCCGGTCAACTGGTTTCCATTGAGGCCCAGATATTTCAAGGTCGTCAGATTTCCCAAAGCGGTCGGAATATTGCCAGTCAACTGGTTCCCTCTCAGATCCAGGGTCCCCAATAGACTAAGCCTCCCCAATCTCGAGGGTATTTCGCCGCCTATTTGGTTGTCGAATAAGGTCAGTATGTCAAGGTTTTCCAGGTCTCCCAACTCTGGAGGAATTTCTCCACCCAATTGATTGTGCTTGAGCGATAATCCTGTGAGGCCCACCAGGTTACCCAGTTCAGGCGGTATCTGTCCGCTCAACTGGTTCTCGCCGAGGTTGAGCACTGTCAGGCCGTCCAGGTCTCCCAGCTCAGGGGGAATCTCCCCGCTAAGTTGATTGCTGGCAAGGTATAGCCCTTCCAACCCATCCAGCCTGCCCAATTCAGGCGGTATCCGTCCGCTCAACTGGTTCCCGCTGAGGCCGAGCTGTTTGAGGTCGCCCAAGTTTCCCAGCTCGGATGGTATCTCGCCGCTCAGTTGGTTTTGTTCCAGGGCCAGCCGTCGCAGGTTATTCAGATTGCCCAACTCCGGCGGCACCCCTCCATTCAGCTGATTAAGACGGAGGAAGAGTTCTTCCAAGTCGCCCAGGTTACCCAACTCCGGCGGGATCTCTCCGCTCAACTGGTTAGTGCTAAGTTTGAGGCGTACCAAGCCGTCCAAGTTGCCCAGCTCATGAGGTATCTCCCCGGTCAACTGGTTCTCACTGAGGTCCAGCCATGTGAGGTTGCCCAGCCTGCCCAGTTCAGGCGGTATCTCTCCGGTCAGTTCGTTCTCGCTGAGGTTCAGCGTCTCCAGTCCTCCCAGTTTGCTGAGTTCCCTCGGTATCTTCCCGCTGAGGTGGTTCTCGTTGAGAATCAGACCCTTCAAATCGCCGATGTTCCCGATTTCCGTTGGCAATTGCCCGCGCAGGTTGTTCTTTGACAAGATGATGGCGTAACGGGCCGCGGGCACGTTCGGATGGGGTTCGTACTCGCCGGGGCGTGCTGGTTTGATTTCCACTCCCCAGAGTCTGTCGATACCGTGCCATCCTTCCCACGAGCCGTTCCCGCGTACCGGCCAGGAATCCGTCCAGTCATCGCCTCCGGTGGCGTGGTAAAAGACGATCAGGGCGTCTTTGTTCAGGGTATCAGCGATCAGGAAGCAGGCGGCCAGGGGCGCAGCGAGTGCTAGGCACAGGACCAGCAAGACCACCGACGAGAGACGAGGAACTCGACCTCTGTCGCTGCGAAGAAGTTGTCTGTTTCGTAATATCCCGCCAAACACCCCGAAGGCCCTCCTCTTCCACAACTTAAGGACAGTCGTCCGGGGCGCCTTCCAGGTCGAAGATGACGCCCATCATTATTCCGGCCTAGTCGCAGGTCGCCACGCGGCCGAATGTGTCAGCCACCCAACCCAATCCGCCCCAGCGTTCCACGCCAGCGTTTGGACAGCCGGTCTCCAGTGCTATCGTGCCGTGCCGGGACCTGGTGTTCCTTATCCTTGCGTTCGTCTGGGCTGAGGAGAAAGGACAACTGCTCATCCCGGCGGGCAGCAGAATCGGGACGGCCACGAATACCTGGCTTTGAAATCGGACAATCCTCCCTCAAGGGCCGTCTCTCGGGGGAGTTGCGGCCGGCTAATCGTCGCCACCGAAGAAGTCCATGATTCGCAGCAGAATCAGGAATATGTTAAGGAAGTTCAGGTACAACCCCACCGCGCCCATGATGGCGATGGTGCTGGCGGCACGAGTGTCTCCTTCCGAAGCCGCCTCCTGGGCCAGTTCCTTGACCTCCTTGGTCTCGTAGACCGTCAGGCCCAGGAAGATGGGCAGGGCGATTATGGTGACCACCCACGACAGGAATCCGGAGCCGATGAAGATGTTGACCACGATCAGGATGACCACGCCGACCAGCCCCACGGCGCAGATGGTCCCCAAACCGGTCAGGTCCCGCTTGGTGGTAAGGCCGATTGCGGTCATAGCACCGAAGATGCCGGCGGTGAGCAGGAAGGCCGCCACGATGATGCCGCCGGTGTACTGCACCCAGATTGCTGAAGTCAGCACGCCTCCGATGGCCGTGAAGGCTAGGTAGAGCCCGCCCAGCACTGCTGGCGGGAAGCGGCTGGCGGCGAACCGCAGGGCGAAGAGTGAGCCGATCCACACGACGAGCAGGACGATAAACCCGATGAATCCCAGGCCCTCAAGGAGCCCGGCGGCGGCGAAGATCCAGCCCACCGCGCCGGTGGTGGCCACCCCCATGGCCATCCAGCCGTAGAGGCGGGTCATGGCCCCGGAGTAGATCGAGTCCGCCGTTTCCTGGGAATAGATGCTTCCTTGGCGATGTTCATCAAACAGGCTTGCCATTGAGAAACCTCCTTTGTGGGTCTTGTGGACTATGAAGTAGAACTGCGCTGCGCAAGGAATCGAGCTTTGAAGATGGGGCCTTTCTGTGCCAAGGGGATTAGTTGCTGGCCAAGCCAGCCTCCGGGGTCAACGCCCGCCGACTGCGCAACTCCCAGGCTGCCTGCTCCGCTTTGTAATCCGGGACCAATTGATGCATCCCAGCCGGACTAGGGACAGTCGATCCTTATCTCCTGCTCGCTGTCGAGATCTCCTGTCGTTGTGTCGAAGAGCCACGAGCCGCTGATACCCAGGCCGCGGCACAACTCCGAGGGTATCTCTCCGGTCAGTTGGTTGCCGCTCAGTTCAAGGTAAGACAGGTTTCGGAGGTTGCCCAGCTCCGGGGGTATCTCCCCGGTCAGCTGGTTGCTGCTCAGATTAAGGTCAGACAGGTTTTCTAGGTTGCCCAACTCCGGGGGTATCTCTCCGGTTAACTGGTTATCGTTGAGGTACAGTATTGACAGGAGCTCGAGGTTGCCCCACCCCGCGGGTATCTCTCCGCTGAACTGGTTCTCGCTGAGGACCAGGTACTCCAGGCTATACGGGATGCTCCATTCCGCGGGCAGGTGTCCGGTCAACTGGTTGTCCCTGAGGTTCAGAGTGTTCCATGCGAGTCCGACCAATTCTGGCGGGAACTCCCCGCTCAACTGGTTGCCACTGAGGTCCAGATCATACAGTCCTGTAAGATTGCCCAACTCGGGCGGAATCTCGCCGCCCAGCTGGCCATTCAGGCTCAGTTGCCTCAGGCTTGGGAGGTTGCCCAACTCAGGCGGTATCTCGCCGCTTAGCTGGCCGCTCAGGTACAGATTCGTGAGGCGGCTGAGGTTCCCCAGCTCCGGGGGTATCTCCCCGCTTATTCCATGGAGGCCCAGTACCGTCAAGGCCCCGAGGTCGAACAGCTCCGGGGGAATCTCCCCGCTCAACGCCTGTCCGGAACCCGAACCCCCTATTTGCAGCCATATCACGCGGCCGTTATCGTCGGCATTGATGCCGTCCCATTCGCCCAGAGGCGCGTCGGTCAGCCAGTTTTCCTGTTCCTCCCAGTCCGCGCCGCCCAGCGCATTGTAGACGGCGACCAGGGCTTCCCTGTCCGTGGCAACGGATCCCGGCGCAGGCCCCAACGGGGTCCGTGTCGGAAAGGCTGTGGCGCCAGATGTGGCTGTAGTCCCGGATGTACCGGAAGTCGTCGGCTCGTCCGAGCCACCACAGGCGGCGAGCGTCATCAGCAGAATGAACAGCGCAAGCGCCGGAATCGAAAAGCTGTAGTTCATTGTCATCCTCCTGGCAGGCTAGCCTGTCCCACTGCTGATGTTTGTGAAGGGTTGCCGCTACGGCGGGCTGGCTTGGTGCGCGCTAGGGGCAGCTAAGCAAGGCGTCATATGCTGTCCGGTCCGCGTCACGAAGCTGACCGACGGCATCAAAATATGCTTTGACAGCGGCTTCCACTGCGCTGTCGGCAACCAGTTCACCTCGCTGAAATTCCTCTTCTGCCGGCTTCTTGCTGGCAAAGGATATCGTCGCTTCCCACCACTGGATTCTGGCCTGCCACCACTCATCCAGTTCCTCCGGCGGAGTGATAGTGGCCGCTGAGTCCAGGGAGAATTGCGCCTCTGCCACAACGTCGCCCCAGGTAGGCGTCGGATCAGAGAACCTCACCGAAGGGAACTTCACCGCAGCGCGCTTATCGGTCACTGTGCACCACACCGAGAACTCCTCCAGGGTCAGAAGTCCCGCGAACTCCCCCCTCAGTGTCAGGTCGCAGTGGGTATAGAGCGCGTAGTCGGAGGCCATGACGTCGACGTAAAACCTGACGCCCTCAGAGAATGTGCGGGCTTCGATTGTGTCGAGGTCCTCCCGGGATACTCCTCTGAGGCGCTGATAGGAGCACGTGAAGTTGGCCGGTACCTCGCCGATGTATATGCCCGGAGCGATGTCGCGGCCCACCAGGTACGTGCCCGGCGCAAGCTCCGATAATGGTTGTGCCGGTACGGGCCAGTCCTCCAGGGGAGTGACCTCGCAGCCCGCAAACTCAAGGTACACATCGGTAGGCCGTACTTCCACGTAGAACTGTTCAATTCCAAAGGAAGTGTCATACTTGATATTCCCGTCTGCCTCCTGGAGGCTCCAGCCAGAGACTTCCCGCCTGTCAATGGCGCACTGCCCCGCGTAGATGCCGGGGGCTATGCCTCTGCCAACGTAGTACGTGCCGGGGCCCAGGGCACCCTTGGACTGCGGCGCGGCCGTGGGCTCGGGGTTTGGAGGCAGCGTGGCCGCGGGCTGGGCACCCGCGCCAGTGGTTGGCGTAGGCTGTGCCGCGGCCTGGCTCCTTTCCGTGGCGGGTGTGGGTTGCCCGGTAGGCTGGCCGCCGGTGGTGGGCGTGGCCCGCTCCGTGGCTTGGCGACCGGCTGTGGTTGTGGGTCGTTCCGTGGGCTGCTGCCCGCTGCCGCCGGTGGCAGGCGTGGCCCGCTCGGTCGGCTCTCCGCCGCCGCAACCCGCCACCAAGGCGGTGGCCAGCAGCACGCACAACGCAAGCGTCATAATCGAAAGGCTGTATTTCACAATTGTCCTCCTGGCAGGCTGGCCTACCCCGCTGCCGATGTCCGCGAGGGTCTCACCCTACGAAGGGCTGGGCCGGACAATTAGCCAATGTGCCAGAACTATCCGGGACCGGCCCCGGGATCACGGATGAATTACTACCGGGGGATCTCCCCAGCACACAATCCAGCCGTCCTCGCTCAACCCGCAGGATTGCTTAAAAGTGCTGCTGATGGCCGTGAAAGTGTCACCCTGCGGCGGGCTTGCCTGACCATCTTCATCATTGCCCCAGCAGACCGCCGAACCGTCCTCCCTCAGCCCGCAGGTGTGGTCCACGCCGCTGCTGATGGCCGCGAAGCTCTCACCCTCCGGCGGGCTTGCCTGGCCAGCCCAGTCAGAGCCCCAGCAGACCGCCGAGCCGTCCTTCCGTAGCGCGCAGGTATGGGTGTCGCCGGCACTGATAGCCGCGAAGGTCTCCCCTTCCGGCAGGATGTTCTCACCTTCATCGTTCCAGCCCCAGCACAGCGCCGAGCCGTCCTCCCGCAGCCCGCAGGTGTCGTCTCCACCGGTGCTGAGGGTCACGAACGTTTCGCCCTCCGGCGCGTCGCCCCCGCCCCAGCCCCAGCACGCCGCCGAGCCGTCCTCCCGCAGCCCGCAGGTGAAGAATGGCCCGCTGCTGATGGCCACGAAGGTCTCACCCTCCGGATGGCCAACATACGATTCAGAGCCCCAGCACACCACCGTGCCGTCCTCTCGCAGCCCGCAGGTGTAGGTCCCCGCAGCGCTGATGGCTGTGAACGACTCGCCTTCCGGCGGGCTGGCCTCGCCATTCCCGTCATTGCCCCAGCACAGCGCCGATCCGTCGTCCCGCAGCCCGCAGGCGTGGGTGTCACTGTTGGTGACAGCCACGAAGGCTCCTCCTTTCGGCGGGCTGGCCTGACCATACAGGTCATAGCCCCAGCAGACCGTCGATCCGTCCTCCCGCAACCCGCAGACATGGGAGTTACCACTGCCGATAGCCGCGAAAGTCTCTCCCGCCGGCGCCCCGGACGCCACGGCCTGGCCGGAGCCCCAGCACAGCGCCGAGCCGTCCTCCCGCAACCCGCAGTTTTGGACCAACCCACTGGTGATAGCCGTGAAGGTCTCACCCTCCGGCGGGCTGGCCGTACCAAGGTAGTCGGTGCCCCAGCAGACCGCCGATCCGTCTTCCCGCAGCCCGCAAGTGTTCTGATCCCCGCTGCTGATGGCCGCGAAGGTCTCTCCCTCCGGCGGGCTTGTCCGGCCATCGTCGCCAAAGCCCCAGCAGACCGCCGAGCCGTCCTCCCGCAACCCGCAGGTCTGAAGATCGCCGCTGTTGATGGCCGTGAATGTCTCACCCTCTGGCGCGCTGGCCGCACCAAAGTAGTCACTGCCCCAGCAGACCGGCGAACCGTCCTCCCGCAAGGCGCAGGTGTGGCTCCTGCCACCGCTGATGGCCGCGAAGGTCTCACCCTCAAGCGGCCTGGACTCACCATACTGATTAAGGCCCCAGCACACCATGGAACCGTCCTCTCGCAAGCCGCAGGAGCTAAAAGTCCTGCTGTCGATAGCCACGAAGGTCTCATCCTCCGGCGACTTTGCTTCACCATACTGGTTACGGCCCCAGCAGACCGCCGAGCCGTCCCCCCGCAACCCGCACGTGTGAAGGCTACCGACGCTGATGGCCGTGAAGGTTCCGGGGTCCCCCCCACTGGTGGGAGTGGGCGACGGCTCGGGGGTCTCTGTCGGAGCCGGAGTCGCAGTCGCTCGCCCGCTGCCGCTGGGTGTCGGCTGTTCCGTGGGCTGGCTGCCGACGGCGGTGGGAGTGGCCTGCTCGGTCGCTTGCCCGCCGCCGCTGGGTGTCGGCTGCTCTGTGGGCTGACTGCCGCCCGCGGTGGGCGCAGGCCGCTCGGTCTCTCGCCGGGCGCCGGTGGTGGACGCAGGCTGTTCCGTGGGCTGGATTCCGCCAGTGGTGGGCGCGGGCTGTTCCGTAGGCTGGCCGCCACCGCCGGTGGTGGGTGCAGGCTGCTCGGCCGGTTGCTCGTCGCCGCCACACGCCGCCACCAGGGCAGCGGTCATCATTAAGCACAGCACGAGCGCCGGAATCGAAAATCCATATTTCATTATCGTCCTCCTGGCAGGGGCGGCATGGCGCCGCACCCTTGTGGTTGTCAGCGCGCCTGCAGGGATGCTAGGCCTCCTCCGCCTCCGGGGCGGCTGTTCCCGGGGCGGCTGTTGCGCGCCTACGGATGGCGTTGTACAGGGGCCGGGCCCGGGACCTCATCTTGGACTTCGAATTGTGGTCCCAATAGAAGGCGTAGTCGTCTTCGGTGCTGCCCGACAGCTTGACGCCCGCGGTGATCATTCCCTCGTTGTAGGCGACCTGGAGACCCGCATAGGGAATCTCCACAACCTGCTTGCTGACCATCCCGGAGTTCAGCATGAGCACCCGGCGGTCCGTGGCAACCACGACACCGTCGTGAACGTTGGGCTGGAACCGCTGCATTCCTCCGGGACCACCCTCGAAGGCCGCGCGCAGGGCCATGCCCACGGCGGCCCTTCCTGCGGCCCGAGCCATGGTGTCGAAGTCGCTGGCGTCACCCCACCGTCCTCCCATCCAGTACTCGATGTTCTCGTCCTCTTCGAGGATTTCGTGGAGCAGCCGGAGCTCGCCGGGATACACGTCCGTCTTTTCGCCAGTAAAGTTGGCCATCAGGGACCCGATGATGCGCTCCAGGGGGCTAGGTTCGTTGCGGCCCCACATGGTCGAGCGTTCCCGCCACTGGGTGTCGATTCGCTGCGCCTTGTTCATTCCGGCGTAGCTCCGGGTGGCGGCCGACGCGGAGGCGCCGTCGAATTCGGACTCCGCCGTCGCTGGCGAGGGAGTGAAATCCACCGTGGGCGGGTTGGCCTTGATTTCCCGGACCCGTTCTGCGAAGGACTGCGCCTGGCCATCGCGGACCTCCGCTATCTTGTTGACGCCTTCGCCGTCCTTGTTGCCCATCCAGTTGCTGAGGCTCAGGCCGGTTATGGTGATCCCGTCATCCCCGGCGTCTAGTTCCACGGAAGTGATGAGGTCCAAGGGCATTTCGGTGGCCGACGGGGGGCCCATCGCCGCTTTCAACAGGATAAGCCTCTCTCCGGTTACGAGAGCCACGCCCTTGAGCCGCCGCATCCGGTCCATGCGGCCGGCCCCTTGGCGGAAGAAGGACGCCGGTCCCCAGGTGCAGGAAACCATCGCCTCGATGTTCTCTCCGTCCGATAGCATTTCGTACAGCGCCCGGCGCTCCGAGGAGTGGTCGTTGCCCCAGCCCGGCTGCAAGTGCTGCCAACGGGCGTCGATCATGCTTCGCTTGTTCTGCGTCGCCATTGCTCATCCTCCTGTGGGTGATTCCGCTGTGCCGTCATTCCCTCCTGGTGCTCCGTATATGGACGCCTGCTTGGGAACCATCCTGTTGGTGCTTGCCTTCAATCAGTTGCGGCGGAGCAAAAGGAGTCCATGGATTACGGATGAATCAGAGTAGAAAGACTTCCCCAGCACTCGATCCTGCCGTCTTCCCGCAAGCCGCAGTTGTGGTACTCACGGCTGCTGATGACCACGAAGGTCTCTCCCTCCGGTGGGGTGGCCTGCCCAAAATGGTTGTAGCCCCAGCACACTGGCGAGCCGTCCTCCCGCAACCCGCAGGAGTGTCCGGAACCGCTGCTGATGGCCGCGAAGGTCTCATCCTCTGGCGGCCTCGCCTGGCCGTGCTCATTCCATCCCCAGCACACCGCGGAGCCGTCTTCCCGCAACCCGCAAGTGTGGTCCCGCCCAGTGCTGATCGATGCGAAGGTCTCTCCCTCCGGCGGGCTCGCCTGACCATTCGTGTCAGAGCCCCAGCACACGGCCGTCCCATCCTCTCGCGGCCCGCAGGTGTGCTCCCCACCGCTGCTGATGGCCTTGAAGGTCTCTCCTTCCGGTGGACTGGCCTGACCTAGGTGGTTCAAGCCCCAGCAGACGGCCTTGCCATCTTCGCGCAGCCCGCAGGTATGATTCCTACCGCTATTGATGGTCTTGAAGGTCTCTCCCGTCGGCGGGCTGGCTTGACCATCCGTGGCACTACCCCAACACACTACAGAACCGTCTTCCCGCAGCCCGCATGTAAAAAACCCACCGCTGCTGATGATCGTGTAGGTCTCCCCCTCGGGCGGGCTTGCCTGACCGTCCTCGTCATAGCCCAAGCACACCGCCCTGCCGTCTTCCCGCAATCCGCATGCGTTCCCAAACCCGCTGCTGACGGCCGTGAAGGTCCCACCCTCGGGCGGGAATGCCTGACCATCCTCGTTATTGCCCCAACACACCGCCGCGCCATCCGCCCGCAGCCCGCACATGTGAAGGTCGCCGCTGCTAATGGCAGTGAAGGTCTCACCCCCCGGCGGTATTGTCTGACCCCACTCATTATTACCCCAGCACACCGCGGCGCCGTCTTCCCGCAATCCGCAGGTATGCCACCAACCGCTGCCGATGGCCGTGAAGGTTTCTTCCTCCGGAGGGCTTGCTTGACCTTCTATGTCCGCTCCCCAGCACACAGGAGAGCCATCCTCCCGCAACCCGCACGTATGGCCCTGACCGCTGCCGATGGCCACGAAGGTCTCTTCTTCCGGCGGACTTGCCTGACCAGCAAAGTCGCCGCTCCAATCCTCATTGGAGCCCCAGCACACTGCCGAGCCGTCGACCCGCAATCCGCAGGTGTGGTAATACCCACTGCTGATGGATGTGAAGGTCTCGCCCTCCGGGGGGCTTGCCTGACCATCCCGGTCATTGCCCCAGCACACTGCCGAGCCGTCGACCCGCAATCCGCAGGTGTGGTAATACCCACTGCTGACGGACGTGAAGGTCTCGCTCTCCGGGGGACTTGCCTGACCATCCTCGTCACTGCCCCAGCACACCGTCGAGCCGTCGTCCCTCAGCCCGCAGGTGTGCAAGAACCCGCTGCTGATGGCCGAGAAGGTCTCACCCTCCGGGGGGCTTGCCTGGCCCCACCCATTGGTGCCCCAGCACACCGCCGAGCCGTTATCCCACAGCCCACAGGTGTGGTACTCCCCGCTGCTGATGGCCGCGAAGGTTACGGTGATCTGCGATACGGTGGGCGTGGGCTGCTGGGTGGTCTGGCCGCTGCCGCCGGTAGCGGGCCGCTCAGTCGCTCGGCTGGCGTCCGCGGTTAGCGTGGCCCGCTCGGTGGGCTGGCTGCCGCCAGTGGCGGCCGTGGCCTGCTCGGACGTTTGGCTTTCACTGGTGAGGGTAGGCTGCTGTCCGCCTCCAGTGGGCGTGGCCTGCCCGGTGGGCTGGCCACCGGTGGTGGGAGTGGCCCGGCCGGTAGGCTCCCCACCGCCGCACCCCGCCGCGAACGCAGCGGCCAGCAGGTTGCACAGAGCAAGGATCACACTCGAAGAGCTATTTTTCATTTTGGTACTCCCGGCGGGCCAGCCTACCCCGCTGATTATTGCTGCGAGGGTCCCGGTGCTCTGCCGCGTCGATTGATAGCTGCCCCGTCAACGAGCAGCAGCTGTCGTGATGGATTCGCCAGCTACCTGGCCACAGGCCTCGTCGCGGGCGGCCTTCAGTTCCTCAATCGGGGCAACCGAGCTCACGTAGATGTACTGTTTCTTTGCATCTTCAACGTCGCTGGCCGTGGGGAACATCATCATCATGGTCCGCTCGAACATCTCGAAGTCCTCGGAATTCTCCTCCATGCAGTCCAACGTCTGTTTGACGATGTCTTCCTTTGACCCGCTGCCTCCGCACGCGGCCAATAGCAGGGTGGACACCGCGACACAAATAAAGAGAATGGTGAATCTGAGCAAAGTTGCATTCATAAATCCAGTCCTCCGCTGAGCTTTGAACAAGACCTGGAATTTCATATGGTGCTGCGGGCAGTCCCTCCCCCTCGTTCCCTATGTACGCGGAAGGCCGTATCGGTTGGGGCCGTCATCGCCCGACTGGACCAGAAAAAACAACACCACCAAGCCCACGATTAGCTGGATAAAACCTCCCAGATAGCCCACAAGAAATGCTAGAACCCAGGCCCCCGAAAACAGGGCGACGAGAGCAAGGAGGGTGATGAGGATGGTGATGGCGAAAAACGGTACCATCCACATTCCGGGGCGCCCGGAGTCGTGCAGCCGCCTCACGGCAGCGGAGAGGGTGAGCACGGTAGCGGCGAGTCCGATCAGCCACCCGACGAAGGGGATGAAACTTACGAAAATCACGTTCAGGACGATTGCCGGAACGGCAATTGCAGCCCAGAACCACCAGAACTCCGACCGGCTCGCCCGGCCCTCGAAGTTGGTCAGGTTGTCGAAACCGGATTTGACCGCCTTCCTGGAAATCCTTAGGATCCACTCCTTTTCTTTAGGGCGGCTTGCGGCTCGGAGCTCCTGAATGCTCAGAGGATTGCCAAAGTCTGAGAGTGTCAAGGCCGCATCGAACCTAGCGGCATTCAATTTGCCAGTCTGCTTTTGCTTCAAGACTCGAACGGACCTCTGACCTTTCGCCCCAAAGAGGTCCCGGATCCTATCCAGTATTCGATTTCGATGTTCCCCGCCGACGATGCGCCTTCCATCCCGGCGTCGTCCGGCATTTCTCAGATCCGGTGGCAACTTGGCGGCCGTGCAAAACTCCTGTACGGTTTCCGCTAAAATCAAAAAGCGCCGCCAGGCCGGGTAGCGGCCAGCGGCGCATGAACGGGGCAACAGCAGCAGACCCCACGCCGCAACCTTCGGTACGGCGTAGGTGCCGGTCTCCGGAGCTTCGAGTCTAACGGGGGGTAAAGTCGGGGGGGGGGGGGGCTGAAAGGGGTATGTAACGGCCCAAAGTGGCCTTAAATGGAGCTAGGAAAGGCGCCGGAGAATCCGGCATTCTGGTGTTAGCTACACGCCCAGATGCAGGAGAATGCGCCTTCCCCGAGAAACCTATCAGATTCAGCAAGCTATTGGCATTTACCTCACCTGTCTCAGCCACAATTGACTGGCCTGGTGCTGGGGTCTACGGCGCGATCCTCGCCGGCAGCGCCTGTCAGAACGCCGTGGCCTCCGCCCTCTCCACCGGCGGCGGCAACTGGAACCGCTTCCGCCAGTACATTCGTCAGTGGCTCTACGATGGCAGCGACCGGGCCCGCCCCTGCCAGACCCAGTTGGACGAAGCCTCTGCTTCGCTCCCCTGCTGCGGTGGGTCCTCTGGCAGTGCTCCGGCTCCCTGGCACTGGCCATCGATCCCACCCTCAAGGGCGACCAGACCACCGCCATCGTCATCAGCGTCCTCTACCGCAGCTGCGATCCCCGTGGCCTGGCGCATCCACAAAGCCACCCAGAAAGGCTCCTGGATGGCCCCCACCGTGGCACTGCTCAAACAACTGGCTCCGGCGGTTCCCAAGGGAAACCGTCATCGTGCTCTGCGACCGGGGCATCTCCAGCCCCAAGCTCTGGAAACAGATATGCGCCCAAGGCTGGCACCCCAGTATGCGCTACCGGAATAACATCACCTTCTGCGCCGACGGCGGCAAGCGATTGCCCGCGCGACGCTTTGTCTCCCGCCCCGATACCGCCTGGATCGGCCAGGGCACCGGCACTCCCAAGGCCAAGCGCCGCTGTACCCTCGTGGTGGTCTGGTACGTAGAAGGAACCTTGGCATCCTCACCGACCTGGCGATAAGGTGGGCCCCGGTAGCTGGATCGAGCCTTCAAAGAAGTGTGGGCTGGAAGTGGGACAAGACCCAGCGCACCGACCCAACCCGCGTCTCGCCACTGGCTGGTGCTCTCGGTCGCCACCCTGCTGACCCTGGCCTACGGCACCAGGGTGGAAGACGCCAATGACCGGGGCATCGCCCCAGGCAATCTGCGGGCACCGCAAGGCTCTGGCTCTCGATCATCGCCACTCCCGCAGCCGTCCGGCGCGCACCGTCAGCGTATTCCGCCTGGGCGTCAACTGCCTCCGGCGGCTGATGCTCAAGGGCACGCCCTGGCGCCGGGTCTGGCTGCTGCCGGAACCCTGGCCGGAACCCAAGCCTGAACTGGAAATCACTTACCACGTGCCAGTCTGAAAGGGGTATGTAACGGCCCAAAGTGGCCTTAAATGCTAGGAAAGGCGCCGGAGAATCCGGCATTCTGGTGTTAGCTACACGCCCAGATGCAGGAGACCCCTCATGCGCCTTCCCCGAGAAACCTATCAGATTCAGCAAGCTATTGAAACGCATTTACCTCACCTGTCTCAGCCACAATTGACTGGCCTGGTGCTGTGGGTCTACGGCGCGATCCTCGCCGGCAGCGCCTGTCAGAACGCCGTGGCCTCCGCCCTCTCCACCGGCGGCGGCAACTGGAACCGCTTCCGCCAGTACATTCGTCAGTGGCTCTACGATGGCAGCGACCGGGCCCGCCCCTGCCAGACCCAGTTGGACGTAAGCCTCTGCTTCGCTCCCCTGCTGCGGTGGGTCCTGGCCTGGCAGTGCTCCGGCTCCCTGGCACTGGCCATCGATCCCACCCTCAAGGGCGACCAGACCACCGCCATCGTCATCAGCGTCCTCTACCGCAGCTGCGCCATCCCCGTGGCCTGGCGCATCCACAAAGCCACCCAGAAAGGCTCCTGGATGGCCCCCACCGTGGCACTGCTCAAACAACTGGCTCCGGCGGTTCCCAAGGGAATGACCGTCATCGTGCTCTGCGACCGGGGCATCTCCAGCCCCAAGCTCTGGAAACAGATATGCGCCCAAGGCTGGCACCCCAGTATGCGCTACCGGAATAACATCACCTTCTGCGCCGACGGCGGCAAGCGATTGCCCGCGCGACGCTTTGTCTCCCGCCCCGATACCGCCTGGATCGGCCAGGGCACCGCCTTCAGCACTCCCAAGGCCAAGCGCCGCTGTACCCTCGTGGTGGTCTGGTACGTCGAGCAGAAGGAACCTTGGATCATCCTCACCGACCTGGAACCCGATAAGGTGGGCCCCAGTTGGTACGCCCTGCGCTTCTGGATCGAGCTGGGCTTCAAAGCCATCAAGAGTGTGGGCTGGAAGTGGGACAAGACCCAGCGCACCGACCCAACCCGCGTCTCGCGACACTGGCTGGTGCTCTCGGTCGCCACCCTGCTGACCCTGGCCTACGGCACCAGGGTGGAAGACGCCAATGACCGGGGCATCGCCCCAGGCAATCTGCGGGCACCGCCCAAGGCTCTGGCTCTCGATCATCGCCACTCCCGCAGCCGTCCGGCGCGCACCGTCAGCGTATTCCGCCTGGGCGTCAACTGCCTCCGGCGGCTGATGCTCAAGGGCACGCCCTGGCGCCGGGTCTGGCTGCTGCCGGAACCCTGGCCGGAACCCAAGCCTGAACTGGAAATCACTTACCACGTGCCCCCCTGAAAACTGCTTACATACCCCTTTCAGGGGGGGGGGGGCTGAAAGGGGTATGTAACGGCCCAAAGTGGCCTTAAATGGAGCTAGGAAAGGCGCCGGAGAATCCGGCATTCTGGTGTTAGCTACACGCCCAGATGCAGGAGACCCCTCATGCGCCTTCCCCGAGAAACCTAT
Organism: Dehalococcoidia bacterium; assembly: GCA_965208825.1. Lineage (GTDB taxonomy): Bacteria > Chloroflexota > Dehalococcoidia > Lucifugimonadales > UBA3495 > VXOI01. Next base: position 805,805 of record CBDBPP010000005.1, read on the forward strand.
CAGATTCAGCAAGCTATTGAAACGCATTTACCTCACCTGTCTCAGCCACAATTGACTGGCCTGGTGCTGTGGGTCTACGGCGCGATCCTCGCCGGCAGCGCCTGTCAGAACGCCGTGGCCTCCGCCCTCTCCACCGGCGGCGGCAACTGGAACCGCTTCCGCCAGTACATTCGTCAGTGGCTCTACGATGGCAGCGACCGGGCCCGCCCCTGCCAGACCCAGTTGGACGTAAGCCTCTGCTTCGCTCCCCTGCTGCGGTGGGTCCTGGCCTGGCAGTGCTCCGGCTCCCTGGCACTGGCCATCGATCCCACCCTCAAGGGCGACCAGACCACCGCCATCGTCATCAGCGTCCTCTACCGCAGCTGCGCCATCCCCGTGGCCTGGCGCATCCACAAAGCCACCCAGAAAGGCTCCTGGATGGCCCCCACCGTGGCACTGCTCAAACAACTGGCTCCGGCGGTTCCCAAGGGAATGACCGTCATCGTGCTCTGCGACCGGGGCATCTCCAGCCCCAAGCTCTGGAAACAGATATGCGCCCAAGGCTGGCACCCCAGTATGCGCTACCGGAATAACATCACCTTCTGCGCCGACGGCGGCAAGCGATTGCCCGCGCGACGCTTTGTCTCCCGCCCCGATACCGCCTGGATCGGCCAGGGCACCGCCTTCAGCACTCCCAAGGCCAAGCGCCGCTGTACCCTCGTGGTGGTCTGGTACGTCGAGCAGAAGGAACCTTGGATCATCCTCACCGACCTGGAACCCGATAAGGTGGGCCCCAGTTGGTACGCCCTGCGCTTCTGGATCGAGCTGGGCTTCAAAGCCATCAAGAGTGTGGGCTGGAAGTGGGACAAGACCCAGCGCACCGACCCAACCCGCGTCTCGCGACACTGGCTGGTGCTCTCGGTCGCCACCCTGCTGACCCTGGCCTACGGCACCAGGGTGGAAGACGCCAATGACCGGGGCATCGCCCCAGGCAATCTGCGGGCACCGCCCAAGGCTCTGGCTCTCGATCATCGCCACTCCCGCAGCCGTCCGGCGCGCACCGTCAGCGTATTCCGCCTGGGCGTCAACTGCCTCCGGCGGCTGATGCTCAAGGGCACGCCCTGGCGCCGGGTCTGGCTGCTGCCGGAACCCTGGCCGGAACCCAAGCCTGAACTGGAAATCACTTACCACGTGCCCCCCTGAAAACTGCTTACATACCCCTTTCAGGGGGGGCTGAAAGGGGTAGGTAACAGCTAAAACCGGCACGGCGAGTAGCATGGGAAAACGCGTTGCCTACTCTCTTCAGGGATTCAATCGTCGTCACACTCATCCCTCAGCTACTGGCCGCATTCTATACAATAACAATTATTTTCAGGCATTATGGCCGGTTTCCACCAACGACGTAAGCGTGCAATCAACCTCACACGTATCCTGAGCCAACCCGCTCAGCCACGGATGGCTGCGGATTTCGTCGATGGCGAATTCTGGAGCGAGTTCCAAATGAAGTCCCTACGCCACATCGCCACCCCTGTCCTGTATCACAGCCGCTCCGGCAGCAATGGAGGCGCGGGAGCGAACCATGCCGCCCGGTCCCTCAGCAGCCGCGCAACAGGCGCAACTCCTCCTCCAACTCCCGGTTGCGGGCCTCGGCAGTGTCGGCGCGGGCTTCGGCCTCAATACGGCCTTCCTGTTCACCGTCGGCCCGGGCCTCGGCCTGAACACGGCCTTCCCGTTCACTGTCGGCGCGCTCACGTTCGGCGTCGGCCCGGGCGCGTTCGCTCTCCAACGTGGCGATGGCCGCACCGGCGGCCGGGTCATGGAACACCAGGTCACCCGCCACCCAGCGCAGATAAAGGTTCAACGCCGGACTGTATCCCTGCAAGCTCCCGTCGGGCAGTTCTTCCACCTCTACCGGCAGGTACTCCCCCTCCACCAACCGGTCGCCGTCCAGCCTCTCCCCGTGATACGCTCCCGTCTCGTCGAACCGCCAGTACTCCGCTATCCCCAGCGCCGCGTAGTCCACCCGCTTGGCCCCCACGTCCAGGTCCCCGGTCCGCTCCGAGGCAACCTCCAGCACGAAGTCGGGAGGCTTCCCCTGCTCCGAGACCACGTACCCGCCGCTCTCCTTGTACGCCTGGGGGTCAACGCCGAAGGCCACCAGCAGGTCGGGCCGCCGCGCCCGGGCCTTGTTGTACTCCGGTCTCGCCACTATCCAGCGGTCCGCCTCCACCAGCGTGCTTTCGGGACGGCCCAAGTGCTGGGCCAGGTGGTAGGAATTGCCGGTCTTGAACAGTTGGTCGTACTGGGTCATCTCGTCGGGTTCCCGCTGGGGCGGTTCGGGCAGCCGGAACCTGGCCGACCCCTTCCCGGTCTTCGCCCTGGCGGTGTCAGTGTCAATGGAGACCTTAGGAGTGCTCATGTTGCACCTGGAGTTTCTGTAGCGACGCCGCAGCAGCCACGCACTACCTCCCCGTTGGAGGCGTCTGTTCACTGGCGACATTTTACACCGCCCGGACTCTCCGGAGCAAGCAATGATGTGCCTCCGCTGGGGACCAGCCGCCTCTTGCCGCCACGCTGTTCGTAGTGGCCGCCGAGGCGGCGGAGACCTGCGTGAACTCGGCGTCAGCAATGACCGCAGCGCCGCTGCCCATCCCGGTGTCCAATAGAGACCCCGTCCGGTAGGGGCATACCAAGGCCAGTCCTGGCGTCCCCTGTGGGACGGCCTGCTCCGACGGCGACATCGAGTGGAGACACGTTATTGGTGCTGACACGGCATTATTTGCCCGCCACGCTGTCCGGGGGCGCAAACGGTCCCTACGGGGATGGTTTCGGGGGTTTCGGAGGCGGCGGCGATGCGTCATTTTCGCCGGTTTCAAGTAAGGAACGGGCTGTAATTCCCCTTGACCAATCAGAAATTACATTTCTGCAAACGTGAAAAACCACGCTAAAACAGAGAGGGTGATTTTGGAGGAAGTGCAATGGCCTGACGCATCGCCGTTGACGAGGTGAAAGAAGCAGAGCCTGATGGACTGGCTGATGGCCGCCAGCCACCAGGAGGGTTTCGTGCGTGGACAATCCGGGGAGGCAGGTCTTTTAAGGCGCTGGTCTACGCATTGCGACCTGGACGACAGTCCGGTAGCCAGGAAGGCAGGAAGGCAGGGAGACAGCGGTCACGCGGGCATTTCCGGGACCTCCGGCGTAGCCATAGAGTCACAGACCGGCGTTGTCCAGTTCCTCTCTCAGGGCGGGCAGTCTCCGGTGGCGTTCCTTCAACTCGCCAACGTAGGCCAACCACCCCGGTTCCTCCGGCAGATTCCGGTACAGGTCGCGGATACGGGTGAGATGGGCACAGGCCGCCTGGTAATTTTCCCGGCCCCGGGCCGCAATCAGCCCTTCCACCTGTCGCCGGTAGATGTCCAGGGCGGCTTGGGGACGGGTCGCGGCGGCGGCTTCGGCCACCCGGGTCGTCCGGTGCCCGCCGTGGAGACCGGCCAGTTCCCGATTCACGGACCGCAAGGCCAGGTCTATCTCGCCTTCCTCCAGGTAGACTTCGGTCAGCAGGCCGTATTCCCCGGCGGCGGACCATTGGCCCAGCAACTGCGAACGAAGTTCCTCCCAAACGCCCAGTTGCCGGGACAGCTCCCGCGCCTCGGCATACCCGGATAGGTCAGGGCGTCGCTCCAGCAGCCGTTTCGCCAGGTCCAGGGCTTCGGGCAGCTTCCCCTGTTCCAGGTGGTGTTCCTTGAGCCGCTCCATCAACCTTTGGTTCCCGTTGGCTTCGACTCTCTCGGCCAGCAGCGGCTCTATCCTCCGGCCCAGGTCGTGCTGGCAAAAGATATCCGCCAACTCCAGCAACTCGTGATCTTCGGCCAGCCCGGCCTCGGCAATCGCCTCTTCCAGCCGTCCCAGCGTCAGCAGGCGGTCCACCAGCTCTTCCAGCAGCCGGGCCTCGCGGCAGATGCCGAGGAAAGAGGCGTCGTCCAATTGTTCCTTCTCCAGCTCCAGCAGGAAACGGCCGTGCGCTTCACGCCTGAAGCTGTCGCTCTTGCCGACGCCGTGGCCCATGGCGGCCCGCACCCAACCGGCAACCGCCTGCTTCTCCGCAACCGTGGCCTGTTCCAGCATGACGCCCGGCGCGCCTTCTCCCAATCCTATGCCGCCCCAGTCCAGGTCAGCGCAATAGACGTCGAAGAGGGTCCGCAACAGGCTTTCCCTGCCCGCAACGTCGTCCCATAGAGCCAGGCATTGCCCCAGTCCTTCGACGCAGCGGTCCATCACATCGATCAGGCGCCCATCCTCGTCCAGCATCTGGTCGTAATGTTCCAGCATCTCCCGGGACACCGACCGGAACACTGCGACGGCGTTGGCGCAGTCGTCCCAAACCAGAAATTCCTCGCCGGCATCCAGGACAACGCCGATTTCCACGGCGATTCTCCGTGACGCCATCCAATCATCCCTGCCCAGCCGAAAGGCGGAGGCCACCTGGCGGCGGTAGATTTCCGGGTTGACCGGAGCGCCCCCTCCGTCGCCTCCGGGCAAATCCATTTCCAACAGGGACTCCAGGTCGGGCTGAAGCCGCAACATCCGCTTGATCAGAACGACCAACTCTCCCTTGCTGCGCTGCTCCAGGTCCGCGTCCAACTCCGCCACCACGCGGAAGGCCTCGGACCGCTCCAACCAGGTCAGGAGGAGCGCTCCCACGTGCTTGCAGCGTCCGCCGCTGCCCACCGGGCAGGAGCAGTCGGCGTCTTCGACCCTCCCGTTGGCCAGGACCGCACGCAACCGGTATGGTTGGGGCATGGAACCCTGGCAACGGGCTTTGAGGGCAGCGCCCTGGAGGCGCAGGTCGAACACGGATCCATTTTCGACGTAGCTGCGACCCAGTTGGGAGTTCCGCAATCCCACCCAGCCTGAGATGGTTTCGTCGCTTACCGTGGGCATGACTTCCGGCATGGTTTTTCTCCAGGTAGCGGCAGCGGCCAATTTGCGATGAGTGCAGGTTGGCGAAAACAGTATGTCCGGCGGCGCCATGCGGGTCAATAGTCGGCGATGACGGTCCGGCGGGCGCTTTTCCGCCCACGCCATCCCGCGCAAGGCGCGCTGCGCTCTGGGTCAGGCCGTGCCATGGGAAAGGGCAGGCGGGAGGTTGGCGCAGGACGCAGTCCAACCAAGGGCTATGCCGCAAGCGGGCAGCCCGGCGGAGGCAGCGCAGCGTTGGAGGATGACGGACCGGATGCTGTGGTCCGTCCGATGCATGGAAAAGCAGCAACGTTTTCCGCCGTGGTCGGGCGGCTGCGCCGCAGCATGATGGAACGCGCCGGAGCCGGTTACTTGCTCCGGCGGCAGAGTGAGAGCAGGGCGAAGGGCGTCAGCCGCTTCGCAAATGTAGCCGGATGAAGGGAAAATCCGGGATGTCGTGTCGTTTCGGTTCATCACCTCCGCGACGATGTTGACGTTGACCAGGACAACTCTGCCCCGGTCGGGTTTGGGTTGCGGCTGGGGCACCGCGAGCGGAACCCGCAGACGCCCCAGCCTGGTGTGGGAGTGAAGCGCGGCCAAGCGCTTCTTCCCATCCGCCCAGCGCAGGAAATGACCAGTTCCCAACTCCGGGCGGGGTGTCTAGCGCTGGGGAGGGACCAGATCCCAACCGCTGAACGGTGTCCGGCGGAAGAAGGACTCAAATACTCCAATCACCGGACGGACCGGGAACGAGGGACTTGAACACCCCGTCCACCGGCCCGCGCTGCTTGTAGAGAGCTACGTCAAATCCGCAGCGGCAGCGCATGCCATCGGACGTGCTGACCGTGGCCAACCACTTGCCGCAAAAAAAGGCCGCTGGAACAACAGCGGCATTTTTGGAGAGCATTGTTTGCTACTTACGTCGAGGTTTTCCACGCCATAGTCGCCTCTGCCGCGATGCGCTCCCATTCTCGCGAAAGTACGGGTACGTCTCGCAGATATTCCATGCCAGCGAGATACCGCTCGCTATGCCTCGGAAGTCCAGCCTGCCATTCCTCAGTGGAGACCCCAGGAGTCTGGTGAACCACCTCTCCGGTGCACCGGTTAACCGCCAGCACCGGTTGAATCCCATCCCCTTCATAGACCCCCGCCAGGTCGTCCTCGCTGGTGGAAATCAGGAACAGCCAATCCTCGGTGTGGTGATGGTAGACGCAGTTGCCACGCCGCACCATCATTATCAACTCGTGAGGCCAGCCCATGGAGTCGTCGGGCAGGAAGTCTTGCCAATCTATGAGGGTATCCAGCATTGTCTCACCTCCCAAGTCCGTCGCCTTCGTATCCAAAGGGTGATGATGTATTATTTTGCAGGAGAATACTTGATGTCAAAATTGTGAATACAATCACGTAATTGTGCATCGTTTCAGCGTATGGAAATGGCAGACCGGGCGAGAAGAGTCAGGCCCGGCGGGATTCGCCGGGCCTTCTGTCGTCTTGTGAAACCCTAACCCCCGTCCTCTCGTCCCAACCCATGGGCGTATGTTCCAACGGCAAGGCTGGCAAGCAGGGTGGCCAGCCCCACGCCCACCGTCGCCGGCGTCGCTGACGCCAACCCCGCCATCACCGTGGCCCGCCGTTCCGGGCCGCAGAGCGGCGTCTTCTCCGGCGGTGACCACCCGTGCTCCTCCGGCATGGCCACCTCCAGGGCGCTCTGCACCGTCCTGGGGGCCAGCCCCAGGGTCTCCGCCACCCCTCTCAACCGCTGGAGCAGGGTCATCAGCCACAGATCGGGCCGCTCGTTCCTGCCGGCGGTCCCGTCCGTCCGGTTCACCTCTCCCGACATTGCTCTCCTCCCTCGGCAAACTTGCGGTTTCTCTCCGGGCGCCGGCCGCCCTGCCCGCAGCAAACTTGTGGTTTTCCTGCGTGGGCTTTGCTTTCCTCGCCGCAACCGGCCCCTGACAGAAAGTGTTTGCCGCCCCGGTCCCGTAGGGGGCGTTTCCCGCCCGTTCCAGCTTGCCGGCGGCCCGCCTGCAAACTTGTCGGCCAACCACAACTCATGTACAGCCCAATGCCATCAGAACCGCTCCTGTGCGGGAATCCCCCGGAAGGGCTGCATTGATGAAGCTGGCTCAGTGGAGACTGGAGCGAAAGAAGAAAAACTGACGACCCAATTCAGGGTCGGCGACGTGGAAGAAAACGGTTTTCCTTGGAGGAAGGCGGCTGCGAGGTTATGCGGGGAGACTGCCGAAGGGCTATTGGCCGGTGGGAGGGTCGCTGAGACCCGACAAGACTCAGACAGGGATCCAGCGCAAGGCGCACCCGGACAGACCTGCGCCGGAGCTCTGTCCGAACGTCATCGGAGACACGGTTCTGCCCCCTCGACCACCAGTACCCCATTGGTTCCCTCTTCCAGATCTCACCAATCCCATTCGCCAAGGGATTAACCTTCCTCGAACCGCCTAACCCGATTGTCAGGCGAGGCCGTCTACTTTCATTTACGCAAACTCTCTACTGAGACAGCTTCATCAATGAAGTCCCTTTCGAGGGCTAACGCCCGATTCTCCCATCCCTCAGACTGGACGCTGAACGCCATGAAGCCGCAGGCAGCGGCGGGAATTAGAACCGCAATCCCGGCGCGCCCGGAGGAGAGGGATGAGAAGGTCCGGCAGGAAGAGAATGTCAACGCGCATCCCGGATTCGCCGGGGAATCTGTCGGCGGCGCACACCGCCGAACAGCGAGCGCAGATGCAGGCGGGGCTGCGCATCCTGGCCCGGATGATCGCCCGCGCCCACCTGCGGCAGCGGGCATCCGGGGCCGCACCGGCGCCGCCGCAGGACCGGGAGACTGACGAGTGAGTAACTCGGGAATCTGTTTAGCATCCGGGGCCGGACCAACTACGCGATCCATCCCGACGCCACCTTCTGGCTGTCATACCGGGGCGACCGGCGCCTCTACTTCCTGGAGTTCGAGCGCCGGGCCGTCACCCCAAGGCGGGTCCGGGCTAGGCTGAAGAACTACCCTCGCTACTTCGCCAGCGTCTGGGCCGCCCTGGACCACGCCGGGCAGTTGCCGCTGGTGCTGTTCGTGTTCGAGACCCACGACGCCGAGGAGTCCTTCCTGCGTGCCGCCGGTGCGCACCGCCTGCCCATCTGCACGTCCAACCTGGAAATGATCGCCGACCTTGGCGTGTTGCGCGAGGTGTGGCGCTGGCCGCCGCCCAACGCCCCGGACCGGCTGCCGCTGCACCGGCTGGGAGAGGGCTACAAAATTGTACCTTCCCGTTCCAGGCGTTTCCGGTAGGGGAGCTATGAACAAACGTGAATTTCGGGGTACCAACCCTGTCTGACCCCCCAGGCCCGGAGCGGGTACATTTCGGTGCAGAACCGAGGCCCGGTCCGGGCTGTCGACGACGCCGAGGCCCATCCACTCGGAGACAGCCGCCGGGACGCTGACGTATATGACGCATCAGAATTGACGCGTGATGACGTGCAGGGGAACCGTGACAATTCAGAGGAAAACGAGGAGGACGACCATGAGACTGTTGACGAAGGCGGAGGCCTGCCGGGAGCTGGCGGTGTCCCTGTCAACGCTGGACCGGCGGATTGCCGCCGGGGAGTTGCAAGCCAGGAGAGAGCCGCGCGGGAGGCGGCACCGAGTCTACGTGATGCTGGACGACGACCTGCCGGGGAGCGGCAGGTTGGCTGATTCGGAGTTGGTCGCGGCCCGGGAGAGGATTCGGGACCTGGAGGTGCAAGTGGAGTCGTTGCAGGGACAGATTGAGCAGGAGCGGCAGCGCAACGCCGGGCTGCTGAGGGGTCTGAATTCCAAGAAGCGGACCCGTCCCTGGTGGCGAGTCTGGGAACGAAACGGGGGATGAGAACATCTGCCAATCCCCTGCGCCACAAGCTGGCTGGGAGGAACAAACCATCTCCCGGGGTGCCCGGACGAATCATCCATGCCAACTCAGTGCTGATGTTCCACGAGGAACATTTCCAACAGAATCCTGGAGCATCGTTCCTGAAATCGCCTTCTTCTACCTGCGGCAGCGGGCAATGTCCAACATCCAGATCCCAGACTTGTGACTGTCAGCTAGAGGTAACCACGGAGGCCTGTGGGGTCACGCATCTGGCGGCCAAAGGTACCAGAGAAAACTTCGTTTGGAGGGACCAAAGCCTATGTCCTACCGTGACCCGTCGCAACAACTCCGCCCAGACTGACCATAAATGGACAACCAGAGTTCGCCCGTCCCAACGCTTTGACCGTGAACAAAGGGGGGATTAGAATAAATTGGGTTGTCTTCAACGTAACACGGCCGTATCAGAGGCAAGAAATGACGATTCAGGAAAGCGATGACGCACGGATAGACTATGAACGGGAAAGTGTAAATCCTTCGGACTTGGAACTAGACCCAGTTTCTTCCGAGGACGAAGACTACGCCAGTGCACCCGCCGATTACCAGATCACAACTTATCCTGCGGACTTCACCTTGGAAGTGTTGCACCAGAAGTGGCAAGCCGGGGAGATTATCATACCGGAGTTCCAAAGGGCGTTCGTGTGGAAACCGGCACAGTCGAGCAAGCTGATCGAGTCATTCCTAGTTGGCTTGCCTGTGCCTCCAGTGTTTGTTTATACCGAACGCCAGTCTCAGAACTATCTCGTGATTGATGGACAACAGAGGCTGAAGAGCGTTTTCTATTTCCTGGAGGGGTACTTTGGTGGTGACTCCAGTAGGAATAGAAGGGCGTTCAGGCTTAGTGGGCTAAACCAGGACAGTCGGTTCTTGGGCAAGACCTTCGATGACCTTTCGGAACCAGACCAGAGGAAGGTGAAGAATTCAGTTCTCCGGTCTTTTGTCGTACAACAACTTGAACCCGACGATGACACAAGCGTTTATCATATCTTCGAGCGCCTGAATACAGGGGGCACACTGCTTTCCAACCAGGAAATTCGCAATTGTGTCCACAGTGGACGATTTGTGGAGTACTTGGCCCAATTGAATACCGACTTGGAATGGCGCAAAATTCTAGGGAAGCCAGTTCCAGATAGTCGGAAGAGAGACATTGAACTCCTGGTCCGTTTCTTCGCAATGCGGGATATTTCTAGCTATCAGAAACCGATGAAGGACTTCTTATCAAAGTTCATGAAGAAGAACCAGAATGCGTCACCCGAATCACTGGAAGGAAGCGAGGAGGTCTTTCGAAACACGTGCCTCCAATTGGTCGGTTCCTTAGGAGAAAGGCCATTTCATGGGCGTAGTGGCGTAAACGTTGCCGTGTTGGATGCCGTAATGGTGGCCTTTTCGCAAAACCTTGACTGCATTCCCGGCGACATAAAGGCTCGCTACGAGATGCTCCGTAATGATGGAGGATTCGTCACCAGTACCAGGCAAGGCACTACAGACGTAGCCATAGTCCGTGAGCGATTCGAACAGGCCAAGACTGTCTTGTTCGGGTAAAAGGTTCCTCGGATGCTACTTGCTCGTATTGATAGTGCCTTGGAGGATTGCGAGAATCACTTAGTTTCTACCAATTCCCGTGGCACCCAGATTGAAACGCTGCTGACCTACTCTTTGCTGGTGGTGATTTACGCCGAATTCGAACAGATGATAAATTCCATTGTCCAAGAGAGGTGTAGCCTCATTGAGGATGAATCGCTCCGGGAACTGGCCAGAGGATGTTTACGCAACGTCAGCAGAATCCAGTCCAGTGATATGGGCGACCTCTTACAGCGTTTCGGTGAAGACCGAAAGACAGCTTTCAGGACGAGGGTTACCGCAACCGCAGCCAACCAAAGAGCAGAGACCTTTTACAACAACCTTATCACCAATCGCAATGATACCGCTCACCGTTTGGGGTCGAACCTAACATTCGAGGAAGTCAAGCAATTTTACCAGGAAGGACACGTGCTACTCGATTTCTTCCGCGAAACGCTACTATCCTTGGGCACTAGTTGAAGGTCCGTTCGGCTTTCTTTCGCAGGTGTCCACACTCCAGAAACCCTACTACAGGGAGACATAGGATGGTTTCGGATCGATCACGTTACTGGAGGAGTTGAAAGGAATCTGGTGAGGAGAATGATCCTATTGTTCCTCCCTGGACGAGTCGAGTCTACAGTTCGGTAACGAACTGCACTGAAGGAGCATAATGCCGGAAATCAATGCGCTGGAACCCGTGAACCTGCGGCAGGTATGGTCCGACGAGGCCCGGGACTTCACCCCCTGGCTGAAGGACCATCTGCAATTGTTGGGGTCCAAGCTGAACCTCGCCTTGGAACCGGTGGCGTCGGAGGTCACTTTGCCCGGAGCCGGGCGAGTCGACATCATGGCGGAACAGGTCAGCACCAAGGCCAAAGTGGTGATTGAGAACCAGTTGGAGGTATCTGACGATTCCCATTGCCTGAGGCTCCTGGGATACGCGGCCAACGCTGACGCCAACATCCTGGTGTGGGTGGCCTCGGACTTCACAGACTACCACCGCAGCATCCTATCGTGGCTAAACGAAAGCGACAACATCGCAGTGTACGCCGTGGCGGTGAGGGCTTACCAAGTGGCGGACTCCATAGCTGCCGACTTCCAGTTAGTCGTCGAACCGCCGCAGTCGCAACCGGGAGCAACCTCCACTTCGACCAGAATGACCACAAACACCTACTACGCCGATTTCTATCGCCCAGTGGTAGCGCAACTGCGGCGGGCGGGATTGCCACCGGTGAGCCGGGGCGGATGGCGGGGCAGGTGGAGGTCGTTCGAAACCGGATATTCCCAAGTGGTCTACGCCGCCGGGTTGAGCGAGGACAAGGCGTGGGCTTTTCTTTCCATAAATGGTGCCGACAACCAGCATATCTATCACGCGCTGACCCAACACCGAGGCCAAATAGATGGCGAATTGGACGGCGGTACAGAGTGGGAGCAGGGAGAGAACCAATCCTGGGTGGGGCTGCAAACGCAAGCAGTGCTCAGCGACCCAATGATAAACCTGGAAGCCGTGGGAGAATGGATCGCTGAGAATCTGTTACGCCTGCGGACGGTAACGCAACCGTACTTGGAACAAGTGATGAACGAGGGAGCCATCTCGTCCGACAACCAAGACCCTGAATGAAGCTGACGGCCCAGATTGCCGCCGCACCGTGGCGCGAAGCGGTCACCTACCGGGATACGTGGCCCCACGAATACGTACTGCTTCACAGGGACCGGCAGCGGACGTTGGTTGAGACCGTGTGTCGCCGGATATGTGACGGAGAGGCGTTTCCGGGGTCATTCTTTGGCCGCCGGACTCTGTACCTGTTCATCGGGGATTACAAGTACTGGTTCATGACGCCTTGCGAACAGATAGACCTCGACGACGCAGAAACCGAGCACGTCCTCAACCGGGCGGCGTTGTACCACGACCGGCGGGACTTCCACATCCGGGAGGGCGACACCGGACGGCGCGACGATTATCCCGGCCCGCCAACGGTGTGAAACGCAACCCCCTCCGAAGGAGCATGGGACCGGCCTGACAATCACCCCTCCTTTCGGCTACGCCGTCGAGCGTGCGGGTCAACTCCTTCACCCTGGAGCACAAGGGCAAATAGCTGCCCTTCCTGCTGGAGTTCGAGCGAAGAGCCACGACGCCGAAGCGCATCCCCCGGCGCCTGGCGCCCTACCGCCGCTACTTCGCCTCCGGCTGGGCGGAGCGGGACCACGGGGGCCGCACTCCCGGGGTGCTGTTCGTGTTCGAGACCCCGGAGAGTGAGGCCGCCTTCCTGGACGTGGCCGACGGCATGGAGGGCCTGAACGTGATCACCGCCAACGGGGAGGCCCTGGGAGAGCACGGCGTCCTGGAGGAGGCGTGGATACTGCCGCCGCCCACTCGCTGGACCGGGCGCCGCTGGCCGCATTGTACTGATGCCCAAAGTACAACTTTCCTGCGCCGGACCTTTCCTGTAGGGGGGCCTCAACAGCCCCGAATGGACAATTTTGCAGCAACTTGCCGCAACCTTGTCCCGTTACGTCCCGCCACTGCAATATGTTGCAGAGCGGACACGTCAGGCCGTCATCGCCAATGAACCACCCGCCGCCCGACAGGTACGCCGTTCAGGTACGAATGCCAGCGACAGCCGCCAGACCAAGAACCCCGACCATTTACCCGCCAGACTGGACAGGGTGTCCGATAGGGGTAAGCGGAGCCGTTCCCGTGGCTTCCAACGATGCCCAAAAGGGAAGTCGTTACCGTTCCCTTGTCTGCGTGCAACAGGTGGCAAGGTTGCGAAATGTTGCAGGTTCCGGACCCGGAGGACGCCAACGCCCGCCGCCGCCGCCGGAGGGCGGGAGGCTGGATGCGGGGTGATAGATAGTAAGACAATGTGCTATAATACTCAGCGCAAGGAGCGATTATCGCACCCATAATTTCCAGGAACACCGAGACCATCACGTTCTCGCTGCCCCCGCCGCAGGCCCAGCAACTGCGCCAGGTGGCGGGGGAAGAGGAGCGCACCGTGAGCGAGCTTCTGCGGGAGGCCATCCGCCTCTACATGGAGGAGCGGGAGTGGCGCGTGAAGGAACGGATGCAGCGGCGTTCCCGCCAGGCAAACACGGACGAAACGGAGGCAAAATGAAAAAGCAGTTCCAGCCCCTGACCCCGGCGGCGCTCTACGCCCGGGTCTCCAGCGAGCGCCAGGACGTGGACCTCTCCGTGGCCGCCCAGCTACGGGCCTTGAGAGACTACGCGAAGAACAACGGCTACTCCGTGGCCCGCGAGTACGTGGACGAGGCCGAGAGCGGCCGGATCGCCGACCGGCCCCAGTTCCGGGAGATGATCGACGAGGGCAGCAAGCCGAAGGCCCCTTTCCAGGTGATATTGGTCTGGAAGTTTTCGAGATTCACCCGCAAGCGGGAGCACGCCGTGGCGTTCAAGGCCCAGTTGCGGCGCAAGGGCATTCGGGTAGTGTCCATCACCGAGCAGGCCGAGGACAACGCCACCGGCAGGCTGCTGGAAGGCATCATCGAGTCCGTTGACGAATATTACAGCGAGAATCTTGGGCAAGAAGTGACGCGGGGAATGCGCGAAGCCGCTTCCCGGGGCTTCTTCCTCGGCTCAAAGGCCCCCTTCGGCTACACCCGCGTCAAGGTCAGCGACGGGGTGAAGGAGCGCCCCACCCTGGAGGTGGACCCGGTGTCCGCTCCGATAGTGAAGGAAATCTTTGAGAGTTCCCGCCGGGGCAACGGGCTGGCGGAAATCTGCAAGGAGCTGAACGGGCGGGGCATCACCAACCGGGGACGGCGCTGGCAGAAGAACGTGGTCCACTACCTGCTGACCAACGAAGCCTATACCGGCACCGCCGTCTGGGGAGTGAAGAGCAAGGACGAGAAGGCGGGGGAGCCGGTGCGGGTGGAAAACGCCTGGCCCGCCCTGGTTTCCAGGGAGCTGTTCGACGCGGTGCAGCAGGGGTTGCACGAGAGAGCGCCCAGCGTCCAGCAGCCCGCAAGGGTAGGGAGCCAGTACCTTTTGAGCGGTCTCCTGCGCTGCGGGGTGTGCGGCAGGTCCTACTCCGCTCAGGGAGCCAAGAGCGGCCAGTTCGCCTACTACGTCTGCTCCAGCTTGTTCCGCGAGGGAGCCGGAGCCTGCACCGCCCGCTACCTGAACGCCAGCAAGGTGGAGGACCTGGTGATCGAGAAGGTCAGGGAGCGGATACTCACCGAGGAGACCATCACGGAGCTGGTGACCCTGGTGGCCGAGGAGATCGACGCCCTGGCCGGCGAGGTCAACGGCAGGCTGACCGCCATCAACAGCGAGCTATCCGACGTGGATACCCGGCTGGAGAACCTCTACCAGGCCTTGGAGACCCAGCAGCTGCCCATCGAGGTGCTGTCGCCTCGCATCCTGTCCCTGAAGAGCCGCCAGGACCAGCTTACGGCGGCTCGGGAGGAGGCCGAGTTCCAGCTGGAGCAGCGGCGGGCGGAGTTGCCCACGTCAAAGGAGATCAAGGGGTACGTGGCGGACTTCCGCGCACTCTTCCAGGACGGCACTTTCCCGGAGCGGAAGGCCCTGATCCACAACTTCGTGCAGGGCATCGAGATCGTGGAAGACGAGGCGGTCCTGACGTATACTATCCCCATGCCGCAGGACGGGGTGACCAAGGAATCGGCCTCGGTTCTTGATTTTGTCCAGTCCGGCCCACATGTTCGTAGCTGAGACCTTGCGGGTATCGAACCCTCCCACGTGAATCTTCGGCTGCTCCCGTCCGACCATACCACGATAACCTCTACGCAAACCCTTTCCGAGTCGGCGATCAAGCAAACGCGATTGTTTTTCCGCGCCGCCTACGGTCCTCACGGCGCACCTCGCCACGTGTCACCTAACCTCGACATTCATGGATAAGGCAGAGTGGGTGCCGAGTAACTGGCATCCTTCTCCCAGGTTCATGCGTGAACTTGCCTGTATCTGACCTGGCTTTGATTTGGTGTAATTGACGTGGTTGTTAAGACCTCGTATCATTCACCTTTCCCTCCTCTCTGCTATATCCTCGGGAAAACCCCGACTGAAGAGAAGGGCGTTAACACTCGGACATTATTGAGACTCCCTCTCATTAAAACATGGCGCTCCCGAGACCCCTAATAAAACCACCTTCCTTCCGGCATATTGACGAAGTAAATGATACATAGTCTTATAAATCGATTCGCCTGCATCCACAGTTTGGAGCAGGTGAATTCATCGTCTACTGAACTCCGTTCTATGACATTCCGCTGGAAGCGTGATGCGGATCGGACTCTGGTAGCGAGATTACTGAGTGATTAAATCGCGCTGCTTTCGAGGAGACCCTGTGAAAAAGGAGGAATTTCTCGACCTCTGGCAATTACTGGGCGGCAAAGGTGCACCCGATTGGCGCAAAGGGGCATTTTCAGCTGAACTGACAGAGCAGACTAACCGGGCAGTCTCAATCTAGGAAGGAAAAGATAACTCATGACCAGACCTCAAGCACGACTCAGAAAACCCACAAAGCCATTTCTGTTAACCGCTTCCTGGCTGTTTACCTTGACACTGCTGTTCATAATCGGGTGCGGCGGCGAGGAGGCTACCACAAGCGAGACCACGGCAGCCCCCACGCAACCGGCTGCTCCAACAGCCCAGCCCACAACGGCTCCACCGACGACGCCCAGCCCCACTGCTACGCTCGCGCCCGAGCCGGCGGCTACAGCAACGCCCAGTCCCACTGCTACCCCAGCGCCCGAGCCGACCGCAACAGCAACGCCCAGCCCCACGGCTACCCCGGCGCCCGAACCGGCCGCGACAGCCGCCGCAACTGCCACACCCGAGCCAGCCGTGGTTACCATCAACAACTGCGGTGTGGAGACCGTTTACGACACGGTCCCCCAGCGGGTGGTGGCCACGGACACCAGCGCGCTTGAGGTCCTGGTGGCGCTCGGGCTGCAGGAGCACGTCATCGGTTACTTTGGCGGCACTCCCGACCGGCTCCAGCCCCAGCACCAGGCCCGCGCCGCGATGGTGGAGCGACTGGGAGGCAGCTTCCCCTACCCTTCACTGGAGGCGGTCATCGCCCCCGGCCCGGATATGGTGTTCAGCTACGGTTTCAACGAGAGCGCAGGTCTCACTGGACAAAACCTGCGAGACTCTGGGGCCCACAGCTTCTCGTTCACGGAAGCCTGCCCGGACTTCACCGGCAAGGTAACCCTTGAGGTGATGTTCGAGGATGTCCGCGCCGTGGCGCAAATTTTCGACGTCGAGGACCGCGGCGAGGAACTCATTGCCTCTTGGGAGCAGCAGATCGCAGAAGTTTCGGCGGCAGTGCCTGCCGGGGAGCCAGTCCGGGTATTCTACTTCGACTCGGGTGAAGAGGCTCCGTTCACGGCTCTCTCAGGCTCCGTGATGTCGGACATCATCAGCCGCGCCGGTGGGATGAACATCCTCTCCGATGTGAGCGGCACCTGGGGCACCGTGGAGTGGGAAGCCGTCGTCGAGGGAGACCCGGAGTTGATCATCTTCGTTGACTACGGCTTTGGCGGTCCCGATTCGAACCGGACGTTCCTGGAGTCCAACCCGGCTCTGTCGGGAATGTCGGCGGTAGCGAACGGTCAGTACATGGCGCTGACGTTCCTCCAGAGCGTGCCCGGGCCACAAAACCTTGACGGCCTCATAAAGGTGGCCACTGCGGTGCGCCGTGTGATCGCCGCCCGCTGATGCGCTGAAGTCGCCGCCGGGATGATCGGGTTTTCATCCCGGCGGCACACTTACCACTTTGGAGGAAGCCACGAGCGCGGTGACAACAACCCATGGGGGCACCCTCAGAAGGGTTTTCGCTTTAAGCTACCCGATCGCCGTCGCGAACCTCACCCACATCGCCCTCGGTCTCGTTGACACCGCGATGATCAGCCGCGTCTCCACGGAGGCCCTCGCAGCGGCGGCTGTCGCCTCGTCGGTCAACATCGCCGCGGGCATGCTGTTCGGTGGATGGGCGACCGCCGCGCAGGTGATCACGGCCCGCCGGTTCGGTGAAGGGCGTCAGGTCGATATCGGGCGTTTGCTGGACGTATCGTTGCTCGTAGGCGTCGCCGCAGGCCTGGTGGTTTTCCTTGCACTGAGCGTCGGCTCAAGCCTGTTCTTCACCGCATTCGCAGTCAGTGAGGCCGTGCGAGCTGAGGGCGTGCCTTATCTACGAGTGCTCGCGTTGGCCGCACCGCTGGCCGCGGCAACGGCCATGTTCCGGGCCGTCTATGCCGGCGTAGGGGAGACCGGCGTGGCGATGCGCATGACCTTCCTAGTCAACGCGATAAACATCCCTCTGAACTACGTCCTGATATTCGTAGCCGGCTGGGGGCTGCTGGGCGCCGGAGTGGGTACGGCAATCTCCATAGCCGTGGGATGCGTCTACATGGGTCAGTTCGGCTGGAGACGGTACCGCGGCATCTACGAGCTGTTCCGGGTCGAGCACCTGCGCCGGTCCCAAGACATGCTTAGGCGGATTTGGTCCATCGGTTGGCCCGAGACCGCCATGCTCTTTCTGAACTACATGAACAACGTCTTTGTGCTCAGGATCGTCGCCTCACTGGGCACGTCGGTCATCGCCGGAGTGCAGGTCGTCACGAACGTACAGCAGATCCTCTGGACGGTGATCTGGGCCCTTTCGACTGGAGTGTCTATCCTTGTGGGGCACAGCCTAGGCAGCCGCGACGAGAGAGCAGTTACAATGGCCGAACGGGTCGGGCTGCTGATGATGGTCGTCATACCGGGGATCTTGCTGGCCCCGGTACTGGTCGTGCCGTCCCCGATCCTGCATCTGCTGACCCCCGATGAGGGGGTGGTGGCGGAGGCCAGTCGCATTCTCCCCCTGCTGGCCCTACAAGTTCCCTTCATGGCCTCAAGCATGGTGCTGGCTGCGGTTTTGAGAGCAGCCGGCGACTCCAAGTGGGTTTTCTACGCGTCCACGGTTTCCAGCTACCTTGTCCTGGTTCCGGTGTCGTGGCTGCTCACCATCCCCCTCGGCTGGGGGCTTGCCGGAATATACGTCGCCGGGATCGCCTTCTTCGCGGCCCGGACCGTAGGCTCCTGGTGGCGATACCGGCAGGGGAGCTGGAGAGTGTCGGAAATATGAGGCCGCCATGGATGGACAGGTCGATCCGTTCCGGCGCAAAGCGGTCACCTGGCAGGGTCACCGCCCCTCGCGGCCTGGCCTGGCTCGGCTTCGTCGCCCTGTCAGGGGGGCTTTGCGTTGTCCTAGCGGTTTCGATTGTGCTGGCGGTTACCCTGGGGCCAGCCGACATTTCCCCGGCTACGGCCTGGCGGATCGGGATCCACCAGTTCTGGCCTGACATGGTATCGGCCAACTGGCCGGATGCTCACGAGCGGATCGTCTGGCATATCCGCCTCCCGCGGGCGCTCCTCGCCGTGCTGGTCGGGTCAACCCTCGCCGTGGTCGGCACAGTGCTCCAGGCCATGGTGCGGAACCCGTTGGCCGACCCAACAATTCTCGGTGGGACCTCAGGCGCCGCCGCCGGTGCCGTGAGCGTCATTGTGCTCGGTTGGGCCTTTGCGGGGATCTACACTTTGCCGGTTGCCGCCTTCGCTGGTGGCCTCGCCGGTTACGGGCTGGCTTTCCTTTTGGCGCAATCGGCGGGCGGCCTGAGCCCGTTGCGGCTGGTGCTGGCCGGTATCGCGGTAAGCTACCTGTTCGCGGCCCTCACCAGCATGCTTATTTTCATCAGCGAGCACAGTCAGACAGCGCGCATCGCGCTTTTCTGGATGCTCGGTGCGCTGGGCGGCGCGCGGTGGGACCAGCTAGGGCTGCCGGCCATCCTGCTCGGAGCCGGCCTGGTCTATCTCCTGGCCCAGGCCCGCCCGTTGAACCTGCTCCTCTTCGGCGATGAGACCGCAACCAGCATGGGGGTGCCGCCCGACCGCCTGCGTCGTGTCCTATTCGTGGTCGTCGCGCTCCTCACCGGCACTTCAGTCGCTCTGGCCGGAGGGGTCGGGTTCGTGGGGCTCGTCATCCCGCACGCGGTACGGATGGTGGCGGGTTCCGACCATCGCCGGGTACTGCCACTGGCAGCCCTCGTTGGGGCACTCTTCCTGCTGTGGGCCGACGTTCTGGCGCGGCTTGTGATACAGCCCCGCGAGCTGCCGATCGGGGTGATAACGGCGCTGGTCGGCGCCCCGGTCTTCGCCCTGCTCCTACGCTCCCGGCTGAGAGGATCAGACCATGCCCGGTGATCACCCGGAGTTCGACATTATGAAGCCAGCCACCGCAGGTAACAGTCTTTCCCCGCTGTCGCTTTCATTGTCCGGGGTGACGGTGGCGGTGGGTTCCGTAGAGATCTGCTCGGAGGTCAGCCTGGCGGTCGAGGCCGGGCAGGTCGTGGGCATCATAGGGCCCAACGGCAGCGGCAAGACCACGCTGTTGCGGGCCGTGTACCGGGTGCTGCGACCGCGACTCGGACGCGTGGTGGTGGGTGAGGATGATCTCTGGGAGTTGCGGCCGTCTGAGGCCGCCCGTCGTATCGCCGTAGTGGTGCAGGAACCGCGGTCCGATTTCGAGTTCACTGTGCGGGAAGTGGTAGCGATGGGACGCTGCCCTCACCAGTCGGCCTTTGCCAGGGAATCCGCCGAGGATCGTGACCGCGTCGACGAAGCTCTCGCTCACGTGAGCATTGCGGAGCTGGCGAATCGCTCGTTCAGCACGCTGTCCGGGGGAGAGAAGCAACGGGCGCTGATCGCGCGGGCCCTCGTACAGGAGGCGAGGGTCCTGATCCTCGATGAGCCCACGAACCATCTCGACATCCGCTATCAGCTCGAAGTTCTCGAGCTCATCCGTGGCGTGGGGGTGACCACTCTCATGTCGGTACATGACGTGAATCTGGCGGCGGAGTACTGCGATCACATCGTCGTGTTGCAGGGTGGTCGAATCCAGGCGGCCGGGCCGGTGGAATCTGTTCTGCTGCCGGAGGTGCTGGAACCCGTGTTCGGGGTGAGAGTAGAACGAGTAACCCGGTCGGGGGGGCGGCCCCTGTACTGGTTCCAGAGCCGCACTCACTCTCTCACCGGGCGTGGAAATTTAAATTCATGAATTGATGGCGGGGGATACCCGCCGACATGCTGTGCCCACTAAAAGGATCTAAGAGATGAGGATCACACAATCGGTTAAAGACGGGATTACTGCGGGCCTATGGCCCGATCTCTAATTTGGAGATGGTTTTGTTTCCAGTTAAGCTCACACCCACAACCCTTAGTCCCGATATCTTGACCTCCCAGCGAAATGTTCGCAATTCGGTACGCTCGGCCCACCATGTTCATAGCTGAGGCCTGAAGAGTAGCGAACTTCTCGACGAAGGCGTGCGACTGAGCCCCGCCCCTCGATAGTGGCCGGTACGTTTGCAATTCCAAGAACCTCGGGGCTCTGTGACACAAGGCACCGGGGCTCCTCACGTAAGATGTGAGTCCCGTTCTAGCGGGAGATTCCAGACCGGAATCTCCTTACCTGGCGTCATACGGTAGCTCGCGTCTCTCACCAGGTTCCTATGTCCATCAAATCTTTCGTGTATGACTTTCGTGAATGACTTTCGTGTATGACTGGGAACTGTCTTAGGTGAGGCGATCAGATATCTTCTCGGGGGAAGGTCATAGGATGACAAGAATCAGAGCCTCGGTTTTCCGCGTCTTGATGACGGCTACGATGATTGCTCTGTGAGCAGTGTTTCTGGGCGCGTCCTGTCAAGCCACCTAGAAGGAGAGTCCGACGCCCGCCGGACCCGGAAACGGCGCCCCGGCAGCGATGGACGAAGGAGTGCCGGGAGTGTCCGACGGTCGGATCCTGTTCGGGCAGTCGGCGGCGTTCAGTGGCCCTGCGCAGGAGCTGGGCCATGGGATGCGGTTGGGGATCCAGGCGGCTTTCCACGAGCAGAACGAAAAAGGCGGGGTACATGGCCGGATGCTGGAGCTGACAACTCTGGACGACCAAGACCTGAGCCGGGACCTGATCGTGGGGTCAAAGCAGCGCTGCTACCTGGTGGCGGTGCTAGACGCCTGCACCCGCCTGGCCTGGGCCGAGGTGTCCAGGGACATGAGGTGTCCAGGGACATCAAGAGCCTGAGCGTGATGTTCGCCGCGCTCAAGAGCGTCAACCTGCTGCACGGGGAGTACGGCGTACGCTTCGAGGCGCTGCTCACCGACAACGGTGCCGAGATGGCCTGGCCAAACAATACCGACAACCATGCCCTGCAAAGGATGCTCAAGGAACTGGGTATCAAGCACCGTTATACCCGGCCCTACCGGCCCCAGACCGACGGCAAGATCGAGCGTTTCTGGCGGACCCTGAACGAGGACCTGCTGGAGGGGAGCACCTTCGAGTCGGTGGAGGAACTGCAGGAGGAACTGCAGCAATACCTCATCTACTACAACACGGCCAGTCCCCATCAGGCCCTCAACGGCCGAACACCCCTGGCAACACTGCAACTTCTGTCATCAAATTAGCGGACATATACAGGAATGGCGGTCGTGGGCAGAGCTGATTCAATTAAGACGCGATTGCCCTGTTACAAGGCCCACCACCCTTGACTAATTCAAGGACCTTCACCCTCAGGTTCTCCTTGGACCTGGAGCCCTTTTACGTGCAGAGTGGTTTCTGACGTGCATCGCCGACGAGGGTCCTAAAGACCGCCTCTGCAACTCGACAGTGGAGTCCTAACCGTTGGCGCCGTAGTAGGTGATAGCCTCCTCTACGTAGGCCCGGATCAGCTCGAGTCCCCGTCACCCTCAACGTAGTAGGCAGAGGAGAAGACGTATCCGTCGTGGCGGACTATCCAGAGGTACACCGTCAATTGCCCCGCCGTTCTGGGGTTGGGCCACAAGTACTTGAACCAGTGGCCTTCCTCGGTCGCACTGAGAAGCGAATCGCCAATTGGCTCTCCGGCCACAATACCACGGAACGTTCTGGCATTCCCACCAACCAGCGCTTGCTCCGCCCCCGATACGACTATGACGCCCTCAGGGTCAACCATCATCAGCCAATAAGAGCCGTCTATGCTCTCCGGGCTGTTGTAATGGGCAACCGTGGACTCCAGTCCTTGGCTGTCATAGTAGTCCATAGCCTTCTGGACGTAGGCCTGAGTATAGTCCGCAGGATCCGCGACGCCCGGATAGTAGCCGGATGCGAAGATCATCCCGTCCTTGCGCACCGCGTACCCAACCTTTGGGACTTCCTTTAGCGTCACCGGGTGCGGCCACAGGTATTCCACCCACACGCCTTCTCCTTCCCCGGCTTTGGCCAGTTCCCTGCCCAGCTCGTAGTCGTCGGAACCCACCACGTCCTTGATGTCCGTGCCTACCAAGCTGGGCAGCAGCGGGTGTACGTGATAGATGTCGTTCTCGTTGGTGGCAAAGAGATACCACTCGCCCTCAAAGCTGGCGACGCTACTGTAGTAATTGAGCATGGATTCCAGACCGTCCCGCTCGTAACGCGCTATGGCCCGCTCCACGTACTCCTGGGTGTACTCGCGGGGGTCCGCGCCCTGCCAGGCGGGTGGCTCCGGCGATTCGCCCACGGTGTAGTAGCCGGACGCAAAGATCAGGCCATCGTGGCGGATTGCCCATGTGGTCTTGGGCTCCTCCACCCGCGTGATCGGGTTGGGCCAAAGGTACTCCACCCAGATACCTTCCTCGGCTGCACGGGCTATTTCCTTGCCCAACTCGTAGCCGTCGGAACCAATCACGCCCTTGATATCGGTCCCTATCAGGTGCGGGAAAATGGGATGGGCCAGGTAGCTATCGTCCGCGCCTATCAGGAACAGGTAGAAGCTTCCCTCCAGGCTGTCGGGGCTGTTGTAGTGGGCAATCGTCGCTTCAAGCCCCTCGCTCTCGTAAAGAGCTATTGCGCGGCTCACGTAATCCCTGGTGGCCTCCGCGACGTTCTCCTGGAGGGTGGAGTGGACGGATACGAAGATGAGGCCATCACGCAGGACAAGGTAGCTCCGTGTTGGCCCCTGTCTGGTTGAGTTGCCGGTGGCAGTCTCCACCACATATATTCCTTGTCCTTCGTACCAGGCGCCATCCTCTGTGGCGACTCCCAACAAGTACTCGGCGGATTCGAGCTTGCTTCCCAGGAATTGGTGGTAGAACGGCATTGCCAACAGGATGCCTTCATCCTTGGTGATTATGTAAAGATGCCGGCCTCCCTCAATGCTCTCTTCGCTCTTGTAGTATTCGACCGTCGCGTCCCGGCCGCTGGCCTCGTAGTAGGCGATGGCATTCTCCACGTAGGCGCGCGTCAGCGCGTCGTCTTCATTTTCGGGCTCGGGGTCCGGGACTGCAGTCGGCGCAAGGGTTGCCGTGGGCGCGACTGTGGGCGCTGGGGTCGCCGTGGGCGCGACGGTAGGTGCGGGGGGCGCAGTCGGCGCGTCCGTAGGAGCGGGGGGCGCCGTGGGCGCGGTGGTGGGGGCAGGCGCTGCGGTAGGGTCGTCGCCGCAGGCAAGCCAAAGAGCGGTCGAGGATACTAGGACCAAAAGCAAAAGTAATGCGCTTACTCCCTCAGGTAATCGCCTAAACCTTGATCCCGTCCTATTCGCCTCCGTTTCATTCTCTGGCCCAACTCGGAACATCGTCTTCCCCCTTTGAATCGTACCTTACACTCAATTGTGGCCACCGTTCCCGTTGGAGGCGAACCCCAATCTCCATTAGTCAGAACATTGTATCATTGTGTAGCTCCGCATCAGACTCACCATCTTCGCTCCGTTTTCTACCGAATTGCCGGGGTTCACGGCCTGTTCCCCCTAGGCAATCCGGGAGGGGTAGCCGGGGCCACGCCCATCTTCACCGCCACTTCCTGCATCGTGGGCCGCGGCGCATGGCAGCGGCCCTGAGTTCGGTTTCAGCGTTGCCCTTCCGGGTCCCAGCTGAGGCTCTCGTATACAGCCACCGTCCCTGAGCTTAAGACGAGTCGCGTGAAGGCCCCGGACCTTGTCTATTGCCACAGGTCGGGATCAGGCCGGTTCATCAGTCGAAAGCCCAGGTATCCATACCAGATGACCAGCAGCACGTAGAAGCCCCGCGCCAGGGTGATAAAGGTATCGCGGCCGTCGTTGCTGAGTATGGCTATCACGAAAAAGACCATTACGGCCAGACTGACAAGGGCAGCCAACAGGGAGACTATCCGGTTGAACTCGTCTCTCGTGGAGAGGCCCAACGCGAAAATGAAGCCCCCGAACCCCAAAGTGATCCCACCGGCGTAGATGAGAGCAGAGCCGGCGTGGTACACGGGAACGCTTCCCGCGATCTGTTCACTGGTCTGGGCATCTGCCAAGATGAAGTCGATGCCTCCGGAGAAAATCCAGCCGGTCAGTCCGACGAAGATCATGAAAAACCCCATCTGGACGAGTGCCTTGCCGTTGCCCTGCAGGGTTACGTTCCGCATCAGCGCATAGAGGCCGGAAAGAATCAGGGCCAGGCCTAGGATTATCCCGATATTGGCTATGTTGGTCAGCACGGCGTTGGAACCCTTGGCCGTTATGGTACCAACGGCGTCTGACACCTCAGCACTGTCTATCAGTAGCCCTCCCGGTTCTACCAGAAAGAAGACGAAGGCGATGATCGGGCCGAATATGAGGGACAGGCCCGCCAGTCGGTTCACGGATATTGTGCCCATGTTTCGAACCTCCATTGTGGGATGTCGTGGGAGGGGCCCTTTGGGCTCGCCTCCTCCCAGCATGAATCTTGACGCCAGATTTGTTGAATCGCAATAGGAAAGCGACCTGGCCCCGATGGTTGTGCCAATCGCCATGCCTGTCTCGTAGGGAACGTCGGTGCCCACAATGGCGTCCACAACGCATCCTGCCGGTATACCATCCCCACGCCCCCAGATGGGGTGACCCGGGAGGGAGCCTCGGTTCTTGATTATCTTCAGTCCGGGCCAGCGGCTGACCTCCTTGCGCTTGGCCTGCTCCCGCTGGCCCGCTCCAACCGACCCTCCTCCCGGATGTACTCCCGTTGCTTCTCGGTCAAGACTGGCCGTCGGATGCTGGGGAGTGCTCAATGTCAACGAGGGCAGACTGAGGTTTGTCGGCCCGGTAAAGGGTGACGAGATCTCGATAAGCGCTCCAAATCGAATTACCATCCGCCCAGAGGCGCCGTAGCATGCAGAGGCGGCCGGCGAAGTGCGTTGCCGCATCGACCTCTACCGCGAGGGGGAGAACGGGTAGCGCATACTCTCCCTTGATGTACTAGAGGCAGAAAACAGGCCGGGCCCGCTGTTCAAACCATTCCCGCCAGGAGCTCCCTCGCCAATGGGGACAGACGGCTTAACCACCTACACCCGGGTTGACATCCCCGCCACGGTTCCGGTTCGTGATCGGATCCACAGGACTGCCGCTGCTGTTGCCCAGACCTGGACGACATACGAATCCGCTCCATCGACGGTTATATCCGGTCCGCCGCGGGCCGGGGTGGATAACACTCGGGGAGCGGGCACTTGGCCACTGGGGCCGGTGTCAGCGTGGGCCTCGGCGTGGCGGACGGTGTGGGCGTCGGCACGGTGGCGGGCGGCACTGTGGGGGCCAGAGTAGGAGTTGGCGTGGTGGTGGGCGGCACAGTGGGAACAGGAGTTGATCCTGTGGGGGGATTGATGACGTTGGCCTTCCCCCACCCCTGTAGGTCAACACGCGCTGGATATTCTCGTCAGGACTCGTTGTAACGGTGTGGCGGACCTTTCTGGTCAGCCCGGCGGAGTCGCTCCAGATTTCCTGGGAGCGGGTGGGACTTCCCCCCGTCGGCGTGTAGGAGCGTCTGCCTGCTGTGGCGCAAGGACACGGCCAGTTCGGCGGGAAGGCTGTCGCTGGCATGACGCGCACAGCCATAGACAGTGATAACCCGCTTTATGATACCCGGTCCCTGAGGTTGCTCCACCGCTTTTCCAGCGAGTTGCAGGAGGCGTCGAACGCCAGCCCCCTGGCGGCCACCATTCTGATGCGGTAGTCGGCACTGGATGACAGTCTCTCGCTGGTCGCGCCCCTCGCGACGGAAACACCGGGGATCGCTGTGGCGATCCTGTTCATTCTGAAGGGAGACCCCGGCACCGGCATTGCGGCCTGCATTTCCTCCGTGTTCGTCAAATTCACGCTGCTGACCGACAGCACGGCGTTCATCCTCAGCATGTCGGCAGGGGAGGTCCTGACCTTTCCACTGGACTATGGGCAATGTGCAGAGATATGGCTGACGGCAGCAGTCGCGTCGTTCGGTCTCGTCCTGGTGGCCAAAAGGACCCCGGGCTGGAGGGCGGCGTTGCTGCTGCTGGGGCTGTTTACGCCCAGATGGTTACATCCCGATGCAGAAGACCGGTTGTGGCTCTCCTGCATCTACCCCGGCCTGGCCGGAGAGTTGGTCATCCGTAACGGGCGGGAGGTCATCGGTACGTTCCGCAAGGCGAACTAACCCCCAATTATCCAACGAGTCCCTTTTCAGGTCCGGATCAAAGTCGCCTACCAACCAACTCTGTCGAGGTAAAGTCAAATACTAAATGACGGCTCTTCCCTCTAATGTGCCACCGGATGAATGCCCATGAGCAGCATTCTGACCTCAGTCTTTAGCTCCCGGTGTTCTCCAGTCCGCGGGGTGGTATCTGGAACGGCGGCGCGAGGTTTGGAATGGGCACCTCGATGACGACCGGTCGACTGGCTCTCAGGGCGTCACGGAGAGCGTGCCCAAGGCCCTCGTGGCTGTCCAGTCTGACGCCCTCGGCGCCGTACGCCTCGGCCAGTTGAGCGAAGTCAGGGTTGTGGAGCCTGGTGCCGATGACCCTACCGCCGAACCTCTGTTGCT
The DNA here is from genome assembly GCA_965208825.1 of Dehalococcoidia bacterium. Lineage (GTDB taxonomy): Bacteria > Chloroflexota > Dehalococcoidia > Lucifugimonadales > UBA3495 > VXOI01. Next base: position 833,030 of record CBDBPP010000005.1, read on the forward strand.
GGTCGTGATGCGATGCCCCCAGCATCTCGTTGTTGAAGACTAGGGTCACCACGTTTATCCCTTCCTGGACGGCGGTGGCCAGTTCACTGGAGGCGTACCCGAACCCGCCGTCCCCCGTCGTGGCAACCACCTGCCTGCCGGGGTTGCCGACCTTGGCGCCCAGTGCCGTGGGAAAGGCGTATCCCAGGGTGGCGAAGTAGGAGGAGGTGAGGTAGGAACGCGGGGCCAGCACCGGGTAGGCCAGGTGACTCCAGTAACCAATGTCGGTGGTCCCGGCGACCATGATAGCGTCGTCGTCCAGTTCTTGGCGTATCGTCTCGATGATCTCCACCTGGAGAGGAGCCATCTCCCGGATTTCCCGATCGGCCAGTTGGCGAATTGCCGTGATCTCGGTCCCGGTCCACTGGCTGTCCCGTGTACGGCCGCCCAGTTCCGCGAGCAACGCTTGTACTCCCAAACCGGCATCGGCGGCGATACCCACCGAGGCGGGGATATTGCGGCCAAGTTCCTCGGGATCCGCGTCGATCTGGACAACCTTCTGGTGGGGTTGGATTCCCCAGGGCACGTTGGGCGTGAACATCATCCGGCTGCCGACGGCCAGGATGACGTCGGCCTGCGGGAGGGCGATATGGCCGGGGCCGTGGGCGTAATAGAAACTGCCCAGGGACAGCGGACTGTTTTCCGGGATTGCGCCCTTACCTTCAGGAGTGGTTATAACCGGGGCGTTCAGGGCCTCGGCAAGATCGAGGAGCTGGGAGGAGACGGCAGCGTCCCTTGTGCCGCCGCCAGCCCAGATCAAGGGGCGGCTGGCCCCGGCCAGCAGCTGGGCTGCTTCCCGAATCAGGGCAGGGTCGGGCTGCTGCCTGACTGGCCCCTCGGGTTCCGGGAGGTCGGTGTCATCAGTCATCGGGAGAACATCCCAGGGGATCTCTATCTCCACCGGCCTGGGCCGTCCGGAGTACATCTCGCGGAATGCGTTCTGGACCATTCCCGGGATTTCATTCACCGTCTCTGACCGCGCACACCACTTGGTCAGGTGTTTGAAGACGTCCAACTGCTCGCCGATCTCGTGGAGAGCGCCCCGGTTCTGGCCGAGGTTGTAACTCTCAATCTGCCCCGACACCAGCAGAACCGGGGATGATGTGGCATAGGCGGTGCCGAGTCCCGCCGTGGCGTTGAGGGCCCCCGGGCCGGGCACCACCAGCGCAACCCCGGGTTTGCCGGTGGTCCGGGCGTAGCCATCGGCCATGTAGGTGGTCGCCTGCTCGTGGCGGGTCAGGACCATGCGGATGCCGGGCTCATCGTAAAGGGCATCGAAGGCGTCCATAATCTGCACGCCGGGAAGCCCGAACACCACCTCGACGCCATGTCTGGCCAGGGAACGAACCAGCGCCTGCGCTCCGCTCATCACGGGCATTGCTCACCTCCCGTCGTGCTGCTCTTTCGGTTACCCGGGGATTTTACCACCCGCCTCTCGCGGCCACCGGATGGAAACAGTAGGTAGTACGGAAAACATCGACCTAAGGAGGGCTGGTTGAAACCAGCCATTTCTGAGCCAGGGAACTATATCAAAGCGCTGCGTTTTGAGGGGGAAGGCACAAGTCGGATTTGATTGGAATAGGCTAAAACCGGGTGTTGGTGGACGATGACGGCAAAGAGCGAGGCTATGTCGACTATCCGGGAAATTCCTGACGATATTAGCGAGCGGATTCACCAGGCCATTCGGCGAAGGTATACCGCCGGATTGCATCGCGCACCGGCCTGTTCAACATCGGCTTCAATGAGTGTAGTCATGGACCTGCCACAGTTGTCGGCGCCCAAGGAACGGGTTCCACTTGGCCGCGCCATCGCTGGGTCAAGCGGTTCGCATAGATTCCGTTGTAACCAAATAGCTTCAGCAATAGCATCTCTACGTACCACAGACCAAGTTCTTTAGCTTGTCTATAAACATCAAGGGATAGGATGCGATTTGACATATCCTGGTGAATCAAGTCATTGCGAATCTTAACTATGGTGTGGGGCCCATTGTAGAACCCATTAGCCTTCCGCAGCTGTTCCAAGTCCGTGTATAACGGAGGAATCTGGCAGTCGACCCCGACTTGGACTAAGGCCCGCGATATCCATTCTCCCTCCGCTTCCCCGTGATCCCTCCCCATTTGACCTGCAGTCAACTTGTCGCCGACCTGTTGGAAGGATAGGCGTTCGAGTGCAGCCTGCGATAAGACAATGCTCGAATGGAGGGCCTTCTGCGCGTTGCTTTCCAGATACCATTCCAAAGCAATCCGCGTCCGGTCATTCTGCTGAATACTATGGTATTGCGCCCAAAATCCTGGAAAGGCGTCCTCAAGGATTCCCCCATTCCGAATATCAAACCATGAACCAAGCGTCCTCCAACGTTCCACGTTGGAGACTCCCCATCGCTCCCAAACGGGCTCGCCGGAGTGATTGGCACCTCTCAGGAGCGTCAACCCACAATGGGCCCCACGTGCAAATGAACAAAAGAGTGTCAGCGCCTCTATCATCGATTGCACGGAGTCCTTCGAGAACAGTTTGCCGTCAGATCGCCTTATGGATCCCCGATGTGTAAGTCCAAAGCCCTGTTGTTTTGATAGGGATTTCCGTACTGCCTCAATGTTGTCCACTGCCCTGACCTCCACGAGCCACGGAGATGCGCTCAGCTGGATTGCTTTGCTTGCCCGATAGCCTCTTCTGCCATCGTCCGACACGTAAGTTTCAATGGAGCCTTGCTTCGTGAAATCCGGGAAGTTGATTAGTCCAAATTGGACCTTGTACAGAGGTTCTCCCGCGTCCAGGGCAGTAACTGAGCCATCTACAGGAACCAAGCTTGTTCCGTAGGGCATCACCTCAACTTGAATGCCAGTGTTCAGTCTAATGGCGATAGGCTTTCCTTGTAGGAGACTGTTGGCCAAGAGGCTGTGGATAGCTGGAGAGTCGTGAATGAGCTCAAAGCGGATTTCCGGCACCGGAGAGAGGCGGAGCAGAACCTGAGCCCGACTGGAGAGTCCCTCCCTCGCGAACTCAACATCTACTTCCGCCAATGTAATGTCAGCACCTACATCATATGTGGCATTCAAACGTTCTATCCTTGCCCCGTCCCACCGGGGTCCTGTCGTATCGTCACTAGTCATGCCTCCTACCGGCGTGGCGACGGCCCCAGGTGTGAGCCTCCGTCCACCAGGATGGTCTCGCCCGTGACGTGTTCCGCACCCTCCAGCAGCCACACCACCGGGTCTGCCACCATCCCGGTTGTACCGGCTGACTTGAGCGGGGCGGATTCTGCATACCGGTCTATGAACGCCTCGTAGCCGTCGCCGAGGCCGTCCCGCCACCACCGCGTCTGCATCACGCCCGGGCAGACCGCATTGACCCGAATCTCCGGAGCGAGGGCGCGCGCCAGCGAAAACGTCATCACGTTCAGCGCCGCCTTGGACGCAGCGTAGGCGATGGAACTGCCCGAACCGGTGAACCCGGAGCCGGACGACACATTGACGATAGCTCCATTTCCTCGTTCCTGCATCGCTGGCGCAACCGCCCGCGCCATCTGAAAGGCGCCCACCACGTTGACATCAAGGACGCGGCGGAAGTCCTCCGAGGCCAGTCCCTCGAGGTTGTGGTGCGGCACGATTACGGACGTGGCGGCGTTGTTCACCAGTCCGTCAATGCGACCCCACTGGTCCAGCGCGGCCGCAGCCATCCGTCGGCAATCCTCATCCACAGACACGTCGGCCTGGCACAGGATGGCCTCGCCGCCTGCCGCGCGGCACGCCTCCGCCGATGCTTTGGCCTCGGCCTCGCTCCTGGTGTAGTTGATCACCACACGCCCGCCTTTTGCAGCCAGTCGGCGGGCCACCTCCGCTCCCAACCCCGTCGCTGACCCCGTGATTATGAACACGCCATCTTGAATTTCCATGATCATTCCCCACTTGCAATAGCAATCTGCGGATTATAGCGGACGTCCCTCACAGACCACGGTTGTAAACTACAGAGTTGTAAATGGCAGCGAGATAGTGGGCAGTGGTGAGGGTAACCGCGTACTACTTATGACATGATGATTTGCGGCAGCGACACGGGCAGAGTGGCGACGTTGTGGGAACGGGGAGAAAAGGCGTCGAGGGTGCTGATGATTCTTCGCTCCAAATGTCGATCTGAAAGTGCCGAGCCGCCGAAGTTGCCCGATTTCGTTTCAGTGAATAGGATATAGGTTAATCACACGTGACAGTACAATACCGAGGACAGGAGCCGGCGTTGGGAACCCTCACTGAATGAAAGCGGACGGTGTCCCAGGTTGCAGATTCGTACCAGAGGAGCATGGATGACCATGGCAGATACCAAGCAGACGCTCTCCAACCGGCTTACCGAACTCCACCGGCGGATGGAAGAGGCCCAGGTGGACGCATATCTAGTGCTATCCTCCGATGCTCACCTGAACGAATATGCGCCCGAATACACGCGCCGCCGGACGGCCATCACCGGGTTCCGGGGCTCCGCCGGCGACGTACTGGTCTGCCCTGACGGGAGCCATCTTTTCGTAGACTCACGCTACCACATTCAGGCGGACGACGAGGTGGACCACGACAACTTCCGTGTCCACAAGCTCGGGCTGGCCGAGGAAAAATCCCTCAGCCAGTGGTTGACCGAGATGGAAAAGGAACGGGGCAGCATACGGGTGGGATTCGACCCCTTCGTGGTGTCTATGCAGGCCCACTCCGCGTACAAGTCAGCCTTGAAATCCCCGGATTCCGCCTTGGTGCCGGTCAGCGACAACCTGGTGGACGCCGTATGGGACGAGCAACCGCCGCCGCCGGCCAATCCTGTATATCAGTTGCCGGAGGACCTCACGGGTAGCGGCGTCGCCGAAAAGCTGTCCGATATCCGAAAAGGGATGGATGATGCAGGAGCCACTCTACTCGTGCTGACCAAGCTGGACGAGACAGCTTGGGTAACGAACCTCCGGGGCACAGATATCGACTACAATCCCGTGTTCGAGGGCTATCTGGTCATTGACCAGGAGCGCGCCACCTGCTTCACTCGGGTTTCCCCTCCAGCGGACGTGACAGATTCCCTGGCCTCGCTTATCGACTTTGAACCATACGCCGCCTATACCGAAGTGATGAAGCGTTACGGCGCGGAAGCCTCGGGAATGGTCTGGCTGGATCCCAGCGGGACCACAATGGGCACCAGGCTGATGCTCCACGAGGACCAGAAGCTGCTCGAGAAGCCGAATCCGACAGTGGCACTAAAGGCAGTGAAGAACGAAACGGAGATCGCCGCCGCCCGAAATTCCCACCGTCACGCCGCCGCCGCCAAGATCCGCAGCTTTAAGCGCCTGCAGGACTCCATCAAGGCGGGGGAGATGGTCAGCGAGGAAGGTTACAGTCAGATTCTGTACGAAGAGTACTCCAGCGAGGAAGGTTTCTACGACCTCAGCTTCACCACCATCGCCGCTGCGGGAGCGAACGGGGCGATCGTCCACTACGCCGACGCCAGCCCCGATGTTCCGCTCCGCGACGGCGAGCTGTTCCTGGTTGACTCCGGAGTACAGCTTATGGGCGGCACTACTGACGACACTCGTACGGTGATCATCGGCGAACCATCGGAACGACAGAAAGAGGTCTACACCCTGGTCTTGAAGGGCCACATCAACCTCGCGATGCAGAAATTCCCCGAGGGAACCGGAGGGATTGCCCTGGATGCCCTGGCGCGCACGTTCCTGTGGAACGCCGGACTTGACTACGGGCATGGAACAGGGCATGGCGTCGGCGCCTTTCTGAACGTCCACGAGGGACCCCAGCGAATCACGCCTAGAGGGGCCGACGAGCCGTTCAAGATCGGAATGATTGTCTCCAACGAACCCGGGTACTACGAGGCGGGATGGGGCGGCGTGCGCCTGGAAAACCTGTACGTTGTCGCACCCGACGAGGAGATGCCCGGGCATCCTGACGGCCGGAAGTGGCTGCGGATGGAATCACTGACCTTGATTCCCTTCGACAAGAGGCTCATCAACTGGGACCAGCTTTCCGGTGGGGAACGCGAGTGGCTGGACGGATACCACCGGCAGGTGTGGGACACCATCGCTCCCATGCTTGAGGGCGGCGACCGCGAGTGGTTGCGGGAGGCTTGCCAGGCCCCGTGACGGGGAGGCGCTTTCCAACTCAAACCCGTGTGTCCGAAAACTGGCCGTCCCCCAGGAAACGTCTGGTGCTGATCATCGAGACCCGCTCAAGAAAACCTTGGCGGCGTTCTTGAGAGTCGGCTAATGTTGCGGGTATTTATTGAGGGGCTCCTCAAAGCTGACGGTCGAGGCCTGTACTGAACCTCTCATAAACGGCCGTTTGTTGATCATAAAGCGACGTGCAGCGGGACCGCAGTAGAGATTACAGAGGAAGCCTGCATCCTATTGTGTCCTGGACGCCTAGTTCAGCGAGCCCATGCCCACGCATGGTAAGAGCGGCTAAAATGATCATGCGTTAAGATTAATTAGATAACCGCCTGTCTTATTCGCCTTCTCAACTGAATGCCCGGGCATTGCACCTAACAGATGCGGCTGTTCCGCAGATAGTTCGAGAGGGCATTTCTTGGTCGGAGTTATCGACGCGAGGGAAGAAGTTAGAGGCAGAAATGTAGACGACCTCCTCTGTGAAATTCGGAGAGACGGAGTATAAGACTAGGGGAAAAGTTTAGTTCCACAGTCCAGAGGAATCATTGACTTTCCGGTAATAACTGACAAACAGCGATGCCGGAATCAGCGAACTAAATAATTCCGGTGCCCCGGAATCCTTCTGGTCCAGACTCAATAAGGAAAGTATCGCCGAAGACTTCATCTCAAAGGGTTTGCCCTACTTGATTATTCCTGCAGGTACCGCAGCCCCCGGGTTCGTCGCCGGTCTGCTATCGTGCTGGTTGCCACTGTCTTGGATTGATCGGGTGTCTGGTGTCGATTATTTGGCTCTCGTAGTTTAGATATCCGGCCTTATGCGGAAATTGGGCCACGCTCTCTATGGGCCAAGCTCATCTTCGGGACAGCAACACTGGTGACGAATGCGGTAACCTGGGAACACAACTCCAGAACCCGACGCAATTCGGGCTCCACGACGAGTTCATCCATCAGGACGTTGCGAGCGGCTCTTCAGTGCCGGAAGTCCGTCAGCTCCCCGCTAGCTGCGTTTGAAGCGCGCCCAATCGATACAAGCTGTTCTTGCAATCCACTGGCTCCTTGCCAAATTCGCGCTCAATCGTTCAACCTCGCACCTACACAGCATCGGACTACGCCATGTTCATCCTCCACGCCGCCGCCGTTCAAGGAAACCTGGCCCTCTGGGCCGAGGCGTCTGACTCGAGCAAGGGACCGCCCGAGCGGCAGACTGCTGGAAACCACCCCTTCTTCGCTCAAGCCCAGCTCTTGGCCGAAGCGGTTGGTCTGGAAACTGGCGACGGCAACTTCGCCAGCGCGATCGCGAGGCTGCCCAGCTTGGGCGAGGCTCCCGTGCCATCCACCCCCATGGCCGGCGCAATGCCCAGGTCGCGAGCCAAGCCGCGCATCAGACCGTGGACCGTAACAACGCTCCGGTTGAGGCTGGAGCAAGCCGTCTCGCTGCTGCAGGCTTGTCACCAGCGACCGGTCCTAAAACACGGGGTCGCCATTGGAACGGATTTGGCCTACTGGACCCACGCCCTGCGGCTGGTGGTCGCCATGACGGCCCGGCAGCTATTCCTGCCCAGCCTATCCGAACGGGATGGACAGACCGTGGCGGCGTGGATTCCGGTGTTCATCGGCGAGGACGCCCACAGGCTGTCCGAGCTGGCGGCACTGATGCCGGCGTCGGCCAGGGCGCTCACAGAGCCAGATGACACCGACCCTCCGGACATCACGCCAGAGGCAGTGCTTAGGGAGTTCCTGACGGCCCAGGTCGACCACCTGGCCCGTGCCGGAGCGGTATCCGATGACCTGACGCAAGCTGAGTTCGACTCTGCCCACGACGCCTGGCTCTGGGCGCTGGACCACAAGAACCCGGAAGTCCTCGGTGATCCGGAGCAGCTCCAGCAGCTCCGGCGCCAGGTCGCGGAATGGCAGAGACCACTGGCCAACACCGCGAACTCTCCGTACCGGCTCTGCCTCAGGTTGGAGGAGCCGCCGGAGGCCAGACCCGAGGAGGAGCCGGCCGCCATCCGGCAGGACGACTGGTACCTGCGCTACCTGCTACAGCCCCACGCCGACCAGAGCCTACTGCTCCCCGCAGAAGCGATCTGGAAAAATCAGGTCAACGTCCCTCACCAGGATTTCAACCCGGCGGAGTTCCTGCTGAGTTCGCTCGCCCAGGCCGGCTCGATTTGCTCACCAATCAACGACAGCCTGAAGCGGAAGCAGCCCGCCGGGTACCGGTTAAGTGTCGAGGATGCCTACGAGTTCCTGGAAAGCCAGGCTGCCGCACTACAACAGGCCGGGTTCGGCGTGTTTCTGCCCGCATGGTGGACGCGGCAGGGCAACAGGACCAGGCCCGGCATCCGAGCCAGGGCCAAGACCCCAGCTATGCGGGGTGGATACGGTTTGACCATGACTTCCTTGATCGGCCTCGACGTCGAGATGGCCCTGGGCGACGAGCCGATTTCCATGGAGGAGCTGGAGGACCTCGCGGAACTGAAGGTGCCGTTGGTGCGGTTCCGGGGCCAATGGGTGGAGATCAACTCCGCCGAAATCCGAGCTGCCGCCGATTTCTGGCGCAACCGCCAGCGGGTCAGCCTGCGAGATGTTGTGCAGATCGGGCTGGGCGCCGACCAGCAGGCCCGGGACGATAACGTTTCCCTGGTGGCCGACGACTGGCTTCGCGAGCTCCAGGAACGCCTGCAGCAGAAGGGTCGGATCGAGCAGGTGGGGCCCCAGAAGGATTCTGCGGGCAGCTCCGTCCCTACCAGCAGCTGGGCTACTCGTGGCTGGCCTTCCTCAGGGATTGGGGATTGGGTGCCTGTCTGGCCGACGACATGGGCCTCGGCAAGACCGTCCAAACCCTGGCCGCCTTGCAGCTAGACCGCCAGCGGGGCAACGAGGGTCCCAACCTGCTGGTCTGCCCGACATCAGTGATCAACAACTGGCAGCGAGAGGCCGCCAGATTCACGCCGGACCTGCAGGTGCTACTTCACCACGGTCCGAATCGCCTGAACAGGGACACGTTCCGGGAGGAATCCGGCGGGCAGCACCTGGTGATTACCAGTTACGGTACGATGAACCGGGACCGCGAACTGCTAGGCTCCGTCCCTTGGCGTGGGGTAATACTGGATGAGGCCCAGAACATAAAGAACCCAGCCTCCCAGCAGGCCCGCACTGCGCAGGGACTCCGGGCCGACTGCCGGATCGCCTTCACCGGCACACCGGTGGAGAACCACGTGGGCGACCTCTGGTCCATAATGCAGTTCCTGAACCCCGGCCTCCTTGGCTCCCAGGCTGAATTCAAGCGCAACTACTTTCAACCCATCCAGAATGACCGCGATGAGGCAGCGTCGGCCCGCCTCCAGAAGGCCACCGGGCCCTTTATCCTGCGCCGCCTCAAGACCGACCGGAACATCATCGACGACCTTCCTGACAAGAACGAGACCAAGCAGTACTGCAACCTGACCAGGGAACAGGCGACGCTCTACCATGCCGTTTTGCGCGAGGCGGAGACCCGGTTGGAGTCCGCCAAGGGCATCGAACGCCGGGGCTCCATCCTGGACACCCTGACCAAGCTCAAGCAAGCCTGCAACCACCCCCGCCATCTGCTGTGCGACAACTCTGCCGTCGACGGGCGCTCCGGCAAGCTGGCCCGCCTGCAGGAAATCCTCGACGAGCTGCTGCCCGCCGGGGACCGCGTGCTGGTATTCAGCCAGTTCGCAGAAATGGGGGCCATACTGCAACAGCACGTGCGGGAGACCTACGGCCTCGAGACCCCCTTCCTCAATGTCAGCGTCAGCCGGAAGCAGCGCGACGCGATGGCGCATCGCTTCCAGGACGACCCCGACGGCCCGCAGGTGTTCGTGCTATCGCTCAAGGCCGGTGGATCCGGCATCAACCTGACCCGGGCCAACCACTTGATTCACTATGACCGGTGGTGGAACCCGGCCGTGGAGAACCAGGCCACCGACCGGGCTTTCCGAATCGGCCAGACCAGGGACGTTCACGTCCACAAGCTGATCTGCGCCGGGACGCTGGAGGACCGCATCGACCTGGTGATCGAGAACAAGCAGGAGACCGCCGACCAAGTGGTCGGCACCACCTCAGAACGGTCGCTCACCGAACTCTCTAATGACGAGTTGCGGGACGTGCTGGCCCTCAGCGCGGCTACCGTAGGCTGACCAAGAGAAGCGCGAGGTCTCCCGTACTCAAAGAAGGCTATGAGTTACTACAACTACGAGTACACCAAGCCAATCGAAGTCAGGGGCGGCATCAGGGCCGGGTCTAAACGCGGCGCCTTCGGTTCCAGTTGGTGGGCCGGGCGGTGGCTCCAGACGCTTGAGGAATTCCAGATTGGAACCCGCCTCGACCGGGGCCGCTCCTACGCCCGCCGGGGACAGGTCATATCCATCGACGTCCGGCCCGGCGGGGTAACGGCAAAGGTGCAGGGATCCCAAAGGCGACCCTACGACGTGAGCCTCGATGTCCGGACGATCGCGCCCGACGACTGGGAGCGCGTCCAAGAGGCCATGGCAGAACAGCCCATCATCGCTGCCAGCCTGCTAACGGGACGGATGCCTGACAATGTCGAGGACACCTTCAGCTCCGTTGGTCTTTCCATGTTCCCCGACCGGTTGGACGACCTGAAGACGGACTGCTCATGTCCCGATTGGTCCAACCCGTGCAAGCACGTCGCCGCCGTGTACCTGCTGCTGGGCGAAGGGTTTGACCGGGACCCATTCCTGATCTTCCGGATGCGGGGCATGGACCGGGAGGACCTGCTGGGCCCTGAGTTCCGCCGCTCCGTTCTGACCCTGGAGGGACCCGCACTGCCCGCCGAGCCGTTGCCGGCGGATCCTGGGGAGTTCTGGTCCAACCCGCTGACGGCGCTGCGGGATAATGACCATGCCGGCCCCGCCATCATACCCGAACTGGCTGCCGCCCTGCCCCGGCAGCTTGGTCAGTTCCCACTATGGAGGGGCAACCGCGACTTTCTCCCTGCCCTTCAGGACATCTACCGCGCCGCCTCGTATCGGGCAGTCGAACTTCACATGGGAACGGCGGGACCCAATTACGATCCCGCATCGGAGCACGACACGGAGTAGACGCGGAACCCAGCAAGGGCTCCTTCCCCAGGATCTAGTCGTCGTTGGTCCGGGGCTGCACCCGGTTGCTCTCCTTCCATCTCATAGCCTGGCTTAACATCTCCAGGGCATTGCCGCGAGTTGCACCGCTATCGGAGCCCAGCATCTGACTCAGTTCAGCAACCCTTCCCTCGTCGCCGAGAACTTCAACCTCTGTAACAGTCCTGTCGTGCGATGCACTCTTTTCAACCTTGGTGTGATGATCTGCGTAGCACGCTATTTGCGGGAGGTGAGTTACGCACAGCACCATGTGGCTATTGGACAGGCCCCATAGCTTTTGACCCAGGACGCTCCCGACCCGGCCACCTATGCCTGCGTCTATCTCGTCGAACACGAGTATTGGGATCTGGTCAGCCGAGGATAAGATGGACTTTATGGCGAGCATCAGCCTGGATGCTTCTCCCCCGGAGGCAATCCTGGCCAAGGGCCGTGGCGGCTCACCCGTATTTAGCGAGATCAGGAATTCCACCGAGTCTATCCCGGTCTCGTTGAACGCGAGGTGCTTAATGGACTCGCCATCTGAAGTCGTTGTCGCGCAGGGGATGCCTTTGGATGTACCGACAGGCACCCCGTCCTCAGAGTCCGATTGACTGACTTCAACAAGAATTTCCGCATGCCCAAAGGCCAGCCCGGCGGCCTCCTCCTGGACCGCCTCGGCCAGTCCCCTGGCTGAGTGTTGCCGGGCCTCGGAGAGCCGCCCCACGAGCTGGCCGACCTGCCATCGTAGGTCCATCTCCCGCTCCTTCAGCTCCTCCGCACGCTCCTCCCTGTAATTCAGCTCTTCCAACTCGTCCGAGGCCATCTCACCAAAGGCCAGAATTTCTCCGATGGTGCTTCCGTACTTCCTCCTGAGACGGTTGATCAGGTCCAAACGCTCCTCAAGCTCTTCAAGGCGTTCGGGGCTGTATTCGATGCCGTCTCGATAGGCACGGAGTGCCCGCGCCAGTTCATCCACCTGATGCATCAGGGCGTCCGCCGACTCAAGGTTCTCTCTTAATGAGGGATCCAGTTGCTCCAGTTGGGAAAGGTCTTTGGATACTTGACCGATAAGGTCCATCACGGACTCACGCCGGTTGAGGCCATCGTACAACGCTCCGTAGGCGTGGTCGCACAGTGTGATAATTCGCTCTGCGTTGGCGACCCGGTCCCTCTCCAGGGTCAGGTCCTCATACTCGCTAGGGCGCAGATTTGCTGAACTGATCTCTGCGACCTGGTATCTGAGAAAATCCACCCTACGCGCAACCTCTGCGTCATTCTCCCTCAGCCGGTCCAGCTCCCGACGAATATCCGTCAGCTGGCGGACCCCCTCTGCTACCTCGGCGCGAAGCTGCAATAGCCCTCCAAATTTGTCCAGGATATCAATGTGCTCACGTACGCGGAGCAGGGACAAGTGCTGATTCTGGCCATGGATGTCCACCAGGTGTTGGGCCAGCGTGCTCAACAGCCTGAGAGGCACGATCCTCCCGTTCACACGGCAGGTGTTGCGCCCGTCCAGGTTGACCTCCCGCGCCAGAATCATCTCCTCTTCGCCAACGTCAATACCGTATTCATTCAGGGCGGCATTGATCTTTTGGGAGAGGTCGCCGCCTAACAGAAAAATTCCCTCCACCCTGGACTGACGAGCACCGGAACGCACCATGCCCTCATCGGCGCGTCCTCCAAGCAGAAGACCCAGCGCATCCACAATGATCGACTTGCCGGCTCCCGTCTCGCCGGTCAGCACAGTGAAGCCCGGCCCCAGTTCTATTTCGAGTCGTTCAATGGTGGCAAAATCGGTGACGCTGAGGAGTCTGAGCATGGCTATATCCTAAACTGCATCCCTATGAGCTGTGCCCTCAAGTCTACTCCGGCTGACAGCCCCAAACTCTCATGCAAATACCAAGTCCAGAAACGGCGAGGGACAGAGCCCTCCGCCCCCGTATTTTGCCTCACCAGAGGATATGACTACATTCTAACCGCAGGTTCTTGTTCCGGCCAAAGCTGAGTCGTTTCCGCAACTCCGCCCCATCCCACGCTCGTCATCTGTCGCCTCCGATTCTGACTGCCTACCCCCAGGGTCAGCCCCACCTGTACAGCATGGCTGGAAACAGCCCAGTTAACAGCCACTTAGGTGGACCCGGAATTTCGGGCAGGTAGGCAAGTGAAAGTCCCGTACCTAAGCTGAGGACAGCGGTTGCTGTCGGGATGAGCAAGAAATGTCATGAGGACGCAGGAGACACAGCCCGGCCTTCAAGGCCTAGGCGGCCCTGGAGGCACTGAAGGGCCAAGAGACGGTGGCGGCCTCCTGGAACTGGTGGTCAAAGGCGACACCCGGGTGGTCACCCATATCGACCGGCTCTCCAGAGAGTTGACATACGAGCTGCAGGTGATCAATGTCCCGCACCATGCGAGGTGGAGTTCCGGTCCCTGTCGGAGGACTTAGGTTGGCCCGGAAATTCGGACAGGTAGTTCAGTGAGAGTCCAGCTCCTGAACTGGGGGTAGCGGTTGCTTCCGGAGGGAGCAGGAAATGTCGCAAGGACGCAGGAAACACAGCCCGGCCTTCAAGTCCAGGGTGGCCCTGGAGGCCTACGCCAGCGTTTTGGAGTCCCAGCGAGGACTGGAGGACTACTTCCGGTGGTACAACGGGCTCAGGCCCCACCAGGCCCTGGGCTACAAGACTCCGGCCGGGGTGTTCCTCGGGGATCAGGAAGTCGTTGCAGAGGAGTCTAACCGAAGGAGGTGTTCAACGAAACAGGAGGCCCAATCACTGGCAGGAGAGCCGGGATTATCACTTAACTCGGCTCTGATCCTGTTTAAATAATTGGGCCCATGGCAAGTCCCACCGGGAAAGGATATTGGGACGACCTAAGTTAGGAATTATCAAGAGACTGAAATGCCCTGCGCCGCTCAGTGAACGCCTTTTCCGGTGGCAGAGAGGGCGTGCCTACTCATCTCTTTCCATCCAGTATCCGACGCGCCTCTTGGTATAGATGTACTTGGGTTTGCCCGCCTCGTCTCCCAGCTTGCGACGCAGTCTCTTCACGATAGCGCGTACCGGTCCCGAATTCCCGGAGTATTCGTGTCCCCAAACCCGCTGAACCAGTTGTTCATGAGTCATAATGCGACCCAGGTTTGCCGAGAGCTCAGCCAGCACTCGGTATTCGAACGCGGTCAAATCGACCTGTTGGTCGGACAGGAAGGCTCTTTTCCGGGTGTAGTCTACGACCAAGTCACCCATGACAAAAGGTTTCCTAATGGCCGAAAAGGTGGGAATAGCGTCCTGCCTGCGTAGGGTGGCCTGGATTCTGGCAGTCAGTTCGGTGGAAGAGAAGGGTTTGACCACGTAGTCGGCGGCGCCCATATCGAATGCCTTGGCGATAATCTGATCCTGACCGTATGCAGACAGGAAAATGACCGGTACTTCGGACAGACCGGGGATGGTTTGCATCAGCTCGATACCGTCGGTTTGCGGCAACATAAGGTCCATCAGAACAAGATGTGGCTCCTCTTGCTCCAGCAATTGTGCAATCTCTGTGGGGTTGCCCGTAGATACCGTAGTGAAACCAGCCTTGGATAGAACGTCCCGGATGTAACGCTGCATCTGTGGATCATCGTCTACCAACAGAATGCGAGGTCGCCCTTCCGCGTTGCCAGGAACAGCGTCGCCTGCTGCCGGTCTGCCTCTCCCAGCGGGGTCGGCCGATAAAGCCGAATCAGCGACCGGCAGGGTGAAGGTGAATCGGGCACCCAGCCCAGGTCCATCGCTCTCCGCCCAGATGCGACCACCGTGAGCTTCCACTATCCCTTTGCAAATCGCTAGGCCCAAACCCGTATCCCCACCCTGGTCTTCCGCCTCAAATCGTGAGAACTTTCGAAACAGGTGTGGCAGACTCTCGGCAGGAATGCCTCGACCATGGTCGATGACCGAAACCCAGACGTGCGTCTCATTCAAGCCACTGGTTATCTTTATAGGGGTAGTTTCGGAGGAGTGCCTGGAGGCGTTAGAGAGCAGGTTGTTGATTACCTGGGCGATGCGGCGCTGGTCTGCCATAACGACTGGTAGGCTCACGGGGATGTCAGCGAGAATGTTGCTCCTTCCGCCCCCGCTGATATAGATGTTCTTGGCTTCGTCGATCAGTATTGCCAGCTCTACGGGGACCGGGGAAACCGACAGTTCACCCGTTTCAATGCGAGCGACGTCCAGTAGGTCCCCTATCATGTCTCTCATTCGGTTGCACTGGGAGTCAATGATTCGAAGAAACTGCGTAACCTCGGCAGGGTCCAGAGTAGCGGCGGGGTCCAGCAGATTCGAAACAGATCCCTTCACCGAAGTCAGCGGCGCACGCAGCTCGTGGCTCACCATCGCCAGGAACTCGGCCCTTAGGCGCTCCTGCTCTTCCACCTGTGTCATGTCCTGAATCGTGACGACGAAAGACACGGTCTCACCTTCGTGAGACAAAATCGGCGTGGCATTGATAAGGGTGGCCACGCTGCGCCCATCGGGTACCCTGATTACGATTTCCTCAGTCCGGACTCTGTGTCCGGTGGTCAACACGTCTGCAAGAGGCAATTCCCGCAGAGAGAACTCGCTTCCATCGGCGCGCCGGAACGAGGCGATCTCCAAGAGTTCAGCCAATGGGCGGGCCGGGTCGTGTAGGGAACCTACGATCCTCTCTGCCTCGCGGTTGTACGATACCAGCTCACCCGTCCTGGCATTGAGGACTGCTACACCAACTGGAGAGGTGTCGATCAGTGCCTCCAGGTCCGCCCTGGCCCGCTGATCATCTCGGTGCTGACGAGCGTTTGCGATGACCAGAGCCGCCTGGCTTGCGAACATCACCAGTGTCTCCTCGTCCTCCTGGGAGAACTCCTGGCCCTGCTCGCCCTTGCTCAGATAAATGGTGCCGGAGATCGCCCCACCGTGCCTCATTGGAGCAACCAACAGCGACGGAACTGCTACCGAGGGTAGAAATTCCGGCATGCCCAGCATTGCAAATTGGGACGCGACATCGGCCACCCGCAGTGGGGTATCCAGCCCGCTCAGAAAATCGAAAAACCGGCGCCCCTCCGGCATCTCCCACAGACCGCGATGCTCCGCCTCGGTCATTCCGGAGACAATGAAGTGGGGATCTTGCTCCTCATCCCCCAGAATGGTCATCGCGGCGTATCGGGCGTTGGTCAACTCTCGGGCGTTGTCCACCGCGCTTTGGAGCACCTCGTCGAAGTCCAAGCTCTCGTTGATGCGCAGGCTGGCCTCGCTCAACTGTGTCAGACGCCGGCGGAGGGCGTTTACTTCTTGCTGTGGCTCTGTCGAATGGTGCATGGTATCACAGCGTTCCCCCACGGACGACGCACGGGTGCTACGCTGCGAGCCGACCGCTGAATGGAGCTTTCCGGTTCCAAGGTTGAAGGATAATACCACAGAGATAGGGAGTATACACGCAAATTGACGCCAGAATCTCGATTTTAATACTTTGCAATCACATTCATTGCATGTTGCTGGTTTTGTATTACCGAATAGTAGCTGCCTTCAAGTACAATCGCCCAGGGCGTCCTCCAAATCGGCGAGCACGCACATCACCTTTCCGGCCTCGTTGCGTGGCGGTAGGTGGTCGTATGTGTCAGCCACCTTGGACACGCTACCCCAGCGTCCCACGGCCTAGAGTAAATGAGGCAGCCGTCCTTCGCGACGGGCAGCGGAATCGGGAAGGCTTCAAAAACCGGGATTTGAACCCGGCATCCCTGCCTAATTGGGAGTTTCCTGGAGAGGTTGCGCCTGTCTAATTTTCGCCACCGAAGAAGTCCATGATTCGCAGCAGGATCAGGAAGATGTTCAGGAAGTTCAGGTATAGTCTGACCGCACTTATGATGGCGATGGTGCAGGCCGCGCGAGAGTCCCCTTCCAACGCCTCCTCGTAGACCGTCAGGCCTAGGAAGATGGGCAGGGCGACTATGGTGACCACCCACGACAGGATTCGGGAGCCGATGAAGATGTTGATCACAATCAGGATGACCACGCCTACCAGCCCCGCGGCACAGACGGTCCCTAATCCGGTCTGGTCCCGCTTGGTAGTAAGGCCGGTTGAGGTCATAGCACCGAAGATGCCGGCGGTGAGCAGGAGGCCGCGACCATGATGCCGCCGGCGTACTACACCCAACTTGCGGAAGTCAGCACGCCTCCGATAGCAGTGAAGGCGAGGTAGAGCCCGGCCAGCTGTGCTGGCGGAAAACGGCGGGCGGCGAACCGCAGAGCGAAGAGGGAGCCAATCCACACGACGAGCAGGACAATAAACCAGATGGCTCCCAGGCCTCCCAAGAGCCCGGCGGCGGCGAGGATCCAGCCCTCCGCACTGGTGGCGGCCCCCCTCATGGCCACCCGACCAAAGATGCGGGTCATGGCCCTGGAGTAGATCGAATCTGCCGGTTCCTACGAATGGATGCTGCCCTGGCTAAGTTCAACAAACAGGCTTGCCATTGAGGAACCTCCTTATTGGGTATCGCGGACTATGAAAGAAAACTGTGCCGCGCCAGGAGTAGCGCTTTGGAAATAGGGTCAATTCATGCCAATAGGAGGAGTTGCTGGACCGGCCCTGGAATCACGGATGAATCACCACCGGGAGATCTCCCCAGCACAACACCGGGCCGTCTTCCCGCAGCCCGCAGGGGTGGCCCCGACCGCTGCTGATGGCCGCGACGGTCTCTCTCTCCGGCGGGCTTGCCTGACCATACTGGTTGTCGCCCCAGCACATCACCGAGCTGTCCTCCCGCAACCCGCAGGTGTGGCGTCGACCGCTGCTGAGGGTCGCGCAGCCTGCGGCCGCCCGCCCCTCGGTGGGCGTGAGCTGCCCGGTCACTGGGCCGGAGTTGGTGGTGGACGTAGGCTGTACCGTGGTTTGGCCGCCATCGGTGGTGGGGATGGCTTGCTCGGTTGACTCTCCGCCATCGCACGCCACCAGGAACGCAACAGCCAGCAGGATATACGGCCTAAGTGCCAGAATCGAAGAGCTACGTTTCATGGTATCCCTACTGGCAGGCATAGAATCGATCCGCGCCCTTGTCGTTGTCATCGCTCCTGCCCGGTCGCTATCCCCTCTCTGTTTCGGGGACGGCCGCCGCACGTCTGCGGATGGCGTCATAAAGGGGGCGGGCCCGGGATTTCATCATGGACTTCGAATTGTGGTCCCAATAGAAGGTGTAGTCCTCGTAGTTATGCCCGACAGCTTGACCCCCGCATTGACCATCCCCCCGTTGTAGGCTACCCGGAGGCCCGCATAAGGGTTTTCCGCGACCTGCTCGCTGACCATACCGGAGTTCAGCATGAGGACCCGCCGCTCCGTGGCAACCACGACACCATCGTGTACGTCGGTCAGGAACCGACGCATTCCCCCTCCGGGACCACCCTCGGAGGCCGCGCGCAAGTCCATGCTGGTGGCAGCCCTTCCTGCTGCCTGGGCCATGGTGTCAGAGTCGCTGGCGTCGCCCCACCGGCCACCCATCCAGTATTCGATGCTCTCGTCTTCCTCTAGGATTTCATGGAGCATCCGGAACTCGCCGGGATAGACGTCCGTCTTCTCGCCGGTAAGGCTAGCCATCAGCGACCTTATGACGCGCTACAACGGGCCGGGTTCGTTGTGGCCCCACATGGTCGACCGCTCTCTCCATTGGGTGTCGATCCGCTGAGCCTTGTTCATCCCAGCGTAGCTCCGGGCCGCGGCCGACTCAGAGGCGCCATCGAATTCTGGCTCCGCCTGAGCGGGCACGAAATCCATCGTGGAGGGTGGCTTGCATTTCGCGGACATCCTCTATCTTGTTGAGGCCCCCGCCGTCTTTGCTGCCCATCCAGTTGCTGAGGCTCAGGCCGGTGGCTGTAGTCCTGTCATCAGCGGCGTCGTATTCCACGGGAGTGATGATGTCCAGGGGCATTTCGGTGGTCGACGGAGGACCCATTCCCGATTTCAAAAGGATAAGCCTCTCTCCGGGGAAAAGGGCCACGCTTTTGATCCACCGCATCCGGTCCATTCGGCTGGCTCCTTCGCGGAAGAAGGAGGCCGGGCCCCAAGGGCAGGATGCCAGTGCCTCGATCCCCTCGCCTTCCCGCAGTATTTCGTGCAGGGCCCAGCGCTCCGAGGAGTGGTCATTGCCCCAGCTTGGCTGCAAGTCCTGCCAGCGGGCGTCGAGGGTTTACGACCCCGCAGCGATCTCCAGACATCTCTCGTCATACCTGTAGCTGAGCTCCCGCAGCTCAGAGCCATCTACGATCGGATACCATTCAATAGAGTACTCCGGACATAACTCTGCCATCTGGTCGCTTTCATTTGACTCCCCTGGTCCTTTTCCCTCGCGCACCGGCCAAGTCCTCGGATGACTTGACCCTTGCCTCATTTAGCTTCCTGCGCTAGCTGGAGAGCGGATCCTAGTAGCCCTTGAGGTGGGGCAGGAACAGCTTGATCTTGTGCGCGGCCTCGCCCCACGTGCCGGATGGGTTTAGCCAGTCCCTCGGAACGCCGTCGGTACAGGTGTACTCGGCATATTCTTGCAGGCCCAGGAGATGATCGGCAGATTCGGTGTGGTCGGCAGCCGAGCTTCCGGTAGACGGCGAGGAGTCCGAATTCCCGCCGCAGGCCACAGTCAGGGCCGGGAGCAGAGACGCCGGTATGAGCACATTCATCCAGGTCCGCCCCGGTGCTGCGACGTCAAGCAAGGGCCGCACGACCAGTCCGTTGAGAAGACTGCGCGACGTCACGCCGAGGATGCCGGGGGGACAGTTCTCTGGTGGGTCAATGCGAATAGCACGATCCCCTCCTTTCCTGCGCCGCCGCCGGTGCTTATGTGAGGCTCTCTCTTGCACTTCAATCGGTAAACAGGTCGCCAAGGCCCAGGTCTTCGGAGACCTCAAGCGGGGCCATCATGTGCTCGGTGTTGGGCCGGGCCTCGTCAGCCTTCCAACGCCACATCGTGTGGGGGTAGGTCCCGACGGGTCGAGAGATCTCCGACCATGGCAGGCCAAACTCCTCCTTGAAGCACACGAGGTGCTCTGGGAAGTCTGAAGTCTTCGGGAAAGGCGTAGGTGATTCCGTTGTGCTGGATGCGGCGCGTCGACATTGGGCCCCCAAGGACTCTTCCACTCAGCCGGATTCGCCGCCCGGCGGCGTCGACTCGCCGAATTCATCGGCGCCCCAGCAGACGACCGATCCGTCCGCTCTCACCCCGCAGGTGTGGGCATACCCGCAGCTTACCGAGAGGAACTCCCCATCCGGCGGGTGGGTCTGCCCGTAGTCGTTCCAACCCCAGCATGCGAGGGTACCGTCCGTCTTGATGCCGCAGGCGTGCACGGACCCGGCGCTGATGGAGACGAACTCCCCGCCCGGGGGTGTGGACTCCCCGGCAATGTTACTACCCCAGCAGACGACGGTACGGTCGGCCTTCACGCCACAGGTGTACAGGGCCCCCCCGCTGACGGAGAGGAACTCCCCACCCGGCGGCTCGGACTCGCCCTCCTCGTTCGAACCCCAGCAGGCGACGGTACCATCCGTCCTCACCCCGCAGTTGAATCCTCCTCCGGCGCTGACGGAAACGAACTTCTCTTCCGGCGGCTCGGCCTGTCCCAGGTCATTGGCGCCCCAGCAGGCGACGGTGCCGTCCGTCCCGACTCCGCACGCATGTGCATGTCCGCCATCGACCATTTCGAACTCCCCGTCCGGCGGGTTGGCCCCAAAGCCAGCGTGCCCCCAGCAGGCGACGTATCCGTCGGTCTTGACGCCGCAGGAGTGCATCCAGCCAGAGCTGACCGAGGCGAATTCCCCACCGGGCGGCTCGGCCCGGCCGTGATCGTTGCTGCCCCAGCAGACGGCGGCGCCTCCGGACCCCACGCCGCAGGTGTGTTGCCAGCCGGCGCTGACTGAGGTAAAGGTCTCCTTCGGAGAGTTCGGTTTGGGTGCGGAGGTTGGAGCGGGCTCGGACGTAGGAGTGCCTGTTGGCATCTGCGTGGGTACGGAGGTCGCCGTCGGCTCGGGCGCAGGCGTGCTCGTTGGGATCTGCGTGGGCACGGGCGCCGCCGTTGGCTTGGGCGCAGGTGTGCTCGTTGGCATCTGCGTGGGTACGGGGGCCGCCGTTGGCTCGGGCGCAGGCGTGCTCGTTGGCGTCTGCATGGGAACGGGGGAGGCCGTTGGAATGGCGTTCGTCGTGGGCGTCAGACCCGCCTCGCTACGATTACCGGGGTCTGCGGTTGCCTGCTCGGGAGTCTGGGGTGTCGAGCACCCAATCAACAGCGAGCCCATGCCGATAACGGCGACCAGCAGAAGCGCCACCATGGCGCCGGAAATTCCGGTTCCCTTTCTCGTCCCAGGGTGGTGGTGCGGACTGCCTGCTTGTCGTTGCTTCTTCACGGATTAACATTCTCCTCCGGCTAGATTCCGACCCTTCTTCGATGGGACGATCGCCCCGTGATATTCGGAACTTCCCTCGCCCGGTTTCGGACGAAGCGGGGCAGAAGTTGGCGGACGGCGCCCGTTCCTTCAGGGCCTACCCGCCCGGTCCGCTGACGGTCAGTGTGCCCGCGGACTACATCCCCGCCGTCGCCGGCGGGGATGCTTGACTGAGAGTCGCCCGAGGCCGTGAATGGGGATGTCACGGCCGATTCACCCATTGCGTGCAGGTCATCACTGCCGGGTGATGCTGACGTTGACCGTCTGGCCGTCCGTCCAGGTTACGTCCACACCCGTGAAGGTGAAGCTGAAGTCCCCGGCGCGTTCCTGGAATGCCAACTCCAAGTCGCCAACGTGCAGCGTCAGGTTCTGATACTCCGTAATGTGTTCCTGGAATGCCAGGTAGAGCTCCCTCCTCGAGCTGGAGTGCCACAGCCGGCTTATGCGGAATTCCCCGGACTCGTCCGAGAACCGACTGGAACTCGCCGCGCCTTTGTCGCCTCTGCCGAAGTCCCTGACAGTCATCACCGCCGACCAGATCGGCGTGTCGGCGCTGGCCTGGATCGTCCCCGTCGCCGCGCTGGTCCGGCTCTCATCGTGGCCCCGGTCGTCGGTGAATGACACCCTCACCTTGATGGTCTTGCCCTGGTCGGCGTCCACCAGAGTGTAGGTGCTGCCGGTGGCGCCGCTGATGTCGGTGTCGGTCCCTCCATCTCTGCGTATCCACTGGTATGAGAAGGTGGCGTCGTCCAGGCCGTCGGAATCGCTGATGCCCGACGTGGACGCGGTCAGCGTCCCTCCCACCCGGGCCGAGCCGGTGATGGAGGGCGCGCCGGTGGCCGGCCTGTTGAGCGGCGCGGCCACCTCGGCGGTGGCGGCGCTGGTCAGGCTCTCATCGTTGCCCCAGTCGTCGGCGAATGACACCCTAACCTTGATGGTCTTGCCCTCATCGGCCTCCGCCAGGGTGTAGGAACTGCCGGTGGCGCCGCTGATGTCGGTGTCCGTGTTTCCGTCTCGGCGCAGCCACTGGTAAGAGAAGGTGGCGTTGGTCAGGCCGTCGGCGTCGCTGATGCCCGACGTGGACGCGGTCAGTGTCTCGTCCACGCGGGCCGTTCCGGTGATGCTCGGCGCGCCTGTCGCCGCGGTGTTGGGCCGCGCTTCCACCGTTTCAGAGGCCTCGCTGGTCAGGCTCTCCGCATTGCCGCGGTCGTCGGTGAAGCTCACCTTCACCTTGATGGTCTTGCCCTGGTCGGTGCCCGCCAGGTTGTAGGTAGATGCGGTCGCGCCGCTGATGTCGGTGTCCGTGTTTCCGTCGTTGCGCACCCACTGGTAGGAAAAGGTGGCGTTGTCCAGGCCGTCGGAGTCGCTGATACCTGACGTGGTCGCGGTAAGCGTCTCGCCCACCCGCGCCGTGCCGGTGATGCTCGGAGTGCCGGTGGCCGGGTTGTTTGGCTGCGCGTCCACCCTGGCAGTGGCCGCGCTGGTCCGGCTCTCCGCGTTGCCGTCGTCGTCGGTGAAGCTCACCTTCACCTTGATTGTCTTGCCCTGGTCGGCATCCACCAGGTTGTAAGTGGAAGCCGTCGCGCCGCTGATTTCGGTATCCGTGTTTCCGTCGTTGCGCAGCCACTGGTAGGCGAAGGTGGCGTTGGTCAGGCCGTTGGCGTCGCTGATACCAGACGTGGACGCGGTCAGCATCTCGCCCACCCGGGCGGTGCCTGAGATGGTCGGCGCACCGGTGGCCGCCGTGTTGGCCGAGGACCCGGGCCCAGCCACCGCAACCGACACTGAGTCGGACAGCATCCGGCCGTCCTCTGTGCAGATCGCACCCGTGGCCGTGCAGTCCGTGGTGGCCGGCAGCGTGAGGGTCACCGTCCAGTTCTCGGTCGGCTCCACGCTGATCTCCCACCGGACGTTGCTGCCCTGCTCCAGTCGCCGCACCTTGACCACGTCGCCACCGACCACCGTGAACGCGTCGTCCCGCAGGGTCCTGTAGCTGACCGGAATGTTCTCGCTGAAGCGCAGTTCGAAGGTGAACACGCTGCTCGAGTCGTGGCTGGACGGCTTATCATGGACGGTGGCCGTCAGCAGGGCCAGCCCACCGGCCACCGTAGCTGTTGCCGCGCTGGTCAGCTCTTCAGCGTTGCCGTTGTCGTCGGTGAAGGAGACACGCACCTTGATGGTCTTGCCATCATCGGCGTCCACCAGGGTGTAGGTACTAGCAGTCGCGCCGCTGATGTCGGTGTCCGTGTTTCCGTCCCGACGCAGCCACTGGTAGGCGAAGGTGGCCTCGGTCAGGCCGTCGGAATCGGCGATGCCCGACGTGGACGCGGTCAGCGTCTCTCTCACCTGGGCCGTGCCGCTGATGGTGGGAGCTCCCGTCGCCCGGTTGTTGGTGGTGACATCGCGGGAGTTTGGGCCGCGCACCTCGAGCCGCACCGGTGTCGAAAGCTTCCTGCCGTCCGAAGTGCAGATGGCGCCCTTGTCCGTACAGCCGGTGGTGATGGGGAGAGTGACCGTCACCGTACCTCTGACGGATGGGGGCACGGTGATCTCCCACCGGAGGTTCTTGCCCGTCACCAGACGCCCCGCACCGGTCACCGAGCCGCCGGTGACCTTGAAGGCCTGGGTCCGCAGCGATTCCGCAGAGATGGTAGGGGCTTCGCTGAAGCGCGTCTCGAAGGTGAACGCGGCGCTCCCGTCATGGGTCGTGGGTAAGTCGTGGAAGCTGGCCGTCAGTGGGAGCGACCTAGGGACCACCGCAGATGTCCCCGCGCTGGTCAGGGTCTCGGCATTGGCAAGGTCGTCGTTGAATGTCACTCGCACGCTGATAGCCTTGCCCTGGTCGGTAGCCACCAGGGTGTAGGTGCTTGCGGTGGCGCCGATGATGCTGTTTCCGTCGCGCAGCCACTGGTAGGAATATCTGACGCGGGAGAGGCCGTCGGCGTCGCGTATGTCAGCTGTGGATGCACTGAGGGTCTGGCCCACCCTGGGCGTTCCCGAAATGGTGGGAGCGCCGGTGGCGCGATTGTTCGACGTGCCACTCACGATGACCATGTTGGAGTTGCTTAGCATCCTGCCGTCGGCCATGCAGATCGCACCCTGAGCCGAGCAGTTGGTGGTGGCCGGAAGAGTGATCGTCATGTTCGCGGAGCCGGACGGCCTAAAGACGATCTCCCACTGGTCGTTCCGGCCATTGAACAGCCGTCGCGCGCTGGTCACCCGGCCGCCGGTCACCTGAAAGGCGCGGTCACGCATAGTGCTGAAACCGACACTGGGGTCATCGCTGAAACGCAGCAGGATGCGGAAGGGTTTCCTACCTCTGTGGGATGTCGGCACTTCGTGGAAGCTGGCCGTCAGCGGTCCGTCGTCAGGCTCCTCGGCCACGGTGGGGGAGGGAGAGTGGTACACGTAGAGTGCATCATCCGCCTTGTCCGCCACCCACATGACGGCGCCGTCCGACCAGATGGAGGTGGCGCGATCATTGCCCGACCAATTTATGCCATCTATGTCCTTGCTCGGGTCCCGCTGCTTGTCAGACATATTGTATGCGTAGATGTCTTTGCGTCGATTGGGGTCGCCGGTGAATTCGGCCGCCCACATGGTGGTCCCGTTCGACCAGATGCCCAAGGGGTTCTGAGGATTATCTAGTGACGGGCGGCCCGGCCCGTATAACAGGCTGCCGAATTCCTTGTCTGGGACCCGTTGTCTGCTGAACATATCGACAGCGTATATAGTCGAATTCTCCAGCATCCACATGGTGAAGCCGTCGGACCAGATGTCTCCCGAGCCCGGCATGTTCCACATGTCCATGCTCGGAACCCGGTTCTTGCCGCGCAAGCTGTACGCCAGAATTTGGCGTTGAGATGCAGAGTTACTTCTGCGAGTGTCGACCCATAAGATGCTGCCGTTCGACCAGATGCCATCGGGCACGACACCAAACCCGAGCCATCTTTGCAGTTGAAAGAATGAGAAGTCCTTGCTCGGGTCCCGGGTCCAGTCCGCAATATTGTAGGCGTATATTCCACGATGCACCCTTGGGCGTGAGTTCACCACCCACATTGTGGTGCCGTCTGACCAAATGCCTTGGGGCATACCGAATGGCCATCCAAGAGGGTAGGGGGAGCCGTTCACCAACCCTTGCGCATAGCTGACGTCGGCGATGCTTACTGTGGTCTCACTGATGGAGCCTGTGCTGACGTCGGCGGGCAGCGTGGAACCGAAGCCCAGGCGCACCGCCTCCCCGTCGTCCTCCACTCTGTCCGGGTTTGCCCTGAATTCGAAGGTCTTCTCCGTCTCGCCGCTCTTGAAGGTGATGTCGTCGGGCACCCAGGAGTAGTCAGCTTCGGTAGCCCCCGTCAGGTGCGTCGTCGTCAGCGGGATGGTCACGGTCCGCCCGGGGTCCTGGTCCAGGGACACCGTCACCGTGGCCTTCGCCCCTTCATCCAGGGCGTAGGCCGACGAGTCGAAGCTCACCTGAACGGCGGTGTTGGACGCCTGGGCGAGCGCCGGGGCAGCCGCGAGCAGCATGATGAATAGCAGCAGCGCTCCGGCGACGTACTTTCTCGATTTGATTGGGTTTACCATCCTCATTGGGTACCTCTTATGTCATGATGTGGGTGATGGCGCTCCGGCACCCTTTGGCCGGGCGGCAATTGTTGGGACGCATCGGGAGAGCAGACGCTTACCGGACATCGCCCTCGTTCCTCCGGGGCGGATGGGCGGGTATTTCGCCGGGCGCAACCGTCTCGACGGGCAACACACCGGGAATTGGACAGGAAATGGCTGCGGCGCACAGTTCGCGGACCGGCGCGATTCGCCGAAAGGCCTGCCGATCCCAGCAACGACTCCCAGGATTGCGAGAAAGGAAAAGCGCCTCGTGAGGCGGCCGTATGCACGCTGAACGCCTTTGCGGGTCGCTGGCTCATACTCTGATTGTTGACCGCGCGTATCCGGTAGCCATACGTGGCGCCGGGCAGCACGTCGGTATCGACGTACGTATCGTGGCCGGCGCCGACGCTCCATTCGCACTCTGTGGGGACCAGCCACTCCAGGAACTCGACATTTCCGCCGTCAAGGGACCGACAGGGTCGGTAGCCCAGCAGGTGAAAGAGCCTTCCGTTGCGGTGCAGGGTGAGCGTCACCTGGTCCTTCGTGGCCGCTGGCTGGACGGGAGGCGGGTGCAGGTCCGACCGCAAGGGCACTTCCATGATGATGAAGACGGTTGCCTCGCCGGTGGCGCCCTCGGTCACCGCGTGGGGCATGGTGGAGCCGAAGCCCCGCAGAACCGACTCCAAGTCCTCGCCCCCTGGGTCCCGGGTCGCGTGGATGGTGAAGTATTTGTCGGTCTCTCCCGTGCAGACCGTGGGTTTGTTGGGAACGCACCAGTAGTCGGCGGCCGTGACGCCGCCCTCGTTGGTCGCGGTGATGGGTATGGTTACCGAACGCTCGGGGGCGGCGCTCAGGGTCACCCTCTCCTCGACGACGACGTAGCTCGCCTTGCCGGAGTTCACCGTGACGGGGGGCGTTTGCGCGAGCGCCGGGGAACTCGAGATCAGGGTGGAGAGGGCCGGCAGTCCGACAACGGGCTGCAGTTTCCTGAATGCAGTTTGCCCAGCATTTACGGGGTTCCGCGAACTCGCGGTCATGTAGCCTGGCGGCATGGCTGTCGCCTGGCGCGGCGAGCAGGCACGAGTTGCAGAATGTGAAGGGAACACGGACGAAAGGGCCGACGCTGGGGAGGTCTCGGGGCCCGGCCTGTGCGTGCGGGCCCCCCAGGTATTTGCTTCGTCGTTAGCCTGCGTCATCGTCGCTCCGGGGAATTGGTCGGACGGCCAAAACTCTATTTGAGCGGCCGCAAAGGGCCCCGGCACGACGATGCGCCCGGAGGCCGACATGGCGCCTGTCAGGAATGCTCACAGGGAAGCTCCGGCAAGGGCGCGGACGAAAT
The DNA here is from genome assembly GCA_965208825.1 of Dehalococcoidia bacterium. Taxonomy (GTDB): domain Bacteria; phylum Chloroflexota; class Dehalococcoidia; order Lucifugimonadales; family UBA3495; genus VXOI01. Next base: position 860,688 of record CBDBPP010000005.1, read on the forward strand.
CGGGGGGGGAGAGCAGCCAGCGGCGACGCTCTTCCACTTCCAATGACCAGCGGGTTAACCATCCCCAAATTCCTAAGTTCCCTGCTGGACTACTGATGGCACACAAAACAACCCAATTCCCTGTCGAAGTTCAATTGATTAAGATACAGATGTTATGTGAACAAACTGTGTATATTAGGTCCAATTCGATAGCAATTTCTGTGTATTTTCACCATTTGATGGTAAAATCAGACAAGTTGCGGCAGTAGCTCCCGTATTGCGGGAGTTTGCGAACCGGCCTCGTGGCTGGTCGGAACGTCGGGTTTAAGGAGGGAGGATGGCGTACGAAGACGAACGCGATAGAGAGATACAGTCGCTGCGGGAACGGCTGTCCCGCCTGAGCCAAGCGAGCCTACGCATCAATGAGAGCCTGGACTTCGACAGCGTGCTCCAGGAGGTGGTAGACAGCGCGCGGACACTCACCGGCGCACGGTATGGAGCCCTGACCGTCTTCGGCGACGGCGCTGAACCGCCGTACTTCATCGTCTCGGGGATGACCCGCGAAGAGCACCAGGGACTGTGGGACATGCCCCAGGGCCAGCAGTTATTCCAGTTCCTGTCTGGGCTGGAGACGCCCCTGCGGGTGGCGGATGTGGGCGCTCACATACAGGTGCTGGGGATGCCAGAATTTCTCCCCTCCGTGCCCGTGTCATCACTACTGGTGGCGCCGGTCCGGCACACGGGAGTCGGGATCGGCACCATCTACCTGTCCAAGGGCGAGGAGGTTAGCGAGTTCACGCAGGAGGACGAAGACCTCGTCGTGATGTTCGCCTCCCAAGCGGCGCTGGTCATCACCAACGCCCGGAGGTACCGGGAGGAGCAGCGCGCCAGGACGGACATGGAGACGCTGATCGACACTTCCCCGGTCGGCGTGCTGGTATTCAACGCCAGGAGCGGTGAGCTGGCATCTTACAACCGCGAGATCATGAGGATGGCCGGGGAGTTGGAACCTAGGACCGGCACAATAAAGGAGGTGCTGGAAACGGCAGTGGTCCGACGGGCCAACGGCACCGAGGTGCCGGTAGCGGAGATCCCGCTGCAAGGATTGATGAGCGCCGGCGAGAGAATCAGGGTCGAGGAGATAGCAATAGAGACTCCCAATGGAGGCAGTCTCACCGTCCTGATGAACGCGACTCCGATACGCGCCGGGGATGGAAGCGTCGATACCTTCGTGATCACGCTGCAGGACATGTCACCCTTGGAGGAGTTGGAGCGGTTGAGAGCGGAATTTCTGGCCACCGTAAGCCACGAGCTGCGCACCCCGTTGACCTCCGTCAAGGGCGCGGTGACAAACCTACTGGATTCATCGGCCTCCCTGGACCCCGCCGAGGTCTCACAGTTTCACCGGATCATCGACATGCAGACCGACCGGATGAGGGACCTTATAGGCGATCTTCTCGACGTAGCCAGAATCCAGACGGGCAGCCTTTCGGTCTACCCCGCGCCGGCGGAGTTGACTGGACTGGTGGACGAGGCGAAGAGCACCTACATGATAGGAGACGCCAGGAACAACATACGCATCGAGATCCCGCTAAACCTGCCCGCCGTGATGGCGGACCGGCGTCGCATCGTCCAGGTGATAGGCAACTTGTTGTCCAACGCTACAAAGCACTCTCCAGAGTCGTCCATTATCAGAGTCTCCGCCGAGGCAGAGGGTCCGTTCGTCAGGGTCTCGGTCATTGACGAGGGCCGGGGCATCCATGCCGACCGGCTGCCCCACCTGTTTCGAAAGTTCTCTCGGCTCCACGCCGAGGAGGAGGAAAGCGACACAGGCCTGGGTCTGGCGATCTGCAAGGGGATAGTGGAAGCCCACGGCGGACGCATATGGGGCGAGAGCGATGGGCCCGGCCTGGGCGCACGGTTCACCTTCACGCTGCCGACGAGCGGCACGGCCGATATTCCTGTCCACAGGCAGCCGTTGACTTCCATTGGCCGCGCCCCAAGTTCGGAAACGGCTCGGCCTCGCATCCTCGTGGTGGACGACGATCCCGACACACTCAGGTACGTAAGGGATGTGCTCTCCAAGGTGGGCTACAAGGTAACCGTTACCGCCGACCCCGGAGAGGTGTCGCGCTTGATCGAGAACGAGACTCCGCACCTGGCCCTGTTGGACATGATGCTGCCCGGCACCAACGGTATCCAGCTGATGGATCTCGTCAAAGACATGGCCAAGGTGCCGGTCATCTTCCTATCCGCTTACGGCCAGGACCAGCTGATCGCCAATGCCTTTAAGCGGGGTGCTACCGACTACATCGTAAAGCCCTTCTCACCGACCGAGCTCGAGGCGAGGATACAGGCGGCCCTGCGAAGGCAGGACCCGTCCTCGTTCAATCCTCCCGGCGACCCCTACGTGCAGGGCGACCTGGTAGTCGACTACGTCAGGCGCAGCGTGACTGTTGCCGGAGATCCGGTCAATCTCACTCCCCTGGAGTACCGTCTGCTAGCCGAGTTGTCGGCCAATGCGGATCGCCTCCTGACCCACGAGCAGCTCCTGAACCGAGTCTGGGGCCAGGACAACTCCGGAGGATCGGGTCCAGTGCGCACCTACGTGAAGCGGCTGCGTCGTAAGCTGCGCGACGATCCGGAAGACCCCACCTACATTTTCACCAGGCGGCGCGTCGGCTACTGGATGGAGCGTCAGGAGGAATACGAGGAGGAAGCGGGAACGTGAGGATTCGACTAGTGCACGGCCATGGAATTGACGGGGAGTTGGTTGAACGAGGATGTCTCGCTGCGCTGAGAGAACGCCCGGGGGCATCCATCGATACAGAAATCAGAAGTCTAAAACACGAGGTGCTCCCATGATCCGGTCACGCAGAGCTTGGCTTTGGGGGGCCGTCCTGTTTGTCGTCGTCCTGATAGTCGCTGCCGGCGTATTGGTCGTTTCGGCCATGTGTACCGTCTCGGACGATTGGTACCTGGCGGACAAGCCCGCGAACCCCGACGAGTCGGCTGTGGAGGCCGCCAATGCCTTCATCTCAACGCTCAGCGAAGACCAGAGGTCGGCGGCCATGTACGAGTTTGCGGATCCCGTGCGTTCCAACTGGACGAACCTGCCGGTCGGCCCGGTGGGAGGCAGCCGAAACGGTGTCCGGGTCGGGGACCTCGACGAAGAGCAGAACGCCGCCCTCGTGAGCTTCCTCTCGACCGCGCTGAGCGATCATGGCTACGGGATCACGGCTGGAATTGTGGGGGCTGACCGGGAGCTCTCGAGGTCCATCCGCTCATTGATGCTTGGCTGGAGCTCCGAGAACTACTGGCTCGCATTCTTCGGCGAGCCATCCGAGACCGAAGTCTGGGGCTGGCAATTCGGAGGCCATCACCTAGCAATAAACGTCACGGTAGCTGACGGAAGGAGCTACATGTCCCCGACGTTCATGGGAGTCGAGCCGTCGTCGTTCACGGAAGGCGGCTCCACGGTGGCGCCTCTCGATCCATTTATCCAAGCGGGGCTGGCACTCTTCAACTCGCTGGACGGGGACACGCAAAAACTCGCCACCGTGGAGACCAGGCCGCAGGAGGTGTGGACGGGCGCGGGCCAGGATGGGTTCATACCGGCCCTGGAAGGAGCGCCGATCTCAGGATGGAACGAGTCCCACAGACAGTCGCTGCTCGGCGTGATCGATCTCTGGCTCGGCATGCTCGACGACGAAAGTCGCCGGGCCAGGCTGGCCGAGGTAGATGCTGACCTAGACGATACCTACTTCGCATGGAACGGAAACGCGGAAGGGGGAGGCTCGGTCTACTACCGCATCCAGGGTCCAACGCTCATAATCGAGCTGTCGAGCCAGGGAGCGGTCGGGGGTGGAGGCCACTACCACTCGATCTACCGCGACCCGACCAACGAGTACGGCACCAAGGCTGCATCCCAAAACTGATCGACTGATCGAAGGAAGGCGGTAGCCAGGGAGGGGTTGTGGGAGTGATCGTGCGTTTGAAGTTTACGATCTCCTGGGCCCCAGATTAGGCCCCGAGCGCCAGACCTGATATGGAGACATAGTGGAGATGGGTAGGGCGGCCCCCCCCGCGTGTGAGGTGGACCCAATTATTTGGGCAGGATCAGGGCGGGGTCTAGTGAGAATCTCGGCTCTCCTGCCAGAGGTTGGGTCCCTCGTTCCGGTGAGCACCTCCTTCGGTTAGACTCCTCTGCTATGGCTTCCTGGTGCCCCGGGGGCGCCCCGGCCGGAGTCTGTTAGCCCAGGGCCTCCTCCAGCGCCTCGGCGCAGTAGTCGGCCTCCAATGTGTTGTGCAGACGCCAGGCCAGCACGTACCTGCTGTGCTAATTCATCACCGCCGCGAGGTAGAGGACCCAAGGGCCATGGACAGGTAGGTGATGTCCGCGGTCTACATCTGGTTGGGTCGGGTGGTTCTCACATTCCGCAGCAGGTAGGGGTAGACCGGGTACTTCGGCGACCTGCGGCTGATGCCAGGCCGCCGGTAGATGGCCCGACGCCCCATGGCGCGCATCAGCCGCTGCACCCGCTTCCGGCTCACCCGTATCCTACGCCGGTCCAGCCTGGCCTTCATCCGTCTGGAACCAAAGAAGGGCGTTTCCAGGTACTGCCGATCGATCCCGGTGTAGCCCTGCCGGTAGAGCCAGTTGAAGAAGGCCCTGAGCGCCCGGACCCGGTTGTTCACCGTGTGGCTGGACGCCTTCCCCCACAGGCCCCTGCGCTCCTGCAGATGCAGGATGAACAGCCGGGCCTCGTCCTCGCCCACGTCGTCCACGCGGGTGGACAGGCCCTCGCTCTCCAGCCAGCCGGTGAACACCTCCACCGTCTCGTTGTACCACTGGACCGTCCGGGGGGACTTGCCGTCCGAGCGGTTGTGAATCTCGTACCGCTGGGCCAGCTTTGCCAGCTCCAGACTCTCCCTGACTGCCTTCCGGCTCCGCCTCGTTTTCATACCACTCATAGTACGTACTTGCCTCGATTCGGATAAGTGTCTGTCAGGCAAGCAGGGAGGTTGGAGCCGATTTGTCAGTCTTTGCAGGCAGCGGGTTGGATATGGGTTTTTCCAACAAAAAAGCCGCCTTTTCCGGCGACTCTCCGTATCCTGGATTCCCCTGATTTAGCTAGGGATCCAGGCTGATTCGTAGCTGTTTTGGCGTCCCAGGCAGGATTCGAACCCGCGACCCGCTGCTTAGAAGGCAGCCGCTCTGTCCCCTGAGCTACTGGGACTCATCCACCTAATTCCCCATCAACCACACATTTTTTATCTTACTAGAATTCACGCGGTGATTGTCAACAAAGTGGCTACAACCCAGCACCACTTTTGACGAATTTCAGCACCATTGAGCGTGCCAATTTGCACCAGCGTCCCGTCTCTGGCAAAATTATGGTTCACCTACCTACGTTGGCGAAAGGAGTGTCGGTCAATGGCTGACGATCTGCTAGACCTGCAGCCCACCCCCGACGCTCGCTACCTCATCGCCGGCTGGCGTCGTCAGTGGTCTGACGGCGGAGAAATTTCCAGCGGCCTGCCCCGCTACATTATCGAAAAACTGCAGGCCAGACGCATCGGGACCATGGGACCGGACGTGGCCAAGCTCTGCTATCCCTTCCAGGTTCCGGGCACCCACGATACCTACCGACCCAGGGTTGCATATCGGGACGGTCTCCCCGACACAGAGATGCGTCGCGAGAACAGTTTCTATGACGCCGGAAACGGTCTCATAGTCTTTCTTGGGGAGGAACCCTGGTTCCGGCTCGACATCTACGCTGACTCGTTCTTCCAGGCCGTAAAACAGCTGGGTGTCTCCCAGACCGTGGCCGTCGAGGGATATAACGGTGCCGCACCCCCCGACATGGAGCGCAGCGTAAGCTGTATCTTCAGCCAGGCCGGCATGCGCCCCGCCATGGACAAACTGGGCGTCCGCTTTTCCAATTACGGCACCCAGAGTCGCAACGGCCCCACCATCGCTATGGCGCTGATCACCGTAGCCCACTTTCAACACCCGGATGTGGAGATGTTCCGCCTGGGGGCCATGGCCCCGATGTATCCCTTCCTGACCTCGAACAATGACCCTGTTGGCATCAGCCGGGACCATCGCTCCTTCTACGACATCATGCGCCGCATCAACTCGATCTTCGGCCTGGACTTCGACCTTTCCGAGCTCCGTTCCTTGGGCGAGGCCGAATCGCAGGAACTGGGCGATACCCTGGAAAAGATTGGGAGCACCAACCCCACCGCCAAGGAACTGATTGACCGGGCCCGGACCGATTTCAACTACACCCCCTTCGAACCCGCAGTGGAACTGGATCCAGTCATCGACAACGTCCTGGAGGACATCCTGCGCAACGCCTCCGGCAGCGACGGTAGCACCTAGGCGGGAGCGGTTACACCAGAGCCTCCGAGACGGAAGCCTGATCGAACCGCTCCCAGTCACTTTCGATGACCCAAAATTAAGTTGTTGCACGCCCTGCGATAGCGCACCGCCTGTTCCACCTCGTCGTCGCCCATCGCCGACAAGAATGCCTGTTCCATCTCCCTTACAAACGTAGGGTCAAGTCCCCGTTGGGCCGCATAACGGCAGAAGCTGTAGGGCGGGCCTAACCAGAATATCCCCACCACATCCCTGGGCGGGGCCACCTCATCGGCCATAGACCCCAAAGTGCGCTGGCTCACCACACCCACGTAGTACTCACACGCGGCCAACCTTTCCACGAGATGCCGGACGACTGAAGGTAAGAGGCAACAGTGCCTGTAGCGGCGTCCTGTTAACCACCCACTGCACCGAGCGCTTCGTCCAGGATCTCCGCAGCCTCGTCCATCTGCGCCTCCGTCGTCGTGAACGGTGGCACGAACCGGAACACCGATCCTCCCCTTCGCAGACTCATGATGAGCCCGCTCTCGAGGCACCGGCGCCCAACCTCCCGCCCCTGGGCGTAGGCCGGTTCCCGGGTCTCCCGGTCCGTCACCAACTCGATCCCCTGCAGCAGTCCTCGGCCCCGTATGTCGCCGATGATTTCGTGCATCGAGGACAGCCGCTCCAGGTGCTCCCGCCAATAGGCACCGATGCGCAGGGCGACATCGGTCAGCATCTCCTCCAAGATGATGTCGATGCTGGCGATGGCAGCGTGGCAGGGCATGGGGTCGTTGGAGTGCGAGTGGCCCACCACCAGGCCCGTCTCCGAGGCCTTCTCTTCAATGTCATCGGTGGTGATGGTCGCGCTGATAGCCACCCCACCGCCAAAGTGCTTGGAGATCGTGAAAATGTCGGGAACTACACCCTCCTGCTCAAAGGCCCACATCGTGCCGAGCTTGGCCAGCCCGGTCTGCGCCTCGTCCACGATCAGCAACGCACCCCTTGCCTCGCAACGCCGTTTCAGCTCCGCCAGCCAGCCCGTCGGCAGGTCAATCACCCCGCCTGCGCTGAACAGCGGCTCCGTGATCACGCCTGCGAGGGGCCCGTCCGCCTGCGCATCCAGCAGCTCGAAGCTCGTGTCCAGGCATGAGTAATCGCAGGCAGGGCGGTCATGGCAGAACCGGCACCGGTAGCGATAGGGAGCGATGATAGGGTAGTGACCGGGCGCATAGGGCCCGTAGCCTTCGTGCCATCCGGAGAAGGTGACGGCCCGGGTGGAGTCATTCATTCCGTGGAAGCTGACCGCCGGGCTTGCGATTTCGTACCCCCCGGTGTATCGCTTCGCGATGGCCATGGCCGCCTCGTTGGAGTCGCTGCCCGAGGTCAGGAACATCGAGCGATTCATCCCCTCGGGAGATATCTCTGCCAACCGCGCCGCCAGGATAATCTCCCGGTCGTTGAACATGCTCATGTGGCTGTGGATCAGTGTGTCGCCACTCTCGTGCAGCGCCTGCACGATCCTCGGGTGGTTGTGCCCCAGGGCGGCACACATCTGCCCGGAGTTGAAGTCCAGGTACTCTTTGCCGTTAACGTCCCGCACCACCGACCCGCGGCCCCAGACCATGATGGGCCCAGTGACGATATTCTTGTCAATTCGGCTACGGAAGCTGAACCTGCGGGCCAGTTCCAGAAGTTCCGCCTCGCTGAGTTCTAGGGGCATACCTTCCTCTATTGTCCGGACTAGGAATCCTTTAATTCCTGAGAGTGGCTTGATTTCGTAGGCTGGGCTTTTTCAATTGCCGGTTGCCCATCTCAAATCCTGTCCTGCCCCAACCCTACTCTCTCACGCGTTGTGCAACAAGGCTGCCGGATCTGTTTACCATATCGCAGATCCAGGGACTGGCATGTTGGTTGAGCTCCATCCATCTCCCGTCTTCTACGTGGGGAATTCTGCCTCTCAAATAAGGTCCCTTCGGCCCATTTCAGCCTGCCACCAAGCCAATTCTATAGAGGCCCTGAACCTTGTCAACCAACTGGCGATGGTCTTCGGCCCGATTTTCCTAACCCCAATACTGTGGTTTGATAGAATGGTATGGGTACAATAGTTGGGCAGGGGTGAACGCCATGACCGCGAATCGGCCTGCGCAGAAAATTCTGATAGTGGACGACGAAGCAGACTCCTCGATACTCCGAACGGTTTGCCAGCGCTTGGAGGAGGAGGGATGGCGCACTGCGGTGGTGACGCCCACCCCCGGAGAACAGGTTGGTGAGGAATTTGAGGCCTCCGCCATGTGGGACATCGAAGACCTGCGCCCGGATGCCGTCCTTCTGGATGTCCGATTCGGCGATCACCGGGACGACCGCTTCAAGGGCCTGGAAATCCTCGGGGAAATCGTTAACCGCTGGCCACGACTACCTGTGCTTATTTTCACTCAGTACGCTCAGGGACCTGAGCGGGAGACCGCGGTGCGGGGAACGCTCAAGTGGGATGCCCCCGTCGACTTTATAGACAAACTGGCGGGCACCGACGAGGTCGTCCTACGCTTGCGTCGACTCATGGGCGCCTCCGCCGAACGCATCGCTATTGGTGGTGGGGTCGTGCTGGACCTCACCTCCCGCTCCGTCCTGGTCGAGAGCGAATCGGGCGGGCGCACAGTTAACGACATCCAGGGAATGAAATTCGAGATTCTCCGGGAACTGGCGTCTGCCTGGCATCGCAGTCCAGGCGAACTGGTGCCCTTCTCCCACCTGGAGCGTTTCTCCGAAGGCGAAGATCCCCGCGCATCCCTCCGGGTCCGCATCCGGGAGATAAAGGACTCCCTGGGAAGGGCACTGGGCGTAAGGTTTGGCTCCGGCGAGCTCATCCTAAACGTTCGGGACAAGGGCTATCGCCTGACCCCCCCTACGAGTTGATCCTTGCTGTCCGGTGTAGGAACAACATGGCCCAGCTGCCTCTGATAGGGCCATCGGCGACCAGGTTCTCCAGGCCTCAGTTGCTGGTGCTCGCGGTGTCACTGTTCATCGTCGCCACCGGAATCGTATGCCTGCTTCTATCACCATTTGTCGGCGCCGCCGCCTTCGACAGTCTCTGGGCCGTGGAGCCCCTCGGGTACATCGGCGGCATTCTGCTGATTGTCGGGCTGTCCGTGGCCGCAGTCGGCCTGTTCGCCGCCTCGCTGCTGACCCGCGGACGCAGCGGCGCAGAAACCAGCGACCTGGACCAGGGCGGCCACTGGCGCGAGGTCACCATGGGCTTCTTCAACGAGTTCGACCACGACCTGGGCCGTCCCCTTCGCCGCATTACCGGGAGGCAGCGGGAGTTGCGCGCCGCCCTCCGTGCCTCTGGCCAGGCAACTGACCCGGAGGTTATGGAGCTCCTCGACGAAATCGAACGCCAGGCCGTCAACTATCGGCTCATGCTGTCCAACATTCAGGTCCTGGTCCAGTCGGAAGCCCCTGGCGAACCGCTGGACAGTACTCCGGTTGAACCGGCAGAGGTCGTCCGCCGCATAGTCGAGCGCTACGTGCCCGTCGCCCGGGAGATCAACAAGGAAATCAGTTGGTGGGCCGAGCCACAAGATTTCGGAATGGTCTCATCCAACTCCCATGCCATTGAGCACATCGTCGCCAATCTGGTCGACAATGCTGTGACCCATGCCCGGAGGCAGGTAGAGGTATCGCTGACCAGGACCGGGACCCACTTCAATGTCAATGTATGGGACGATGGTCCGGGCATACCGACCCAGTACCTCGAGTTCCTCTTCGAGCGAGGTTGGACCCCTGAGGTGGGACGAAGGGAGGAAAAGACCAGTTCTGGCCTGGGCCTCTTCATCGCCCGCACCCTGGCTCGCCACTGCGGAGGACAACTGACCGTCGAGTCTGTTCCCGAGCCGCAGGAGGGACACCATACGGCTTTCCTACTGGCCATGCCGTTGCGGGACCAGTGAGAAGGCAGAATTGACACTTGCCCGTGCCTCGCGTCTTTGCCGCGCTGTCGCCAGCTGCAGGCATTTGGCATTGCCGGTTATCACACTTGCGGTGCTCCTGCTAGCGGCCTGCGTGACCCAGGTGCCCCGCGCGAACCCAACGGCAACGCACCCCGCTGGAACTCCTGAACCTACTCTCGCATCCACCACTTCTCCCACCGCGACGCCCATGCCTTCGCCCGAGCTTGAGCAGGGGATCGCTCCTGACCCCACGCCCGGCCCGACCCAAGCCCTGACCCCTGCGGCCACTCCCACTCCGGCCCCCACCGTTGCGCCGGAGCCAACCGCGGTAGTAGCAACTCCGACCACGGCTCTCCCTACATCGCCTCCTACGCCTCCTCCCACCGAAAACCCTGGCGGACTCATGCTCCTCGTTTACGCACCGGAGGACGATAGCACCGTTTCGGGAAGTTCGGTGGTTGTCTACGGACAGACCGTTCCGGGCGCCAGGGTATTTGTGTCAGGCCAGGAGACCGCTGTTGATGCGGAGGGTGGATTCCGGGTGAGTGTTGCCCTGGAACCAGCCGAGAACGATGTCGTCATCATGGCCGAGAGCGACGCCGGAGACCGGCGCCGGGTAACGCGCCGGGTGACCTCCCTTGCGCTACCCTTCCTGCTGCTGGTCACCGAGCCTGCGAACGAAAGCGTCGTCTCGATTCCGTCTCTGCCGTTGTCCGGGCGCACCGGCCCAGGCGCCATAGTGAGCATCAACGGCAGGTCAGTACCCGTAGATCGTTTCGGTTACTTTTCCAGTATCGTCCGGTTAGACGAGGGTCCCAACGTTATCGACGTGGTGGCCACCAATGACGACGGTCAGACGCTCAGCACCGTTTTGGCCGTGATTTATCGAGCCCCAAGCTGACGCATGAGCCTGAGCGGAGTGGATGTAACACAATGGTAACGCATGTTGAAATAGACTCCTTTGACGGTGAGGGGCACCTTTCCTGGTCCGTCGAGGCTCATTCTTGACATCGCTATTTGGCACTGTGCCAGGACTGCGGGGCATGCGGGTCATAACGGTCCTGCTGGTCCTCGTCATGATGGTTCTGGCGGCGCTGGCCCTGGAGCTTGGTGTGGCTTCCGCCCAACCGACGGAGGACTGGAGCGTAACACTGGGTGGGAATGGAGACGAATTCGCCCATGCCGTGCTCCAGACCGGGGACGGTGGATTCGTGATGGCCGGCGAGACACGATCCTCAGGTGCCGGGATGAAGGACGCCTGGCTGGTCAAGCTGGATTCCGGCGGGGGCGAGGTCTGGTCACGCACCTTTGGGGGAACGCAAAACGACATAGCCTATGCCATCCTGGCCACGTCAGACGGTGATTTCATTCTCGCTGGAGAAACCCGGTCTGGCGAAGAGGGCACATCCTCCGAAAGCCGATTCTGGCTGCTCAAGACGGACTCCGAAGGCCATCTCGACTGGCAGCAGAATTACGTCGGATCGGAGGGGACCGCTCATGCCGTCCGGCAGACCGCCGACGGTGGGTTCATCCTGGCGGGCAGCTCCTCCGGGAATAATGGAGAGGTGATCAGGCTGCTTCGTACCGATTCCTTCGGGCAGATGCAGTGGAGCCGCACCCTCGATAGTATTCCCGGGGCGACCCCCTACGACATCTCCATCGATTCAAACGGCGGAATGATCATCGCTGGAACTTCCAGTTCTGACGATGGTGCCAGCGACGCTCTCCTGATCAAGGCAGACTCCGAAGGAGCCCTCCAATGGTCTCAAAGCTTCGGAGGCAGCTACAACGACGAAGCTCGTTCCCTGGTTCTTACCTCCGATGGTGGGTATGCGCTGGCCGGCTTCACCTGGTCCACCGGCGCCGGCCAGTCCGATTTCTGGCTGATCAAGACAGACGGATCCGGTGAGCAGCTATGGGAGCGCACCTTCGGCGGCGTCTTCAGGGATTCCAGCCACTCCCTCGTGCGCACTGAGGACGACGGGTTCGCCCTTGCCGGCTGGTCCGAGTCCTTCCGAGGCGGTGGCCGGTTCTGGGTGGTAAAAACCGATTCCGATGGCCTGCTGCAGTGGAGCAGCTCCCTTCGAACCGGCACCGATGCCGCGCCGGAGTCCGCCGGCGCCCGTGCAATTCATGAGGCCTCCGACGGCGGTTTTGTTGTTGCAGGTTGGACTGGGAGCATCAGGGGCGCCCGAGACGTCATGGTGGTAAAGCTGGACCCAGTGTCCACTACGCAATCCGCCCCGTCGGGCGCCGTAGCGTCTCTCAAGAACACCGGTACAGTCCCAATCACTGCCACTGCCTTCGGCTTCGACTCCGTGCAGTCCGGTCTTCCCCTGCGTCTCTGGTATCAAGGGCGGCTAATCGACCGGGACAATCCGCTGCCACCGGGTGAGACCGCCTGTACCCAGCCATCTCCCTCCCTGGGATCCGGCGCCGGCCTCGTCCTCGATCAGGTCGGGTCATTTGACGCCCTTTACCTTAACGCTCTCAGCTCCGATTCTGAATCCGGTGCCTTGCAGTTGGACGGTGACCCTCTGACCTTCGATTTCAGGGACGACGGCGGCGGCGTGGCCGCCAATCTCAGAATTCTCTCCGATTCCCCATGCGAAGGAAGCAGCCGCATACTCTCGGAGGGCCCTGCGGCCCCCACTAGGCTGAGCGGCCAGGCCTCCAGCTCGCATCCCGGTTCCATCACCCTGGACTGGGCCGACAGTGCCGAGTCGGACATCTTCGGATACGCCGTTTACGTCAGCCGCAACAGCACGGGCCCCTTCCTCCGCAGGGCCTGGCTCCTGCCCGGTTCCAGCTACGCCGATGACGAGACCACGGACGGCTCCAGCTATTACTACACCGTGTCGGCCATCAACTCCTGGGGTCTCGAGTCCCCCAGATCGGCGGTGGTCAGGGTGGCCTCCCACGACTTCACACCTCCTGTCCCGCCCTCCGGACTGCGAGTTAATTCCTTTGATCGCACGGCGGGAACCGCCAAACTTTCCTGGAACCCCAGTTCATCGGCTGACGTGAGTGGATACCGTGTGTACCGCCAGGACAGTGAGGGCCCCCGCACTCCGGTCACTGCCCTGCTATTCGCATCGAGCTTCGAGGACCGCACTTTGCCCTTAGAGGGACAGTTCACCTATTCCGTGACGGCAATAGATCTCGACGGTAATGAGTCCGCATGGTCCAACATCGCTCCTCCCGCCCTCGATTTCTTCGGGTCGGTGCTCGAGGTCCGGCCCAACTTCACCGGCGGAGGGATTCTTTCCGTCGACACCGACCGAGGCAGGGCGGACTTCTCCGTGGCACCGGATACCGAGATACGCGTCCCCAGCCGTCCTAACGCGACGCTCGGCGACCTGGACCTGGGAGACCCCGTAGCGGTATCGCTGAAGGCTGACGTGGAGGACGCCGTCGCGCGACAGGTACACTTTGTACCCTCCAAGACCCGCAACCGCCACCTGGCCGGCAGGGTCAGCCGCCTCACCGAGAGTGAGATTGTCGTACAGCCACCCGGCGCTGGGACGGAGCCGGTGTCCTTCCAACTGTCCAGCGCCGTGCAGATCAAGCTGCACGAGGGTGTATCCGTACTCGCGGTTGGAGGTTCCGTCGTGGTTTCCTTCATCGCAACCGAGGGGCAGACCGCGGGAGCCCTTACCGAGATCAACGTCATCCCGGGCCGTGAACCTCAGGAGTCGGCTGAGATTCCCGAAGAGCCATCCAACGTCGCAATTATTCGCGGGGTCTTCCAGGGGATAAACTCCGAAAACGCAAACCTGATTCTCTCCTTTACCGAGGTCGCGATAGACATCCACACCGTCATGACCACTGGCTTGTCCGTGGGGGACGACGTGTTGGTAGAGGCCCAACTTCGTGAGGACGGCACCCTGTTGGCCCGACGGGTCGAGCACGACGAGGGCGTTGGCCACACCGCCGCCCGCACCGTCCTTCGGGGCGTGTTTCAGGGCCGGGACGCCGCGACAGGCAGCTGGGAGATCAGCGGCGTTCGTTTGACCGTGGACTCGCGCACCTATGCCGACTCCCTTCCCGTCAACGGACAGCGGGTCAAGGTATCGGCCATTCTGCGAGACGACAACACCCTGTTCGCCCGGGAAATCGAAAACCTCGTGGAAGTGGAGGAAATCGGAGCCGAACACTCCGTTGCGCTAGAAGGGACGTTCCGGGAAATCACCACAGGGGGTGCCTGGGATGTGGGGGGCATCCCGGTCCAAGTTGATGCCAACACCGAGCTTTCCGGCACCCCCTCTGTCGGCCGCCGCGTAACCGTCGACGCCGTTTCCGGCAGCGCCGGCCTCCTCGCCACAAAAGTGTCCGCGGCATCCACCGAGGAGTCCGGACCCATGCGCAGCGTCAGCATTCGGGGTACTGTAGACAGGATCGAGCAGGATCTCTCACTAACGGTGGACGGCATCCGAATACTCCTGAGCGACCTCACCAAGACTATCGGCAGCATTGGGACCGGTTCCAACGTGCGGATCAAGGCAGAACTACAGCCCGGTGGAGAGCTTCTGGCCCGGGAAGTAGCCCTGGCGACTGCCTACGACGTTACCGGGGAGACCCAGGCCAACCCCGTTGACATTGAGGGCCGCATCGAGCGGCTCGGAGCCGACGGAGGCCTGACCGTAAACGGCATCCCGGTGGCGATCAGCGCTCTCACACTTATCGATGCCGCGCTCCAGGTTGGTGCCCCCGTCCAGGTCCGGGGCCTGCTGCGTCGAGACGGCTCGGTGTTGGCCCGCGAAATAGTCGGCTACGGTCCGGGAATTACAGGAGGCTCAGAGGCCAGCGTTACCGGTGTAGTCGACCGGGTCGACACCGACTACGACGGCCAAACCACCGGTTTTGTCATTGACGGCATCAACGTCTCCACCGACCAGCTCACCCGCCTCGACGTTGAGCTCACCGCCGGGCTCGCCGTAGTCGCCCAGGCCATCGTGATTGACGGAGAAATTCTCGCCGTTACTGTCGAGCCCCGCCCCACGGGGAGCATCGGGGTCCTGCCACTGGTCCAGATGGAGGGTATCGTAGAGAGGGCCTTCGCCGCCTCCTCGGCCCGGCCCTTCGACATTATCGTCAACGGGATCACCGTACGTGTTTCCCGCGACACCAGCATAGTCGGCTCTCTTTCGGTCGGATCGGTGGTCCGGGTCACCGGGTCCATCTCCGGTAGCATCTTCCTGGCAACGGAAATAGAGTCAGTACGATCCCGTCGCTCCCAAAGCGGCCAGGACCAGGCCCGGTTCACTCTGGATAGGGAGCTATTGGAGATACGCCTCGACAGCGAGGGCGAACCGGAGACACTGCTTCTTGGCGAAAATACCATCAACGTTGTTCCTCTCACTGTGTTCCAGGACGAGGTTTCTGCTGGGGACACGGTCATAGTGGAGGGCATATTCCGCGACGGCGCGCTGCTGGCCGCGCTGGTCAAGCTGGACCCGGTCCAATAATGGGCGCGAATACATTTTCTCAGCGGCACCAATGATTGAACCGGAAATACTCAAGCGCGGTGACGACTCCGGCAACGGGATGGTGGTCTCGTTCCGCTCACCTTCGGGGGCGAGGATCTCGGCGCTTGGAGTTCCCCAGGCCTGGGATACACCGCTCGGTCCCACCTGGTGCTATGTGATCGAGGGGGACCAGCTCACCGTGATCGATCCCGGCTGTCATGGCTCGGAGCGCTATCTGTCCGAGGGTCTGGACCGCATCGGACGGTCTATATCGTCGGTGCGGCGCATCATTGTGAGCCACGGGCACATGGACCACGATGGCGGTTGTCTCGCTACCGTTCGGGCCAGCGGCGCCCAGCTCTGGGCCCACGAGGTCTACGCCAGCATGCTGGTAGAGGACCGGTGGGAACGGGAGATGGACTGGCGCCGCCAAGTCAGCGGTTTCGAGGAGTTCGAGAGTACCGACACCGCAGACCGGGTGATAGAACATTACCGCCGGGCCCTCCAATTGACCCTGGACCGCCCAGTCAGGGACGGGCTGCGGTCCGACAGAATGACCTTTTACCATACACCGGGACACTCCCCAGACGAGCTGTGCATTCTGCTCGACGACGTCATATTCACCGGCGACCATGTACTCCCGCAGATCACCCCCCATCCCACGGTCAGCCGGAGCCACGACAGCTTCCGCTCCGTTTTGCCCGAGTCGTACCGGCAGGACAACCGGATCTACGGACTGAAAGCGCTGCTGCGCTCTCTGCACCGGGTGTCGGCCATGGGCGATCATATCGCCGTGCTACCCGCTCACCGACTGTTTAACCGGGGCCAGTTCAACCTCGTAGGGCTGCACCGTGCCCGTGAAATAGTCGAGCATCACGTGCAGCGCTGCCAGGACCTGGTCGACATCCTGAGACGGGGACCCCGAGACCTGGTATCCCTGACCCGCGATCACTTCTCGCACCGGGAACTAACCGACAGCAATCTCTTTCTGGCCATTACGGAGGTAATGAGCCACGTGGAGCTGCTGGAGGAGACCGGTGACGTATCAGTCGACGGCGACCTGGGGCTGGGAGAATCGGGCGGCAGGGTCCGGTGGAACGGTTCGGAGTCGTTCTCCAACTTCATCCGCGACCTAGGAACCGAGTTCATCTCTCCATCGGACTAGTCCAAACCCTCCTTTTCGTATAGTCCCCACGTCTGGCCCTTCCACGGGAGTCGATCTTGTCGTATTCGTCGCAGAATTCAACGGCGAGGTAGAGATGGAAGTGCCTCGTTCCGTAGCTGAATCTTTTCAAATGTGTCTCAAAGTGACTCATTCTGTCTCGTCGAGGAATAGAGGCAACGGTGATGCGCAGATCGGACTGGCGGGTCTTTGGGATGTTGTCTGAATCAAGATCGACAGGATTAATGGATGAACAGGATTTCCAGTCATATTCCGCAGGCTCAGTAGTCGAGGCTGGGAATTTCACCCTAACCCTCTCCCTCGAGGGAGAGGGGATAGTGGAAAGGGCCTTGATAGCTCCGGCCGGGTCTTTGTGCCGACAGGTCATCCTCGATTCCGGCCCCGTCTCAAGTACGGGGTGATGTCCTTTCGCCGGAATGTCGGGGGAGCCGGCCGTTGTTTGCGATGATTCAAAGTCCCTGCGGATGCGGCAGGGCGATTGCAAAATCGTTCAGGCCTCCGCACCGTTAGTCCTGAACTTGTCGAAAGACAGGTAATCAGAATACTTTAGTGGTTCGACAGGCACACCACCAACGGATTCTCAAGAACTTTGAAGAAACCCTGGAGCTCGGCCAGGGCCTTTTCATTTTCTTAAAGGAGTCTTAAAGTTGTGGTGAAGAAGTGAGGAGGTGGGGAAGATGAGATTGAGAGAAGCCTTGGAGGGAGTTCCAGACCACCGGAGCCGGCAAGGCCGGCGCCACCCATTGGGAGCGGTATTGAGTCTGTCAGTTTGCGCCATGCTATGTGGCTCCCGCAGTCTTTACGCCATTGCGCAATGGGGCCGGGACCAAGGAGCCACTGCTGGAGAGGAATTGGGTTTCCCACAGGGGAGAACGCCCTGCGTAGCCACCCTGCACCGGGTGTTCAAGGATCTGGACGTGGATGCCTTCGAAGGGGTGCTGCGGGAATGGGTGCGAGATAGTGGGGTGGATCTGGGCTCCGTGGTGTCAATAGACGGGAAGACGTTGCGTGGGATTCACGGTGAGGAACTGCCTGGGGTGCACCTGGTATCAGCCTACGCCACTGAGGGCAAGGCGGTGCTGAGCCAGGCAGCCACGGCGGGCAAGGGTCAGGAATTGGCAGCGGCCCAAGCAGTGTTGGGGCAGATTCCCCTGGAAGGGAGGATAGTGGTGGCGGACGCTCTGCTGACCCAACGGGAGGTGTGCCAGCAGATTGTAGCTGGCGGCGGAGATTACCTGTTGCCGGTGAAGGAAAATCAGCCTGCATTGTGCCAGGACCTGGTGGAAGTATTTTCCCCCACTGGAAACTGATAGGGTTGCGGGGCCATGGGTACCGCCGTGGCAGGCTGAGGACTGGCGGGAGCGAGGGGCGGAGCTGACTGTGTGGGTGGATGTCTCGCCCAAGCAACGGCACGGGCGCTGGGAGCGGCGGGAACTGTGGGCCTTGTCCGACCCGGAGGTGAACCGGTATGCGGGCAGCGCCGGATCGGTGGGGAAGGAGTGGCCCCACCTGCGGCAGGTATGCCGGCTGGAGCGGCAGAGGAGAGTCCGGGGACGCACCCAGGTGACGGTGAGCTATGCGGTGACCAGTCTTTCGCCCGAGGTTGCCGGAGCGGAACGTCTGTTGCAGATTCTTAGAGGGCATTGGAATATCGAGAACCAGGTGCATTGGGTCCGGGACGTCACCTTTGACGAAGACCGCTCCCAGGTAAGGAGCGGTAACGCCCCCCAGGTGATGGCAGCCTTTCGCAACCTGACCACCACCCTGGTGCGCTGGGCTGGTCATACCAACGTTGCCGCCGCCCTACGCCGCCACGCCGCTCACGTCTCCGAAGCCTTCTTACTCCTCGGCATTACCCCTGAATTCGGAGAATGAAAAGGCCCTGGGAGCTCGGCACACTTGTATTGACAACCAAATGCCGCCGTCATACACTCAAATAGCTGGGCCGTTCTGGGCCCAGTTGTTTATGGCCCGGTGGTGTAGCGGTTAACATACTGGCCTGTCACGCCAGAGATCGTGGGTTCGAATCCCATCCGGGTCGCCATCCCATTTCAAGAGGCATTGCTGCAGCAGCAAGCCCGGATGGCGAAGCAGCCACAACGAAAATGGGGACGCGCGGGTTCGACAGGGGTGTTTTGTAACGGATCGCAAGCCGAGGTGCCATCAACCTCGCTAAACAGGTGGCGCAAAGTAACTGGCGAACGTGAATTCGCTCTAGCCGCCTAAACGCGGCTACGTCTGCTCCCAGCTATTCCCGGAGGAGGGGATGCAGGCGCCATAAGTCCGGGATGCGGCCCACCCGACGCCGGTAAGGGCGGCCAAAGATAAACCGGCTGGGCCTTCCCAGGATGCGCCGGCGGTGCCTGGGGAGTCCGAGAACAAACCGGCGGACAAGCTTGTAGGATATCCGGATTATAGGCTCTTCTGGACGGGGAGTTCGACTCTCCCCCGTCTCCACCATGGCGACAAACGGGCGGCGGCATCTCTCCGATGCCGCCGTTCTGCTTTCACCGGCAGTACGCCGGACGACCGGCGCCCTGGGGTGGGGAGTTTCCGTTGCGTGACAGTGGACTTAATTCATCGCAGGAACAGGAACCCATAAGGAGCCTTCCAGCTCACTAGACTACCGGCGGTTGGATGCTCAGGATATTGATCGAATTCTCCATTGAACGACCAAGAGTGCTGATATGCACCCTTGCGCGACGAGAGTTCTCAAGGGCATCCCGAAAGGGTCCGGTTCCGGGAGGCTTCTTCCTGAGTCTCTGATTTAGGCCAGTTTACGGTCTTTCCGCTGGCCCCCTGAAACTAATGAGTTTCGGGTTGTTTTTGCCACGGGAGAAACGGCGGACTAGCGACTCTGGAGGTTGCCATGTGGATGGGCCCACAAGCCAGGTTTGATCGCGTTGTGGACTGCCCGAGTACCGCCGTCATCGGCCCCCCGCGCGGGCAAGTGCACGTCGATTCGAGTCGTGAACGGCCAGGGCCCCTTCCCCAATGGCTTCCCAAATTCAATGGCTTGCCATATCGGCCACGAATACTTGCGAACTCGCAGAAAGGCAGCCAGTCGAGTGCAATGACGATTTCCTCGTCCAGCCACCGGCTCGAAGGAACTTGATCAGTGCAAACGCATGGACTTGATCGCCCCTTTGCCACCCAATGAAGAGAAGGTTGTGGTGATCGCCGGGACGTTGCCCTGATATCTTGCTGCCCGTCCACACCCAAATTCGACCCGCGCCGTACTGGCAGGAAATCCTGAGACGGAGCCCCCTCAATCTCCACCAAATGCCAATATCAAGGCGAAGTCCGCGGGCCCAGGGCCCTTTCAAAGTAACCTCATCCACTGGCGTCCACTCATCTGGAGCATGTCGACGAATGCCGAATCAATCCGCTCGTGGTTCGACCCTTCGACAAGCTCAGGGTTCACCATGAGCGGATTGGAATGGACTTTGAAAAGGCCCTGCCGCGGGCCTTCGCATTGCTTGCGGAAGGTGATGTCCTGACTAGCGGCAGGGAATCTCCCGGTTAAGCCGCTCCAGCGGGTCGAAGGAACAGAGCTTCCGCCGGTGCGAGACCTGGAACCGGATTAAGACCGAGGTGCCGGGGCCAGCATCCCTCGGCGTGGCGGTCGCCGACAAGAAAGGCTCCTTGCGTTGCGAAATGAACCGCCACAGGCAGCGTGAGTCTCTTGGGAGACTATCCGGAGGTGCTGGCTGAGAAATACCGTCTTACTTACAATGGACGCAGGCACCGCAGTTCCCCTGTACGCAAACCCAGGGAGCGGGGGACAGTCGGATCCTCGGACCATCCTTCGACCAAAGCCAACCCCACGAAAAAAAGGTTATACAACCATGGGACCAGGTACAGAGCCTTTCGATTTTTGAGTGCTTGCGGTTTCTTCGCTGGATGCGAATGGCTCGGGACAGGTTTCTTTATATCAAAGGTGTATTCTGGATTCGGTCTTTCGCCGGAATGACAGACCGGAGTTTGCAATAGTCGAAAAGCCTTTAGTCAGGCCACTAACACCTGGTTCAGGGAGGCGAAATGTCGCCAGAATTAGAGAATTTGGCGTATCAGTCGGACATCAACCAGAGCGCACCGTCTGCCACAAGGAACTCATCAATGTGGACCGAGCCCATCGCCGTCATCGGCATGGCCTGCAAGTACCTAGGCGCATCGGACATCGGGGGCACTGCGGCTGCTGCTCACGCGCTTAGTATGGACAGAGAACTATTCACCGGATTTCATCCAGTACTGTTCGTGGCGGAGACGGCGCCATCAGGCCAAAGCCCAACGATGCCATTACAAAAGACGCCAATCGAATCTGCGACTGTAGTATAGGGATGCAGTATGAGTGTGACCCTGCGCCACTTTCAGTACGACCGTCTATATTGGTCCCACAAGTTCCTGAAGCTGCCCCATTTTCAATACCAGCCGTAGGGATAGTTTTGCGGGTCAGTCAATCGCAATTTTCTCAATTTAGTGGGCCCACTTTGACGATAGGCCGAACAGTCTTCGATGTGTGGCTGGGCATCGTGTGGCCACGGTAGCGAAACCGTTATAAGTCTGACGGAGCCTAATGTGCCGAGCTTCAGTACAGGACGAGTGGAAGTGCCTCCTGGATTTGGCCGCCGCAGACCAGGCCGCGGGTCGGCCTACCAGCGGCGGTATTGCCAGCGGTTCTCGCGGCGCCGCCGGGCCAGAACGTAGATAACGGCCAGTCCGGCGAGGAACAGAGCCGCCACACCGCCCGCAGTGGCCCCGATTACCCACGCCGACATGCCGTCCGATGAGCCGGGGGTCGCAGGAGGTTGCGGGACCGGCCCGGCTTCCCCCGGTATTCCGGGAAGCCGGGCCGGTCGGCGCTGTTGGCTCCGGCGTCGAAGTCGCCGCCCGTTCCGGGGTTGCCGCGGGGCGCGGCGTCGGTGTTGCCTTGGGTGTTACCGTCGGCATCGGTGTGGGCGGTACTTCCGGCGCTGCAGTCGGCACGAGCGTGGGAGTCGGCTCCGGCGTTGCTGTCGGCACAGAGGTGGACACGGGAGCCGTCCGGACCGTCGGCACGGCTGTGGCTGTCGGTGTTGGCATGGGCGTGGCGGTTGGAGCAAGCGTCGGCGCAGCTGTGGCTGCCGGTGTCGGCATCGGCGTAGCAGTTGGAGCCGGCGTCGGCACGGATGTGGGTATCGGTGTAGGCGTTGGCGTCGACTCCGGAGTCGCCGTCGGCGTAGGGGTTGGCTCCGGGGTCGGAGGCGTTTCCACCCGCACGGTGCTGGCGCCGGTCACCGGCCGCTCCTGCAGGACATCGTTCTTGATGGTCCCGGAGAAGGCGTAGGTCCCCTCGCGCTCCGGAGCGGTGACGACGTAGGTGAAACCGCCGGACTGGAACAGGTTGAAGGCTACGGTCCGGCCCTCCACGGACACCGCCTCCTCCGGCATGTCCGAACCCTGGTAGGTGAAGCCTTCGGGCAGGGTCTCCACCACCTGGCCGATGAGACCGTACCCCTCGGCCGATACCGTTACCTCGACCCATCCTCCGGCCTCCACCATCACGATGGAAAAGCTGCGTACGGCGACGTGCCCCTCAGCCCAGGCCGTGCCTTCGAGGGGCAGTGCTGCCACAGCCATCAATGTGATTGCGGCCAGGATGACCGCGGTCCGAGTCCGCACGTTCTGTACAGTTCTCCGCAACACGGCTCACGCTATCCCTCGAGATAGAGTCCGATGATCTCCAACACCCGATCCCGCCCAATGATGCCCCCGAAATAGTCGGAAAGGGCGGCAAAGACTTCGTTCCTTTCGATGATGCCATTGTGGTCCAGGTCGTAGGGGTCGATGTCGCTCTCCACCGCCTCGATGATCAAGGCAGTGACTGCGCTCGTGCCCGCTCCGTCCGTGGCCGTAAGGATGACCACGTAGGTCCGTTCCGACTCCAGGGGTGCCGGCAGTCCCCACCTAACCTGGCTCGACCTGGCATCAACGGTGAACAGGCCGGCGTCCGGACCGCTCAGCGAATAGACCAGGTTGAGGTCGCCTCGGTGTGTCACGGCGACAGGGCTGCCCACGGGTTCGCCGGGACCGATAGTCAGGGTCATCTGGCGTGACGCGCAGGGGCCGTCGTCGAACCTGGGCGCGCCAACGTCAGCCACGTCCTGGTAGCGCCGGCTGAGTTCCAACACCCGGTCCCGGCCGATGATCCCGTCGAAGTAGTCGGAGACGGCGGCGATGACTTCGTTCTTTTCGATGATGCCGTTGCCGTTCAGGTCGTAGGGGTCGACGACGCTCTCGGCCACCTCGATGATCAAAGCGATGAATGCGCTGGTGCCCGCACTGTCCGTCACCGTCAGGATGACCGCATGGGTCTCTCCCAACCCCAGGGGTCCGGGCCGTCCCAGCCGGACCTGGCCCGTCTGCGCATCTACGGTGAACCGGCCGACGTCCCTCCCGCCCAGCGAATAGACTAGGTCCAGGCCGTCCTCATGGGTCGCGGCCACGGGGCTGCCCACGGGACCGCCAAGCCCCGTGGACGGAGCCATCCGGCGCGATGTGCACAGGCCCTCGTCGAATACGGGCGCGGTCCCGCCCACCCGCGACGGCAGCGGTGGCGGGTCCGACCGTGGTTGTGGGTCCGGTGGTGGGTTCGGCGGGTCCGGCGGCGGAGGCGGTGGTGGTGGAGGCGGAGGAGGAGGAGGAGGAATCGTGGGTGTTGCGGACACCTCGTTCGACCACTCTCCCATACCGTCCTCGTTGACCGCCCGGAGCCGGTAGGTGTAGGCGGTCCCCAGCGCCACATCTCCATCCCGGTGCGTTTCCGCATCAGGGGCCGGCGCGACGACGGCCTGATATTCCTCGTCCCCCAACCTGCGTTCCAGCTCGTAGCCGGTGATGGAGCTGCCGTTGTCGTGGGGAGCGTCCCAGCCCAGGTCGACGTGGGCGCGCGCGCCGACGGCCGTCAACGTGGTGATTGCCTCCGGGGGTGCGACCAGCGAGGTGGCGAGGGAGGCCCGGTTGTGTCCCGGCGTCCGCTCCGTCTGGTCGCCCTGAGCCGCGCCGGTGAATGCGATGTCCGCGTTGGCGGTGTCAGAGACCCCGGCCACCACAGTACCGCTGACCGAGGCGTCCTTCTGCACGGTTCCCACGGCGCAGGTCACCGTTCCGCCGGAATGAGAGCACCGGTCTGCCGGAGTCGCCGAGACAAACGTCGCCTGGGAGTCCAGGGTCAGTGTCACCGCGGTATTGGTGGAGGCCGCCGGGCCGCCGTTGGTCACCGACCAGGTGTAGGTGACCTCATCGTCCCGGGACAGGGAGGTTGACGAGGACTCGACGGTTGTTGCCAGATCCGCCAGCGATGCGACGTCGTCGGTGATGGTGACGGTGGCGGTCAGGTCCCCCTCCAGCTGGTAGGGCAGTCCGGAAGTGGAGAAGGCCAGGTTGGCAGTGAACGATTCCAGGGGCTCGTCCACCGTGTCGTGGGCAACGGAAAAGGTGTGGCTTCCGGTGGCCACGTAGCGGAATTCGCCGTCAACCGCGGTGCGCGTGAAATCGCTCCGACTGAAGTTGCCCGTTGCCGTGAGGGCAGCATAGTCCGCGGGCTGAGTTGCCGTGCCGTCGCTGGTGCTCACCCGGTAGGCGACGGCAAAGCCCGGCTCGGGTTGCTTGTCCTTTATGGTAATGGCCCCGACGGTCAGGTCTATGGTCGACGTGTCGCCCGGTTTGGTCGGCTCCTCAACGGTGAATTGACGGGATTCCCAGCCCAGGGTGACCGGCACGTGGTCATTGTCGGCGATGAGGATCTCGGCCTCCGATGGGTCGCTGGGGAAGCCGGTTAGCAACGGGTTCTCATAGGCCAGGATGACCTTCAGGGATTCCTCTTCCTCGTCAAGGGTGTCGTCCAGAATGGGGACGGCGATATCCTTCTGGGCACGGTAGCGGGACTCCCCTCCCACCGTCGCCGCCGCAAAGTCATCCCCGCGGAACACCACCCGGCGGAACACCTGTGAAAAATCGTCGTCCGAGCTGGCGGTGTCCCCGTAGGTGGCCACCATCACCTCTAAGCTGTAGCCCGAGGGCGGCGCCTCGTCCCCGGTGGTGGTGGCGTAGGCCCGCAGGGCTGCGGACCCAGCCCCCTCGGCGATGTTGACGGTGGTCTGCTCCCACTGGATGAGCATGGGGCCGGAATCGTTGTCGGTTATGGTGACCGTGACGGTAGCCCCGCCGTCCTTCAGCTGCGGCAGCGCCGGGCCCCGGTAGTCCAGGGAGACCGTCATGACCTCCTCGGCCTCCTCCACCAGGTCGTCCTTGATGAGTATGACCACGTCCTTGACAGCCTTCTGCCTCCCGTTGCCGCTGATGGTGGTCGCCGTGAAATCCGACGCGCTGAAGGTCAGCGTCGGCGTCCCCAGCGCGAAGTCGCCCGGGGAGATGGTCGTGCCCGAGACGCTGACGTCAACGTCCACGGAAAAACCCGACGGGAGGGTGCCGCTCTCCTTGGTGACCACGGCGGCCTTCAGGGTCACCATCCCCGCGCTCTCACCGACGGTCGCGGCGGCGGAGTCCCAGGCCAGGCCCACGTCCACCTGGTCCGAGGGCGTGCCGGTGGCGGTCGCGGACCAGGCGCCGGCGCCGGTGCCGTTCACCGCCCGGACCTGCACATCGTATCCTGAGGCGTTGGCAAGGCTTTCGATGGGGAATTATATCCGATTTTAACCATACCCCTTGACACCCCTGCCCGCGATGGTTAAAATAGTGCTGTAAATCAACCACAGGCGGGGCGCACAATGGCGACTTCAGGGCCAGGGAAGAGCTACCGGAAGGGCATCACCCTAATCGACGCGATCAAGAAGTTCGATACCGAGGAAAAGGCCGAGGCATGGTTCGTCGAGCAACGCTGGCCGGATGGCCCAGTATGCCCCTACGATGGCTGTGAGAGCACCCGCATTACCATCGTCGCCAACCGCAAGCCCCAACCCTACCGCTGCAAGGCTTGCCGCAAGTTCTTCTCCATCAAGACCGGCTCCATGATGCATAGCTCCAACATCGAGCTTTCCAAATGGGCCATAGCCTTCTATCTCCATGCTACCAGTCTCAAGGGCGTGTCCTCGATGAAGCTGCATCGAGATTTGGGAATAAGCCAAAAGGCCGCTTGGTACATGGGTCACAGGATTCGCGGGATGTGGGGCCGCGTGGAGGACAAGTTTTCCGGTGCGGTGGAAGCCGACGAAACTTACATCGGCGGGAAAGAGCGCAACAAGCACGCGGACAAGAAACTCAACGCGGGGCGCGGGCCGGTAGGGAAGACGCCGGTCGCCGGTGTCCGGGATCGCGCCACTGGCCGAATCAGCACTGAGGTCGTGGAATCGACGGACAAGGAGACACTCCAGGGCCTCGTGATGCGCCACACAACCGCAGACGCAACGGTCTACACCGACGAGGCTACGGCCTACCAGGGCATTCCCCGGAAGCACGAGACGGTCAAGCACAGCGCGGGCGAGTATGTGCGCGACATGGCCCACACGAACGGACTGGAAAGCCATTGGGCGATGTTCAAGAGGGCCATCGATGGGACTTTCCACCATATCTCGGCCAAGCACCTTCCCCGCTATACGACGGAGTTCGAGGGGCGCCACAACGCCCGCCCAATGGACACAGCCGAGATCATGGGCCAGATAGTCCGCGATTCCGCTGGCCACCGTACCACGTATGAGAGCCTCACAGGGACGACTCCACGCCAGCGACCAGGGATGGTGTAGCTTGGGGGCCGCGTCAGATCGTCGGCAAGTGACGAATGGTTCACCAACTAACGACCTGGTTGTAAGCGCCTCGGTTGACGGAAATGCCAACGTATTTCCGTCAATCCTGAAACTGTATGTGCCAGAAGGCCAGACAGTCGCGGACGTTACCTACGGGAAGGGCGTGTTTTGGAAGAATGTTCCATCTGACCGATATACGCTTCTCGCCACCGATCTGGAAACCGGAGTTGATTGCCGCTGCTTACCTTATGACAATGCATCTATAGATTGCGTAGTCCTAGACCCGCCTTACATGCACAGTCCCGGAGGAACAACCCATTCGGGACAACCTGCATTCGAGGAACACTACCGGAACAACGGATCCGGAAACAACACCGAGAAGAAATACCATGATGCGGTTCTGGACCTGTACGAGAAGGGAGGGGCAGAGGCATTCCGCGTGCTGCGCGAACGGGGTGTCCTTATAGTCAAATGCCAAGATGAGGTTTGCTCAAACCGTCAACGGTTTACGCACATCGAGATAGTCCAGGTGTATGAGCGGATAGGGTTCGTGGCGGAGGATCTATTCGTCGTTGTGCGTCAGAACCGGCCGGGTGTCAGTAGCGCAGTCCGACAGGTCCACGCTCGGAAGAACCATTCCTACTTTCTAGTGTTCTGGAAGCGCACGGAAGGATGTGCTTATTGGGAGTTGCCAGCATGAATCCCGTAGACATGTTGGTGGAGATTATCCGGGAACACTCTCCCAAGGACATTTGGCAGGAGTCTCCTCTAATTGGCTATCGGTTGCTGGGCAACACCAACCGGGGCGAGATAGGTGAGGAGTTCATACGGCGTTATCTGGCCCACAATGGCATAGAAACCGGAAACGGCGGCAGGACATCGAGGACCGATCTCCGAATTGGCGATTTGCGCTTGGAGATTAAAACGGCCTCATTAGGTGCTAACCGAACTTTCCAGTTCAACCACGTCCGCCTAGACCGTCAATACGACCACCTGATTTGTCTCGGAATCTGTCCGGACCGCGTGGTGTTCGAGATGTGGAGAAAGGGCGTGGTAGCAGAAGGCAGAGCGGGATCGCTGGTGCGGATGGCAGAGGGACAAGCGGTTACCTACAAGCTCACCAAGCGACTGGACGAAATGTCCGATGTATCCGAACTTCCGACCCGGGTACTCCTGTCTCTACACAGTCGGAGCGAAGATGGCTAAAGCGAAGAAACAACGAGGCCGTCCATCAGCACACCCTCTACCTCCGCGGGCAGATGCAACACCGGAGGAGCTGGTACAGGCTTTCTTCCAGGGCAAGCCAGGCGACGAAGTGGATTTCCCGATGGTCTATCACTGCGCCGAGTGCGGAGGATCTGTCTCTTTCCCCGAAGTCCTGTACAGAGATAAGCGGTGCAAGGATTGCACCGCTTATCCTGTCAGCCCCTGATGGCCTTACTTCGTCAACTGCCGCCAGGCCGCTTTCGCTCGCCTAAATGGGCCGTGGCCGAGATTACCCGTCCACTTGACAGCGTTTCTTGCCCTCCTGATGGGATTGTAGGTCCTCCTCCGTCTACGGCGTCTGTAAGCCATGAAAAAACCTCCATCCCCAAAACTGGACGGAGGCTCAATTGCCCGAACGCACGGCTGTTGCTACAATGCCAGTGCGCGCCGCCGAACCTGCTATTCCAGGTTTGGAGCACAGCCCCGGTCATTGATAGTGGCCGGGGTTGTGTAGTTAAGATGGGGTTACTATACCACGATTTCAGGGCCGATGGTTAAAATCGGATATAATTCCCTTTCGATGGCGTAGCGCAGCAGGCCCGAGGTCCAGGCGCCGGTGACCAGCGTCCAGTTGGCGTCGGCGGTCTCGTCGGCGCTGGTGAGGATGTACCGGATGTCGTAGGAGCTGATCTCCCCCGGCAGGGACCCTGACGGTGCGCTCCAGGAAACGGCCAGGGCCTGGTGTCCGGGAGTCACCGACGGGACGGCCGGGGCCTGGGGCAGCGGCAGATCCCGGGTGACCTCCAGCGGCTCCGACCACGGGCCGACTCCCCGGCTGGTGACCGCCCGCACCTGCACGTAACGGATGACGCCCCGCTCCAGACCCGTCACGGTATGATTCAGGTTACCCGGGGTTCCTGCGGACTTGACCACCGTCCAGCCCCCCTCCGGCCCCGGGGCCGGGCCCTCATTGCGGTGTCGGAGGTCGTAGCCGGTGATGGCGACCCCGCCGGTGTTCTCCGGGGCCGTCCAGGACACCCTGGCGTCGCTGCCCGTGATGACCGCCGCCCCGGTGTCCGGGAACTCCGGCGCATCGGGGAAGTTGCCCTGCCCGTAGAAGGTCATGCCCCAGGAATTGAGCTTGCCCGTGTCGCCGGAGTCGAAGTCGGTGAACCGCAGGGTCCACTCCCCGGCGGAATTCTCTCCCAGGTGCTTGCCCGAGCCGTAGTCAAACTCGCCTTCCCATATGGGCATGTAGAAATCGATTATGCCTTCCGGAACGTAGGGCGAGAGGAGGGAGATTTTGCCGTCCGGCGAAATGAGCTCGATATCCAGGTCCGGGTAGAATTCGGTGTTGAAGTCCACGTGGATCTGCACGTATTCAATGAAGGACAGGTCAACGTCGACGGTCAATGTATGGGACAACGAGTTCGGCACATCCTCGGCAACGAAGTCAGGGATTTCCAGGTCCAGCTCCGGAGACCTCACTACTGCCTTGCGAAGGGCCGGTACGTTGGTCCACGTCTTGGCCAGGTCCACCGACGCTCCGGCATCCACGAGACCGAACCCGTAGTCGTGGTTGAAATGGTAACGCTCCGTGGCGGAGCCGTACCTCAGGGCGCCCTCGTCCCAATCCGGGTGCAGCGGGTCCACCTTCCGGGCGGCTGCTGCGAGGATCAGCTTGACATCGCGCCAGGTCAGGTCGGGGTTGGCGTCGATCATCAGGGCGACGACCCCGGAAATGATGGGGGCAGAGGCGCTGGTCCCGCTGAAATCGTCTTGATACGGTGCCTTGTCACCTGTGGTCAGAGTATCCGTGGTCAATATTCCGACATATCCGAAAGTGTATTCGGGGAGAGCCTGGGTGGGTGCGGAGATCCACAGGTTCGGGCCCTGTTCCGAATAGATGGCGCGCTTGCCCCGGTAATCGACCCCGCCAACGGTGGTGATCGCCCAGAAGTTGGCCTGCTCGGAAAGGTTGGCGTAGTCGAGAAGAAATAAAGCATCATTTCCGGCTCCGAAAATGTACGAGACTCCTTTCCCGCCATTTCCGGTGGTCACACCGGCTTCCACGGCCATCTTCCATATTTCCGGCACGACCCCCATCCCCCCTACAGAGTAAGTCCAACTGTTATTGGAGACCATGGTGACGCTGGCGTTCCGGGCCATGGCATCGGCATAGTTTGCGTGCGTGGAGTTTCCGACTACCACAGGGTCGTAACCGTAGATGGTGGCGCGGGGAGCGATGCCCGACACTCCGAGCCCGTTGTCCCGCGTCAACTACTTTTGCCGATTGAGCGTCAATTAGTTTTGCCGGTTCACCTCCTCTGCGTGGCCCCGTTGCTGTGCCGCATCGGTGCGGTAGCTGGGGACGTCAAACTCCAGGATGACGGAGTGGTGCACCACCCGGTCGATGGCCGCCGCGGTGGCCATGGGGTTGGCGAAGATGCGTTCCCACTCGGAGAAGACCAGGTTGGACGTTATGCCCAGGGACCGGCGCTCGTAGCGCTCGGCGATGAGGGTGAAGAGGACCTCGGACTCCTCGGTCCCCTGGGGCAGGTAGCCCAGGTCGTCCAGCAGCAGGAAGTCGAAGTTGTCCAGCTTGCGCAGCCGGCGGGGCAGGTCCAGGTCGCGCTTGGCGGCGAGGAGGTCCTGCACCAGGCGGTAGGCTGGGACGAAGAGGACGGAGTAGCCGGCTTCCACCAAACGGTGGCCCAGGGCGCACAGGGCGTGGGTCTTGCCGGTGCCGGGCAGCCCGAAAGCCAGCACGTTGACGCCGCGCTCCACGAAGCTCCCCTGGGCCAGATGATCCATTTGCTGCCGGAGCGCCAGGGGCATCCGGTGGTGATCGAAGGTCTCCCAGGTCTTGCCCGAGGTCAGCCGGGACTCCTTGCGCAGCCGGTGGGTGCGCCGTTGACGGCGATCCTCGGCCTCCTGCTCCAGCACCTCCAGGAGGATGGGCAGGGCGTCGCCGTGGCCGGCGGCGGTGAAACGCTCCACCGACTGAGCTTCCATGGTGGGCAACTTGAATTCGTGGCACAGCTGGCCGATGCGCTCTTGCACGACGCTGGCGTTCATCATCCGCACACCTCCGTCCCGGCCAGGCTGACGGTGAGCAGACCGTCGTAGACCTTCAGGTCCGGCTTCCCGGACAGGACCAGCGCTGGGGCCTCGATCGGCTTGGGCTCGACCAGCTCCCGCACCTCGGCGTAGTTGAAGGACCGGCCGGACTCCAGGAGCAGGGACAGCGCGCTGTCCACATTGGCCTCCATGGTGGTGGCCGCCAGGTGCAGTATCCGCACGTACTCCACATCGGCCCGTTCGCCCCGCCATTCCCGGAGGGCGTCGTAGGCCAGGCGGAAGCGCAGGGTGGGAAACAGCTGCTCCCGGTAGCGGTAGCGGGCGAAGGCCCCGGGCTTGCGCACCAGGGAATGGATGACGTGGCGGTAATTGACGTTGACTTCCCCATCGCCGTGCACCCGCGCCATGCGTTCCACGAGGTGGCCCTTGTAGTACACTTCCACCCAGTCGGCGTACAGACGGACCTGCACCTCCTGGCCGATCAGGCGGGAGGGCACGCTGTAGCTCCGTCCCGCTACCTGGATGGTGCTCCACCGGCGCACCTTGGACTGGTAGTTGGCGTATTCCGGCATGGGGGCTGGCGGCAGGGGCCGTAGGCAAGCCATTTCCTGCTCCAGCTTCCCCCTGACCAGGCGATTGCGTTTCTCCACCATCTCCCGGACGAAACCGGCGTAGTCGTCGGCGGTGTGGAAATCGCGGCTGCCCCGCAGGATGAGGGCCTGGTCTATGGCCTCCTTGAGGCGATAGTGGGCGTGCTCGGCGACGCCGTTTTCATGGCTCTGGCCGCGATTGATGCGCGTGGACCGGAGTCCGTAGTGGTCCAGCAGGGCGGCGTAATTGTCGTTCAGCGCCCGGGCGCGGCTGCGGCGTATTTCATGGGTGAGGGCGGCGGCATTGTCCGAGCGCACCACCTCCGGGACGCCGCCCAGGGTCCAGAGGGCATTCTGCAATCCCTGCTTGAGGGCCAGGAAGGTCTCGCCGCCGGCCACCTCGGCGTAGTGCCACCCCGAGTGGCTGAGGATCAGATGGAACAGCAGGTGGGGGTAGGGCTGGCCGGCGACGGTCACTCCCAGGGCCTTGCCGTGAGTGAAGTCCATCTGGGCTTCCCGTCCCGGCGGATGCTCTTGGGGGAAGTACACCTCCTGATCGGGACCGTGCAACGCCCGCCAGTCCTGCAATCGCCGTTGCAGGGTGCGCAGCTGGGAGGCGTCGAACCGGCCGGGATGGCGCTCCTCCAGCCATTCGATAATCGTCGTCGCCTTCAGCTTCCCCGTCGGATCGCCCCGCAGCAGGGGCTCAATCTCCTCCTCCCACACCCCGTCGAAGGGGTCGGGCCTGGTTCGCCACCAGCGCTCTTGCTTCGTCTCTGACGGCAAGGACCCGCGCTGCCACTTGCGCGCTGAGCGCACGCTCATCCCAGCCACCGCGGCCGCCGTCTCCTGGGTCTTTCCTTTCATAAGCCTCTGCCTCAATAGCCTGACTTGTCGGTCTTTGATCATTCCGGCACCTCCGTGCCGGAGGGTTTACCTCATCTCTGACCGGCAAAAATAATCGACGCTACCGGCATTCCTTATTGTCGTTAATCACCCGGACCTGATCCGCAGCGGCCGGGTCAGTCTGCCCACCGGGGATAGCGTGTCTACCCGCGAAGCCAGGATGACCGACTTCCGGCTGCTTCGGCACGGCGGTTTCTACCACGCCGTGGCCCGCTACGGTGAAGACTTCTGGACCGCCTTCACCTACGCCGGTCTCCACGCCAGCGAAAGGGTGCTCCGGCGCAAGGAGCAGCACCGCTTCTGGGGCGTAGACTGCTACTCAAGCGGGGAGGACCGTTATTTCCGCATCGGCAACCGCACCTTCTACGATGACCCGGACCAGGAGGTGGAACCCTCGGGCCTGGTAGTGGTGGCCGTGGACGCCTGGGCCAGGGAACTGGTCCGGAGCACCCTCCGCGGCAACACTCCAACCATCTTCTGCACTCCCGACGGGCACTGTACCCCCACCGTGGAACTGCGGCCCTCCCGGGACCTGGTGTCCGACCCCTCGGGCCATCCGTCCGTGGGCAGACCCGAGGCCGCTGGACTGTGGCTAAGGCGCAACTCGGACATGTCAGCTATCGACGGCGGGCTGGCCCACCGCCTGTTCCTGGCCCTCTGCCAGTTTCCCGCCATGCGCGCCTCCTGGCTCAGCGAGGTTGTCGGCGGCAACCCCGGCGAGGTGGGCCGCCACCTGCGCCGATTCGTGGACACCGGATTGGTGGCGGTGTTCGACGGCAGGCACTACCTCTCGGAACTGGGCATTAGGCGGGCGGCCAACATGAGCCGGGTGCTGCCCGACATCATCCGCCGTCGCCACGGCGCCTACCTGGAGCCCCAGTACCGGGAGCACGAACTGCTCCACAACGACGGGGTGAACCGGCTGGTGGTGCGCTTCGCCCGGGAGGGAGTGGCCGTAGCCGCCGGCTGGCGTGGCGAGGTCAACCTGCCGGGCCTGACCCAGGTGCGGCCCGACCTGCTGGTGCAGGTCAACGCGGGAACCCTGGGGGCCGAGACCCACTGCATCGAGTTCGAGCGCTACTCCCCGGTGCCGGCGCAGGTGGAGCACAAGCTGGGACCCTACCGGAGGATGGCGGCGTCGGGCCGACCCCTGCCCCTGCTGGTGGTCTGCGAGACGTCCAGGGGGCTGTACAACTTCCGGGCCGCCGCCGGAACGCTGCCCATGCTGACCGCCACCCTGGAGCGGGCGCTGACCGGCCCGGTCACCGGGCCGGTAACGGTGTGGAGCCAGGACGGAGTGCCGGCGGCGCTGCACTGTGAGAGAAGGTGAGCCGTAGCATTCCGGTCCGCTATCCGTTAAACGGACGCTGGGTTTATGAAAGACCGCACAGGAGCCCTTCCTATACCCGATTCCACCACAGTCCCCAAGGGGAAAATCACCCAGAGCCCCCACCGCCCCTGGGCATCCTGAACCCCACCCTTGGCTCCGTGAAGATGTATTTGGGGTTGCCGGAGTCATCGCCCAGCTTGCGCCGCAGCTTGCCCATCATGGTGCGCAGGGGCCGCAGGCTGGCGCCGGCCCGCTCGCCCCAGACCCGTTCCAGCAGGTGCTCGTGGGGCACCACCCGCCCGGCGTTGGCCGCCAGCTCCGCCAGCACCCCGTACTCGGTGGGGGTCAGGTGCACCTGTCGGCCGGCCAGGGTCACACGGCGCTGGACGAAATCCACCGTCAGGCCGCCCAGCACGTAGGGCTCAGGCGGCTCCACGGCCACCCGCCGCCGCAGGGCAGCCTCGATCCTGGCCGCCAGCTCCGTAGGCGAGAAGGGCTTGACTACGTAGTCGTCGGCCCCCATCTCCAGGGCCCGGGCGATTTGCTCCTCCCGTCCGTAGGCGGACAGGAAGATGACCGGCACGTCGGCGACGCCCAGGATGGCCTGCATCAGCTCGATGCCGTCGGTGTCGGGCAGCATCAGGTCCAGCAGCGCCAACTCGGGCCGCTCCGTCTCCATCAAGCGCAGAGCCTCTTCCGGGTCCCCGGTCATCACAGGCTGATAGCCCGCATTGACCAGGGTGTCCCGGACGTAGCGCAGGTCGTTGGGGTCGTCGTCCACCACCAGCACCAGCACTGGTTCGCCGGACTCCCCGGGCTCCTCGCGTGACAAGCGGGCCGAAACCGGAGACGCCCCGCCGCTCCGGGCAGTCTCCACCGTGGGAAGGGTGAAGGTGAAACAGGAGCCCAGGCCCGGGCCGTCACTCTCGGCACGGATGCGGCCGCCGTGGGCCTCCACGATCCCCTTGCAGATGGCCAGTCCCAACCCCGTGTCCCCGCCCGGCTCCCCGGACTGGGCCACCGAGAATTTCCTGAAGAGGTCCGGCAGCCTCTCGGCCGGGATGCCCCGCCCCTCGTCGGACACAGAGATTGCAACGAACAGGCCCTCCCGCATGGCACTGACCCGGATCGCCGAGGACTCCGGCGAGTGGCGGGCCGCGTTGGTCAGCAGGTTCACCAGCACCTGCAAGATGCGCCGCCGATCCGCCGTCACCAGGGGCAGGTCCGGGTCCACGTCAATAGCGAGGTTGTTTCTCCCTCCCGAGTTCCTGAAGGCGTTCCTGGCCCGGTCCACCAGCGCCGCCGCCTCCGCTGGTTCGAGGTTGACCGGCAGCGCGCCCGTCTCGATGCGGGCCACGTCCAGCAGGTCGGAGACCAGCTCGTTCATGTGGTCCGCCTGGTCGCGCATGATCCGGACGAACTGGCGCACCACCGCCGGGTCCAGGTCCACCACCGAATCCAGAATTGTGGTGGCGGACCCCTTGATGGAGCTCAGGGGAATCCTCAGCTCGTGGCTGACCATGGCCAGGAACTCGGCCCGCAGCCGCTCCGGCTCCCGCACCTCGGCCATGTCCTGGAGGGTCACCACCATGGACTCGATGACGCCATCACCCGAGACGATGGGCGTGGCGTTGAGTAGCAGGGTGAGGCTCCTTCCGTCGGGAACGCTGATGACCACCTCCTCGGCCCGCAGCGTCTCCCCCGATTGCAGCGCCTCCGCCAACGGGAACTCCCTAAGCGACACCACCCGCCCGTCGGCCCTCTTGAAGGTTAATACCTCCAGCAGGTCCTGCACCGACTGGTCCGGGTCGCGCAGGATGTCCACGATCCGGCGGGCCTCCCGGTTGAAGGACCTCGGCAGGCCGGTAGCGGCGTCGAAGACCGCCACCCCTACCGGCGAGGTGTCCACCAGGGTTTCCAGATCGTTTCTGGCCCGCTGCTCCTCCCGGTGGCGGCGGGCGTTGGCGATGGCCAGGGCCGCCTGGGAGGCGAACAGCGCCAGGGTGTCCTGGTCCTCCTGGGTGAACTCCTGCCCGCCCTCCTTCTCGGCCAGGGAGATGCTGCCCACCCGCTCGCCCCGGTGCAGCACAGGGAAGGCCAGGAAGGAAACTCGCTCGCTAACCTCTAACGGAGGAATGAGCTCGGGCAGACCCAGCGACCGGATGTGCTCCAGGAGATCAGGGACCCGCAGGGGCCCCGGAATCCCGCTCAGGTAACCAAAGTGCTCCGGCCAGCCCGGAATGTTCCACAGCTGCCCCGTCTCCTCCGGGGTCATCCCCGAGGCGAGAAAGTCCCCCGCCGTCCCGTCGGCATCGTGCAGGGCGATGACCCCGTAGCGGGCGCCGGTCAGGGAACGGGCCGAGTCCAGCACCCCCTGGAGCACGGTGTTGAAGTCCAGGTCCTCGTTGATGCGGAGACCGGCCTCGCCCAGGCGGGCAAGGCGCTCCCGCAGCGCTTGGTTCTCACGAATTAAATCGTCGGTTGGCTGCAACTGATCTCCTCCGATGGCCGGCTGACGGGCAGGGAACACCCCCCCGGCCGGGCCGATTACTCCGAATCCCCCAAATCGTTACAAAAAGTGGTGCTGAATTCTGAAAATGGTGGCGGGCCGGTGACACCCTTCGTTGTAAAATCCTTACGCGCTCCACTCAGTAGCGGGAGGTAGAAACTTGACACTCAATCGGACTCAATCCAGTGAAGCCGCGTTGTGGACGCCAGCGGCGTTCGCTGGCCTCTCTGCTGTTCCTGGGGCCTCCCGCGCCCATGAACTTGCCGCCAAGACCATAATCCCCCCCCCCCTGAAAGGGGTATGTAAGCAGTTTTCAGGGGGGCACGTGGTAAGTGATTTCCAGTTCAGGCTTGGGTTCCGGCCAGGGTTCCGGCAGCAGCCAGACCCGGCGCCAGGGCGTGCCCTTGAGCATCAGCCGCCGGAGGCAGTTGACGCCCAGGCGGAATACGCTGACGGTGCGCGCCGGACGGCTGCGGGAGTGGCGATGATCGAGAGCCAGAGCCTTGGGCGGTGCCCGCAGATTGCCTGGGGCGATGCCCCGGTCATTGGCGTCTTCCACCCTGGTGCCGTAGGCCAGGGTCAGCAGGGTGGCGACCGAGAGCACCAGCCAGTGTCGCGAGACGCGGGTTGGGTCGGTGCGCTGGGTCTTGTCCCACTTCCAGCCCACACTCTTGATGGCTTTGAAGCCCAGCTCGATCCAGAAGCGCAGGGCGTACCAACTGGGGCCCACCTTATCGGGTTCCAGGTCGGTGAGGATGATCCAAGGTTCCTTCTGCTCGACGTACCAGACCACCACGAGGGTACAGCGGCGCTTGGCCTTGGGAGTGCTGAAGGCGGTGCCCTGGCCGATCCAGGCGGTATCGGGGCGGGAGACAAAGCGTCGCGCGGGCAATCGCTTGCCGCCGTCGGCGCAGAAGGTGATGTTATTCCGGTAGCGCATACTGGGGTGCCAGCCTTGGGCGCATATCTGTTTCCAGAGCTTGGGGCTGGAGATGCCCCGGTCGCAGAGCACGATGACGGTCATTCCCTTGGGAACCGCCGGAGCCAGTTGTTTGAGCAGTGCCACGGTGGGGGCCATCCAGGAGCCTTTCTGGGTGGCTTTGTGGATGCGCCAGGCCACGGGGATGGCGCAGCTGCGGTAGAGGACGCTGATGACGATGGCGGTGGTCTGGTCGCCCTTGAGGGTGGGATCGATGGCCAGTGCCAGGGAGCCGGAGCACTGCCAGGCCAGGACCCACCGCAGCAGGGGAGCGAAGCAGAGGCTTACGTCCAACTGGGTCTGGCAGGGGCGGGCCCGGTCGCTGCCATCGTAGAGCCACTGACGAATGTACTGGCGGAAGCGGTTCCAGTTGCCGCCGCCGGTGGAGAGGGCGGAGGCCACGGCGTTCTGACAGGCGCTGCCGGCGAGGATCGCGCCGTAGACCCACAGCACCAGGCCAGTCAATTGTGGCTGAGACAGGTGAGGTAAATGCGTTTCAATAGCTTGCTGAATCTGATAGGTTTCTCGGGGAAGGCGCATGAGGGGTCTCCTGCATCTGGGCGTGTAGCTAACACCAGAATGCCGGATTCTCCGGCGCCTTTCCTAGCTCCATTTAAGGCCACTTTGGGCCGTTACATACCCCTTTCAGCCCCCCCCCCCTGAAAGGGGTATGTAAGCAGTTTTCAGGGGGGCACGTGGTAAGTGATTTCCAGTTCAGGCTTGGGTTCCGGCCAGGGTTCCGGCAGCAGCCAGACCCGGCGCCAGGGCGTGCCCTTGAGCATCAGCCGCCGGAGGCAGTTGACGCCCAGGCGGAATACGCTGACGGTGCGCGCCGGACGGCTGCGGGAGTGGCGATGATCGAGAGCCAGAGCCTTGGGCGGTGCCCGCAGATTGCCTGGGGCGATGCCCCGGTCATTGGCGTCTTCCACCCTGGTGCCGTAGGCCAGGGTCAGCAGGGTGGCGACCGAGAGCACCAGCCAGTGTCGCGAGACGCGGGTTGGGTCGGTGCGCTGGGTCTTGTCCCACTTCCAGCCCACACTCTTGATGGCTTTGAAGCCCAGCTCGATCCAGAAGCGCAGGGCGTACCAACTGGGGCCCACCTTATCGGGTTCCAGGTCGGTGAGGATGATCCAAGGTTCCTTCTGCTCGACGTACCAGACCACCACGAGGGTACAGCGGCGCTTGGCCTTGGGAGTGCTGAAGGCGGTGCCCTGGCCGATCCAGGCGGTATCGGGGCGGGAGACAAAGCGTCGCGCGGGCAATCGCTTGCCGCCGTCGGCGCAGAAGGTGATGTTATTCCGGTAGCGCATACTGGGGTGCCAGCCTTGGGCGCATATCTGTTTCCAGAGCTTGGGGCTGGAGATGCCCCGGTCGCAGAGCACGATGACGGTCATTCCCTTGGGAACCGCCGGAGCCAGTTGTTTGAGCA
Source organism: Dehalococcoidia bacterium (assembly GCA_965208825.1). Lineage (GTDB taxonomy): Bacteria > Chloroflexota > Dehalococcoidia > Lucifugimonadales > UBA3495 > VXOI01. The sequence goes on from CBDBPP010000005.1 coordinate 899,402, forward strand.
GTGCCACGGTGGGGGCCATCCAGGAGCCTTTCTGGGTGGCTTTGTGGATGCGCCAGGCCACGGGGATGGCGCAGCTGCGGTAGAGGACGCTGATGACGATGGCGGTGGTCTGGTCGCCCTTGAGGGTGGGATCGATGGCCAGTGCCAGGGAGCCGGAGCACTGCCAGGCCAGGACCCACCGCAGCAGGGGAGCGAAGCAGAGGCTTACGTCCAACTGGGTCTGGCAGGGGCGGGCCCGGTCGCTGCCATCGTAGAGCCACTGACGAATGTACTGGCGGAAGCGGTTCCAGTTGCCGCCGCCGGTGGAGAGGGCGGAGGCCACGGCGTTCTGACAGGCGCTGCCGGCGAGGATCGCGCCGTAGACCCACAGCACCAGGCCAGTCAATTGTGGCTGAGACAGGTGAGGTAAATGCGTTTCAATAGCTTGCTGAATCTGATAGGTTTCTCGGGGAAGGCGCATGAGGGGTCTCCTGCATCTGGGCGTGTAGCTAACACCAGAATGCCGGATTCTCCGGCGCCTTTCCTAGCTCCATTTAAGGCCACTTTGGGCCGTTACATACCCCTTTCAGCCCCCCCCCCCTGAAAGGGGTATGTAAGCAGTTTTCAGGGGGGCACGTGGTAAGTGATTTCCAGTTCAGGCTTGGGTTCCGGCCAGGGTTCCGGCAGCAGCCAGACCCGGCGCCAGGGCGTGCCCTTGAGCATCAGCCGCCGGAGGCAGTTGACGCCCAGGCGGAATACGCTGACGGTGCGCGCCGGACGGCTGCGGGAGTGGCGATGATCGAGAGCCAGAGCCTTGGGCGGTGCCCGCAGATTGCCTGGGGCGATGCCCCGGTCATTGGCGTCTTCCACCCTGGTGCCGTAGGCCAGGGTCAGCAGGGTGGCGACCGAGAGCACCAGCCAGTGTCGCGAGACGCGGGTTGGGTCGGTGCGCTGGGTCTTGTCCCACTTCCAGCCCACACTCTTGATGGCTTTGAAGCCCAGCTCGATCCAGAAGCGCAGGGCGTACCAACTGGGGCCCACCTTATCGGGTTCCAGGTCGGTGAGGATGATCCAAGGTTCCTTCTGCTCGACGTACCAGACCACCACGAGGGTACAGCGGCGCTTGGCCTTGGGAGTGCTGAAGGCGGTGCCCTGGCCGATCCAGGCGGTATCGGGGCGGGAGACAAAGCGTCGCGCGGGCAATCGCTTGCCGCCGTCGGCGCAGAAGGTGATGTTATTCCGGTAGCGCATACTGGGGTGCCAGCCTTGGGCGCATATCTGTTTCCAGAGCTTGGGGCTGGAGATGCCCCGGTCGCAGAGCACGATGACGGTCATTCCCTTGGGAACCGCCGGAGCCAGTTGTTTGAGCAGTGCCACGGTGGGGGCCATCCAGGAGCCTTTCTGGGTGGCTTTGTGGATGCGCCAGGCCACGGGGATGGCGCAGCTGCGGTAGAGGACGCTGATGACGATGGCGGTGGTCTGGTCGCCCTTGAGGGTGGGATCGATGGCCAGTGCCAGGGAGCCGGAGCACTGCCAGGCCAGGACCCACCGCAGCAGGGGAGCGAAGCAGAGGCTTACGTCCAACTGGGTCTGGCAGGGGCGGGCCCGGTCGCTGCCATCGTAGAGCCACTGACGAATGTACTGGCGGAAGCGGTTCCAGTTGCCGCCGCCGGTGGAGAGGGCGGAGGCCACGGCGTTCTGACAGGCGCTGCCGGCGAGGATCGCGCCGTAGACCCACAGCACCAGGCCAGTCAATTGTGGCTGAGACAGGTGAGGTAAATGCGTTTCAATAGCTTGCTGAATCTGATAGGTTTCTCGGGGAAGGCGCATGAGGGGTCTCCTGCATCTGGGCGTGTAGCTAACACCAGAATGCCGGATTCTCCGGCGCCTTTCCTAGCTCCATTTAAGGCCACTTTGGGCCGTTACATACCCCTTTCAGCCCCCCCCCCCCGAGTTTTCAACCCCCTAAACCCAACCTCGGAGAGCATAGCCCTCGCCTCCTGCGGGAGGTGACGGCATGAGGCTCCTAACTTTCGCACCCTTCCCCCGCCGCCGTCCCGTTTCCAGCCTGGCGGCCCTGCTGCTCCTCTTGACCGCCGTCCTCGTCCTGGCGAACACCGCCGGTCCCGCCCAGGCGCAGACCACGGGCAAGCTGGTTGGCAACACCGGGCAAACTTCGGTTGGTACTTCCAATTTCCTCGTGGACCGCGCCCAGTCGTTCACCACCGGCAGCAGCAACGAGGGCTACAAGCTGACCCGTGTGGACGTTCGAGTGCAAGCCGGCACGGGGACGGCGCCGACCTTCACCGTCACCGTCCGCTCGGACTCTTCCAGCAGGCCGGGCACCAGCCAGGGCACGCTCACGCAGCAGGGCAACTTCCCCAGCACCGCGGGGCAGCTCCAGTTCAACGCGGCCGGCACCGGCATCGACCTCTCCGCCAATACCACGTATTGGATACTGATCGACGTCAGCGCCAGGGATCCGAATGAGGACTACCAGAACTTCCAGACAGCAGCGGACAACGAGGACTCCGGTGGGGCCGCCGGCTGGAGCATGGGCGACTCGCACGTTTGGCGAACCCATACGGTAACCAATTGGCCCGCTGGGCTTGGAGTAGATGACGATGCCCTATTGCTCGACATCTACGGCTACGACAAGAACACCGCGCCCACGGTGGCGAACGCCATCCCGGACCGGAGGGCGGTGCCGGGCACGGCGTTCAGCTACGCCTTCCCGGCCAACACCTTCGCGGACGCCGGCGACACGCTGACCTACACCGCGAAGAAGTCCGATGACACGCCGCTGCCATCCTGGCTGACCTTCACCGCCAGCACCCGCACCTTCTCGGGTACGCCGCAGGCGGCCAACGTCGGCACGCTGTCGGTCAAGGTGACCGCCAGCGACGGCATGGCCTCGGTGAGCGACACCTTCGACATCGTGGTGAACGCCGCGCCCACGGTGGCGAGCGCCATCCCGGACCAGAGGGCGAGGGTGGCCACGGCCTTCAGCTACACCTTCCCGGCTAATACCTTTGCCGACGCCAACGGCGACACCCTGACCTACACCGCCACCAGGTCCAACGGCACGGCGCTGCCCTCCTGGCTGACCTTCACCGCCGGTACCCGCACCTTCTCGGGCACGGCGCAGGCGGCCAACGTCGAAACGCTGTCGGTGAAGGTGACCGCCAGCGACGGCTTCGGCGGTACGGTGAGCGACACCTTCGACATCGTGGTGAGGATCAACATCTCGCCCACGGTGGCGAACGCGCTCCTGGACACGACCGTGTTGGAGGGCAGGGTGTTCCTGCACACCTTCCCGGCTAACACCTTCGACGACGCCGACGGCGACACGCTGACCTACACCGCGACCCTGTCCAACGGAACGCCGCTGGTGCGCTCCTGGCTGAACTTCACCCCCAGCACCCGCACCTTCTATGGCAAGCAGCAGGTGGGCACGCTGTCGGTCAGGGTGACCGCCAGCGACGGCATCGCGTCGGTGAGCGACACCTTCAACATCGTGGTGAAGGCGGCCAACTCTGCGCCCACGGTGCAGAACCGCATCCCGGACCAGTCCGCGACGACGGGCACGGCGTTCAGCTACACCTTCCCGTCCAGCACATTCGCAGTCGCGACCTCCGGCAACGCGCTGAGCTACACCGCGACCCGGGCGACCGGCTCGCCGCTGCCGTCGTGGCTGACCTTCGACGCCGGCACCCGCACCTTCTCAGGCACGCCGCAGGCCGGCGACGTCGGCAGGCTGGTGGTGAGGGTGACCGCCAGCGACGGCACGGAGTCGGTGAGCGACATCTTCGACATCGTCGTGGCCCAGCCCTCGACCACCCCGCTCAAGCTCGTCGGCAACACTGGCCAGACTCCCTTTAGTACAGGCGAGGATACCGTAGATTTTGCGCAGGCCTTCACCACTGGAACCAACCCCGCAGGCTACACGCTGACCGAAGTGCAGATCGACCTGCCCATAACGGGAAGCAGTCTGCCGGAATACGCGGTCGAGATCTGGTCAGCCAACTCAAGCGATCAGCCGACTGGCAGCGGTGCGCTGGCCACGTTGATGAAACCGTCCGCTCTGACCAACGGTCTCAACAGTTTCACCCATCCGGGTTTCCACCTGGAACCCTCCACGAACTATGCTGTTTTGGTCAACCTAACCTCGCCAGGCAGCAGTAGGAGGTTCAGAGATACTCAAGCGGAAGGGGAGGATACGGGCGGAGCCTCAGGCTGGTCAATCGGAAGCCAGTATCACCACCGCGGTCGTGACACTTCCGGCCCGTGGATAGGTGGTGTCGAGTCGGTGAAAATCGCCGTCCACGGCTACGTGGATACTGGCGCGCGGGTGATCGGCAAGACGCTGACGCTGAGGTTCGACGTCCGGCTCCAGGAGGACCGGGTGCCGGTGGGCGACGCGTTCAGGATTATCCTGCCCGACTTCAGCCGGAACAGGGTCTCGGACGTGTCGATCTCCGGCAAGACGGTGACGCTGACCCTGGAGAAGCCCATCGGCAGTCACGTCAAATGGGCGGCGGTGGCATACCATCCGGGGGATGCCAGGGGCCCGGACAACACCGGGTCACCGCTGGCCAAGTATGGCTATGTGGTGGACCCCCTGCTGTTTTACTTCAGTCGTAACGTGTCCATACTGTCGCCGGACACGCCGCCCGTCGTCCAGAGGCTGACGGTGGGCCACTCCATACGGCCGGAGAACCAGCACGCGGTCCTGTTTACGAGCGCCACCGTCGAGGATCACCCCGTCGAGCGGTGGAGCGGTCTGGGGATCGCCTTCAACGAGCCCGTGGACCCGAACTCCCTGCCGGCGGGGAGCGCGTTCCGGGTGACGGCCCGGGCGCCGGACGGCGGCAGCGTCGTCACCGTGTCGGGGACGGACACGCGGTGGCTCACAAGTTCCAAGGTCCTCTGGATGAGGCTCGCCGAACCGGTGGCGCGCAATACGGAGGCGACGGTGAGCTACGTCAAGCCGTCCACCAACCCGCTGCGCGACCTCACGGGCAACGAGCTGGAGAGCTTCTCCGGCATGGCCGCAAAGAACTCGGACCGCGGGCTGGCTAAGCCGGAGGTTGTCTCGGTGGCGGTGGTCTCCGACCCCGGGTCGGACCGCACCTACAGGCGGGGCGAGGAAATCCAGGTGCAGGTCACCTTCTCCGGAGACGTGCTCGTCTCCGGGGAGCCGCGCCTGCGGCTCAGCATGGGCCGGGAACATCCGGAGCGGAGTCCCACCCGAGGGGGGTACTACCGCCCGTATGCCTACTACGGGAGCGGAGACGGAACGCGGACGTTGACCTTCGGCTACACGGTGAGGGAGCTGGACCGCTCCCCCAGCATTGCGGTGGACCGGCTGGAGCTCAACGGCGGGGCGATCTCGTCCTGGGCGCATCCGGGCGCGGCGGCAACAAACCCCGACCTGTCGCAGGTTCGCCTGGGCTACGACGCCAACCACCAGGTGGGCGGCAGCCTGCCGGTCTTCCAGAGCGCCACGGTGGACGGGACGGCGCTGACCCTGACCTTCACCGAGACCCTGGACACGGCCTCGGTGCCGGCGCCCGTCGCCTTCCACGTCACCGTGAACAACGCCCGGCGCAACGTCGCCTCCGGCGGCGTGGCGATCTCCGGCGCCACCGTGACGCTGACCCTGGCCTCGGCGGTGGTCTCCGGTGACACGGTCAAGGTGCGCTACACCAAGCCCTCCGCCAACCCGCTGCAGAGCGCCTACGGCGTTGCCGTGGACACCTTCCCCGACCAAGCGGTGACCAACAATAGGACGCAGGTAACAATCTGGTCGTCCGAGCTGACGGTCAGGAATGTGGCCGGGGAGATCTTTGACGGCTGCTCTGACAGCGGTGCCACTTCATGCACAACGGGGCTTACATCCAATACCTTCGCGCTTGGCGATGAGACATATCAGGTCGTTGAAGTCGGGTTTCTTCGCTCTGCTGATAAGACGCATGCCAGCGTCAGACTCGACAAGGCAATCCCTGCGTCTCTGCGGACGGCTGCGTACCTGTATGTCGGCAATCGTCAGCTTTCTTTCGCCGCCGCAAGCTTTCCCGGAGATGGCACGCGTGCGAATTGGACAACAAGCTCGATCGTCTTCTTGCAGGTGGGTAAGAAGGTCTCGCTGCGCCTGACCGCGCCGCCCGGTTCCTCCGGCGGCTCCGGCGGCTCCAGCGCCCAAACGATTCCGCCCTCGGATCCCAATTCTGCCTCCCCGGCAACCCGGGCCGCCCCGGCGGTGACCGGCGTGGAGGTAACTTCGGACCCCGGCACCGACGACACCTACGGCTTGGGCGACGTGATCCAGGTCACGCTCACCTTCAGCGAGGCGGTGGACGTGACGGGGACGCCCCGGCTGAAGATCGACATGGACCCGGCGGAGTGGGGCGAGAAGTGGGCCGCCTATGACAGTGGCAGCGGCACGGCCAGCCTCACCTTCGCCCACACCGTGGTGGAGCCCAACATCTCCACCCAGGGCATCGCGGTGCTCGCGAACACCCTAGAACTCAACGGCGGCGACATCGAATTGAAGGACACGGACGACGACGCCGACCTGTCCCACGACGGCCTGTCCCACGACTCCAACCACAAGGTGGACTGGCAGGAGGAGGGAGAGGAGAGCGGCGGCGGCGGCAGCGGGAACAGCGACGACGGGGAAGGCGGCGCTGGCGGACAGGACGGGAGCGACGATGAGCAGAGCGAGCCGGCATCCGTGTCCGGCGTGGCCGTTTCCTCCTCTCCCCAGGCCAACGCCACCTACAAGTTGGGCGAGACCATCCAGGTCACGCTCACCTTCGACGAAGCAGTTGACGTGACGGGCACGCCCCGCCTCAAGATCGACATGGACCCTGCGGACTGGGGCGAGAAGTGGGCCGCCTACGCCAGCGGCAGCGGCACCGCCAGCCTTACCTTCACCCACACCGTGGTGGAGCCGAACATCTCCACCCAGGGCATCGCCGTGCTGGAGAACACCCTGGAGCTCAACGGCGGGACCATCCGGTCGGACGACACCGACGCCGGCCTGTCCCACACCGGCCTCGCCCACAACTCCAACCACAAGGTGGACTGGCGGCCGGAGACCCCGGAGGTGGACCAGGTGGAGATAACCTCCGACCCGGAGAGCGACGACACCTACGGCCCGGACGAAGTGATCACCGTCAGCGTCACCTTCGACGAGGCGGTGGACGTGGACACCTCGGGAGGCACGCCCCGCCTCAAGATCGACATGGACCCGGCGGACTGGGGCGAGAAGTGGGCCGGCTATGCCAGCGGCAGCGGGACCACCACCATCACCTTCACCCACACCGTGGTGAAACCCAACATTTCCACCCAGGGCATCGCCGTGCTGGAGGACACCCTGGAGCTGAACGGCGGTACCATCGTCTCGACCGACGACTCCGCAGGCGCCGACCTGTCCCACACCGGCCTGAACCACGACGCCAAGCATAAAGTGGACTGGGAGCAGTCGGAGCCACCGGCCAACAGCGCCGCCACGGGCGCGCCGGCCATCACCGGCACGGCCCGGGTGGGCGAGACGCTGACGGCGGACACATCGGGAATTGCCGACGCCGACGGCCTCACCGGCGCCAGCTTCAGCTACCAGTGGTTGGCCGACAGCGCCGCCATATCCGGGGCCACGGGCAGTACCTACGCACCGGCCACCGCCGACGTGGGCAAGGCCGTCAAGGTGCGGGTGTCCTTCACCGACGACGCCGGCCATGCGGAGACGCTGACCAGCGCGGCCACCGCCGCAATCGCGGCCAAGCCGCCGGAGGTAACCGGCGTGGCGGTAACGTCGAACCCAGGCAGCGGCGATACCTACGGCCTGGGCGAAGTGATCCGCATCAGCGTCACCTTCGACGAGGCCGTGGACGTGACCGGCGCGCCCCAGATCGCCATCGACATGGACCCGGCCGAGTGGGGCACCAAGCAGGCCGCCTACGAGAGCGGCAGCGGCACTACCACGCTGGTGTTCGCTCACACCGTGGTGGAGCCCAACATCTCCACCCAGGGCATCGCCGTGCTGGCGAACACCCTGGCGCTGAACGGCGGCGACATCGAGTCCAAGGCCACCGACACCGACGCCGACCTGTCCCACACCGGCCTGGCCCACGACGCCAAGCATAAGGTGGACTGGCAGCAGGAAGAAGAGGGCCAAGGCTCCTGACGTGGGGCCATGAGCGGCTTCGCCCCGACCGGTTGTGGAGCGGTTCAAATCCGCGCAGCGGCAGCCCCGGTCAGGGGGCGCCGCTGCCGACAACGTAGGGCCGGGCCTCCCCCCGAGTAGTCCTGAAACGCCAAAAGGCCGCATACATGGCGGAGCGACGGCTTCCGTTCTGCGTTTCCCACGGAAGGGGCGCCCGTTGGAGTCCCTGGGGAGAGAATCCCACTGAATGCCGAGGCAGCGCACACAGCACGGCAGGGCAGTCTACCTTCTGCCCAAGGATTTTCCGCAGCGTCTGAAGCGGTTCCAGGAGGAATCGGGGATGCCCTGGGCGGAGATCGCCCGCCGCATCGGGACCAGTCCCTACACCGTGTGGCGCTGGGTTGAAGGCGGCGTTCATCCGCATTTCCGGCACCTGATGGCGCTGCTGGAACTGGCCGAACAGCTGGGCCTGGTCCACATCTTCACCGCTTGGACGGTCCCAGTACGGCACACGGGCTGATGGCACCACTGACCGAACGCAGAAAGGAGAAGAACGACGAACATGGATGCCGATACCCAGACCATCTACGAGGAGCTGAAGGAAGTAGCCAGGGCCGGACGAACCTGCTTCTACGAGGATTTGTCCGAGGCTATCGACCTCCCCCCACGGAGCCGCAGGCTCTATCAAATCCTTGATTCAATCAATATCCATGAACATGGGGACGGGAGGCCCCTGCTGAGCGCACTGGTTGTACGCAGGGGTTTCGGCATCCCCGGCTCCGGCTTCTTTGTTCAGGCCACGAACCTCGGTAGGTACGATGATAGTACCGGCGACGCTACCGCTCATGCCACATTCTGGGTTGATGAAGTCCGCCGCATTTGGGACTGTTGGAAAGACCATTAGATAAACAGAGAACAGACCAAAGACTATTCCCTTCCCTGCCAAGTGAAAGCCCGTGATCCTGGTGGCATCATCACACAGTTGGCTATCGAGCAGGCGGGGCCGGCGAGTTGCCAGGCGAAGATGTGGTACCGAGCCCGGGAACGCAAAAAGCCCGCACATATGGGAAGCCAGGAGGAGGCCGTCGCCGTGACGGCCTCCTCCCTTTCTTGACGGCCTGACAACCCGGCCGAACCGTTCTCTCCCCGGGTTTCTAGGCGGCGTCCGTCTCCGGTTTCGCCAACATGACGGAGTAACCCCTCTCGTCCACCAGGTGGGCCACCGACACCTGTCCCCGGCTGTCGTAGCCGGCGCGGTAGGCGAACTCCACCTCGGCGCCCCAGGGCACCCGCCCACCTATGCGCACCGTGCCGCCGCCGGGATTGCTGCCGCCAGCCCCAGGCCCGCCGGCGCCCTTGATCACCACGCCCTGCCGCTCGTCCTTCTTCCAGCCCATCACCTTGACCTCGGCAGGTACCACCAGCTCCGCCGCCGAGGGCTGGAACAGGACCTCGTGCAGCTTCCGCAACACCTTCCCCGAAGGCGTTCGCTGGCCGTGCATGATCTGCGACAGCAGCGCGTTGCTTATTCCCGCCCGCCGGGCCGCCTCATTCTGGCTTATCCCGTGGGCATCCATGCGGTCCCAGAGGACTCGCGGGTCAACGGCAGGCCGATGGGCCGGCTCGACCCTGACCGGACCTTCCAGCGCAGCCTCCATCCGTGCCTGGACGGCCGGGCCCATATTCCGTAGGCCCCGGGCCACCTGGGAGAGGTAGGCAAGACTGATCCCGACCTGTTCCGCCAGTTCCCTCATGCTCAGGCCCAGCTCCCGGGCCCGTTCCCGTATCCAGGTGGTCTCTCCCTTGACCGGACCGTGCCGCCGGTTGGCGCACTTTGCCGCCGCAATCTCCGCCGGGCCGCCCAGCGCCGACTCGACCCGCTTCTGGAGCGACGGGCTCATGTTCCGCTGGCCCCGGGCCGCCTGGGTCATATAGCGGTAGGACACGCCCGCTGCCACGGCCAGGTCCTTCAGGGTCATCCCCTTTTCCCTGGCCCGCTCCCGGATGTAACTGCTCTCACTGGTGACCGCGCCGCCCTGGCGGTAGACGATGCCCTGGCCCGGCACCTCGCCCAGGACGGCCTGGACCTTCTCCCGCAGGTAGGGGGTCCAGGGCCTGTGGCCGTTGGCCACCGAGCACAGGTGGCCTTTGTTGACGCCCATCCTGTCCGCCAGTTCCTTGAGGGTGAGGCCGTGGCGCCGGGCGGCGGCCCGCAGCTCGCTCTCGGGTTTGCCCATGTTCTGCGCCAGGGACTGGCTCTCCTGAACCGGTAGGGTGTTGCCGTCAAACCGTTGGTTGAAGATGGCCTTGTCGTCGCTGGTGGTCTCCGTCCGGTTGATGTTGGTGGTGGTCATGTCGCTTCCTCCGAAAACAGCAAGCGGGGCCGCCTCCCGGTTGGGAAACGACCCCGCTCGTGTGCAAATTTGTGGTTTGTCAGTGGCGGTCCAGATGGCCGCGGGGTTGGAATTGGTTGGCCCTGGTCCCCAAACCCAGAAAGCGGGGCCGGCCCCCAATAGGGAGACCGGCCCCGCTCAATGCAAGTTCACTCTGTCAGTGGCGGCCTGGTCCGCCGCCCGTGCTGCCGCCGCGCCGCACCGGGCGGCCGGCTTCAGGTTCCTATGGGTTCACTAGCACCTCCTGATGTTCTGTAGTGGCAAGGAATGGCCGGATGACCTTGTCATCGGGTGTCCCTCACGGTGGCTGAGTCCTTGCCTGTTCCCGTGGTTCACACCCATTGCCGCCCGGCGCCGGACGCACTACCTCCCGGGAATTCGACCGGCTACCGGAACCGCCGAGTCTGGCGGCCGGAGCAAGACGCACTGCGCCCAGGGTCGGGAGCCGCAACGAAAAATGCCGGATGGGAGTTATCGAAAGGCGCAGTTCGGCCAGGGTGTCATTTCCTGGGAACAGCTACGGCGGGGAAGAGTGAGGAACGCGGCAACGGGCTACGCCGTCAGAGGACAGTCCGGTGTCAACCGCGTTGAAAGGGTGAGCGTCCGGCCTGTCGTTGCCGTGGGACCGGAGCATGTCGAAGCTGCGGCGCTGCTGCCGTTGTTCAACGGCTACGCCGCAGTTGAGGTGAAGCAGCCGGAGCCTGTCATCCGCTACAACCGCAGGGTGAAGGAGGTGCGCAGCGCGCTATCGCTCCGCAATGTAAAAGCCGAAAGGTAAGGTAATCCGGGATGCCGCGATGTTTCTGTAAGCCACCTCCTTCTTGGTGATGATGTTATGCCGTTGGGTCGAGATACCGTCCTGGGTAGAGTTGCTGGATGAAGCGCACCTTGCGCTTCGGTTGGCCTGGGGTCCGGCTGGGGCGCCGCGAGCAGGACTCACGAACGCCTCAGCCTGGGTGAGAACGTAGCGCGGTCAAACGCTCCGTCCTATTAGTCCACTGGCAGGAGTGACTGGCTCGTGCCACCGGACGGGTGCCCAGCTATCCGAAGGGATCAGCCCCGGACCGCTGAACGGCGCCCAGCGAGAGAAGGACTTGAACACTCCAGCCGCCGGACCTGGGCCGGAAACGAGGGACTTGAACACCCCGTCCGCCGGCCCGCGCTGCTTGCAGAGAGCTACGTCAAACCGCAGCGGCAGCGCTCCCTCTAGGGCGGCCCTTCAAGGAGAGCGAATCAATCCTTCGAGCCGGACCCGGGCTGAGGGGCGCCCCCAGGTTTCTAGGGCGGGAAACGCTGGAAAAGCCTGAAAACGGTGTAATTGTCGCCCGCTCCGGCAGCGTTTGGGTAGCCCCTACAGGCCCCACCCCCCAAAGTGTTCAGTATTCTTCAGAAAAGTTAACTGACCACGCGCCCCAACCACTCCTTAATAACCAGAGACCGCCGGTTGGCAAGGCAGGGTCGGAAGGCAGGGTTGCCAGGCAGACGGACTGGTACAGTCGCGGGGTTTTGTCCAGTTCGCTTGGGCTAATCCATTACTCCCGGAGCGTATCATTGTTTCTGGAGGCCGCTGGCCCCTCTATGATTCACAGGAAGGAGGAGCGTCCATGAAGGGCAGGGATGACCGGACCAACCGTGCCAACCAGATGAATCCCAACAACGATGCGTACTGGCAGTCCCGGGGTTACAATGAGCGGCCCGACGACTGGAAGGACCGGGTGGACAAAGAGGAACAGCAACAGGTCCCGGACCGCCGACACAACCTTCGGAGGGCTGGGAGGTAACCAAACCGGCAGGGAGTCCGGAGCGCGCGGCTTCCTCCAGGCACCCTCTCCGGTGAAATCACCATGAACGAAAAGAGTGTCGTGAACACGGCTCCCCTAGGCGGCCTCTACAGCGGCCGGATCCTCCGCGCCATCGTCCAGGCCCTCGACGTCCAGGACGAGGTGCTGACCAACCGGACGGCCCGGAGGTTCTTCTCCGGTCAGCACGTGGACGAACACAACCGGAACCAGATCTTCGACGCCCTGGGGCAGGCGCTGATCACCAGGGGCCTGGCGCCGGAGACGCTGGAAGACCTCCCTGAAGAGCTCCCCATGGCCTCGGTGGTGGGAATGACGTTGATGATGGTCTGTGGGGAATGGGACCGGCTGATGGCCCACATACAAACCTGTTCCGGGCAGACCGCCGACGTCGGAGAGGCCGTGGCCCAACTCCTGCGGCTGGTCGTGGCGGACGCTGCCCTGCGACTCTTCGCCCTGGTCTACCTGGACCTGGAGGACCCGCCCGGGTCAGAGCCCCCGGCATGGGTGTTGGAGAACGGCTCCGGGAACGTCCTCCGGCAGCGCCTGCGGGAAGCGGGGCTGACTCGGGACCAACTGGCTGCCCGGCTGAAAATGTGGCCCACTTCCGTGGACAACTGGCTGGACGGCAAGAACCGGCCTAGTCCCGAAAACGTCGCTGCCCTGGCCCGGGAACTGGCTACAGGGGAACGCGGCGGCGATGCCGCGGCCCTGGAGCGGTCTCTGAACCGCCAGATCTCCCTGGCCGCCATGGCGGACCAGATGGCTGCCGGTATTGGCCGGGACAGGCTCATCGATCTGACCACAAAGCTGGCCCATTTCGCTAGGGAGTTATCGCAGTCGCCGGACCTTCCCCCAATCCTGGGGGACAATCCCCGGGGGATTGTGCGCAACCTGATCATGCTGGGTTCCGCCGGGGGTTCTGCCGCAGGCCTGCTTTCGTGGCTGGCAGACCGGGAGCCGGACCCCGATTGGCGTTGGAACCTGCTCGCGGCCATCAGGTTCTGGGACCCCGCCTTCGAGGAGGTGGCCATGATGCACACCGGTGAGAGGTCGGCGTCCGGACTGGCCCAGGACATCTCCGACATCACCGGAGTCTTCTCGGAAGAGAACCGGCACATTATTGAAGTCCTGAAGCAAGGGTTAACCCGGCCTGCCGACTTCGCCGGAGCGCCCCGGGCTGACGATGAGGGCCCCAGGTCCCGCCTGGCAGAGCTTCGGGGCAGAATCGACCAGAGGCGGCTGCTCGCGGAGCGTTTTCCCGGGAATCCTCTGGCGCATTTGCAACTGGGGTCCTTTCTCGGGGACCTGGGGATTGAGTTTGGTGACAGCAGGCTGATTGATGAAGGGATCCTGGAGTGCAGGATTGCCGCCGGCTTGCAACCCGACTGGGATGCCCCAGCGGTGCAGCCGGCAAGCATCCTGGTGAACTTCGGCGAGCGCGAAGCGGCGCTGCGGGAACTGGAACAGGCGGAGCGCAATCTCCCTGAACCGACTCCACACCTTCGGTTGGTCAAGGGATATGTCCTCATGACTCTGGAGCTGTACCCGGAGGCACTGGAATGCCTGGAAGCGGTGATCGAAGAGCGGCCAGACTTCGCCCCGGCGTACGACCTTGCCTCCCACTCCGCTTTCCAGTTTGGTGACAACACCAAGGGGCTACGCTATGCCAAGGGCGCCAGGATGCGGGGCATATACGCCGAGCACAGGGCCTGGGGGTCCGGGGAGTACTCATCTCGACCCAAGAGGGTGTGAGATTCCGTTGCCAGCGTCCAAATCTTTCTCGCCATTGTGAGTGCGGGACACACATAATCAAATCTGTATGAGGACCGAGTGATGAGCCTGGCGGATGAGCATGAACAGTTGGTCAAGGTACGGGTGGGAACCAGGCATCCGGTCACTTTGATGTTTCCTGACGGGAGTAAAAGGACGATACCTCCCCGTGTCGAAGACCACTCCGGGGTCGACTATTATCCCGACCTTGTCAGAGTGAAGACCGAGCCTCAAGACACTGGCACCGACAGGGGCGGATTCGAGATTTGTTCGCAGGCCATCGGGGAAGTGTTTAACCTCCCTGCAATTGGAGAATTGGAAGAAAATGAGGTTGTTTTCGTCAGCGGGTTTGTAGTCGCGGCTTTGGAAGCGCAGGGCGCATTCCATTATTCAGGGCGAGTGGTCGCTCCGGGAAAGACCAAGCGTGGAGAGCATGGGTTTCCAGAATGCATTCTCTCGTGGACGACGGTGCGTGCGAAATGATGCCATCTAATTGGCTGTATTCAGATTGTGGCGTTTGCAAGCATCTAACAATAGGAGTGGCTCAGGTCGAGCACTGGGTTGGACTGATACGGGAAGTGCCACAAATAGCGAAAACCTTCGTAGCTAAAGGAATTTCCTGAACGGTCAGGCAACCAGTACCCATGGGTTGTCTCACAATCCCAGCCGCATCTCGAAGACGGTACTGACTACCATCAAGTCAGGCCCGCCCCGACACGGGCTACCTGCGCCACAGCCCCAGTTTGAGCGGCTTCCGCAGCCACAGCAGTAACTCCCCCCGCTTCCTGGCCTTCTGCGTGTCGTCCAGCGCCTTCCTGCGCCAGTTGACCTGACTGCTGCGGTCCAGGCCCTTCAACGGGTAGGTCTCCGGCGGGAGGGTCAGGCCGTGCTCGTCCAGCAATGCCAGCTCCACCGACAGCAGCCGTTCTTCCACACGCAGCCACTCCAGGCCCCTGTCCCGGTTGGGGTGGGAATCCTTCAACTGCCGCCATTCCTTGACCAATTCCCAGGCGGCGCCGAAGACATCCTCATCGTCGTCTGCCGGGTTCACCGTCACCAGTTCGGGAAACTCCCGCCGCTGCCGTGGTGGCGAGCCCCTGACCGTGCTGACCGACGCCCCCGGTGCACCTTCACTTGAGTCCTCGTCTCCCTCTCCGTCCTCGGTATCCTTGCCGCCTTCCAGTCGTCGCATACCCCAGTCGTGCGCTTCCCACAACGCCCGGACCTCGCCCTGGACGGCGGTAAGCCCCCGGTTCATCTCCTTTCCCATACCCTCCACCTCCCCCTCCAGCTTTTGCACCCTCCCCTCCAGCCTGTCGTTGCGCTCCCGCTGCTCCCGTGCCGGGGAGCCGCCTCCCTCCAGCAGCGCCTTCTCCAGGGCGCCCCGCATCCGCCGGGACAGCTTCCCCGACTCCAGGCTGGCCGCCAGCGTCCGGTGGTCCACATTCAGGTCCTGGGCCGCCTGCATGACCCCCTTGTCCCGGACCGTCTCGTCCAGCAGCACCAGCAGCCTCAACTGCTGCACGTCCTCGATGCTCTTGCTCTTTTCAAACAGGGGCTTGCCGTCACTCATGGCTGGCGCCTCCCGGCCAACGACTTGCAAAAATGCAACTTTTGAACGTGCGGCTTGCAACTGAGGGGGCTTTCAGCCAATTGCAAAAATGCCACTCCCAGCTACGGAAGTTGCCACCCAGGTCCGGAAAATGACCGCAACTCAAAGTGTTCACTTTCTACCTCCTGTAGCAACTGTCTCGAATGTCAAGAGGAATTACCGAGATTAGCGGTCAGGTCGCGCCAGGGCGAGTGATGCTTGATCATGGCATTGAGGATGGTGAGCAACTTGCGCATACAGGCGACGAGGGCGACCTTCTTCGGCTTGCCAGCGGCCAGCAGTCGTTGGTAGAGGTCCCTGATGACGGGATTGTGCTGGCTGGCGACCATTGCTCCCATATACAAGACCGACCGCACCCGGGCGCGCCCACCCCATACAGTGCGTTTGCCACGCATCGTGCCGCTGTCCCGGTTGAAGGGCGCCACGCCCACCAGGGCGGCGATCTGCCGACGGTCCAGCGTGCCCAGTTCGGGGAGACAGGCCAGCAAGGTGAGGGAGAGCTGCTCACCCACTCCGGGAACGGTGCGCAGGAGGTCGTCCTTCTCCCGCCACACCGGACTCCGGCGCAGCGTCTGCCTCAGCCCCTGGTCCAGGTCGTTCAGCTCCTGCTCCAGCCAGGCGATGTGGGCCTCGATGCGGGGTCGCACGGCGCTGATGGCGGTTCCCAGGCGGTTCTTCTCGGAGACCAGCATGGTCATCACCTGGTGCCTGCGGGCTACCAACGAGTTGAGGACTTGCGTCTCTGCATCCCGGAGCGGGCGCACCTTGGGACGAACCGCATCAGCGAAGTGAGCCAGGACCGCCGCGTCCAAAGCGTCGGTCTTGGCCAGCGCTCCGGTGGCCTTGGCGAAGTCCCGGACCTGACGCGGGTTGGCGACCACCACCGGCAGCTCGGCGATTGCCAAAGCTGCCACCAACGGCAGTTCCAAGCCGCCGGTAGCCTCCAGCAGGACCAAGGTGGGACCCAGGCCCTCCATCTGGGAAACCAGTTCTCCCACTCCGGTTTCGTCGTAGGAGACAACCCATCTCTGACCCGTGGGACGGACCGCGACGTCAACCTTGGCCTTGGCCACGTCAATGCCTACGTAGATTCCTTCATGCTCCATGATCACCTCCTGTGGATTGCCGGCCCGTCCTTGCACGATGCGGGCTTGGTTAGCCCAGGCAACTGTTCGGGCTCTATTGAGAGAAGGATGCGGCGACCCTCGCTACAGGACGGCCTTCCAAGACCTTAGGGGGTTCGGTCTGCCGCACCCAATGGGAAAGATTATTCCCACATAACCAAGATACAAGGGGGCGATTTCGCCCCGATTCAGCTTTGAAAACGGCCCACTTGCAGAAATGCAACTGAGTCCAAATCCCTGTACACCCCAATGACATCACGAAAGGGGACGGCTGCATAGGGTCCTATAAGGGACCACATATGTGCGCCCTCATGGGAGGTTATGCGGGGCGGCTCCGTTGTTCACACTCTCTGGCGGCGTTGGCGAAAGCGCCGTCGCCGAGACCGCAGAGAGGTGAACGACTTGGCGGAGAAAACGAAACCCTGGCCAATGCGCCGGGCCCTGCTGCTGGCGGCGGCGCTGCTGCTTTCGTCTCTGGCCGCCCTGCCGCTGAGCGGCGTCGCCCTGGCCCAGTCCCCGCCTCCCGACATTGACACCATCGCCCTGGTCAACAAGGACCGGCAGATGGTGGAGCGGAAGAAGGAGGGCGACTTCGTGGCCCGGCCCATCTTCAGCCGCCAGATCAGCGAACTCTACTACTCCATCCGCCACCCGGACACCGGGGAGTGGATCACCAACACCTACCGGGTCCAGGGAGGCGGGAAGAAGCTCTCCGAGGGCTGGGAGTACACCTTCGAGTACCCGTCCCTGGACGAGCAGCCCGACCTGGACCCGGAGCAGGCTTTCCTGCTGGCCCTGGCCGTGCCACGCATTGGCGGCGGCGAGCGCCACGTCTTCCACGCCCTGGTCCCCGTCCACCAGCCCAAGGGATTGTGGGACAGGGTGCTGGGGGCCCTGAAACCGGACCGCTGGGCGCGGGCCGCCGCCGGATGGCTGGTCCAGGGCGTCCACGGGACCCTGTGCGGCGTGGTGGAAGGAATCACCGGAACGGAAATCGCCGAGTGCGAAGGTGAGGCCCGGGGCCTGATGGGCGACATCCTCACCGGCACCCCGCCCAACCTGACCTACGAACATCCCTTCATCAGGAAAGCGTGGACGGCGGTGTGGGCCGTCGCCTCGGGCGCCCTGGTGGTGATCCTGGGCTGGATGGGCCTGAGCTTCATCGTCCAGGAGCACCTGGGAAGACATCAATCGGGCTGGCGGGAGATGGTGCCCCGGCTGGTCCTGGGCCTCACCGCCGCCGCATCGTCCCTCTGGTGGTGCGCCCTGGTCATCGACGTGGCCCACGCCGTTTCCCAGTTTATCGCAGCGTCCCTGGAGGTCACGCCAAGCGACCTGCTGCGCGCTCCCCTGGACCCTCTGCTGGTGGCGGTGATGGCCGCCAACACCGGGCTGGCCATCTTCATCGCCCTGCTCTACCTGGTCTTCGGCTTCTTCGTCCTCTACCTGCTGGTGCAGATGATTCTGCGCCTGGCCCTGATAGACATCCTGCTGTGTTTGGCGCCCATCGCCCTGGGGCTGTGGATTCTGCCCCACACGGCGGGTTGGGGCCGCCACTGGCTGCGCCTCTTTATGACCACGGTGTTCCAGCAGGCCATCCAGCTCATCGCCGTGGCCTTGGCCTTCGCCTTCCTGGAACAGTTCGCCGACATCGGCTCGGGAGCGGCCGGGCAGGACCTGGTGTGGATGCTGCTGATGGCCATCGCCTTCATGTACCTGGCGGGGCGGGTTCCCGCGATGCTGGGCAGTCACGGCACCTTCGACGCCTGGCTGCACACCCTCTACTTCGGCATGTCCCTGCCAGGCCAGATGGTGCGCTCGGGCCGGGCCATCGGGCTGATCGCCGGCGGAGCAGCCGGAGGACCGGCGGGAGCGGCAGCCGCCGCAGCGGCGACGGGCGCGGCCACCACCGCCGCCGGCGCGGTGAACTCGGCGGCATCAAACGCCACCGCCCCGGCCCGGAACAGCCCTACGCCCCGCAGCCAGGGGCCGTAGCGGCAAGACAACTACGACAACCACCGGCGCGGACTGGTCTCGTGCCGTCAACCATCCCGGGAGGTGGAGCCATGTGCCAGTAGGACAGCGGGGCTGACCGGCCATTCAGCAACGAACCCGACCGGAACTCAACACGCGAGGAGAAAGACTTTATGGGAGACCTGACACAGACCATATCGAACCTGGTGGGCATCCTCCTGGGCCTCGTTGGTGTGGTGGGAGTGGGCTACTTCATCTACGGCGCCTACATGTACCTGACCGCCTCGGGCGCACCCAATCAAATGGAACGCGGCAAGAGCGCCATGATGACCGCCCTGGCGGGAATCGTCCTGGCGATGGTGGCCTACGGCGTGGTGGAACTGGTGATGAACGCCGTGGTGGGCAACGCCGTCGACCCCAGCGTGCCCGGCCCCACACCGCCGCCCACCAAGACAGGGGGGTAAACATGAGAGAACACGAGGTACCGACCCACGTACAGGCCGAGGACAAGGTGCTACTGTGGTTCACCTTCCCCCAGATCGTGGCGGTGGTGGCGACCTGCGCCGTGGCCTACGGCGTCTACCGCTACTTCCCCTTCGGCCCCTCGGGGCTGAAGCTGGGCATCGCCATCCTGCTGGGCGTCCTGGGCCTTGCCGCCGTGGTGGGGAAGGTGGGAGGCCGGGGGCTGCCCCTGGTGGCCGCCGACCTGCTGAAGTTCAAGGTGGGGGCCAGGCTGTACGCCGGCTCTCCTGCCCAGCTCGCCCTCAGCGAGCCGCCCCCAGTGCCGGTGGCCAAACCGGACCCGCTGCGGCTGCTGGTGAAGAAGGCGGCGGGCAAGGTGGGCAGCGCGGTGAGGGCGGCCAGGCAGAAGGGGCGGCGACCCTTCCGGCCCCATAGCGGGTTCGGCAAGGGCCGCCGGAAGGAGGCGATTGCCCACCAGCCCGGGGGCGAGCGCGGCGCAGGGAATCAGTCCCAGGAGACCAAGCCCCGCAAGCCCTGGAACCGCTTCCTGGCGGTGGCCGGAGTTGGTGCTTTGGCGGCGCTGGCCCTGGTGCTGCTGCCCAACATCGCCCTGGCCGACGACCCCGAGGACCAGCCCTACGGCGACGCCTGGCGGCTGGAAGAGATCTACTTCGTACCGCCGGAGCCGGTGCCGGGGCGGCGCATCTTCATCGAGGGGCTGGCCGTAACCGCCCACCACGCCAACGTCACCCTGCGGGCCGCCCACGAATTGCACCTGCGGGGGAGGGCCTACGGCGGCAGGAGCGGCCGGACCCTGAGGATGGGGTTCAACACTCCCGTGACCGCTGGGCAGTCCAAGAGCTACAACATGAGCCTGGACGGCCCCTCGCCCTCCTTCACCTTCTCCTGGGTGGACGCATTGGGCCGCAGCGGGGCGGTGTCCCTGAAGAGCAACCAGATTCCCTTTCCCCTGCCAAGAGCGGACGGGGAGCTGTGCGACCTGGCAATGACCTCCCTGGAGTGGACGCCGGGGTCAATCACCGGCGTCATCGCCTCGAAGTGCATCGCCGAGACCCGCCACGAAGTGGACCTGCCGGTCTACGGCGGCCACTTCAGCCAGTCGGTACCCGCTCTGCTGGACGCCAGCGTCACCGCCATCACCGGCACGCTCAACGTATCCGCCGGTCCCAACGCGACCAGCGCCACCTTCGTCCAGGGCGGCGAGACCAGATTCATCCTGGCCGTGCCCGACGAGAAGGCGGTCCACCAATTGGAGATCACGGCGGAGCTTGCGGCGACGTTGAACGTGCCCCTGCCGCCCATGCTCCAGACCACCCATCACCCGGCCCGCACCGATGTGTACACCCGGCGGGTGACCTGCACGTGCGGCGAGAGCTCGACCACCAAGACGGTGCGCATCTATGTGCGCCACCCGGAGCACGTGCGGGCGGTTGAGACGGAGCGCAGCGCATTCACCCCTACTAGGACGGAGAGCGTTGTCCTGGCGCCCGCGCCGGTTACGGGCCAGGTCCGGCCCCTGGGCGTCGCCGCCGACACCCCCTACGCGGGGCTGGTGGTGCCCGCTCCAACCCCCGATCCGCCGAAAGCGGAGCAGACCCCGGTGGGCGATTCCACCTGGTGGGGCTTTCCGTGGTAGGGCGCGTCACCACCATCCTCCTGTCCCCGGCGGCGGCAATGGCCTCCGTCGCCGCCGGGACCCCCGAGGAAAAGAAGGCCGGGATGCTGGCCGCCTTCGACGCGGTGCTGACCGGCATGGCCTACGCGGGCGTCGGCCTGTGTTTCTTCGCCATCGTCTGGGCCGGGTTCGTGCTGATGGCCGAGGGAGTCGAGGGCGAGGGACGGGGCCGGGCTCGCAACGCCGTGATCATGGCCGTCGTCGGGCTGGTGCTGGTGCTGCTGGCCAAGGGCATCGCCGCCGCCATCGACAGCCGCATCGTCGAGGTATTTCCTATCCCATAGAGCAGGCAAAGGAGCAACCAGAATTGAAAGCGACGTTACCGGACATCAAGTCAATCATCAGACGAAACCGTCAGCAGGAGGTGGCGGAAGTCATGCCGGAAGAACCCAAGCCGCCGCCCCCATTGGCCCTGTTCTTCATGCTGTCCCACCTGGAGGAGGACGGACCGGTCAGGCTGGGCGGGGCGAAGCTGGCGGTGCTTGAGGTGATGGGGTTGGAGCTGGACGAGCCCAAGTTGGGCGCCTTCGCCGGTTCCCTGAATGCCGTGGACTTCCCGGTGCAACTGCTGGTGCGCCAGCACCCGCCAGTGTTGCAAGGCTTGAGGGACAAGCTGACCGACTCTCAACCGGGAGACCTGCCGCAGCAAACGAAGGACGCAGCGGACAGCCTGGGGCGGCTGCTGACCACGCTGGAAACAAGGGAGGGCATCCTGGACCGGCGCTTCTACGCCGTGTGCGACCACGCCCGTTCCGACGAACTCCGGGCGCTGCTGGTGCGGACTGGATTGGGGGTGTTCCCCCTCTCAGGCAACTCTCTCAAGCTGCTGCTCCTGGCGTGCGCCCTGGGCGGCTCTCCCCAGGACCGGGACGAGGACGCCGAGCTTGAGCTGAAAGTCAACCGCCGGGACATCCGCATCGGCAGCCGCCTGGTCCGCTCATTGCACCTGGGCAAGTGGCCCCGCTCTCTGGCTCCCGGCTTCCTCCAAGGGCTGATGGCCGCCGGATCGCCCATGGACCTGTCGGTCCACCTGGGAGCCATACCTACGGAACAGGCGGCCCGCACCCTGGAATGGCAGAAGGTCCGCTTCGAGTCGGCCCAGAGCCTCTCGTTCAAGCGGGGCCGCTCCCTGTCACCGGAAGCGGAGATCGCCCTGGAGGACGTGAGCCGTCTGCGCGACGAGGTGCAACGGGGAAGGGAGCGGCTGTTCCACGCATCGTTGTCGGTTACATTGCACGCCGACGACCACGACACCCTGAAGGACCTGACCCAGAAGGCCCGGGCCCACTTCGCCGCCACGTTGGGCAAGCTGGACAACCTGGCCTTCCGGCAACGGGAGGGGCTGCTGTCCACGTTGCCCCTGGGCCTGAACGCCGTGGCGGTGTGGCGCACTCTTGATACATCATCGCTGGCGAGGCTGTTCCCGTTTTCCCCGCCGGACCTGGACACCAGGAGCGGCACCCTCTACGGCATCGACCTGCGGGCCTGCGCCCCCATCGTCTACGACCCCTTCGACGGGACGCATCTCAACGCCAACACCGCCGTCCTGGCCCGTTCGGGCAGCGGCAAGTCTTTCGCCACCAAGCTGGGCGTGCTGCGCGGGCTGTGCCGGGGCGTTAGGGCCTACATCATCGACCCGGAGGGCGAGTACACCGACATGGCCAGAGCCGCCGGTGGGCGCGTCCTGTCGCCCGGCGTCCCCGGCCAGGGCATGAACCCCTTCGTCATTGACCGGGGCGACAGCGAGGAGTTGCTCCAGCGCATCGGCAGCCTGCGCCGCCTCATCGAGGTGATGGTGGGGGAAAGGCTCAGCGCCGAGCGGCGGTCATCCCTGGACCACGCCCTGGCCTCCTACTACGCCGAGAGGCGGGAGCGCACCGGCTTCCGCGATTTCTACGGCTACCTGCAACAGGAAGCTGGGGACATCGCCCACCTGCTGCGCCCCTTCGCCACCGGCAGCCTGCGGGACCTGCTCTCCGACGAGGGCGACGACCTGCTGGCCCGCGAGGCGCTGGTCACCGTCTTCGACCTGCACCTGCTGGAGCCGGAGCTCAGGCCTGCCGCCGCCATGGTCTGCACCGAGACGGTGTGGGCCGCCGCCGCCCAGGACCCCCGGCCCAGGCTGCTGGTGGTGGACGAGGTGTGGTCGATCATGCAGCACCCAGAGGGCGCCGCATTCATGGTCAGCATGGCGAAACGCGCCAGGAAGCACCGGCTGGGCTTGCAGTTCATCACCCAGGACGTGCAGGACCTCCTCAGCGAGGATTCTTCAAGAACGATCACCGGACACTCCGGCAGGGCGCTCTTGCAGAACGCCGCTTTCAAGCTGCTGCTCCAGCAGGACGCCGCCGCCGTCAGCACCGTGGGTGAAGCCTTCGATTTGCCCGAGGAACTGCAACGCTGGCTTTTGTCCTGCCCCAGGGGAGACGGGCTGCTGCTGGCGAGGGGCCAACGCTTCCCCGTGCGCATCGAGGCCACGCCGGAAGAGACCGAGGTCATCGAGTGGCGGCCCGGCCCAAGGCACTGACGGAAGTCAGTGTGTTTGGCTCTGTGCCGCCAGCAAGAAAACAGACCAATAGAAAAGGAAGCAACCATGAATTTCAACGTCAGGAAAGTCCTCTTCGGCGATGGACTCAACAAGCGCCCTCCCGTCCTGCTGGCGGTGACGCCGCCCAGAACCGGCGAGCGCACCCTGCTGGGGGTGGAGAACCTGCTCCAGTCCGTCGCCGTGCCCGAACCCTTCTCGCTGGAGTTGGCCGGCGACAGCGCCGGCGTCACCCTGCTGGCCCGCTGCCAGGATGGCCAGGTGGTGCGGCAGCAACTCACCGCCCACTACCCCCAGGCCCGCATCCGCCAGGTGCCGGTGGACAAGGACCCCATCTTCGTCCACCGGGGCGAGCAGGCGTGGGGCATGACCCTCCGTTCCGGCGGCCCGGAGTACGTCCCCCTGCGCACCTTCCGGGACGACGACCTGCTGGACGCCGGCTCCGACCCGTTGCTGGCGGTCATCGGCGCCCTGTCTTCCCTGCGCCCCGGCGAGCGGGTCCTGTGCCGCCTGCTGCTGCGCTCCCTGGGGCCGGACTGGTCCCAGGCCCACCAGCAGAAAGCCTTCGACAACCCCGGCTACCAGAGGCCCGATCCCTCCTATACCTACCACACCAAGCCCCTGCAACTGGACGGCGTGACCATGGCCGTCCTGGGAGCCGGGGCGCTGGCGGCCCTGCGGGGCTACCTGTGGGTGCAGGACGGGGAGTACCTGAAGGCGTCGCTGCTGGCCGCCGGTTCCCTGCTGGGCCTGACCGTGGCGGGCTGGGGCTGGTGGCGTTGGAAGCAGGCCAAGAGCCGGGTCCACGACCCGTTGCTCATCAAGGAGAAGGTGGGCCGCATCGCCTTCGAGGGTGAGCTGGAGGTCATCGCCGTCCTGCCCGACGGCGTGGGAGAGCAGCGGGCCAACGAGGTCCTGGAATCGGTGGCCGCCGCCTACCGCCACTACGACCATCCCGCCGGGGCCAGGTTCAAGGTCAGCGGCGTTAAGCCCGTCGTGCCGGTTATGAATCTGCATCCCGCCGGTCCCGGACTGTTCGGCAAGCGCAGCGTGCTGGGCGTCCGGGAGGCGGCTTCCCTGTGGCACCCGCCGGGCGAGCGGGACGAGACGCCCCTGGTGGAACGCTCCGGCTCAAGGGCTTTGTCGCCAGCGGCCCGCAGCGTCAGCGGCGGCGCCCTGGTGGGCGACACCACGGCGGGGGCCAGTCATCCCATCCGCTTCCCCGAGGACCTGCTGCGCCGCCACCACCTCTACGTGGCCCGCACCCGCATGGGCAAGTCCACCCTGATGCACCACGTGGTCAGCCACAAGCTGCGGGAGAAGGCGGCGGGCCGCGACGGCGACGCCATCGTCGTCGTCGACCCCCACGCAGACCTGGTGGCCGGAATCCTGGAGCAGGTCCCCGAGTCGCTGGTTGACAGGGTGCGGCTCATCGACCTGGCCGACGAGACCCGCGTCCCCGGCATCAACCTGCTGGACACCCGCGTCTTCGCCGATAGGGACCGCACCGCCGATTCGGTGGTCAGGGTGGCAAAAGGCCTGTGGGAGCAGTGGGGTCCCCGGATGCAGTCCATCCTGGAGCAGACGGTGAAGACCCTCCACGAGGCCAACGAGCAGGTGGAGGTGGACCGCCAGCACACCATCCTGGACGGGCTGAGGCTGTTGTCCAACGACCCCTTCCGCAACTCGGTGCTGGAGAAGGTCTCCGACCCCTACATCCTGGAGTGGTGGGCGAGGGACTTCGGCAACTGGCACCGCCAGTACCGGGCCGAGGCCCTGGCCCCGGTGCAGACCAGGCTCTCCTACTACGCCTCCTCCAAGCGGGCGCGGGCCATCCTGGGGCAGCCCCGCTCCACCATCGACCTCCCGGAGACGATTCTGGACGGCGGCATCCTGCTGGTGTCCACGTCCCAGGGAACGGCGGGAAGGGACGTGGCCGCCCTGGTGGGAGCGTCGCTGCTCAACCTGGTGGACTCGGTGATCCGCGAGCAGGGCGGCGTTGCTTTCTCCCAGCGCCGGGGCGCGTTGGTGGTGGTGGACGAGATGCAGTCCATGCCCGGCGTCGATTACGAAAGCATGTTGTCTGAGCTGGGCAAGTTCGGCGCATCGTTCATTCTGGCCACCCAGAGCCTGGCCAAGCTGGACGATCTGTCTCCCACCATGCGGGACACCATCCTGGCCAACGTGGGCTGTTTGGCGGTGTTCCAGGTGGCGGGCAGCGACGCCCGGCAACTGGTGTGGGAGCTGGGCAAGGAACGGGTCAGCGAGGACGACATCACGTCCCTGGACGTGCACCACTGTTACGTCCGGGCCACCGTGGGCACCGAGCGGATGCCCGCCTTCTCCATGATGGTCAGAAAGCCCGAGGACGGCGACCCCGACGTGGCCCAGCGAATCCGAGCCGCCGCCACCGCCTATACCCTCTCCGCCCGGGACCTGTCCGGCCTGATGGAGGGGGACGCCGACGGCGAGAAGAAGGTAAACGAGTACCGCCGGATGCTGGCCGAGATGCAGAACGGCGGTCAACCCGCCGGTGAGCGGGAACCATCCTCCCCGAACCAGCAACCACAGCGGAAGAAGCCCGAAGAGAAGGGTGAGAGCGGCGAGGCACCCGGTCCTTACCGCCAGTTGTTGGCCGAGCGGCAGGGAGAGAACGGCGCGGCGCAGCCCGGGGAGGCCCGGTGATGAGGCCGGCCACAATGGAAATGGAACTGCTGCGGCTGCTGGCCCAGTTTCCCTTCCTCGACCGACGGGAGATTGCCATCGTCTCCGGAAGGTCCAGGGGAGTTGTCTACCAAGTCGTGGAGAGACTGGAGCAGGACACGCTCTTGACGTCCATCCCCCACGCGGCAGAACTGACGCCGCACACCCGCCGCTATTGTCTCACCGCCGAGGGGGTGCGCCGCCTGGCCCAGGTGGACGGCTGGACCGTGGATGGTCTCTTGCGTTCCCGTCCCGTATCCCGGCAGTGGCAACGTGTGCTGCTGGACCGGCTGGACGGACTGGCGTCCCTCTACCGGCTGGTTGCCGCCGCCAGTTTTGCCCACCCGATTAGGCTGTGCCTGTTCCGGTCGGGGCCACTGGACGCCGCCCTGCTGCTGCCTGAAGGAAAGACCGTGGGCGTGGTCCGGCAGGGACCCACCGCCGACCGAACCGCTTTCGCCAAGCGGCTGTGGCGGCTGGCCCAGGGACCGCTGCCCGGCGCCATCCTGGTCCTCGTCTCCGACGAGGTGTGGCTCAGGCACGCCCGCAGGATGCTGGCCCGCAGTCCGGTCAACGCCATGCTTTCCTTGGAGCGGGATGCGGCGTTGGCCGGGGCCGACGCCCCCGTATGGCGTCCGGCCTCCGGCAACGCCGTCCTGGACCTGGGCTACGCGCTGGCGCGGCTGCGGCCCGGCGGCCTCCTTCCCGAGAAAGGACCGCCGACGAAAGCGGACCTGCCCGGCCATGGCGAACACCTCACCCAATCCCTTACCTCCCTGTTGAAACCGGCGGAGAAACGCGCTCTGGACCTGCTGGCCGACTGGCCCTGGATTTCACAGCGGGACCTGGCGGGACTTCTGGGACTCTCCGAGACCCGTGCCTCCCGCACCGTGAACCCGCTGTTGGGGTTGGGTCTGGCGACCCGGCATCACACTGCCGGGAGCCGTCTGGCCCTCACCGACCGGGGACTGGCCTTCCTGGCCCGAAGAGACCGCGCCTCGGTCGCCGTGGCCCGTGGGCGGTGGAGCATATCGCCTCTCGACGAGGATGAACCCTTCCATTGGCGCAACGTCTCCGGGGGCCGGAGCCGGCAACTGCTTAGAAACATTGAGCACACCTCCGCTGTCCACGGCTTTGTCGCCGCCCTGTCAATCCAATGCCGCGCCCTGGGTTGGGAGGCAGTCCAACTGGACCCGCCCCACCGGGCGTCGCGGCATTTCCCCCACGGCGGCGCCCGGCGTTCCGTCCACCCCGACGCCTACGGCATCCTGCGCCGGGGTCCGGTGTCCTGGCCCTTCTTCCTGGAGTGGGAACGCAGGGCCGTCCGGCCCGCAACCATGTCCGAGCGCCTGGCCCCCTACCTGCGCTACTACTCCTCCCGCCGTCCCACCGACGACCACGGCGCAATGCCCGACGTCCTGGTGGTCTTCGACGACGATATCGCCGCCACCCACTTTCTGATGCTGGCGGAAAGGGAGATGGACCGGGCCGGGGTGCACGTCCCCCTGCGGGTCTCCCACCGGGAGGCCATAGACGCCCTGGGGCCCCTGGGACCGGCCTGGCTCACCCCCGGCGATTGGGAGCCGGCCTGCCCGCTGCCCACACCATATAGCGCCCATACATTCACCGGGGATGAGAGCAAATCGTAGGACTCCGTTCCCTTCCCGATAGGAGAGGAGAAGCCATGTGTCAGCAACATAGCAATTGCGAACGAGGCCCCCGCAGGCGCCGGGGACGGAAAGTCGTCCGGCTGGACACGGCGGCCCTCTGGGAGATGCTGGCCCGGCTGGGCCGCTCCCAGAACTGGCTCGCCAGGGAGATCGGGGTCAGCCCCGCCTACGTTTCCATGCTGGTCAACGGAGGACGCGCGCCCTCGGGACGCATCCGCGAGCGGATGCTCAAGGCCCTCGGCGCAGACGACTTTCACCAGCTTTTCAAACTGGAGGTAACAGATGACGACTCATGACAGCGAGTCCTGTTTCGACGGGACCCCGTACCGCATCACCATCGGCGGCCGCATGCTGCCCCTGGAGAGCGGCGTGCTGCCCCCGGACTTCCCGCAGCGGCTGGTGCGGCTCAAGGAGGCCACCGGCCTGACCTGGACCGCCTTCGCCCATGCCCTGGGGGTGGACCGCAAGCAGGTGAATCGCTGGCGCCAGGGCGTGGAGCCCTGCGGCGGGGCCATGCTGGCCCTGATCCGCTTCGCCATGCGGATACCCGGCGGCCTGGAAATCCTCCTGGGCGGGGAACCGTCTCAGCAGGATGGGGAGGACCAGAGCGGCGCCTAGACCCTGACGCCGCCGGCGCCCGTCCCCTACGCCCGCGCCGGCGGTCCAGCCACGGACCCGTAACGAGAAACGGCGGTCCAGCGATGTAGCTGTCCGTCTGCGCGATATGAAAGAGACCACCGGACAGGATCAACCGAAGAAAAGAGGCAGGCCGCCCAGAGACGCCCCGGAGCTGCGGGTAGTCGGAATCGACTTCAAGCCCGCGCCCGACGCCGAGGAGCGTCTGCGCCGCCTGTTCACCATCCTGGCCAGGGTAATGGAGGACCGTCCTCCTACGTCGGAGACGGACCCGTCGACGGAGGACGGGGGCGAAGAGAAAGCCTGAGATGTACCCCCAATATCACGTCAGCCGTGTTGCGGCGGAGATCGGCCTTTTGGTTGATTCACTGCTGCTGGGAGAGGACAATATGAGGAAGAAATCGGAGGAGCAAGTCGTGACGGAGATAGCGACAGCCGGCGGACCCGACGCCCCCTACGAAGCCGTCTTCGGGGACGTGTCGAAGATCATCGACGCGGCCAGGGAGTCGGCCGCCCGGACGGTGAACGCCGCCATGACCTCCGCCTACTGGCTGATCGGGCGCCGCATCGTCGAGTTCGAGCAATCGGGAGCGGAGCGGGCCGAGTACGGCGCCGCGCTGGTGGAGAGGCTGGCGGCGGACCTGACCGGTCGGTTCGGGCGCGGCTTCTCCCGTCAGAATGTCCAGAACATGCGCCTGTTCTACCTCTCGTATCCACCTGAGCGAATTCGCCAGACGCTGTCTGGCAAATTGACTTCAGCCCCCGGCCAACAGATTCGCCAGACGCCGTCTGGCGAATTGGAACCCGCCCTCGCCCAGTTGGTCTTAGATGATCTTTTGGCGGCCTTTCCTCTGCCCTGGTCCGCCTACGTGCGGCTGCTGTCGGTGAACAACGAGAACGCCCGCCAGTTCTATGAGACCGAGGCGCTGCGCGGTGGATGGTCGATCCGGCAACTAGACCGGCAGATCAACTCCCAGTTCTATGAACGCACCGCTCTGTCTCAGAACCGGGGGGCTATGTTGACCGGCGGACAACAGCAGCGGCCCGAAGATGTCGTGCCTCCAGAGCAACAGTTCAAGGACCCCTTCGTCCTCGAATTCCTGGACCTGAAAGACGAGTATTCCGAGAGCGAACTGGAAGAGGCCCTTATCCAACACCTGGAGACTTTCCTCCTGGAGTTGGGAGACGATTTCTGCTTCCTGGGTAGACAGAGGCGGCTGCGCGTCGGCGGCCAGTGGTACCGGGTGGACCTGCTGTTCTTTCACCGGCGACTGCGATGCCTGGTGGTAATCGACCTGAAGATCGGGGCCTTCTCTCACGCCGACGCCGGGCAGATGCACTTCTACTTGAACTACGCCCGGGAGCACTGGGCGCGGGATGGCGAGAACCCGCCCGTGGGACTGATTCTCTGCTCCGAGAAGGACGAAGCCCTGGCTCACTATGCCCTTGAGGGGCTGCCCAACAACGTGATGGCCGCCGAGTACCGGATCACCCTGCCCGACGAGAAGCTCCTAGCGGCGGAGCTTGACCGGACCCGGCAGGCGATAGAGTTACACGCATCTGCAACGTTGCCTCTTCCGACAATGAGCGGCGAACTTTCAGTGGGCGACCCGGAGGAATGAGCGATGGATCGGCGCCAGGCGATGAGGGCCAAGTGCAAGACACAGTCGGAAAAGACGCGATTGCCCTGCTAGCAGAGGCGTGACTGGCGCTTCATGGTTTAAGCAATTAAACTCTGAATATAGCCGGACTTCGAACTGGTAAGGGTTTCTCAAACCGCCCTGCCATGCTTGGTAGGCCGCTGACACCCATAACCTAGCAACCAGACACTTACGGCAATTTATGCCGACGAGACGTGGAGTGCTCCCGTGTCTTACTACCATTTGCAGATTTCAACTAATCCTGACAACCAATGGTGGGACTTTGACCTCGATCGTCAAACGCTCATGGGTCGGTACGTGGATCTGTACCTGAAAGGGCTGCCAATGCCAGCTTTTGGACAATGGGTGCATCCAACCCACAGCGTTGCTGTCCGAATATTCGCCACGTCAGAACCAATCGGCGAGTTGGACAACCCGGAAAAGGAACAGCGTATGGCCGGCAGGGAGGTCACTCCGGATTTCATAACCGGACCGCCTGGCAGTGAACCGGATGCCAATACCACGACGCACCGTCCAAGTCTAGGGCTCCAACTTCCGAGCCTGTCTATCAAAGGTTTCCGCGGAATACCCGCGCTCTCCATCCCAAATTTGGGCCGCGTAACGTTAATTACCGGCAAGAACGGGGTTGGCAAGACGACTGTGCTAGAGGCCATTCGTATTTACGCTGACAGAGGCCGCCAGCAGATATTCAGAACTATATTGCGCGATAGAGAAGAGACCACCGTTACTGTTGACGAGGATGGCGATAACCTGGGCGCCCCAAACGTTGAAACTCTATTTCACCGCAGCAATATTGGCCGCACGGATAGCATAGTCATCGGCAAGTCTGATGATACTTGCCCTCTGATCATAAGGAGCAATATAGCATGGAGACAAGCTTCCTTCTTTCTTGACGAGCCGCCAGTTGCTGATGAGCCTATGCTCAACGTAACTTTCGCGACGTATAACAATGAAATTTATGCAGGAGACCTTTTGCAACTACCTTTTGCCCGTCGCCGACGAAGGCAGGATGGCGACGCTAGTTTCCCACCCGCTGTCGTTTGTGAGGTGTCAGGTCCAGGCATAATGGACAACGACAGGATGACCAGTTTTTGGGACGACGTTGTGTTTACGGAACGAGAAAGCCGGGCTGTACAAGCACTGCAATTGGTTTACGGTGACAGTGTGGAAGGGGTGACGACGGTCTCTGACGAAGAAGGACGCGTTAGGACGCGCCCACGGAATAGTCGTAAAGCAGTAGTCAAAATGAAAGGACGAGAGGGGCCGGTTCCATTGAAGAGTCTTGGGGACGGTGCAGTTCGTTTATTTGCTATTGCATTGGCTCTAGCTAATAGCCGCGATGGTTTCTTGCTCATTGACGAAGCAGAAAACGGGATCCACTATTCTGTGCAAGCCGACTTCTGGAAAATGATTCTTCAGACTGCTCACGATTACAACGTGCAAGTCATTGCTTCTACTCACAGTTGGGACTGTGTGGTCGGCTTTGCACAGGCGGCCCTCGAATCGCCGGATGTGGAAGGCGTCCTGGTTCGCGTGGAAAGCAACGATGGCGACATGCGCGTCATAGAATATCCCGAGGAAAACTTAGAAATGGTGGCTACTTACGGGATCGAGGTAAGGTAGCCTATGACAATGAGCAATTTTCAAAACGCGAATCGTGTCCTATTCGTGGAAGGGCAAGACGAAAAGCATGTCATCTTACACCTTTGCGAAGCTCACGGTTCATTTGTCGTGCAGCGCAAACCCAACAACCTGTACGGTGTTGTGAAACGCCAATCGGATCCTGAGTTCGTCGTTACCGATTTCCAGGGTGGTGTTAACCATCTGATAATTGCCGCTACCGACCTGATCAACGTGTCTGGGAGGCAGGTTATCGGCTTCGTCATGGATGCGAACGGTGACTTAGCCGCACGGTGGAGTGACTTGGGTGAACGTTTCGCCCAGAGAGGCCTCCAATTGCCATCTTCCCCCAATCCGGGAGGGACAGTTATACCGGAGCAGGCTAACAGGCCTCGGATCGGTTTCTGGTTGATGCCCGACAATCAAACCGGAGGCGAACTCGAAGATTTCATGCTTAGCATGCTAAAAAGCGATGACCCAGTGTGGCCATTGTCTACTTGTTATATCGAAAATATACCGAGTGCGGATAGACACTTCGCATCTGACAAGATTATGAAGGCTAAGTTCTATGCTTGGCTCGCTTCTAGAAGAGAGCCGCAAAGGATGGGAGCTGCGATTGGGGCAGGCGCACTGAACATCAATACTACGGGGTGCAAGACATTCCTCGACTGGCTCACCACATTATTCGGCTAATCCATTGATCGAAACATCCATCCGTGAACTCGTAAACGTCTCTTTCCAGATCCCTTCTGTCTGCGACCCTACCCATTCCTATACGCTTTGACCCCGCTCCTCAATCGGGGTATCATGGCGGCGTACGGTGGCCCGGCGATGCTGCAAACATCCCGGGCCTTGGCGCCACCTGCGTGAACAGGTGATGCGGTGGTATTGTACTACTCGCAGACCCGCTCCCGGCAGGAGGCGGGTCTGTTTTGTTTTCAGCCGGTCAGACCCATAGGAGGAGACAATGCCAGGAACCAAGGTCCAAAAACAGAAGTCGGAGGGCAACCGGGCCGCCATCCACGCCCGCGTTTCCGACAAGAGCCAAGACGCAGAGGACAAGACCTCCATCGCCGAGCAGACCAGCGAGATGGAAGCCTACTGTGAGCGAAGGGGCCTGACCATCGTCGCCCGCTATCAGGAGGTGGGACAGGGCTGGTCCAAGAAGCGCAGCCAGTTCCAGAAGATGCTGAACGACGCCAAGCTAGGCCGCTTCGACACCATCGTCTGCTGGAAGTCCGACCGCCTCAGCCGGGGCATGTACCCCGCCGCTGCACTGATGGAGGTGGTGGAGGCCAGCCACGTCAACCTGGAAGCGGTGATGGACTCCATCGACATGAAGACCTTCGGCCTCATGGCCGCCATCGGCAAGATCGAGCTGGACAACTTCCGGGAACGGTCCTCCATGGGCAAGCGCGGCACCGCCAAGGCGGGGCGCATCCCGGTCAGCAACGTCCCCTACGGATACCGCGTCGGCGACGACGGCAGGCCGGAGATCGTGGAGGAGGAGGCCGAAGTGGTGCGCCGCATCTACCGCTGGTGCGTTGACGAGGGCCTAGGGGCGCGGGTCATCAACCAGCGCCTCACGGCCGAGGACGTTCCCCTGGGGCGTTCGGGCAAGCGATGGTGGGACGGCCAGATTCACCGCCTCCTCACCAACGAGACCTACAAGGGCACCTGGTGGTACGGTCGCGCCCGCTACGTCTCCACCGAGGACGGCATCAAGGTCTACGACCAGGACCCTGAGAACTGGATCGGCGTCCCCTTCCCACCCATCATCGACGCGGAGACCTGGGACCGCTGCCAAGAGATGCGAACCAGGCGCAAGACCTATTCCGGGCGCAACACCAAGATATTCTACCTGTTGCAGCACCTGGTGCGCTGCACCGAGTGCGGGATGCTCATGGGCTGCATGGCCACCAGGAAGCGGACGGTGAAGCACGGAGACAAGGTGTACAAGTACGAGATGGAAGTGCCACGCCGCTACTACAAGTGCTACGGGGTGCAGCACTTCCAGACCGGTTGCCGGGAGCACACCATGATCCGGGCGGAACGGCTGGAGGAGTTGGTCTGGGAACAGGTCAAGCAGGTGCTGGCCAACCCCGCCCTGATAGTCTCAGGCATCGAGTCCCTGGGGGAACAGCAAGAGGGCGGATTGAGCGAGGAGGTGATCAGGGCGGAGCGGGAGTTGGAGAAGGTGCAGTTGGAGGAAGACCGGGCCATCCGCCTCTACGTATCGGGGAAGATAACCGAGGCCCAACTGGACCACCAGAGGAAGTCCATCACGGAAAGGTTGGAGAGCGCCCGCAGAAAGCTGGACGACTACCGGGCCAGGGAGTCGGCCCAGGCGGGGCGGATGGAGCTGACGGAGCAGGTGTTGGAGTGGGCGGAACGGATAGGCGACGGTCTGGACGACCTGCCGCAGGAACAGCGGAGAGAGGTGCTGCGTCTGCTACTGGAGGAGGTCACCATCAACCGGGAGAACAACCTCAATTTCACGCTGGCGATCCCGTCGGAAGATTTGGAGTCGATTGCACCTCCGGTATCAGCCCTCTCGCGTATTGCCTAGAGTTGCCCGGACAGGGCGGTGAAAATGGAGATCGAGCAGTTTGCGATCGACGTACCCCAGGCCGTGCTGGACGACCTGGCAGTCCGGCTGGCGGCGACGCGCTGGCCGGACGGGATTCCCGGCTCCGGATGGGACTACGGCACGGACCCGTCCTACCTGCGGGAGCTGGTGGAGTACTGGCGCACCCGGTACGACTGGCGGTTGCAGGAACAGGTGCTGAACGGGTTCGCGCACTTTCGCGCCAACGTGGATGGTCTGGGTGTGCACTTTATCCACGAGCGTGGCAAGGGGCCGGACCCGTTCCCGCTGATCATCTCCCACGGATGGCCGGGCTCCGTGGTGGAGATGCTGCGCATTATCCCGATGCTCACCGACCCGGCCTCGCACGGCGGCGACGCAGCGGACTCCTTCGACGTGGTGGTGCCGTCCCTGCCGGGCTACGGGTTCTCCGACAAGCCAACGGACCGGGGCATGAGCAACACCCGCATCGCGCGGATGTGGCACAGGCTCATGACCGAGGGCCTTGGGTATGAGCGATATGGGACGCAGGGCGGAGACTGGGGCGGCATGATCAGCTCACGGCTGGGCTTCGACTTCCCGCAGTCGGTGGCCGGAGTGCACCTGAACCTGATGACCGGCGTCCCAGCCTTCCGGGGATCGCCGGACCCGCCGCTGACCGAAGCGGAGCAGGAATTCCTCCGGCAAGCCCGCCGCTGGTTCGACGACGAGGGCGGCTACTTCCACATCCAGCGCACCAGGCCCCAGACGCTGGGCTTCGGGCTGAACGACTCGCCGGTGGGGCTGGCGGCGTGGATAATCGAGAAGTTCCGTGCCTGGTCGGACTGCGACGGCAACCCGGAGAACAGCTACAGCCGCGACGATCTGCTTACCAACATCATGCTCTACTGGGCGACGCAGAGCGGCCCTTCGTCGGTGCGACACTACTATGAGAACCGGGTGGACAACTGGCGGTTCCAACCCGGCGAGCGGGTGGAGGCGCCCTGCGCCGTGGCCCTGTTCCCCGCGGAGATCAACCGTCCGCCCCGTGAGTGGGCCGAGCGGACGCACAACGTGCGGCGCTGGACTGAGATGCCCAGAGGCGGCCACTTCGCGGCGATGGAGGAGCCGGAGCTGTTGGCCGGGGACGTCCGGGCCTTTTTCCGGGAGTTGCGGTGACAGTCTCAGGTTCACCCAGCCAGCCCGACACCGATTTTCGCTAAACCCAAACCAAAGCGAAAACTGCATTATGCAGAGACGGACGTTTTGCCATCGTCATACCGGCGAAAGCCGGTATCCAGGACATCCTTGCTGAGTCTGCCTGGCGTTTCGTCTTAACCCTTCTGGATTCCGGTCTGCCCTGGAATGACGCTCAATGCCAAATGCGCATCCCACCTTGGCTTTGGTTTAGAATCCGGTTTTGCAGGATATTCGGACTATCAGGACGGGTCCAATCCTGGTAATCCTGATTCAGATATAATCCTGCCAACGCTTCCAGGAGACAGTTCGCCCATGGTTACTCCGTACAGGTTCCAGGTTGACCAGCGCGTCGTTATTCGCACGCGGGGAGGCGGCAATCACCGGCCTCCATCGGAGAGCGCCCGAGGGGCGCTGGGATTGATTGCGCCCCAGATGACCGATGACTGGTCCAACACCACTATTGCTCTCGAGCCGGGCATCCCCAACGTCTACTACGTCACTCTCGACAGCGGCTCCACCGAGTTGATTGCGGAGGACTGGCTCGAGCTTGCGCCGGCGGACTCGCCGCCTCCTCCTGAGCCCAAAACGAACTTCCCCAAGTGAAACGAGGTGAATGTATGGACTTCGGACTCACCGACAAGAAAGCATTCGTGGGAGGCGCCAGCCGGGGCATCGGCAAGGCCATCGCGCTGGAGCTGGCGCGGGAGGGCTGCGACGTAGCCATCGCGTCGAGGACGCTGGCGGACCTGGAGCTGGCGGCGCAGGAAATCGTCGAGGCTACGGGGCGCAGCATCATCCCCGTCGCCATGGACGCCACCAGCCGCGAGCAGGTGGACGCGGCGATCAACGGGGCGGCGCAGCGGTTGGGCGGGCTGCACATCCTGGTGAACAGCGCCTCGCTGCCGGGCGGGTCGGCCAGTGCGGTGGGGCCCATCGAGACCGTGGAGGATGAGGCGCTGCTCGGCGATTTCGACGTGAAATACGTGGGGGCGCTTCGCTGCGCCCGGGCCGCCATACCCCACCTGAAGAAGCAGGGCTGGGGCCGCATCGTCAACATCAGCGGCGGCAACGGCCGAACAGCCGGCAACCTGAGCGGCGGGGCCCGCAACGTGGCCATGGTGCACCTGACCAAGACCATGGCGATCCAGCTGGGCCGCTTCGGCATCACGGTGAACTGCATCCATCCGGGCACCACCCGCACCGAGCGCACGCCGGGGCTGCTGGAGGCGCGGGCGGCGCAGCTGGGGGTCAGCCCATCGGAGGCGGAGGCCCACGACTTCGCGCCCGACTCGCCCCGGGGCAACCACATCTGCCGCATGGTGGACGCCTCGGAGATCGGCTTCCTGACCTGCTACCTGGCCTCAGACAAAGCGTGGGCAGTCACCGGAGAGGTAATCGCGGCGGGCGGCGGCACCGGCGCGGCGGTTTACTACTAGGAGCCACCCATCCGTTGTGAGCAGCCATATGAGCACCGTCCAGTTCATCGCCGAATGCATGGAGCAGACGCACATCCGCCTGATGTCCACCTGCCAGGGCCTGACGGAGGAGCAGATGCTGTGGCGGCCGGCGCCGACGGCCAACAACATCGGCTTCATCCTGTGGCATGTGGCCCGCAGCGAGGATAGCAGGACCAGCCGCATTGACGGAGGCAACGGCGAGTTCGGCACCGACCTGTGGGTCTCGGAGGGCTGGTTCGAGCGGTTCGGGCAGCCGGTGTCCGCACCCGATCCGGGCGACCGGCTGGGTCTGCGCAGCCTTGCCATCCCCGCGCCGGAAGTGCTGGTCTCCTATGCCCAGGCGGTGAGCGGGCGGACGGCGCGCTTCCTGGAGACCCTGGACGACTCGAATCTGAACCAATATATGGCGGGGCCGGAGCAGCGAGAGACGGTGAGCGACTCCCTGCGTCACGGAATCGTCCACAAGAACAACCACCACGGCCAGATCGACTACCTCCGGGGGTTGCAGGAGGAAGACTGGGACCTGGCGCCCGGCACCGGGCGGATCTTGCCGGGCAGGTCGACTTAACCAGCAATGACGCATACGAGCGAGAGATGACTACCACGCGCGCCATCGGCCAGTCCGTCGTACGCGGCGAGGGCCCGGACAAGGTCACCGGCAAGTCGGTCTACGCCGCCGACGTGTCTCTGCCGGGAATGCTCTGGGGCAAGGTGCTGCGCTCGCCCTTCCCGCACGCCCGCATCGTCGGCATCGACACCGAGCAGGCCAGGGCAGTACCGGGGGTGTACGCCGTCATCACGGCCGCGGACTTACCCGACTCGCTGGTGGGACGGCGGCTGCGGGACATGCCCGTGCTGGCCCGGGACCTGGTGCGGTTCGTCGGCGAGAAGGTGGCCGCTGTCGCCGCGGAAACGGAGGAGGCCGCCGAGGAGGCGCTGCGTCTGATCGAGGTGCAGTATGAGGAGTTGCCGGCGGTCTTCGACGCCCACGAGGCCATGGAGCCGGGCGCCCCGACGCTGCATCCGGAGCTGTCGGGCTACGAGGGTCTGCCCCAGCCGGAGTCGGACATCAACAACGTCTTCGCCCACATCGTCTGGGGTCAGGGCGACGTGGAGCAGGGGTTCTCCGAGGCCGACCTGGTATTCGAACACACCTTCAACGCCCAGCTGATGCACCAGGCCTACATCGAGCCCCACGCCTGCGTGGTCAGCGCCGATCCCGCTTGTCCTGAGCCTGTCGAAGGGCGGCGGGTAAACGTCTGGATCAACAACAAGGACCCCTACGCCCTGCGGGAGCAACTGGCCGCCGTGTGGGGCATGGACGAGGAACGCATCGTCATGCACCCGTGCAGCATCGGGGGCGACTTCGGGGGCAAGGGCTCCTTCATGGACGCGCCGCTGTGCTACTACCTGTCGCTGCACTCGGGCCGCCCGGTCAAGATGGTGATGGACTACATCCAGGAGCTGATGGCGGCCAACCCGCGCCACCCGGCAACCATGACCATCCGCAGCGGCGTCAAGCGCGACGGAACGCTGGTGGCCCGCCAGGCGCGGGTGGTGTTCGACAGCGGAGGCTATGGCGCCTTCAAGCCGACGGTGTACCTGCGGGGCGCCGATCACCTGTGCGGCGTCTACCGCATCCCCCACGCCCGCATCGATAGCTACATGGTCTATACCAACAACGTCCCCAAGGGCCACATGCGAAGCCCGGCCAAGCCGCAGGTGGTCTTCGCCGTGGAGTCCCACACCGACCTGATCGCCCGGGATCTGGGCATGGACCCCTACGAGTTCCGCAGGATCAATCTGCTTCGGGAGGGCGACGCCTCGCCGGTGGGACACGTCTGGCAGGATGTTCGGGCCGGGGAGACGCTGCGCCGGGCCGCCGAGGCCATCGGTTGGGACGGGGAACGAACTCAGGGTAGGGGCGGGTTTCAAACCGGCCCCTACCAGGGAACGTTGACCGGAAAGGGCCTGGCCATCACCGACCTGTCCCAGGGCGTTGGGCGGTTTGCGGCCAGGGTGAGCATGAATTCGACGGGGCGGCCCACGCTTCACATGGCCTTTTGGGACACGGGCACCGGCTCTCACACCGTGCTGCGGCAGATGGTGGCGCAGGAGCTGTCGGTGCCCGTTGAGGAGGTTGACATCCAGCTGCTGGACACCTCGGAGATGCCCTTCAGCTCCGGGTCGGGCGGCACTCGGGTGACCTACACCGCCGGGCAGGCGGTGGTGGGCGCCGCCCGGGAGCTGAAACGCCAGCTCATCCGGGCCGCCGCGCCGCTTCTGGACTCGCCCGAGCAGGACGTTTCCCTCCAGAGCGGGAGGGTGGTTGTCGGGCCGTCGGAGCTGCGGCCGGCCTACTACCGCACCATCAACATCGGCGAGGTGGTGGCCCACGTGGGCGACGGTACCATCGTCGCCGAGTACGAGGTCGCCTCGGAGCCGCCGGATATCACCTCCTTCTGCGCCCAGGCCGCTGAGGTGGAGGTGGACCCCGAAACCGGAGCGGTTACGGTCAAGAGGCTGGTGTCCGCCCACGACGTGGGGGCGATCCTGAACCCGCTGATGCACCAGGGTCAGGTGGAGGGCGGCGTGATCCAGGGACTGGGATACGCGCTGATGGAAGAGCTGCAGACCGAGGACGGCCACATCTCGACCCTGAGCTTCGGGGAATACAAGATTCCCACCATCGCCGATGTACCGGAGTTGGTAACGGTGCTGGTGGAGGGGAATAACGGCCCGGCGCCCTACCGGAGCAAGGGCATCGGGGAGAGCGCCAACATCCCGGTGGCCGCCGCCATCGCCAACGCCGTGGCCGATGCCATCGGCGTCCAGGTCACCAGCCTGCCGCTGACGGCGGAAAGGGTCCTGCAGGCGATGCGAAAAAGGTGAACGACCGATAGCATCTGAATAGCGCGAGTCCCGCAATCCGGTATCCCGACCCTGACGTATTTTGAGAGGATTGAGGTCCGGCCATGATTGACCTGCTCATCACCAACGGAATGATTATCGACGGCACGGGGAGCCCGGGATTCTTTGCCGCCGTGGCGGTGGAGGGGGACCGGGTCAGCATCCACCGCGGCGACGTCTCGGAGTTGGAGGCGGCGAGGACCATCGACGCGACGGGGTACGTGGTGTGTCCGGGGTTTGTTGACCTGCACTCCCACGCTGGGCTGACCATCCTGGGCGAGCCGCATCACGACCCCAAGGTGCGCCAGGGTGTTACGACCGAACTGGTGGGCATCGACGGCATATCCCACGCGCCCTTCAAGACCCGCGAGGAGCTGGAGCGTTACATCTGGCTTGACTCGGGTCTGAACGGCTACCCGCCTCTGCCCGCCGACTGGCTGACCGTGGCGCAACTGCTGGACAAGTACGACAACACCGTGGCCGTCAACATGGCCTACATCCTGGGCAACTCGCCGGTGCGCATCTGGAGCGTTGGCTGGAACGACCGCCCGGCCACGCCCGCCGAGCTGGAGGACATGAAGGCCGTCACCCGCGAAGCCATGGAGGAGGGCGCCTGGGGGCTGTCGACGGGGCTGGACTACCCACCCGGCTCCTACGCCTCCACCGAGGAGCTGGGCGAGCTGGCTGGCGTTGCGGCGCGGATGGGCGGGCACTACCACACCCACACCCGCGCCAGCCTGCGGGCCCAGGGGCTGATGGCCCCTTGGGAGGAGGCGTTGCAAATCGGCCGGCTGGGCAACTGTCCGGTACACCTGACCCACTACCGCCAGGGCGCCGTCGGGGTGGGCAGCCACCTGGACTACCTGGGCTTGGTGGAGCGGGGCCGCGACGAAGGGATGGATGTCACCTTCGACTGCTACACTTATCCCTACTCCGGCACCATGGTCGCCATTGGCCTGCCCCACTGGGCCAAGGACGGCGGCCCGGAGCGGCTGATGGACGCCCTGCAGGACCAGGACGACCGCCAGCGTATGAAGCGCGAGATTTCCCGGGACCGGCTGGAAAACAACTGGCTGACCAACTTCACCCAGCCGCAGAACAAGCAGTACGACGGGCGTCTCATAACCGACATCGGCGAGATGCGAGGGCAGGACCCGGAGGACGCGCTGTTCGACCTGCTGCTGGAGGAGAACCTGGGCATCTCGACGGTGGGCCTCGGCACCAACGCCCAGACGCTGTACGCCTTCGTGTCGCACCCGGCGGGGATGATCGCCAGCGACGCCATCCTGTTCGGCGAGTACCCCAACCCGCGCAGCTACGGCTGCTTCCCCATAGTCTTGGCAGAGTTCGTGCGGGCGGAGCAGCACCTGAAGCTGCCCGAGGCCATCCGAAAGATGACGTCCTTCCCGGCACAGCGTCTCGGCCTGCCCGACCGGGGCATCCTGCGGGACGGGTTCCGGGCCGACATCGTGGTCTTCAACCCCAACACGGTCAAGGCCCTGGCCACCAAGGAGAACCCCAAGCAGTACCCCGTGGGCATCGACTACGTCATCGTGAACGGGCAGGTGGTCATCGACAACGGTGAGAACACCGGGGCCCTGCCGGGACGGGCCCTGCGCCGGGGCCGGGCCACCACCTAGGTCTGCGTCTTGACCGGACGACGAGAGGAGCAATGAGACTGGGGCGCATAGGGTTATTCGTGGCCATTGC
Source organism: Dehalococcoidia bacterium (assembly GCA_965208825.1). Lineage (GTDB taxonomy): Bacteria > Chloroflexota > Dehalococcoidia > Lucifugimonadales > UBA3495 > VXOI01. Next base: position 941,062 of record CBDBPP010000005.1, read on the forward strand.
CGTTCTTGTGGCGGCGCTCGCGGTTGCCTGTGGAGGCGGCGGCGGTCCGGGGGATGGGGAACAGTCCGGGCGGTCCGACGCCCTTCAAAGGGGAGAGGCGATCTTTGGAGCCAACTGCGCGATCTGTCACGGGCCGGCAGGTGTGGGGACGCAGGTTGGGCCGCCCCTGGTGCACGCGATCTACAACCCGAACCACCATCCGGACTTCGCCTTTCACAACGCCGTCAACAACGGAGTTCCCCAGCACCACTGGGCCTTCGGCGACATGGCCCCCCGGCCCGGCCTGCCGGAGGGCGACGTGAACAACATCATCTGCTATATCCGGCAGCTGCAGGTGAACGAGGGGATTTACGAGGGAGAGGTCCCCTGCTGACGGGCGTCAGGCGTCGAAGATCACGCTCAGCGGCAGGGTGAACCCGGGCAGCACATCGCCGCCGTCCAGGACCTCGTCGCCAGTCAGGGTTACCACGGCAGCGCCGGGGCGGTGCACCATCACGGCCCGCTCCGCCGGGCGCACCTCCACGGCCATCAGGACGCCGTTTTCGAGCCACATCCCTAATTTCTCCCTTACTTCCTGGTCCGTGTCGCTCGGAGAGACAATTTCCACCACCAGCTCCGGTGCGACCTCCAAGTACCCGTCTGACTGGTCATCGAGAGGCAAGCGCTCTACAGACACGAAATAGACATCCGGCTCTCGCACTATGTCCGGATCGCGCTGAATTAAAACACCGCCATCGGTTCCGCCGACCTGCCCCAAATGGTGGGGTATCACGTAGTTGTTGAATCTAGTGATAATTCGTCCGGCTATCCTTGCATGTCTCTTTCCTGCTGGCACGGTTTCGCGCAACACTCCGTTGATGAGTTCTCCCCTGAATCCCTGGCTGCTGAGTCGCAGCAGGTCTTCGGCGGTCAGCAGTTTGTTCTTTGCAGTTGCCATACTTCCATCCGTTCAGAAAATCAGGCGTCGAAGATCTCGCTCAGTGGCAGGGTGAACCCCGGCAGCACGTCGCCGCCGTCTAGGACCTCGTCGCCAGTAAGGGTTACCACGGCGGCGCCGGGGCGGTGCACCATCACGGCCCGCTCCGCCGGGTAGACCTCTACAACCATCTTCACGCCATGCGCCAACCACATGGTCGTCTTGTCGTTGACTGCTTCCTGCCTGTCCCCGGGGGAGACGATCTCCACCACTAACTCAGGCATCACTTCCAGGTAACCCTGCACCCTAACGCCCAGCGGCAGGCGGTCTGCCGACACGAAATAGACGTCCGGTTCGCGTACCATGTCAGGGCCTCGTTGTATCAGAACGCCGCCGTCAGTGCCGCCTACGCGACCTAATCGACGCGGCTTGACATGGACGTGAAATGCAGACAGGATGTTCCCTGCGATAAACGAATGCTCCGCTCCTGCTGACACGGTCTCCACCAGCACTCCCCGAATCAGTTCACCCTTTATGCCCTGACTGTTGAGCCGCAACAGGTCCTCGGCGGTCAGCAGTTTCGTCGTTGCCGTAGCCATACGCTCCCCCGGCAAAAGTTCGGTCTTGGGTTCACACAGCACTCCCCGGACGAGTTCGCCCCTGATGCCCTGGGCATGCAGGCGCAACAGATCCTCCGCGGTCAGCCCACCTGTCCTGGAAGTCGCCATATTCCTGCCTTTTCCTCAATCACTACTGTTGATTCTACTATACAGAAGGGGCGGTATGGCTACCGGCCCATCGCCGTCATCAGGCCGTCCAGAGCGACGCAGTCGCGGCAGCCTTCGCGGGCGCCGGGGGGCGACGGGAGCGCGTGGATGCCGGCGGCCTGGCGAAGCAGGGGCGGGATCAGCCGGTCGGGATCCAGATCGACCTCGACCACCCGGTTGTGGAAGTCCATGGTCAGTCCGGTCGCAGCCACGGCGCTCGGAAGACGCGCCGCCTCGTCGCCAGTGAAGGGCTCCATGTACACCAGCGCAAGCCTGGATACCGGTGCGAACTCCAGTCGCCGGGCGATCCAGGCGTAGGCATTGAGCTGGGCCCGGTATACCCGGTGCTGGCTGCGGTTGTCGGGGTTGTACCGGGAGGTCTTGTAGTCGATGATGGCACAGTTGCCGTCGCGCAGTCGGAAGATGGCGTCGGCCTCGCCGCGCAGGGTGACCCCGGTGGAGTGGTCGGTCGCCTTGAATCTGGACCAGTGAGGCGGGTCCAGGTGTTCGACAGAATCGCCGACGGCGGCCATCCAGGGAGGGAGCCGCCCCTCGCGCCGCAGGTGGCTGAGAATGACCTGCTTTGTGTAGCGGTCTATGCTGCTGAAGATCCCCGGGAAGCCCTGCCATGGTAGTTGCCTGACGTGCATCCGCACCCAGGCGCAACGCGGGCAGAACCGGAAACCTGCGTAGCCGCCCAACTCGGTGGCGGATATGGTCAGTCCTGGGTCTGGACCACCGTCGTCCGGCGTCTCGCCCGAAGATGACGGGGCCAGCCGCTAGTCTCCATCGCCGTTGCCACCGGCGGCCGGCAGCGGACTGGCCGCCGGGCCCGGCGGCGCAGGAGCGGTTGCGTCGGCGGACGACAGCCCCGTCCGGGCCTCGGGCGGGAGCGCCTCCTCCCAGTGGGGCAGCTGGAGACGCTTGGTGGAGGGCAGGAGAATGATGCCGATTACTGCCATCACGCTGAGTCCGAAGGACAGCCAGAGAGACCAGTCGTAACTGTCGGTGACGTCATACAGGACACCGGCGGCCACCGGGCCGAGGGCCATCCCCATGCCTGCCCCCATCATCTGCCACCCGTAGGCGGTGGCGGTGGGTGCGTCGGCGTAGTACTGGCGATTGATGATGGGGAAGGCCGTCATTTCACCTCCCAGTCCGATGCCATAGAGCACGGCGAACAGGAAGTACAGGGCGACGCTGTCGCCGGCGAAGAAGAGTATCAGGAGCGGAAGGGTCTGGAGGCCGAAACACACGCCCATGACCCCCTTGCTTCCCAGGAGATCGGCCACCACCGGGGTGGCGAAGCGGGTGGCGCTGCTGACTACGGTGAGGACCAGGTAGATCATGGCCGCCATGTAGGCGGATATTCCATCGTTTATGGCGATGGCGACCAGGAGGATCAGTATGATGTTGTGTCCGGCGCACCCCAGGCCGTGGATCGTCGCCAGGTTCCAGAAAGCGACGGTGCGCTGCACCTGCTTCAGGAATACCTGGGTGCGCAGCTTGGCCACGGCGTTGTTCTGCAGCCGCCGCACCGGCTCGTCCGGGGGGGCGCCGTACTGGGTGATGCCCCGGTCGGCGGGCTCGTTGTAGAACCAGTAGGTCAGGGCCACCAGGATGATCCCGCCGGCAATTCCGGGTACCCAGAAGGTGGCCTGCAGGCCGTAGCGCTCGAACAGCAGGTAGACCATAAGGATGGCGAGACCGGTTCCGAGGCCCTGGAGGGCCTGCAGGATGCCCATGGCTAGGCCGAGATGCTTGCGGAACCAGAGGGTGACGCCCGAGACCAGCGTCACTTGGAAGGAGGCCATGCCCACGGCCAGCATCACGCCGAAGTACAGGTAATATTCCCACCAGCTGTTCATGATGCCGGTCATGATCATGCCGATGATGAACAATACGCCGCCCGCCCACATGACGCGCCGCACGCCGTAACGGTCGGCCAGCCAGCCGCAGAAGGGACTGATGGCGGCGGACAGGAGCCACTGGATGGTGAACCCGGCGGTGATGACGGTGAGGCTCCAGCCGAATTCCTTCTCGAATTCGGGCACCAGCACCGCAACGGCGAATCGCATGCTGGTGCTGGTCATCCACATGATCGTGGCGACCGCGACTATGACCCAGGCGTAGTGTATCTTCCGCTGCCCGATGATCACGCCCTCGGGCCGCCAGTGGAGACCGAACATCAAAAGCCAAGGAACAGAGGAATAGCGAACCGCCGTCCATTCTACTCCCGGCACCTGCCCGGTTCAACGACGTTGCGGCTGGGGTCAGGGCAATCGCGTCATAAATGAATCAGCCTTGCCTCTCCGTCACCCCGGCGAAAGCCGGGGCCCAGAATAACCGGCCAAGAGACAATCTCTCCCGAACCCGCCCCCTCCCGTCATTGTTATGAAAATTGCCGCAAAAGCCATTCCCTCTCCCTTTATGAGGAGGGTTAGCCTCTCCGTCACCCCCGGCGAAAGCCGGGGCCCAGAATAACCGGCCAAAAGACAATCTCTCCCGTACCCGCCCCCTCCCGTCATTGTTATGAAAATTGCCCTCACAATGTAGGGGCAACCCTTATGGTTGCCCTGGTGCAACCAACAAAGTATTCATCCCCACACGTGGCCAACAGGGCCATAGCCAATTCCCGTGAAAGCGGGAATCCAGAGCGTCTTGGCGGTTGTTGGCATTCCGGTTGCAAGGCTGGGTAAATTCCCTCTTTCGAGGGAATGACAGACTAATGAGCCTCACGACTTTAGGACTCGCTTACCCTCGGAAGATGGTCTCAGACCATCTCCCGAAATCATGATGCCGGCTTTAATAAGCTCCTCGTTGAATCCGAGCATTGCCTTAATTGACTCTGTGGAGGGCATCATGCCCGCCTCGCTGTCCGCCGTGACCTTGACCAGTACCATTACTCGCACCCTGTGTTCTCTTCGGCCAATGCGAGAATATGGACACCCATTTCAGGATGTCTGCTCCACTCCCCTGGCAATATCCCGGAGGGCTTGTTCCGCGCCCGTGCAGATGTCCCGCATCACCTCGACCGCCGGGCGGATGGAGTTAACGTGGCCCGCTCCCTGGCCCATGTACACTGCGGAGAGATCGGTGTCGGCGCGGGCGCGGGCGTCGGCCACATCGGAGGCCAGCTCCTCGCGGTGGGTCAGGATCTCCGCGTCGCGGCCGTCCCATTCCTGCACCAGGCGGTTGCGGTAGACCCTCCCGGCGATGCCCTCGGGCCAGGGCCGGGTGCCCAACAGGTCGTAGAGGCGCGTGAAGGTGGTGTCCTGCCCGTCGGACTGCAGTATCCGCTCCTTGAAGGCTTCCGGTACCTCGACGGCTTCGGGCGTGGCGAGCAGCGCGGTGCCCAGGGAAGCGCCCTCGCCGCCGGCGGCCAGTACCGCGGCCAGGGCCCGGCCAGTGGTGATGCCCCCGGCAGCCAGAACCGGGATGCTGGGGAAGTGCTCGACCAGGTCCACCAGCAACGGCAGCAGGTTGGTCTGGCCGGTATGCCCGCCGGCCTCGTTCCCTTGGGCCAGCAGCACGTCGGTCCCGGCGTCCACCGCCAGCCGCGCCAGCTCCAGGGACTGCACCTGGCAGATCGTGACGGCTCCGGCATCCTTCGCCCGTCTGACCCAGGGGTCAGGGTCGGCGAAGGAGAAGACAAACACCGGCACCCGATCCTCGAGGGCGATCTCGATGTTGGTGGCGTCGTACTCGATGAGCTGGGTGATGAAGCCCACGCCGAAGGGCCGGTCGGTCCGGCCCCGGATATAGGCCAGCTGCTGCCTCAGCCATTCAGGGCCCAGGTCGTTGGTACCGCCGAAGGTGCCGAGGCCACCTGCCAGAGAGACGGCGGCAGCCAGTTGGCCACCGCTGTGGTTGCTCATGGGGGCGGACATCACCGGGTGTTCCAGGCCGAGCAGGTCGGTGAAGCGCGTTCGCAGCATGGCGGGTCTCCTCCCGGTCATGAAATGCAACGGTTGAGAGAGCCCGGACGCCGTGCAGTTACACGTCCACCAGCAGGCCGGGGTTGAGCACGCCGTTGGGGTCGAGGGCGCGCTTGGTCGCGCGCAGGGCCTCGGCGAAGGGCTCGGGGCGCTGCTGGTCGTACCACGGACGGTGCAGGCGTCCCACGGCGTGGTGGTGGGTGATGGTGCCCCCGGCGGCCATGATGGCGTCGGAGGCAGCCTGCTTGATCTCGGCGTACATTTCCAGCTCGGCGCCGCGCCGGCCCATGCCCTCCCAGGTGTAGTAGGGCGCCGGGCCATCGGGGTAGACGTGGGTGAAGCGGCAGGAAACCGACCCGCCTCCGCAGACTCGGTTAAGCGTGTCCTGCAGCGCTCCGCGCACCAGCTCGTCCATGGCAGGCCAGCGGTCCCAGGTGATGGCCGTCTCCAGGGTCTCGGCCACCAGCCCCATGCCGGTGGTTACGTTGCGCTGATAGGGTGCGCCGATGAAGGCGTTCCGCCAGGCGCCCACCGCGCCCTGGCGGCCGGTGTCACCCCCGGAGCTGTCGTCGCCTCGGGTGTCGGGGGAGGAGATGCGGATGTCAGCCTCGCCGATGGTGCCGCCGGCGTCCCGGGCAATGGCGACAGCTTGACGAATGTTCTCGTCCTGGGGCAGCTGGTCGGACTCGAAGCCGATGATGAGAAGGGACCGCGAGCCGTCCATTCCGGCGGCGGCCTGGGCCTCCCCGGGGTCGAGCAGTCGGCAGTTGGCAGGCCAGAGTTTGGCCTGCACCACGCGGCGGGCTCCCTCCGAACCGGCCATGAAAGTGGGAAAGGTCACACCGGCGGAGGCCCGGTATTGGGGCCGCGCTTGGAGGCGCATCCAGGCCTCGGTGATGATGCCCAGGATTCCTTCGCTGCCGATGGCCATCCGGTCGGGACTGGGGCCCGCGCCGCTGCCGGGTAGACGTCGCGACTCCCACACGCCGGTGGGGGTGACCATGCGCACCGATTCCACGAAGTCGTCGATATGGGTGTGGTTGGTGGCGTAGTGACCGCCGGAGCGGGTGGCGATCCAGCCGCCGAGGGAGGAGAACTCGAAGCTCTGCGGATAGTGGCGCAGGGTGAATCCGTGAGGGCGCAGCTGGTCCTCTAGGGCTGGGCCATAGACGCCGGCCTGGATCCGCGCCGAGCGGGATACGTCGTCGATCTCCAGCACCCGGTCGAGGGCTGACAGGTCGATGGTGACTATGCCGTCGTAGCCCTCGGGCGGCTCGAAGCCCGCGACGGTGGAGCTTCCACCGCCGAAGGGGATGGCCGCGTAGCCGTTGGAGGAGCACCAGTCCAGCACCGCCGTCACCTCCTCCTCAGTGGTGGGATGGGCGACGACGTCGGGAGGATTGGGAAACTGGAGGTTGTAGGCGCGGATGCGGTCGCGGAAGCTGCGCCCGTAGGTATGCACGGCGCGGTCGTGGTCGTCGGTGGCACAGATGGCAGCCAGCGATGTGGGCGGGGCTATGCGTGGCGCGCGGAGGCGCAGTTCCTCGGCCCGGGGCGGCATGACCGGCTCGACGTCGACACGGTAGCGGCGGGAGAGGTTGGCGGCGGCCTCGCGCACCTGCTGGGGAGTGGGTTCGTCCTGCTCCAGGCCCCAGGCCCAGAAACTTCTGCGACTCATCGGGTTCTCCTCGGGTTGGCGTGCTCAGCCGTCGGGACGGAGGCGGTGCAATTCCTCTTCCAACTGGCGGATACGTTCCTGGTCAGCTGCTCGGGCCTCCCGCTCGACTCGGAGGGCCTCCCGTTCCTGCTGCCAGTTCTCCAAATACGACCCAGTTGCGGGGTCGTAGAAGCGTGGCCAGCCCTCGTCCCAGGCGAAGCTGAGCTCGAGGACATAGCTGTAGCCCTTCAGGATGCCGTCGGGTTCGGTGGTCAGTTCGACGGGCTGGTACTCTCCGCTGACCAGGCGCAGGCCGTTGAGGGCAAATCCGTAGTATCTGCCTCCGGTGGGATCGAAGCGCCAGAACTCGGGCACGCCAATCTGCTGGTAGATGCCGGGTTTCCGGTTCAGGTCGACCTGGCTGGTGCTTTCCGAGGCGATTTCCAGGGCCCAGTCTGGTACCTTTCCCACTTCCCACGGGAGGTAAATCTGGCGTGGACGGATCGCTCTCTCATCAACCCCGAAGGCGACGTACACGTCGGGGGCGACGCGGACGTTGAGGTTGGTCGGGTCGTAGCAGACGTTTGTATCGGTGTCAATGAAGACGTCAGGTCGCTGGTGGAAGTCCGTGAATTGGGCGAATAGCAGGCCCATTACCTCGTGAATTTCCCTGTTCTGCTCCATGTGGTCGGGAGGTACTTCCTTTTCGAAGGCGTCGAACTCGAGGCTGGCGTAGTCGATCGGCCCTCCCTTGCGGTAGGGCAGCATCGGGTACTTGTTTCTTGTCTTGCGTAGAGCCATAGCCAAGCCTCGGGCGGGTTACCGCCCGGCATCCGAGGTGCGCCGCTTCAGGAATCCATCAGAACTGATTCTAACACGGCGGCAGTGGCTTCCATCACGGGCGAGTGGTCAGTTCTGAGCAGCTTCGCTAGTTCACCACGTCGAAGCGCTCGGACTGCGGGGGCTGGGCCCACAGCTCCTCCGCTCCGGCCATGGCAGCGGCCCGCTCTGGGCTGGCCCGCCAGGCGTCGTAAATATCGTTGCTGTCCCAGGTCACAAGGGTGGATATCTTGGTTGGGTCGGCAAGGGAAATCAGGGTCTGGCGGCTGCCGAAGCCGGGGGCCCTGCTCTGGGCCAGCCCGTTGCCATCCAGGAGCCTTTTCGCCTCTTCCACCTTGTCGGGTTTGGCCCAATGGTGGGTCAGTACGCCAATCATCTTTCATTCTCCTTTGCCTGAATCAGGATTTTCAGGATGAGGGGATTTCCGGGATCAATTATTCCCTTGCCGTAAATTCCAATATCCGGTAAGTCCTGATTCAGACACTCTCTAGTCGGGCTGGCGGCGGACGCCTATGACGCGGGCGAAAATAAAAGCCAGCGCGGCGACGACGACGCTGAACACCGCGCCCATCTTGCCGGGGTCGAGGAACTCCAGTCCTTCGGGGGTGTTGTAGGCCTTGTTGGCCACGAACAGGGCCACGGTCAAACCCAGTCCGGCGATCATACCCGCGACCGCCAGGTGGCGCAGGCCCATGCCCTCGGGCAGCGGGAAGCCAAGCCTGGCGACTATGGACGAGAACAGGGAGACACCAACGGTCTTGCCTACAATCAGCGACAGCAGAATCATCCAGGTGACCGCGTTTATGTTGGCAAAGGCGACACCCGCGTTGGCCCAGGCAAAGAAGAACAGACCGAAGTCCACGGGCAGCTTGATATGATGCTCGAACTGGTCCAGCACACCGGCATGGTGGCCGTGGGCGAGCTCCCCCCCATCCCGTTCTCGAGGTTCCTCGAGAGCCTCGTCCTTGTGGGCCGATCCGTGAAGTGTGGGCAGGAAGGGAACAATAACCACCAGGGACAGGGCCGGTTCGACACCTGCCTTGACCATGCCGACCCAGCTCATGCCCCCTGCGATCAGGATGTACACTGGCCACCACTGGACCCCGACCCGCCGGAATGCGTACGCCGCAGCCACGCCGCCGGCAGTCAGCAGCAGCCACATCGGCTGCACGTCGGTCGAGTAGAACACGGCAATGATGACGAGGCCGATGGCGTCATCCACCACGGCCAGCAACAGCAGGAAGTTCACTGCCGGATGCCGGTTGCCGAAGATCACCCGGGCCACCAGCCAGGCCAGGGCGATGTCGGTGGCGGTGGGGATGGCCCAACCGTTGGCCACGGCGCCGAAATCGTCACTACCGCCGTAGAACAGGATGGCCAGCAGGAAGAACAGCCCAACAGGGCCGAAAACGCCGCCCAGGGTGCCCATGATCGGGTTGATGGCCTTGGGCAGCGGATTCAGCGCCCCACCAGGAAGCACCGATTCGGTAATCTCCTTGGCCGCGATGCCGAAGAAGAAGACCATAAACATTTCATTGATCAGGAAGTGGAAGGTGACGTGTTTGCCAAAGATGTAGAAGTCGTTCTTGTCGTGGCCGTGACCGTCGTCCAGAAACGGGCCCTGGCCGAAGTTCCAGAAGTCAAATTCCACCACAGTGTAGTGACTATGGAGGTCGATATTGGCCCACACCAACCCGGCGACGACGCCGAGAATCAGAGGGATGGAATATTCCTGGAGGAAGGTGATGTAGCGGCGTACCTGGTCCACAGACGACCCTCGAAGCCGGAGGGGTATACCCGTTCCGGCACTCACCCAGCGGGGACGGAAACGTCGCCGATTATACCACCGGAATCAGTCACACCCAACCGAGGAGGAGGGGCAAAGCCGGGCTTGAGACCCTCCCGCGAGGGTGCCGGCCCCCGGCGGTGGAGACTCTTTCACATTGACAAGGTATGGGGCCTTTGTTACCATCGGCTGAACCTGAGGCGCCTGTTGTCAGGTTTAATTTTGTGCCTTTCGCAGTCAGTCCGGAGGATGGATTCCGGACTGACTCCGTTCCTGCGCATTCGAGGAGGAACCGAGGCCAGTGGCTTTCGTTAGTGGACTAAAGTGCCGCGAGTGCGGGCGGGAGCAGCCCGCCAATCCCCTGAACGTCTGCGATTTCTGCTTCGGACCCCTGGAGGTGGTCTACGACTACGCTACCATCTCTGAGGTGGTGAGCCGCGACCGCATCGAGGCAGGGCCCCTCAGCATCTGGCGGTACGCCGATCTGCTGCCGGCCGACGGTGACGACCCGGTGGACATCATGGCGGGTTACACGCCACTGCTCAAGGCCAACAACCTGGGCAAGAGGTTGGGGCTGAATAACCTGTACATCAAGAACGACAGCGTGAACCCGTCCTTTTCCTTCAAGGACCGGGTGGTTTCGGTGGCGGCTACCAAGGCCCGGGAGTTCGGGTTCGAGACGATTTCCTGCGCTTCCACCGGCAACCTGGCATGCAGCGTCGCGGCCCACGCTGCCCGGGCCGGCATGAAAGCTGTGGTGTTCATACCCTCCGACCTGGAGCGGGGCAAGATTGTCGGGGCGGCGATCTACGCCCCGACGCTGGTGGCCGTGGACGGTACCTATGACCAGGTCAATCGGCTGTGCAGCGAACTGGCTGACAGCGACGACTACCGCTGGGCCTTCGTTAACATCAACATGCGCCCCTACTACGCCGAGGGAAGCAAGACCCTGGGCTACGAGGTGGCCGAGCAGTTGGGTTGGCGGATCCCCGACCACGTGGTGGTGCCGTCGGCCTCGGGCGCCATGTTCACCAAGATCTGGAAGGGATTCAACGAGCTGGCCTGCCTCGGCATGTTGGACGGTGTGGAGGCGAGCTCCTTCGGCCCCGACCAGAACACCGTGCATCACCCGGCGGTAACCACGCGGATGCACATGGCGCAGGCGGAGGGCTGCTCGCCCATCGTCAGCGCGTGGGAGAACGAGGACGTGCGTATCACGCCGGTACGCCCGGACAGCCTGGCCAAATCACTGGCCATCGGCAACCCGGCTGACGGCATCTACTCGCTGCGAGTGATCAACAACTCGGGCGGCACGGCCTACGCTGTTCCTGAGGACAGAATCGTCGAGGGCATCCGGTTACTGGCTGAGACGGAGGGCATCTTCACCGAGACCGCCGGAGGGGTCACTGTGTCGGCCCTGGCCCGCCTGGCGGAGCAGGGCGCCATTGGCGCTGACGAGCTGGCGGTGGTCTACATCACCGGAAACGGTCTCAAGACCCAGGAGGCGGTGGAGGACGAGGTGGTCAGCCCGCTGTCGATCAAGCCGACAATCACCTCCTTCGAAGCAGCGCTGCAGGGCTGACGGACACGAGGGTATGAACGATGACAACCAGCACAGACCCAGCGTCTATACCAGTTGAACCGTCGTCCTCCGAGTCTTCCGAATTTTGGCGGGCCATCGGGCGGCTGGAAGGGACTACCAATGCCTTGCTCGAGGGCCAAAGAAGGATGGAAGACAAGCTCGAGACCGGGTCGGTCGAACAGAGGGCGTATGCTGATGCTGGGCTGCGGGAATTAAGAGCAGACATGAATGCCGGTTTTCAGGAATTGAACAGGCGGATTGATCGTCTATTCTATGTAATCTTGGGCTTTGGCGGAGCATTGATGGTGTCGATATTTGCCAGTCGATTTGTCGGGAGCTGATTTAGGCTCGAGACAGGAATTAGGCACTCAAATTCGGCGAGACAGGCGCACCCTAGTTTGAAATACATTACTCATGGCCAGGAGTTTCCCAGATGAGCGTCGTGGTTCGAATACCCACCCCGCTGCGGCGGATGACCAATGGACAGGACAAGGTGGAGGTGGACTCCGGCAACCTGGCCGCGATGGTCGACGAGCTGGAGGGAAGCTATCCCGGCATGAAGGACAGGCTGCTGGACGAGAACGGCGAGCTCCGCTATTTCGTGAACATCTATCTGAATGGTGAGGACGTGCGTTTCCTCGACGGGCTGGAGACGGCGATGAGCTCCGGCGATGAGGTCAGCATCGTCCCTGCAGTGGCCGGCGGCCGCTGACCACCCCTATCGGCACAGGGTTTGAGAGCGCCCGACCGCGGCGCTCCTTGTCCCTATCGGCCACATTCCTTTCTGGCAGGACCATTCGATGAGCCAGTCGGTGCCAATGGAGCCATACGAACAGGGTGAAAACGCCATTGCAGACTTTGCGCGGCAGTCGCGGGAATTTCTTGACAAGGGCCGGGATTACTTGGCCGCAGGAGACCTGCACCAGGCTTCGGAAAAAGGGTGGGGAGCAGCGGCCTGGATGGCCAAGGCGGTAGCTGAGGCACAGGGCTGGCAATACAAGAGGCACGACGAGTTCTTCACCGTGATGCGCCAGGCCCAGGATGCGTCGGGCGATGCCCGGCTGCGAAACCTGAGGCGCGCCGCAAACGAGCTGCACGGATATTACTACACTCGCAAAATTTTCCTGAACCCCGAGGACATCGGGCAGGGGCTGGACGAGGTGGCTCTTCTGTTGGACATCCTGCATCCGCTGGCGGAAACGGGCACCGAGTAAGCCAGCGCAGGTCCGCGACCTTACCCCCGCTCCTGTAGCCAGCGCAGTTTGTGTTCCTGCCGGGATGCCTCGTCGGTGGGGCGGTACCGGCCCAGGAAATCGCGACTGAAGCTGTCGAAACGGTTCTCAAGGATCGCCTCGCGTATCCGCTCCATCAGCCGCAGCACGAAACGCAGGTTGTGCATCGACGCCAGTCGCAGTCCCAGGATCTCCCGGGCCCGGAACAGGTGGTGAATATAGGCGGCGGAGTAGCCGGCGCAGGCATAGCAGTCGCACTCCTCGTCCACCGGGCCATGTTGCTCCGCGTACCGCCGCTTTTTTACGTCGATGCGCCCGTCCGGAGTGAACATGGCACCGTTGCGGGCCACGCGGGTGGGCAGGGCGCAGTCGAACATATCGATGCCCCGGGCCACACACTCCACCAGGTCCTCCGGGGAGCCAACTCCCATCAGGTAGCGAGGCCGGTCCTCCGGCATTCGCTTCGCGACCTGTTCGGTAATGCCGTAGAGCTGCTCCTTGTCCTCGCCCACGGCCAGGCCGCCTACGGCATAGCCGTCGAAGGGGATGGAGGCGATGGCCTCGGACGATTCGTCCCGCAGGTGTTCGAACGTGCCGCCCTGCACGATGCCGAACAGAGCCTGGCCGAGCCAGGCGCCCGAGTCCCGGTGCACGCGGTGGCATTCGGCGGCCCAGCGGTGGGTGCGCTCCATGGCCAGCCGCACCTCTTTCTCGGTGGCGCCGTAGGCAATGCACTGGTCGAAACACATGATCATGTCGGCGCCAAGGCCGACTTGGTTCATGGTGGCCAGCTCCGGGGTGAAGAGATGCTCGCTGCCGTCCAGGTGGGAGCGGAATCGGATGCCCTCGTCGGTGACCTTGCGCAGGGGCCCCATGCTGAAGGCCTGGAATCCCCCGCTGTCGGTGAGGATGGGGCCGTTCCACCGCATGAACCCGTGGAGCTTGCCGAGGGCACTTACCGTCCCTACGCCCGGCCGCAGGTACAGGTGGTAGGCGTTGCTGAGCACCACCTGCCCGCCAACCTCCGCCACCTCTCGGGGCGACAGTCCCTTCACGGTGGCCTGGGTGGCGACGGGCATGAACAGCGGGGAAGACACGGAACCGTGGGGGGTGTGAATCTCCCCGGCGCGGGCGGCCCCGTCGGTGTGCTGCAGGTCGAAGGAGAACGCTGTGACCGTCATCTCCGCTGTCCCATGGGCCGGTTTTGCTTTATCATCGCCAAATCTCATGCAGTATAGCCCAGGGGAGAGATGAATGAATTCCTGACCGGTCTCAGTTCCGGCACGCCGCTGCTGTGGGCCGTGTTCGTGCTGGGCGTCATGGCAACGGCGGCGCTGGCCCTGACGGCGTTCTGGGATGCGGTCCTCCGGTCAGCGGGGTGGATGCAGCGGTGGCTCCGACGGGCGGAACAAGACGATGTTCTTCCCAAACGCTGACGTTGCCATCCACCCGGCGTTGCTGGTGTTCCTTGGCCTGATCGCGGGGATGCTGGGCGGCTTTTTCGGTGTGGGGGGAGGGTTCCTGATCACTGGAGGGCTGCTGGTATTCGGAGTCCCGCCGGTGTACGCCGTGGGTACCGGGCTGACGTTGGTGATGGGCACGTCCATCATCAACACCTTCAAGCACCACGGTCTTGGGAATGTGGACTTCAAGCTCGGCGCCCTTATGGCGGCCGGGACAATACCCGCCATTTTCCTGGCCGAATGGGTCAACTCCACGCTGGAAACCGCGGGGATCGCCGGGCCGGTGATCCGCTACATCTACGTGGGATTCCTGACGACCCTCGGTCTGTTCATCCTCTACGATTACTGGCGCACCTGGCTGCTACGCCGCAGCCGCCTGGGCGGCGGAGAGGACATCACCACGGCCGCGCTGGCCCATCGGGTGAGATCGCTGCGCATCCCGCCGCATCGAATCGGAATTCCGGGCGTGGGTGGCGTTTCGACCTACGTGGCGCTGCCAGTGTCGGGTATCGAGCGGATCTCGATGTTCGTCCCGGTGTTGATCGGATTCGCCATCGGCTTCATCGCGGGCATGCTGGGTGCGGGGGGCGGGTTCGTTCTGATGCCCGTGCTGATCTTCGTGCTGGGCGTGCCCACCACGGTGGCCATCGGCACTGACCTGTTCCAGATCATCATTACCGGCTCGGTGGGCACCTTCGCCTACGCCTTGGCGGATCGCGTAGACCCGGCGATGGCGGTGCTGATGCTCGCCGCTGCCTCCATCGGCTCCCAGTTGGGGGCGGCCGCTACCAGCATGATCGAGCCGTCGCGCATCCGGTTTCTGTACGGGCTGCTGCTCGTGACCGGGGCGGTGGCAGTGGCGCTGGAGGAGGTGTCGCAGGCGGTGACCGGGGCCGGTGCCCTGTCCACGGTGGCGTCGGTTGTGCTGCTGGGGAGCGGCGGGGGCATGTGCATTTTGCTGCTGGCGCTGATGGCGCGGGCCAGGTCTTGACTAGGATTGGTTCCGCAGCACACCCGTCTGGGAATTAGTCAAATCAGGAATGGCACGGGTGGAGGCGGTGGAGTTTGGTTCGGGCGTCCGGGCTGCCGAAGGGCCCGTTGGTGGTGGCTGCCGCACTATTGCGTTCCGACTCTCAGGCGTCCACACCCTTTTCCGGGCTGTCCTCGTCGCCCTTGCCTACTCGCAGCCAGACCCTGGTCAGCACACTGGACTGGATCTCCGCCATCCCTATGGCAAGCTCACGACAGGATTCAGGGCCGGTTGATAACCCTGGCCGAACCCTTCTCCCCCCGGACCATCTGCCCCGGTCGCCCGCAATCGTCCGACGTCAGCCCCAACGCAAATTTCCCTCTCACCACACCGCCTCACAACAGCATCTTCCTTGAGGTTAGAACACTAGAGAAATCCAGGTACAGCCCTATCTTTCACAACAGGCTTGACCTGGGACTAGGTCAAAGATGTCCTCCTCGCCGTACACGACCGGTTATGAGTTTGCCCGGTAGATAGTAGCCGTCAGTGGCTCCCGGCCGGGGACCAGCAAGATTGTCGAACTATGGCACAGCCACAACTGGGCCTGGGCGAACATCACGGGCCGTAAGTCGTTGCGCGACTCTACCTCCACGGCCAGTCCAGGATGGCCATCTCAGTATCCTGGTAAAGGTTCCAAACACTCACCGATGCAAGCCACGAAACGTCACGCGCGCGAACAGTATCAGAGCCGGATTCCAACCGGTCACTGATCTCCGCACGGACCGCCCCGAAACCGTTGGTTCCGACCTAAGTTTCCAATTCCACAGCTGTCCAAGCGGCCGAGTCGTCGTGCCGGTCTCCTGGAAGCATAATCCTTAATAACACTCCCCTGAGCAGCTCATACCGGTACCCATCGTCCTGCATCGCCAGCTATTCGTTGACGGTTACGAGTTTGCCGGAGTAGCCATGGCTAAATTCATCACGCATCCGTCTGCGGTAATCTTACACCGCCCCCGTCTTCACGATCGCCTGCACGATCGGCGCGTATCCCGTGCACCGGCAGATGTTGCCCGAGATCCCCGTCCGCACCTCCGCCTCCGTGGGATTGGGGTTTTCCCGCAGGAGGGCATACGCCGTCATCAGGAACCCAGGCGTGCAGAACCCGCATTGCAGCGCGTGGTTCTCTTGGAACTGCGCCTGCAGCGGGTGCAGCTCATCGCCATTGGCCAGCCCCTCCACCGTCATCAGCTCCGCTCCGTCCGCCTGCACCGCCAGCAGCAGGCACGACCGCACCGCCTCGCTGTTGTACAGGATGGTACATGCGCCGCAGACCCCGTGCTCACAGCCCAGGTGCGTCCCGGTGAGCCCCAGCTCCTGCCGGATAAAATCGGCCAGGGTCAGGCGCGGCTCCACCCGCCCGGTGTACCCCCTGCCGTTGACCGTCATCCTGATGTCAATAAGCTGCTGCGTCATCTGCTTCCTCTCGCGGAATTATGCTAAACCCGAAAATGGGCCCGTCGCTCACTCTCCTGTTATTGACACGAATCCACCAACCCAACGCCGCGCAGTCCTTTCCCGTACCCTCAATCCTGGGAATCTTTTAATCCCGAAAATCCTGATTCAGACAAAGCAGGCGTCTTCCAGCGCCCGCCGCGCCATTACCGCGCTCACTTCCTTGCGGTACTCCGCCGACGCGTGTATGTCCGATCCCGGCGTGACTGCCTCCGTCACCAGCGCCGCCCCCTCCCGTCATTCCCGTACCCTCAATCCTGGGAATCCTTTAATCCCGAAAATCCTGATTCATACAATGCAGGCATCCTCCAGCGCCCGTCGCGCCATTACCGCGCTCACTTCCTTACGGTACTCCGCCGACGCGTGGATGTCCGAGTCCGGCGTGACTGCCTCCGACACCAGCGCCGCCGCCTCCCGTCGTGCCGCGTCGTCCACCACCCGGCCCACCAGGGACTCTTCGGCGACGGGCATCCTCGACGGTGCGTCGCCCACGGCGAACATCGTGATCCGCGCCTCCCGGCACACGCCGTCGCCATCGTTACGCAGCATAGCCACCGACCCCACCAGCGCGAAGTCCCCCTCGCGGCGACTCACCTCCCGGAAGCCCCAACTCCAGCCGTCCAACAGGGTAGGCAGCCGTATCTCCGTCAGCAACTGCTCCGGCGCCAGCGAAGTTATTAGCGGCGCGATGGCGAACTCCGCCGCTGCTATCGTCTGGGTTCCGCTGCTGTCGGCTACCACGAACTCCGCCTCCAGTGCCGTGCACAGCGCGGGCAGCTCGGCGGCGGGATCCGCGTGGGCCAGGCTGCCTCCGATGGTTCCCCGGTTGCGTATCTGGAAATGCCCGATGTGCGATATCGCCTCGGTCATCATCGGAAAGGCGTGGCGAACCACCTCCGATCGATGCAGGTCCCTCTGCCGCGTCATGGCACCCACCGTGATCCCGCCGTCGGACGTCGATATCCCCGCCAGCCCTACCACCCGGTTGAGGTCGACCACCACCGCCGGACGCACCAGCCGCAGGTTCATCATCGGCATCAGGCTCTGCCCGCCAGCCAGCACCTTGGCGTCGGGGCCGTGTTGCGCCAGCAGCTCCAGTGTCTCCTCCAGCGTCGTCGGAACGAAATAGTCAAACTTGGCGGGCTTCATTCTTTCCCTCACCCTTACCCTCTATCGGGGCAGAGGAAATCGAATCCGAAGGCGTCGATGGTACGCAATGCGAAGAGGGGAGCCGCCTCGGTGACTCACTCTCTCGAGATTTCGGGGGCTTTCTGTTTTGATAGCAACCCTATCCAGTCCGTTCATGGTGAGCTTGTCGAACCACGAACGGACTGTCATTCCGCAAGCTCAGGGCGACCGAAAGAGTCCAGTCCACGCAGATAAACGGTAGACCCTCTCGAGATTCCATGGTTATTCGATTATCCCTGGCAACCCCGAAAGTCCGTTCATGGTGAGCTTGTCGAACCACGAACGGACGGCCCTTCGACAAGCTCAGGGCCAACGGAGGAATTTCACTCTGACAAATAATCGAATGACCCTCCGGAAATTTGCCTTATTGTTACACAGCCGCAGTTAAATCTGGTACTCCGGCCGCCTCAGCAGCTGCCGCGCGATCACCAGCCGCATCACCTCGTTCGTCCCCTCGCCGATGATCATCAGCGGCGCGTCCCGGTAGTAACGCTCCACCGGCGACTCCTTGATGAACCCGTATCCTCCGTGAATGCGCATTGCCTCCATCGTCACCTCGCCGCACACCTCGCTGGCGAACAGCTTGGCCATCCCCGACTCCAGGTCGATGCGCCCGCCCTCGTCCTTCTTGGCCGCCGCGTCGTACACCAGCAGTCGAGACGCCTGGATCTTGGTCGCCATGTCCGCCAGCTTCAGCTGGATCGCCTGGTGCTCGGCGATGGGCTTCCCGAAGGACTCCCGTTGCTGTGCGTAACGGATCGCCGCGTTGAACGCCGCCTGCGCCACGCCAACGGCCCGCGCCGCCACGTTGATCCGCCCCGTCTCCAGCCCGCTCATTACATGGCCGAACCCCACGCCCTCCTGCTCGCCGATCAGGTTGTCGGCGGGAATGGCATAGTTGTTGAAGTTCAGCTCCACCGTGTCCAGCCCGCGGTAGCCCAGCTTGTCCAGATCCCGGCCCACCTCGAACCCCGATCCCGGCTCGCCCCGCTCCATCACGAAAGCGCTCAGCCCCCGGTGCCTCGGCTCCATGTCCCGGTCCGTCCGGGCCAGCAGGCAGAACATGTCCCCGTACCGCCCGTTGGTGATGAACATCTTGGAGCCGTTGATGACGTACTCCTCGCCGTCCTTGGTCGCCGTCGTCTGCAGGTTGGCCACGTCCGTTCCGCCGCCCGGCTCCGTCAGCGCCAGCCCGCCCCGTTTCTTGCCCGAGGCCAGGTCCGGCAGGAACCGCTCCTTCTGCTCTTCCGTCCCGTAGTGCGTTAGCACGTACGTCAGGATGTGATGGGTCCCGATGGCCCCGCTCAGGCTCATCAGCCCCATGCTCAGTTCCTCGAAGATGCTGGCGAAGGTGGTGTAGTCCAGCCCCAGCCCCCCGTACTCCTCGGGCACGGTGATGCCGAACAGCCCCAGCTCCTTCATCTGGTCGATCAGGTCGTGCGGCACCCGGTCCTCGGCGTCCAGTTCCGCCGCCACCGGCTCCACCTCCCGCCGCACGAAATCCCGCACCAGCGCCACGATCTGCGCCCGTGCCTCAGCGGATGTAGCTACCACGTTCTGCTCCTTGGCTCTTGGTCTGCTTTATGTCCCTAGTAATTATAGCGGGCCTCGGACAGCTTCACCCTCGGTTCTTCATGGCTGGGTATCGCCTGATTCGCTACGCCCTGTACCCTTGGATAGCGTCGTGGGGGTCATAGCTGGATCTTGGCGGCCACCGGGCCTGCGCTGTTTCCCGTTTTCGGGGCGTTACCTGCCAGCGGTGACGGCACAAAGTGGCGGCATGAGCCGCCGCTCGGCTCTCGGTGAATTACGGTCGGCGAAACTCGCAGGCGTATACAGCCTCTTCGCTGGTCGAAGCCCGGTTTCGCTCACACCGCATTGGGCCTTCCGGCGTATCGGCGCTGACGCTGGTAATGGCTGTTAGAGCCTGTTCGTATTGCTCCGGTTCTGAATACAGGCAGTTGAAGCTATGAGGCTCATTTTTATAAATGGGCGCATTGTTGCAGAAGATATGGGGCCTGTTGCCGGCTGCCACGGAAACCGATAAACCGAATTCGGGTATATCGAAATCCGTCCTTACGCTTCCCCTCAGGTGTGTTTCCTGGCGTGTTCTTCCCTCATGTCGGTACCGCCTCTCAGCTTTCCACAAATACACCCACATTTCCGCGGTGTCAGTGGTCGCCAGGTCTATGGGGACCGGCGTGGGAGTTGGAGTTTGAGTCGGGGTTTGAGTTGGGGTGGCCGTCGGGTAAGGAGTGGCGGTGGGATATGGCGTTGACGTTGGATAAGGTGTCGACGTCGGGCGAGGCACAGGCGTATATGTTGGCTCCGGCGTGTATGTTGGCACTGGAGTATAAGGAGGTACGGGCGTTGACGTTGGGGTAGGCGTTGGCACGAGGGTAATGGTATGAGTTGGCGTAACCGCAAGCGTTGGCGTGCGGATCGGTAGCCGTGTTTGCGTAGCGGTTTCCTCAGGGGCCCGGGTATCAGGGGTATTGCGGGGCTCCGATGTGCCGGCAGTGGTAACCTCCGTTGCCATCGGCTCGCTGGTAGCCAAAACCGCCGTCGTGCCGGGTTCGCCGCCGCAGGCTACGGAAATTGAAGCCCAGGAAAATAGGAGGATCCCCGGCATAAGCGCAGGAAAAAGGCGAAAGGGATTGCAAGGAATCGAATAGTAACGCACTCCAGGAACCCCCTTGGAGGGTGTACGACAATCTCCCTTTCCCCCGGGAGATGATTGGGATGAGGGCGCCTCCTCGTGCCATCAGGAGAAACTATGTCGGGGTGCTCCGGAGGATTGCCGACAGGGGCCGGAATCTTTGGCCCCCTCGGTCTCTCCGGAGGCCTCTTATACTCCGATTATAGCCGTTTCTCACTCAAATCACCCGCCGAAACAGGATCAGTGGTGGTGCTCGTTCTCCTCCCCCGGCGTCGGGCTGTCCACCGTCTGGAAGTCCCCCGTGCCGTCCGGGATCCGCGCGTAGCTCCCACCCTCTGGGGCATCCCCTTCGTCCCAGACCACGCTGTCCACCAGTAACCCCCTCGACGTCCAGATGCCCAGCTCCTCGTCGCCGCCCAGCTTGAAGCCCGCCCAGTTGTCGCTGTCCACCTCGACCTGCACGTATGCTCCCGGCGCGAGGGTGGTGCCCGAAGGGAACGCCACCCGCTTGTCCGCGTCGAACAAGTCGTCCGCCACCACGTACCCCGACAGATCGACTGCCTCATCGGAAACGTTGTACAGCTCGAACCAGTCCAGCGGGTCTCCCTTGGCCGCCACCTCGTTGATGACCAGGATGGGCTCAGCCACCATCGCCACGGGCAGTCTGTCATCAACCTCCGCACCGACATCCTCGTCGGGGATGTCCCCATACCCGCCGCTGATTTCGCCGGCGATGACCGCCCCCGGCCCCGTTCCCGCTTTGGACAGCGTCAACGTACCATGGGAGAAGGGCACGAACAAATGCGGCTCGGTAGCGCCCGGCGCTATTGCCCAGATTCCCCCGGCGATATCGTCCCGGCCGATCACCAGGGTGGCGCCATCGGTCAGCAGGGACTTGGCCAGGACCACTGTATAGCCGAACAATGAGCCGTCGGGCGCGTAGCCCAGAACGGCGATGGATGCCGATTCCCCTACGCCGGGCAAAAGCAGTTGCTCATCCGGACCGGCCACTCCGGCAATGGCTCCCATCCCCTCCGTAGGTTGATCCATTTCGTTGGACAGCACTCGCGTCACTGTCCCCTCCTCCAGCGGGGTGGGGCTCTTGTTGGACCCCCAGGTGGTCTCAAAGCTGGCTCCCACCGAGCCCGACGGCCCCCTTACCACCTCAGGCTCCGTGTCCCCTCCCGTGCTGCCATTGAACCGTCCCGAAATCACCGCGCCCGGCCCCGTATCCGCCGCCGTCAGATCCAGCGTCCCGGCCGTCAGTGGTTCGAACCATTCCGGCAGTGCGGCCCCCGACGGGATGCCCCACGCCACCGCGCCGATCGGGTCCCGGCCCAGGGTCAGTACCGCCCCATCGGTCAGCATCCACCGGGGCAGGACAACGGTGACACCCTCGATGTCCCCGCTTTCCGGCAGGTACATCATCATCGTAATCGACGCCGCATCGGGAACCCCCTGAAGGAGCGCCTGCTCCTCCGGGGTGGATGGCCCAGCGGTCACTCCCATCCACTCGATGCGCTCCCCGGTCTGCACCCCGTCCTCGCTTGCCAGGTACGTTACCCGTCCCTCCTCCAGCGGATTTGCGCTGGCGTTGCTGCCCCAGGTCGTCTCGAATTTCACCTCAAACGCTCCGTCGTCTCGCCCGGGCTCCCCGTCCCCGAAATCGGCGAAAAACGTGGCAATGATGGCCGCGCCTGGGTTCGTGCCCGCCTCGGTCAGCTCGATAATTCCGGCGGTAACGGGTATGAAACCCTCCGGCTCGAACCCGCCCGGAGGTATCGTCCATATCGCGGCGCCAACGTCGGCGTCCTCGCCAATGGACAACTCGACGCCGGCAGCTACCCGGTCCATGGGCATCCAGAAAGTTACTCCCTGGATGGTGCCGTCGGGATAGAGACCCATGGCGGTGAAGATCGCTGCGTTCTTTATGCCTATGTCCGCCTCCTCCTGGGGACTGGCCCGTCCGGCGGTGGCCCCGGCCTCCCCCTCCGGTGCGGCGACCCATTCACCCGCCTCGCTCAATTCGTAGACCGTTCCCTCTGCCAGCGGGTTTGCGCTGGCATTCGACCCCCAGGTGGTCTCGAACCGTATCTCGAATGACTCGATTCCATCCCCCGTTGCCGCGCCGTAGTCCGGCTCCGGCCAGTCCGGCGGCTCCGGCGTCAGGTCCGCCAGTATCTCGCCCCGACGCTTCAGGATGAACTTCCGCACCCGCTCCGTGTCCTCCGCCGCCTTGGCCCTTTCGCCCGGCAGCGCGTGCTCCTGCACGATGGCCGCCATCTCGTCCACGCTGGCCAGCAACGCCTCCTCGTCCCAGGCCGTGTCCAGCACCTCTTTGAGCCGTGCCGCGTACTTCAACCGCCACTCCGGGTGGTTGTACAGCCGGTTCGGGATCGCCGTCAGCGCCAGCACCGACGGCGGCGGATTGCTGATGTTGTCGAAGGGGTTGGGGTCCTCCTTCAGGTGGAACGTGTCGTCCGTACCCCACGGCAGGAACACGAACCTCTCGCCCGGTTCCCGGTAGAAGTGATAGTTGTTCCGGTCGCCCGTATACCCGTCCCAGTGCCCCACCAGGACCTCCGTGGCCCAGAACGACAGGAAGCGGTCCAGGTCCACGACCTCGCCCAGCGACTCCAGCCCCGACTCCGACCGGTCCTGCAGCGCCGACATCACGGCCTCCACGTCCGACCAGTCGTCCTTGTCCTCGTTGGTCTTCTTCTCCATCGTCCCGCGATATTCCGGCGTGAAGTCGCTGACCGTACCCTCGTACAGGTTGCCCTCGGCGCTGTCGAAGTGTCGCGCCAGGAAGGGCTTCTTCAGCTCCTCTAAGTGTATGTACAGCCCCAGTTCCTTGCCGTTCACCGTAACCGTCGCGAAGTTGCACCTCGGCGCCGGACTCCCCGCTGCCGCGAACACCTGGTACGCCAGGCAGGTGTTGATCATCGACGGGTCCTGCACGCTGTTGTTCAGCGTCATCCGCTCCATCACGCCGCCCAGCGATTGCCCGTCCACATATTTGTCGTAACGCAGCTTCAGCGACGGCTTGGTGTCGCTCTGCGATCCCAGGAACCCCTTCTTGCGCACTCCCACCTCGGTATGCCTCTCCCCGTCGATGGTAACTGTCGCGGGGAACCAGTCGTAGATGTCCGCGAAGGGGCGCGAAAGTTGGTATCTCTCGATCTCCGCCATCAGGTCCTCGAAGGTGCGAGTCTGATGGCGCAGCGTGTCCCAGTCCTCCTCCGCGATCTCGATGCTGACCTCCAGCACCCGGTCCATCGCGAAATACGCCTCGCTGGGATCAACCTCCTCCGGCACCTCGGGGGTTGGCGCTGGCCTCGTGGGAGCCGCAGTCGGCGCGGGTGTCGGCTCCACAGTGGGCTCCGGCGTCGACGGGGCTGGCGTCCGTTCCGGCGCCGGAGTACTCGTCGCGGGCGTGGCCGGTCTCGCCGTCGGCGGGGTCGTTGGCTCCGCGGCAGTAGGGGATACCGGCGTGGACGTCGGGTCCGACCCGCACCCAACAATCAGGAGTGCCAGCACCACAACCGCCAGCACCCCCGCAACCATCAGTGTTCGATTCATCAGCGAAACTTCTCCCAGCTAACCATTGCGTCCTTGCGTCTTTGCGTTTATATCGCCCCCCGATCGTCCGCCCAGCGCATTCAACGCTGCGTCATTCCCGCCCATCTCCGTCATTCCCGCGCAAGCGGGAATCCAGAAAGCCCAACTCCCTCCGGCAGACAGTCACCCCTCGCGACGGCCCGTGACCGACGGCTCCCGCGCCAGTTCCCGCCGCACCCGCGCCACCCACTCCGCATCCAGCCCCAGCGCCTGCACCACGGCGTCGTCGATCTGCCTACGCACCGGGTCCTCGGCCATCAGCGGGAAGGGCTGTAGCGGCTCACGCTGCAGCCAGTCAAACCAGCTGCCCATCAGACCGACCTCCGCCTCGCCCAGCGCAGCGAAGTCGGGTACCGGCACAGACCGCAGCGTGTCCAGCGAAAACGAGGGGTACGACGGCACTCGGTTGTCCCGTTCCCCCAGCAGTGACAATAGGCCCGGCGTGGAGTTCATGTACAGGCATAGTGCTTTGGCGATGTCTGGGTTATGGGGACGGCAAGGGTTCCAGATGGAGCCCAGGGCCCGCTCCGGCAACATCACCGCAGCTACCCGAGCAACGTTCAGTCGCATACGTTGGGGCAAAAGCAGTAGGCTTCGCTGTTCCCAGTAGTTGTCGGCCAGATGCCGCTTCGACTCTTTCGGCTCGATGTATACATCTGTCTCTGCCGCCATGGATTGCGTGATATCGGCCTTGTGATGCCAGAGGGCGCGACGGCCGGAGACTGTCGGCATCTGCGAATAGGTGTAGGCGTCGCGTATTCGCCTCCCTTCCGGGCCCACGTCGGCGATTTTGCTCAGTGGAACACTGGCAACATCTGTGGGGTTGTTCTCGCTGAGCTGCCGGTAGGCTTGCACCAGGAATGGCGAGAGGAAGTTGACGGCAGCCCAATCGCCCTTGGCGATGCGCTCAGCGTCCACCAATTGAACCGTGAAGTCGCGGGCCGCTTGGTCGCCTGCTTCGCCAGTTCTCTCTATCCTGGCTGCGGTATCCAAAGCCTCCACCGGAGTGGCCGGATTCCGGGCCAGGTTGATCACGCGTGTCGGCGGCTTGGGATGGCCGCCGTTCCATCTACGGCATATCAGCAGAACTTCGCCAATGCTAGTATTCTCCGAGAAATAAATCCGATCGGCGTCATGGGAACTCACGATGGTGTCGATGTGAAACCGCTGGGCCAAAAAGCGGCGGGTATGGAAAGCGGCGGGATTTGTGGCCATAACGGTGGGTAACACAACAGCGAGTGTGCCACTAATATCGCTCAGAAATTTATCCGCAAGTACCAGAAAGGCGTTGGCGGAACCGGATAAGCGGGCGGCGGCGCGCTCGGTTCTAACCAATCCTGGCTGCATCCCATCACGTTGTCTCGCTCCAGGACTAGATGACAATCCCTCCAGCAGATCTTTTTCGCGCCTCTTGATTGCCAGTTCGTCTGCGTGGCTGAATTGGTCGTGGCGCAGGCTGTCACGGGTGAAGGGCGGATTCATTATGACCAGATCCATGTCGGGGGGTGGCTCGGCAGTTTCTTCTACAACTTCCACCTGTTGCGACATTGACGGCCAGGTAGCCAGCCGAGCTTGTCCTCCGAGGAAATCCAGAGAACCCAGATATGGCACGCCGTGGAACACCCCAAGCAAAGCGCGGTGAATATTCATCCCGCCGAACTGTGTTGAGGGAGACAGCATACCCACGGTGCTGGCTGCCATGTGAGTCGCGGTCAGGTTGGAGTCGTAGCCCCACAGCACGTCCTCCACCAGCGCTAACCCCAGCACTTCCTCATCCTCCGGGCTGGACCTGCCCGCGGCGTTTCTCAGGTCGCGGATGCGCTCAGCCGCTGCCATCAGCAGCGTCCCCGTGCCGCAGGCCGGGTCGCATATTCGAAGAGAGGCCACGGCGTTGGGGTCGCTCCAGACGGCGTCCTCCTCCCGCAACGCCAGCGACGCCAGCAGCACGGCCGCCGCCGTCGACGTGTAGAACGAACCGTCGTAGCGGGCCGTGTCCAGCACCCGGTGAAAGATGCGCCCCAGCAGATCGTGGCGCAATCCCGCTACGTCCTCGGAAATTTGACCGATCACTCGTGCCAGATTTCGGACCGCTAGGCCGTTGTCCGGAGAGGCGGAGATGGCACCCAACGCTGCCCGCCCGGTCTGAAACACCGGGCGATAGTCCACTGCCAGAATCCCCTCCCACGCCTCCTGGAACGCGCTGATCGTCGCGTCCTGTTCCATGCACGCAGCCGGCGATGCCGGAGGCCACGGCCCGTCGTAACCAAAGGGCCGCAGGATGGGCAGATGCCCCTGCAACCGATGGTGAAACAGCATGGCGGTGGCCGCCACCAGCAGACCGCGCTTGGCGGCCACGCGGTAACCGCTTCCCGTGTTTCCTTCCTCACCGGTGCCGGGCCTGTTGGCGGGCAGGTCGAGGGCCTCCGCGAGTTTCCGGCGATCATCGGCGCCGATCTGCCCCACTGCCTGGTCTAGCGCGTCGGAAAGTTTCTGCGCTGCCTTGTCCGCTCCACTGAGGGAGTCGGGGGCTTGTTGCACCGCCCGCGCCAGCATCGCCACGTCGCCTGTTGACCATTGTTCCGCCGGGTCCCCTGCCTTGAGTCGTAGTGTCCAGGTCAATTCTGATTCGCCTACATTCTCCTCGGTAACACCCTTTGGGTAGCAAAGAGCGAACACGGCCACCGTCAGCCCCTGCCTCAACCGTGCGTCGGCGTCCTTGACGGCCTGGACCTTGCGGTCAAACCCCGTCTCCGCCTCCAATACGATTCGAAGTCCGTCCACGTTGGCCACGATGTCCATGCGCTTGCGGCCCGCCCGCCGCTCGTAGTCGGTGACAACCCCGTGTTCTCGCAAAAGAAGGGCCAGTGCGCGATTTTGGAATTCTTCCTGCTTTCTGGTCATGGCGAAAGGCTCCCTCTCGATCCTGAAATGCCCCTACCCCCTCACCCCTCCAGCGCCGCCTGCGCCGCCGCCAGCCGCGCCACCGGCACTCGGAACGGTGAACACGACACGTAGTCCAGCCCCGCCTCGTGGCAGAAGGCCACGCTCGCTGGGTCGCCCCCGTGCTCTCCGCAGATCCCGATCTCCAGCTCCGGACGCACCCTCCGGCCCGCCTGCACCGCCAGCCGCACCAGCTCCCCCACCCCATCGCGGTCGATGCTCTGGAACGGGTCGGCCGGCAGCACCCCCTCGTTCACGTAGCTCCGCAGGAACTTCCCCTCTGCGTCGTCCCGGCTGAACCCGTACGTCATCTGAGTCAGGTCATTCGTCCCGAAGCTGAAGAACTCCGACTCTTCGGCCACCGCCCCGGCGGTCAGCGCCGCCCGCGGCGTCTCCACCATCGTCCCGAACTTGTAGTGCACCTCCACGCCCATCCGCTCCTGCACCTCCGACGCCACCCGCGTCAGGTCGGCGCGCAGCCGCCGCATCTCCTCCACGTCCACCGTCAGGGGCACCATGACCTCAGGGTGCACCTCGATGCCCTCCGACACCAGCTGTGCCCCCGCCGTGATGATCGCCTCCACCTGCATCCGGTAGATCTCCGGGAACGACAGCCCCAACCGGCAACCTCGGTGCCCCAGCATCGGGTTGCTCTCCCGCAGCGAGTCCACCTGGTGCAGGAACGCCTCCTTTTCCGCCAAAATCCTCTCTCCCTCAGGGAGATGGTCAGGGTGAGGGCGTCCTCCTCCCATCTCATGCTGGGCCCGCAGCGTCGCCAGTTCCGTTAGCAGCTCGTCGTACGGCGGCAGGAACTCGTGCAGCGGCGCGTCCAGCAGCCGGATGATCACCGGACGTCGCGACATCGCCCGCAATATCCCCCGGAAGTCGTTGGTCTGCAGCAGCTTCACCCGCTCCAGCGCTTGGTAGAAGTCCACCACCTCCGCCGGTATGTCCGCCGCCTCCGGGTTCATGAAGGGATTCGCCAGCGGGTCCACCCGCCTTCCAGCCAACTCGTCATTCCCGCGAAAGCGGGAATCCAGTGCCTCCTGCTCCCGGCGCCACTCCTCGGCCGCCTCCGAGTTCAGCAGCATCTGCCGCACCGCCGGCAGCCGGTTCGGGTCCAGGAACATGTGCTCCGTGCGGCACAGCCCGATGCCCTCCGCGCCCATCACGATCGCCTGCCGCGCGTCGGCCGGCGTATCCGCGTTGGCCATCACACCCAGCCTGCGGGCCTCGTCTGCCCACGACAGCAGCTCGCTGGCCTCCGGCAGGTCCTCCAGGCGGGGGTTCACTGTCGCCAGCTCTCCCGAGTACACGTTGCCTAGCGTGCCGTCGATGCTGACTCGCTCACCCGCCTTGACCGTCTGCCCGTTGCCGCTCATCTCCAGCAGCTCCAGGTCCACCTGCAGCGACTCGCACCCCACGATGCAGGGCTTCCCCAGCCCCCGCGTGACCACCGCCGCGTGGCTGGTCACGCCGCCCCGGCTGGTGACTACCCCCGCCGCCGCAATGATGCCGTGGATGTCGTCTGGCTTGGTTTCCGGACGCACCAGCAGCACCCGCTCGCCCCGTCGCGCCAGGTCGACCGCCGTGTCCGCGTCGAAGCAGACCCGCCCCGACGCCGCCCCCGGCGACGCCCCCGCGCCGGTCGCCAGTAGCCGCTCCCTTAGTTCCTCCTCCGAAAGGTCCGAGGCGAACTGTGGCACCAGCAGCTGCGTGATCTCCTCCGGGTCCACCCGCTGCAGCGCCTGCTCCCGGTCGATCATCCCCTCGTGTACCATGTCCACCGCAGTCTTCACCGACGACAGCGGCGTCCGCTTGGCGTTGCGCGTCTGCAGCAGGTACAGTCGCCCCTGCTCGATGGTGAACTCCACGTCCTGGACGTCCCGGTAATGTCTCTCCAGGTCGCCCGCCAGCGTTAGCAGCTCCTCCGACCGTTCCGGCATCACCTTCGCCAGCGACGCCAGCGGCTCCGGGGTGCGCACCCCGGCCACCACGTCCTCGCCCTGCGCGTTGCTCAGGAACTCGCCGTACATCTCCCGCTGCCCGTTCGATGGGTTGCGCGTGAACAGCACCCCCGTCCCGCTGGTCGGTCCCAGGTTGCCGTAAACCATCCCCATGATCGTCACGGCGGTGCCCATGTCGTGGTCGATGCCGTACTGGTTCCGGTACACGATGGCCCGCGGGTTGTTCCAGCTCCGGAACACCGCATCCACCGCGCCCATCAGCTGCTCCCACGGGTCCTCCGGCGGCGCTGACCCGGCGGACTCCCGCGCCATGGCCTTGAAGTCCCGGGTAACCGCCTGCAACTGCACCGCCGACAGCTCGTAGTCCAGCTCAACCCCGGCCCGCGCCTTGTGCTCCGCCAGGCACTCCTCGAAGGGCTCCGCCGCCACCTCCTGCACCACCTCGGCGTAGATCTGGATGAAGCGCCGGTAGGCGTCCCACGCCGGACGCCGGTCCCCCATCATCGCCCCCAGTCCCTCGACGATCTTGTCGTTGATGCCCAGGTTCAGGATGGTGTCCATCATCCCCGGCATCGAAATCCGCGCCCCCGACCGCACCGACACCAGCAGCGGGTTGGTTGACGACCCGAACTCGTGCCCGATGGCCTGCTCCAGCTCGGCGATTCGCTCGCGGATCGTCCCCGCCAGCCCATCGGGCAGCGTATAGTCCCCGGCCAGGTAGTCGCGGCAGACCTGCGTCGTGATCACGAACCCCGGCGGGACCGGCAGCCCCAGCCGCGTCATCTCGCAGAGATTGCTTCCCTTGCCGCCCAGCAGGTCGCCCATCGAGGCGTCCCCTTCGCTGAACCGGCACACCATTTGCGCCGCCTGAGCCTGACCAACCATGCGCCGGATACCCCTCCAATACCCTCAGTTTCCCCGGGCGATCTCCCGCCCCCCTCTTTCACGCACACAAATACCCCACAACAGCAACACACCCGGAACATAAAGTATACCCGAAGGGGTTCCGTAGCGAAAAATTGCAATGCAGGGAACTCAGTATCTTTCGATTAACCCCTCTCCCTTGAGGGAGAGGGTTAGGGTGAGGGTGAAATTCCACGCATGGGGAATTTAGCGCATGAGGAAGACAGCAAATCCTGCTAATTCTTTAATCCTGTGAATCCTGATTCAGACAATAATCGAGAGGTCCTGGCAGGAGACTGTTCGCACTAAACAAGCGGGACCCTCTACCGCCGACGAAGCGGACGATGGTAACGGATGTTATTTTCCGTGGTCTTTCCCCGTGATGGAACGGCGCGCTTTGCCCGTTTGGTCCGGGGAACGATCAGGCGGCCGGGATGTCGGTGAGTGCGAAGTCGTGGCCCTTGAATAGAAGCGGCTCTCGTGTGGCTTGGGCCAGGGCGTAGGCGAAGCAGTCGCCGAAGTTAAGTCCTGCGGGGTGGTTGCCCTTGCCGAATCTCCGCCAGGCCTGTCTTGCCGTCTGCGCCTGCGCGGGAGTGACCGGCTCCAGTTCGATTTGAGCCCTGCTGAGGAATTCATCCAACTCCGGGCCGGCTGCGGGACCGAAGCGGCTTTCGAGGACGATTGTGGCCTCAAGGAGAGTAGCGGCGGATATGCGGCGGGAGGAAGCCGCGGTGATGACGCTCGAGAAGTAGTCCGCCTCAGGCTCCTTGAAGAGAATCGCGAGAATGGCCGATGTGTCGATGATCACTTGGGCAGTCCACGTTCGTCGTAAAGCAGGTCTCCATGGTCCGTGGAAGAGAAGTCCGGGGGCAGGGAAGCCCCGTACGGAGGAGTGTAGGGTGGCAGGGCGGCAAGGCGTCCTGCGATATCCTTCACGTCCTGTATCAGCGTCTCCCTGTCTCGCTCCCTCTTCTCCCGTTCCAGGCGTTCCCTGAGGGCCACGGTGATGGCGCCCGTCATCGTCTCGCCGGTGAGCTGCGCCAGTTCGCTGGCCAACCGGCAGGTCTCCTCGTTCTTGATGTTGAGACTCACGCCGCCCTCCTCCCCGTGGGTAGATTGCCCGCTAATGATTCTACCATAGGAGGTGCTTGTCATTTGAATTTGGGGCTTATGCAGTTCAAAGCTAATCTCCTCCCCCTCTGGGGGTGGGTGGCGGAAATCCAATCCTGTATATCCTGTCCATCAATGTTCATTCCCGTTGCTCCCACGAAAGCGAGAACCCTTGGATGGGCTGACGCCACTGACGGAACGCGCAGGGGCGGGTTTCAAACCCGCCCCTGCGCCACACAGACCGGTTGATGTTCCCCTAAATCTCCCGGAAGGCCGGCTCCACGTCCTCCAGGTAGAACTTGTTCTGCCACAGCTCATCCAGGTACGCCTGCTCCTCGTCCGTCAGCGCCGGCGTATCAACCGCCGCCGTGTACTCCCGCAGCTCCTCCATCTTGGTGAAGTTCGGCAGCACCGACACGATCTGCGGTTTCTTCAGCACGAACTGCAGCGCCGACTGCCCCAGCGTCCGCGAGTCCTCCTGCGCCAGGAACCTGACCCGCTCCACCTTGGCCAGCGCCTCCCGCATCCACTCCGCCCGCCGGAACGCCCGGTGGTCCGACGGATCGAACTCCGGCACCTCGGTGAACTCCCCCGTCAGCGTGTTCGACGCGTGCGGCACCCGCGACAGCAGCCCCACATCGCACTCCTCGGCGATGGGGAAGAAGTCGATGGCCGGCTCCATCTCCAGGATGCTGTAGATGATCTGCAGGCTCTCCACCTGCCGCTCCCTCATCGACATTTCGCCCTCTTCGAACCATCCGATGTCCGGCCCCAGGGCCACGCCGTAGTGCCGTATCTTCCCCTCGAACTTCAGCTGCTCCAGGGTCTCGAACAGCTCGTCCCGCTCCAGCGCCTCCACCCTCGGGTTGTGCACCTGGTACAGGTCGATGTAGTCGGTATCCAGCCGCCGCAGGCTCTGCTCGCAGGCGAACTTGACGAACTCCCGGTCGAACTTCTGCGGACGCTCCCGGTGCCCGTCCCTCGGCGTCGGGTCGTAAATGTCGTAACCGAACTTGGTGGCGATCACGATGTCGTTGCGCCTGTGCCCCAGTACCCGTGCCAGGATCTCTTCCCCGAACCCGTCACCGTAGGTATCGGCAGTGTCGAAGAAGTTGATGCCCAGCTCCACCGCATTCTCCAGCAGCGCGGCCCGCTCGGCGTCCTCCAGCCTCCCCCACCAGTTGGTGGCCACGGTCCACACCCCGAACCCCACCTCCGAGAGCTCAAGGTCAGTCCGCGGCAACTGTCGAAACTTCATATTGATCGTCCTCTACTATGTCGGATTGGAAGCTAAGGAATCGAGGGATGTAGTTCAATGTAATTCCAGAACTGAGGCTGCCAAAGACTGCGCTATATCGTTGCTCTTGGGATCAACGCTCGAGTGTCCGTAACCAAAGAGTCCGGTATGAGACGGGTCGCTGGGTTGGCCCAGAGTTCGAAATCTTAGAGGGACGTGGTGAATATGTAAGACTCGGTAAGTGGCCACGCCTACGTTCAATATGGCGAATCTCCCATTTTGGTGGATGTTAAAACCCTTACCAGTCAGCGCTGCTCTTACGCTGGAAATTTGGGGCACCCTGTCCGATTGGTGAAAATGCTCCAACCGGTTCGTTGACAGAAATGATTCGCCTTGTCGCATCAGAAATGCGTCTCTGGATACGATCCCATTTACTTCCCATCGTGGTCGACAGTATCGAGCCACATTGTGGTTGAAGCGTAGTAATCCGCCCGCTAAGGATTGCAACGCCATGAGAACAGGCCTTCCTCTACCAGCACCCTATTCAGTATTGCAAGAGTTGTGATGTTTTCCTGCCCTTCGATGGCTACAAACCCGCCCATCTTTTTATTCGCTGTGAACATCACTCGTTCATCATCGAGGAACCAAATGCTTGCCCCGCGCTTGTCAGGAAACCACCGCCGTTCGCCGACGATCCAACCCTCGGGCGAACAGGCCAGACCAACCTTGCTGTCCGACTCCACGCTGGTAAAGAACTCGAAGAACCCCCGCACGCTCTCCACCGTTGCCGGCACGTCTCCCGGGTCCAGGTCCTCCTCCGACGCCAGGTAGTCCAGCCGGTCGGCCAACTCGTCCTCTCCCCCCTCTCGCAAAAGGGCGGAAATTTCGGCCACGGTAGATTTCGAGTCAAGAGCCATTCCGATAGACCCCTTAAGTCGCCTCGCCCAGCCAGCGGCCCATGCCTTCGATGAACTCGTCCCTGATCCCGCTGCTGTCCCCGCAGAACTCGCGGATGAGCTGCTCTTTGAACTCCTGCGGGTCCTGTCCGGCAGGCACCTCGTAAGTATCGACGGGGTTGCAGGCCAGGACCATGTTCTGGCCTGCCTTGAGTTCCTGGTTCACCGGCATCCCCAGCGGCCCGGAGCTCGACGGCCAGGTGGCATCGACCAGCGTCCAGCCCCGCTCGGTGTCCACCCACAGGAAGGTGTGCACATCAGGCACGGCGTCCTCGGCCACCAGCTTACGCAACTCCGCGGGGAAGTGACCGGTGCCCTCGGCTGTAAACCTGTGGGTGGCCATCATCACCCGCAGGTCCATCCCCATCTCGCGGAAGATGTCGGCCAGCAGGTAATGCTTGCCCGAGCAAGTCCCCTGCCATTCCTCGACGATCGCCTCCGGCCGCCGAGACGACGCCCGCCGGTACGGCATGTCCCGCACCAGCGCGAACGCCCGCTCCGCCGTCAGCGTTTCGCCGGCGCCCAGCAGACCGCGCTTGCGGCTCTCCCTTTCCAGCAAAGACGAAAGGCCGCTCAATTCAATACCCCTGGATATTCGCTGTTCCCGATGCGGCCGTGAATTAGCCCGCCGCGGCGACCAGCCCCAAGCTCCCCTTGATCTCATCCACCTGCCGCTGGAATTCCGCGTCCGACAGCACCGGCTCGAGGCGGCCCAGCGGAACGTCCGTCAGCACCTCCACCCACGACGTGCAGCCGCTGTACTCCCGGATCCACGGCACCGTGACCGGCGCCTCCAACCGGTATGCCCGCAGCAGCATCACCGACAGCGGCAGCATGGGCTTCCAGCGGAGACGCGACTGGGCGTAGTCCGTCGTCCAGATGTAGTGAGGCGCCAGGTCGTCCACCTTCCCCTGCTCTTCCAGCTCCAGCACCTCGTCGGCCCTGGCGAAGTGAGTGAAGGTGATCTTCTGGTCGTCCCGTGGCCGCTCCAGCATTTCCGCCAGCGCCGGCTGGTGCTCCTCGCGCAGCAGGTCGGCCTTCTGGTGCTCGAACGTCGGATACAGCAGGAACTCCCGGTGAATCACCCGGAAGTCATTCCCGTCCTCGTGTATCCCGCCCTTGCGGAGCAGCAGAATCTGGTCGCCCCGGCCGATGGCCTCGCAGGTAATGGCCCATTCCTTCAGGGCCATCTGGCACTTGTCGGGAGTTGTCATCGCGTTGGTCCTCCAATCCCTGGCTAATCGAAGGAGAATACAGAAGCTACGCTGATGGTATCACAGCCAGGCTCCCCGCCTACTTTCCCCGGCTGCAGAACTCCCCGTAGTCCGGCACTTCCTCGCCTAGCACGTAGAACCAGAAGTAAGTTCCGGTGTCGCCCATGAACTTGAACTGCTTGCGCACGTCCTTCATTGCCGCGTAGAAGTCTTCGTGCGACCGCATGTAGTTAGCAATCCCGCCGTACTCCTCGTCCAGCTCGATCAGCCGCTGGGCGTTGTGCACCGTGGCCGCGATCTTCCGCCGGTTTCGCACGATCGCCGTGTCTGCGGCCAGCGCGTCGATCTCCGGCTCGTCCATGGCCGCCACCGCCGCCACGTCGAAGCCCTGGAAGCCGGCCCGGAACCCCGGCCACTTGCTGTTGACCACCTGCCATGACAGCCCGCTCTGGAACACCGCCTTGGTCATCACTTCCAGGTAGTCGTTCAGGCTCTGCGGGACGATCTGCTCCGGCGCCTCTGGATGCGTGTGCTCGGTGGTCATGGTTCCTCCGGTTGTCCGGTGTTGCTGCTCGAATAGCCCTTGGTTGCCCCCAAGAGATTACTTATATAATGGTATTCCTCCGGTTTACCATCTTCCTGAAGTTGGCCGTGGTGACCTCCGCCACTTCCTCCACCGTAACCCCCTTGACCTCCGCCAGGCACTGCGCCACCTCGGCCACGTGCCGCGGCTCGGTCCAGTTGTGGCGGTACTTCTTGAAGGGCTGCGGATAGGCGTCCGTCTCCAGCACGATGTGCTCCAGCGGGATGGCCCTGGCCGCCTCCTGCACCTCCGGCAACCTGGTCAGCGGCCGCGCCAGCGAGATGTAGAAGCCGCAGTCGATGGCCTCCCGTGCCGTCTCTTCGTCCGCCTGGAAGTAGTGCATCGCGCCGCCCACTACCCCCGCCTGCTCCTCTCGCAGCACCTGGAAGCAGGCCGAGTGTGCCTCTCGCGAGTGGAATATGATCGGCAGCCCAGTGCTCTTGGCCAGCCGGATGTGCGCCCGGAACACCTGGTCCTGCACGGCGTGGTCCGGCGACTCCGGTAGGTAGTCCAGCCCCACCTCGCTGATGCACACCACCTGCGGCGAATGTGCCAGCCGCTCCAGCTCCTGGTACATCGCGTCGTCGACCCGCTCCCAGGCGTTGCAGGGGTGTATTCCTACCCCCGCGTAGAGCACCGCCCCGCTCGCCCTGAGCCCGTCGAAGGACTCCGCCAGCCCGATGCACGCCCGCGTCGACTCCAGCGTCGTCCCCGCCAGCAGCACACACCTCACCCCCGCCTCCGCCGCTCGCTCCAGTATCCCTGGCATTTCCGCTTCGTCGTACTGGTCCAGGTGCGTGTGGCAGTCCCCGAAGATTAGCGGCTCGCTCATCTCCCGCTCCTCAATTCGCGTCTCTCAACCTCCGATGATAGCTACGGCGCCGGGATGTGGTCAACTTTCGGGTCCGTCCCCTTCTCACGGAGTTCCAGTCCGTGGATTTGGCCAATGGAGGATTTCAGCCGCGAAATCACAGGGAGTGCACCTGGAAGACTCACTGCGAAAGCGAGCTGGCCGCCCTGTCTTGGCACTCCGGGCTGGACTAAACCGTTCCTCCTGACCCAGCGCTGCTCTTGAATCGACGCGGCTCAGAGAGTTCCTCTTGTGAGCCTCGGCAGGGCGGTTCTGGCTGCTGGGCTTGCCATTGCAACATTGGTGAGCCCTGGAATTCCTTGCCGCTTCAACCATTGCACTCGATTAAGAGTCGTCCTCTTCGACGTGATGGTAAAATTGCGGCGGATTGGGTCCTAATACGGTACATTTGAACTCTTTCTGGAAAGGAGAACAACGTGGCGGCATATGTGGTTCTGACCGTGGATGTATCCGATGCGGCGGCTCTTGCAGATTACCGGGAACGGGCCCCTCAGCTGGCTGAGGCGTACGGCGGCAAGCTCCTGGGTCGTGGCGACGCCGTCGAGGTAGTTGGCGGCGAGTTGCCTTCGAATCGGAGGCGGGTGATACTTTACGAATTTGCGACCTTGGACCAGGCTAGGGAATGGCACAATTTGCCGAACCCTTCGCCCGAGCATGCAGAAATCAGAGCGTTACGCGCTCGGGTTGGTACGTCAACCGTGACCTTCATAGATGGGAATCTGTAACCGCATCTCTTTTCTCACCTGATGTGGGAGCCCTTTCGTAGGGTTTCTGCCGCCGTACCCCGCCGTATCGACTACGGACTGACCGACCTTCGGGGTGATGTTTTCGGAGGCCTCATTGCCTCGAGTGTTGCCTTGCCGGCAGCAATGGGCTACGGAGTCCTGTCCGGCCTGGGACCCGTGGCTGGTCTGTACGGAGCGGTGGCGGTGGGTATCTTCGCCTCCCTTTTCGGCGGAACCAGGGGGTTCGTATACGGCCCCAACACGGCCGTCACCGTCACCATGGGCGTGGTGGTTGCTGAATACGCCGACAGCCTCGAGGAGGCC
This sequence comes from Dehalococcoidia bacterium, assembly GCA_965208825.1. Taxonomy (GTDB): domain Bacteria; phylum Chloroflexota; class Dehalococcoidia; order Lucifugimonadales; family UBA3495; genus VXOI01. The sequence goes on from CBDBPP010000005.1 coordinate 978,023, forward strand.
GCTACCATTGGTATCCTTGCCGGACTGATACAGATGGTCTTCGGCCTGCTGGGACTGGGCCGGTATGCCTCCTACGTCCCAACCTCCCTGACCGCCGGTTTCTTTACCGCCTTCGGGACTCTCATCATGGGCAAGCAGTTCATCCCGGCCCTCGGTGGGATCTCGCCCAAGGGTGGCCTCATAGACAGCATGGCCGCATGGCCCGAGGCGATCAGGGCCATTGATTTTGAGGCAGTGGCTCTGACCGTTATATGTTTGGCGGTGGCTCTGCTGTGGCGGGGCCGTCTGCTGAAGTTTTCCCCCTCCCTGTTTGTGGCCCTCGTCGTCGGTTTGATTGCCGGGTGGTTGTTCTTTCCGGGTGCGCCCGCCGTGGGAGAGATCCCCTCGGGCCTGCCTGGACTTCAGCTGTCTGCTATTTCACTTGGCTTCTTCCTGCATGCCCTGCAGCCGGCCTTCATCATGGCCCTCCTTGCGTCGCTTTCCACTTTCATAATCGCCCTGCGGATGGACGCAATTACCGGCACTCAGCACAAGCCAAATCGCGAAATGTTCGCGCAGGGTATGGGCAACATGGCGGCGGGCTTCACCGGAGGGATGCCAGGGTCCTTTGCGGCGGGTACTTTATCCAACGCCCTCAGTGGCGGCAGGTCTCCTGTGGCCGGCCTTACCGTGGTGGGGGTAATCCTCGCCGTAATATTGTTCCTTGGCCCAGTGGCCGAACGCATCCCCTTCGCGGTTCTGGCTGCGATCCTGATGGTCACCGGCTGGAACTTCATCGACTGGCGGTTCGTCAAGCGCATACATCTCGTGTCCCGCAGTTTTGCCCTGGTTATGGTTTTGACCTTCGTCCTGGCGCTGCTGGTGGACTTCACTACTGCCATCGTCGTTGGACTGGTGGTCGCGGCACTGACGGGCTCGCGCAGGCTCGAAGGATTGGAGGCATCCGCCGTCGTTTCCGTCCCGCTTTTGGACCGCGCCATCGTGGGAAGCGACGATTGGAACGACGACGACGACCCCTTCCAGGCCCGCACCGGGCTCGTCGTCTTTCCGGACCGCGTTACCGTGGCCTCAGCCCGCGAACTCAGCCGCATTCTTCGGCTGGACATACGCGGCCACCAGTATTCCATATTCGATATGTCACGCACGGTATACATGGATGATTCCGCCGCAGCGATGATGGGTGACCTCGTCGGTTTCGCCTCGGCCCGGCAGTCTCGTACCATCCTAATCGCCGGCATGAACCCGCTAGTGACGGAAACGGTTCGCTCGATGGGTGTGCTGGACAGGCTGTCCCAAGAAAATCTCACCGCAGATGTGGACGAGGCCAAACAGAAAGTTCGCGGCTTTCTTCTAGCATCACCTGCAGTGCCCCAATAGAAATCTATCTCTGATGAGCGGTTTCTTTCATCGCCCACCACCCAGCCTCATCATTTGCCCGTCCCCGCGTGGAGCGCAGCCCCGCTCGTCCTGAGCCCGTCGAAGGACTCCTCCGCCCGCTCCAGGATCACTGGCGGCTCTGCCTAGCCGTACTGGTCCGGGTGCGTATGGCAATCCCCGAACATTAGCGCATCGCTCATCCGCCGCTCCTCCACTCGGGTCCCCTAGCATCGGATGATGGCCACGGCGCGCAAGGGCGGTCAGCATTTTGGCATCAATGAGATTGAACAATTCCGGTGCGACAGTAGATACCCTGTTAGAATGAATGGTGTTACGGAAACGATATTGAAGGCTTATCGAGGCAATGACAAAGAGGCTATAAAATGGCCGACACCTATTCGTTGAACTTTAGAAACTTTCGTTCCCTTGAGGACGTCTCCCTAGAGGTGTCGCCGTTGACAGTCGTCTACGGCCCGAACGGATCTGGCAAGTCCTCCCTAGTTTATGGCCTGCTCACCCTGAGAAACTTTCTCACCAACCCCAACCAAAACATCCCAAGCCTCTTTGCCTATCCCTCCATCACGCTAGGCGGACTCCACGAAGTAGTGCATCGCCATTCCAACGAAAGGAGCGTTTCTTTTTCGATTGGCATCTGCAATCCCAAGCAACTCTCTCCCACCTTTACATTAAGGCTCGATGAGACCGGTGGAGCCTTGGATTTGTCATTTGATGAATCTAGTGTCCAAAATGACGAGCGACTCGTCGATTGGCCAAATGCTCTGGCCATGGACTTGGCAGTCCCTTATCAGGGAAATCAAGGACAGAGCGGCAGCATCACCTTAAACGGGAGATATGGACGACACTCCACGCTATTCGCGGGAGATGATTCAGGACCGGTGCGAGTCCCTGGGGTACTGGACTGGAACGGCGTAGCACTTACTGCTCGTGTGACCGCTGATATGGCTTCATATTCAGATTTGGTGCCTCCCTTGAATGAGCGGGCCAATCTCCCGATGGAGTTGGCGAGGCAAACCGGGTTCGTGCCTCTTCGCCGGGGATTCTCTAAGCCTGTATACAGCTCGTATCCGGTAACCCCCGTCCTGGGCAGCGAGGATGAAGTTGCTTCTTTGTTGGCAGCACCGACAGAAAGATTCGTGCAATATGAAATAAGTTCGCTTCTCGAGAAAATAGCAGGGCGGCGAGTCCATCCTCAGATACAGCTGGGTACATCAACTTTTGCAATTGACTCAGTCCCGACTGGCAAGGGCGTACCCGCCTCCATCGTCAACGAAGGCTTTGGCATCAATCAATTGGTCTACTTGCTGACCATCTGCCTGTACTCCCGTTACAGAATCGTTGCCATCGAGGAACCCGAAATCCACATCCACCCCTCAATGGTCCGCGAGCTCGCCATCGCCCTGGCCGAGATTGCTATCGAAAAAGATCGCAGGCTGATCGTGTCCACCCACAGCGAGACCTTCGTCGTTGCCCTCCTTTCCCAGATCGCAGCAGGCAAGATAAATGCCGACGATGTGTCCTTCGTCCTCGCAGAAAACCCCGACGGCAGTACCGTCCTCACTCAGCAGAAGGCCAACCGCAACGGCCAGATCGAAGGTGGTCTCCGCGCCTTCATGGCCTCTGAGGGAAAAGACCTCGTAGACTTCCTGGGCCTCTCCACTGAGTAAGGCCAACCAACGTGATCTTGGTCATCAACGAGTGGATTTTCCATGATCTGCTTCTGGAAAATGGCGCAGACGCTTTCAGAGAAACACAGGAATTCGTAAAAGGGCTGTTCAGCTCTGATGACAAGATCGTAATGCCAACGGAGGTTCGCTGGAGAGGTAAAGCATACCAATTGATGACCGATACCAGGACAAGCCAGCGGGAAATCAGCAAGCTGTTGCATGGCATCTTAAGGGATCCCGACAAGTGTCTAATCCTATATTCATGTAGCTCTCTAGTAGTTCCTCAGGAATCGTACGATTGGGCACCTCTGGAGGACGTTTACCTCCTTGAGGCATACGATGCCTCTAACGCCGATTTGCTGGTCACGACCGACGAAACCCTATTCAGCAGGGTTGCGGAACACGGGCAGTTCGCCTGCCGGATGCGCGACGATTTCCTGGCCGGTTACGGCATCTCCAGGTAAAGCGCCCTGGCACCTTGAGATCTCCAACGATTCCCCTAATCGGCAACCCCGTGCCCGCTCCCGAACCCTCGTTGACACCGTCGGCTACTCGCCGATACCATAATTGTTGACCCATTGGGTCAAGAATGTTAATCTGTAGGCTGGTTGCCACTGGCGCCGCAGCCTGTATTTTTGATACAACCCGCCCGGGCTGCCCCGGAGCGGCACTTCCGACCTCGCAAGGAGTACCCAATGACCACCCCCAGGGTCATTTCCCGCGACACTTCCTCCACCGAGTTGGACTCCGACTACAAGTGGGGCTTCACCATCGACATCGACTCCGACCTGGCCCCCAAGGGGCTGAGCGAGGACGTCGTGCGGCTCATCTCGGCCAAGAAGGAAGAGCCCGAGTGGCTGCTGGAGTGGCGCCTCAAGGCTTTCCGCCACTGGGAGCGGCTCAAGTACCAGGAGCCGGCCTGGGCCAACATCCATCACGACCCCATCGACTACCAGGATATCTACTACTACGCCGCGCCCTCCACCGCGGACGCTCCCAAGAGCCTCGACGAGGTCGACCCCGAGGTCCTGGAAGCCTTCGACAAGCTGGGTATACCACTCCAGGAGCGGGAGCGGCTGGCCGGCGTGGCCGTGGACGCCGTCCTGGACAGCGTTTCCGTTGCCACCACCTACCAGGACATGCTGGAGAAGGAAGGCATCATCTTCTGCTCCATGAGCGAGGCGGTGAAGAATCACCCCGAATTGGTGCGGAAGTATCTCGGCTCCGTGGTGCCCTACACCGATAACTTCTTCGCCACCCTCAACTCGGCGGTGTTCAGCGACGGCTCCTTCGCCTACATCCCCAAGGGCGTCCGCTGCCCCATCGAGCTGATGACCTACTTCCGCATCAACCAGGCCGACTCCGGCCAGTTCGAGCGCACCCTCATCGTCTGCGAGGAGGGCGCCTACGTCAGCTACCTGGAGGGCTGCACCGCCCCGGCCCGCAAGGCCCACCAGCTCCACGCCGCCGTGGTCGAGTTGGTGGCGCTCGACGACGCGGAGATCAAGTACTCGACGCTCCAGAATTGGTTCCCCGGTGACAAGGATGGCCAGGGTGGCGTCTACAACTTCGTCACCAAACGCGGGCTGGCCGCCGGACGTAACTCCAAGATCTCCTGGACCCAGGTGGAGACCGGCTCTGCCATCACCTGGAAGTATCCCAGCGTTATCCTGCAGGGTGACGACTCCACCGGCGAGTTCTACTCGGTGGCCCTGGTCAACCGCTACCAGCAGGCCGACACCGGCACCAAGATGATCCACCAGGGCAGGAACACCAAGAGCACCATCGTCGCCAAGGGCATCTCCGCTGGGCAGGGCAACGCCACCTACCGTGGCCTGGTCAAGATGATGCCCACCGCCGATGGCGCCAGGAATTTCACCCAGTGCGACTCGCTGCTCATCGGCGACCGGTGCGGCGCCCACACCGTCCCGTACATCGAGGTCAAGAACCCCACGGCCCAGCTCGAGCACGAGGCCACCACCAGCAAGGTCAGCGACGACCAGCTTTTCTACTGCCTGCAGCGCGGCATGTCCGCCGAGGACGCCAACTTCATGATCGTCAACGGCTTCTGCCGCGGCATCTTCCAGGAGCTCCCCTTCGAGTTCGCCATGGAAGCCTCCCAGCTCCTCAAGGTAAGCCTCGAAGGCACCGTAGGGTAAGGCAGGGAGTACGAGGAAAGAGATGCCAGACATGTTGTTTACCCATCGGGGCGTGGTTGACGACGAGGGCGTCATCCGCCTCTTGGATGAGATTGAATTGAAGGAAGGGACGCACGTTCTCGTCACCGTTGCTGACCCGGACACATTGATCGCCCTCTTCAAGCCGGGCTACCCCTCCAAAATGTCGGATGAGCGATTGCGTGAGGAACTGCAAGAGGATGCAGCGTGGGCCCATCTATTGAAAGATCGGTCATCGTAACGGCCAGGTTTCCTTTTTCTGACTTGAGTGACTTCCGGATACGACCAGCGGTTGCGTTGGCAAGCGCAGGGCGCGGAGACTGGATTCTAGGCCAAGTCACCACTAATGCCGACGTAGATGGCTTAGCCATAGAGTTGACCAACGATAGCCTTAATCTAGGATTTCTTCGCAACGTGAGCTACTGCCGGCCCAACAAGCTGTTTACCGGAAACCAGTCCCTGATCCTTAGACCTGTAGCCAGGCTGAAACCCGATGTTTTCAACCGCCTCCTCGATGCCACCATGGACATCCTAGAACGGAACCGGATGCGATAATGACCGACAACCAGCCACTTCTCTCCGTCCGCGGCCTCTGCGCCTCGGCCGACGACCTCGACATCCTCAAGGGTGTCGATCTCGAGGTCTATGCCGGCGAAGTGCACGCCATCATGGGCCCCAACGGCTCCGGCAAGAGCACCTTCGCCAACATCCTCGCCGGCCGGCCCGACTACACCGTCACCGGCGGCCAGGCCATCTACGACGGTGAAGACTTGCTGGCCCTAGAACCGGAAATCCGTGCCCGCATGGGCGTTTTCCTCGCCTTCCAGTACCCTGTCGAGCTGCCTGGAGTCCGCGCCTGGCAGTTCCTCAAGGCCGGCGTCGACGCCCGCCGGGTGCACAACGGCGAGGAAGAAATGTCCGCCCGCGAGTTCCAGCGGCACCTCGACGCCAAGGTCAAGGAGGTCGAGATCGACCCGGAGCTTGTCCGCCGCGCCGTTAACGAGGGCTTCTCCGGCGGCGAGAAGAAGCGCAACGAGATCCTGCAGATGGCAGTCCTGGAGCCCCGTCTCGCCCTGCTCGATGAGACCGACTCCGGACTCGACATCGATGCCCTGCGCATAGTCTCCGACGGCGTCAACAAGCTCCGCTCCGAAGAAAACGCCATGGTCCTCGTGACCCACTACCAGCGCATGCTCAATTACGTCCGCCCCGACAGGGTCCACGTTCTGCTGGAAGGGCGTATAGTCCGCTCCGGAGGCCCCGAGCTTGCCCTGGAGCTCGAAGAGAAAGGCTACGACTGGATCCGCGAGGAGGTGGGTACCACCGAGTAGCCGTCCGACCTCTCATTGGCTCTTCCAGTTGTCCACGAACCGTCTTTTCCGCGAAAGCGGGAATCCACTGAGGGAATGCAAAGTTGGGGAACGTCGGGCACAATTTTGAAACCTGGGCATCCTGACGAAAACTAACCGCTGACAGCACGCACATCTGACCGAAATATGACCACTAGAACCATCAGCAACCACCGCTACGAGGAAGACCACCTCGCCCTTGCCGCCGCCAGTCCCGGCCCGGCTTGGCTCGCCGACCTGCGCGCCGCCGGATGGCAGCGTTTCAGTGAACTCGGCTTTCCCACGGCCCGCCGCGGCAACGAGCGCTGGAAGTACACCGCCGTCGCTCCCATAGCGAGGGTAGGCTTCGCCTACCCTTTGACTGACACAGTGAGCGAAGAGCGTGCCGAGCTTGATTTTGGTTTCTCTGCGGTCTCGGCGATCTCGGCGTTTAATCAGGACAACGAAATACGCCAGTACCTCGGCAGCCTCGCGCCCATGAACGACGACGGCTTCACCGCCCTGAACACCGCTTTCCTGCGTGACGTTGCCGTAGTCCGCGTACCTGGTGGCTCCGATGGGCCAGTCGCAGTCTGCGTCAACCACGCCGGTCTCCCAACCTCCGACGGCCAGCAGCAGTACGCCCGCCACCCCCGTACGCTCATCATCGCCGATGCCAACTCCCATCTTACCGTTGTGGAAACCTACTCCGGTGCACCGGGCACCCGCTACTTCACCAACGCAGTGACTGAAATCGTGGTCGGCGAGGGTGCCAGTGTCGACCACTACCGCCTGCTCAACGAAAACCCTGACTCCTTCCACGTCGGCACCACCCGCGTACACCAGCAGAAGGACAGCAGCTTCAGTTCGGCTTCCTTCGCCCTTGGAACCGCCCTTGCTCGCAACGACTTCGCCGTTACCCTCGACGGCCCGGGCGCTTTCTGCTCGCTCAACGGCCTGTACTACACTGGAGACGGCCAGCACATCGACAACCTCGTCAGCATCGACCACGCCCAGCCTCACTGCACCAGCCGCCTCAAGTACAAGGGTATTCTCGATGGCAACTCCCGCGCCGTCTTCGGCGGCGAGGTAATGGTCCGCCGCAACGCCCAGAAAAGCGACGCCCAGCAGACCGACAAGAACCTCCTCCTCTCCGAAGAAGCCGAGGTCGACAGCAAGCCCAGCCTGATGATCTACGCCGACGACGTCCAGTGCAGCCACGGTGCCACCGCCGGCCAGATCGACGCCCAGACCCTGTTCTACCTGCGCAGTCGTGGCCTGGGTCTCGAGGCTGCCAGCCGTATGCTGGTCCTCGCCTTCGCCAGCGAAATCATCGACACCGTTAGACCTGAACCCCTGCGTGTTCACTTGGAATCACTGTTCAACAGCTCTATCGCCCTGAGAGACCTGCCGGTTATCTTCCGGGCTTAGAAGTCCCCCTCTCACCCGGAGAAAGGGACTGGGAGAATGTAAATGCCCTCCGGTTTCGACGCGGAAAGAGTCCGGGCCGACTTTCCGGTCCTGCAGCAGCAGGTCAACGGCAAGTCCTTGGTCTATCTCGACAACGGCGCCACCTCCCAGAAGCCCCAGCTGGTCATCGACGAGCTGGTCCGCTACTACACCACCGAGAACGCCAACGTGCATCGCGGCGTCCACACCCTCAGCCAGAACGCCACCGACGACTTCGACGCCGCCCGCAGCAAGGTCCAGCGCTTGCTCAACGCCGCCGCGGATCACGAGATCGTCTTCACCCGCGGCACCACCGACAGCATCAACATGGTCGCCCAGTCCTACGGCCGCCAGAACTTCGGCCCCGGCGACGAGGTTATCGTCTCCAACATGGAGCACCACTCCAACATCGTCCCCTGGCAGATGCTCCGCGACGAATTGGGCATCGTCCTCCGCGTCGTCCCCATCGACGACTCAGGCGAACTGCTGATGGACGAATACGAGCGGATGCTCTCGCCCCGAACCAAGCTCGTCTCCATCACCCACGTCTCCAACGCCCTCGGCACCATCCTGCCCGTCGAGCAGATCATCGGCATGGCCCATGCCCAGGGCGTGCCCGTCATGCTCGACGGGGCCCAGGCCGTCCCCCATATGCTCGTCGATGTACAGGCGCTGGATTGCGACTTCTACGTCTTCTCCGGACACAAGATCTTCGGTCCCACCGGCATCGGCGTCCTGTACGGTAAAGCGGCACTGCTCGACGCCATGCCCCCGGTCCAGGGTGGCGGCGACATGATCAAGTCCGTTACCTTCGAAAAGACCATTTACAACGACCTGCCCTTCAAGTTCGAGGCCGGCACTCCCAACATTGCCGGCGCCATCGGACTAGGCGCCGCCATCGACTACGTCCAGTCCCTCGGCTATGACTCCTTTGCCGCCTACGAAGACGAGCTCCTCGACTACGGCACCAGGGCCCTCGAGCAGATTGAGAGCCTGCGCATCGTCGGTACCGCGCCGCGGAAGGCCGGCATCCTCTCTTTTGTCCTGGGTGACATCCACCCCCACGACATTGGTACCATCCTCGACGCCGAGGGGGTCGCCGTCCGTACCGGCCACCACTGCGCCCAGCCCGTGATGCACCGCTTCCAGATCCCTGCCACCGTCCGCGCTTCCCTCGCCATGTACAATACGAGAGAAGACATCGACGCCTTGGTCAGGGCCATCGACCGCGTTATCGAGGTCTTCAGCTGAAGCCGGGACTTGTCCGTCGCGCGCGACACCTCCGTTGGTGGTGAGCCCTGAGGTTCTCGAAGGGTCGAATCATCAACGAATACTCAACGAGCATTACAACTAATTCGGGAAACGAGATGTCCGGACTTAGCGATCTCTACCAGGAAATCCTCCTCGAGCACAACAGCAAGCCTCGAAACTTTCGCAAGGTGGAAGGCGCCAGTACCACCGCCGAGGGTTACAATCCCCTCTGCGGCGACCAGATTACTCTCTATCTGAAGGTGGTTGAAGACGTTGTTGAGGACGTTGGATTCCAGGGCGTTGGCTGTGCCATCTCCCGGGCCTCCGCCTCCATGATGACCCAGAGCATCAAGGGTAGAAGCATCGACGAGGCCCAGGGAGTCTTCGATGCCTTCCACAATATGATCACCCACCCCAACGAGGAGCCCGACTACGACATCCTCGGCGACCTCGAGACCCTCGCCGGCGTCAACGAGTACCCCACCCGCATTAAGTGCGCTGTCCTCCCGTGGCACACCATGCGCTCCGCCCTCAGCGGCGAGGGTGAGACCGTTACTACGGAATAGCAGGAGGGACCCCGTGTTGGCTCTGTCCCTTTGCTCCTCCCCGCCGGTCAAGTGATGGACCCGGATCAGCTAGCCGTATGACCCAGCTCCCCGGCCCGGCCTTCGACGGCCTCTACGGGCAGATGATCATGGACCACTACCGCACGCCGCGGAACCGTCAACCGCTGCCCGCTCCCACTCTCGCCGCCTACGAACTCAACCCCTTCTGCGGCGACCTCATCGACCTGCAGTTGTGCCTCGATGACGCCGGGGCCGTTACCGGTGTCTATGCCAACAGCGAAGGCTGCTCCATCATCCAGGCCTCCTCCTCCATGATGTCCGAGGCCCTGAGGGGCAGGACCGCCGATGAATTGGCCCTGCTTTCGGGCCGGTTCAGGGCGTTCCTCCGCGACCGCTCCGGTGCCGGCGACCCGGTCGACGACCTCGGCGACCTCAACGCCCTCGGCGTCGTCCGTCAATACCCGGTCCGCATCAAGTGCGCCCTCCTGCCCTGGACCGCCCTCGACCAGGCTATTCGCTCCCGCTAGACCCTCCACCGGCCCCCCATCATCGCCGCCTGCTCCGTTGGTGGTGGGCCCTTAGCTCAACGATGCGTCGGACCACCTATCCTTCGCCCTCCTAGGGGCGCACAGCCGTGCGCCATCCCCGCCAGAGTCATTTCCGCGACCGCCTTTCCTCTACTCCTTGCCGCGCCCCTCTGCGTTCATTGCCTCGTTTCTCACAATTTCCCTGGGTCATTTCCCAAAAGACTACCCGGCAGCACAAAGTCTGCCGGGCTGCTGTGTATATCTTGCAAGCCGCCGTGGCTGTCGCCGCGGCGGCCCTTCGCTATTGTGAGCAGCGTTCCACGTTGCAGTAGTTCTGTTGGGACGGTCTCCCTACGGCGAGGCCAGGGCCGCAGTTACAGAAAGTTGCACCCGTAGCAGTTCCTCCTCCGACATGCATTCGTACAGGCCGTTGCCCTGGTCACTGATCTCGATGAACTGCTCGGCCGGCAGGGCCATGATGCCCTCCAGTCCGTGAGAGAGCAGCGCGGTAAATTCCGGGTTGTCCCGCGCAAAGACTTCCAGGCAGCTCATGGTATCCTCGGTCACCCCGCCCAGGGCCCACTGTATGCCGTTCGCAAGGATGCGGGCGTTCGTTTCCGGCTCGATACAGTCCGATGCAGCGCTTCCTATTGAAACCGCCACCAGCGGCGTGGCAATCCCAATGGCGACTAGCTGTTCATCCGTCAGGTTCTCCCGCACGCAGGTTGCCTCGGACTCGGACAGCAGGCTGAGGATGTCCGCTCCGGTCGCTGGCGTGTACCTGTCCAACGCCGCCCATACTCCCACCGTGAATTCTTTCTTCTCCTCCGCGCTGAGACACTCATATATCTGTATGTTGTGGAAAAGGGTTTCGTCCGGGTCAATGGGTTCATCCCCCAGTTGCAGTCCCATTCGTACATACACGGCGTCCGGGTGGCTCAGCCCCACCTCCGTGATGCACCGGCGGCTTTCCTCCTCCCATCCTCCGGCCTGGGCGTCAAGGAACGCCACGACCAGGTACACCACGTTCTCCTCAGCCAGGCAGTTGAAGAGGGGCGCCGTCTGCGAGATATCACCGGCCGCCATCATCATGATCGGTGCCGCCTGGATCAGTCCGTAGAAGGCATCTCCCACCGCGCTGCGGATACAGGAGTTCTCCTCCTCGGAGAGCAGGCTGGTCAGGTCTCTCCCCGTCGTTGCCTCGGTGACTTTCAGGTCTCTCAGCGATCCTGCCGTCATTTCCGATGTTTCCGGGGCCTCCGTGGGCGCCCGTGCCTCCGTGGGTGCCGGTGCCTCAGTGGGGACCGGTGTGTCCGGCGGAGTCGGTGTGTTTGTTGGCGCCGGAGTGATTGTCGGTATGGGTGTCTCCGTGGGGGCGGGGGTATCCGTTGGTGCCGGTGTCGGCATGGGCGTGGGCCCTGCCGTCGGTGGCTGTGTGGGAGCAGCGGTCGGGGCCGGTGTCGCTGTCGGGTCCGAGCCGCAGGCAACGGTGAGGGCGACTATGGCGATAGCCATAGTCGCGAGAATGAGCAATTTAGTCCTGGTTACAAATGCCATCGTTTAATTAACCTCCGGGGTGCTGGTCATACCATTTGTCTTGCGACGATTCTTATGGGCTGAGAGTTTTTCCGTTATAGTCGATAACACTTCCACACTGGTAATCCGGTGACAACCGTCCAATTGATATATTTGTACGATAGGTTCCCTACGAAAAAAGACGCAAATTCCCACCTTGAGAAGAATCCCTTCTGGATCTGGCAATCCATATTTCCGTAGGACCGGTGCCCTGACGAAAAAAGGGCCTCCGCTTGCTCGGGAGTCCGGCGGCTTACGGAAGTGGCAGAATCAGGCGGGTTCAGACCAATAGCTGAGCGTCGCGAATGTAACCCTCGGCATCTCTGATCAGCCCCGCGATGTAGTCCCGGGGCTCACAATGCCCGTCGTAGAAACACTCCGCGTGAAGGTAGTGTGCGTAGTCCGAGTAGCGGGAGCGCAGCGATGCCAGGGCCTCATTCTCCCTACCCAGCGTCCGTATTCCTCCGGAAGTCTGGGACGTAGTGCGCGGCTCCTCACCGGTACGGGCCAGTATCAGCGCATCTGTAGCCCGTTTGACGGCGCCCCATGACTTGTCCGCCGCGTTCCGGATGCGGTCCTGCGACAGCATCTCCAGGGCGTCGGCTTGAAGCACTCTCGCGTCGATGAAGAGTTCGTTTACCCTGTCGGTTGTGGTTGCCATGTCCGCCGTTCCTCAAGAAATCAGGCGTTGGCGCCTGCCGTGGTCAGTGTCTTGAGGAATTCCCGGTTGTTCGGTGTCTTTGCCAGCCGGTCCAGCACCCGCTCCGTGGCGTTGCCCCCGTTGTCGCTCAGCATGCCGATCATACGGCGCAACAATACCACCTGCCGCAGCGTATCCTCCGGGTACAGCAACTCCTCCCGCCGCGTGCCCGACCGCACGATGTCTATGGCCGGGAAGTAGCGCCGCTCCGCCAGCTTGCGGTCCAGGTGCAGCTCCATGTTTCCCGTTCCCTTGAACTCCTCGTAGATCACCTCGTCCATCCTGCTGCCCGTATCCACCAGGCACGTCGCGATGATCGTCAGCGACCCGCCCTCCTCGATGTTCCGGGCCCCTCCGAAGAACTTCTTGGGCGGGTACAGCGCGATGGGGTCGATGCCTCCCGAAAGTGTGCGTCCGCTGGTCGGAACCGCCAGGTTGTAGGCCCGGGTCAGCCGAGTGATGCTGTCCAGCAGGATTACCACGTCCTGCCCCAGTTCCACTAGCCGCTTCGCCCGGTCCAGGCATAGCTCCGCCACCCGGCACTGCTCCTCCACCGATTCGTCGAAGGTCGACGCGAACACGTCCCCCGCCACCGATCGGCGCATGTCCGTCACTTCCTCCGGCCGCTCGCCGATCAGCGCTACCATCAGCACCGCCTCGGGGCAGTTGGTGACCACCCCGTGGGCGATCTGCTTCAGCATCGTCGTCTTGCCCGCCTTCGGCGGCGAAACGATCAGCCCCCGCTGGCCCAGGCCGATCGGGGCGAACAGGTCCACCATCCGCGTCGACAACTCGTTCGTCGAACCCTCCAGCACCACCTGCTGCTCCGGGAAGACCGGCGTCAGGTGCTCGAACACCGGACGGTTCCGTCCGCTGATCTTGTCCGTGTCCACACCGTTTATCTGTTCCACCCGCACCAGTCCGAAGTAGCGCTCGCCCTCCTTGGGCGGACGTACCTGTCCGGTGACCGTGTCTCCCGTCCGCAGCCCGAATCTCCGGATCTGCGACTGCGAGATGTATACGTCCCCCGAGGGGCGGTGCGACGACACCTGCCTCAGGAATCCGTAACCCTCGTCCATGATCTCCAGCACCCCGCTGGCGATCAGCGACTGCTGCGCCGAGGCAACCTGGAACAGCCGCCCCAGCAGGTCCTCCCGGTGCAGGTTGCTTAGGGCGCTGTCGTCGCCGAGGCCGACGCTGGGGGCCAGGCTGAGCAGTTCTTCCTTGGACTTGGAGCCCAGCTCCACAACGTCCAGGGCTATCCGGGTTGACACCATGTTCACCTCTATTTGTTCGCCATGTGGATCATCGTATTCTCTCTGGAAACCCGCCCGCCTATCCCTGCGACGCCCGCTGCCAGTCCGCCATGAACCGCGCCAGACCCGCGTCGGTCAGCGGGTGCTGCGCCATCTGCAGCAGCGTCTTGTACGGTACCGTCGCTATGTGCGCCCCGGCCTCCGCCGCCCGCACGCAGTGCAGCGGGTGCCTCACGCTCGCCGCCATCACCTGCGTCTCGATCCCGCCCTCCCGGAACAGCCTCGCGATGTCCCGGATCAGCACGATCCCGTCCTGCCCGATGTCGTCCAGCCTCCCGATGAACGGGCTCACCACCGTCGCCCCCGCCTGCGCACCCAGCAGCGCCTGGTTCACCGAGAAGCACAGCGTCTGGTTCACCCGGATCCCCTCGCCGCTCAGCGTCGCGATGGCCTCGATCCCCTCGATGGTGCTCGGTATCTTCACCCACGGGTCCGGGATCCAGTCCGCTATGTCCCGGCCCTCCTCCACCATCCCCTGCGTGTCCGTCGACACCACCTCCACCGAGATCGGACCATCCACCAGCGCCGCGATCTCCGCCACCGCCGTCCGGTACGACTCCCGGTCCCCGATTCCTGCCGACGCCGCCAGCGACGGGTTCGTCGTCACCCCGCTGATCACTCCCAGCCGCGCTCCGTCCCGGATCTCCTCGATGTCCGCCGTGTCGATGAAGAGCCTCATGCTGCCCTCACCCCGTTTCCTTTTGGCCTTGCATCCCCGGCACTCCCGTTGCCGTCCTGGGCGCAGCGAAGGGCCCCCGGCGCTTCGCTCTGCTCAACACGGCATCCCCGTCCGGCCCTCAGTTCAGCGGCAGCGGCCGCTGGCTCCCCTCGCGGATCGTCCGCGCCGCCTCCTCCACGAACCGCACGAACAGCGGATGTGGCCGGTTCGGCCGCGACCGGAACTCCGGGTGGTACTGCACCCCCACCATGAACGGGTGCCCGCGCACCTCCCCAGCCTCCACCAGCTGGCCGTCCGGCGATAGTCCCGCCGCCACCAGCCCCGTCTCCTCCAGCCGCTCCCGGTACGCGTTGTTCAGCTCGAACCGGTGCCGGTGCCGCTCCAGCACCTCCCCCGGTCCGTACGCCGCCTCCGTCAGTGTCTCCGCCTGCGGTCGGCACGGGTAGCTCCCCAGCCGCATCGTCCCGCCCTTCGACGTCACCGACTCCTGCTCCGGCATGATGTGCACCACCGGGTTCGCCGTCTCCGGCTCCAGCTCCGCCGAGTTCGCGTCGGCGATCCCCAGCACGTTCCGCGCCCAGTCGATCACCATCACCTGCAGTCCCAGGCACAGCCCCAGGTACGGCACCCGGTGCTCCCGAGCGTACCGCACCGTCTCCACCATCCCCTCCACGCCCCGCGTCCCGAAGCCCCCCGGCACCACGATCCCGCACGCGCTCCCCAGCAGCTCCTCCGGCCCGTCCCGCTCGATGTCCTCCGAGTGCACCCACTTCAGCTCCACGTCCCTCGTGTGGCACAGCCCCGCGTGTCGCAGCGCCTCCCGCACCGACAGGTACGAGTCCGGGTACTCCACGTATTTCCCCACCAGCGCGATCGGCAGCGGCTCCATCGGCTGGTCCATCATCGTCACCATCCGACGCCAGTCCTCCAGCCCCCGCCGGTATCCCGGCAGCCCCAGCGACCCCGCCAGGATCTCCCCCAGGCCCGCCTCCTCCAGCACCAGCGGCACCCGGTACACGTTCTCCACCGTCTCCAGCGGGATCACCGCCTCGCTCGCCACGTCGCAGAACGACGCCACCTTCTCGCAGATGTGCGCCGGCACCGGGTGGTCGCTCCGGCAGATGATCGCGTCCGGCTGTATCCCGATGGCCCGCAGCTCCTTCACGCTGTGCTGCGTCGGCTTCGTCTTCAGCTCCTGCGCCGCCGACAGGTACGGCAGCAGCGTCAGGTGCATGTAGAACACGTTGTCCCGTCCCACCTGGTTCCGCATCTGCCGGATCGCCTCCAGGAACGGCAGACCCTCGATGTCACCCACCGTCCCGCCGACCTCCACCACGATCACCTCGGCCTCCGACTCCTCCGCCAGCCGCAGGATCCGCTCCTTGATGTCGTTCGTCACGTGCGGCACCGACTGGATCGTCCCGCCCAGGAAGTCCCCCCGGCGCTCCTTGCGGATCAGGTTCATGTAGATGTCGCCCGCCGTCAGGTTCGAGCTCCGCGTCAGCTCCACGTCGATGAACCGCTCGTAATGCCCCAGGTCCAGGTCCGTCTCCCCGCCGTCGTGCGTGACGAACACCTCCCCGTGCTGGTACGGCGACATCGTCCCCGGGTCCACGTTAAGGTACGGGTCCAGTTTCAGCACCGACACGCTCAGACCCCGGCTCTTCAGGATCCGCCCCACCGAGGCGACGCAGATCCCCTTGCCCAGCGAGCTGACCACTCCGCCCGTTACGAAGATGAACTTTGTCGGCATCTATCCGCGCCGTATCCCTGCGTGGGAATGCTCAGAATCATGCGCCGCCGTCTCGGGCGCCAATTCATCGGGGAACTCTGTCGGCATCTTTCCGCGCCGCATCCCTGCGTGGCGGTGCTCCCCACCGCGCCTCATCGCGCGCGACTGCATCCGGCAGGGGACCTCAGGGACATCAATAGAAGGAGTGCTGCGGGCAGGCCGCAACACCCGGATTATAGGTACCCCCCAACCCCCTGTCAATGCCCACCCCCCATCCTGTCAGGGCCTTTTCATTTTCTTAAAGGAGTCTTAAAGTTGTGGTGAAGAAGTGAGGAGGTGGGGAAGATGAGATTGAGAGAAGCCTTGGATGGAGTTCCAGACCACCGGAGCCGGCAAGGCCGGCGCCACCCATTGGGAGCGGTATTGAGTCTGTCAGTTTGCGCCATGCTATGTGGCTCCCGCAGTCTTTACGCCATTGCGCAATGGGGCCGGGACCAAGGAGCCACTGCTGGAGAGGAATTGGGTTTCCCACAGGGGAGAACGCCCTGCGTAGCCACCCTGCACCGGGTGTTCAAGGATCTGGACGTGGATGCCTTCGAAGGGGTGCTGCGGGAATGGGTGCGAGATAGTGGGGTGGATCTGGGCTCCGTGGTGTCAATAGACGGGAAGACGTTGCGTGGGATTCACGGTGAGGAACTGCCTGGGGTGCACCTGGTATCAGCCTACGCCACTGAGGGCAAGGCGGTGCTGAGCCAGGCAGCCACGGCGGGCAAGGGTCAGGAATTGGCAGCGGCCCAAGCAGTGTTGGGGCAGATTCCCCTGGAAGGGAGGATAGTGGTGGCGGACGCTCTGCTGACCCAACGGGAGGTGTGCCAGCAGATTGTAGCTGGCGGCGGAGATTACCTGTTGCCGGTGAAGGAAAATCAGCCTGCATTGTGCCAGGACCTGGTGGAAGTATTTTCCCCCACTGGAAACTGATAGGGTTGCGGGGCCATGGGTACCGCCGTGGCAGGCTGAGGACTGGCGGGAGCGAGGGGCGGAGCTGACTGTGTGGGTGGATGTCTCGCCCAAGCAACGGCACGGGCGCTGGGAGCGGCGGGAACTGTGGGCCTTGTCCGACCCGGAGGTGAACCGGTATGCGGGCAGCGCCGGATCGGTGGGGAAGGAGTGGCCCCACCTGCGGCAGGTATGCCGGCTGGAGCGGCAGAGGAGAGTCCGGGGACGCACCCAGGTGACGGTGAGCTATGCGGTGACCAGTCTTTCGCCCGAGGTTGCCGGAGCGGAACGTCTGTTGCAGATTCTTAGAGGGCATTGGAATATCGAGAACCAGGTGCATTGGGTCCGGGACGTCACCTTTGACGAAGACCGCTCCCAGGTAAGGAGCGGTAACGCCCCCCAGGTGATGGCAGCCTTTCGCAACCTGACCACCACCCTGGTGCGCTGGGCTGGTCATACCAACGTTGCCGCCGCCCTACGCCGCCACGCCGCTCACGTCTCCGAAGCCTTCTTACTCCTCGGCATTACCCCTGAATTCGGAGAATGAAAAGGCCCTGCCCATCCTGTCCATCCTGTCCGTCCATGTGAATACCCCCCACCCCTCCGCTCATGGTGAGCCTGTCGACCACCCCCTCCGCTCATGGTGAGCCTGTCGAACCACCTCCCCCCGTCACCCCGGCGAAAGCCGGGGCCCAGAAACCCCATCCCCCACATCCATGTAAAATAACCCCCTCATCCTGTCCATCCTGTCCATCCATGTTAATTAACCCCCATCCCCCCCATCCATGTGAATAAAACGTGAATAAAACCCCAAATCCCACCCCAGACCCACTCCAAAACCCTTGACGATTCCGTAACGGGCGCGTAATACTGCAAGGGCTACTATTACGTCCGTATGGACAACCCGCCGGCCCCGTGCCGGCAATCTCCCTATCGCCAGGAGGACGCGTCAATGTAGAAGGGACTCCCGCCAGGGGCGGGACCGCGAGAGTCTTCCCGCAGATGCGGGAACCCAGGACCTATCCCGTATCGGACGGGAACGACAGTTCCTTTACAATCCAGAGCCCGATGGCATCCACCTCCCAGCAGCACATGGGCACCCAACAGTGGTCCCGACGCCGCAACGGGCGGGCGGACGCCAAAGGCGCAACAGTCGCCAACCCTCTCCGACATTGACGGACTTTTCCGTCATTCCCCCTCCTCGTCATTCCCGCGAACGCGGGAATCCAGATGGGGGGCACCGGGGAACCCAGGAGAAGGGACGGCGCACCCGTCGCCAACCCCGCCGAGTGTCCGGAAATGCCCCGGAATGTCCGGGACAAATGAATTTCCGGCACCAAAACCGGGAACGGCGACCCAGGCAACCCCCAGGCCCCAACGGCACATGGGCGCCCAGCAGTGGCCCCGCCGCCCGACCGGACCTGAACCCAAAACAATCCCGCACATCTTGACTCCGCACAAGCGGGGAGCGGGAACCGGCCCCGAAGGCACAAGGGAGCCCAGCAGTGGCCCCGTAGCACGAGGGACCGGCCGAAAGGAGAAAAACAACAGATGAATTCAATGATTGGCAAGTCCACTGGAATTGCCCTGCTCATGGCGGCAGCGCTCCTCGCTGCTCTCTTTGCCATGGGCGTCTTCAGCGCCGGAACGGTGGGTGCACATGCTCCCGACACTACCGCTGACCCTCCGATTCCCGCTCACGACAACCTGAACTCGATAGCTATGACCGTCGAAGACGGCGACGATGGCGACACAGACCGTGACTCAGTTGTCCCGACCGGCGCTGATGCTGGAGCAGATCACGACTTTAACGCCGCGATTCCCGCCCACGCTAAGACCTTGGCAGTTACGGTTGCTGGCGGTGGGACAGACGCCGCGACTGGATGGGGCGACACTGATTCGTTTGAAATCACCGCCACTGCTGATGGAAACGACGTTAAGGTGACTGAAGTTGCCACCAATGTAACCGACAGCACGGCTGCCATGGGTACGTTTACCATCCCCTTGGATGACGGAATCGTTACGAGCATCGTCATCTCAGCGAATGACGCGCCGGCCGAAGGGACCGACACGTCTCCCGCTGGCATCTACACCATCGGACTGACCTACACTAGCGTGGTCTCCAGTGAAACACCTGGTGATGCTGTAAGTGTGACTCTTGGGACGTTGACAGGGGTCAACATCTCCCCCGACGGTGCTATCATCGTTAAGCTTCCTGGTTTCCAAGTGCCCAGCTCCATAGACACCGACGAAGTTTCCGTAACTGGCACAGGTGTTATCGCTGGTGATACCGCGAATCCGAGCGACATTGATGTGAACGGTAGCACCGTTACGCTTACAATGGGTACTGTGGACGGTGATGCCACGGTAACTACCGCTGGTGCGGTAACCGATATCCGATTTAGCAAGAAGGCTGGCATCAAGAATCCGGTATACGCCAGTTCAGGGCCTACCGGGCACACGATAACCGTTTCGGACGAGGATGACGTCGAGGACGATGATGCGGAACGTTATGCCATCGTGTTGCGCCAGGTCTCAGCCAAGCCCGCCAGCGCCAAACGCGGCGGCGAGGTCACCATCACCGGTCTAGGTTTTGCCGACGGCGGGGCCGACGTTTATATCGGCAGCCACACTGAGTCGGCCACTTCAGCCGATGGCGTGCTGACCCTTACCGTTCCCACCGACCTGGAAGACAACGACGGCAATGAGGTCTTCGAGAGCGGCGCCAATACCCTCAACGTCTCCGACGGCGCCGGTAAGAAGGCCAACGAACCGGGTTCATTTACCATCAAGCCGTCCTTCGGCTTCAGCCCCGAAAGCCCAACCCCGGGTCAGAATGTCAAGATCACCTTGGTGGATATTACTCCCGACAAGATGATTGATGATCCTGACTCGACTGATCCGGACGACATGATCGTCATGCCTCCGGAAGTCAGGTTCGCCGGCACCGCTATTCCTGCGGACGACGTGACCGACGCGGGCGATACCGATGCCAAGACCTGGAACGCCAAGGTTCCCGGCGGCCGCATTGGTTCGGTTCAGCTAAGGGTCATAGTGACGACGGTGGATCCGGATGATGACGATGAGGTTGTCACGACATCATTGGACGACACCATCACCATCGGCACCAAGGCCCTTACTCTCGATGTGATTACCGCCGTGCCTGGCCAGAGGCTTAACATCAGGGGCAGCGGCTTCACCTCGGGCGACGACATGATAGCTGCCGGTGAAGTCAAGGTGGGCGGCGTCGAAGCCACCGACTCGGATATGGACGTTGACCCCAACGGCAACATCGACATCACCATAAGGGTTCCCAACAACGTCAAGGCGGGCTCCAGGCCTGTCAGGATTGAGGACAAGGGCGGGGTCATAGGAACTGCGTCCCTCACCGTACCCACTCCGGTACTGAGTATCGACCCCACCGAGAGCCGCATTGGCACCTCGGTAATGGTAACCGGCACGGGCTTCCCGGCCAATGACCTGGTGCTGGTCAGCTACGGTGGCAACGCCGTGGGCAGCGCCGCGTCCGACGCCACCGGTAATTTCTCAGTGAGCATCACCGTGCCCAACACTGCTAACATCGACGATGAGCATAACGTCACCGCCATGCCGCAGATCAACGACAAGTCGACCTCGGCCAAGGCAGTGAAGCACAGCACCCCGGACGAGGTGGTAACTCTCAGTCCTTCTACCGCGACTCCGGGACAGCTCATCACCGTCAGCGGTGAGAACTTCCGGCCCTTCACCGTGATTGACTCAATCAAGATCGGTGACGTGACCGTCGGTTCGGCCATCGGCGCCTCCACGGACGCCAACGGTTCCTTCAGCGCCAGCAACATCCAGGTTCCGCTGCTGAACCCGGCCCAGTACCTGGTCTCCGTCTCTGCGAGCGGGACCGGCAACGGCCTGGGCAACGCCTACCTGGACGTGGTGACTGAAGTAGCCTCCACCGATCCGGCCGACGTCTTCGCCAGCCTGATCGCCAACGGGTCCCTGGCCACGGTCTGGCATCTCGATGCCGCGACCCAGTCCTGGACCTCTTTCAGCACCGACCCGGATCTGGCGGCCTTCAACGACCTCACCAGCATCACGGGCGACCAGGTCTACGTGCTCATCATGACCGCGGCAGACACCTTCAACGGCACGCCGCTGTTCGTGGGCACCAACCAGGTTTACATTCCCTAAGGGCCATACTCAGCGGTAACCGTTTAACCCGGTCCCGCAAGGAAAGCCGTCCCCGGTATCCCCCGGGGGCGGCTTCCCCCACCATCGCCGGGGCGGGCCACCAGCCCGCCCGTGAGCGTGTAACGATTCAAGGAGGAAGGGATGACCATTTCCAAGATAGTGGCTCTGCTGAGTGTCCTCGCTCTGCTTGCCTCTCTGCCGCTGTCCGTGGCCCTGGCCCAGCAACCCCCCTTCCGGGTGGTCGGCGATGCCATGCTCGACGGCCAGCCCGCCATGGATGGCACCATGGTCGTCGCCATGATTGGCGACGAGAAGGTCGGCGAGGCCGAGGTCATGGACGGCATGTTCCGGATCGACGTCGAAGGCGACGCGGATGCCATGGTGATGTTCTCGCTCATGATGGGCGAGGGCGATGCCATGATGACCTACATGGCCAGCAGCACCGATATGAACATGATGCCGGTGGACGTCATGGTTGGCATGAGGGGCGACGTTGAGGGCCCCATCATGCTGACCGCCTACACCAGTGAGGAGCTCCAGCCCACGCCGGTGCCTCCCACCAAGACTGCCGAAGAGCAGATGGAAGCCATGCGCGGCGACCGCGGACCCCGCGGCCCCCAGGGCCCCCAGGGCGACCCCGGTCCCCAGGGCGACCCGGGTACCAAGGGTGATACCGGCGGCCAGGGCCCCCGCGGCCCCCAGGGCGAACAGGGCGACCCCGGTGAGCCGGGCGCCAAGGGCGATGCCGGTGCCCCCGGCGCCCCCGGTGCCAAGGGCGACCAGGGTGAACCCGGCGCCGCCGGTGCCGATGGCGCCGACGGACAGCGCGGCGATCCCGGTGCCAAGGGTGATACCGGTGCCGCCGGCAACGTCGGACCTCCCGGCGCTGATGGCGCAACCGGCCCCGCCGGTGCTGACGGCGGCGGTGGCGCTCTCGCCATCGTGGCCCTGATCATCGCCATCGTCGGCGTAGTCGCCGCTGGCGGTGCCTTCATCGCCGGCCGCATGGGTGGCGGCAACTAACCCGCCAAACCCCCAACCACCGCGACGGCTCACCGCCGCCGCTGTGGCAACCCCGGCAATCCGTAGGGGCAGGTCTCAGACCTGCCCCTCTCTCATCCCCCCAACCCCGTCCCTCCACGTGAATTGACGAACCCCCATCCCGTAAACCCCGTCCCTCCACGTGAATTGACTAACCCCCCATCCCGTAAACCCCGTCCCTCCACGTGAATCGACCAACCCCCATCCCGTAAACCCCGTCCCTCCACGTGAATTGACTAACCCCCCATCCCGTAAACCCCGTCCCTCCACGTGAATCGACCAACCCCCATCCCGTAAACCCCGTCCCTCCACGTGAATCGACCAACCCCCATCCTGTATATCCTGTCCATCCATGTAAATTCCCCCCCACGACAATACCGCAACTCGTACGAAAAAATATTGAAAAAAGTAAAAAATCAAGGCAACATAAGTGGCAGACCCTGAGTGGCACGGGATGTGGAGGTACGGACGTGAGGTCGAGATGGGCGGTTTGGCCGCTGGCACTGTTGGCGCTTCTCCTCATCCTGGCATCCCTCGCCGCCGCCCCGGCCCAGGAAGCCGATAACCGCCCCATCCAGCCCCCGCCCCGCGGCTACTACATGGGCACCGTGACCGTCATGGGCCAGCCCGCCCCCGCCGGTACACTGCTCATCGCCTGCGTCGACTCCTGCGATGCCTATCAGGTCGGCCCCGTGACCGTCAGCGACGACGGCTCCTTCACCGGCCTCACCGTCTCCCCCGCCGACCATCACATGGTCGGACGCGACCTGACCTTCCACATCGTCAACGAGCACGGTAGCATCCGGGCCGAGCAGGTCCGCGAGTTCGTCGGCGGCTACGCCCTCAACCGCACCGCCCTCACCTTCAGCAACCCGCTCCCGGCCCCGCCGCCGCCGCCCACTCCCACGCCGGAGCCTACGCCGACTCCCACGCCGGAGCCCACGCCGACTCCCACTCCGGAGCCGACGCCGACTCCCACCCCGGAGCCGACGCCCACGTCGACGCCCCGGCCGGCGCCGACGGCCATGCCCGAGCCGACGCCTACGTCGACGCCCCAGCCGACCGCCACTCCTGAGCCGACGGCCACTCCTGAGCCGACGGCCACCCCCGAGCCGACGGCCGTCCCCGACCCCACCCCGACGGCCATCCTGCCCGTGACCGGCGACACCGTCATCCCCCGCATCCCGCCCCTCGCCATCGTCCTGGGCGTCGCCATCGCCCTGGCCGGCGCGGCCCTGCTCTACGCCGCCTCCCGCCGCGGCCTGCTCCGCCGCAGTTAGCCCATGGAATGACTGTCCCCTCTCCCTCGAGGGAGAGGGCTAGGGCGAGGGTGAAAGGCTCGTGCACAGGACTCCTGTAGGGGCAACCCTTGTGGTTGCCCTGGAACAACCAACCCATGCGTGGTCGACAAGCCACACAGTCATTCCCGCCCCTCCGCCGCAACCTGCGCCCCAAACGTAAAGCCCTCCCCCATCCGGGAGAGGGCTCACAACTCAAGCCCGCCCTGCTCCGCCCCAGGCGGCGCTAGCTCTAACCCCGGGGCGGCGTCAGCAGGTTGACCCGCAGGTCCGATGGCAGGTTCGCCGGAGTCACCACCAGCCGGGGCTGCGCCTGCGCCTCGTCCTGGCCCAGGCGCCTCAGGAACGCCTCCACCCCGTCCAGCTCCACCCCCTCCTGGCCGTGCTCAAAGTGCATCGGCACCACGATCTTCGGGTCCAGGTCCTGCACCGTCTGGAGCGCCTGGTCCATCCCCACCGTGCAGCGTCCCCCCGCCGGCACCAGCGCCACGTCCACCGGCTTCAGCTCCTCCACCTGGCGCGTCGTCAGGGGCCGCGTCAGGTCCCCCAGGTGGCACACGCTGATGCCGTCCATCTCGATAGCATACGCCACGTTCCGCCGCTCGTGGGGTTCACCCTCCGCCAGCGGCGTCATCACCCCCCGCACCATCACGTGGTTGAACTCGTACTCCCCCGGCGACCGGAACACCTTGGCCTCCCCGGCCACTGTCTCCGACGCCGAATGGTTCGGATGCGTGTTGCTCACCGTGACGATGGCCGCCGGGCGGTTGTCGATGCGCAGCCCCAGCGCCTCCGGGAACGGGTCGGTGACCACCACCATCCCCTGCGAGTGCAACCGGAAGGACGCGTGTCCCAGCCAGACCAGGTCCATCGTCTACCTCCCTCCTACCCTACAGCCACCGGTCGCTTGGAGTATCGCGGCGCCCGTAGTCATAGCCGTCGCCACGTAGCCAGTTGACCAGCCCCCAGGCCGCCGGAATCAGCATGGCCGCCAGGAACAGCTTGATCAGATCGCCGGGGATGAACGGGTACAGCCCCCACGCCAGTGTCTTCCCCTCGGGAGCGAACAGCGACAGCTGGATCAGCCCCGGTACGTACACCAGCACGTTGCCCGCCAGCAATGCCGGCAGCACCCAGGCGCTGCTGCCCAGGCCCCGTTCGCACAGGTACCCTACCAGCCACCCCGATGCCACGAACCCGATGATATATCCGCCCGAGGCCAGCTGCCAGAAGTAACCCGAGCTGCCTGAGCTGAAGCCGAACACGTAGTCGCCCACTCCTGCCTGCCACAGATACCCGTCCGCCGAACCGGCGTACACCGGCAGGAACATTCCGGCGACCAGGTAAAGCCCCATGGCGGACGCCCCCCGCCAGCTTCCCAACGCCGCGCCTGTGGTGAGCATCGCAAACGTCTGCCCCGTCACCGGCACCGGCGTGAACGGGAGGTGTATCGAGAAGCGGGCAAAGAGGACCATGAACAGGGTGAACCCGACTATCAGAAGAACGTCCCTGGCTACCCTCTCCCGGAACTCCTCCACCGGCAGAACCACGTCGGCTAGGGCCGCAACATTCGATTGACTATACACTGCTCACCCACCGGGATAACTGATCGACCGCCCCGAGCGGCGCTTTGTATGAGTATAAGACTCGTACAAAGCAGGGTCAACGAAAGTTGCCTTGACCTGTCGATATTCTGTAAAGTGCAGGTTCAAATCTCGTTTGACACTACCGCGAACGCTGTGCTAATTTCGAGAAAAGACCCGCTGGACATCGGCGTAGGATGCCCGCAGTTGGGGCATATCGGATGCTGTCTCACCGCGCATCAACCATCCTCAACCTCCTGGTAGACGAATACGTTCAGACCGCCACTCCGGTGGCGTCTGACGGTATCGCCCGCAATCCATTTCTCAGGGTGAGTCCGGCAACGGTGCGCAGCGCAATGTCCCGGTTGACCGAGGAGGGATATATCTCCCGCCCCCACGTTTCCGCCGGCGGAGTGCCCTCTGACTTGGGCTATCGCCATTACGTGGAGTCCCTTGAAGACGTTCCGGAATTGCCTGTAGGTCTCCGAAGGCGGGTTGATCTCCTTCTGGGCGATGCGGAACCCGATGCCTCCGGGTGGGCCCGCCGATGTGCTGCGGCTCTTTCGCAGATGACCGCCAACCTCGCTATCGTTACAGAGCCGCGTGCCTCCTCTCCTCGCCTTAAGAGACTGCAGTTGGTTTTCCTCCAGGAGAACGTCGCCCTACTCGTGATTGTTCTCGGTGAGACCCGCCTGTTGAAGCGCCTTCTTTCGCTGGAGGACACAGTTACTCAAGGGGAACTGGACCAGGCCGCAGAGAGGCTGAACCGATTCCTGCCCGGGCTGAACCGTCCCCAGATAAGGGCCAGCCACTTTGAATTGGAGCCCTTGGACCGGAGGGTCCTTTACGAGTCTCTGGAGTTGATGGAGGAGTCCGAACAGGAGGACCTGCCTGAACACCACGTAGAAGGGCTCAGCCGTCTGCTGAATCAACCCGAATTTGCCGCAGGTGAAAGGGCCCGGGTACTGGTGGAGATGATAGAGGAGCGGGTGATGCTGGAACGTATTGTCGCCACCGCCCGCGATTCGCTGCCAAGGGTATTTATTGGGGCCGAGAAACGCGACGAGTCGCTGCGTCCTTTCGGTGTAATCGTCTGCAGGTATGGACGGCTCGATGGAGTAGGAGGCGCCATCTGCCTTATCGGTCCCACTCGAATGAGCTATCAGGTCGCCATCGCGGGTACCCGGCATCTCTCATCCTTTATGAGCCGAATGGTGCAAACCCTTGAAAGCGACGATTGGGCGGTCTGCTCAATGGCCTGAAGTAGGATGGGACAGGTTCCACGACCATTTGTTTCCCCTGAATCCCTATCGCTGCGATCCTATTTCGTCGTCCCCCATAGTCCAATTGATTAGCTTCTATCCGGCTCGTATAATGTCCAGTTGAACGGATTGCTGTGGGTGAGAACCGCGACACTCCTGAACCAACCCGGGCATGGGCACATCCCAAGAGTGAGAATTTATCCCGCCATCCGCATGTTGGAGGAACTTGATCATGGCAGTTGACGTTTTGACCGGCACTTTTACCGTCAAAGCAGGCCACGCCCAGATGCTTAAGGGCGGCGTGATAATGGACGTTGTCACTCCTGAACAGGCCCAGATCGCGGCAGAAGCCGGCGCTGTGGCCGTAATGGCGCTGGAGCGGGTTCCCGCGGACATCCGTGCCGATGGCGGAGTGGCCCGCATGACCGACCCGGCCGTGATCACGAGGATTATGGACGCGGTAACCATTCCGGTCATGGCCAAGGTGCGAATTGGGCATTTCGTGGAGGCCCAGATTCTGGAAGCCTTGGGTGTTGATTACATCGACGAGTCCGAGGTCCTCACTCCCGCCGACGAGACCCACCACGTCTGGAAGCACGACTTCAAGGTTCCCTTTGTCTGCGGCTGCCGAGACTTGGGCGAGGCTCTCCGTAGAATCTCAGAGGGCGCAGCAATGATTCGCACCAAGGGCGAAGCCGGCACTGGCGATGTCGTCGAGGCCGTCCGCCACATGCGCGCCGTACAGGACGCAATCCGCAAATTGCAGACCATGCCGGATGATGAGTTGGTAGTTGAGGCCCGCGACCTTCGGGTTTCTTTGGACCTTCTCCAGGAAACCAGGGAACAGGGACGCCTTCCTGTAGTTAACTTCGCCGCCGGTGGCGTTGCCACTCCGGCCGACGCCGCGCTGATGATGCAACTTGGCGCAGATGGCGTTTTCGTTGGCTCTGGAATATTCAAGTCGGGCGACCCGGCTAGCCGGGCTTACGCAATAGTGCAGGCCGTTACTCATTACAAAGACCCACAGATACTGGCCGAAGTATCCAAGGACCTGGGTGAGCCGATGGTTGGTCGTAACGTCCGGGAAATCCCTGAAGGGGAGCTGCTCGCCCCACGCAGTGTTTAGGGTTGGACCCCGCGGGACATCTTTCAGCCGAAGGCGCCGAGGGTTGGATCACATATCGCGGTAGCTGGCTCTCTCGCGGCTGATTTAATGGTGTCTCAATTCCAGAATTACAACGGAAAAGGCAGGGCTTGGCCAGGCTTCCATGGGTGTGCTAGTGCCTGCGGCGAATGCGCCCGGTGGAGTCCGCCTGGGCCGGCCTCGGATACGGCGTTAGTGGCATTCTTGAAACTGACGGGGTAAACAGCAGGAAGTCTTGAAGATAGGTGTCTTGGCGGTACAGGGCGACTTCGCCGAACACATCGCAATTCTACGAAACATGGATGTGGATGCTCGCGAGGTCAGGTTGCCGGAGCAATTGAAGCCTCTGGACGGGTTGATAATTCCTGGTGGGGAAAGCACCACCCTTAGTCGCTTGATGTCTATTTATGAACTTCGGGAACCTCTGGCCAGGATGGCGCAAAGCGGGCGCCCGGTCTGGGGGACCTGTGCCGGTATGATCATGCTGGCCAATGAAATCACTGAACAGGACCCGGTCCCCTTGCGTTTGATGGACATCGGGGTGCAGAGAAATGCTTTTGGGCGGCAGGTCGACAGCTTCGAGCAGGAACTCCAAATCTCGCCCCTTGACCCCGAACCCTATAACTGCATCTTTATTCGGGCCCCCGTGGTCACCCGTGTTGGTCCTCGCGTAGAGGTTCTGGCCAGCCTCGATGACGGACGTCCCGTTGCAGTGCGGCAGGGGAACCTCCTGGCCACCGCCTTTCACCCCGAGCTGACCCGTGATGCTCGCGTTCACCAGTATTTCTGTGGGCTCGCGGAATGAAGTCCGCCGATTTCTCTACTTCACTCAGAGTCAGGGTGAGTTGCCAACACTGGAGAGGAAAGGGATGAGTCTGGATCATTCTGAGCGGAGGAATGATATTGGCCACTGTGCATGACGCTGTGCGGGAAGAGTTGGAACTTGTCCTAGATGTGCTGCCCTATCGAGTATCGTCCACCCTGCGGCAGAGAGACGATCTCGCGGAGCTGCTGGAAATCGTGCTGGATCTGGGAAGGGAGCCCGAGGCAAGATTTGTGAACGGCGACGCCTCCCTTGGCTCCCAGGAGGTGGACGCCGACGATCTGCAGGGCGTCATCGATCGACTGGGTGAATTTGGGGACGATAACCGTGCTGGAATCGAGCGGACCCTGCACCGGATTTCCGCGATCCGCAATCGCCGCGGGCGTGTTATCGGACTTACCTGCCGGATTGGCCGCGCGGTATTTGGCACCATCAAAATGATCGAGGATCTTGCCTTCTCCGGCAAGAACATGCTCTTGCTCGGGAGGCCCGGCGTCGGCAAGACTACCATGCTCCGGGAAATGGCCAGGGTGCTGTCGGTCTCTGCTCAGAAGAGAGTGATTATCGTGGATACGTCCAACGAGATTGCCGGGGATGGCGATGTTCCCCATCCGGCTATCGGACGGGCCCGGCGAATGCAGGTGCCAACTCCTTCTCTGCAGCACGGTGTAATGATAGAGGCGGTGGAGAACCACATGCCCGAGGTCATCGTCATCGACGAGATGGGTGCCGAACAGGAGGCCGCCGCTGCCAGGACCATCGCTGAACGCGGTGTGCAGCTTATCGCCACCGCCCACGGCAACACCCTGGACAACTTGATCATGAACCCTACCCTGTCGGACCTCGTGGGAGGCATCCAGACGGTCACCCTAGGCGACCAGGAGGCCCGGTACAGGGGAACGCAAAAGACTGTCCTTGAACGCAAGGCGCCACCCACTTTCGATGTGGTCGTGGAAATTCAGAGCTGGGAGCGATTGGCAGTCCATAGCGATGTGGCCCACGTGGTGGACCAGTGGTTGCGCGGCTACCCCATCGTCCCTGAGATAAGGTGGATCGATGAGAATGGCACGGTGCAGCGGGAGGAAGAGGAATACCGGGCCAATGAGGACGCTCCCGCCCCCTGGCAGCCCGAAGGGCGACGCAACGGGCGTGAGTCCGGGACCGAACGGCGCCGTGATTTCCACAGGGATGCCGGACGGCACGATAGCGCCCGGCGCATGCCTCGCCCCATGGGTGAAACATCCGCCGAAGAAGAGGCGATGGCCTCCGAGGTCCGCGTCTTTCTCTTCGGCGTCGGGCGTGACAAGCTCGAAGCTGCCATGGTGGAGTCCGGTGTCCCCGCTCAGATCGTCAACGAGTTGCGCAGGGCAGACCTGGTGCTGACCACCAAGACCCACTACCGCAGGGGATCGCAACTGGTGCGTATCGCCGAATCCAATGGTAAGCCTGTGTTCGTCCTTCGCAAGAACTCAATGCCGCAGCTGCAGGATTTCCTGCGCACCGTGGTCGGGCAGGGAAACCGTAACGCAGTGCGGGTAGCCCCAGAATTGGAGGAACGTTCCTCCGCGCCCAACATTGAACGGGCCATGGAGGAGGCAGAGGAAGCGGCTAACCGCGTTCTGGGCGGTGAGATGACGGTCAAATTGGCTCCCCAGCGGTCTCATATCCGCCGTCTGCAGCACATGCTCGGACAGCGCTACAACGTCGCCTCCGTCAGCCAGGGGCGGGAGCCCGACAGGGCAGTGATGTTCTATCGGGTCTGACCCCGCCTTGCGGCCATCATCGCCGGGAAGCCCCGCGGTCTTGCCGCTTTTCCCTTGCGCCCGGCAATCGGGCAAGGTAAACTGGCTGTATCCTTAATCCCTCGGAGGAAACCGATGGAAGGCAAAGTCCAGATCGAGATCACCTACTGCGTAAGTTGACAGCATCTCGGTACTGCCACGTGGATGGCAAACGAGTTTTTCCGGCATTTCGGCCCCGACGCAGCGGTGGCCATCTCCCCTCGCGGCCAGAGCATCATGGAGGTGTTCGTGGACGGCGAGCGTATCTACGATAAGAAAGGGGAAGGAAACGTCTTCCCTGACCTGGCCCGCGTCCGTAAGATGCTGGCCTACGTGCGAGAGCGCATCGAGCAGGCCGATCTGGTGGCAGCCGACGACGACTAGTCCGGCAGCCCGTCTGGTTCAGTGAACTGACCACAAGTGATGAGCCCCTCCGTTCGGAGGGGCTCATTCTGGTTGTTGCAGCAATTCCTCTAGCTCTGCGGAGTTCAGCGGCCTCGAACCTGACCTGCCCGGCATATGCTGGACCACCGACCAGATAGCCTCCCCCAGCTCCTCCTGGGAAAGCCTTGCATCCAGGGTATGCCAGCCAGGCAGAGTCCTCGCCAGTTCCAGGTAGCCCCGTCGCACCCTGTTGTGGAAACCCAGCGACTGGTCCTCGAATCGCCGTTGTTCGACGCTGTCCGCCCGTCCTGCCCCCGTCGATTCTTCGGGCGAAAGCGCCAGCCTCAGTTGGAGGCTCCCTACCCGTTGCAGTCCCTCTTCGGGATCAATGTCCAGGAAGAAGGTGGCGTCGGCTGTGAGACCGCCGGTTACGTATTCGTTGACGTAGTCGACAACCTCCCTCTCGGCACCCCGCCCGAATCCCTGGTAGGCGGCGGTGGAGCCGGTATACCGGTCGGCGATTACCGTGATTCCCTTCTGGAGCGCCGGCCTGATCTCCTCGGACACCAGCTGTGACCTGGCCGCGGCGAAGAGCAACAGCTCCGCCTCCAGCGTGATGGGCCTCTTGCTCTTCAGGTACTCGCGAAGGTACAGGCCCAGCGACGTCGTCCCTGGCTCCCGCACGAGCATCGCTGGCCGCCCACTGTCCAGCAGCCGCTCGTGCAGCAGTTCTGCCTGGGTGCTTTTCCCTGACCCTTCCCCGCCCTCGAAGACGATGAACAGTGCCTCGGCCACGGATACCTCGCCTTTAACTCCTTCGGTGCCTGCATGCCCTCTGCCTGTTGGAGAATGGCCTGTTCAGAGGGATGGAACGGCCCCGAAATAATAACACGAGGGAGTTGCGCGGTTACTGACTCCCTCGCAGCGGAGCGATTACCTCCTCGCCGAAGCGACGTATGATCGATTGCGGCGAAGGGCCGATGGCCGTTATCAGGATGGCGTCCACCCCCGCCTCAAAGATCGAACGGGTTTTGGACCGGCACTCTTCGGGCGTCCCGACAACCGCGAACCGGTCCGCAAAATACTCGGTCAGCCCCAGCTCGTCCGTCAGCGCCGCGTTCCGGGTCTCCCCCACCTGTTCGTGCTCTGCTGCCTCGTACTCGCGGTGCAGGATGGACACCGCCTCCCGGTACTCCTCGGGAACGTGCTTCCCCTCCAGCGTGAACCGGAACGCGTGATGCCCCGAGGCTGCCAGCGCCATCTTGATCTCGTCCACCGCCGCCTCCCGATCGTCACCGATGTTGCACTTGGCGAAGGCCCACACCCCGGTGGCGCCCTCCTCCCGGCCGGCGGCGAGCTCCCCCTCGCGAATGCGGGCCACGGTGTCCTGCAGCACCTCGGCGGTCAGCCCCGTGTGGATGATGGCAGCGTCGGCCACTGCTCCCGCCATGGCCAGCGTGCGCGGACCCTCGGCAGCCATGGCGATTGGTACCGCGCCGTTGGACCAACGCACATGCGTCCGGTCGCCGCGGTACTCGCTGGTCTCGCCCGCCAGCATGTCCCGAACGCTCTGGATGTAGTGGTGCAGTTCCGCCAGCCGGGCCGGGCGCAGCCCCAGGTTCAGTACCGCGCTGTCGCCGCTCCCGATGCCCAAGAAGGCCCTCCCCCTGGACAGCTCGTTCACCGACGCAATTGCGGAAGCAGCTACAGCCGGATGCCGCGTCAGGGGATTGCTCACCGTCGGACCCAGCATCACCCGATCCGTCGACATCGCCACCACGCTGAGCGCCACGTACAGCTCCCGCGCCAGCGACTGGGAATCCGCGATCCCCACGTAATCGAACCCCAGTTCCTCCGCCAGCCGCGCCCCACTGGCAACCTCGTCCAAACTGTTGGGAAACAGCGTCACACCAAACTTCATAAGGCACTTGACCTGGTGGTGGTAATATCCGGCGTAATGGCCGCGTCAGTCGCGGCGTGTCTGCAGTTACCGATCTCGGGCACAGCCTGCCTGCTGGTGAGTTGGTTACTGGTACTCCACCCGCGGCCCCACCGTCTTGAGGTACCCCTCGAAGTTGCGGCGTGTCTCCGAGACCGAGTCCCCGCCGAACTTCTCCATGAACGCCTCCGCCAGCACCAGCGCCACCATCGCCTCCCCCACCACGCAGGCGGGCGGCGCCTGACACACGTCCGACCGCTCGTAGTGCGCCTGCACCTCCTCCCCCGTGTCCAGGTCCACAGATGGCAGCGGGTGCATCAGCGTCGCGATGGGCTTGATGGCAAACTGCGCCGTCAGCGGCATGCCGTTGGTCATGCCTCCCTCGGTCCCGCCCAGGTTATTCGTGCTCCGCTGCCACGGCCGGTCCGGGTCGGTAACCGGCTCTATGACGTCCTGGACCTCCGAACCTCTCTTGTTGACTATTTCCCAGCCCGGCCCGATGGATACCGCCTTGACGGCGTTGATCGACATCAGCGCCTGCGACACCCGGCCGTCGATCTTCCGGTCCCACGACACGTGGGAGCCCAGCCCGATCGGCACATTCTCCGCGATGATCTCGCAGATGCCGCCCACCGTGTCGCCTGCGTCCTTAGCGGCGTCGATCTCCGCCGTCATGCGCTCGGATGCAGCCGGATCCGCGCACCGCACCGGCGACTCCTCCACCGCCTCCCAGTCGATCTCCGCCGGCGCCGCCGCCCGGACGCTGCCGATCGAGATGACGTGGCTCCGGATGGCAACGCCGAACTCCTCCAGCAGCCGCAAGGCGACCGCCCCGGCCGCCACGCGGGCTGCCGTCTCCCGGGCGCTCGCCCGCTCCAGCACGTTTCGCACGTCGTTGAAGCCGTATTTCATCGCCCCGGGTAGGTCCGCGTGCCCGGGCCGTAGCCGGGTTATCCTCTGGCTCCTCGGCGACTGCGGCTCGCCTTCAATGGGGCGCACCGACATGGCCTCCTCCCAGTTCACCCAGTCCCGGTTCTCGACCCTCATGCCGATGGGGCTTCCCAGGGTTAGGCCGTGCCGCACGCCGGTGATGATATGGGCCCAGTCCTGCTCGATCAGCATCCGGCCGCCTCGACCGTAGCCCTTCTGCCGCCGCGCCAGGTGAACGCCGATCTGGTCCTCGTCCAACGGCAACCCGGCGGGCACACCCTCCACGATGATGAGCAGGCCCTGGCCATGAGACTCACCGGCAGTTACAAAACGGACCATATCGTTCCAATCTCGAGAAGAATGTTGGCCATTCACACAATTCCCTCTCCCGTCGGGAGAGGGTCAAGCCTTGAGCGATACCGGTACCTGCTGATTAGCCTCTGGATCGCATCGCTGCGATCGCCGCATCCAGCATCACTTCCACCGGCGCGTCTTGTCCCGTCCACATCTCGAAGGATGCTGCCCCTTGGTAGACCAGCATCTGGATCCCGCCCAGGGTTGCCGCACCTGCTCTCGCGGCCTCCCTCAGCAGAGGAGTTTCCTGCGGATTATACACCAGGTCGTTCACCAGTACCCACGACGGGATGTCGGCGGCAGCCAGGGGAGTACCGTCCTCATCGGGCCCATGCACCATGCCGATGGAGGTGCAGTTCACGATCAGGGCCACCTCTCTGGCCGCTCGGGGCGCTTCCAACAGTTCCATCGCCTCCGTGGCGACCCCGTTGTCAATGGCGAGATGGGCTAACTGCTCCGCCCTCTCGATCGTTCGATTCGCGATGAACATCTGCGCAACCCCCACCCGGGTCAGAGCGTAGACTACCCCTCGCGCCGAACCGCCTGCCCCCAGTACCAGCACGTCTCGGCCCCGGGGCTCAAACCCGGCCCCCTCCCGCAGGGCCCGCAGGAATCCGATGCCGTCGGTGTTGTGGCCGCTGAGCCGTCCTCCACGGTTGACGATAGTGTTTACCGCCCCTGCCGTGGAGGCCCACTGGTCCACCTCGTCGAGGAACGGGATCACCGACTCCTTGTGCGGAACGGTAACGTTGATGCCCAGCGTCCCCGGCGCTTTGAGACCCTCCACGAAAGCGCCCACCTCCTCGGGACTCACGTCCCACGCCTGGTAGGTCCCGTCAAAGCCGATGGCATCCAGCCCCGCCTGCTGAAACACCGGCGAGATCGAATGCCCGATGGGGTGCCCGATGATTCCCAGTCGTTGCGGCATGGCGTTTCTCGATAAGTTCTGATGGAACGGTCTTGGAGTGTGACGCGCTTATCCAGAACCGCGACGAAGTTCCTCTTCCAATTCTCGAATACGAGCCTGGGCCGCTGCTGCCTCTGCCTCCGCCGCGATTCTTCCGGCGCGCTCGTCATTGTGGGTCATGATGTAGGCTTGGGACACCGGGTCGTACCATCGCAACTGCCCTCGCTCCCAGCATACGTCCAGCTTAAGCACCTCGCTGTATCCCCAGTACAGGTCCTCCCCGGTCCGCTCAATCGCGATAGGCTCGTATTCCCCCTCAACCAGCCGGTCTCCGGCCAGGGGCTCCGGGTAGCGGTCGCCGCCGGTGGGGTCGAACCGCCAATACTCGGCCACGCCATATCGAGCATAGGCCGGGCGCTTTCTGGTGTAGTCATTCTTGGCGGTTCTCTTGGAGGCTATTTCTAGGACGAACTCTGGAGGCTTGCCCATGTCGTCAATTGCTATTCCTTGTAGTCGAATTGCCTCTGCCCGATCGACATTGAAGGCAATCATCAGGTCGGGATAGAGAATTCCCTCCCTTTGGCTCAAGTTCCATCCCAGGGCGGCCTCGCTGATGACCAGGGTAGTGGCCCCTCCGCCGAGGTGCAGGTGCAGGCCGGTCTGGTAGCCCGGCAAGTCAATATACACGGAATTCTGCATTTCCCGTCTCGGAATTCGCTCCGGAAATACCGCTGTCGCAGACTTGAATTTCGCAGCAGACTTTCTCGTGGTCATTCCTACCTCAAATCGTCAGGATTCGTTGCTGCGCATTTTACTTGGAAAACTGTTTGGTCTGTAGCATTTCGAAAGCCCATGGCAATTGTGCAGGCTGAGACAGCCTACCGTCCCAGTTGCTGCAGGATCTCATCCAGCCGCTGCTTGCGCTCGCGCAGTTCCGCCAGCCGGGCCTCCTCGTTTGCCACCACCTCGGGCCGTGCCTTTTGCCGGAAGTTCGGGTTTGCGACCAGCTTTTCCACCCGCTCCAGATTGTGGTCGCAGTCGATCAGTTCTGACTGCAGGCGCTCGCCCTCCGCCTCCAGGTCCACCACTCCCTCCAGCGGCAACCGCACTACCAGTGGGTTCACCACCAGCGTTACCCCCCGGACATCGGCGTCGCCCTCGCTGGCTCCCGACACTATTCGCAGCGGCTCCACCCGAGACATTGCCCGGATAAAGTCTGACTCGTCCCTGATCGTCTCTCCTAGCCCGTTGGCCTCCACCAGCGCCTCCAGCTGCTGCGCCGCCGGGATCCGCAGTTGGGCCCGCGTGTTTCTGACCGCCCTCACCGCCTGCTGCACCAGTGCGATCTCCTCTTCCGCCGCCACGTCCACCCGGCCACTTGATGCCGGATAAGGTGCCACCATAATCGAATCCGCCTGGGAGTCTCCCTCCTCCGGCAGTTCAGACCGCAGCGTCTGCCACACCTCCTCCGTTATGAAAGGCATAAACGGATGCAACAGCCGCAGGGTCCGCTCCAGCACATGCGCCAACGTTGGCAGCGGCGACGGCGCCGAGCCGGTCCGCACCCGGATCTTCGCCATCTCGATGTACCAGTCACAGTAATCGTTCCAGATGAAC
The DNA here is from genome assembly GCA_965208825.1 of Dehalococcoidia bacterium. Taxonomy (GTDB): domain Bacteria; phylum Chloroflexota; class Dehalococcoidia; order Lucifugimonadales; family UBA3495; genus VXOI01. The sequence continues at coordinate 1,014,629 of CBDBPP010000005.1, forward strand.
TCGTGGAGGCGCTGCTGCGCATCCCCGAGCTCGAAGTTCTCAAGGGCGCGGTTCACCTCGTCGGTGACCCGGTCCAGGCGACTCACGATCCACCGGTCCTCCCGGTGCTCGGGGCGAACGTCGCTCCAGCCCTCCAGCCCAGGTCGTCCCTCCAGTTGGCTGATGACGAACCGGGAGGCGTTCCAGATCTTGTTGGCGTAGTTGCGCCCCGCTTCCAGCCGGTTATCGGTGAAACGGAGGTCGTTGCCTGGTGCAGTGCCGGTGGTGAGTGCGAAGCGAAGGGCGTCGGTGCCGTACTGCTCCAGCAACTCCAGCGGGTCCATGGTGTTGCCGCGGGTCTTGCTCATCTTGGCTCCGGTGCCGTCGCGGATGAGCCCGTGCAGGTAGACTGTGTTGAAGGGGGCCCTGCCGGTATTCTCGATGCCCAGCATGATCATGCGGGCGACCCAGAAGAACAGGATATCGTAGCCCGTTTCCAGTACCGTTGTCGGATAGAAGTAGCCGTAGTCGTCGCTATCTCCCGGCCAGCCCAGCGTCGAGTGCGGCCATAGCCCCGAGCTGAACCAGGTGTCCAGCACGTCAGGGTCCTGCCGGATGTCTCGAGAGCCACAGCCCTCGCAAGCGTCCGGGTCTTCCATCGCGACGGTCAGCTGGCCGCAGGCCCCACAGTACCAAACGGGGATGCGGTGCCCCCACCACAGCTGGCGGCTGATGCACCAGTCGCGTATGTTCTCCAGCCAGTTCAGGTAGACCCGGGTGAAACGCTCCGGCACGATCCGGATGTCGCCCTCGGTTACGGCCCGGTAGGCCTTGCCCGCGATGCTGTCCGGCTGTTCGTGGCTGCCCACGTCGACAAACCACTGCATGCTGATGAGGGGCTCGACAACGGTGGCGCAGCGCTGACAGTGGCCGACGGAATGGCTGATCGACTCTACCTTTTCCAGCGCTCCCAACGACTCCAGCTCTTCCACGACGGAGCGGCGGCACTCGAAGCGTTCCACACCAGCATACTTGCCGGTAACGGTGGTCATGTTGCCGTCCTCGCCGATGACGTTGGGGGCTTCCAGCCGGTGGCGCTGACCCACCTCGAAGTCCACCGGGTCGTGGGCGGGAGTGACCTTCAACGCCCCCGTGCCGAACTCCGGGTCGATGGCCTCGTCTCCCACTACCGGAATGACGCGGCCCATGATGGGGAGCACTACGTTCAGGCCTCGGATGCCGTCGTAGCGGGGGTCATCGGGGTGAACCGCAACTCCGGTGTCTCCCAGCATGGTCTCCGGACGGGTGGTGGCCACGGTCACGGACCGGTCGGGGTCGTCCTCTAGTGGGTATCGGATGTGATACAGATGCCCGTCTACGTCCTGATAGTCCACCTCCAAGTCCGACAGTGCCGTTGCACAGCGGACGCAGCGGTTGATGATGCGTTCGTGACGGTAAATCAGTCCTTTCTCGTAGAGGCTTACGAATGTCGTGCGGACCGCATTGCTGGGCCCCGTGTCCAGCGTGAACTTGTGCCGTTCCCAGTCCGCCGAAATCCCCAGACGTCTTGACTGCTCGTGAATGATCCCACCCGATTTCTCGACGTGCTGCCAAACCCGTTCCACAAAGGCCTCCCGGCCTATCTCGTGGCGGCTCGTTCCCTCGTCGAACAGCTGCCGCTCCACCACCCACTGGGTCGCGATCCCCGCGTGGTCAGTGCCGGGCAGCCACAGCGTCGGTCTGCCGGTCATCCTGCGATAGCGGATCAGCGCGTCCTCCAGTGCCTTTTCCAGCGCGTGCCCCAGGTGTAGCTCCCCCGTGACGTTGGGCGGTGGCATGATGATGACGTAAGGCTGGCGCCCCTTCGCCGCGACTGCGTGGAAGTACCCCTCGTCCAGCCATTTCTGGTAGATGCGTTGCTCAACGTCGGCGGCGTTATAGGCCCTTGACATCTGGACGGAAGTCATCGGTGAAAACATACTCCGATGCCGGTGGCTCCGGCCTGGAATGGGGGAATGCAGGAAACACCGTGCGGGCAACGAAAACCGCCACCTGCTATTAGGCCAAATATAACACCGGCCCGCAACGTGAGTCCATTAGAGCGCACTCGCCTTGGTCGGCGTTTCGCGCAGCGACTCCAGCCGAAGAATGGCCAGTCGCGTGTCATACGCCACCCTGGCCGGGTCCCAATAGTTCACCCTCCGCTTGTGCAGCCAATAGGTAAACTCCTTGAGGTCTGACAGATTCAGCCCCTGTCGCCGGCCCAGCCTGGCCTCTGTCTGGAATTCGGCCAGCAGCTCGGTGCGCGTCTGGGTGTAAAGGTGCCGGAAGGCCTCCTCCACCAACTCCTCGCTGTCCGAGAATCCCCGTGCCAGGTGCCGCTTGCGAACGGACTCCTCCGCCGCCAGTTGCAGGGCCTCCTCCAGCACCACCCCGTAGTGATAGTTCAGGTACGCCCGGTACTTGCCCACGCCCAGCAGGTCGCGGAGTTCGTCATCGGCGACAGGTTGGGGCAGGATTCCGTGAAACAGCAGCTCCTCCAGTTCCTCTTGGGGAATGCTGTCAGCGGCCTCCGAGCAGAGGCGCTCTGCCAGCAGCAACCAGTCGAAGGCCTCCCGGCCGACCATGTACTTGAACCGCCGCTCGCCGACCACCTCCTCCGAGGGCGCCCATCGGCCCATCGCCTCCAGCAGTGCACGGTGCCACGGATATCCTGTCGCCAGCCGCTCCTTGAATCGCCCGATCACCTCCGGCGGCGATTGGCATTCGCCGGGAGCAGCGCCATCGGCAGCCTGCGACCGATGGACGTTCCCGTTGCCTATGACGCCGTCAACGGCGTCGACGGGCGCTTTGACCCGCGCCATCAGGACTGTGCCTGGATGGAGGCGCCAATGTCGTGTACGACGGCGTCGGCGACGGCCCTGAATGCGTCGAATACCCGTATGCGCCCGGGCTTGGGCGTGCGAATAAACTGGAGGAACTGGTCCCGGGGCATGGTGTTCAGTATGTGCCTCGGCTCGCACCACGCCCGCCGCGCCACCGCCACGCCGAACCTCCCGCCCGAAAGGTGCGAATGGTGATGCGAGTCGGTGGAGATCACCAGCGGTACGCCCAGCTCCCGGGCCCGGAAGGCGTGGGTATCTCTCAGATCTAGCCGTTCCGGCGACGCGTTGATCTCCAGGGCCGTCCCGGTATCCCTGGCCGCCTGCAGCACCGCCTCCAGGTCGAAGTCCGTGGGCGGCCGTTGGCCCAGCAGTCGCGCTGACAGGTGCCCGATGATGGTGACGTATGGGTTTTCCATCGCCCGGATGATCCGCCGGGTCATGGTGGCCCGGTCCTGGGCCATGGCGTTGTGTACCGACGCCACCACCACGTCCAGTTCCGCCAGCACCTCGTCGGGATAGTCCATGCGCCCGTCCGAGCGAATATCCACCTCAGATCCCGCCAGCACCCGCAATTCGTACCGGTCCTGTATTTGCCGCAGCACCTGTTTCTGCGCCGCCAGCCGCTCCGGCGTCAGCCCGTTCGCCACTCCCAGGCCCTGTGAGTGGTCCGTCAGCGCCATGTACTCGTAGCCCAGCGACGCTATCGTCGCCACCATCGTCTCGATCGTATCGCTGCCGTCGCTCCATTCGCTGTGCAGGTGCAGGTCCCCCCGCAGGTCCCCGGCCTCCACCAGGCGGGGCAACCGCCCCTCCAGGGCCGCGTCCAGCTCCCACATGCCGGCCCGCAGCTCCGGTGGAATCCAGGGCAGGCCCAGGCGGGCGTAGAACGTCTCCTCGTCAGGGAAAACCTCAACCTGTCCCGACTCGATGTGCGTTATGCCGTACTCGTTCAGCGACAGCCCTATGCGGTTGGCGAAGTCTCGCAGGCGTATGTTGTGCTGCTGGCTGCCCGTGAAATACTGCAGCATGGCGCCGATGGACTCGGCATCTCCCGTTCGCAGGTCGATCTGCAGTCCCGGCTCCACCACGACGCTGGTCTTGCGCGGCCCGTTGACCAGGACCTCGGTCACCTGCGGCAGACCTGCCAGGCGGCGGCCCAGCTCCTCCGGCTGCGGCGTGATGGCCACCAGGTCCACGTCGCCGATGGTCTCCTCCCACCGACGCAGGCTCCCCGCCGGTGTGAGCAGCGCGATGTCCCTGTCCCGTTCCCGCAGCGCCGACATCACGGCTTCTGCCGTGGGCAGTGCCTGTCCGATGGGAGTGCGCTCCGTGCTCATGGAACGGGAGGCGCGAATGTGCCGCAGGATGCCATCGGCCGCTTTCTTGCCCATGCGCGGCAGCGTCGCCAGGCGCCCGTCCAAGGCGGCCTGCTCCACCCCATCCACCGTGCTGATGCCCAGCTCCGTCCCGATGAGTACCGCCGTCTTGGGGCCGATGCCCGGGATCGCCAGCAGGTCCAGCACCCCCTCCGGCAGCTCGGCCTTCACCCGCTCGTAGGTCCGCACTTGGCCCGTGGCAACCAGCTCTTGGATCTTTTCGCTGATCGCCTTGCCAATGCCGGGAATGCCGGTTAGTTTCTGCCCCTCCTCCACCGCCTGCGCCAGCGGGAAGGGCAGTCCCTCGATGGCCCGGGCTGCGCGCTGGTAAGCGCGAATCTTGAACACCGATTCGCCCTGCATCTCCAGCATCAGGCCGAGATTGTCGAACAGTTCGGCTATCTCTTCGTTGGTCGGCTGCACGTTAGTCGATCTCCGGCTGTCGGCGAGCTTTCTGGCCAGGATGGTCGCCAGGCGCTCTCCAGGCCACTATATAGCCTGAGCCGTGGGTTGTCGAACGCGAACGGCCTTCGGAGCATTGCCTTCGATTTGCAGCGGAATGAGAGGGAATGGTCCGCTTCCAGGCTCACTAACGAAAGCGGGCCGGAACCGCATCTTGTATCGCAGGCACATTGGGGCCGAATTTCGGGTCGTGCAGCTCAGTCCTCATCGGATGCCCTGGGAAGTGCCGGCCGGATCAGGAACTCGTATATCGCTGCCCCCAAGGGAGCGCCGATCAGCGGGCCCGCGATGTAGGCCCAGAACCCGCCGGCCGGACCGGGGATCGCCACGGAACCCCATCCTGCGAAGTAGGAGACGAGGCGGGGACCAAAGTCCCGGGCCGGGTTCCACCCTCCCATGGTCAGCGGCGCCATCATGCTGATGATCATGGCAACGGTCAGACCGATGAAGACCGGAGCCAACCACTTCACCGGCAGGCTGCTGTTGCGCCGGTCCACCAGGCCGAAGATCACCAGGACCAGTATGCCTGTCCCCACGGCCTCCACTGCGGTGGCGGCGAGCGGAGACACCAGCGATGCCGCGGCATCCCCCGTGCCCATCATTCCTGGGTTGGGGAAATACTCGCCGAACATCATGGTCGAGAGCTGACTGCCCGGCTCGCCGCGGCTCAGCCCGTGCTGCTCCTCGTAGTGTCTGATGAACGAGCCGTAAAGCATCAGAACGGTCAGGCCGGCGAGCACCCCTCCCAGCAGCTGCGACAGCCAGTAGGGTACCAGCATCCGGAAGGGGAATTCTCTGGGCCGGAATATGGCGAAGGCCAGGCTCACCGCAGGGTTCAGGTGGGCGCCGGATACCGGAGCCGTGAGGTATATGGCCATGGCCACGCCCAGGGCCTGGACCATCGCGACCTGCCAGAGGCCGACATGCGCTCCCGATAGTACGGCTCCCGCGATGGCGGAGGTTCCCGAGAAGACCAGCAGCCAGGTACCGGCGACCTCGGCAACGCACTTTTGAACGGATTGGCGAAGGGAGGAATTGAACCAGTGAGACAGAAGACCCGACCGGTCTGGCGCCGTAACGGGAGTGCCGGGAGTAGGCGGCTCAGCCACGGGTGGCGCAGCCTCCGGTAGCAATTGGGATTGGATAGAAGGGGAAGAGGTAGGGTGAGGCTGCCAGCCGTTGGTTCTTTGGCACGACAGGCCCGGAGGGGAGCAGGGTCATCCTGTGCAGCATGGCGAAATGCTATCCCGAATTCATCACTGAAATCAACCCCATCCTCTCTGAGATCATCTTCCGAGCCGGTGCGCTATTTGGTATCCGGGATTCGCACTGTGAAATGGCTGCCTCGTCCCGGCTCACTCTCCACCTCGATAGTCCCGCCATGGGCTTCCACCAGCCTCCGCGCAATGGTCAGCCCGAGTCCCGCCCCGCCGGTGGTCCGGACCCGTGATGGGTCGGCACGGTAGAAACGGTCGAACACCCGGGGCAAGTCATCGGGGGTGATTCCCATCCCGGTGTCGGATACCGACACCTCGATTCCGGTTTCCAAGGAACGGGCGGTAACCTCGACACTACCGCCTTCCGGAGTGTGTGCGATTGCGTTTTCTAGAAGGTTGCCAATCACCTGGGAGATGCGGGTCCCGTCCAGGTCCATAATTGGCCGCGACAACTCCTCGCTGGCGGTCATTTTCACTCCCTTGGCTTCTGCACGGGGTCTCATTCCCTCGACGGAGGAATGCAGCAGACTCTCTATCCGTACCGGGGATAATTGTAGCTGCAGCGCTCCGGCCTCGACCTGGGCCAGCAGGCGCAAGTCCTCCACCAGCCGCGACAGGTGCAAGGCCTGACCATGGATGTTGTCAATCGTTTCCGGAGAGGGCTCGAGCAAGCCGTCCTTTATCGCTTCCAGGTAGCCCTGGATATTGGAGAGTGGTGTTCGCAGCTCGTGGGCGATGTCTGCGGTCATGTTGCGGCGGAGGCTCTCCGCTTCTTCCAGTTCAGCTGCCATGGCATTGAAGTTTATGGCCAGGTCCCGAATTTCCTTGGGCCCTGCTGCCTCTGCCCGCTGCGACAGGTCGCCGCGTCCAAGCCGCCTTGCCGCGTCCCCCAGGCTCTGCAATGGCGCCAGCGTCCGGCGCGACAGCAGCCAGACCAGCAGCGTTCCCAGCGCCGCCGCGCCGATGCCGGCCCACAGCAACGAACGGTTGACCTCCGCCGATATACGGGAAGGGACGGGGTCGAGCATATTGGCCGGCCCCTGCCCAGCCAAAGACAGCGTGGAGACGGAAAAGGCGCCTACCTCCTCATTTTTACGTAGAACCGGAATTCTCTTTTCCTTTTCCCAAAGGGCACTCTTTATTCGGTCGTTTAGGTACATTTCATGGAGATTTGCATGGGAGTCGGCAACCAGGTTTCCCTGGTCATCAAAAACCTTTATGCGCTTGCCGATTGCAGAACCTGCGCGCTCAAGTGCCCGTTGCAGGTCGGACTTTGCAGACGACCAGTCTCCCGTCTCGGTGTAGTAGTCGTTAACGAACCGCTCAACTCGCGTTACATGCGCAGAATCCCAATCACGCTCGAACCTCTGGGTTTGCTTTCCGGCCACAACTCCGGTGGACAGTCCGATCAGGGCCAACGCCACCGCCAACGCCAGCACGAACCCCATGGCCAGCCGGAATTGCAGGCTCGAGAACAGGCCGGATACGAGTCCGGGCATCGACGTCACCCCTCCCCGGATACTTCCCCGGGGGCATTGGCAAGCCGGTAGCCGCTGCCATAAACGGTCTGAATTAGCTTCGAGCTCCCCCCAGGCGCTTCGGCCAGCTTGCGCCGCAGTCCGGAAACGTGGACGTCCACGGTTCGGTCAAACCCGTCGAAGTCGTCGCCCAGCACCCGGTCGATGATCTGCTCCCGGGTGAAGGTGCGTCCGGGCTGGCGCAACAGCAGGGACAGTAGGCGGAACTCCGTGGGCGTCAGGCGTACCTCCCGGCCGCCAACCGTTACGCGGTGGGACCTGGGGTCCAGGGAGACAGGGCCGCAGGAGAGTATTGTCCCGGACTCGTCATCATCTCTGTCCCGGTTGGAGCGGCGCAGCACCGCCCGCACCCTCGCCGCCAGTTCCCTGGGGCTGAAGGGCTTGGTCACATAATCGTCGGCCCCGACTTCAAGCCCCGCCAGACGGTCCTCCTCTTCGACTCGCGCCGTCAGCATGATGATGGGCACGTCCCACTCCCTGCGCAAGGTGCGGCAGATGTCCAGTCCGTTCATCCTGGGCAGCATCACGTCCAGCACCACCAGGTCGGGCTGCTCGTCGCGAGCTAGCGCCAGTCCCTGCTTTCCGTCGTTGGCCGAGACCACGTGGTATCCGTCACGCTCCAGGTATAGCCTGGTTAGTTTCACTATGTCCGCGTCGTCGTCGACGATCAACACTGTCTGCCGGGATTGCTGGCTGCGCATGGTGGTGGCGTCCCTTTCGGTAATGTGGGCTGTTGCCGGGATTCGCTATCAAGCGGGCAGGGGCGCGAGCGGACCAACAGTCCGTCGGCGCCCCTTGGCGCGGTAGCCTGTACCCTTGGACTGTCCTGTCAGGCGGAGTCGCCGTTCGTGGCTGGTGCGGGGGGCGAATCACCATCGGGACTGTGGTGCCCTTTGTGTCCCTGTCCGCGTCCCCAGTGTCCCTTGCCGCCGTGCCGCCCGTGGTGGCCCTTTTTGCCGAACCCTTTCCAATTGCCGGACTCGATCCTTTGTCGGATTTCCTCAGCTTCCTCCTCACTTATCTGTCCGCTGTCGATGGCCGCTTGCAGCCTGGATTCAAGGACCTCGCCGTGAATGTCGCTCCGGGCCTGCTCCATGGCAGCGGCCACATTCTCGCCCTCCACTTCCAGCTCCTCGGCGACCCGGCTGGCGAAGCCCTCCGAAACACTGGCCTTTAAGCCGTAATGCCGCCATCCCATGTGCCAGTTGGCCCTGTCGCGGTACTCCTGTCCCTGTTCCTCGGTCAGGCGGCCATCGTCAATGGCGGCTTGTAACCTGGCTTCGAGAGCCTCGGCCAACATCTCCTCCGCCACTTTCCTGATTGCCTCGGCGGTGGCGTCAGCGTCTGTGCCCAGGGACTCGGCAACGCGTCCGGCAAAGTCATTCAGGGCGTTGTCCTCGGCTTCTTCCCGTACCTCCCTCCGAGCCTCGGCGATGGCGTCTTCCGTTTCCTGCTCGTCGGTTCCCAGAATTTCCGCGACCTTCGAGGCCACGGCGGACTGATGATCATCGTGGTCTTCGCGTCCCCAAACCCAGGCGTGGCCCGGACCGCCCCAGGCGTGGCCCTTCCCGCCCCCGCCGCTGGCCAGGACCGCACCGGCGCCGATGGCCAGGGCCAGCAGACCGGCGGCGACCGCAATTAAGACCCACTTTCTCCTCATATGTCTTCTCCCTGATTCTCCGTACTCGGCGGGCGTTTCTACCCGCCTGTGACTATTAATCTAGCCACAGATGTTTAAGAGAATTTGAAGAAAACGCTAAATTGGCGGGAATTCTCACACTCGCCACAGCCTGAGGTCGAAAAGCGGAACTAGAACGCCGGCCGGTTGAGCACCGTCGGGTCCACCTTTCGCAGAATCAGCCGTCCATCATCCGGGCCTCCCAGCAACTCTCCGCCATCCACCATCACCTTGCCCCGCAGAATGACGGTGGTGGGCCAGCCCTCGACCTCCGAGCCGGTCCAGGGATTGTAATCGCGGACATGCAGATCGGAGAGCGACAGGGTTTTCTTCACCGATGGGTCCAGGATGCAAAAATCGGCGTCGCTACCCGCGGCAATGCAGCCCTTGCGGGGATACATCCCCAGCAGCTTGGCCGCATTGGCCGAGGTGATGTCCACGTAGCGCTCCAGCGACATGCCCCGCTTGACCACCGCATCGGTGTAGTTGACCCCCATGCGGATCTCGATACCCACGTTGCCGCCGCGAATGTCGCGGACATTTCTGCCCGCTGTCTTGTCTATGTAGGTGGTGAAGCTGCTGTCGGTGGCGGTGAATGAAAGGTCGCCATTCATGATTCCGTCCCACAGGACCTGGCGGTCCTGGTCGAACTTGAGGGACGGATAGGTGTGATACTTCATGCCATCGGGTTCCTTGTATCTTTCCGCCTCGAAAGACAAGGCAAGGGTCAGTACCTCCCCGTACACCGGCAGGCCGTCAGCGCGGGCCTCGGCGATCACGTCCTTCCCGTCGCTGGCCGTGACATGCACGAAGTACATGCCGACCTCGGTCTGGTGGGCCATGCGCACGACATGGCGGAAGGCCAGGTCCTCCACCCTCTTGGAGTGGATCAGGTGCACGTTGTACCAGTCCCAAAGACCGCGCTCCTCGGCCATCAGGTAGTTGTACATCACCAGCTCGTCGTCCTCGCCGTGCACGGCCAGCACGCCCCCGTGGCGGTGCATCTGCTCCATCAAGTCACCCAGGCGGCCGGTGTCGATCCTGCCGATGGGAGTGAGGCTCGTGCCCGAGGCATCGGGCGGACGGATGTTGGTGGTGAAAATCTTGACGCTGGGGAACCCGGCCTCGGGGAGCTCATGGAAACGGGCAATGGAGTCGGGCGTGTTGGAATTGCGGTAAATGCAGTGGGTCGTGTAGTCCGTGTAGGCGTTGCCCTGCCAGACGTTCATGTAGTCGTGGATTCCTGCGGCCAGGTCCCCCTCGTTGGGTACCGGGGCAAAGTCTACGACAGTGGTGGTGCCGCCCCAGATGGCTCCCAGCGAGTGCACCGCCGGACCGGCGTTGGGAGTGCCCGGTACGCTCTCGCGTGCTCCCGGCTGCACGTTGGCAGCCGCATGCACGTGGGCTTCCACGCCACCGGGCACTACAATCCTTCCACTCGCATCTATAACCGTGGCCCCTTCCTCGGGCAACACACCCGGGAGGGCCACCGCTACAATCCGCTCGTCCTTCACTCCCACGTCCCAGCTCCCGACCCCCGACGGGGTAACCACCTGTCCGCCCTTGATCAGCATGTCCAGCATCGCTCCGGCTCCTTACTGTTGATTTAAGAGTGGATCCAACAGTTCCAGCCCAGAAATCCAGCGGAAATCCTCCGTGTTATGTGTTACCAGCGTAAGGTTGTGAGTCATAGCAGTGGCGGCAATGATGGAGTCGCCAAGACCCATCCTGCGTTGCCGTCGAAGAGATGCGGCCTGTTGGGCTACGCTGAAGGACACAGGCAAGATTTCCGATCTTTGGAATATACCTTCCAAACGACTTAGCTCTGATTCTGTCAATGATTGATATCCAAGCGACTCCACGTAACTTACCACCGATATCACCCGCCTGATTTGATTCAAGAAGCGTCGCGTCAGCAGGCCATCGGGCTTGGATGCGTAAATGATGACATTGCTGTCTATCAGCATCTCACTCTCTGCCTGGCAAAGGGCGGTCCTTGCGAATTTCTCGTTGCCAGGCGACCGGGTCCTCTATTTCCGAGAAGGCACCCATATCCGCCAGTTCTTGAAATAGTTCAAACACTGACTTTCCAGCGTCATCGCTAACCCGGGAGCCGACTTCGCTTGAAATCGTAATGTGCACCTCCACCGGCACCGGTCCGTCAGTTTCGGGTGCACCTTCGAGCCACTCGACACGGTCGCCGTGCAGAACTGCTTTATATGCTCGCCTCATTGAGCCTCCCGATCCGGTGTGGCGATTCTACGACGATTCGAGTCCCCGTATCACACTTTCACCCAATCGGCGCTGCCACCCTTGCCACTTCGAATCCGTACAGGCTGGCGGCGGCACCACCTACGATACTGGCCTGCTCATCAACAGGCACGCCCTCCAGTATCTCGCTCAGCACTTGCCTTGAGCGGGGAAAGGTGGACTCGGAGTGAGGATAGTCGCTGCCCCACATAAGGCGGTCGACACCGATCCTTTCGCGCAGGAGTACTCCCACGGCGTCCTCCTGGAAACTCAGGTACACGTTGCTGTGGAAGAAATCGCTGGGGACGGCGCCTCCCTTGAACCGGTATGAGGCCTCTTCCTGCCGCTCAATGTAGGTGTAGTCCATGGAGTCCAGCAGGTAGGGCGCCCACGAGAGCTCAAACTCCACTATGGCCAGCTTGAACTCCGGGTATCGCTCGAACACGCCGGAAAAGATCATGTCGCACATTGATGTGGCGGGATAAAAGACCTTGGTGGCCCGGTCGCTGGCGGCGCGGACCGAGGTGGCTCCGGCACCCCGGCTGAGGCCCTCTCGCCGCGTTGCCGTGTGCAGGCTGATGGGCATATTGTGGTCCTGCGCCGCGGCCCAGAAAGGCTCGTACTCCGGGCTGTCGTAACGGCGGCCCTCCGGGGGGTACTCCGTAATCATGCCCGAGGCCATTCCCAGCCTCGCGCACCTTTCCAGCTCCGCCACTCCCTCGGACACGTCGTCCAGGTTGATCATGGCCACGCCTTTCAGTCGATCAGGGTTGGTGGAGCAGAACTCGGCCAGCCAGTCGTTGTAAGTGCGGAAGATTGCCGACATCAGGCGCGAGTCCTCGACCTTGAAATAGAACAGGCCCTGGGACGGGTAGAGCAGTTCTCCGGAAACGCCATCGATCTTCATGTCCTTGATGTGCTGTTCCGGGTCATAACCACCGGTTTCCACGTCCTCGAACCTGCCGTGAGCCGATATCTGCTCGGGATTCTCGAAGCGGGCCCCGGCGTTGGAGATCAGGCCGATTCCCGCGATCATCTGGTCCTGTTCCACCACAAGGTGGTCCACGTCGCCCACCCTCTGCATCCGGGGGGCACGGTCGCGGAACTCCCTGTCGATACGGTCGGTCCAGAGATCGGGCGGCTCGAACACGTGGGAATCAGAGGAAATTACCAGCAGGTCATCCATATAATCCTCCTGCCTGCGGGGGTTGAACTGCAGCGCGGGGCGCCGGTCATCATTGGCCGATAGCCGGAATATTCTAACACCAAGGCCATCAATACAGGCGCCCTCAACGTGAAAAGTCTTTGCGGCCCGTTTTGAGACTCCCGGTCCCGGGCACGGGGCGACCACTATTGGTCTGCCGGGATGCAAAATAGTTTGACGATCGGATTCGGATAGATTTCGCCAACGCCCATGGGCTAACCTGAAAGGCGTGACTTACCCCTCCGCGTCGAGGTGCTTGATATGAAAGACTGGCCCAAGGGTCTAACTCCGCGCCAACTGGCCGATTGGCTGAACCCGCAATACGGAGAGGAGACGCTCATGAACCGGCTGGGAATGCGGGTAGTGGAGGTGGGGCCCGACGGGGCGCTGGTGGAGCTGCCGGTGCATCCGGGGCTTTTCACTCCGCATCAGTACATTCATGCCGGCGTGATGATTTCGCTGGCGGATACCGCTGCCACGCTGGCCTCCGCTGCGTCCTACCACGGCGACCTCGCGCCGGAACAGCTCCCGGTGGCAGTATCGATTTCCAGTCAGATCGTGGCCAATATCCAGGATGGACTGCTGGTTGCCGAGGCGACGATTCCCCATCCGGGACGCACCCTCGTAGCCGCTGCCACCCGGGTTACCGATGGGAACGGAAGGCTGCTGGCCCTGGTCAACTCGACCCACTTTGTACGCCAGCCATCCCTGTAACTCCGGTAGACAGGTAATGTATGCAGACCATATTTTGGAGCTAACTTCATGGCAACGTACGAGACCCAGTTGATGGCCCAGGGCAACGACCAGGACCGGCTCTGGAACGGATTTCTCGCGCGGGACCGCAGCCTGGACGGTGTTGTCATCTGCGGCGTGATCTCCACCGGCATCTACTGCCGGCCCACGTGCCCCGCCAGGCGCCCCAGGCGCTCGCAGGTGGTGTTCTTCGACTCTGCAGCGGAGGCGCGGAACGCAGGCTTACGGGCTTGCCGTCGCTGTCATCCAGACCGGCCGGAGACCGACGCGGACCTCGTAAGGGCCGCCTGCGAATTCGCGGCCCGTTATCTCGAGACGCACGAGAGAGCGCCAAGAAACCCGGAATTGGCGGCTGCGATGGGCATCGGTTCCGGCCGTCTGCAGAGACTGTTCAGGGAGACGACGGGCCTTACCCCGGCGCAGTATGTCCGAGGCCTGCGCGTCGAACGATTCAAGTCTCTCGCCAAAGGAGGAGCGAACGTGTCCGAAGCCATTTACGACTCGGGTTTTGGTTCATCCAGCAGGCTTTACGAGAATGCAGTCCAGCAACTCGGCATGACTCCTGCCACGTACCGCAAAGGGGGAGCGGGCGCAGTCATCCGGTACGTTACTGAGAGGTCCTCCATGGGATGGCTGCTGGTGGGAGCGACCGCCAAGGGGGTCTGCTCCGTCAAAATGGGTGACGACGCAACAGCCCTGGTCGCCGAACTGCACCGGGAATTTTCCGCGGCGACATTGATCCCAGCGGGCCCCGGCGACGGCGATCATGAAAGCCAGTCGTTGAAATCCTGGCTCACCTCCATTCTGGGATACCTGGATGGCCACGATGTGGACATAGACCTGCCGCTGGACGTGAAGGCCACAGCCTTTCAATGGCGTGTATGGAGACAGCTGCAGTCGATTCCAGCCGGCGAAAGGCGTAGCTACCAACAGATGGCGCGTGCATTGGGCAACGACTCCGCCAGCCGCGCCGTGGGGCGCGCCTGCGCCACAAATCCGGTGGCGCCGATCATTCCCTGCCACCGGGCCGTGCGCCAGGATGGGGCCCTGGCGGGATACCGCTGGGGACTCCATCGCAAGGAGGCCCTGCTGGAGATGGAACATCGGCAGGCGGGTCAGCAGTCCTGAATCGCTCCCTCGGCGTTGCGGGGCAAGTCCGGTGCAACTGCCCGGGCCGTATAATTGGCATCAAGGTCGCAATGCCTTTGGGGGAGCCCTTGCTCGAGGCTGCCGGGTCTCATCGCTCAGTACTCCTGCTGCTTTGCCTTATTGGCGGTCTGGTGGCCGTAGCCCAGTCCACCAACTTGCCAGTGGAGGCGTCCGGCGGGGAAATCCGCGTGGTCGGTACAAGGCAAAACGTCAACTATCCCTCTGGGGTTGGCCTGACCGTGACTGTGGAGTCGGAGGCCGAGGTAAAGGAGGTGAGGGTGTACTATCGCGCCACGGGTTCCCGTCAATGGGGCTATGCCTATGCAGATTTCGATCCCGGAACCCGGGTGGTGGCAACTCAGTCCATTCCGGTCAGCGAGGCCACCTACATCGCTCCCGGCGCCGACGTGGAATACTACTTTGACATACGTGACGTGAAGGGCAACCGGGTCAGGACCGATAGCGCAGTGGTGGAGTACCTGGACCACAATTTCGAATGGCGCAGGACCAGCATTGGTCCACTGGAACTCCTTTACCATGATATGCCCGATTCCCGGATCGAAGAGGCCGCAGTTGCGTTGCGGGAAGACCTGCGCAGGGTGGAATACGTGCTGCAAATGGAGCATTCCAGGGGATTCAAGGGCGTAATCTACAAAAGCTATGCCGATGCCAACGCGGCTTTCCCGGTGCAGAGCCAGACCACAACCGACCACGGTACATTCGGAGGGTACGCTTTCCCCGAGCAGCGCGTTTTCGTGGGGCAGGGTCTGGACCGCCGTATCATCGTTCATGAATCGGCGCACATGCTGCTGCACGAGGCTCTGGGGCACAGGGTGGTGGAATTGCCCGACTGGCTCAACGAGGGATTTGCGACCTACATGGAACCCGACGTGCGAGTGAGGAGCAGCAGCCAGCTCCACCGGCGTACTCCTCACCTGAGGGCAATGAAGAATCTGTCCGGCACTCCAGAAACGATCCCGCTCTTCTACCAGAAATCAGTGAGCGTGGTTGCGCACCTGATCGAGGAATACGGCCTGGATAAGTTCCGCCTCCTGCTTGACGAAATCAGGAGGGGGAGAACAATTGAGACGGCCCTGATCAACGTGTATGGTTTCGATGATCACGGCCTGGACAACAGTTGGGCGGGCCTGCCCGTATCCGACGTGGAGCCGGTCTCACGGGAACCCGTACCGCAGCGCCAGGCTGCGGATCCCGAAGAAACTGCGGCCGGCAGAGAGTCCCGGGCCGAGGCGGAGAGGGACAGCCAACCGGCAGGGCAGAGCCGGGAGACGCAGCCCGGTTCGGACACTGTCCGTGAAGAGTGGCCTACGGCTCCTCCGTGGCAGCCAGAGCCGAGAAACAGCGAGGGACCTTCGCCCTTCGTTTTTTTCGATGCCTGGATACTGGCGGGAGTTGCGCTCCTGGCGGTTGCCGTACTGTCCGCAAAGTTCGTCTACAATCGCCTCCGCCGGGAACCTCGCTCCAGGGAGGACCAGGGCTATCGCAGTGGAATTGACTGATTGCTGTCAGTCCCAGTTTCGCGGCAGTCCAGGGTCTGAGCGGTTCTTGAATCCCTATCTCGGCAAGCAGGAAGTAGCTTTTCCCAGCACGATTGGGCCAATTCGCAAGGCACTGGATTCCGGCCCAGTATCAAGCACGGGGTGACGTTCTTTCGCCGTAATTGGCTATGGGCCTGTGGTCCACGAATGGGAATAAAAACGAGCCTTATTCATGGAAATGACGTAGGGAAACGGGTACGCGCGAGATTGTCTCTGGGTCTGGTTTTTCCAGGCCCCCGGCTTTCGCCGGGGTGATGGGGCTAACCCTCCTCAATCTAGGTGGAAGGAATGGCTGTTGCGGATATTCTCATAACAGTGACGGGTCGTTTTCCCGCGGTGGTCGCATGCTAACTCAAATGCGATTAGCCTGTCCTCAGGGCGAATCGTGGTTTTGTATTGCCCCTTATTTCTGGTATATTCTTGCCCGTAATTCGATCACGAAGGCGCCGATCAGCCCTGAAGAATGAATCAACTCAGCTGCTGCATTTTCGGAATGGGATTTTCCAGTCGTGGCCTAGTGGGAGGGTTGTGAGGAGTGCGCTCCAACATAGGGTGGGACGGGCGTCCTGGTGTCGGGAGAACAGCGGGCGCCA
Source organism: Dehalococcoidia bacterium (assembly GCA_965208825.1). Lineage (GTDB taxonomy): Bacteria > Chloroflexota > Dehalococcoidia > Lucifugimonadales > UBA3495 > VXOI01. The sequence goes on from CBDBPP010000005.1 coordinate 1,031,272, forward strand.
GACGCAGGCGCAGGGTCTTTTGCCATAAGCCGATTTCACCGGCTACCGATGATTACAATCCAATGATCCGAGTCAAGGGTCCGGGACCGTGCAACAGCTTTTAGTAAAGGGAATCTCGATTGAGCAGTGGGGTCAATGGGGCCGCACCGGTTTATCGACGGAGCAAGTGGACCTGCCTGAAGCTCGATGATGACCGTTTCCCGATATCAAGGAGCCTGGATTGCAGGTTAGAAGCCTGAGCTGGACAGAAATCGACAAGCTCGTGGACGGCCTGGCGGCGAGGCTCCCGTCCGGCAGTTGCTGTTGGGGGGTGCCCAGGGGCGGAAGTGTCGTGGCCGCGTTGTTGCGCACCAAGCACGGCATTTCCATAACCGCCGACCACGCTCAGGCCACCATAGCCGTGGACGACCTGATAGACAGCGGTCGAACAGCCCGAATGGTACGAGAAAAGTATAAACTGGAGCTTGAGCCGCTGCTGGTGAAGAATAATACCGACTGGGTGGTGTTTCCCTGGGAGGGAATCGAACTGGCCGAGGACGCCGAGAACACGGTTACGAGGATGCTGCAGCAGATCGGCGAGGACCCGACGCGGCCCGAGTTGGAGCATACGCCGCGCCAGGTGGTGGAATGCTGGGACAATCTGTTCGCCGGGTACCGCGCGATCAATTTCGAACACGACAAGCTGCTGGCCAACACCTCGAGCTTGACAGCCTCCATGCTGTCCAGGGAACTGGATGGAATGGTCGTGGTAAGCGACATTCCGTTCATCAGCACCTGCGAGAATCACCTGATTCCTTTCTTCGGGGCAGCGGATATTGCCTGGCTGACCGGGGCTCCGGCGAAAAAGACGGCAGATGTGGCGAACCTCGTTGACGGCCTGGCCCGTCGATTGCAGACCCAGCAGAGACTCACCGAGCAAATCTGTCATGCCGTATCCAATGAAGCGGAGGGGGTGGTGGTCAGCCTGAAGGGCACCTACCTCTGCCGAATGGCCCTTGGATTGGAGGCTCGAGAGGAACGATTCGAAGCGTCGGCCTTCAGCGGACGATTTCGGCCCGACCCGTCGCTACAGCAAGCGTTCCTCCAGTTGGCAGGTGGTTCCCCGACGGCCGGCCAGTAAGGCAGAATCCACTGTCGCAGGCCCCAGGCCGTTCAAGACAAGAAAGGCGGTAGTAGTGTAGAGAGATGAGAATTCCCGTTTTCCTGGCACTGATGATTGCGGTGCCTGCATTGGTTGCCTGCGTATTACAGACCCCCACCACGGAGGTGGGTACGACTCCGCCCGCCACGCCGGAGCAGACTGCTGCACCTACGGCGGCTCCCGCTGACAGCACACCGTCAGCCCCAACTGCCACTATTCCTGCGACTCCAACCATCACCACAGGCCGTGAGGCCGTGCAGAGAAGGTTCTCCAGTCCTCCGCCCATGGCACTGGACGCAGCGGCAGACTACGCCGCGGACTTCCGTACGAACTACGGAAATTTCCGCGTGGAATTGCTGGCGGGCCAGACTCCGATTACGGTCAACAACTTCGTGTTTCTGGCGCAGCAGGGCTTCTACGACGGCCTGACCTTCCATCGGGTGATTGAAGGTTTCATGATCCAGGGTGGGGACCCCACGGGGACGGGCGCCGGAGGGCCCGGCTATGAATTCGAGGATGAAATAGTTCCGGGCCTCGTTTTCGATAACCCGGGCAAATTGGCCATGGCCAACGCGGGTCCCGGCACCAACGGGAGTCAGTTTTTCATCACCGTCGCGGCCACGGGCTGGCTCAACGGAAATCACACCATATTTGGTGCGGTTAGCGAGGGCCAGTCGGTGGTGGACGCGATCTCCCGGGTTTCCGTGGGCGCCGGTGATGTTCCGTTGCAACCCGTGGTGATCGAGCGCATCGACATAATCCAGACGCCCCGTTAGCACCGAACCGGAGCAGCGCAACTGCGACTGGCCAGGAGAACTTTGCGTGGCATTCCAGAACATCGAGTACGAACGCCGGGAGTCAATCGCCTACATAACCCTGAACCGGCCCGACAAGTTGAACGCAATCAACGGCCCGCTGCTATCGGACCTGCGCGATGCGCTCGACGTCGCCGGGGTAGACCCGGAGGTGAGAGTGGTCATCCTGACGGGGGCAGGCCGGGCGTTCTCCTCGGGTTTCGATATAACTCCCGACCCGGACGCTCCTCACCCCCACAAGGGTTCTCCCGACGCCTGGCGTACGCACCTGCAGGGTCTCATCGACTGTTTTCTGGCGGTGTGGAACCTGCCCAAGCCGGTCATTGCGGCGGTAAACGGGTATGCTCTCGGCGGCGCATGTGAGCTGGTGCAGGTCTGCGACATAAAGATTGCCTCGGAAGACGCAATCCTGGGCGAGCCGGAAATACGTGCGGGGTTCGGGCCTCCGTTGCTGGTCACTCCCTACAGCGTCAACCTCGCCAACGCCAAGGAGCTGCTGCTAACCGGAGACGTGGTCGACGCATACCAGGCCGCCCGTATCGGGCTCGTGGGCCGGGTGGTGCCCAAAGACCAGCTCATGGACGAATGCGAACGAGTGGCCCGGAAAATCTGCCTCATGTCTGAACTGGGCATGAAGCTGACCAAGGTGGCAGTCAACCGGGCCCTGGAGAACATGGGATTCCTCAATTCTGTTTCCCAGAACCTGGAGCTGATGACAATATTTGACACCAGCACCAGCCCGGAACAGGAGGAGTTCAACTCCGTCGCCGCGGATAGGGGGTTGAGAGCGGCCCTGGACTGGAGGGACGCTCGCTTTCGGGAACTGGACTAGCTGGGCCGACTTCCGTGGCGTTCGAGGCCCGCCGGTGGGCCCCGCAACGGAGAACCTGGTGCCGGGCAAAGAGAGAGGGGCGCACCTTGGCGCCCCATTCTATCCCGGAAGGTTTGGGACTATTCGGGCTTCTCACCCCTTGTATCAATATAGCCCCTCCAGGCTTGTCGGCCTGGGTTCCCGCTTTCGCGAGAATGACGAGTCGGTGTCAATCAATTGACGCACACCCTCTCAGGTACCGGATGCAGCGCCGGGTGCTTCCCTAACTCCCGCCCTTGACCTCGATTCCGGACAACCCTTCGACGAATTTGAGCAACGCCGAATGGTCTGCCTCCTGCTCGCCCTCGTTGACCAGGGCCCCGAGCATCTGCTGCACCAGGGCAGTCACCGGCAGGGGCACGTTCAGTTCCTGCCCGGTCTGCAACACGTTGCGCAGGTCCTTCTGATGGAGGCGGACGCGGAATCCCGCCCGGAAATTGCGGGAGAGCATCATCGGGCCCTTGGCTTCCATCACGTTACTGCCGGCCAGGCCGCCCCGAATCGCATGGAAGACCTTCTCCGGGTCCACTCCGGCCTTGGTGGCCAGTACCAGTGCCTCGGCCAATGCCTCGATGTTGGCGGCCACGATGATCTGGTTGGCCAGCTTGGTAACGCCACCCGCCCCGACGTCCCCCGTCAGGACCACGTTGCTGCCCATCACCTTCAGCAGATCGAAGTTCTGGTCGAATATCTCCTGCTTGCCGCCCACCATGATCGCCAGCGTGGCGTTGATGGCGCCGGGCTCGCCCCCGCTGACCGGGGCATCCAGCATCTCCACGCCTTTTTCCGCGCACTGGGCCGCAATGCGCTGCGACACCAGGGGGGCGATGGAGCTCATGTCTATGATGGTCTTCCCGGCAGTCGCCCCTTCGAGTACGCCGTTGGGCCCCAGAATGGCCCTCTCTGAATCGGCCGAGTCGGGGAGCATGGTGATAATCTTGTCTGTGGCCTGCGCAACCTCGCTGCTAGACGATGCCGGCGTTGCCCCGTCGCCGGCCACCTCCTCCACAGCGTCCCCAACGATGTCGTATACGGTTAGTTCGTATCCGGCTTTCAGCAGGTTGCGGGCCATGGGCTTGCCCATGATGCCCAGTCCGACGAAACCGATCTTCTCGGCCATATCCAGGCCTCCTGGCTAACTATTCCGCGCCGGCCTTACCACACAGGCGGCTAGCGCGGGAAAACTGTATCACACATTGCGCCGCACTCCAATGTTGGCCCAGGGATGGGCTAGAAGATCCTTCGCCTGTCAGCCTCTCGTTCCTTCAGGAACAGGCTGAGTGCGATGAGTTCCATCAACACACCCACGGCAATCAGGACTATGGGCCATATTCTCAGCCGTCCATCGTCGTCCGTGAAATCGAACGGGAATAACTGTGGGCTGCTGGGACCCGACGGGACATCCAGGTCCGTGAACTGTGCCAGCACCACCCTGGACTGCTGGCTTTCCGAAGTACCGTCGCCGGGGTCCGGCGTCGGCGTGGGGGTGGGCTGCGGCGTAGCCGTCGGCTGGGGGGTTGGAGACGGCAACGGCGTTGCAGTGGGCGTCGCTGCTGGGGCAGGCGCCAGAGCCGCCGACGGCTCAGGAGTGGGCGACGGAGTTGGCGTTGGCGCTGCTGTCGGCTCGGGAGTCGCGGTCGGTTGCGGCGTGGGAGTCGGATCCTCCTTGGGTTGCGGAACCGGCTGCGGCACGACTGGGGGAACCGAAGATTCCGGAGACCTGGCCTGCTGTGGTTCGGACCGGACTACCGGCGGTTGGATGATCTCCCTTACCTGCTGCTGCGATGCGTTGCTGCCGACGGCGTATAGGCCCGGGCCATCGATCCCGCCGATGCTGACCGTGATTGTTCCCTCTTCGTCCTCCCTGCTGAAGACCAGCTCCGTCCATTCTTCTCCCGATTCCATGAACGCCTGAAGGGTGTCGGTCCCCACATCGTCACCGTCCAGCCGGACCTTGATGGTGATGGCCGGGTCAAGGATGTTCTCCCCGACAATGGGGTTGCCCTGGGTGTCGAAGACCTCCACCTTGATGCACGCTCGCAGTTCTTCGGCAGGGGGGTCCTCCAGGGAGTCCCAGTCGCAGTTGTCCGGGTTGGTGTCAATCCTGACAAAGAATGGGCCGTCGCGCGTATTTTCCGGGAAGGTGACCGTCCCGTCCTCGCCCACAGTGGAGACCTCCGTTTCCTCGTCCGGGTCCACCAGGACAACCACCTGGTGCTCCTCGTCGGTCACAGGGACCTCCACCACGTCGGATACGGTAACGGTCACTCCAATGGAATCGCTCCCTCCCCTCCCGTCGGATACCGAGACGGCCAACGAGTAGGAGGGCTTGAGCTCGAAGTCCAGTTCGGCCCTGGTCCTGAGCTGACCCGTACCGGTATCCAGTGCAAAGGAGGAGGCATCCATCCCGCCCAGCGAGTAGGTCAGGACGTCCTTATCGGCATCGGTGGCGGAGATTGGGGCGCCGATGCTGGTTCCGGCCGGGGTCTTTTCAGCGATTTCCCGTGTCGTCCGTGCTCCTTCCGTGAATTCCGGGGCCTGGTTGGCTTTGGGAGTGTTGATGCTTCCGACACCGCTGCCCCCCGGGGTCTTCGTGGAGGTGCCGCCATTGCCGCCGCCACCGTTGTTGGTGGTGATAGAGCGCGGCACGGTAGTGGTGTCGTTGATGTTCAGCGTCGCCGTGGACTGGGATCCCGTGCCCACGGCGGGGGGAAGCGTACCGAACCGGATGTTGACCGTTTCATCGTCCCTGTCAGAGTCGTTGGTGGTGGTTATCGAGAAAGTCTTTGAGGTTTCCGTGTCGGCAAAAGTGACCGTCCTGCTGGTCGGCGAGTAGTCGCCGGACTCGGCAGTACCCGCCGCGATGGACACAGGAATCCTCAGGGCCCGGTCCGCCGCCGGCGACACTGTGACTGTGAAACTGCCGGAGTTGCCCTCGTCCACTGTGCGGCTGGCCGGCGAGAGGGTCACGTTCAACAGGCTGGGGATGCTCCCCTCGCCAGTGGGCGACCAGTCGCTTTCACCCTCGACGTTCTTCGAGCGCACCTGGACCTCGTAAGTCTTGCTGTAATCGAGGTCCGTGGTCAACGTAGCGCTGTTCGTCGTCACGGACAATGCAGTCCAGTCGTCTACCGGATCGGCGTCCTTCTCCCGGTACTGCAAGTCATAGCCGTCGACGGGGGCAGTGGTAGTGGCCGTAACCGCCGTCCACGAGACGTTCAGCTTTGCAGCCGCGCCGTTGGCCGCGTTCACCGTCGGGGCCGCGGGGATGGCGGGCACGTCCATGTCGGTGACGTTGATGGTTATATCGATCGTGTCGTCCTCGGTGGAATCTGCGTTGCTGTAGTCGTCCATGCCGTCCTTTACCGACACGGTGACCGTGTAGCTGGTGGTGTCGGTTTCGAAGTCGAACACCGTCTTGGTTTTCAACTGGCCGGTAGCGGCGTCAATGTCGAAATTGGTCGCGCCGGTCGCGTCCAGGCTGTAGACCAGTGTTCCCTTGCTGTCGCCGTGGGTGGCCGACGCCGGAGCGCCGATCTTCTCCCCCGCCGGTGTGTTCTCCGGGACTGACCGCGTGGTGGATGCGTTGCTGTCGAATTCCGGGTTCTGGTTCGTCGGCGGGGCTGTCAGCACAGCCTGAGAAACTTTCAGAGCCGTCTGGCCTTGAGAATGATCGTCAGCGTATGTTGCCGTCACTCGTAGGTAGTCCCCAACGTCATCGGTACCGGGAGTGTAGCTGTTGGTCGTCTCCCCGTTGATTAGGGTCCAGGTGTCCGTGCCGCTGGGTGAACTTTCCCAAGCCCAGGTGACCGCAGGCGAGGTCTTTACGCCGTCCTGATCCGACAGCGTCGCCGTCAACTCCGTGCCGGCCGAGGGCGGGTCGGCGGAGAACGTGATGACACCTGGATCGTCGGCGTCGGTGACGGTGATGGTCACATCGTGGGTGTCGTCGATGGTCGCTGTGGTCTCGGTGCTGCCGTCGGCCGCCTTGCCGTCGGTGACCTGAATGGTGATGCTGTAGGAGTCCTTGGACTCGTGGTCCAGTTCGGTCTCGGTCATGAGCTGGCCGGTTGCGGTGTCGATGTCGAACGATGCCGCATCGGTTCCGCCCAGCGAGTAGGTGGGCGTGTCGCTTTCGGGGTCTGTTACCGTGAATACGTCTCCGAAGACTGTATCAGTGGCCGTGTTCTCGGCGACCTCCCGGGTTGCGGTGTTGCTGGAATCGAAGGTGGGCCCCTCGTTCACGTCGGTGACATTGATGGTTACGTCTACGCTGGCGTCCTCCACCGCCGGGTCCTCGGCGCTGCCAGCCTCATCTTTGCTGTCCGTTACGGAAACGGTGACGCTGTATCTGGTGGTCCCGCCCTCGTAGTCCAGGGCGTCCTTGACCTTGATCTGGCCGCTGCTCGTATCGATATCGAATGCCGCGGCGTCCGTACCGCCCAGCGAATAGGTCAGCGGGTCGTTCTCTTCGTCGGTGGCAGCCACGGGAGCCCCGACCGGCTGGCCCGCTGCGGTGTTCTCGGCCACCTCGCGGGTCGTGCTGGTCTGGACCTGCCCCTGGTCGTCCTTGAAGGCCGGCGGGTCGTTGGCCTCGGTCACGGTGATGGTCACCTCGTGGGTGGCCTCCTCGTCGCCGTCACTCGCCGTCACGGTTACGGTGTAGCTTGCCTTGGTCTCCCGGTCCAGGGCGCCTTTGGTCTTGATCTGGCCCGTCCCTTCGTCGATGTCAAAGGAGGCGCCGTCGCCGGTATCCAGTGAGTAAGAAACCACGTCGCCGTCATCCGGGTCGGTCGCTGTTACTGGGTCGCCGAAGTCCACGCCGGCCTCGGTGTTCTCGACCACATTCAGGTCCGTGGGCGCGCCCGTGTCGAAAACCGGCGGCTCGTTCACGTCGTTCACGGTGATGATGACGCCGATGCTGTCGTCCTCTGCCGAGTCGGAATTCCCCTCAATATCCTTCCCGTCGGTGACTGCCACGGCCACGTAATAGGTGTCCTTGGACTCGTGGTCCAGGGGTCCGTCGGTCTCAATCTGACCGGTGGATGAGTCGATGTCAAAGTGCGACGCGTCGGTTCCGGTCAGCGAGTAAGTGAGAGTGTCGCCCTCGTCCGGGTCTGAGGCTGTGACCGGGTCCCCGATGTTCTCGCCTGATTCAGTATTTTCATTGACGGAGTATTCGATAGTCTGGTTGCCAAATCGCGGTGCCTGGTTGACGAAGACATCCTCTGTGGCACTCTCGTCAACGGCCAGGCACTTTCCGGTGTCATCACTGGTGTCGTCCGTGCCCTTATCGTCGTATATTGGCCCATTTGTCGTATCATTGCCCGCGATACGCACGGTATGTATCGTGTGGTCCACTATGTAGCCATATATGTTTTCGCCGGGCCGGTCTTCGAAACTGGTGTTGATCCCGACTCGAATCTCACGGCCAGGCGTGATGCATTCATCGTCAGCGATGTTGTGGTTAGACAGTCGCACTTCAGTATTCGATCCGTAAAAAACAAACTTGATATTGCGATCGGCTCCTACGTGGCCAGCTGCCGTATCGATGTGGTCATTATAAGTATCCCAAACATGTACTCCGCCCTCGATGCATACGAAATCTTTGCGGGAGGTTTCAGACGGCGGTCCCTTGTCGTTATAGCAATACTTTTCGTCGGCGGTCAGAGGCCTGCTCAGTTCAAGAGTAATCCTCAACGAGCCGCCCTCTTCGCCCACGTCGGGTGTAATGCTCTTGATGCTGACCGTGGGCTTGCTGGAATGGTCCGCATGGGCTGTGCCCGGCGAGGAGAGGGACGAGGCGAACAGCACGCCAAGGAGAGTGATGAGCGCAGCGGTGAACACTGCCGCAGCGGAAATAGCAGGTGTCTGGCGGAACATGTCCCCTCCACACTCTCACGGCATCGGTACCGGCAGGCGCCGGTAAGTTGGCGCCCGCCTCCGCGGTCTGCAGGAGTCCACAGTGCGGGGCGGGAGCGAGCGAGTAGTACCCGCATACCGGTGGTTTTATTGGTTCACGCGAAAAACATAACACCGGTGTTATTTCGATATGTTTACTCTTTATGTCCCAATTTTTGCAGTTCTCGGCCAAATCTGTGGACTCAAAGCTGATTTCCAGAGACTGAAGGCCCCGAAATTATTATGGTAACTGTTCGGAAAGCCTGGCCGTTGTACTCAATGTGGTACGCGGTTATGATGGTGACAGGGATCTCCGGCCACCCGCCGGAGGTCTTTCGTCGAAATTGATGCGGCATGGCCGAACGCGCCTATTGCTCCACTATTCGAATTCGGAGTGGGTCCAATGGCATACCAACGAACAGCGCTGGTCACCGGAGGCGCAGGCTTTATAGGCTCGCACCTGGTCGACCGGCTGGTCGATGAGAAATACCGGGTGGTAATCGTTGACGACCTCACCAGCGGGAAGCTGAAGAACCTGAACCACGATGCTTTTTTCCACCACGTCAGCATCACCCACCCGTCGTTGCTCGATGTCATGAACCGCGAGCAACCGAACATCGTGTTTCACCTCGCGGCCCAGTCCAGCGTTTCCCGGTCAGTGAAAGACCCCATCATGGACAACGAGGTCAACGTGCTGGGTACCCTGCGCCTGCTGGAGGCGTGCCGCAGGGCCGGCGTCGAAAAGATCATCTACTCCTCCACCGGGGGTGCCTTGTACGGTGAACCGGAGATTGTGCCCTGTCCCGACGACGCCCCGGTCACCCCGGTCTCTCCCTATGGCATGTCGAAGTACATGGCGGAACAGTACCTGGATTTCTACGGCCGGCAATATCTCCTGAATTACACCACTCTACGCTACGGCAACGTCTACGGTCCGAGACAGGACCCCCACGGTGAGGCCGGCGTGGTGGCCATATTCATCTCCGGCATGCTGCATGGACAGCGACCGCGCATTTTTGGGGACGGCAACCAGACCAGGGACTTCATCTCCGTAGAAGACGTGGTTGATGCGAACATGGCCGCCATCCATCGCGGCAATCGCAGGGCGCTGAACATCGGCACCGGCCAGCTGACCAGCGTCAATGAGCTGTATGGAATGCTGAGGGAAATAACCGGGTACCGGTGGGAAGCGGAACATGGCCCGGCCAGGGCCGGCGACGTTTACCGCATCAGCCTCGACTGCTCCAGGGCTCAGCAGGAACTGGGGTGGGCCCCAAAGGTCGACTTGAGCGAGGGGCTGGTCCGCACCGTGGAGTACCTGCGAGAGTCGGGGCAACTGGAGGGTATGCGGAGGGGATGACCCGGACCGCCTGCCATTCAGGGAATCCATCAACCCCGGCGATCTTGTAAAATAGAAGGAACAACTTTAGGAAGGGGACCCCAGATGACGACAACTCAGACGGACTACGACGTAATCATCCTCGGCGCAGGCGCTGCCGGTCTGTCCGCCGGTCTCTATACCACCCGGGCGATGCTCAAGACCCTCATCGTCGAGCAGCTCGGCCCGGGCGGCCAGCTTCTCATTACCGACGAGATCGAGAACTACCCCGGCTTCCCCGAGGGTGTCAAGGGCCAGGAACTGGCCATGTGGATGGAACAGCAGACCTCCCGGTTCGGGGCCGAGATCGACTACGCCGAGGTCCAGGGTATCGAGAAGGCCGATGAACCGGTCAAGGTGGTCCACACTGACGACCGTACCCTCACCGCCAAGAGCCTGATCATCGCCACCGGCGGATCCCACAACAAGCTGGGCACGCCCGGCGAGGACGAGTTCGCAGGGCGCGGCGTTTCCTACTGCGCGGTATGCGACGGCAACTTCTTCCGGGGCCAGGACGTGGTGGTGGTCGGCGGTGGCGACGCGGCCATGGACGAAGGGCACTACCTGACCGGGATCGTCAACTCGGTCACGTATATCCACCGGCGGGACGAGCTGCGCGCCACCAAGATCCTCCAGGACCGCGCCTTCAGCAATGACAAAGTCAAGTTCCTGTGGAGCCACGTGGTCGAGGAGTTCGTCGGCAACGAGGCCCTGGAAGCGGCGCGGGTCAAGAACCTCAAGACCGAGGAGGTCTACGATTACAATACCGCAGCCGCCTTCATCTACATCGGGTTCCATCCCAACACGGAGTACCTGAAGGGTCTGCTGGAGATGGACGCTCTGGGCCATGTCTACACCGACATCCACATGCGCACAGGCGTCCCCGGCATCTATGCCTGCGGTGACGCCCGAGCGGACTCCACCCGGCAGCTCGGCGCGGCGGTCGGCGACGGCATCACGGCGGCCCTGGCGGCCTATCACGACCTGCAGGAGTAGGCCGCAATCCAGCCACTCCCTCCGACGGGGCCCGCCAGGCGCGGGCCCCGTCGCCTTCTGGCGTCCTAGGCCAACAGCTCCCGGGCCAGTAAAATCGACCCTCCCAGGACGACGACCGCGATCACCACGTACCGGAAGGCCCGTTCGTTGAGCCCGCGGACCAGCAGCCCCGCTACCAGGAATCCGACCAGCAGCACCGGTACCAGCATCCCGACCATGGTCAGAGTACCGACGCTATACAGTCCTGTGAAGGCGTAGAGAATCACTTGGGCTATGCCGGAGATCAGAAAGGTGGTTGCAAGAGTGGCCCGCACCGTCTGTGCCGGCCACCGCTGGGCGATGGCATACACCCCCGCGATCAGACCGCCTATGGTGAAGGCGGTAACTGCAAGGGTCGTGATGAAACCGAAGCACAGCCCAGACCCGGGGAATGTTGCGTAGGGCAGACGGATCTCCCGCAGACTGAGCAGGCCGGTTACTATGATCACCGCACCGATGATGATGCGAATTGACCCGGGCTCCGTCAGGTTGAGCAACAGAACCCCCACGGGAGTGCCGGCCAGCCCCCCGATAATCAGTCCCTTGCTGCGCCGAAGGTCCAGGTGCCGCCATGAGGTGAGCAGTATCAGGCCGACCACGATCGTCGTGAGGGAGTTTATGATCACGATGGTCGTTTTCGCCTCGAGGAACAGCAGCATCGGCGGCGAGCCAACCAGCCCGAAACCGAATCCCACGGTCCCCAGCACCACGCTGGCGGCGAAGGCGATAAGGAGGGCATAGACCAGTTCGCTAACGCCCGAGATCTCCGTACCCAGAAGCATGATCAGGTCCCCGGGGCCAGGACAGGCGTGAGGAGCCGGCGCCCTCGGGGTCCGATTGGCACGTTAGATACGGAAAGCGCCCGAAGCGGCGGCATGGCGCAGGGTCGCATCGACGCTGACGACCGGTGGGCCGTCGCGACGGACTTCGATCTCCAGCGTATTGTCCGGGTTCACCGAAAATGCCCGCTCTCCATCCAGGGCCACGGTGGAATGGCGGCGCTCGATGGCGACTCGCTGGCCGTCAGCGATGCGCTGCCAGGACTCGATGGAGACTACCGGGACTGATCCCGGAGCGATAGGAGCCCGGAGGTGCAACAGTCCGTCGGCCGGTTCGTGAGCGGTGCCGTCCTGCGAGAGCCCGCTGCCTGCGATACGGTAGTGCAGGCCGCCCTCGTCGGCCAGGGTGACTGCCTCCAGGCGGGCCCCAATGGAGGAGAGACCAATGGAGGCCGGCTCCGCGCGGGTGAGGAATACCTCGTAGATGGTGTTCATGTCCCAGATGGCCCGGGTGGCGACGAAACGCTCCTTGGACAGCGCCACGTCCACCAGGGCAATGTCGCGGTCCTCTCCGTCTATTATCACCGCGATCGTCTTGCTCCGCACGGCCGCCAGGTCCAGGGGAACCGTGCCGGTGGCGACCAGGCCCGCGGCCATGCCTGCTGTCGTGCCCTCCACCATTACGGGAAAAACGTTGTTGGTGCCCGTGGATATTGCCACCAGCGGCAGGTCTCGGGAACCACTGGCCACGGCACGGTTGGTGCCGTCACCGCCCAGGGTGATGACGCAGCCGACGCCCTGGTCTGACATGGCCGCGGCGGCCCGGACGGTGTCGCCCTCGTTGTAAAGAGCGGACATGCGCAGCAGTTCCACATCTAGGGAGAGGTTGGGGTCATCGGCGGCGCGTCGGACGAGATGAGAGCTGTCCGGCATGGCGAGAACGCGGTCCACGCCCACGGACTGCAGGCCCAGCATGGCCCGGCGGACAGTGTTCACCTTCTCCCAGTCGGGGACCACCCGGCCCTGGGCCACCAGTCGGCGGATATCCTTGCTCGCTGCCGGGTTGGCGATGATCCCTACTGCTGCCAATAGCGCCCTCCTTGTGGTCCTGCGGAGATGGCGGCCGCAAGCGCCCGTTTGCCGCCCATTGTCAAGCAGGTCGCCCTCTTTTTCAACAAGGCGCCAACTAGCCCGTGGCCTGCCGCCGGGGCGGGAGGAGGCAGCTGCCGGTCCACCCGGCGCGTTACATGAAGTTGCGGGTGTGGAGGCTGGAAAGGGCCTCCGCCTGTTCCCCGGAGAATCCCACCCTGGCCAGGTTCCGGCGCCGGGCGGCGTCCATGTCCTGCATCAACTGCCTCACACGCCGGCTGCCCTGCCGCAGGTCGTTGTGCTCCCAGGAACCGGCGGCCATCAGCACCAGTGCGTCGTGCACCTCCTGGTTCAGCCCGGCGGTGTGGCGCAGGGCATCATGGCGCCGGTGCACCGACTGAGCTAGCCGGTCCAGCATACCGGGGTCGTGCCTGGCGGACTCCCGCAAATGTGCCACGCCGAAGGCCACGTGGCGGGCCTCGTCGTTGGCGGCCAGGCTAGTTACCCCGCGGGTGAGCGGGTCGGGCGCGTAACGCTCGAGGAAGCGGAGGAGCACCAGGAAGGTGCCCTCTCCCATCACCGACAGCAGGAAGGAGGCAATTGCGAAATCCGGCTCGTCCACCAGGGTCTTGAGGGAGGCCTGGCCTCCGATGGTGGACAGGCCCAGTCTTTCCCGTTTCAGCAGGCCGCGCCGGGTGAATACCTCGATGTGGCGGGCCTCGTCGGCGGCCTGGATGGCGAGTAACTGCATTACTTCCCGAAAATGTGGGTGGAGCTGTGCCACGAATCGGCTGGGCACCACCAGCGCAGCCGTCTCGTTTTCCACCAGGAAGGTCATCAGCTGAACCACGGCGTCCTCGACCTCCGAGGGCAGCTCGAAAGGTTCCTCCCAGGGAAGGGCCGTATTCGGGTCCCACTGGGCGGAGACCGCACTGGCGTAGAGGCGAACAGCCTCGTCAGCCCACAGGGCGTGCTTGTCGGAGAGACGGAAGGCAAACTCCGGTGTGCCGAGCTCTACGGTAGCGCCCCGGGCGGCCAGCCCCCAGCGTTGGGGCGGCGATTCCAGCACCGCGCCGGGCTGCCGGGGATCGCCGCCCCCGGCCTGCTCCGCCCCGTCCCAGCGGCCCACGTCGGCAGTGCCCCGGGAAACGCGATAGTCTCCGGTGCCGTCGATTGGGGCGAACCGGTGCCCGGTGGACCGGCACCACACCTGCAGGTGTAGCCCCAGGTCGGCCGCTGAGCCGCGAATCTGGATTCCCTGGCCCGGGTTGAGGGAATTGAGGGCCCTTTTTACAAGGAGGTCGCCCCCCTCATCGAAAGGCAGAGAACCCAGGTCCAGGTTGATCACTGGCCCAGGCCCTGGAGGAATGGCTCGATGGTGCCGAACCGGTCCACGGCGCGCTCCAGCTGAAGATAGCCCTCTGTCCTCCCGGGCAGCCACTGGGTCAGGCCCTCCAGGTCGAGCAGGGGACGCACCTGCGGGTCCGAGTAAGACATGCCCAGCAGCAGCTCTCGGAACACCGCGATGGAGTCGGCGGGGGCGCCGTCGAGGATCGTGAAATTGCAGTGGTCATACGGCTCGGTGCGGGAGATTACACGGGCCGATCCGGGTGGCAGTGTCCCCTCCTGGGAGAACGCCAGGTAATTGCCGTCGATGATGCAGGCGGCGTCCACCTCCCTGCGTAGCAGGGCCTGGACGGCTTCCCGCTCCCCTCCTATGTGGTCGCCGTGCTTGCCGACCAGTAGGTCAAAGGCGACTGCGTTCATGGTGTCGTTATCCCGCAGCCCGGCCTCCGCCAGGTGATTTAGCGGAATGAGGTTCGCCTGCGGGGAGTCCTGGGCCCCCAGGCCGACGCGCTTGCCCGCCAGGTCCTCCAGCGTCGTTATGCCGGAATCCTCGCGAACGATGATCACGGAGGTCAGGTCGCGGTCGGTGTCCCGCATGCAGATGGCCTCGGCGTTTCGGCCCAGTTTTTTCGCTCCCGCTTTTGCCTGGAGCCAGGCCAGCGGGGAGTTCCACGCTACGTGGATGTGCCCGGCCAGGTGGGACTCCACCTGGCGCTCGTAGTTGGAGTAGAGGACATAATCGAAGTCCAGGCCCCGTTCTATGAAGTACTCCCGAAACCCTTCCCAGATGGTGACCACCTTGGCATCGTAGGCTACGGCGCCCATAAGTAACGTTCCGTTGTCGCTCATGAAAACAGCTCCATGCCGCAAACGGCCTTGCCGATGAAATCGAGCAGCGTGTCAGTGGTGGGGGCCATGATTCCTGCGGCCCTGGCGTCGCGGAAGTAGCGTTCCACGCCCACTTCCTTGCGGAAGGCGGCGCCCCCGCACACGCGCATCCCCATGTCGAGCACCTGGGTGGAAAGCTCCCCGGCCGCGGTCTTGCACTCCAGCACGCGGAGTACCGCGTCCTCTCTGCCCTGTTCCAGCGCATCGACGGTGTCCAGCAGCAGAACGTGGGCCGAGTCGGTGAGTACTTTCATGCGGGCGATATAGGCCCGGGTGGTCGCGGAATCGGCCAGAGTCTGCCCGATTTGTTCGTAGCGGGTCTCCGCCGCGTGGGCTGCCGTGCGGGTCACCGCCGCCTGCATCAGGCCAATGGAGCAGGCCGCGCTGCAGACGGAAAACATTGGCAGCACGATTCCCAGCATCGCGTCAAACCCGCCGCCATCCTCGCCAAGCATGGCAGCGGGGCTTACCTCCACGTTGGTAGCTGCTACGGGGGATGAGTCGTTACCCCTGAGACCCAGGCCGTTGAAGGCGCCCTGGATCGCCAGTCCCTCGGAGCCGGCGGGCACCAGCCAGAGAGTTGACAGCCCATCGGCCTCCACCGGACGGGAGGACCACACGTAGCCGGCAGCGTGGTTCGCCGAGGTTATCCAGCTCTTCTGGGCATTCAGGACAATGGAACCGTTCTCCCTGTCGGCGCTGCTGGTCGGCGCCCAGAACTGGCTGCGCGAGGTCGACTCGCTGAATGCCAGGGTGCTGAGATGGTCACCGGTCGCGGCCGCACGGCGTATGTCCCCGGTGGCGAATGTTTCCAGCACCGCCGTGCCCGAGAAGTGCATCGTGGTCACCATGGCGGTGGAGCCGCAGTCCCTGGCGATTCGCTCCACGATGGTGGCGGCGCCCCGGTGACCGAGGCCAAGGCCGCCCACTTCAGGGGAACTGACAGCGCCGAGCAGGCCCGAATCCCTCAGGGCGTCGATGGCGCCTCCGGGAAAGGATCCATCCTGGTCGACCCCTGCCGCGTGAGGGGCAACGGAGGCCGAGCAGACCTGCTCGAGGACCTCGAGGTAGTTGTCCGAATTCGTGCTCATTCATCCTCCTGTTTATTCGGCAGGCGCCGGTCACAGGAGGAGGCAGAGGGCGCTAATCTCCCGCAGTGGCCGACGCATACCCCAGCCCGGACCCGCCGGGCCGGGTGCTGATTCAGCGACGGCTCATGGTTGCACTTCCAATAACGATTAGCACGGCCACATCTTATCACGGGAGCTTAAGGAGGCCAACACAATGTAACCGGCGCAAAACGCCGGTGGGTGTACAACCCTTCGGGGCAGTCCGTGAGGCTGTCATGCCCTGCCGGGCAACCAACCCGCCAGCCCCGCAGATGAGAACATACAGACAGGCCAAGGGGCGGTCCACAGCCCGCCCCTTGTTTCCGGAACTAGATGGAAGGGACCCTAGCCCCGCCGTGATCCTGCCGGGCTAGGCGGCGGCCGGGACTTTCATCACCGAGGTCATGGTTTCGACCTCGATGCGGGCGAGGTGGCTGCGGGCGTGATCCATGATTCCCTGCCACTCGGGGGAAGCGTAGAATGCCGCCTCCTTGGCGGTTACGTCTTCGGCGTCGTTGAAGGAGCGAATCCAGATGAACAGATCCTTGGCCTCGTTGACCCAAATCCCGTCGATGTTGATCCCGTACTGCTGTTGGTAGGGCACCAGCTTGTCGTTGAACAGGTCAACCCAATCGTCCATCATGCCCCGGTTCACCGTGTAAGTCCGCAGTTGGTAAATCATGTAGTCCTCCTAGAGTTGTGTTTTGCTGTCTAATCTTCGGGATTGGAGTCTGCCGACGCCATCCAGGGTCAGGCGGCCACGCAAGTGATGGTACGCTCGACCCCCCCGATGTTCTGCACCCGTGCCGCGACCAGGTCGACGAGGGCCACCATGTCATCCGCCTCGGCAAGGGCGATCAGATCATAGGCGCCGGTGATGATGTCAGCCTCGAGAACATCGTCCATGCTGCGAAGTTCGTTCAGGACGGTCCTTGCCTGGCCGACACTGGTCTCGATCAGTATGTATGCTCGTGCTGCCATTGTTGATTCTGACGGGCCGCGTAACGTGCGGACGAGAAGGAGGTGATGGAGGGACCCTACTCTGAAACGGCGGCAGTGCTGGTGATTTCCACCAGGTTATCCGGCGCCCCGAAATTGACGATGATGGTGGTTCGGGCCGGCTGGTCCGTGGGGAAGAACTCCGCGTATACCTCGTTGAAGCCAGGGAGATCGTCTCGATTACTGACGTAGCAGGTGTTGGTAAGCACCAAATCCATGGAGGAGCCCGCTGCCTCTAGGATGGCCGATATACGCTGGAGCGTGTACCGGGTCTGCTCCCGGATGTCCGCGCCCACCGTGTTGTCCGTGGGGTGGCGTCCGGTGCAGCCCTGAACGAACACCAGGTCCCCGTAACGCACGGCTTGCGAAAGGGGAGCGTTGCCGGAGGTCACCTTGTCGGTGGAGATGATTTCTTTCCTGGGCATAATCGTGAGACCTCCGGGAATCTGCGACTGTGGCCCGCGATGGGGACGCCGTTGATGCGTTCTGGCTGGCCGGGGGAGGCAAGGCGATGGGATGCCTTGAACGGCACTATTATATGGTCGCCTGTCTCTCTGTCAATTCAGCGACCAATCGGTGGGGCCGTCTCTGACCGTGCCTTCGAATGCGGGGTACGGTTAGCGGCCCTGCTGGGGGAATGCCGATGGGAGCCGGGGTGAAGTCCTGCGGGGAGGGCGGCGCAGGGAGACACCCACGGCACCTTGCGGCTCTCAGGGCCCTCCATTCACGGGTTCAATTGGCGTCCATTATCTGGGGCTCGTTGATGGCGCCACTGTGCTGGGCTGCCCGTTGCCGGTGAATCGCCCGCCACACCCGCTCGGGCTTAAGGGGTATATCTAGGTCAAGCGTCCCGGACCGGGACAGAGCGTCGGCCACGGCGTTGAAAACGGCCGGCACGGCCGCGATGGTTGGCGTCTCCCCCATGCCCTTAACCCCAAGCGGGTTGAAGGGGCTGGGCGTACCCATAAGTTCCACCGTGAAATCCGGCAGGTGCTTTGCCAGGGGCATGGCGTAGTCCATGAAGCTGCCGGTGAGCAGCGGACCGCTGGCGTCCCAGACCGCCTCCTCCATCAGTGCCGCGCCGATACCTTGGGCCAGGCCTCCGTGGACCTGGCCGTGCACCACCATGGGATTCACGATGGCGCCGAAGTCGTTCACGGAGAAGAAGTCGACGAGCTCAACCGCTCCGTTGTCGGAGTCGACCCGGACCACCGCGACGTTGGCTGTGAATGGGAAGGTATAGCCGTCCGGTTCCCAGAATACATTCGCCTCGAGGCCCCGGTCGACGCCCTCCGGTACCGGCTGGGGGCCGAAGGAGTAGGCAGCAACATCCCGCCAGGTGACGTACCGGTCGGGGATGTCCTCGGCGAAGAAGCCCCCCGACCGCAGTTCGACGAACTCCGGCTCGGTGCGCAGTAGCGCGGCGGCCAGCTGCGTCGCATTCTCCTTCACCCGTCGGCTGGCCGTCACCACGGCCGACCCACCGACAACTATGGAGCGGCTGGCCCTGGTACCGGTGCCGGAGGCGATCAGGTGGGTATCTCCGTAGATTACGCTCACGTTCTCCAGCGGCACCGACAGCTCGTCGGCGGCGATCTGGGCAAAGGTCGTCTCGTGGCCCTGACCGTGGGGTGACGTTCCGGTATAGACCGTCACCGACCCCGTCTGGTCCACCCGCACGATGGAAGTCTCATAGCCGGGCCTCACGCTGAAGGTGCCCGGTGGGCCGAATCCCGAGGCGTCAACGGTGGTGGCGATCCCTATGCCAAGGAACTCACCTTTCTCTTGCTTTTCAGCCTGCCGTTGGCGTAGCCCTGCGTAGTCAGCCAGCTCCAGGACCCTTTCCAGCGCCAGATGGTAGTCGCCGCTGTCGTGCAGGCGGCCCGTGGGAGTACGGTAGGGGAGGGCACTGGCGGGAATCAGGTTGCGCCGCCGCACCTCGGCGGGGTCCATGGCAAGGGCGTTGGCAATGCCGTCCATCACCCGTTCCGCGACATACGCGGTCGCGTGCTGTCCGTAGCCGCGGTACGGACCGACGGTCATCTTGTTGGTGTAGACTCCGAACACCTCCCAGTGCAGGTGCTCCACGGTGTAGGCGCCCGCCGCCCCCGATGGCGTGAGGGACTCGGCCACACCGTGAGACCCTCCGAAGGAGTAGGCCCCCAGGTCGGTGTAATACTGTGTCCTCAGGGCCAGCAGCTTGCCGTCATTCCGATAGGCGGCCTCGACGTACTGCACCTCACCTCGCCCGTGGATGGTGGAGGTGAACTCCTCCTCCCGCAGTCCATCCCAGCGCACCGGCCGGTTCAGGCGCATCGACAGGGCGGCAGCGATGACGGTCTCGGCGTAGGTGTCTATCTTGGCGCCGAAGCCGCCGCCCACGTCCCGGGACAGCACCCGGATCCGGCTTTCGGCGATTCCCAGCACCCCGGCCACTGCCTTCCTTTCCAGGTGGGGCCCCTGGGTGGAGATCCAGAGGGTGATCTCGTCGACGCCCCGTTCGTAGCTGGCGGTCACGGCCCTGGGCTCCATGGCGTTGGGGACAAGGCGCGGCTCCGCGATGCGAAGGGACAGTATCCCGTCGGCCTGGGCAAAGGCCGCGTCCGGGTCGCCAGCCGTCCGGGTGCTGTAGACGCACAGGTTGGTTCCCATCTCCTCGTGGACCAGCGGCGCCCCGGCCTCCAGGGCCCGTTCCAGGTCTACGACTGCCGGCAACGGCTCGTATTCCACCTCGATTAGCTCCAGGGCGTCCCGGGCAATGTATGCGTTTTCCGCCACCACCACGGCGACCGGCTCGCCCTCGTACCTGGCAACTTCCGCCGCGATTGGCCAGCGGCTCACGGCCTTCATGTGCTCGAGAACGCCAGCCAGGGGGAGCTGGGCGGTGCAGTTCGCTCTGAATTCCGCTCCGGTTACCACCGCCACCACCCCGGGAAGTTCCTTGGCCGCAGTGGCGTCGACGTTCACGATCCGGGCGTGGGCGTGGGGGCTTCGGAGCACCATCATCACCGCGGCGTCGCGGGGCAGGATGTCGCCCGTGTAGCGGCCCTCACCCTGCATCAGCCGAAAGTCCTCCTTGCGGCGGATCGACGCGCCTACCATCTTTTCACTGCCGCCTGTTTCCGAGGACTCCATGCACGCCCTCCCGGGATACGCACCCTGGGTCAAGATTCGGAGACATAATAACTTATATTTCAATTGATGGCGATAAAGAGTTGGGAACTCTATAATGTGACTAAACCCGTCTAAGCATTTACCGAATCCGGCAAGGTGGAAGACGGGCAGGAGGTAGATCGAATGGCAACGTTTGGAGATCTCGAAAGAGCCCTGGCAGATCTCTACCCCTACAGATGGGCCATCGGGGCCGTGGTGCTGGTGCTGATTGCGGCCTTCTTTGGCCTTGCCTGGTGGCGAGGCTGGCACCTGTGGGCCTGGCGATACAAGAAGCCCCTGGGAATCGTCACCGTTCCGCTGCTGGTGGTCACCCTGTGGCTGGGCTGGTCGCTGGGTTCCCCGTTGTTCACGAACGTGACGGTTGACGAGGAGTTCCCCTTCGCGGTCAATGCTACCGTCCCCGAGGGTATGGAGCGGGAGGAGGTCGAGGAAGTACTCTCTGGCTTCTCCAAGGTGGACACTCCGGTGATGGAGACCATGCCGGCTCCCGCTGCCATCGAGGCCAGCGTCGCCGTCGCTTCCGGGGGGATGGTTTCCGACGGGACGGGCGGCAGTGACGCCCTCCTTGTGCTGACGCCCAAGCGGCAGGCCGTCATTGAGGAAGGCATGGCCATGGCGATGAAGGCGACCGAGTCCGACAGTATGGAGGAGGCCGCCGCCATGACCGAGGAGGCCGTGGTCATGATGGAGGAGGTGATGGAGGAGTCGCAGATGATGGCGCAGCAGCAGCCGGCCAGCGAGGTGCAGGCGGTGGCTATGGGCAGCTTCAAGGACGCCGACGCCTTCCACCGGGGCAGCGGCACCGCAACCATCTACCGGACTCCGGACGGCGCCGAGGTCCTGCGGCTGGAGGACCTGGACGTGACCAACGGCCCCGCGCTGCACGTGGTGCTTTCCACGCATCCCGACCCGGAGCGGTCAGAGCAGGTGAAGCAGGAGGGCTACGTCGACTTGGGCGATTTGAAGGGCAACCGGGGCAACCAGAACTATCCCATACCGGCCGGGGTGGACACCTCCATTCACAAGAGCGTGGTGATCTACTGCTACCCCTTCGCGGTGGTGTTCAGCGTAGCGACGCTGGAGGGATAACCGCTTGCTCCCCCCTGGATGTTGGCGGATAATGCGGCAAATAGCCGGGCAGACGGAACAGGAGGCGCGCTGACATGTCGAAGGTAAACATGATTCACCACGTCAACATCCAGATCACAAACCGGGAGCGCACCCGCGAGTGGTACGAGAAGGTGCTGGGGTGCGAGTTCCTGGACCGGGGCCCTGCCCTGAACCGGCGGATGTTGCAGCTCCGCATCGGCAACGGGGAGATCCACACCACCGAGGTGGACGAAGTGGTGTTCATCCCCCGGGTACACTTCGCCGTCGAGGTGGAGGACTGGGATGCTGCGCTGGAGAACCTGGACCGGCTGGGAGTCTCCTACTCCCGGACGGGCAACGGGGCCTTCATGGGCACCGGCGGTGACGATGCGCGGCAGGGCCGCCGCGAGGACACCAACGAGCACTACACCTACATCTCCGACCCGGACGGCAACCTGATCGAGTTGGTCTACCATCCTCTGGGGCTCCGCAGCACCGAGGGCGATGCCGTGCCCCTGCATCGAGACACCGCCAATCCAAAGTGGACCCAGATCCCGGGGTTCGTGGAGGAGGCCTACCGGGAAGCGGAGGTTACGGTGTAGCGGCTATGTAATTTGGACGGGGTAGGTTTATGGCCTACCCCGTGTCTTCTTGATTGCGGCTCCGGCTCAGTTCGACGAATGTAAGAAACCTTATGGTAACGGAGGAAGATGCACAGGCGGTTTTGGCAGCGGAAAAAGTAATCCTGGAAGACTTAGAGTGGGTGAGTATGGGTGTTGCCCATCGCCTGGAAGCCGCCGTCGTTTTGGAAGAATCGGGGGAAGCCCTCAGTCTGCGGGGATACGTTGGTTCGCAAAACCGTAGTTTTGCGCTCCTGTACCGAGGAATACCTATTCGCAAATACACAGCCCATCCTTGGCATATAGACCCCGTCACCAGGGAAAGAGTGACCGCCCCCCACAAACATACTTGGGATGAAGTGTACAGAGATAGACGAGTGTATTTGCCCCATGATATACGAATAGGGGACCCGAATGACGAACTGACAGACTTCCTGGGCGAATGTAACATCAATCTGCGGGGTTCATATCGGCCGCAGCGATTCTAGCAACCTCCCCGAGGAGGCGCCGAATGGCAGTTTCAAAAATAGGTAAGGACCTGGTCGGTGAATATCTGAGAAGACTTTCGCAAAATGTCAGCGTGATAGCTCACGAAAACGGTTGCCAATTGGTCACGCCATTCATCAGGCCGGACGGTGAAGCCATAGGACTGGAATTCGCATCGCTTCCCAGCGGGGATTATTGTATCAGTGATATGGGAGACACCTTGGGCTATTTGTATGTCAACGGATTGACGAAGGATTTGTCCGCGCCTGAATATGTCCATTCGGTAGCTGGAAGCTATGGCGTGTTAATCCGAGACAATGCTATGACCATCAGCAGTTGTCCAGAAGATGTGGGGGACGCCGTCCACAGCTTGATTCAGGCCGTCCAGGCCGTAGCTAATTTCGCGCAGGGAAGGGCATTGACCGTTCCTAATCCGTCTGATGTTGGCAAGGGCGTCTCGTAGAGTCTACCCCGCCTCCGCATCCTGCAGCGCCTGCCAGACCTTCTGCGGCGTCAGGGGCGTGTCGATGTGCTTGACCCCGGCGACCGACAGGGCGTCCATCACCGCGTTGGCGATGGCGACGGGCGCGGCCAGGGTGGGCAGCTCACCGATGCCCTTCACGCCCAGGGCGGTTATGTCCGAAGGCGTCTCGATGCTGCTGTCCAGTTCGAAGTCGGGCAGGTCGATGGACTTGGGCAGGACATAGTCCATCATGCTGCCGCTGAGCGGCTGCCCGGTTGAGTCGTAGACCATTCCCTCCCAGAGGGCCTGACCGATGCCTTGGGCGATGGCCCCGTGGACCTGCCCGTCGTAGAGCATGGGGTTTACGACCTTGCCGGAATCGTGGGCCCCGATGTACTGCAGGATCCGGATGGCGCCATTTTCGCGGGAGACCTCCACCACCGCCACATGAGAGCCGAAGGCATACGGGCTCCTGTCGAGTACGTTGGTGCCGTTGAAGTCCAGTCCCGGCTCCTCGCCCGGAGGCAGCAGCTCCTCGTTGTGGGCCGCGGCGGCCACCTGGGCGAAGGGAACGCTGCGGGTCGGGTTGGCCCGGTCGACGGCCCGGCCCTCGGCCAGGTCGACGTTCTCCGGCGGGCAGTCCAGCAGGTGCCCGGCCACAACCCTCATCTTCTCCCCGGCCTCATGGACCACGTTGTAGAGCACGGTGCCGCCGGCGATCATGCCGCGGCTGGCGGAGGTGCCGCCGCCGGCGGGCAGGATGTCGGAGTCGCTGTGTCGCACCCGGACATCGCCCGGTGCTATGCCCAGCCGGTCGGCAACCACCTGGGCGAAGGTGGTCTCGGTCCCCTGGCCGTGGGGCGAGATGCCGGTGTGGACCTCGACGTCGCCGTCGGGACCGATGATGCATCGGGCGTGCTCCTCGAGGAAGGTGACCTTGGCGCCGGAACCCTTCACTACGGCGGCGAGGCCGACACCGATCAGCGGCCCACCGGCCTCCGCCTGCTGGCGGGAGCGCTGGCGCCATTCCTGGTAGCCGGCCATTTCCAGCGACCGGTCAAAGACCGCCTCATACTCGCCGGAGTCGTAGATGATGCCGGTGGGGGTCTCGTAGGGAAAGGCGTCGGGGGCGATGAAGTTGCGTCGCCTCACCTCGGCGGGATCGAGGTCCAGCTCCTGGGCCACCATGTCCACGGCGCGCTCCATGCAGAAGGCCGCCTCGGGCCCACCAGCGCCCCGGTAGGCGCCGGTAACCGGCTTGTTGGTGGCCACACCCACGACCTCCACGGACATGGCCGGGGTGCGGTAGGGGCCGGTGAGGCGGTGGCTGGTCAGGATGGGCACCGTGGGCGTTGACATGAAGAAATAGGCGCCCAGGTCGGCGATGACTCTCACCCGGATGCCCAGCAGCGTTCCGTCGCTTTTGGCCGCCGCCTCCAGGTCGACGCTGTGGCCCCGGCCGTGGAAGCAGAGCATGTTTTCCTGGCGGCTTTCCACCCACTTTATGGGACGGCCCAGCTTGATGGCCAGGTACGGGATGGCCAGCTCCTCAGGGAAGAAGCAGCCCTTTTCGCCGAAGCCGCCGCCGACATCGGGGCAAGCCAGCCGCACCGATTCCAGCGGCCGGTCAAGCAGAGTGGCAATGTGCTCGCGCATCTCATGGGGGTGCTGGGTCGAGTCCCAGACCGTCAGCAGGCCGGCAGCATGCCCTGAGCTTGCCGAAGGATCGTATTCGGCGATGAGGCCGCGGGGCTCCATGGGGGCGGGCGCGAGGCGCTGCACGTCGAACCGCTGCCGGATCACGCAGTCGGCCTCAGCGAAGGCGGCGTCGAGATCGCCGCCGGCGTTGACGGTTCGGAGGACGACGTTGGTGCCCAGGTGTTCGTGGATTACCGGAGCGTTGCCGCCAATGGCCTCGTATGGGTCGATCACCGCGGGGAGTATCTCGTAGTCGACGTTCACCAGTTCCACCGCGTCCTCTGCGGTATAGATGTTATCTGCCAGGACGATGGCCACCGGCTGCCCGGCATAACAGGCCTTGTCGACGGCGAGAGCCGGATGCCGGGGCGGGTGTATCTCGTCGGCGTCGGCGCCCACCCGCGTGGGTAGCTGGGCGATGTCCGCCATGTCCCCGGCGGTGATGACCGCCACCACGCCGGGCAGCGAGGTGGCCGCTGAGGTGTCAATGCTGCGGATGAGGGCGTGCCCGTGGGGGCTGCGTATGATCAGGGCCTGAAGCATCCCGGGCCGGGTCATGTCGTCGACAAAGGAGGACTGCCCGGTCAGGAGACGGTGATCCTCGAATCGCTTGATGGACTGCCCCGTGTAAGTCGTCATACCTGGCCTCCGTGATCAGCCCCCTAGGGCGCCTGGAAACAAGCGGAATGATACCACCTCCTTCCCACCGAAATAATCCGGTGAGGGCGAGGCGGGCCCCTTGCGTAGCCGCAAGTTAGGCCCTGCAAAGTGTCCCGTCTTACCCGCCAGCTCCGTCAAAGCCCAGGTAGGTCATACAC
The DNA here is from genome assembly GCA_965208825.1 of Dehalococcoidia bacterium. GTDB lineage: Bacteria > Chloroflexota > Dehalococcoidia > Lucifugimonadales > UBA3495 > VXOI01. The sequence goes on from CBDBPP010000005.1 coordinate 1,056,972, forward strand.
CCCGCACCGGACGGTCGGCGGCAGTGCACGGGGCGCGCGGAATGGCTATCCAGCCCAGGCAGAGGTTTCGGGAGGGGGACACGCTGGCGCTGATACGGCGTAGAATGTGACGATGGACACCGCCCTCACCGTGCTTCCGTGGATTCTGCCTCCGCTTTTGGGCGCGATCATCGGTTACGTGACCAACCGGATTGCGATCAAGATGCTGTTCCGGCCCCTGACGCCCAAGCGGTTCCTGGGGGTGCGCGTGCCGTTGACGCCCGGCGTGATCCCCCGCAACCGGTTCGACCTGGCACGCACCATCGCGAGGATGGTGTCGGAGCAACTCCTTTCTCCGCAGGCCCTGAAGGAGCAGCTGGACACGCCGGAGTTCCGGCAGAACCTCACCTCCTGGATCGGCCAGCGCCGCCGCGCCCTGATGGGGCGGCCCGTAGTGCCGCCGGGCAACGGGGGCGGGGCAGAACGAGCGGCGGGGCAGGAGGACGGCGTCCCGCTGGAAGGACTGTTCCAGGATCTGCTGGCGGCGTTCCTCAGCTCGCCGCAGTGCGCCCGCATGGTCCGCTCGCTGGCGGACAGTGTAACCGACGGCGTGGGCGGAAAGCGGGTATCGGACATCACCAGCCCGGAGCAGCTGACGGACTTCGTGCACGGCACGGTGCTGCCGGCACTGCGCAACCAGGAGCTGGGCAACACCGCCTCCGAGTTCGTCAGCAACTGGATACGGGACCAGCTGAATCAGAACAAGCGGCTGAAGGAGTACCTGACCCCGGAGAACCTGGAGGCGGTGCAGGGCCTGATCCGCAACAACCTGCCGACGGCCACCTGGCTGATATTCAACTGGCTGCGGCAGCCGGACATGTCGCAGAAGCTGACTCAGATCGGCCAGGAATGGGTGGAGGATACGGTCAGGCAGCAGGGGTTGCTGACTCGGGCGATCCTGAGCCTGAGCGGTAAGAAGGAAGAGGCCATCCGGGACATGCCCAACATCATCGGCCGGCTCGTCGATGAGGCGGAGCGGTCGCTGACCACGCCGGAGATGCAGGACCTGATCGCCGATGCGGTGGGCATCACCCTGGACCGCATCTCGGGCCGGAGGATCAAGTGGCTGATCGGACGCAACGAGCAGACCATCTACTGGATGGCCGACCGGGCCACGCGGGGAGCGGTCACGGCGCTGGCGGAGACGTCGCGGGCCAGCGTGCGGGAGGCGGCGAGCCGGTTCTACGAGAAGAACGCGGGCTCGACGCTGGGGGAGCTGGCGGAGCGTACCGTGGGCGTCAGGACGGAGGCGGTCTCGGAAATGACCTCCGGCCTGTTACTGAACTACCTGACCGCTCCCGAGACTCCCGGGCAGATCTGGCGGCTGGCCCGTCAAACGGGCGGGAACGGGGACGGCGGCGGCGAGGGGGTGACGTTGGGGGAGCTGCTGCCGGTGGCCGAGGAGACGGGGGAGCGGCTGGACGGGTACATCGCCGAGCAGCTCATCGGCTTCTTGGGGGAGAACATGCCGGAGCTGAGCCGGGTCGTCGATGTCGAATCCCTGATCGAGAACCGCATCAACTCCTTTGAGGTTCGCGACGTGGAGCAGCTGGTGATGTCCATCTCAGGACGTCATCTCCGCTGGATCAACTGGTTCGGGGCCGGCCTGGGGGCCATCATCGGACTGATACAGCTGGCGGTGAACCCGCCGCTGTAGCAGTCAACGGCGGTCGGACGCCGGACTGGGGTCCGACCGGGCCAGCTCGGTCGACTGCAGCAGGGCATGGGCCACTAGGAATGCCTCGCCGAGGCGCTCGGGCTGGACGTATTCGAGGCGATCCTGGGGCGAGTGGATGCGGGAGAGGTCAGTGGCGTAGAGCATGAGTACGGGCACGCCCGCCTCGCGGAAGGGCTGGTGGTCGCTGGAGGCGCCGGGAGGCAGGGAGGACGGTCCGAACTCGATGCCGAGATTCCCGGCGGCGCGGGCGGCCAGGTTGATGAGCCGCTGGTCCCCTAGGGCGGCGAGCCACGGACCGGTGCCGACGACGTCGAAGTTCAGCATGGCCACGGTCCGCGCAAGCTCCCCCGGTGTCAGCGACGCCACGTAGTGCCGGCTGCCGTAAAGTCCCAGTTCCTCCGCTCCGAACAGGACGAACCGGACGGTAAAGGGCAGGGACTGGCCGGCGAGGGCTTCGGACAGCGACAGCACCGCCGCGATACCGGAAGCGTTGTCGTTGGCGCCCAAGTCGGTGCGGAGGACGGTGTCGTAGTGAGCGCCAACGATGACCAGGTCGTCGCTGCTGCCCCTGAGTTCGGCGATCACGTTGCGGGACTCCAGGAGTTCCGCCTCTATCTTGACCTCCAAGACCACCTCGCCGCCGCTGGCAACCACCTCCTGCAGTAGCCTGCCTTCCTCAGTGGTGACGATCAATGCAGGGATCGGCGAGTCAACCCCGTACAGGACACGGACGTTGGTGGGCTCTCCCTGCTTGCGGGAGAACAACACGGCGGCGGCACCGGCATTTGCCAGGGCGTCTACCTGGTCCTGCAGCCTTTGCATCACTTGTGAGACCCCCAGGTCGAGGTCGCCAAAAAGCACATGGACGACCTTTCCTTCAAGTCCGTCCGGGAGTATTTCGGTCGATTCGTTCAGGTCCAGGGCCACCAGGGTGCCGGATGCCGAAGTGTCGTTGGGCGACGTGGTGAGGGGGAGACCGGTGAGCCGCATGTGCCGGGGTGACTGGACTACAACGGCGGCATTCCGTCCCCCGCTGCGACTCCAGCGAGCGAAATCAAAATACCGGAATTCGAAGGGCTGGATTTCTGCAGCATAACCCATCTGTTCGAAACGGTCCCTGAGGAGGCCAGCGGCGCGGAGCTCCCTGACCGTGGCCGACTCCCTTCTGCCCAGTTCGTTGACCAAGGCCTCCACCAAGCGGTACATGCGCTGGGAGGCAGCCTGGAGGTCGTTGCCGGCACTTGCCGTTGCCGGCAGAGCCTGGGGGGAGGGCGAAGGCGGCGGACCGACGGTGGGCACCGGTTGGGCCGTTGCCGGCGGTACCGACGTGGGCCGGGCTGTCTGCGGCGGTGAAGGCGATGCCGGCTGAGGAGCAGAGGGCGGCGGCGTGATCGCCGGTACGGGAGATGGAGCGGTGGCTGGAGGCGGGGACGGCGGCTCTGTGGTGGTTCGGACGCCGGATGCAGGTTTCCTGGCAGCGGAGATATTAGCCGTCAACGTTTGTGATACCGCCGGACTGATGGTGGGGACGGGTGAAGAGGTGTCCGGGCGCGATTCCCGTTCCCCTGCCGGGAACGGTGTATGGGCAGGGATGGCCATTGTGGCGGGCGGACTGGCTGGCGCCAACGAGGGTGCCTTGGCTTCCTGCCCCTGAGAGCAGGCGATGAACACGGGCGACAGCAGGATCGCCGCGAGTGCGGCCAAACAACGGCCGGCCCTTTGGATCGCAGAGTGCGCGGGTGTTGTGCTGGACATGCTGATTACCTGAGTGGAGTGAGACCGGCAGAAACGTGTTCTGGCATCTCCCCGGGCATGACAATTGTAGTACGTCTCACCCCGGCTCAAGAGGATTCCCGTAGCTGGGCTATACCTTTATTTCATTGACAGAAAGGTGCCCAAAACATAGGATAAGCAAGAGGCCCCGGCACGTAAGGCCGTGCCGGCAGAGCCATGTTTCCCGACCCTCAGTTGCGGGAGGCTTCCATATGCCTGACAAAGAACAGATCGCATTGATGGGCCACCTGATGCGCCGCGCCGGTTTTGGCGCCTCTTATGATGAGCTGGCAGCTCGCGCCGAAAAGGGCTACGAGGCTACCGTGGAGGAACTGGTCCACCCTGAACAGCAGGAACCAGTCGACGACGAACTGTTGTACCGCTTCCACCCCGGCTACGAGGGTGCCCTGGGCCCGCCGGTAAACCAGGCGGAGTGGGTCTACCGGATGATCAATACCCAACGCCCCCTGGAAGAGAAGATGGCACTCTTCTGGCACCAGTTGTTCGCCACCGGCAACTCCAAGGTGGACAACCCGCCGGAGCTGACCCAGCAGATCGCCATGTTCCGTGAGTATGGCCTGGGGAAGTTCCGCGACCTGCTGGTGCAGCTGGCCAAGAATCCGGCCATGATCTTCTGGCTGGACAATAACGGCAATCACATGGGAGCGATCAACGAGAACTGGGGCCGGGAGCTGCTGGAACTGTTCTCCATGGGAGTGGGCAACTACTCCGAGGAGGATATCAAGGAAGCCTCGCGGGCCTTTACCGGATGGACCATCGGCCCGAAGATCCCGCGCAACCCGCTGGGCCGGTTCTACTGGAACTTCGAGTACCGCCCCGAGGACCACGACGACGGCGAGAAGACCTTCCTGGGGCACACGGGGAATTTCGACGGGCAGGACATCATCGATATCGTGGTGAAACAGCCGGCTACGGCCCGGTTCCTGTCCCGCCACCTGTACAATTTCTTCGTGGCCGACGAGCCGCAGGTGCCCAGCTGGAACATCACCCCGCCTAACGACCCGGAGGCGATAGACGCCCTGGTCGACACCTACAACCGCACCGACGGGGATGTCCGCGAGATGCTGCGGACGCTGTTCACCTCCGACTTCTTCAAGGCCGCCAGGTTCTCGCGGGTCAAGAGTCCGGCGGAGCTGGTGATTGGCGCGGCAAAGCTGGCAGGGAACTACCAAGGTCCTCGCCCCGGTTTCAACCAGCTCGCCTTCGAGTGCGCCTACCAGGGCCAGGAGCTGCTGAACCCGCCCAGCGTGGAGAGCTGGCACACCGGCGCCGAGTGGATCGACGGCGGCGCGCTGGTGCGGCGGGTGAACTTCGCCGCCGGTCTGCTGGGCGACACCTCGCTGCCGGGCGTGCAGGCCATCATCGCCAACCTCCGTGAACGCGGGTCGATGACGCCGGGGCAGCTGGTGGAGGCCTGCTTGGAGCAGGCCGGGCCGGTCGAAGTCAGCGAGGGCACATACTCGGAGCTCATGGAACAGGCCCGGCAGGACGGCGATCTGGACTGGGACAGCGACGACGCCGGGAAACGTGTCGGGCTGATGCTGGCCCTTATCGCCGCGTCCCGGGACTTCCAGTTCGCATAGATCGAAAGACTCCCATCTCTCTCAAGAGAGAGGACCAGGGTGAGGGTGAAAATTCCTGACCCTCGCTTCCCAATGCGCAAACAGCCAAGGGTGGAGGAGCGTAATGGCTACGACCAAGAAGGACCCGGTGGTGGTTGTGCTGCAGATGACCGGCGCCAACGACTACCTGAACACCATCATCCCCTACACCAACGGGCACTACCGGGACGCCCGGCCCAAGGTCGGCATACCCGAGGACCAGGTCCTGCCCATCGACGGCGAACTGGCCTTCAACCCGCAGATGGGGCCGATCAAGAAACTGTACGATGAGGGCAAAGTTGCCATCATCCACGGCATCGGCTACGAGAACTCTATTCGCTCCCACTTCCGCTCGATGGATATCTGGCACACCTGCGAGCCGGACATCGTCGGCACCGAGGGCTGGGCTGGCCGCGTGATACGGGACCTGGACCCCAACGCCGATAATGTGCTGAAGGGCGTGAACTTTGGGCAGGGACTCCCCCGCGCGCTGTCGTTGCGCGGCGTGCCGGTGACCTCGGTTTCCAGCCTGGAGTCCTACGGCGTGCTGTCCAGCGTTCCCGGCGTGGCCGCCGAGGCTGAGCGTGAGCAGATCCTGGAGCGCTTCGCCCGGATGTATGCCCCCGCCGTGGGCACTGGTGCGGTGATGGACTACCTGGGCCAGACCGGCCGCGACGCGCTGCAGGGCGCCGACATCATCCGGAGTGCGCCCGAGCGCTATTCGTCTAGCGTCGAGTATGCCGAGACGCCCATCGCCAAGTACCTGCGCGACATCGCCCAGGTGTACCTGGCTGACCTGGGAACGCAAATGTTCTACACCCAGCACGGCAGCTTCGACAGTCACTTCAACCAGCCTCCGATGCACACCAAGTTGTGGATCGACATGTCCAGCGCCATCGGCGACTTCTTCGACGACCTTAAGGAGCACGACGCTGGGGACAACCTGATCATGGTGCTGTTCACCGAGTTCGGTCGCCGGGTGAAGGACAACGGCACCGGCACCGACCACGGCGCCGGCGGCGTGGCCTTCGTCATCGGCAACCAGGTCAAGGGCGGCATGTACAGCGAGTACCCGTCGCTGGCCCCCCAGGACCTGACGCAGGGGGACCTGGCACCCAACTACGACTTCCGGGGCTTCTACTCGACGATCATCGACCGCTGGCTGGGTCTGGACCCGGTGCCCATCGTGGGCGGCAAGTACGAGCAGATGGACTTCGTGTAGGCCGAACCGGGGGATTAAACACAGAGAACACGGAGTATTCAGAGGCCACAGGGAAAACATTGGAGAAAGTCCGTGTTCTCTGTGGTCTCTGTGCGCTCTGTGTTTAATTGAAAATCAGGGGTGCGATTATGCTGACGACAGTGGCCGCAGGCAGGGTGTTCGATTACAGCTACTGCCTGGGAATGTATGGTATGTCAGGCATGGGGTTCTGGACGCCGCAGGACATGGCCCTGGCCCCGGGTTCCAACGGTGCCCCCGGAATCGTCTACGTCATCAGCCGGGGCGCCGAGGAATTGGGGCAGCGCATCAGCCGGGTCACGCTGGACCATGACTTCTTGGGACAGTTCGGGACATACGGACGGGGCGACGGGCAGTTCGTCTGGCCGCGTTCCATAGCCCTGGACGGCGACAGCAACGTGTTCGCCACCGACGACTTCCTGAACCGGGTCTCCATCTTCGACCCGGAGGGGACGTTTGTGTCTAGCTGGGGCGAAGCAGGCAGCGGCGAGGGACAGCTGAACGGCGCGGCCGGCATCGCCTTCGACGCCAACGGAAGCGTGGTCGTGGTCGACAGCCTGAACCACCGCGTCCAGCGCTTCACTCGCGATGGCGAATACCTGGGCGGCTTCGGCAGCCACGGCAGCGGCGACGGGCAGTTCGACATGCCTTGGGGGCTCACCATCGACGCCGAGGGCGCAATCTACGTGGCGGACTGGCGTAACCGGCGGGTGCAGAAGTTCGACAGCGACGGCAATCTGCTGCAGAAGTTCGAGGCCTCCGCCTCGGGCGTCGGCGCGCTGGAGGGCCCGTCGGGAGTGGCGGTGGACTCGGAGGGCGACGTCTACGTCACCGACTGGGGGTCGCACCTGCTGCAGGTATACGCCTCCGACGGTCGGTTCATCACGTCGCTGGTGGGCGACGCGCAACAGCCCTCGCCGTGGACGCAGACCTACATCGACGCCAACCCCGACATCATCAAGGCTCGGCGGCGGGTTGACCTGGAGCCGGAGTGGCGCTTCCGTCGTCCCGTGGCGGTGAAAGTAGACGACCAGGACCGCATCTACGTGCTGGAGGCGGCCCGCCACCGGATGCAGATCTACGAGAAGGTGCAGGACTACGAGGAGCACCCGCTGAATCTCTGACCCGGTAGCCCTGAATCAGTAACAGCAGCGGCGGTGCTTTCGGGCGCCGCCGCTGCTGTTTGCGGGTACTACACCACCCGTACCGGATGCGGTAGGGGCTGGTTGAAGAGGTAGCCCTTTTCGTTGAAAGGGACGGTGGAGGGCTGGGTGTTGCCCGCCGAATCGGTGGCCCGGGTCATGATCACGCCATCACCGGGCGCCGCCTCCCACGTGAACTCGAACCGGGCCCAGGAGTACTGCGTCTGCGGGCCCAGCCGGTCGACATCCGCCCAGGTGCCGCCCCGGTCAGCGCTCCATTCCACGCGGGCGATGGGGCCGTGGGGGGAGTGAGCATAGCCGTGGAGCCGGTTCCGGCCTGCCGTGAGCCGGGCCGGCCAGGGCAGCGCCAGTGCGCTCTTGATGGTCTGGGCGTTGGCCACCCGGCCCTCTGCCCTGCCCTCGGGCGGATAGTCGTCGCCGATGAGCACGTAGGACGTCGTGTTGTTGCGGGTCCAGAGCGGCTCGGAGGAAACCTCGATGCGGCCCAGCCACTTGATGCTGCTGCTGCCCACCCAGCCGGGAACCAGAGCCCGGACGGGGTAGCCGTGGTCGCGGGGCAGGTCCGCTCCGTTGAGTCCGTAGGCGAGCAGTGTGTCCGGATGCATGGCCTTGTCGGCAGGAATGACGCGGCGGAACCCGCCCTCCGGAGAACCGGTATCCAGGCCCACCAGCAGCACGCTGGCCGCGCTGTCCCTGATGCCGGCCATGGTCAGGACCTCGCGGAGGGGCGTGCCGATCCACTCGCCGTTGCTTACACCGCCGGTCCTCCACTGCGTGCCGGAGGCGGCGCGTCCCTGCACCAGGTCGAACATGGCGCGGTGGTTGCCGCCGCACTCCAGGTAGCACATCAGGACCCGGGCCGGAAGGCTGCGGATTTCGGCGTAGGACAGCTCCAGCGGAGTGTCGACGGCGTCGCCTTCGACAGTGAGGCGCCAGGAGGCGGCATCGAGGTCCATGCTGGCGGAATTGTTGCGAACGAAGAAAAGGTCGTTGGGTGTGACCAGGCCCTGCATCAGTTCCAGTCGGGCCTCCCAGCTCTTTTCGTCATGGACGATGAAGGGTGCCGGGTCCTTTAGGATGGAGCGGCCGGCGGGCCCCGTTCCCGCCGCTACGGGGGTGTCGGTGGGGACCGCCTCCGGGGTCTGCGGCACGCCGCAGGCGGCCAGAACGGCCCCCGCGCCCCCGACGGCCAGAAGCGCGAGGAAGTGGCGGCGGCTCATGCAAGACTTCGCCACCTGCCACAGCGCCGCCGTTTCTGTCTCCTGCTTGTCCTGCATGCCAATCCCTCTCCCGGCTTTCCCGTTTTCCGGCACAGCCATTATAGGCCGGGGCTCGCCGGGCGAGTTCCGTCGGCTCCGGTAGCTGCCGGTGGGCTGATTCGCCTGCCCGTTGTTGTAGAATAGCGCGACGAAACCCGAAGGGATGGGAACATGAACGAACGACGTGATCGGATCACCCATGTTTTCGCTGGCAACCCGCTGGACCGCGGCGAGGTGGAGCGGCGGGACGAAGAGTGGATCACAGCCCGGGCGTCCGACCCGGCCAGCCGGATGCTGCCGATGTGGCAACTGAACGTGCCAGTGTCGGAGGACCACTCCCTGGTCTGGATGAGCCCGGAGGAGATGGGTCGGCTCAACGTGGATGCCGAGCGCATCTACCTGGGCATGCTGGAGGGCATTGCTCACTTCGTGGTGGACGTGTCGGCCGCCGACCGGGGGGATATCGAGGGGAACGGGCTCACCTTCGAGGACGCCCGTAACACTGCGGAATACATGAGCAGCAAGGACTCGGGGATGGTGGCGCAGGCGCGTGCCCAGCTCAGTTGGCACAGCCGCCACGGCTTCTGCGCCGTCTGCGGGCAGCCGACCTATATCGCCCGGGGCGGCCAGGTGCGCCGTTGCCGTCCCAAAGAGGACGGGGGCTGCGGCACCGAGCACTATCCACGCACCGACCCCGTGGTGATCACCGTGGTGCACGACGGCGAGCGCTGCCTGCTGGGGCAGTCGCGGGGACGGCTGGTGGCCATGCGGCGCTACTCGGCCCTGGCCGGGTTCATGGACCAGGGGGAGTCGATCGAGGAGGCGGTGGCCCGCGAGGTGATGGAGGAGGCCGGCATCCAGGTCAGCGCCGTCCGCTACCACTCGTCGCAGCCGTGGCCCTTTCCGTCGTCGCTGATGATCGGCTGCCATGCCGACGCCGCCACTAATGAAATCCACTTCGACGCCGAGGAGATGGCGGACGTTCAGTGGTTCTCTCGGGAGGAGGTGCGGCTGGCCTTGGAAGAGCGCAGCGAGATCCTGGCCGTCCCGGGTCCCACCGCCATCGCCCACCACCTGATACGAGCCTGGGCCAACGGCGAGGTGGGCTAACAGGAAACAGTGCAATCCCCGAGCATGGAGATGAGGCCCACCTGAACAAGAGCAGACTAAGCCGGGAGGCAAGCGATATGACCCAAGCAGCTACAAAAATCGATACGACGAGGACTGCCGTCATCATCATGGACTTCCAGCAGCGTATCGTGAACAACTATGCCTCGGAGCCGGAGGCGGTGGTGCGCAACGCGGCACGGGTACTGGATGGCGCGCGAAAGGCGGGCATTCCAGTGTTTCACGTGGTGCACCGCGGGGTCCCACTCGCTGAGTATGCCCCCGACGTGGAGATACACGATGGCGTGGTGCCGGCGGAAGGGGAGCGGGTGATCACCAAGACCCGGCCCGGGCCCTTCTCCACCACGTCGCTGGACGTGGACCTGCGCGAAGCGGGCCGGGACACGCTGGTCCTGATGGGCGTGGCCACCAGCGGCTGCGTTCTTTCCTGCGTGCGCTGGGCCTGTGACGTCAACTACAACCTGGTCGTGGTGTCCGACGCCTGCTCCGACCCGGACCCGGAGGTGCACCGGGTGCTGACCGAGAAGGTCTATCCCCGCCAGGCCACCGTAGTCAGCGCCGAGGAGTTCCTCGCGTCGATAGAGTAGTCCGCAGCACAGGGAACAAAGCAGGGGAAGTTGCCCCCATCTGGAGGTCAAGTGAAGTATGACGTGATTGTTGTCGGCGGCGGGTCCGCCGGTTCCGTGGTGGCGGCGCGGCTGTCCGAGAATCCCAAGCTGTCCGTACTGCTGCTGGAGGCGGGGCCGGACTATCCCGACCCGGAGAACCTGCCCGACGACATCCGGCAGGGCCACACCCGCACTGCCGAGGCACCGGACTCGAAACACAACTGGGCGCTGAGCGGCATCCTGTCAGAGGAACAGGGTCCGACCCACGTGGCCCAGGGCAAGGTTATCGGTGGCGGAGGCTCCATCAACGGGCAGGTTTTCCTGCGGGGGCTGCCGGAGGACTTCGACATCTGGGTGGAGAGTGGCGCCCACGAGTGGTCGTACCTGGACGTGCTGCCCTACTACCGCATGATGGAGACGGACCTCGATATCCAGGACGACTTTCACGGCTCCGACGGGCCGTTGCCTATCACCCGCCGGGAGAACGGAGGCAACTGGCCGGAGATCCAGTCGGTCTTCCACCGGGCCTGCCTGGAGTCGGGCCACGGAGTGGCCTCGGACATGAACGGCCCGGAGCACCTGGGCGTGGCCACCGTGCCGATGAACAACATGAACGGCGTGCGGATGAGCACGGCCCTGACGCACCTGAGCCCGGCGCGCCACCGCCTGAACCTCACCGTCCGCGGCGACGTGTTCGTGCGGCGCATCGTGTTCGAGGGAGACAGGGCTGTCGGAGTTGAGGCGGAGAGCGGCGGCGAGACGTTCCTCGTCGAGGCCGACAGAATCGTGCTGTCCGCTGGGGCGTTGAAGTCGCCGCACATCCTGATGCTGTCCGGGGTAGGGCCTCGTGAGCAGCTGGAGGAGTTCGACATTCCGGTGGTGCACGAGTCGCCAGGAGTGGGCCAGAACCTGTGGAACCACGCCATCACCACGATATCTTTCCGGGTTAAGGAGGGGGTGACCCTGGCGGCCGACAACCAGGGCACCCGCATCGCATTGCGCTACACCGCCGAGGGGTCCTCCCACGTCAGCGACATGATGCTGACCACCAGCTCGATATTCAACGCGCTGACCGGCGAGGTGATGGACGACGGCACGGCCCGGGTGTCGTGCGTGCTGGAGCTGCCCGAGGGCTCGGGGTGGTTGCGGCTGGCCTCGGCAGACCCGTCGGTGCAGCCAAGCTTCAACTACCGCTACTTCCAGCATCCCGAGGACACCCGGCGACTGCGGGACGGCGTGCGCATGGCGGCAGCGCTGCTGGAGACCGAGGCATACCGGCAAGTCTGCGAGGGCCGGATCGCGCCCACGGACGAGGTGCTGAACGACGACGACAGCCTGGACCTGTGGATGAAGCGCACCGTCAGCTCGGCTCGCCACGTCTCGGGCACCTGCAGGATAGGGACGCAGGACGACGCCATGGCCGTGGTGGACCAGCACTGCAAGGTGCGGGGCGTCGGGGGAGTGTGGGTGGCCGACTCCTCGGTGATGCCCAGGGTGCCGAGGGCCAATACCAACGCCTCCGCCATCATGATCGGAGAGCGCGTGGCTGAATGGCTGTCATGAGCCTGCCCTGAGCTTGCCGTAGAGTGGTAGTCGCGGTCGTACTGTCCTTCGTTTCCGCCCTTGGCTTCGCCTCGGGCAGCGTCCTGATGCGCGTGGGAACGCAGCACGTTGCGCCCCCGGTGGCCACCTTCTACACGGTGCTGGTTGGCGCCATCCTGGTCACCAGCATCGCCTTCGCCGTCAACTTCGGCGAAATCAAGACGCTGCCCCTGGAGGCTTACGGCTGGATCACCCTGATGGGCATCCTGGCCTACTGCGGGGCCAGGGTGCTGCACAACACGGCCATCAGGATGGTGGGCGCGGCGCGCACCGTGCCCATGATCTCGCTGCAGCCGCTGATGGCCTTCGCCATCGGCTTCCTCATCCTCCAGGAACGGCCCAACCTGCTGGTCATCATCGGGACTCCCATCATCGCCGGTGGGCTGATGATGGTGATGCTGCCGCGGCGGCGGGAGCCCGGAGCCATCGAGATCCGCAAGCTGGGATACCTGCTGGCCTTCGGCGGATCGCTGGCTTTCGTCACGCGGGACGCGATCAGCCGGCACGTGCTGGGCAGCCTGGCCCTCGTGCCGCCCTTCGTGGCCTCGGGGTTCGCCCTGGTCTTCGGCGGAGCGATCCTGTTCGCCCTGATACACCGGGGAGTGATCGACAGCATCCGGCACCAGCCCATGCGCTACGTGGGCATCTGCTGCCTGGCCGGCCTGCTGCAGGGCATCGCCGTGGCCTCGCTGTTTCACGCCCTGAGCCGGGCGGACGTGACCATCGTTACGCCGATCTATGCCAGCCAGCCGATCATCGCGCTGGCCCTGGCGGCGATGTTCCTGCGCCAGATGGAGTCGCTGAACTGGGTGCTGGTGCTGGGCACGGTGTTGAGCGTTGGGGGCGTAATCATGGTAGTCTTGGGGGCGACAACCTAGAGGAAACGCCCTCACCCAAACCCTCCCCTATGGAGAGGGAATTTGCTCCGCGTTTGACCGAGAAATTCAGAAAACCTTCAGGAGAAATAACATGTCCGTTGGAGTTATCGTGCCGCTGCCGGCCTACACCCTGGACCCGGCCTTCGTCGCCAGGAAGACCGAGGAACTGGGCTTCGAGTCCCTCTGGTACCACGAACACCCCATCCTGCCGGTCCACAGCGCCAGCCCCTTCCCGGCAACCGGCGGGGAGATCCCGTGGACCTACGCCCACTTCTCCGAGCCCTACATCTCCCTGGCCATGGCCGCGGCCGTGACCAGCAAGATCAAGCTGTGCACCGGCATCACGCTGGTCCCCGAGCGCAACCCCCTGATCCTGGCCAAGGAGATCTCGGTGCTGGACCGGCACAGCAACGGCCGCTTCGTCTTTGGCATCGGCGCGGGCTGGAACCGCGAGGAGACCGAGATGATGGGCGGCGACTTCGATCACCGCTGGACCCAGACCCGGGAGGCCGTGGCAGCCTTGAAGGAGCTGTGGACCAAGGACGAGGCGGAGTTCCACGGCCACTACTACGACTTCCCGCCGGTGTACATGTACCCGAAGCCGGTGCAGCAGCCGCACCCGCCAATCCTGCTGGGCGGCATGGCCCGCAACGTACTGCAGCGCGTGGCCCGCTGGGGTGACGGCTGGCTGCCCAACCGGGTGGAGCCGCACCAGATCGAGGAGGGGCGCAAGGTGCTGGACGTACTGGCCGACGAGCGAGGCCGCGACCCGGAGTCGCTGACCATCTCAGTCTTTGGCCGGGCACCGGAGACGACGCGGCAGGAAGTGGACGACTTCCTGAACGCCGGTGCGCTGCGGGTATGCGTCTGGCCGAACCACTGCGACACCGAGCGGGAGATGGGCGACCAGCTGGAAAAGATGGCGGAGACGCTGGTGCGTTAGGAACACCCTCCAGGACAGTTTATTCGTTCGGTGTAGGGGCGGGTTTCAAACCCGCCCTTACGGTTCACCGGGTCGAGTTGGCGGGGTTGAAGCCCGCCCCTACGGTTCACCGGGTCGAGTTGGCGGGTTTGAAACCCGCCCCAGCGGTTTTCCAGGACGAAGGAGTCAACCGGAGCCGGGTGAGGTAAGGGCCTACTCCGGCTGCAGCACCCCGCAGAAGAGGTGCTCCCCGCAGCCGTCCCCGTCGCCGGGGAGGGGAATGCGGTCGGTGCGGAAGCCGGCCTCCTCCATAAGCGACATCCAGGTGGCGATGGGGAACAGGCCGGTGACGTGTACGTCCCGTTCCACCCGGATGGCGCCCCGCTCGTTGATGGTGTAGGTGAAGTGGGACTCCACCTGGCTGTCCGTGGGGTCCGGGTCGTAGACGGTCTCTTCGGTGTTCACCTGCACGCCGTCCCTCTCCGTGGACCAGCTCAGCTTCATGCCGGGACGGAAGGTATCGCGGACGAGGTCGGGGCCCACCAGCAGCAGGCCGCCGGGCCGCAGATGGGCGCGGGCGGTGGCGAAGGCGGCGCGGAGGTCGTCCTCCGTCAGCATGTAGCAGACGGCGTCGTGAATCAGCACGGCGTCGAATCTACGCCCAGGCAGCCGGAAGCTGCGCATGTCGCCCAGGTGGTGCTCAACGGTGGGGTTGAGGCACTGGGACAGCTCTAGCATCCGGGGCGAAATATCGACGGCAACGGCGTCGAACTCCGCGGTCAGGTGCGACAGGTTATGGCCTCCGCCGACGCCCAGCTCCAGCAGGGTGTGACGCCCGGCCCCCAGGTAGCGGCGCAGAGCGTTGCGCCAGTCCTCTGCCTCGACGGCGTAGTCCTCAGGCGGGCTGATCGTGGGCCACAGGTAGGCCAGCTCGTTGTAGAGCAGGGTGTCCCGGACCATCGCGGCTACCCTCCGTCCACCTCGATGACGCAGTCGCAGACGACGGCGATGTTGCCGGGGAGGGCGGCCATGCCCGGCGCGGAACGGGCGTGGAGGCCGCGTTCGCCGTATAGGTCAACGAACAGGTCGGATATGCCGTCGAGCACCAGGGCCTGCTCGGTGAAGGAGGGGTCGCTGTTGACCATGCCCACCACCTTGAGGATGCGGGTGACCCGGTCCAGGTCGCCCAGCTCGGCCTTCATGCGGGCGAGCAGGTTCAGCGCGACCCAGCGCGCCGCCTCCTGTCCCTGCTCAATGGTCAGGTCCGCGCCCAGCTTGCCGACGATGCGGCGGCCGTCGGAAAGCCGGGAGCCGACGCCGGCCAGCCACATGATGTTGCCGCTGCGGGTGATGGGCAGGTAGTTGCCCAGGGGAGGCGGGGCCTCGGGGAGTTCATACCCCAGCGCCGCCAGCTTTGTTTCCACTTCGGACATAGTTGTCACCCTCCGGTGGGCCCGACTACCCCTGGTACTCGCGGATACATTCCGCTAGGAGATCAAAGGCGCGCTGGGCGAAGACCCACATGTTGGCCTCGCGATCGGGGTCCCCGGTCTCCACGGTGATCACCTTCTCCACCGGACCGGCCACGGCGATGCAGGCATGGCCGTAGTTGTCGCCGTACCGGTTGCCTGTGGGGCCGCTGGCGCCGGTCTCGGCCAGTCCCCAGTCGGTGCCGAGGGCGCGCATGGTGGTGCGGGCGTTGAGCTGGGCGTAGGGCTCGGAGCTGGCCCGTTTCCCCTCCATGGCAATGTCGGGGACCAGCAGCAGGCCCCTCTGGGCGACGCGGGTGTAGATGACGCTACCGCCGACATAGTAGTCGGAGGCGCCCGGGATGGCCACCAGGGCCGCCGAGATCAGCCCGCCGCAGGAGGACTCCGCAACGCTGACGCTCTGCCCGGTCTCCCGCAACAGGGTGGCCACCGGGGCTGCGATTTCGCTCAACTGGGACATCTTCGTCACCTCTCAACCGTCATTGGTGCTCAGCGGCCATTATCCCCCAAAACGTCCCTGCAAGGAACTCCGTGCTGGCCGGAGGATATTGGCATCCCCAAAGTTGACATGCGCGAGATGCGGACGGGACAATTCGCCAACGCGGACTTTCAGGCAGCAGAACGGAGTGTGCATGAACGCGGACGAAGCACGGCGGGAGGAGATCGCCCGGGCCGGGAGGCGGATCGAATACTTTCTGGGCACCCTGAGCGTTGAGGACCTGACCCGGCAGAGCGCCTGCGAGGGCTGGACGGTGGGCGACGTGGTGGGACACCTGATCGAGCGGGGCGCCCCTCTCCCCGACCAGATCCAGCGCGGCCTTGCCGGAGACCTGTCGCCGACGCCGGGATTCACCGACGACCCTCCCATCAGCGAGGACCAGTTCCGCCTGGACCTGGACCGTCGGGCCGTGGAGCTGCGGCTGGAGCTGGGCGACGGGCTGCTGGCGGAGTTCGCGAGGGTCAACGGCGAGTTCGACCGGGTGCTGTCGCTGGTGCAGCCTGAGGACTGGGACAAGCTATGCTACCACCGGCTGCGGCCCGAGACGGTGCGTTCCAAGGCCGACATTCGCATCGCCGAGCTGGCGATGCACGAGTGGGACATGCGCTGGGCCTTCGACCCCGAGGCAAAGCTGGCCGAGGACAGCCTGCCGGGACTGGTGTACGCGTCGGGCCGGGCCGTGCGGCGGGCCTTCCGTGCGGACTCATCGCGGCAACGGGCCGTTCGCTACCGGTTCACCCTCGGCGTCCCGAATCCCTCGGCAGTGGACGTCGTCCTGGCGCCCGAGGGAGCGAGCTTCGAGATCGAGGGTCCAGGGGAACCGGACCTGATCTTAGTCTGCGGTCCCGCCACCTACGCCATGGTGATCTTCGGCCGCTGGAGACTGCGGGACGTCATCGCCGACGGAAGGTTGATCGCGGAGCGGGTCGAGGACCTTATCGACGCCTTCGCGGATGCTTTCGTGGGCGGATGAACAATCCGGCCCCTCTCCTCCCATGGCAACGGCAGGGACTCCGTCCTGCGCAAGGGCCGGTCGGACTGAGACCGCGGATGGCAACTGGTCCTATGTTCCCACCATCCGGCACGGTCTGTCGCCATGGCTTCAATGGTAGCAGGATCTGGTGGCACTGATGTCGAAGGTCCGTCCGTTGGTGGTTCGACAAGCTCACCAGGAACGGGCTGCATTGGTTCTCGTCGAAATCCAGGAGGTCTTGGGTGTGTCGCTCATGCACGATTTAATGACACCTGCTTGTTGCCAGGCCTTGTGACCTCCTAGTAACATTTGTTGGTGTGGTTACCGCTTTTCATATTCAGTCTGCCATGTTTCTGGGAGCCGGCCTCCCAGGCGAACGGTCTGGAATTGCCCTTGAAACTCAAAGAGGGACGAAATGGGAAGGTTTGGGACGCTTTTTGAAATTTCGCTCCTCTGCTCGACGCTCCAGATACAAAATGCCCCTGAAATCCGGCGAAAATGGTACAGAATGGGAAAAAATGGGAACCCGTGGGAAAAATTCCGTCTCATCTTTCCCGCTTCGCCCTTTTTGGGTCCCTGAGCAGGCCTCGGTGTTCGCGTCTTCGTAGTTCCGCGAATTTCGCCTCCTCCCCCGCGACGCCCCTGACCGGCTGCCCTTCCACGATTGACACCGGTGTGTGTAGGGGTGGAATATAGACCGCGATCAGGTATCACCCTGAGCGCATTAACGATACTGATAGCATAGGAGTCCCGCATTGAAGGCCGCAGTTCTGTACGAAACGAAGACGCCCCTGGTTATCGAGGACGTTGAGCTGGACGACCCCAAAGAGGGGGAAGTCCTGGTGAAGATCGGCGCGGCGGGCATCTGCCGCAGCGACCGCCACTTCATGCACGGTGACGCTCCCATCGCGCTGCCGGTGGTGCTGGGCCACGAGGGCGCCGGCACCGTGGAGGCCGTGGGGCCTGGTGTAACCTCGGTACGGCCCGGTCAGCAGGTGGTCCTGTCCTTCGTGACTGCCTGCGGGCGCTGCAACTCCTGCCTTTCGGGAAACTCCCAGGTGTGCGACAACCACATGTCCACCGGTCCCAACATGCTCGACGGCACCCAGAGGCTGCACAAGGGCGACACCCGAATTCATCACATGGGCAAGGTGGCCTGCTTCGCAGAGTATGCCGTGCTGCCCGAGATGGGCTGCGTTCCCATTGACATGCCCACCCCCATGCCGCAGGCGGCGCTCATCGGCTGCTGCGTGCCCACCGGCGTCGGTGCGGTGATCAACAGCGCGAAGGTGACGCCCGGCAGCACCGTGGCGGTGGTCGGCTGCGGTGGCGTCGGCATCAACGTGATCATGGGGGCAGCCCTCGCCAACGCCACCCGGATCATCGCGGTGGACTTGCGCGAGAGTCAGCTGGAGTTCGCCATGAAGTTTGGGGCCACCCACACGGTCAACGCCTCCGACGGCGACCCGGTGGAGCGGGTCAGGCAGATCACCGGCGGCAAGGGAGTTGACTTCGCCTTCGAGGTCGTGGGGGCGACCCAGACCATCAAGAACGCCTACGACATGACCGGGAAGTCCGGTATCTGCACACTGGTGGGCATCGCGCCCTTCGGCGCCGATGCGCCGCTGAACGCGGTGGACATGGTGCGCAACGAAAAGACGGTGCGGGGCACCTACTACGGCTCCACCCATGCCCGGGTCGACATGCCCAAGTTCAACGACCTGTACCACGCTGGCAAGCTGAACCTGGACGAGCTGGTGGTTCGGCACTACACCCTGGACCAGGTCAACGAGGCCTACGACGACATGGACAAGGGCGAGATCGGCCGCGGCGTGATCGTTTTTTAGGACAGTTGGTGGCATGAGCCAGATCACTGTCAAGCTGGTGGAGACCGAGGAGGAGATGGAGGCGGCGGTCGGAATCCGCTTCCGTGTCTTCGTGGACGAGCAGTCCGTCGCTCCAGAGATCGAGCTGGACGGGTACGACGCCGTCGCCACCCACGCCATCGCTATCGAGCAGGGTCGAGCCATCGCCACGGGCCGGGCGATGGTGGAAGGGAACTCGGCTCGCATCGGTCGGATGGCCGTCGACCGGCCGTACCGGCGCGGCGGAGTGGGCGGGCTGCTCCTGCGGTTCCTGGAGGACGAGGCCAGGGAGCGGGGAGCGACGGAGTTCGTGCTGCACGCCCAGGACTACGTGAAGGCTTTTTACGCCAGGCACGGGTACGAGGAGCGCGGCGAGACATTCATGGAGGCGGGCATCCTCCACGTCGAGATGAGGAAGGGGGCGTAAACGACAAGAGAGCCGGGCATCTTGCCGGCTCTCCCGCTTTGCCAACGGATGGGTGCCTCTAGGCGACGCCGGCGGGCTGCAGGACCCTCTCGATGACCTTGACCTCGATCTTCGCGATGTGGCTGGTGGGCTTGTCGCCTAGGGCCTGGCGCTCGTCGGAGGCGAAGTAGGCCGCTTCTTTCTCCGGGATCTCGTCGACGCTGTTGAAATTCCGAATCCAGATGAACTCGTTGCGGTCGGCGTTGACGAACGTCGCCGAGATGGGCATCCCTATCTTGTCGTGGATCGGGCGGATCTCCTCATCGAATACCTTGAGCCAGGAGTCCATCATGCCCCGGTTGATGGTGTACGTGCGAAGCTGAGCAACCATAGTCTCTCCTTCCTGTTCGTATCTGGAGTGCGTTACGCCACGGCGTAATGGCGAAGGGCATCCTGGTCGAAGGCTAGGCCCAGGCCGGGTTTGTCCGGAACGTGGAGGCTGCCATCGACGAAGGCCGGCGTCTCCTCCCACAGTCGCAGCGACCAGGGCATGTACTCAACGGTCAGGCCGTTGGGGATGGAGGCCATTAGCTGGATGTGTATCTCCGGCACCAGGTGGCTGACCACCGGCAGGTTGAAGGCCTCGGCCATGGCGGCGACCTTGCGCCAGGGAGTGATGCCGCCGACGCGCAGCAGGTCGATCATCACGATGTCCACCGACCGGTTCTCGATGAGCTGCCGGAAGGGATTGACGCCGTAGAGGTACTCGCCGGAGCAGATGGGGGTGTAAAGGGCGTCGGCCACCTTGGCCATGCCCTGGTAGTCATCGGCGGCGACCACGTCCTCCAGCCAGTACAGGTGGTAGTCCTCGACACGGTGCCCCACGTCAATGGCGCGGTTCACGCTCCAGAGCTGGTTGATATCGCACATCAGGTCGATGTCGTCGCCCACGGCATCGCGCAGGGTGCGGATGCGGTCCACCTCGCGGTTGGCCGAGGCTTCGGCGCCCATCTGCGTCTTCATCTGGCGGAAGCCTTTCTCGACGAGCATCGGGCCGATCTCGGCCAGGCGTTCTACGTTCACCGGCCGCATCAGGGCGCCGCTGGCGTAGGTGGGGACGCTGCTGCGGTAACCGCCCAGCAGGGAGGCGACGGTCTGCCCGAGAGCCTTGCCCTTGATGTCCCAGAGGGCCATGTCCACGGCGGCCATGGCCATGGTCAGGATGCCGCCGGGGCCGGCGCCGGAGGTGGCCTCACCTAGCCGGGCGACGATGCCCTCGATCTCCATTGGGTCCTCGCCAACGGTCAGTTCTGCCAGGGCGTCGACGGTGCCTCGCAGGGCGCTGGCCACGGGGCTGGCGGTCAGCGCCGGAATGAACGTCAGGCCGACGCCGTCCACTCCCTCATCGGTGGTCATCTCCAGGGTGACGAAGGCCCGTTGCCGTCCGGTATCCGGGAGGCTGTTGGCCAGGGGATCGTCGGCTGGAGTGTGCAGGATGCGGGTCCGGGAGCCGGAGATTTTCATGGCGTAGAGTCCCCAATGGTTGTCTGGAAAGCCGCGCCCATTCTAACACAGGGGATGTGCCGCCACGGTCTCGCGCAGTGCATCCGGCGGGCATCCGAAGGTGGTGCCGGCTACAGCGCCGCCCCGCAGCCGCCGCAGAACACGGGGCCGGAGGACACGCCACGCTGCCAATGAAGATGGGGATCAGCACCACCAAGAAAGGTTAAGCCACCGGTATTCGGACCGGCAGGCCCGGTCTCTATCATTGACATGGTTGCGTGAGGCGGACAGGACCGCCTGAAAAGGACAGATGCCTGGAGGTACCGGTCACCGGCCTGCGATCGGTTGCGCCCGCCGCGCCGCTGACCCCGCCTCAGACAGCCTTGCCGCAGACGGTGCAGAACCGGGCCGCCGGCTGCAGGTTCATCCCGCACTGGGTGCAATATCGTGGCTGGTTCGGGTCGGGGGGCGAGACTGGGGGAGGCGTCGCCGGGGTCGCAGTCGGGCCTGCCGGTCCGGATACGCTGGTGGGAGGCGGAGGAGGCGCGTGGGGCAGTCCCTGCTGCGGGCCAGAGGCTCCGCCAGCGCTCCGCTGGGACGGCTGTGGGACTGGGCCATACCGATTGTTATACGGGTTGCCGGCTGGCGCGCACATGATGTACAGAATAATGGTACCCAGCGGGCCGAGCAGGTACAGCAATCCCCACCAGCCGGTCCGTCCGGTGTCGTGCAGTCGCCGGCAGGTCAGGGCCAGCATCGGTATTATGGATGCTAGCCACAGTATCAGCCAGAGAACGGCGCCGATGCCCGGAAGGGCGAACAGGACCAGGCTGAGCCAGAGAAACAGCACGAACCACCAGAACTCCGGACGGGTAGCCCTGCCACTGAAATTGGCGTAGTTTCGATATGCCGACTGGACCGACTGGACTGGGCCCAAGAATACCTCCTCAGGTCTCCCGCACGTCTTGTAGCGGGAGATCGCGATGTTTGCCGGGGGGACGTTCCGATGGCGGATCAGGCCGCCGTCCCGCACACAGAACAGAACCGGGCGTCGGGCTGTAGCTGCATGCCGCAATTGGTGCAGTACGTTCGGCTTTCCTCATTGTCTCTGTTCGTTGCTTCGGGGAGTAGGTACTGGTCCTCGGGCCCAGGAGCGGAGATGCCAGAGCCACCTGGCTGATGGGATGAGTAGGGGTGCCCGCTCTGGGGATAGCCGTAGCCGCCGGGGCCGGGACTCTGCTGTAGGGGATTGGCACCGTACTGGTTGGGACCGGGATCGCTGGGCTGCACCAGGAACACCAGTAAGACAACGAATCCTACGATCGACCCCAGTGCCACCAGGGCAATGCCAAGGGCTCCGAGGCCCGCAAAGGTCAGGACGGCCCCGGCTACGGCGCCTCCCACGGCCAGTCCTATGGGCAGCAGCACCCACCAGCCGGTCCGGTTGGTGTCGTGCAGTCGCCGCACTGTGACCGCGAGAGAGGGCAGCAACAGGGCCAGGGCAACTATGACGTTCAGCACCGGAATCCACGTCGTGATCAGCCGCACGATCAGGGTGAAGAGGAAGAACCACCAGTACTCCGAGCGGGACGCCCTGCCGCTGAAAACTATGTATTTCTGGAAGCAGACCGCGATCGATTGCGTGAACGTCATTTGCGCTTCCTCCGGGAGAGGGCTGCAATCCTGTTGGCGATCACCCCGCCGACTTTGCGCAGGCACATATGATACTATCACGGCGTTCGTCGTAGGGCGGAGAAGCACGAGGAGAAGGGCCTCCTCAAGGTTGGTTCGTCATTACCGGGCGAACGAGAATGCGGCCTCTATGCAAATGAGGCTTTATGGACTCCCGTTTTCGCGGGAGTAGCGGATTGTCCGGTACTAGGAGGGACCGAGACTACATTGAAAAGGTCCCGCAAGGAGAGGAAGGATGAAGATTGGTGTAAGCACCGTGATCAACAGCAACTCCATGGGCCCGGCGGAGCTGGCCCGCAAGGCGGAGGATGTGGGATTCGATTCCTTCTGGCTGCCGGAGCATCCCGTAATCCCGGTGCACTCAAACTCGAGGTACGGAGGCACACCCGACGGTTCCATCCCGCCCTTCATGGCGGATCTGGGGGACCCGTTTATCGGGCTGGCGATGGCCTCGGCCAATACCAACCGTATCAAATTGGGGACCGCCGTATGCCTGGTGCCCGAACACAACCCACTGGTGCAGGCGAAGCAGATAGCCGCCCTTGACCACCAGTCCGCAGGACGGTTCATTTTCGGAATCGGTGCCGGGTGGCTGCAAGAGGAAACCGAGATCATGGGCGGCGACTTCGAGCATCGCTGGACCCAGACCCGGGAGGCCATCGAGGTGATGAAGGCGCTCTGGACGCAGGACGAGGCCGAGTATCACGGCCGATACTACGACTTTCCTCCGGTCAAGATGTACCCCAAGCCTGCCCGGAAGCCGCATCCCCCGGTGTTCCTGGGTGGCGCGGCCCGCAATGTCTTCCGGCGGGTGGTCGCCTACGGGGACGGGTGGATGCCGGTGCGCGCTACCCCCGGGGACGTTCAGGCAGCACGGGCCACACTGGATGAACTGGCGGTGTCGGCCGGACGGGACCCGAAGAGTATTGAAATCTGTGTCTCCGGAGCGGCGGACCTGGACGAGATCGGGCGCATGGAGGATGCCGGGGCAACGATGGCCACCGTGCGGTTGCCCTCCAGTGCCCCGGGCGAGGCGTTCCCCGCCATGGAGAAACTGGCGGAGGATGTCCTTCGTTAGCCTTTCCGAGGCACGCCGAAGCCACTGCCGCCGGACCGAAATAAAGAGACCGGGATGTCATTCCCGGTCTCTTCTGCTTCCTCTATCAGCCGTACCGATGAAAGGCCCCTCAGTATGGACTGCGCGGCCTTTCGGGCGGCTCCTCCTCATTCTGGGTGGTCTCCACTTCCACACTGGCGTCGTACATGGAACGTCCTTCGCCGGAAAAGTCGGGCTCCGGGGTTTCCGTATAGCTGCCGGAGCTGCGGGAGGCTTCCTCAACGTGCCCGGTATAAGTCTCTGCGACCGCCGGAATGCTTTCTTCGGCTTGGCTAGACGGGTCCGGGGACTCGGAAAGATCAGCCAGGTCCTGTCCGCTGCTGTAGGTCTCCACGTCGGCCTGCAGCTCCTGTGGCCCGTCGTCAAATGATGGATCCATTTCCTGGTCGCTGCCCCTGGAGAGAATGGCCCCGTCGACGTAAGCGGCCCCGCTTTGCTCGCCGTGGTAGCGGGCCAGCGCGTCCTCCAGGTGGCCCCTGAATGTTCCCGGGTCCCGCATCATCAGCATCATCCGGCTACCCGACACCATTCGGATTCGCAGACGCTCGCCCAGGGGCAGGGCCAGGAGTTCGACGTGCGAGATCTCCGCGAAGGAAATGACCCGGGTTCGGGGAAATCCATAAACGATCACCATGGAGTCGCGGTAGAGCAGGAACTGCCTGGGCGTGGTGAGCCAGCTGTAGGCGGCCATGCCCAGGCCGAGAATGATCAGGAGCACGGCCTGCATGAAAATGCCCAGCACTGCCACGACCACCGAGAAGATGAGGGTGAGGTTCCACTTGGTGGCGTGCTGGTCCCAATAGATGGGTGTGTCCTGCTGCTGAGCCATGACGGTATTCTAGCACACGATGCACGGGCGCGTCCGCTATCGATGGCAGGCTGCGCCATCACCGCACCTTCGGGCGGGCCGGGCTGCGGATCTCCAGGAATTCCGCCCAGGGAATGACCTTTCCGCCCCGTAGGGGATACGGCCGTCATCCCGCTTTGACATTACCGGGGGACGCTGATATGTTTCAACGCGGTACGCACAAATCCGGCCCGGCCCCGCGACGCTGCCTGTGCAGACGGCGACGGGTTGGCCCTGCTACAGGACAGGATCGTGACACAACCCAGCCAGCGTTCCGAAAACTGGGCCCACCTCATAGTCCAGGCCCTCAAGGACTGGGACACCTCGCTCATTGCGTATGTGCCTGACTCGTCGATTCACCGGGTGACCCGGATCATCGACCAGGACCCTTTCTTCCACCTGGTCTCGGCAACCCGGGAGGAGGAGGCCGTGGGCATCGCTGTCGGCTCCTACGCCGCCGGACGCAACGCGGCCGTGTTCATGCAGACCAGCGGCTTCGGCAATAGCATCAACGCCCTGGCCAGCCTCTGCATCCCGGCTCGCACGCCCATCCCGTTCTTCATAAACATGCGGGGCGGGACCGGGGAATTCAACATCTCCCAGGTCCCCATGGGAAGGACCACAGTCCCCATCCTCGACCTTTTCGGCGTGGTCAACTACACCATTGACGACGACTACCGGATGGACAACCTTCTCGACGGCGCCTTGAAGCTGTGCCACGCCAACCGGCAGCCCGTCGCCATCTGCCTCACCCAGAGGCTGCACGGAGGAAAAATTGCGTAGGTTCGACGCCACTGCCCTGACCCTGAGGCTGGCCGGCGACCGGGCCATCGTCGGCAACCTCGGTCCTACCTCCGACGAGCTATGGCACGCCGGCCACCGGGACCGCAATTTCTACACCTATGGCAACATGGGTCTGGTCTCGTCGCTGGCTCTGGGTATGGCCCTGGCCACAGACGAGCAGATCATCTCCCTGGACGGCGATGGTTCGCTGCTGATGAACATGGGTGCCTTGGCCTCCATCGGCCGGGAGCAGCCCAAGAACCTGATAGTTGTCGTTTACGACAATGAGGCCTGGGGCCAGACCGGAAACCAGACGAGCCACACTGGCACCGGCACCGACTTGGAGCAGGTGGCAATATCCTGCGGTATTGCAAGCACCACGACCGTGAGCGATCTGGAGGAATACGAGGGAGTTCTGTCCAGTGCCCTGAGCAGCGACGGACCGCACTTTATCGTGGCCAAGGTTGAAGAGGTGGGCTATCTCCCCGTTGCCCCGGTGGAGCCCGAATTCACGCTCTACCGGTTCCGCAACACCTTCGTGGAGGGCCAGAAGCCCCAGCCGCCGCACTGACTGGTCCGTGCGGGTTGGGTAATATGCGCAGCGTGACGACTAGGGGCGGGTATAATACCCGCCCCACTTTCTGCCCGAATCCGAACGCGGCCTAGTTCTTTACATGCCGGTCGAACCAGCCCAGGGTGCGGGCCAGTGCGTCCGCTGCCGCGTCCTCCCGGTAGTCGGGGCGCTCGTCGCAGTTGAAACCGTGACCGGCTCCTGGGTACATCTTGAAGTCATAGGTGACGCCCGCCGCCTTCAGGGCCTCTTCTATCTGGGCCACGTCCTCCGGCGTCGGGTTGGCGTCGTCTTCGCCAAAATTGCCCATGACGGGAATCTTGATGTTGGATGTGCGTTCGATGGGAGCGGGGCCGTCGCCGAACGGCACGAGTATACGGCCGCCGTAGTAGACCGAAGCTGCGCTTAGCCCCGGGCAACTGGTGGCCGCCAGGTAGGTTATGCGACCCCCGACACAGTAGCCGACGATGCCGATCTTGTTGCCCCGGGTCCGCTGGTACCGGTTCTGCAGGTAGTTGATGGTCTCATTGACGTCCTGAACGATTTCGTCGTCGTTCAGTGCCCCCATATACTGCATCACCTGCGGCATCTGGTCGTACCCCAGCTTCGCGTTGGGGTGCTGGCGGTGATAGAGGGACGGTGCGACCGCCACATAGCCGTGTCGGGCATACTCGTCGCATATCTGCTCGATGTGACGGGTAACGCCGAAGGCCTCCATGATCACAATGACCGCCGGAAAGCTGCTGCCCTCGGACGGCGCGGGGTGACTCACGTAGGTCGCCATGTCCATCCCTTGTGACACCATTACATCTTCGCTTTCGTCTGCGAACCTTATATTTTCCCAGAATGATGGCATGGAACTCCTCCTGATGCATAGTTGGGCGGTGCCGCGCCCCTGCGCGTGAGTCGCTTGCCGTTTGTGTCCACTGATGGCGGGGGGCCGCGGACCTCGGCCGGGGGTGCGACGCGCGCCGGAGGCGACGGCGAACTGTTATGGGATTCTATCAGATTCGCAAAGGCGGGAATAGCGGAGAGACTCACCCTGGAACCGCTCCTGTTTCGTTGGCCGGTCCTAAGCACCAGCAGCGGCTTCAATGGTCGTTTCGGATCGGCCCAGGGAATAGCCAGTGTGACGGAGTCGGCCGCGATGAGCGTAACCGGTCCAATCCAGCCCCCTATCGCCGGTTTCGGCCAGCGGATCCTGCTTGTCTGGGACCCGGCCATAGGGACGTTTACGCCGCCGGGGTGGTCTTGCCCGTCCACCCTGATTCTTTCCTGCTGGTTTTAGTTTTCCCTGCTCCTGATGAGTCTCGATGATGCCGCAGAAGTTCAAGCCGTTCCCGGACACGCAGGAAATCGTCTTAAGGCTGGGCGTCTGGTACCACGGTGGGAGATAGGGGTCCTGGTAGTGCTGGAGCCAGGGCTTGATTCGCGGGTAGTTGCCGTACCTTATCTCGAATCGGCTGTCATAATTGTATGCGGCCCGCTGCTCGCTTCATTTCACCAGCCCTACTTCCCATTCACGCCGTCCCGGCCACGAGTGGGCCGCGGGCATCGGCAGGTTGCTGATTTCATCCATCCTTCTGTCGGGCCAGCCGTCGGTGGCTAGCGCAGCGCCCGCCTCCTTGTTCCAGCTTCCACCCCCCCGGAAATGTCCCTCTCGGCCGGAGCCAGCCAACCACACAACCTGTTTCAATCGAACACATCTGTAATCGCGCCATGCTATCTGGTCTGAAACTCAATTAGCGTATAGACAGGACATCGTAATGTGTTTACATATATTATTTAGTGTGAGATATGTATAATATGATGATGATAATAGATAACTGGAGAAACAGTAAATAGTGCTCTACATCGTTTATCTCTACGATATCGGGTCGTTGATCAACACACCGACCGGGTTAACTCTGGACCGGCCGTCCTGCGGCCATCTCCGGCGAATTGCTGTAACGAGGGCCGCATAGCGTCTGCGCGGTACATCCGCCGGAACAAGCTTTCAGGAGGATTGAGTTGCCCTCGAGGTCTGGTTTCCTCAGTTGCAGGGCATCAATTATCACGGCAGGAGGCGTGCATTCATGGCTTTACAGAAGAGTGACGGACGGAGGAAAAATGCCATTCGGATGCGACGGCTGAGAGAGCTAAGAAGGATAAAAAGAGAGGAGGCCAGGGCCCGGGAAACAAGGGAACAGGCATCCATTCTCCTGAGGTCAATGTCCAAGCAGGAAATCGTGCCCAGCTAGCTCCGGGATGACAGGTTCAGCCCAATGCTCCCGTCTACGCCTCCACTATTGCCCTGGCAGACGCTGGTCCGGCCGAACAGGTCCATCCGTTCTTGGCGGGTCGGCAAGATGATCCCCTCGGCGCGGTCCAGGTCTCGGACTTGCGATCGGTTCCGAAATCGTGCGGCGGGAGGCACGGCTCGCGGGACGCTCCGTTACGAATCCTCAGTCTGATATGCCGGCGGGGGTGGGTTCCTCTTCCCGCACCGCTCCCTCGATCCCTAAGCGGGGCACCCATTCGAGGAACCGCGGATAGTACCAGTTCCACTCGCCCAGCAGCTTCATCGATGCCGGTACCAACACAGACCGGACGATGGTGGCGTCAATGAAGATGGCGAAGGCGAGTCCGAACCCCATTTGCTGCGCGGAAACGAACTGACCTGTGGAAAAGCCGCAGAACACGGCCACCATGATCAGAACCGCGCCGGTGATCAGTCCCGCCGTCGAACGCAGCCCGTAGGCGACTGCCTCGGTGTTGTCTCGAGTCGAGCTAAACCGCTCGCGCACCCGGCTCAGCAGAAATACGTGGTAGTCCATGGAGAGGCCGAAGAGAATGCAGAAGAGGAACAGCGGCAGCCATGCCTCCACGATGTCCGATTGCTGGAATCCCAACGGCTCGCCCCATCCGTGAACGAACATCAGCACGATCATGCCGTATGAGGCGCCCACCGAGAGCAGGTTCAGGATGATCGCCTTGAGTGGAACAATGATCGAGCTGAAAACCACAGTCAACAGGATGAAACTCATCCCCAGCACGAACACGAACACCCAGGGCGTGACACTTTCCACCATGTCGAAGAAATCCTTGCTGAAAGCGCTCTCGCCCGTAACGTAAACCCTTGCATCCACCCCTGCAAGTGCCTGGGGGACGTGGACATCCCGCAACCGGCCTATGCGGTCCACCGACTCGTCGGTGTAGGCGTCTCCCGAGGACTGGACTGTGACCAGTCCCAAGGTACCGGCCTCGTTGGTTTCGTAGGTCGGCCCGACGAAGTCCGGTGCCTCCTCCAGGGATGCGGTGAGCCGTTCCACAGCAGCCGCCACCGCCGGGTCATTGGTGTCGCCTTCGACTACGATATTGGTCGGGGTGACCGCCCCGGTGCCGCCCGAGAAGTCCCGTTCCAGGATGTCGTAAGCCTGCCTGCTCTGGAGGTCCGGGGGCAACGAGCTGAACCCGTTGAATCCGACGTCCAGGCTGAGGGCCGGCACCGCCGCGGCGATCAGCAACCCTCCGGCGAGCACAAGGCTGGCAATCGGGTAGCGCATGACCGTTCGAGTGGTCCATCCCCAGAACCCGCCCGTGCTGTTCTCGGCCTCTGTTTCTGTCCGTTGAAGCCGGCGCCCCACTATTGGTATGCGCAGCGAGTTCACTCGGGGGCCGAGGAGGGATAGCACCGCGGGCAGGAGTGTCAGCGCCGCCATGACGGCGATGATGACTACGACTATGGGCCCCAGTCCCACGGAACGGAAGATGTTGAGCGGGACCAGAAGCATCCCCAGCAGCGCCAGCACCACGGTCATACCGCTGAAGAACACAGTCCGGTTTGCCGTGTCGCCAATAATCTCGATGGCGCTCAACTTGTCCTTTCCCTGGGCCAGCTCCTCGCGGAACCGGGAAACCACGATGAGGGAGTAGTCGATCCCCACGGCGAGCCCGATCATGGTCAGCGTCAGCAGGATCGTCTCCACCTGGGGTTCAGCCAAGCCAATGGCCGCAACCGACCCCAGGGCAAGGACAATGCCTATTATGGCCAGTCCGATGGGAAGCAGCGCTGCGATTATGCTGCCGAAGAGCAC
Source organism: Dehalococcoidia bacterium (assembly GCA_965208825.1). Classification (GTDB taxonomy): domain Bacteria; phylum Chloroflexota; class Dehalococcoidia; order Lucifugimonadales; family UBA3495; genus VXOI01. Next base: position 1,086,706 of record CBDBPP010000005.1, read on the forward strand.
TAGCAGGATGACCAGCGCCGCGGGCACGCCGAAACTCTCCCCGCGCTGTATTTCCTGGGCCGCCAGTTCCGCCGTCTCATGGGTGAAGCTCGATTCCCCGAGAATGAAGTGCTCGAAACCGCCCTCCCCGCTGGTTGCGATGACATGCTCGTAGATTGGCCCTATTTCCTGGGAGGTGTCGTCCATGCTGCCCGCCAACTGGAACTGGATCAGCGTGGAGCGGCGGTCCCCGGACACGAGGAGCTCGCTACCGGTGTTGTGGTAGGTGAGCACGTTCTCGATGGTGGGAGGGCCCAGCTCGGCGACGGATCCGGCGAGAGACTCAACCCGCTCGGCGAAGGCGGGATCATACACCGTTTGTTCACCTGAACGGACTATAATGACTTCGTTGCGTAGCGTGGGCCCGGTGAGCCGTTCCACCAGCAGGTCCTTGCCCACCTGCGAATCCAGGGGGGTCGTGTATCGCGGTTCCTGAGTGATCGCATCGCCAAACCAGACGAACTGCGCCAGCACGGCTATGACCACGAGGGCGACCCATAGGGCAATGGTTTTCCAGGGGCGGCGTGCGCTTGCGACAGCCAGCGACCTTGTCATGATATTCAGCAATATTGAAAATCGATATCAGTTCATACTAATTCATACGTTAAGTACATGCTAACCGACAAAGGGCCGACAACCGGAAACCGGATTTTACCGCGGCCAGGTGCGGCGAGTGGAGCGAAATTCCAGGTTTTGTGGGATGATCTACCTTGTTAAACTGGGAGAATCCCTCCAGTACCGAGGCCATTTAGATCACAGTTTCCCAAAATTTTTCCTGCGGAGACCAGGTATGAAGTTCGGCATCTATAGCTCCATAGCCGACCCGCCTCGAGGCGAGAGACTCGACCTGCGGATTGATGAGGTCGTCGCGGAAGCCAAGCTGGCGGAGCGGGTGGGATTCGACTCCTGCTTCTTCGGTGAGCATCACCAGGACAAAGACGGTTTCCTCCCCTCTCCGTTGATTGTCGCGACGGCGGTGGCTGCCCAGACAACCACCCTGAACGTGGGCACGTCGGTAATCCTGCTGCCCTTGCACAACCCCGTGCAGGTGGCGGAGGACGTTATAACCCTGGACCTGGTTTCCCGGGGAAGGGTGATCCTGGGCGTCGGCCTGGGCTATCAGGACGCGGACTTCCGGGCCTTCGAGGTGCCTATCCGCCAGCGCGTGGGCCGGTTCGAGGAGGGCGTGGAGATCATTCGCCACTGCTGGAGCGGGGAACCCTTCTCCTTCCACGGCGAATACCATCGACTGGAAAATCTGCACATCACTCCGCTCCCCTACCAGGACCCTGCTCCTCCCCTGTGGATCGGGGCCAGCACCATGCCGGGAGCACGGCGGGCCGGGCGTCTTGCCGATGGCTTCGTTGCCACCCCCAGTATCGACCTGGCCACAGCCGTCGAGCTGGCGGACGCTTACAGGGAGACCGCCTTGCGGGAAGGCCGGGAGAACAGGGTGATACTGATGCGGGACGCCTGGGTGGCGGAGACTCGCGCAGAGGCCGAGAGGGTGTACGGCCCTGAGGTGATTGCCGCCTACAAGTACTACTGGCGCAACGGCTTGCCTGACTTCCGCAGCGTCAGGGCGGAAGATGAGATAACCCTCGACAACGTCGGTCCGGACCGCTTGATACTCGGGGACCCTGAGGAATGCGTCGAGGAATACCGGCGCTGGAGCGAGGCCGTGGGCGCCGATTACTTCCTGCTGCGGCTACGGCACGCCCACTCGGGCGGCCCTCCCCACGAGAGGATTATGGAGGCCATTCGGCTGTTCGGGGAAGAAGTAATTCCTGCCTGCGCCGGTTGACCTCGGGCAGGGCCCGCGCTTATTTGGACCAACGGAGCGGCACCGAAGGGGCAATCCCTGGGGTTAATCCTCATGCCCCCAGGATCGTCCGTAATCATCCCGGATCGGTCCGGGTCGAATACTGCAATACCTTCTGGCGCCAGTCAAACGTGGCTCGGACACCTGGCGGTTGGTAACATTTGCGCCGGAGAGTGAGTCCGTGGCGAACCGATTAGCCCGGTATATTCCTCCACGTCGGGTTCCCGTTGCTCCCCCTGGAGGCATCTTGGTTTCTTTACAGGCCGGCAAGCGTTATCGTCCCAATTTGGCTGGTTCAACCATGCCACCGTCCGTCATTTCTGTAGATGCGGGGTAACACGTTAACAGATTGGCAGGAACAGGGGTGCCGGTCAGCAGGCGAAGGGGCGAAACACCGGGAGGGTTCTCGCCGTTTCACGCCACTGACACTGAATGTTCCCTTTCCCGCTAGCACTGGATTCGGAGGGCAGGTCAAAACAGCCATCAGAGGATACCGTGCTCCGCCAGAAACCGGGTAAGGCCGTCCACGCATTGGCCCGGCTGTTCCAGCGGCAGAAAATGAGTCGCATCGGGCAGGAAGTCATAGTCCACTTCCACAATGTCACTCAGGTCCAGCGTGGGAAGGTAAGAATAGGGCAGCGTGGGGTCCGCCCCAATGACTTTTACGGGACAGTGGAGACTGGGAAAGTCCACAAGCACTGCGAAAGTGCTGGCGTAGTCCACAATCTGCGCCTCATACTCCCGGGGGCATCGCAGCACAAATCCCGGCCCCTCATCGCTGGCGCGCAGTGTTGTTTCGGCCACCAGTTCCATGACCCCTGGCAACGCTCTTTTGAACATTGGCGAAAACTCCAGCACGCCTGACAGCTGGGACAGCGATTTGAATGTGGGTGTCCGGTTCCTGGCCGCAGCGGCAGCCTTGTTTGCCGCCATTTCGAATTCCTGTAAACCGCGCCCCGGCTTGCAAAGGGGAGGATCGAAAAGAACCAGGGCCGAGTACGGAGCACCCCGGGTGGACGAAAGCAGGGACACCAGGCCCGATATGGAATGAAAGACGCCCACGGTGGGTTTATCCCCGAGGGCGCGAAAGACCGACTCGATAATTAGATCGTGGTCCCGAACAAAGGATGGCATGTTGTGGTTATCGAGAGAGGACACGGAATTCCAGCCGTGGTTGCGCAGGTCATACAGAACCAGGTCAAAGTCGCTGGTCAGGAGAGACCAGAAAGGAAGGTACAGATCGATGGCCAGGCCGTTTCCATGGCTCAGCAGCAATCTCGGACCATCGGGATTTCCGTGCCGCCTCAGTATGATCCGGGTCTCGTGGTCCACGGGTATCTCGTGAACTGACAAGGGCTCCGGCAGGGTCCAACTGGCGTCCGGTTGCATTGGCATGCAGCTAGTCCTTTGGCCGCAGATTTCCGCAGGTCGGAGAAACTTTATGCCGAACTTGCGGAAATCTCCACAGGCCCGCAGTTTCCCCGGCTATGGCGCTGACAGTATACGACTGAACCCACGGAGGTTTGACCGCTTTCCAGTCCGGGCCCGCTACCAGTCGAATCGGCTTGGCTCACAGGGTCGTCTCCGGTGTTGCTGGCGCAAGTCCCATGGCCCCGGCGAAACCTGAACCCCCGTACATTCAATGGCAGTGGCCGGTCACCCCTGCAGCTTCTGCAGCGTGCCGAAGGCTCTCTGATGCGGCTGCTCCCCCCACGGTCTGTCATGGGAGTTCTCCGTACCTCCGTATTCCTGCGAGGGCCTAGGCCCAATGGACGGCGAGCAACAGAGAATCGTGACCGGGTTCTCTGCAAAAGGCGTGACGGGTGCACTCGTCTCCGCAAGCGACGCGGATCACGTCGCCCGGCTCGTCACGGGCAGTGCGCTGGCGCCCTGGGTCAGTGCTGTCCGATGGGGAACGCGTTGCCGCACTGCAGACGCCTGCCCTACAGGTGATGACTCTGGGTCCGAGCCGAACGATTTCAATTTCAGCCTCCACCAACGCCTGTGTAACGAGGGGGCTGAGGGATGTTCCAGTTACAGTCCGAAACCGTGGTCATCGGTAGTCTCGCCGGCCCGACGTGGACCGGTCCGCCGTGAAATAAAGGCCCAAAGGTTAAGCGCTCATCGCACAATCTTTGTATACGCCAGCGCCGCTGCGAAATCCTCGGTGCTCAGGTCGACGAGAGTCCACGCCGGGGATTGTTTGCCAGGGAACCGGAAATCCGCCGCCTTTTCGCCCGAGATCATGCTTTCCGGGCCCTGGAACCCTGAGAAATCGGTATACAGGCCAGTGCCCGACCCTTTTGCCAGTGCCTCTTTCATCGTCCAGATGCGATAGAACAGATGCAGCCTTCTTTTCCCGGTCAAACCCAGCAGTTTCACTTTCTCGTCGGGCCCCATCACAGTGGCGATCAGGCCCTCCAGGTGGCGGCGCGCCAAACGCTCCTCGACATCCACTCCCACCTCGCTGTCCCTGGAGAGAGCGATCAGGCCGTGATTTACGCTGTGGCTCACGTTGAACCTCAGCGACGCAGGTGCGTCGTCCTTCAGCACATAGGGTTTGCCATAGGGGGTTGTATCGAATGAAAGATGATGGTTGGGAGAGTCCAGCTGGGATGAGAGGATCGCCCGCAGGGCTGCTCTGCACAGGGTATACCGGCGGCCCGCACCGGGAAACAGGAACTTGTCGAGTCGCGACAGCTCATCCTTGTTGAGCCATCCGGCCGCTTCCGATTCGTGGGCAGGGTGGCGGCGCAGGTCTACATGTACAACCGCCACATCGCCTATAACAGAGATTGGGGACCACCACGGCCCTTCCTCCACGGCGGGAGCCCTCGACGGGAACATCACCGGAGGTGGGGGGCTTGCCGGTGGCTCAGTTCCGCTGCTGATGGTCGGACCGGTTCAGGAGGTCCTGGCCTCGATAAAGGACACCAGGTCTCCCATGGAGTTGATGCTTGCGCAGTCCTCGGTAGTCAACGTGAAGCTGAAGTCTTGCGCCACGACCTTGGCGAATTCGACGAACTCAACCGAGGAGAGCCCGGAGTCTCGCAAACTTGAGTCCAGAGCCAGGGGGCTCCCCTTTGAGCGCCCTTCGATTTCCAGGTTATCGTCCACCAGTTGCCGGATCCTTTCTTCCGTTGAAGGCATTGCCTTTCCTCCCAATGGTTTTATCCGTTGTCGCTTGCCTGAAATGGCTGTTTAACCAAAGCCCGTGCAAAGTGACACCGAATGATATCACGATAATATCACAAAATGTCTGCTGCAAGAGTTCACGAAACCGTGAGATACGTCTGGGCTATAGGAACGGACGGAACTGCATGATGCACCGGATCATATTGGGGACGCTTAAGGAGGATAGTGAGTTCCTCGCCTTATCGGGCTTTCCCCATGCATAAAGCGGAGCGGATAGACCAGGACTGGAAATTCCCTGTGGCCCTGGCCCATCGCCGATCACAAATCGGGCTGGCTGCCTCACCGTTTCTGCACCCAGAAGCTCCGGCGCTGGAAGGGGTATGCGGGGATAGAGATTTTCCGCCGCTGTTCCCCGGCGAACAATCCCTGGAATGACAGGGGCACACCGGAGGAGTAGGCCCTAGCGAGACTCCGCACGAACTGCTCCTGCTCCCTCGTTGCTTCTTCTTGCAGTAGCGGTAAGTCCTCCACCGTACCGGAACGCACTAGGCCCGGAGAAACTGCGCCGTGAGCCGGGCCAATCTCCACGACGAATTCGGCTTCCAGTTCCCGGAGAATCTCTGACAGGTCCGAGGATGCCGCCCCCTGACTCATCGCCTGGTACCAGAAGGCTTTGTCCAGCTTGTCGGAGGCACGAATTACCCGGCCTGCTCCGTTGCTGAACCAGGCTATGGAAGGCACTGTGGCCTCGATGGGGTCCAGAGAGGTTTCGCCGCGTTTTATCGACAACAGCAGTCGCAGCCCATCCTCGAGGGATACCACTCCCGAGGCGAAGGCTGCCGCCACCTCGCCTGCACCTTGTCCGTAGACCACTGACGGCTGAACTCCGGCGCCCTTTAGCAGGACCGTGAGACCCGCGCCGAGGGCGTAAGCAGCGGCCTCCTCCTGTTCGCCGTTCGGCGGCCCGTCTCCGAACAACGCACCGAGCAGTGGGGCGCCCAGTTCCTCCTTGGCCACCTCGTCGCATCGGTCCAGCACCGCGCGGAAGACCGGTTCGGTCTCGTAGAGCTCTCGGCCCAGCCCGCCTGTTTGACCTGGCCCACCCCAGTAGACGAAGGCCGTTCGGACGGAGGCGGTCGGCGGGGACTGGTCGTCCGCGCCCTCCATTGGAACCAGGGATGCCAGGCCCTGCTTCAACTCCACTGCGTCGCGGAAGGGGAGGGCTCTTCGGTGGTCGAAGTGACTCCTGCCCGTACCAGCCGACCACGCCATGTTCGACAGGGTGGTCCACGCCTCCTCGTTGTTTCGATCAAACAGTTCCGCCCGTTCCTCCAGCCAGGACAGGTAACGCTGCGCCAAGTCGCTCATTGCCCCCAATGTCTTCCCCGACATCGGCAGGAGCCGGACCCGCCGCTCCCCCGGTCCGGTCTGTTGTTCCGCCAACACACCGGTTTCGGCCGACACGAGCCGTGGTGCTCCCGCGGGCTCAGGATTTGGGTCCTCGCCGGTGGCAGGCGCTCCGTAACCCTCCAGGACGACGTGAGCGTTGGTGCCCGAGAGACCGAAGGAGTTGACGGCGGCCAGTGGCCGTCGGTCCCGGCCGTTCGGCCAGGCCATGGCTTCCGTCGAAATGCGCAGCGGCATCCGGTCCCAGTCGAAATCGGGATTGGGGTCGCTGAAGTTCAGGTGGGCCGGAATCATCCTCCGATTCAAGGCAAGGACGGCCTTGATGATGCTTGCCATGCCCGAGGCCCATTCCAGGTGGCCGATATTGGCCTTGGCGGAGCCGACCACCAACGGTTGGTCCGAGGTGCGGCCCCTGCCATAGACCGAGGCGATGGCGCGCAGCTCGATGGCGTCACCCAGCAGCGTGCCCGTTCCGTGGGCCTCCAGGAAGTCCACCTCCGAGGGGGCAACACCCGCTCGGTCCAGGGCATCCTGCATGACGCGCTCCTGGGCCGGGCCGTTGGGAGTCTGGATGGCGGCGCTGACGCCGTTCTGGTTGAGCGCCGTTCCGCGGACCAGGCCCCAGATTCGGTCCCCGTCCTCTTCCGCCTCTCCGGCCCGCCGCAGCACCAGGACCCCGCACCCTTCGCCGCGCACGAAGCCGTCGGCTGCGGCGTCGAAGGCGCTGCACCGGCCCGACTCGGAGAGCATTCCGTGTTCCCTATGGAATTGGACTATCGGCTGCGAGAGCAGGGCGTTGACCCCCGCTGCCAGGGCCAGGTCCACCTCGCCCCTTTCCAACGCCGCCACCGCCTGGTGCACGGCGGCCAGGGACGAGGCGCAGGCCATGTCGATGGGCATGGCCGGGCCCTCCAGACCGAGGGCGAAGGCGACCCTGCCTGCCGTGACGCTGCTGGTGGTTCCGAAGAAGCTGTCGTTGCCGCCGCTGGCGGCGATCACTTCCCGGTACTCGCTGCCGCCGATGCCTAGGTAGAGGCCGGTGCGGCTGCCCCGCAGCCTGCCGGGGTCGATGCCCGCGTCCTCCAGCGCGTGCCAGGTGGTCTCCAGCAGCATCCGTTGCTGCGGATCCATGGTGCGGGCCAATATGGGCTGTATCCCGAAGAAGCGGGCGTCGAACCGGTCGATGCCGTCGACGAACCCTCCCAGCCGGTATGCCGGGTCCTCGGCCATGGGGTCGCCGGTCAGGCCGGCCCAGGATCCCGGGTCACGGCGGCCGTCGGTGATCGTTTGCCGCCCCGACTCCAGGATGTCCCAGTAGGCCGACAGGTCCGGTGCGCCTGGGAATCGACAGGCCATGCCCACGATGGCGATGCTGTCGCCGAGGTTCCCGCTTTCCAGGCGCGGAGGTGGCGCCGGCATCTCCTCTCGCGCAGCCCCATTTGCGCCCCCGGCCCCCTCGAGTCCCTCGACGATATGGGCGGCCAGGCTGGCCACGTTTGGGTAGTCGAATATCGCCGAGTTGGACAGCGCGAACTGTCCCGCCAGGGAGCGATTAAGCCGGTTGCGCAACTCGACGGACATCAGCGAGTCCATGCCCAGGTCGAAGAAACCTACCTGCTGCGCCGGGGCCGATGGCAGGCGCAGCACGGCCTGCAACTCCCGCTGCAGGAAGGCGGTGGCAATGTTCGCCTGTTCCAGGGCGGGAGAATCCCGGAGCTGGGACACCAGGTCTATTTCCGCCGTTGGCCCGGCATCGTCGCCTTCCAGTTCCCTGGTTTCCTCCATCAGTTCATCCAGGAACGGGGAGGGCTCAAAGAGGTTGTCCCGCGTCAACTACTTTTGCCGATTGAGCGTCAATTAGTTTTGCCGGTTCACCTCCTCTGCGTGGCCCCGTTGCTGTGCCGCATCGGTGCGGTAGCTGGGGACGTCAAACTCCAGGATGACGGAGTGGTGCACCACCCGGTCGATGGCCGCCGCGGTGGCCATGGGGTTGGCGAAGATGCGTTCCCACTCGGAGAAGACCAGGTTGGACGTTATGCCCAGGGACCGGCGCTCGTAGCGCTCGGCGATGAGGGTGAAGAGGACCTCGGACTCCTCGGTCCCCTGGGGCAGGTAGCCCAGGTCGTCCAGCAGCAGGAAGTCGAAGTTGTCCAGCTTGCGCAGCCGGCGGGGCAGGTCCAGGTCGCGCTTGGCGGCGAGGAGGTCCTGCACCAGGCGGTAGGCTGGGACGAAGAGGACGGAGTAGCCGGCTTCCACCAAACGGTGGCCCAGGGCGCACAGGGCGTGGGTCTTGCCGGTGCCGGGCAGCCCGAAAGCCAGCACGTTGACGCCGCGCTCCACGAAGCTCCCCTGGGCCAGATGATCCATTTGCTGCCGGAGCGCCAGGGGCATCCGGTGGTGATCGAAGGTCTCCCAGGTCTTGCCCGAGGTCAGCCGGGACTCCTTGCGCAGCCGGTGGGTGCGCCGTTGACGGCGATCCTCGGCCTCCTGCTCCAGCACCTCCAGGAGGATGGGCAGGGCGTCGCCGTGGCCGGCGGCGGTGAAACGCTCCACCGACTGAGCTTCCATGGTGGGCAACTTGAATTCGTGGCACAGCTGGCCGATGCGCTCTTGCACGACGCTGGCGTTCATCATCCGCACACCTCCGTCCCGGCCAGGCTGACGGTGAGCAGACCGTCGTAGACCTTCAGGTCCGGCTTCCCGGACAGGACCAGCGCTGGGGCCTCGATCGGCTTGGGCTCGACCAGCTCCCGCACCTCGGCGTAGTTGAAGGACCGGCCGGACTCCAGGAGCAGGGACAGCGCGCTGTCCACATTGGCCTCCATGGTGGTGGCCGCCAGGTGCAGTATCCGCACGTACTCCACATCGGCCCGTTCGCCCCGCCATTCCCGGAGGGCGTCGTAGGCCAGGCGGAAGCGCAGGGTGGGAAACAGCTGCTCCCGGTAGCGGTAGCGGGCGAAGGCCCCGGGCTTGCGCACCAGGGAATGGATGACGTGGCGGTAATTGACGTTGACTTCCCCATCGCCGTGCACCCGCGCCATGCGTTCCACGAGGTGGCCCTTGTAGTACACTTCCACCCAGTCGGCGTACAGACGGACCTGCACCTCCTGGCCGATCAGGCGGGAGGGCACGCTGTAGCTCCGTCCCGCTACCTGGATGGTGCTCCACCGGCGCACCTTGGACTGGTAGTTGGCGTATTCCGGCATGGGGGCTGGCGGCAGGGGCCGTAGGCAAGCCATTTCCTGCTCCAGCTTCCCCCTGACCAGGCGATTGCGTTTCTCCACCATCTCCCGGACGAAACCGGCGTAGTCGTCGGCGGTGTGGAAATCGCGGCTGCCCCGCAGGATGAGGGCCTGGTCTATGGCCTCCTTGAGGCGATAGTGGGCGTGCTCGGCGACGCCGTTTTCATGGCTCTGGCCGCGATTGATGCGCGTGGACCGGAGTCCGTAGTGGTCCAGCAGGGCGGCGTAATTGTCGTTCAGCGCCCGGGCGCGGCTGCGGCGTATTTCATGGGTGAGGGCGGCGGCATTGTCCGAGCGCACCACCTCCGGGACGCCGCCCAGGGTCCAGAGGGCATTCTGCAATCCCTGCTTGAGGGCCAGGAAGGTCTCGCCGCCGGCCACCTCGGCGTAGTGCCACCCCGAGTGGCTGAGGATCAGATGGAACAGCAGGTGGGGGTAGGGCTGGCCGGCGACGGTCACTCCCAGGGCCTTGCCGTGAGTGAAGTCCATCTGGGCTTCCCGTCCCGGCGGATGCTCTTGGGGGAAGTACACCTCCTGATCGGGACCGTGCAACGCCCGCCAGTCCTGCAATCGCCGTTGCAGGGTGCGCAGCTGGGAGGCGTCGAACCGGCCGGGATGGCGCTCCTCCAGCCATTCGATAATCGTCGTCGCCTTCAGCTTCCCCGTCGGATCGCCCCGCAGCAGGGGCTCAATCTCCTCCTCCCACACCCCGTCGAAGGGGTCGGGCCTGGTTCGCCACCAGCGCTCTTGCTTCGTCTCTGACGGCAAGGACCCGCGCTGCCACTTGCGCGCTGAGCGCACGCTCATCCCAGCCACCGCGGCCGCCGTCTCCTGGGTCTTTCCTTTCATAAGCCTCTGCCTCAATAGCCTGACTTGTCGGTCTTTGATCATTCCGGCACCTCCGTGCCGGAGGGTTTACCTCATCTCTGACCGGCAAAAATAATCGACGCTACCGGCATTCCTTATTGTCGTTAATCAGAGGTTTTCTCCAAAGACCGGCCAGTCGACAGCCGCCACCATGGAGGCGGTCACATCCTGGGCCACCAGTTGGTCCAGGGCCCTGATGCCCTGCTGCGGGGAGATCCAGCCGGTACCGGACGCCGCCAGTTGCCGCTCGATCCGTTCCCGCTGTTCCTCCGCCTCTCCCAGGCCGGACCAGGCGCCCCAGGCTATGGACTGCCCCGGAAGTCCCCGGGAGCGCCGGTAGCCGGCCAGCTGGTCCAGGAAGGCGTTGGCCGCGGCGTGGTTGCCCTGCCCTGAATTCCCCAGTACCCCGGTCACGCTGGAAAACAGGACGAACATGTCCAGATCCATGTCCTGCGTGGCCCGGTGCAGGTGCCAGGCGCCCAGGATCTTGGGCCATAGCACCTGCTCGAACCGGTCCCAGCTCTGGTTGCCCAGGGCCCCGTCGGAGAGCACGCCGACGCTGTGTATGACCCCCGCCAGGGGCGGCAGGTCCCTTTCCAAGTGTTCCAGCATGGAGTCCAGGGCCTCCCCACTGGTGACGTCGGCCAGCTCCACGTGGACCCTGGCGCCATTCTGCCGCAGCGCCTCGATGGCCTTCTCGGTCTTCGGGTCCGGGGGCCGGCGACCGTTGAGGACGATGGCGCCCGCGCCCCTCTCGGCCAGCCAGCCGGCGACGGCGGTGCCGATACCGCCCAGGCCGCCCGTGACGAGGTAAGTTCGGTCGGCGCGCAGTTGGCCCGTTGCCAGGGGTGGCATCACCATGACGTTCTTGCCGATGTGCCGGGCCGAACGCATGAAGTCCATGGCCGCGACGATTTCCGTCATCGGCCACCTGTTGTGGACCAGGGGCTGGAGATCCCCAAAGGTGAACCTGTTCGTCACCCTCCTCAAGGACGCGCCCGGCACCCCCGGGGAATGGATTTTCAGGGCATCCACCTCCAGGACCCGGTAGGCGACGTCGGGGCGGTATGCGGCCATGTCCTGCACGCTCCAGATGTCACGACGGCTCATTTCCACGAACCGGCCGTTGGGGGCCAGGCACGACAGGCTGGCCTCGATGTACCCCGGCCCGGTCAGGCTGTTGAGGACAACGCTGACGCCCTCCCCGCCAGTGGCTTCCATGATCTGTTTGCCGAAGTCCGTGGTCCGGCTGTCGAGGACGTCGCGGATACCCAGGGACCGCAGGTAGTCCTGCTTGGGAGCGCTGGCGGTGGCGAATACCTCCGCGCCCACCGACTGCGCCAGCTGGATCGCGGCCAGGCCGACCCCGCCGGAGGCGGTGTGGACCAGCACCCGGTCGCCGGGGGCCAACCCGGTGAAGTCGAAGGATAGCTCGGCGGTGACGAAGGACGTGGGTATGGTGGCCAGTTCCGGCGTCGCCAGGCCCTCGGGGGCGTGGGCCACCATCTCGGCGCGGGTTACCAGCTCCGGGCGGAATGAGCCGATCGCCAGGCCGATCACCCGGTCGCCGGGCGCGAATTCCTCCACGTCAGGCGCGACCTCCAGGATGCGGCCGCAGAACTCCTTGCCCAGCATGGGGTCCAGGTCTTCGACCCCCATGCCCAGCAGCACGTCAGAAAAGTTCAGCCCGGTGGCCTCCACGGCTGCGCGTACCTCTCCCTCTTTCAGTTCCCTGGACATGAGTGCCTCGGCGTGGAGACCTGAGAGATCACCGCCGGAGTCGGGCACCATTGTCCATGAGGTGTCCTCGGGCAAGGACTGCCTTTCCTGCCCGGATCTGCTGCGGAGGAGACGGGCCGCCAGTCTTTTTCCGTCCCGGTAGGCGATATGGGTTTCCCGGTCCGGACGCACCAGCTCGCCGGTCAGCCCTGTCACGGGAATGTCGAAGGAGGGGTCAAGATCGATCATCCGGGGGGTGCAGGTTTCCTGCCTCCCGGGCCACCGCCTTGCCGAAGCCCCAGAGCGAGGCGCCCGCCAGCTCCGCCACGCTGTCGCGCATGTAGTCGCGTTCCAGGGCCTGGGCGCCCCGGGTCACGAACCAGGTGCCCAGGTTGGGCAAGGTTCCCGCGTCGAGGATGCCCTGCACCATGGCCAGGGCCGAGGCCCCCGCCTTCCTCGTATCCTGGGCCAGTTCGCTGGTTGAGGCTTCCCTTCCATGGCCGTCAAGGGAGACCAGGTGCACCAGTCCGCTGAAAGGCGCATCCTTGGGCAGTTTCTCGATGAGCGAGCGCCAGTCCTCCCTGTTTTCCGGGTCCAGCGAGACCCGCATGATTCCATCCGGGGAGACGGATCCGGCGCCGTTGACCTGCGCCCCGGCCAGCGCCACGGTCTGGTTCTGCGCCGCCAGCTCGGCGGCGAGCTCCTCTGCCACGGCGCCTTCGTCCGACGCCAGTACCCAGACCCCTCGCGGCTGGACTATCTCGCCGGGCCCCCGGGCCATGATGACTCCGGAGCCGAGGGGAGGCTCGTCGCTCCCCCGATCTCCGCCCAACACCCTGGCATCCTCCATCCCGACGTCGGTGAGCGCACGGACCCAGGTGTCCGGGGAGGCCAGGGCGTGCTCGGTCCTGTAGGCATCGGAAAACCGCCACCAGCCGTCCAGCTGCCCAAAGGTCAGGTCCTGCCACCCTCGGGCCCGGAGACCCTCCAGGGCCATCAACTGCCCCGAGGGGGCCAGCAGGTCGCGGCAATGGGAGAGAGTCTCGCCCAGGTCCCTGGTGGCGTGCAGCACGTTTACCGCGATGACCAGGTCGTAGGAGTGCAGTTCGAAACCCTGGGTGGCCGGATCCCTTTCCACGTCCAATGTGCGGTATTCCATGGGCGCGCCGTATTCCTCGAAGCGCTCCTCTGCCGAGGCGAAGAAACCGGCGGAGATGTCGGTGAAGACGTATTCGAAATTATCCGCCGGGAGCTGCGGAAGTACGACGGCGGTCCCCGAGCCGGTACCGCCCCCCACTTCCAGCACCCGCAGGGAACGATCCCCGGGCCACTGCGCCACGGCGGAGGTCACCGCATCGGCCAGGAGCCGGTTGGATGCTCTAGATGCCGGGGCGGTGAAGTAGAAATCCGCAGCATTCGGACCGTCGCTCCGGAACAGGATGGACAGGGGGTCCGTATTGCCCTGCAGCACCTCGGACAGGGCAGCTCCGCTCCGGCGCAGCAGACCCACCTCGTTTGCACCGTGGGGATGGCGCTCGGTGATCAGGTCCGCGAAGCTCTCCGGATCGGCCAGGGCCTCGTCCGGGAGGGGATCGCCAGCCCCGATGGTCACCCGGAAACTGTCCGTCCCGGTCGGGACCAGTACACCGGCATCACAGAGCAGTTTCAGCATCCGGCCCATCAGCCGGGAATGAGCTGGCATTACTTCGAAACGTGCCAACAGGTCGTCGGCCCTGACGGCTTCACCGGCGGTTCTGTGCCAACCCAGCCGTTCGAGGGCGTGGAGCACGTAAGAACGGGAGAGTCTCTCCAGATCATCCAGCATGGTGGCGCGGTCCCCGATGCCGACTCCCTCCTCTCCCAGGTAACCGGCGAAGGTATCGACCGTCCCGGCGGTTTCCGATGGAGAGATCAGCTCCCCGGCGGAAAGCAAGGCGGTGGAAAGAGGGGCATCCCGCCAGACGGTCTCGTACAGCAGACCCTGGAGGGCTTCCGAGGCGGAAAGCAGGGAGGCCCTGGTGGCCCGCTTCACGGTGAATCCGGACAGCCCCCCGACGGGTTTTCCCTCCTCGTTGTACAACCACATGTCCCCGGTCAGGGTCTCCGGCGACGAAGCCACCCCGTCAGCTTGGGCAGTAGCCCCGCCCGAAATTCGCAGTCGAGCATGGCACACCACCCGGTCCTGCAACGGGCCGTCCAGCCAGAAACGTTCCCAGCCGAAGGGCAAGTAGGTCTCGTCGCCCCCAACACCGGAAATCATGCGGGTGGCTGAAAGCACCTGGAAGCAGCCGTCAAGGAGCAGGGGATGGATCTCCATACCCGCGCCGTCGCTCGGTCCCTGCAGCGCGATTTCCCCGACAGCTTCTGAGCTCTCGCACCACAGCCCGGTCACGGTGCGCAGGCTGGGGCCGAATGCCAGGCCCGAGGCCGCTTTGTCCCGGTAATAGGCGGCCAGGTCCTGCTCCCGCAGCCTGCGCTTGAGCTGGGCGAAATCCACCCACTCCCCGCTTGGGTGGCGGTCAGGACCCTGTTCGATGTCACCCTCGGCGTGCAGCGTCCAGCCCTCCCCGGCGGAATCACGGCTGTAGACCTCGAAGTGGCGGGACTGCCCTGTTCTCGCCCCGTCGGTAACTATCTGTAGGCGTTTGCCAGCCGACTCCCCATCGCTGTCCTCGGGGAACACCAGCGGACTGTGCAGTTGAAGGTCGCTGACCACGGAGGTGGACGCTCCCTCGGTGAAGGGAACGGAGGCCGCCATGGCCCCGTATACCGCGCCGGGCATGACCACCCGGCCGTACACCCGGTGATCGTCCAACCAGGCGGGATCGGTCGGGAGCATTTCCGTCTCGAACATGACCTCGCCCCGGGGCGACTCGTGCCTGGTTCCCAGCAGGGCGTGGGCGTCGCTCGACTGCGCTCGCCTGGCCGAGGGGACCCAGTGGCGGCGGCGCTGGAAGGGGTAGGTCGGCAGCGGAATCCTCCGACGCCTTTCGCCAGCGAACAACCCCGGAAAATGCAGGGGCAGCCCGGCCTCGTACGCTCGTGCGACGGCCCGAGCGAAGGCCTCGGCCCGCTCCGGCTCCGACCCGTCGGCAGCAGGCCGAAGCAGGCTGGGCATCACGAGGGGCGCCCCGGGCCTGCCCGGACCCTCCGGCCAGTTGAGAGATACCAGGGGACCCAGGATGGCGTGCGGCCCGAGCTCGATCACGGCGTCCACTCCCAGGTC
This sequence comes from Dehalococcoidia bacterium, assembly GCA_965208825.1. Taxonomy (GTDB): domain Bacteria; phylum Chloroflexota; class Dehalococcoidia; order Lucifugimonadales; family UBA3495; genus VXOI01. Next base: position 1,102,163 of record CBDBPP010000005.1, read on the forward strand.
CGCCAGGCTTTCCACGCAACCGAGGAAGGCTACGGGCTGCCGGGCCTGCCCGCGCCAGTAGGCGCCGTCCATCGCCGTTTCTGGTCCGACGGGCTTTCCGGTTATATTGCTGATGAGCGGGGTCGAGGGAGCGGCCACCTCCACACCGTCGAATACGGCTTCCAGGCCGTCCAGGGCCGGCTCAACGAGGGGGCTGTGGTAGGCCGGGCTTGGCCTCAGCCGAAGCACGTTCATGCCCTCCGATTCCAGGAGGCTGCAGAATTCGTCAACCTCCCCGGCGGGGCCGCTGATCACCTGCTGGGTGCCGTTGTCCACCCCGATGCAGAGGTCCGAGGAACCCTGGGACTCATGCCAGCGGTTGACCGCCACCTCTACACGGGATGCGGGGGCGAACACGGCGGCCATGGCTCCGGCCCTGGGGATTGCTCCCATCAGTCTTCCTCTGGTGGAGGCGAATCTGAGTCCGGTCTCGAGGGAGAACACGCCGGCGGCATGGGCCGCGGCAATCTCCCCCAGGCTGTGGCCCACCACCGCGTCGGGGCGGAGGCCCAGGCTGTCCCACAGGGCCGTCAGCGCGCACTCCAGGGTGTAGATGGCGGGCTGGGTCCAGGCTGGGTCGTCCAGGTCGCCGGAGGCTCCGGGCCGACCGAACATAACGTCCAGGAGCGAGGCACCTCGCTCCTCGCGGATGAGGCGGTCGCAGCGGTCCATGACCTCCCGCGCCGCCGGTTCGCTGCGGTACAGGTCCTCGCCCATGCCCACCCACTGGCTGGCCTGCCCGGTGTAGACGAAGGCCACCTTGGAGGCCGGGGGTGTGGGGGACCATTCCCCTGAATCGGCGATTTGCGACAATTTCTCCACCAGGGACTCGACGTCCTGGAACACGACGCCGGCCCGGTGGTCGAAGTGGCTGCGTCCCACTGCGGCGCTCCAGGCAAGGTCGGCGAGGAGAGAGTCGGATACAAGGCCATCGCCATTCGCGTCGTCTGCCAGCTCCTGGAGCGTGGCCAGGTGGGACCGAGCCAGGTCTCGCAGTGCCGCTTCCGATTTGGCAGAAAGGGGCAGCATTCGCAGGGTGCGAGCAGTGCCGGCGGCAGATGTTGGCGAGGTCTGTCCGCTGGAACCCGCCCGGAGAGGCACAGGATTGACTGCCGCCCCCGATGGGCGGAGTGTTTCGCCCAAGGCAACCTTGTCGCGGGCTGCATCGCCGTAGGACTCGACAATCAGGTGGGCGTTGGTCCCCGACCAGCCGTAGGAGCTGACGCCCGCTCTCATGGGGCGGCCGGCGTGAAGGGGCCACTCTATTTGCTCGGAGGTGATGCGCACCGGGAGATTGTCCCAGTCCACTCTTGGATTGGGTTCGTTGAAGTGCAGGTGCTTGGGAATTATCCCGTGCTGCATCGAAAGCAGCACTTTCATCAGGCCGCCAATTCCTGCCGTAGGCTCCATGTGTCCTACGTTGGTCTTGATCGATCCGACCAGCAGGGGAGTGTCTGCCGCTCTCCCCTCGCTATAGGCCTCGGCCGCCGAGTTTAGCTCTATGGGGTCTCCCACCAGGGTCCCTGTCCCATGGGCTTCTAGGTAATCTACGCCCGGCGGCGGAACTCCCGCCTGTAGCAGCGCTTCCTGTATCACCCGCACCTGGGCTCCGGCGCTGGGAACCGTCAGTCCCGCGCTGGCGCCGTCCTGGTTTATGGCCGAACCCAGAATCACGCCCCAGATGGGATCGCCGTCGGCCTCCGCGTCTCTGAGCCGCTTCAAAACGGCGATGCCGCAGCCCTCGCCCCGGACGAACCCGTTGGCCGCGGCATCGAAGGCCCGGCATTGGCCGTCGGGGGACAGCATGCCGGCGATCGCTCTCAATTCCGTGAGTCTCCCCGCGAATATCGCCTGGACTCCTCCCACCAGGGCCAGGTCAGCCTCCCCCTGTCTCAGCGTCGATAAGGCCATGTGTATCGCCACCAGCGAAGACGAACAAGCCGTGTCCAGGATCAGTGAAGGCCCTTCCAGGCCCAGCGCATAGGAGACCCGCCCCGCCACCGTGTTGAAGGATGTGCCGCTGACGGTGTAGAGGCTGGCAGCGGGCTCCATGTTAGGACCGGCGGAGGCGAGACTGACCCCCCGGTAGTCGTTGTTGCTGACACCCATGTAGACCGCGGTGCGACTCCACGCCAGCTGGTCCGCATCTATGCCCGCATCTTCGATAGCCTGCCAGGAGGTCTCCAGCACCATCCGCTGCTGCGGGTCCAGCAGCTGGGCCTCGACCGGGGAAATGCGAAAGAACTCGGCGTCGAACAGGTCAATGTCGTCGACCAGTGCGGCGTACCGGCAGGCGTCGACGCGGTTCGCCGATGCCGGGTAGAACTGCCCTATGCGCCCGACCCCGGAACCCGGAATTCCCTCCACCACCGCGTTGCCACCGCTTTCCAGCAACCGCCACAGGGCCCCGATGTCCGATGCGCCCGGGTACTTGCAAGCCATACCGATGACGGCGATGGGCTCGTTCCACTTTGAGGCGTCCCTTGTGCCAGACGGTGTGCCCCGATTGATGTCCGACTGATACGCCAAATTCTCTGATTCCAACGACATTTCGCCTCCCTGGACTAGGTGCGAGTTACCTGACTCAGAGCCTTTCGGTTAGTGCAAACTTTGGCCCGTCATCGCCATGAAAAAAGCGATCGCAAGAGTTCCCTACCCCTTGAGGATGAAAGTTAGCCCCCCGTCACCCCGGCGAAAGACGGGGCCCAGAGGAACCAACCCAAGAGACAATCTCGCCCGTACCAGCTCCCCTCCCGCCATCGCCATGAAAATCGCGGTGGTAAGTGTTCTCTCCCCTTGAGGAGGACCCCGTCACCCAGGCGAAAGCCGGGGCCTAGAAAAACCAGCCCAAGAGACAATCACGCCCGTACCCGCTTCCCTGCCGTCATTCCCATAAAAAAGGCTTGTTTTCGTCCCCATAAGTGGCCCTCGAGGCCATAGAAAATTCCGCCGAAAGACCGAATCCAGAATACACTCTTGATATAAAGAGACCAATCCCGAGCCATTCGCATCCTGCGAAAAAACCGCAAGTACTCAATGATCGTAAGGCTTTGTACCTGACCCCATGCTTGCATAACTTTTTTCGTTGGCCTGGATTTGGCCGAGGGCTGGTCCGATTGTCTCCCGCTCCGTGGGGTTGCGTGCCGGGGAACCGCGGTGCCCTCGTCCATTGTAAGTCAGACGGTATCGCTCAGCCAGCACCACCGGATAGTCCCCCTGGGGACTCACGCTGGCTGCGGCGGTTCATTTCGCAACGCAAAGAGTCTTCCCCATGGGTGGCCCCCACGCTGGGGGATGCCGCCGGCCCGCAGTTTGCCTTGGTGGAGACGGGGGATGGCCCGTACCTAGGTTTCCTTCCTTCCCGGTGCTGGTGGAATTCATTTAAGAACAAGCTTTAAGAACTCGCGGGGACGCTGGACGAGGTGGCGCGGTACAAGTTCGCGGCGGAGCGGAACACCGTGAAGCACAACCGGGGCACCGGCGTGTTTGAGGCGGGCAACATCCGCTTCGGGCTGGAGAACTGGAAGCTGGGCTCTGGGGACGGCGGCGTGGTGATCCACGTGCTTGAGGCCCTATCTCGCGCATTGCGTCTCAGACCGCCGAGAACCGACCGCAATGTGGGGGCGCACCAGACGCCCGTGGGGCCAATCACCGGTAGTCAACCGCAACTCATTGTAATTGCCACGAAATTTATTCCGATGTACACGGTAAATACACGTTATTACTGTATGGTTAAGTTTAAGTCCTGCCGCTAGACAGAGCGATTATCAGGCGAAATCCATAGTCCGGAAGCTGAAAGATAGATGAGAACCACGGTTACAAAGGCCTTTACGACAGTTGCCCCGTAGAAGATGGCTGAGCTCCTGCCCGGAGACCTGTGCATCTCCTACCGCCCGGATTTTCCTCTGCGCCTTTACCTGACCTCCATTTCTAAACGCCTACATGTTCCGGCTACGGCGGCCAAACCTGCCGAACGGCGGGTGAAGTCCGGTTCGGGCAATCCAGTGGCACCGAGATTTCATTTACCCCTTTCTTTCAGCCCAGTCACGGCAAATGTAGAGATGGACCATGCGGAACTATGAAACTATTCAGCTGGAGAACCGGGTACTACGTGAGCGTCTGTCATCTCTTAGGGATGCCTCCCTTCAGATCAGCGAGACCCTTGACCTAAATTTAGTTCTGCGAGGTACGCTGGCGCGCGCGCGGTCACTGGCGAACGCTCACTATGCCTTCCTAACAACATTTGACGATGCTGGGCATGTGGAGGATTTCTTGGTGTCTGGTCTGGACGGCACCGAGGCCGGTCCGCCCGGGGGGTTGTCCGTGGACTCCACCTTCGTCAGATGCCTCGGCGCTGTTTCCCGACCGTCAAGAGTGCCTGACTTCGTTGCGCGTGTTCGGGAACTGGGCCTTCCCGATTTTCGACCGCCAGTGCCGATCAGCTCCCTTCTCACCGCCTCCATTGGCCACCGGGGCATAAGCCACGGCAACATTCAAGTTGCCAAGAGTCGCCAAGGCGATGAGTTCACCCAGGAAGATGAGGAAATCTTGGCAATATTTGCCTCCCTGGCGTCGCTCGCCATCACCAATGCCCGTGGGCACAGGGATGGGCAGCACGCCAGGACCGAACTGAAAACCTTGATCAACGCTGCCCCTGTGGGCCTCGCCGTCTTCGGCAGGCCAACGGGACAACCGGTCTTATTAAACTCGGAGGCGAAAAGGATCGTCTACGAGCTTCGGGAGACGGAACAGTCTCAAGAGCAACTGCTCGAGTCAATGACCATTAGACGTGCCGACGGGCAAGAACTCTCTATCCGCGAGTTCCCCTTGGCGAGGGTGCTGAGCACGGGGGAAACGGTGCCAACGGAAGAGATTATGCTGGCAAACCCTGGAGGGAGGAGCATCAACGTCCTGTTGAGCGCAACTCCCATCTTTTCGGGTGACGGCGCCGTGCAGTCAGTGGCACTGATCCTCCAGGACATGACGCCCAAAGAAGAGCTGGAGCGACAGCGCTCTGAGTCCTTGGCAATGGTGAGTCATGAACTCCGGGCCCCACTCGCTTCCATCAAGGGTTCCGCCAGCACCTTGACGGGATTCATAACCACCCTGGATCAGTCTGAAATGCTCCTTCTTTCCCGGCTGATCGACCGGCAAGCCGACCACATGAGTCGCCTCATAACGGATCTTCTGGACGCTGCCCGGATTGACGCCGGAACCATCAGGGTGCTCCCGGTACCCTCGAATCTCCTATCCATAGTGGATGAGGCGCGGAAAATATTCACCAGCGCGGGAGGCAGGAACGACATCCGCATCGACCTGCCGCTTGATCTACCCTCGGTCTTGGCTGACCACGGGCGAGTTGTCCAGGTGCTCGAAAACCTCCTCTCCAACGCCAGCAGGCACTCTCCCCAGGATTCCACCATCCGGGTGTCCGCCGCACGCGACGGGCCTAATGTAGTTCTGTCCGTGGCCGATGGTGGTGATGGTCTGGCCGAGGACCAGTTGGCCCAGGTGTTCCGAAAGTTCACCCGCATTGGTGCCGCTGCCTCCGACGGAACTGCGGGATCCGGTTTGGGGCTCACCATCAGCAAGGGAATCGTTGAGGCTCAAGGCGGGCGCATCTGGGCCGAGAGCGACGGTCCGGGCCTCGGCGCACGGTTCATGTTTACGTTGCCTGTAGTCGATGATGCTGGTCAGCCGGCCTCGGCAATTTCCTTGGACCGTCATGGCACCCCTCGAAGGACGGGAAACCAGAGTGAAACGCGGATCCTGGTGGTCGATGATGACCCAGAGATGTTGATAGGCCTTCGAGACCAGCTTTCCAACTCCGGATACTCTCCAATCGTGACCGGGGATCCGAACGAGGTTGGCCAGCTACTGGATAGGGAGAGGCCCCACCTCGTCCTGTTGGACCTCTTGCTTCCGGGGAACGATGGCATTTCGCTAATGGAGAGCACTCCAGGGCTACTCGATGTGCCAGTAATCTTTCTCTCTGCCTATGGGAGGGATCAGATCATCGCCGATGCCCTTGAGGCAGGAGCCGATGATTACATAGTCAAGCCCTTCTCCAGCACCGAGTTGGTCGCCAGAATCGAAACGGCTCTCCGGCGGGTGGCATCCAAAGATGGCGAGCCGACGCATCCCTATCGCCTGGGCGAGTTGACCATCAGCTATGTCCAGCGTCGGGTTTATTTGAGGGACCAACCAGTCCCGCTGACCGACATTGAATACCGCCTCCTATTCGAACTCTCAGTCAATGCCGGACGCGTGCAGACCCACCGCCGCCTGCTTCAACGAGTTTGGGGCGCGGAATACCCGGGCGACAACGGGCCACTGCGCACCGTCGTCAAGAATCTTCGCAGTAAGTTGGCAGACGATGCAGGTAACCCCACCTACATCTTCACCGAACTACGCGTTGGTTATTGGATGCCGAAGGTATAAACAGGGGAGCTAAAGGTGTGATCGAAAAGTCAGCCGAAACGCTGGGGCGGCGGGGTTGCAGGGTAGTGCCAGGCGGACCACCTTCCAGGGGACGGGGAGTTGCCTAAGCGTCGAAAACCGGCATGGACGAGGTTCCACCCTGTTCGGGTTCTTCGCCCACTGGCCTTGGGCTTTTCCGGTCCCGACTATCCGCTCATTGGTATCGACCTAGGATCCGATTTCAGTAGGCCGGCGGTACACTCCTGGAGGCCGGACCGCCGTTCAGGATTGGATAATTCACCTTGCGCCGCACGGAAGAATCAACCAGCAAACGAGGAAAGCAACAAGAGAAGAAACACGGTTCCGCCGTGGCAGGGTTCGCCGCATGACGTCAGTCCGGGGGAGTTGGCCATCAATTCAAAGTGACTTCGTGCCACCAGTTGGGACTCGAGAGGATCACGCCCTCCTGACTCGCCAGCCTGTTCGCCAGGGTCAGAGAGGGAAAGCCGGCCTCCGTTTCGATGAAGTAACCATTGTCCAACCATCCGAGATCCGAAACTTTCTCCTTCTTGATCCCGTTGGATGAGAAAAAGTCGTCGACCTGGGACTGGCTCCAGTCCTCATCCAGAACCAGAAGCACCCCACCCGGTAGAGTCATCAAGGCGCCGGACTGTGACCGGAACACGGGGAGTTGTGTGCTCTGGCCTGGGTCGCCGGCTGACCTGACTAGGTCATCGTCCGAGGAGCTTCCCTCCAGTGCCTGTTCGTTTTGGAGTATCACCGTCAATGTGCGGTCGCCATCCTGCCAGGTGTACTCCCTCTGCGGTGAGGTCTGTGTTGCGAAAGGAGTGTCCCGTTGAGCGCTGTCATCGGGAGCGGTGGCAAGAGTCCCAGACTGGGCCCTACCTTTTGAATCGCCCCCGACCTCCTTTTCCCCGGTCTCAGAGCTTGCCGGAGGAGCCGGAGGTGTCACGGTCGCCATCGAACGGCCGGGTTCGTCCGTTGGAGCAGGAACGGACGAGAATTGACGGTTTGGTTCGGCGAGTGCCTCCGAAGTCTCCGAGCTTGGCGGAGGAGCCGGAGGTGTCACGGGCGCAATTGAACGGCTGGGTTCTTCCGTTGGAGCAGGAACGGACGCTAATTGCCGGTCAGGTTCGGCGAGAGCCACCGGAGTCTCCGAGTTGGACGGAGGAGCCGGATGTGTCACGGGCGTCATCGGACGGTCTGGTTCTTCCGTTGGAGCAGGAACGGACGCGAGTTGACGGTCAGGTTCAACGGGAACTTGCACCGTCCCACCCGAACTGGAATAGGCGGTGAGCGCCGCTATGCCACAGAGCAGAAGGGCGGCCCCGATCAACCACCCCGCCGGCGTCCTCCGCTCGCTCCGTCGTTGTGGACGGAAAAACCCCGAATGGCTGCTGCCTCTGGACTGCCGATTCATAGCCGTTCTTCAGCGCCTCTCCGGGTTGACCTGCAAAAGGCTATCTCTGTGGAGGAAGAGTTTACATCCAACTTGTGTGCTTTCCGTGGAGCCTCAACCCGGTTGTGTGTGGTTGTTGTATCCAACGTTTGAACCGCAGGGTTCTGCCCCACGGGCCAGGGCCATTACCCGGGACAGCCGGGTATTTGCCTGGTATTCAGCATTCAGGGTTACCAGCGGCTTGCCTTTGGCGGGATCCGTCGGTGGACACGGAAAGCATACGCGGAGGACCGCAATCGCCACGGAGCAGACACCGACAGCTTGTAAGATGGCGGCGCGGATTGCCTGGATGAGAGGGCTCGGCCAGCTTCCTCGCACGCCGTGCCAGGGCGTCCGGAGCCATGCTCGCGACCGGGGCCGGCAGGGAAGCCGGGCGGCGAGGTTTGCGACTGGCGAATGAGGCCATGGCTCTTTGCCACGGGTCCCGGCAGGAAGGGACTCTGGGCTGTCCCGCCGGGGAAGAGGGGACCCAAGCGGCTTCCAGCCCCTTCCGGTGGCGAATGCTCCCATTGTGATTCGGTCTTGCGCTGAAGGCCCTGGGCCGCTGAGCAAAGGCCCCGCCCCGGTGGGGGATCCCATCACTGACCGCCAGACCATGCAAGAGCCGCGGGGTGATGCAGGATATGGGTCCGTTAGCTGCCGGACCATTCTGGATTCCATGGGCGCCGGCCATTGCCGGGGCCGCGCTGTTGGCGGTGCTGTTCGCCCTGGCCGCGGCGCCCCGCGACGCCCTGTCCCAGCAAGCCAAACCCGGCGCACCGACGCTGCAAACGGTCACGTCCGGCGACGGCGCGCTGAGGGTGGCGTGGACCGCCCCCTCGGACGCCGGGGATACGGCCATCACGGCCTATGACCTGCGCCACCTGCGGACAGACGCCCCGGACAAGGCGGACGGCAACTGGGCGGTGCGTGAGGACGTGTGGGCGGGAGCCGGCGACCTCACCCATACCGAGATCGGCGTGGACAACGGTGTGGCATACGACGTACAGGTCAGAGCGGTGAACTCCAACGGGGACGGGACCTGGTCGGCCACCTTGACCGGCACACCGACCGATCACGGCGGCGCCATCGCCACGGCCACCGTCCTGGAACCGGGCGAGCCGGTGGTGGGATACATCGCGGATGGGAACGACGACGACTATTTCTCCCTCACCCTGTCCGGGGCCACGGACATCTTCATCTTCACCACCAGCAACCTCACGGGCTTTCTGGCCACCACCGGTGAGCTGCAGGACAGCGCCGGTACCGTAATCAAGACCGACGACGGCGATCCGGCATTCCGGCGGCATGGGAACCAGCTCTTCCTGTGGGCGTCCCTGGACGCCGGGACATACTACGTCAAGGTGGAGGCCCCGTCGGCGGGGGCGTACACCCTGCATACGCAACCGGCGCCGGAGAGCACGGGGACGGGCAACGCGGCGGGCATGGACCTGCCCGGAACGGCCACCGGCATCCTGGAGCCGGCGGAGGGCGACGAGGACTACTTCCGGCTGGAGGCGGCGGAGGAAACGGAGGTGATGTTCCGGGAGGCGCGGACCATCCCGGGCATGGACCTGGAGGCGTTCCTCCTGGACAGCGAGGGCAAAACCGTCGCCGGCAACGACGACAGCTACCTGGACGGCAGCGACGACCGGCAATTCCTCCTGCGGTGGAAGCTGACGCCGGGGGTGTACTACCTGAAGGTCAGGGGAGCCCCGGCGCGGGAGGTCCTAAGGTGCAACGCCGGCCAGCCCGCCTCGCTGAGAAGCCCGCTGGGCACGTGTGAAACGGCGGCGAACAAGCCGGCCAACGCCGTCGCCGGTCCGTACACGGTGTCGGCGACCACGCACCCCGCGGCGGGGGACTCCTTCACCACGGCAACGCCCCTGTCCATCGGAGGGAACGCCCTGGTCAGCGGTTCTATAGGAGCGGCGGGTGATGCCGCCTACTTCAGCCTCACGGTGACCGAGGCCACCCACGTCAGGGTCCGGGTGTTGAGCGGGGACCTGCGGACCACGGGCACCTATCACGACTCGGCGCAGACGGAGGTGGATTCCTACGTCGACGAGACGGACCTCGTTCCCGGCGGGCAGGGTTTCGCGCTGCACGCCACCCTGCCCGCCGGGACCAGCTACGTGAAAGTCGCCGCCAGCGACGGGACCTCGGCGGGCGGTTTCGTCATCAGCGCCGCGGTGGACACCGGCTACCGGGACCTGATCGACACCTGCACCGGGCTGACGACGACCATCACCGACCCGCTGTACGGCTGCCAGTGGAACCTGAACAACACGGGCCAGAACTCGGGCCCGGCAGCGGGGACCTCGGGCGAGGACATCAACGTGGAGGAGGTGTGGACGGGAGGCAACCTGGGCGCCGACATAAACGTCGCCATCGTGGACGACGGCCTGTACGCGGCCCACCCGGACCTGACCGACAACGTGGACACCGCAAAGAACCACGTCTACCGGCGCCCCGGTGAACTGTTCCACCGCGCCCTGGGCCACGGGACGGAGATGGCGGGCATCATTGCGGCGAGGGACAACGCCATCGGGACCCGGGGAGTGTCCCCCCGCGCCAAGATCTACGCCTTCAACCTGTTGAGGAGGCCGACCATCCTGAACCAGGCCGATGCCGCCACCCGCCAGATGACGGCGACGTCGGTGTCGTTCAACGGCTGGGGTTTCCCTGACGGACCGGGGGTCAGCCGGGCCTCCGACTTCTGGGAGTTGGCCATCGACAAGGGACTCGGTGAGGGCCCAAGCAAAAAGGGTATCTTCTACGTCTTCCCGGGCGGCAACGGAGCGGCGGACGGCGACTACTCCAACCTGAGCGAGCTGGTCAACTACTATGGAGTTACCACCGCCTGCGCGGTAAACGACCGGGGCAGGCGGTCGGCATACTCGGAGAGGGGCCCCAACCTGTGGGTCTGCGCCCCCTCCAGCGACAGCCCTGCAGAAAACCGGCAGTCGGTCCTCACCACCGGCAACTATGGCCGCTACGTGGGCAACTCCGGCGGCACGGCGGCGGCGGCGGCCACGGTCTCGGGCGTTGCCGCCCTGGTCAGGAAGGCCAACTCCAACCTGACGTGGCGGGACGTGAAACTCATCCTGGCCGCCTCCGCCCGCAAGAACCACACCGGCGACTCCGGCTGGCAATCGGGGGCCCTGAAGTACGGGTCCACCACGGAACGGTACAACTACAACCACTCCTACGGCTTCGGCGTGGTCGACGCCAAGGCCGCCGTGGACCTGGCGGCCTCGTGGACCCTGCTGCCCCGGATGCGCAGGGTCAGCGCCGCCTCGGCGGGCAACCTCGCCCTGAGCATCCCGGACAGCGGGATGGTCGAAAGCACAATTCGCGTCCCGCCCGTGCTGGACTTCATCGAGTTCGTGCAGGTGGACGTAAACCTCAGGCACGGGTCCTTCCGGGACCTGGACCTGGAGCTGGTCTCGCCCTCGGGAGCGGTGTCGGTCCTCTCCGAGGATTATTCGTCCCAGGACAAAATCCAACTGGAGGGATACTTCCGCTTCGGCTCCGCCCGCCACCTGGGAGAGAGCGCCGGAGGCACGTGGAAGCTCAGGCTGCACGACCGGGTGGCCGGGAACACGGGGACCCTGCTGTCGTGGGGCCTGACCCTCTTCGGCCACGGCTCCGGCCAGGACGTGCCGGCCATCTCGACGTTGACCCCCGGCAGCGCCTCGCTGGCCGTGGGCTGGAGCATCGGGGACGACACGGGCGTGACGGCCTATGACGTGCGGCACATTCGCAGCGACGCCACGGACAAGGCCGACGCCAACTGGACGGTCAAGGACAACGCCTGGACCAGCGGCGGCGGGGCACCGGCCTACTCGGTAACGGGGCTCACCAACGGCGTCTCCTACGACATACAGGTGCGGGCCGTCCGGGGAAGCACCGACGGGAACTGGTCGGACACCTTCCTGGCGACCCCCGCAGCCGCCGCCGCGGCAGTGCCGGGCATATCCGGGGTGCGGGCGGAGGAGGCCACCCTGGTGGTGTCCTGGGCCGCTCCCGCCACACCCCCGGCGACCGTCACCGCCTATGACCTGCGGCACATTCGCGGCGACGCCACGGACAAGGCCGACGCCAACTGGACGGTCATCGACAACGCCTGGACCACCGGCACCCTGGTCTACGCCATCACGGGGCTGCTGAACGGGGTGGGCTATGACGTGCAGGTGCGGGCCGTCTCATCCATGGGGGACGGGGCCTGGTCCGCCACCGCCACCGGGCTGCCGGCGGACTTCCCGGGAGGCCGGGCCGCCGCTCCCCTCGTCCCCCTGGACACCCCGGTGCGCGGAGCCGTCGACCACCTGGCCGACGTCGACGTAGTGCAGTTCAAGTTGACGGCCACCACCGAGGTGGTGATGTACACCACGGGCCGCGTGGACACCAGGGCCGTGCTCTGGAACAGCAGCGGGACCGAGTTGGCGAAAAACGATGACAGCCAGCTTGATGACAGCTCCCTGGGCTTCCACCTGGCGCGGCAGCTGAACGCGGGGACCTACTACCTGTCGATTCACGGCGAGGGGCGGCCCATGGGCGCATACACGCTGCGGTTGGACACGCGGGCCGACACCAGCGGCAGGACCAACGCGGCCACCCTGTCGCCGGGTATCCCGCTGCAGTCCGTCCTGGGCAGCAGTTCCGATGGGGACTACTACGCGGTGACGGTGTCGGCCGGGACGACGCTCATCCTGCGCAGCAGCGGGCCGACGGACACCGAGGGGGAGTTGCAGACCGGCGACGGGACCGAGCTAGCCGACAACGACAACGGGAACCTCCACCGGGGGCCGTTCTACATCAGGAGCGACAGGAATTTCCTCATCCGCCACTCGCTCACGACCGCAGGCACCTACTACCTGAAAGTCACTGCGGCCTCCGGCAGCGGCGGCCCCTACGCCGTTCAGTGGGACACCGTAACGGCGCCGGGCAGCACCAGGGCCACCGCCGCCGGCATCTCCATGGGTGCTGCCGGGGCAGGCAGCATCTCGGCGGAGGGCGATACCGATTACTTCAGTTTCGCGGTGTCCACGGCGGGCGCGGTGGGGGTCATTGCCGCAGGCACCCCGGCGGACAGCACGGGCAACCTGCTGATTTCCGGCGAACTCCAGGACAGCTCGGGCAATGCGCTGGAGACCTATGGCCGCCGGGACGCGCCCAAGGAGGTGGGCTTCCGGGGAGTCCGCTACCTGGAGCCTGGGACCTACTACGTCAAGGTCACCGGCAGCACCACGGCCTCCCGGGAGACCTACGCCATCCTGGTCTATCCCTTCGGGGCCCAGGCCAGGGAGGGGGAGAAATGCTCCGGTGGCAATTCGCCCTTCAGGGACCCCCTGTCCAACTGCCAGTGGCACCTGTACAACCAGGGCAACTGGCGGGTGCCCGCCGTTTTGAACGACGATATTGAGGCTTTTTACAGCCAGGGCAACAGCCAGGGACCTTTCTGGCCGCACATCAACATCGCGGATGTGTGGCAATCCCATAAGGGAGAGGGGGTCAACGTGGCAATAGTCGACGAAGTAGTGGAGTCGACCCACCCCGAGCTTGCTCCCAACATGGACCTCTCCCTCCATCACTCCTACACGGCCAACCCCATGGACAGGTCTACCGGGGATAGTCACGGGACCGCAGTGGCCGGCATCATCGCCGCCCGGGACGACGGGTGATTAACGACAATAAGGAATGCCGGTAGCGTCGATTATTTTTGCCGGTCAGAGATGAGGTAAACCCTCCGGCACGGAGGTGCCGGAATGATCAAAGACCGACAAGTCAGGCTATTGAGGCAGAGGCTTATGAAAGGAAAGACCCAGGAGACGGCGGCCGCGGTGGCTGGGATGAGCGTGCGCTCAGCGCGCAAGTGGCAGCGCGGGTCCTTGCCGTCAGAGACGAAGCAAGAGCGCTGGTGGCGAACCAGGCCCGACCCCTTCGACGGGGTGTGGGAGGAGGAGATTGAGCCCCTGCTGCGGGGCGATCCGACGGGGAAGCTGAAGGCGACGACGATTATCGAATGGCTGGAGGAGCGCCATCCCGGCCGGTTCGACGCCTCCCAGCTGCGCACCCTGCAACGGCGATTGCAGGACTGGCGGGCGTTGCACGGTCCCGATCAGGAGGTGTACTTCCCCCAAGAGCATCCGCCGGGACGGGAAGCCCAGATGGACTTCACTCACGGCAAGGCCCTGGGAGTGACCGTCGCCGGCCAGCCCTACCCCCACCTGCTGTTCCATCTGATCCTCAGCCACTCGGGGTGGCACTACGCCGAGGTGGCCGGCGGCGAGACCTTCCTGGCCCTCAAGCAGGGATTGCAGAATGCCCTCTGGACCCTGGGCGGCGTCCCGGAGGTGGTGCGCTCGGACAATGCCGCCGCCCTCACCCATGAAATACGCCGCAGCCGCGCCCGGGCGCTGAACGACAATTACGCCGCCCTGCTGGACCACTACGGACTCCGGTCCACGCGCATCAATCGCGGCCAGAGCCATGAAAACGGCGTCGCCGAGCACGCCCACTATCGCCTCAAGGAGGCCATAGACCAGGCCCTCATCCTGCGGGGCAGCCGCGATTTCCACACCGCCGACGACTACGCCGGTTTCGTCCGGGAGATGGTGGAGAAACGCAATCGCCTGGTCAGGGGGAAGCTGGAGCAGGAAATGGCTTGCCTACGGCCCCTGCCGCCAGCCCCCATGCCGGAATACGCCAACTACCAGTCCAAGGTGCGCCGGTGGAGCACCATCCAGGTAGCGGGACGGAGCTACAGCGTGCCCTCCCGCCTGATCGGCCAGGAGGTGCAGGTCCGTCTGTACGCCGACTGGGTGGAAGTGTACTACAAGGGCCACCTCGTGGAACGCATGGCGCGGGTGCACGGCGATGGGGAAGTCAACGTCAATTACCGCCACGTCATCCATTCCCTGGTGCGCAAGCCCGGGGCCTTCGCCCGCTACCGCTACCGGGAGCAGCTGTTTCCCACCCTGCGCTTCCGCCTGGCCTACGACGCCCTCCGGGAATGGCGGGGCGAACGGGCCGATGTGGAGTACGTGCGGATACTGCACCTGGCGGCCACCACCATGGAGGCCAATGTGGACAGCGCGCTGTCCCTGCTCCTGGAGTCCGGCCGGTCCTTCAACTACGCCGAGGTGCGGGAGCTGGTCGAGCCCAAGCCGATCGAGGCCCCAGCGCTGGTCCTGTCCGGGAAGCCGGACCTGAAGGTCTACGACGGTCTGCTCACCGTCAGCCTGGCCGGGACGGAGGTGTGCGGATGATGAACGCCAGCGTCGTGCAAGAGCGCATCGGCCAGCTGTGCCACGAATTCAAGTTGCCCACCATGGAAGCTCAGTCGGTGGAGCGTTTCACCGCCGCCGGCCACGGCGACGCCCTGCCCATCCTCCTGGAGGTGCTGGAGCAGGAGGCCGAGGATCGCCGTCAACGGCGCACCCACCGGCTGCGCAAGGAGTCCCGGCTGACCTCGGGCAAGACCTGGGAGACCTTCGATCACCACCGGATGCCCCTGGCGCTCCGGCAGCAAATGGATCATCTGGCCCAGGGGAGCTTCGTGGAGCGCGGCGTCAACGTGCTGGCTTTCGGGCTGCCCGGCACCGGCAAGACCCACGCCCTGTGCGCCCTGGGCCACCGTTTGGTGGAAGCCGGCTACTCCGTCCTCTTCGTCCCAGCCTACCGCCTGGTGCAGGACCTCCTCGCCGCCAAGCGCGACCTGGACCTGCCCCGCCGGCTGCGCAAGCTGGACAACTTCGACTTCCTGCTGCTGGACGACCTGGGCTACCTGCCCCAGGGGACCGAGGAGTCCGAGGTCCTCTTCACCCTCATCGCCGAGCGCTACGAGCGCCGGTCCCTGGGCATAACGTCCAACCTGGTCTTCTCCGAGTGGGAACGCATCTTCGCCAACCCCATGGCCACCGCGGCGGCCATCGACCGGGTGGTGCACCACTCCGTCATCCTGGAGTTTGACGTCCCCAGCTACCGCACCGATGCGGCACAGCAACGGGGCCACGCAGAGGAGGTGAACCGGCAAAACTAATTGACGCTCAATCGGCAAAAGTAGTTGACGCGGGACACCGGGGCCAGGCGGTAGACCGGCTCCAGCATGGCCAGGCGCCGCAGGGACATCGCTATGCCCCGCGACGTTGCCGTCCAGGGCGGGTGCTCGTGGTCAATGCCTGCGCCGTTATCGTCGGCCTGCTCACCGGCAACAAAGGGAGATCTGCCCTGGCTCTCCAGGTGCACGGGATGGTCGTGGTCCAGGGCGAAGCGCTCCCGGTAGCCCTGGGGCAGCTTGCCCTGCGGGTGGAAGGCGGCGAGGCTGACGGCGCGGGTCTCCTCCCGGGGGCTGGGATGCTGGTGGTCGGTGGAGTAGAGCAGGTCCACGGCCTTGCTGGTGAGGAAGTAGCGGTGCTGTCGGCGTTCCGTCATGCCCCTCATCACCGAGGACACCCAACCGCCGCTGCGTAGCCGGTTCAGCAACCTTCTTACCCTCTCTTCGTCCAGGCCCGTCACCGAGGCCAGGTTGGCCACGCTGGCCAGGGGCATCCTGGCGGTGATTCTCAGCAGGCGTCGCTGCTCGTCGTTCAGGGGGTGCCGGTGCGCCATTGCCATCCCTCTTCCGAAGGACTGGAGGGGAGAGTACTCAGCGCGAATCGCAAGGTTAGGCCTCGGGTTACGTGCATCCACCCGATATGGCGTCTGCTCAGGCTGGAGAGAAGGCCGAAATCCCAACCAATCTTCCTTCTTGTCCGGCGTGGAATTGACCCAGGGCCTTTTCATTTTCTTAAAGGAGTCTTAAAGTTGTGGTGAAGAAGTGAGGAGGTGGGGAAGATGAGATTGAGAGAAGCCTTGGATGGAGTTCCAGACCACCGGAGCCGGCAAGGCCGGCGCCACCCATTGGGAGCGGTATTGAGTCTGTCAGTTTGCGCCATGCTATGTGGCTCCCGCAGTCTTTACGCCATTGCGCAATGGGGCCGGGACCAAGGAGCCACTGCTGGAGAGGAATTGGGTTTCCCACAGGGGAGAACGCCCTGCGTAGCCACCCTGCACCGGGTGTTCAAGGATCTGGACGTGGATGCCTTCGAAGGGGTGCTGCGGGAATGGGTGCGAGATAGTGGGGTGGATCTGGGCTCCGTGGTGTCAATAGACGGGAAGACGTTGCGTGGGATTCACGGTGAGGAACTGCCTGGGGTGCACCTGGTATCAGCCTACGCCACTGAGGGCAAGGCGGTGCTGAGCCAGGCAGCCACGGCGGGCAAGGGTCAGGAATTGGCAGCGGCCCAAGCAGTGTTGGGGCAGATTCCCCTGGAAGGGAGGATAGTGGTGGCGGACGCTCTGCTGACCCAACGGGAGGTGTGCCAGCAGATTGTAGCTGGCGGCGGAGATTACCTGTTGCCGGTGAAGGAAAATCAGCCTGCATTGTGCCAGGACCTGGTGGAAGTATTTTCCCCCACTGGAAACTGATAGGGTTGCGGGGCCATGGGTACCGCCGTGGCAGGCTGAGGACTGGCGGGAGCGAGGGGCGGAGCTGACTGTGTGGGTGGATGTCTCGCCCAAGCAACGGCACGGGCGCTGGGAGCGGCGGGAACTGTGGGCCTTGTCCGACCCGGAGGTGAACCGGTATGCGGGCAGCGCCGGATCGGTGGGGAAGGAGTGGCCCCACCTGCGGCAGGTATGCCGGCTGGAGCGGCAGAGGAGAGTCCGGGGACGCACCCAGGTGACGGTGAGCTATGCGGTGACCAGTCTTTCGCCCGAGGTTGCCGGAGCGGAACGTCTGTTGCAGATTCTTAGAGGGCATTGGAATATCGAGAACCAGGTGCATTGGGTCCGGGACGTCACCTTTGACGAAGACCGCTCCCAGGTAAGGAGCGGTAACGCCCCCCAGGTGATGGCAGCCTTTCGCAACCTGACCACCACCCTGGTGCGCTGGGCTGGTCATACCAACGTTGCCGCCGCCCTACGCCGCCACGCCGCTCACGTCTCCGAAGCCTTCTTACTCCTCGGCATTACCCCTGAATTCGGAGAATGAAAAGGCCCTGGGAATTGACCGCGGCTTAGTTGACGGGCCGGCCAGCCCCGCATTAACATTCAAGGCTATACTGACTGATACGATCTCGATAACTAGCGGCCAGCTAATGCGCAGGAATCAAGCCACCGTTGTGTGGATCAGGATATGGAAGCGAATTAGAGGCCTATCTGCGACTTTAGCTAGTCGCTTGTAGACTCCTCAGTGGGTTCCGGACTTGCTGAGTCCAGCTGTACCTCTAAATTTCAATCTGGCTTTCCTTGGGTTGACTAGCATCGGACAGTCGCATTAGTCCGTTGTATAAATACGCTTGGGCACTCGGGACCGAATCTCCTGGAGGGAATGATGAGCACCAATCAGGGAGGCATGACCGTCGACGCCTCTCCTACTAAGGGACTCTTCGTAGAGATGCTCACGAGAGACATCCGGATGCCAATGGCTATATTGGATCTCGTAGACAACTGCATCGATGGCGCCATGAGAATCCGAGGTGACGCTCCACTGACCGGACTGACGGTCAGAATTACGTTCGACCAGGAGCGCTTTACTATTCAAGACAACTGCGGCGGCATCCCTTTGGACTTGGCTACGGACTATGCGTTTCGGTTTGGAAGACCCTCTGGCGCCCCCAGCGTTAATCACTCTGTTGGGCGATTCGGGGTAGGGATGAAGCGTGCGCTCTTTAAGCTGGGGCGTTTCTTTGACGTAGCAACAACAAATACCAATGAGAGGTACCGGATTTCAGCTGATGTTGATGAATGGTTGAACCTCAAAGAGTGGACGTTCCCCGTCCTAGACCACGAATCCTTCAATGATACTACAGCTGAAACCGAAGTGGGTACCACGATAACCGTTGCTCAGCTGACTGAAGAGGCAAGAAGTTGGGTTGCGATTCCCTATAACTTAAACAATCTGACG
Organism: Dehalococcoidia bacterium; assembly: GCA_965208825.1. Classification (GTDB taxonomy): domain Bacteria; phylum Chloroflexota; class Dehalococcoidia; order Lucifugimonadales; family UBA3495; genus VXOI01. The sequence goes on from CBDBPP010000005.1 coordinate 1,121,035, forward strand.
ACAGAAATATCTAGGCGTCACCAATATCAGATAGACAAAGGGATTAATATCTCGCTGAACGGAGTAACGATACCGACCTCTCATTTGGAGTTCTTGGTCTCGGACTCTCCCCTCCTACGTCCTGCATATAGGGAGTATGACCGGGACGGGGTTCATGTACGCCTTGTGGCGGGCGTAGGGCATTCAAGCCCGCGAGAGGCAGGCTGGTACGTGTACTGCAATGGGCGAATGGTCCTGGAGGCAGACAGAACCAGAACGACCGGATGGGGTGAGCCAGGGATGATGCCGAGGTTCCACAACCAATACTCTCGTTTCCGGGGAGCAACTTTTTTTGACAGTGAAGATTCCACTCTACTTCCGTGGAATACCACCAAGGATGGGGTGGACGAAGGCGTACCAATTTTCTCTGAAGCTTACGCGTTGATGTTGTCTCTGATGACTCAGGTAATACGGTTTCTAGATGCCGTTGACCGAGACAACGAAAGGCCTGAAGGTTCCAGGCCGTTGATGGAATTAGTCGATAAGACCGCTAGGACCGTACCGATCTTGCGGCTGAACCGCTCGGAGAGCTTCAGATACCAAGAACCGCCTCCGCCGGTCCCACCTGGTGAGAGGTTCATAAACATCCAATACCGGAAACCGGCGCGGCTGGTTAATGCAGTCAGAAGAAGTATTAGGGCTGGAAGCGCTCGGGCGGCAGGGGAAATGACCTTTGACTACTACGTTGACCAAGAGAACGTCGATGCCTGCTAGTTACCGTCTGGTAAACTTCAGGCTTCGTCCGGCCAAGGCGGTTGAACGAAAAATGATAGTCGAAGTGTGCTCTAGGTTGGGCGCGTTCTCCAACCTTTTGGGCTTCAGGTATATTGGTTTCGGTTCTCCTTTCTTTAACGATTTTGCGTTGATGCATCGACGTTACGGAATAACGAATCTCATTTGTATCGAACGTGAGTCCCAGGACAAAGACAGGTTTCTCTTTAACCGACCTTTCGATTGCATCGAAATGCGTTGGGGAGAATCTACCGAAGTGTTGCCAAACCTGCAATGGGACGGAATTCCATCAATCATCTGGATGGATTACGACGATCCAATCAACGAGGAAATGTTGTCGGATATCGGAACGATTTTCAGGCAGGTGGAACCTGGGAGCATGGCTCTCTTCACAGTCCAAGCCGAAGGGAGAGCATTCACGTCGGAGGACCGAGGTCCGCTAGATCAATTGAAAACGGATTTAGGGGATTCGGTGCCCGCTGATGCTACGCCTCAGAATATGAGAGGAAAGAGCTTTCAAAGGCTGATTCGTCGGATAGTTGACAATGAATGTCAACGGGCGCTAAGTCTAAGGAACGCCGCAGTTCCTCCCCAGAACAGAGTCGAATATAAGCAATTGTTTAATGTGCTATATGCCGATGATGTCCGCATGACCACGGTCGGTGGAGTAATATATCGAGCCGACCAATCTCAACGGGTTGCGAATTGTGAGTTTGGAGACTTCGATTTCTTGCGGGAAGGAGACGATCCGTTTGAAATCAAGGTTCCGCCATTGACGTATAAGGAACAGATGAGGCTATCTGCCGCTTTACCTTCAGGAAACTCTGCTCCTCCGTTTTTGGCACCCGGGGATGTGTCAGGATATAGCACAGTATATCGCTACTACCCAACTTTCATGGAAACCGACCTTTGACGACCAATCAGGTCAAGTCGTCTCGGAACAGAACCTATGTTGTAAGTTTAGGTTAGTCATGGTTAGAAGCGTGTACTGATCCCATTTCCACAGAAATCGAACGGAGTTCTTCCAATAACTTAGGCAAAGTAACGGAAGAAACTTTTTGAGTCCTAAGTTGACACTCCCAGACAACGAGATGCTTCCAGCCAGACCCTTCGAGACGTGCCTTAGTCTCGGCGTCTCTGCTCTTATTCGCCTTAACCTTGGCACCCCAATAGTCGAGCCGAGATTTCGGCAGTTTACCTCTGGAACAACCTGTGTGGCCGTGCCAAAAGCAACCATGAACAAATATCGCTATCTTGTGACGAGAAAAGGCGATGTCCGGTGTTCCTGGTAAGCTCGAAACGTTTACGCGATACCTTAGCCCGTTCGACCAGAGAAAACGGCGCACCAGCATCTCAGGTCCCGTATCTTTGCTACGGACCGCGGCCATTATCCGTGATCGCTGTTCTTTACTCCTTGTATCCATTTGACAAAGATGTCTACGGCACTCCCCTAAGAACGTATGGAGAGTATCTGTGAAAGGCGGCATACTGTTCTAGTGCCGCTTCGGTTTCTTCTACACTCTCATGGATCAAGTACCCTAGGCTTTCCCGGAGAGTTTTTCCAGGAGTCGCGCTGGAAGGCAACAGATGCTGGAGGTGCAGACGTTCCTTGGTGCTGAGAACAGGTACGTCGATTCTCTTTGGCCTGCCCCAGGTCAGATTGGCGAATTCCCAGTCCTTAAAGGCTTGTTCCAGTTCCCCTCTTCTGTCATCTTGGCACACAACCCCAGTTAGAGTGAACATCCATGTTCTGTCGGAATAGTAAAAGGACGACACGGGGACAAAAGACCTTATTCCATCACCGGGCGGTAGAACCTGCTGAGATGCGATTTGGAGCATTTCTTGTAATAACGCAGCCAAACGTTCCGGGGACCTAGGGGGAATGGTGGAGGGATCCCTCATTATTCCTTGGAACTTTGCACGAAACTCTTCGACTCTTCGCCTTTTCTGTCTTGGTGGGCGAAACGTCCAGTAGTCCCCAGGGTCGGCCCGCAATGTTACCTTGACCATACTATCTTCGACTACTACTCCCAAGAGAGACTGAAAGTCTTCAAAACTACTGTAGTCCAACCCGGTGTAGTCCAGCCAGAAGATACTCTGGGAATCTCCCGGGTCGTAGCGGGCTACAAATGAAGACATGGTGTCGTTGATCAGTTGTAGGGAACTACACGGGCGATGAAACTCTTGGCGCTTGAAAATTTCCTCTTCTTCCTCGATAGAAACCATTCCAATCTCAGGGCAGAATTCATACAGCATGCGAAAGTCTTCGAGGTAAGGTCCACCCATACCGTAATAGGTGTACGCACCCAAGTCTCCATCTCCGAGCCTGGCGAGGCGTCTGATGGCTTCAATCAGTGCAAACCTATCTGCGGCCTTATTAGGCCGCAGGTGATATGCGGGAGAGGTCATCCTCTAGTCTCGCGATAGATGAGATCAAAGCAGCTCTCTCCCACATCCGAAGGTTGCATGTCGGGATCGTCAAAATACTCCGCCACGGCCTTGATTCTGGCAACTTCCTTAACGAAAGTGATCCGGCGTTTGGTTGGCTCGACCCTTGGTGGCATGGGAAGGCTCGGTTTATATTGAGAACCCGGTGGTAGCGTCCTGGTATTACTGAACGCCAAGCCTTCAACTGTCTCCTTTAATTCCTCAAGGGACAGCCTAACACCTCGTTGGATATGTCTCTTAGATTCGTCCGCTTGACCCTTCCACTTATTGGTGTAATCGGTAAAGACCCTCATCCCTTCCCGCATCTTGTTCTTCACTTGAAGATAGAGAGGGGATGATGCATCAATTCCTCTTTTTGTGGTTGTAGTCGGAAGTTTGGATGGGTCGTCACATTTGAACTCTACGATGCCGGAAATAGCAATAAATTGTGTATGATATCTGGGAACTCTGGCTTCTCCCCAGCCTGTTAGCTCAGTGCGGTCACAGTGCAAAACCGCTCTGTCGTTACAAAGAATCGTCCAACCTGCATCTATCGAGGAATATCTTGATGCCTCCTGCTCCTCGACAATTTCGCTCTCAGAAGGAATCGGACGGGTGAATCCTACGGCTAAGTAGACATCTACGCCATCCGTATTACTCCTAAACACGAAGGGCCTTATGGCATCGGCCCCTGCGTTTCGTCGCTTGTCGTAGACAATCTTGGTTGTACGCGGCTTAACGAGTATGCCATTAATGGTTACCTGAAACCCCTTTTCCATGATATACGCATAATGGGAAGATACCATCCGGTCTAAATCAGTTTGAAAAGACTTTCCGCCTTCATTCTCGCCAAATGTCTTGGAAATGCTAGGGTAGAGGTCTCCGACAACGATTGTCGTTCCCGAACTTCCCAAGGGAGTGCTAGTAGGTCGGACTGGTATCCTCCACTTCGTTTCGTCATCTATCCAGTCAGGGGTAATTTCCACTTCATACTGGTCATCGCCGTTTCTAGTCGAAATTAGGCAATGCTTCCCCATTTTGAATATCGCCCTTTTCATGCCAATACCGTAAACGCCCACCGCCCCGCGGCCATCTAGGTCACCTTGGCCGTCCCCGTCCCCGGGGCTGTCCTGGTCATCCAGACCGTCCCGGTCATCCTCGCCGTCCTGGTCTCTTTTAGGTGGTCGTCCCATCCTGAACGCACGTTCATGGAGATCCCAAGGAATTCCTCCACAGTTATCGGAAATCGAGAATGTATCCGCACTAAAGTCTATGCTCGCCTCAAAACCCGCATAGGGCTTGCCACCTTTCTGTGCGCCCGAACGTAGAATGCCGTCCACACAATTATCCAGCAAATCAAGGATAGCTTCTTCGAGCTTGATGTCTCGAGTAAGCATTGAAACGAAAAACGACTTGACCGGGGAGGCATCCACATCCTCGTATCGGGTGGTCTGTATGCTAACCAACGCTCTCTCCCATTGATGGAGTGGCCCCGAGGGCTTCGGCTATCACGACGAACATTTGCTCCGCAAGAATCGGGCTAACGCTGTTTCCAATTTGCCGGAAACTATGCCACTTTGTTGGAGAGAACTGGAACCAATCGGGGAAACCCTGAAGCCTTGCTGCTTCCCGAGGAGTAATTACTCGGGCTTCTGTTGGGTGTATAGGTCTGACGGCTTGGAAACTTCCCTGATCTGGCCCGGTACCTGCCCGTAGGGTGGGACAGAAGCCGTTTGGATCAAGCCGATAAGACTTGGAGACACAATCATGTTTACCGCGTTCGGTATTCGCGTATCGCTCTGCTACACTAGAAGTGTGTCTCGTGCCGAGGAAGCCCGAAACCTTGTTATCCGCATTTAGGCGCTGCAAAGCACTCTCATCGCCTACCCCAGTCGGGATATGACCATGAAGCGTTTGCGCGTACTTGCTATCCCCGTACCATTCCACCACTCGCCAGCTTAGCTCTTCGGTCTGCCAACCAGGGTCTATTTTCGTTGGCAATCCTTGTAGCGCATCCTTCACATAGACCTGCTCGACCTCGGGCGTCGCTTTGAAGCATTCATCCGTAAGAGATTCCATCCTGTCTGGGAGATAGCCGAGGAAGAAGACGCGCTTCCGAGTAGTAGCGGCTCCATACTCATTTGCGGCCAATTCCATCGGAGGCAAAACAGTGTACTTCCCTTCGACGAGGGACAGGGCCTGTTCCCTAGCTTCGCGATAACTCTCTCGCATGATCCCAGGGACGTTTTCGGCCAAAAAGAAAATCGGCATCGCTTCTGAAACGACGCGGAAGAATTCTATGAACAACTTGTTCCGGGCATCAAATCGGTCCCTTTTGCCAATCGCGCTAAATCCCTGGCACGGGGGTCCTCCAATAATCCCGGCGAGATTCTCTTCATTTAAGCCCAACCGGCGCTTTAAGGCCCGGCCTCTCAGATCCGCCACATCTGAGTTCATATGGATTGTGTTAGGAAAGTTACGGATATGAGCGGAGATAGCTTTGGTGTCGACATCAACCGCACCACGAACCCTAAACCCCGCTCTTGAGCAGCCAAGGCTAAGTCCCCCCACCCCGCAAAACAGGTCGACTATGTTCAGAGGTGCAGTCTTGTCCTTGCTAAGTGGGTTAGACGAAACCACTCGTTACCGCCTGGAAGACAAGCAAATTTTCGAGTCACTCATCCCAATAGGGTGAACTGTCGGCAATACAGCAGCCTGAGCTAGCGACTCCCACAACCGCTGGACCGACCGGCGAGAGCCGTTCTTCTGTCGGCACTCAGTCGGGTACAATTGCTGCTACAAGAACTACTTGAGAAGATTACCTATTCGTCTCAATCTGAACCTGCAATGTTAGCGCGCTTCCGACGATGACTATTGCACGTTCGGAGCGTTGGTAACCTCTGCTCCATGGCCAGACACGCTCCCGGATAGCATGGGCGATGAGACTCTGACGGCTTAACCGTCACCGGCCAATTCGTCTGTTAAAGGCATTGCTGTGCCTTTGGCATGTTCGATAGAAATTATCATATAGGACGTGTTCGGAAAGGTAGCAAAATAGAGCTTAGCGTGTCAATGCTGTGGCCCTTCGCGTTGGCCTAAAATCCGAAAATTCGCGAATGTTCGCTTGGCTGATAGCTGCGCAAGGTTTGGGTCTCCATGAAGACCCTTTATCTTTGGTTTCGGATTCATGGATTCATGAATCCGACCCCTACCCGACAGGATCGGACGAGCGCCTTAGCTTTCGGTGAAATGGTCACAGGGTTCCCAACCACATCTCGAAGACGGTTCGGCCTATCGTCAAAATCAGCCCACCAGATCGTACCGAGTTCATAACAGCCCCATTCAGGGCTATCTCCGAGGCGTCCGCTCCCCCTATGGGACTGTCCTCCGGCGTGGGGATGGTGTAGATGATGGCGGCCAAGCCGGGTCTCACCTGCACTTCCTTCACGAATGACCGCACGAAGGCCCTGGTCTCGGTCAACTCGCTGGCTTTCAGAAACTCACCCATCTCCTCGGCAAAGGCGGCGATGGTGTCGGCGCTGTCCAGCATCCCCCTCCGGGCGGCCAGTTCAGCTCTGGCTTCCTGGGCGGCGTCCTCCAACTGAGCCTGCCGCTCCCGGTGCTCTTTGATGCGGTCTGCGGCGTCCGCCATCTCGATGTCGGTGGACTCGACGAACTGCCAGATGCGGGCCAGCTTCCGCTTGACCTCTTCCAACTCGGCCTCGATGGTCTCCAGCTTCTGACGCTGTTCGTGGGCCACCCCGTCCATCTCCTCATCCACCAGCTTCACCAGGGCGCGGATGTTGGACTCGGTGAGGACGTTCTCGCGTAGCTGCTCGATGATCAGCCCCTCGAAAGCCTTGGCGTTGAGCCTGGGGGTATCGCAGGTGCCCTTGCCCTGCTTGAGCAGGGAGTGGCAGATGTAGTAGGTGTACTTGCCGCTTTTGGCTTCGGCAGCGGTCATGGCCTTGCCGCAGGTCTCGCACTTGAGCAGGCCGCTGAGCAGGTAGGGACTGACGGCGCGGCGGGGGTTCATCTTGTTCGGGGCTCGGGACTGCAACATCCGGGCGATGCGGTCAAACTCCTGGCGGGTTACGATGGCGGGGAAGGCGTCCTCCACGCGGACCGGCGGGGCGCCGTCCCTGGCGTCTTTGCCCCATACCAGGGTGCCGGTGTAGGCTTCGTTGTTGAGCATGGCGTGGATGGTGGTCTTGAGCCACCGCTTGCCGTTGGAGGTGGGGATGCCCTCGGCGTTGAGGGTCTTCACGATGTCCAGCACGCTGTGACCGTGGAGAGCCATGTCGAAGATGCGCCGGGCCACGGCGTCGAGGGGCGGGTTGAGTTCCAGCCTGGGGCGCTTCTTGGCCCCGTCCTGGACCTGGACTTTCTTGTAGCCGTAGGGGGCGTAGGTGGTGACCCAGAAGCCCCGGGAGGCGGCCTCCCGCATCCCACGCACGACCTCCTGGGCAAGATTCTCCGAGTAATATTCGTCCACGCTCTCGATGATGCCCTCAAACAGCCTGCCGGTGGCGCTGTCCTCGGCCTGCTCGGTGATGGACACCACGCGGATGCCCTTGCGCCGCAGCTGTGCCTTGAAGACCACGGCGTGCTCCCTTTTGCGGGTGAATCGGCTGAACTTCCAGACCAGGATTTCACGGAAGGGAGCGTGGGGCTGGGATGCCTCGTTGATCATCTTGCTGAACTGGGGCCGGTCGGCGATACGGCCGCTCTCGGCCTCGTCGATGTACTCGCGGACCACCAGGTAGCCGTACCGGTCGGCGTGGTCCCTGAGCGCCCGCATCTGGGCGGCCACGGAGAGGTCCACGTCCTGACGGTCGCTGGACACACGGGCGTACAGCGCCACCGGAATCAGGTCTTTGTCTTTACTGGTCTTACTCATGGCTCTGTCCTCCATCTTCCTCTGACTGATTCACCTGGCGGGAGCGCAGCCGTTCCAGGCGGGCCTGACGGCGCAGCTCCCTCTCTTCCATGTACAGGCGGAGGGCTTCGCGCACCAGCTCGCTCATGTCGCGGCCCTCCTCACGCCTCACGGCATCCACCTGCTCGAACATCTCCGGGGGCAGGGAGAAGGTGATGGTCTTTCTGCGTGGTGGCATGGTCTCTCTTTTTTGCCTGTCTGTGTATGCACTTGTCTTACACTTGATTATCGGACATCCGGCCCGCCCCGTCAAGACGCGGCGGTCACCGCCCTGGGGAAGAACCTGGAATACGACTGCCTGCGGCGGCCCAACTGCGGCTCAAGGGCACTGCGGCACTCCCTGGGGACGGCGACGACGATCACCTTGGCGAGGCGTCCCTTCCACAGGATGGGCTTGGCTATGACGGCCAGCCCGTCCGCCTCGGAATACTCCGCGCTGCCGCTGTGCGCCGCCTGCTCCGCCAGGGAACCGGAGGGCAGGGCCTTGTCCCTGCGGGGCATCCCTCCCCGGCGGCCACAGATGAGACGGGACCGGCCCGGTCCGAAGGCTGCCGTCCGTTTCACCACCCTGGCCCGCAGCACGGCCGGCCCGCTCCAGTCGGCCGGGTCGCCCTTCCCCTCCCGCTCGTACAGGACCACCAGTAGGGGCGGGTCCCTCACCACCTCGGCCAACCTAATCGCCGCCGAGGAGTAGGCGCAGCCGAATGCGTCGTGGAGGGCCGCCACGTCCAGCCCGCTGGCCTGGGCGTAGGGTAGGAAAAGGTCCGGCTGCATCAGCGCCGCCGCCGCGAAGCGCTCCGCCTGCTGGCAGATCACCGGGTTTGGGCCGGAGGGAACGGGCATTCCCGGCGAGTGGATTTCGGCCATGCGCTCCAGGATGATCTCGTACATTTCATGCAGCACGGTCTGGGCCTTGGAACCTTCCCACAGGTCGTCCCGGTGGTAGATGTGGTACTCACCCCCGGGCTGGCCGATGTGGGCGCCCTTCAGCCCGTCCATCTGCCCCTCCTGCACCGTGCCGAACCCGGCCCGTTCCGCCAGGCTGGTCAACTCCTGCAACGCGGGACGGGCCGACAGCCCGAAGTGGTCCACGAATCGGGCGGCCAACTCTTCAGGGTCGAAGGACTGGCGATAAGGTTCTTCGTCCAGCAGGTCGCGGCAGAAGCCGCCCAGGGTCTTCTCCATCATTCCAGCAGCCTCTTGCCGGTGAACTTCTCGTACATCTCCACGATGAACCGCTTGGCGCTCAGGGTCATGGGACCGTCGGGCCGGGTGCCCGCCCGGAAGGCCGGATCGTCCAGCACGAAGCGGTAGGCCCGCTCCACGTCCATCGCCTCGTCGCCGTAGGGGTCGGGCTGGGGCCCGTGGCCGGCCCGCCGGAGCAACTGCCGGGCGTCCACGTTGTAGAGCTCGGCCAGCTTGCGGACCACGTTGACGCCGGGGTGCTTCTCCCCCCGCTCGATCAGGGACAGGTAGGAGGCGGACACGCCGGTGCGCCGGGCCACCTCCCGCAGGCTGACCCGGCCCCGCAGCCGCTTGAGCAGGGCGCCGATGTCCTCGTAGCCCTCGGTCTCTTCCCGCAGGTCGTCCCGCTCCAGGTTGTCGTCGTATTCGTCCATGCTTCCCACCCCCCGTCGTCGGTATCTGGGCCGAACAGGTGTTACGTTTCTGCGGGTTGATTGTTACATCAGAGTAAACACTTTGTCAAAAAGGTGGCCGATAGACGTTTGAACCATTGTCCCTGCCGATATGCGGTTGATACACTCCAATCACAGAACGGAATTTCTAAATTCCAGCCGGAGTATAACCCACCGGCCCCTTCCAGGCTACCCCCAGAAGTCAGGCCCGTTGCCAGAGAAAAGCAATCCATTGAGTAAGAAGCGAAAACTCACCGAGGACCAGGAGCGCCAGCGCATGGACGGGCTGCGCATCCTGGCCCGCATCATCGCCCGCCACTACCTGGCCCACCCGGAACTGTACCCCAGCCCGGGCGACGGGACCGCTTCCGCCGTCGGGAAGGACGAGGCTCACGGGGAGGACACGGCGTGAAGCGCGTCAAACCCGCTTTCAGGGCCCGGCTGGACCCGGACCGGGCGTGGGAACGGCTCCACGTGCTCAACATGAGCCAGAACGAGCTGGCCCGGCGCATCGGCAGGTCCCCCAGCTTCGTCTCCGACCTGTTCCACGGCCGGCGCTGCGCCTCCGGCGAAACCCGTCGACGCCTGATGGAGGTCCTGCAGGTCAACCGCTTCGAGGACCTGTTCATCATGGAGGAGAACGATGACTAACGACCGCGACCCCTCCGGTCACCGGCGTTTCCCGCCGGGCGTAGCCCTGATGCCCGAGGACTTCCCCCGGAAGCTGGCGGCGCTCAAGGCGCTGACCGGCCTCACCTGGGAGGGGATGGCCGACGCCCTGGGGGTGGACCCCCGCCAGCTCTTGCGCTGGCGCAATGAGGACGGCGAACCCAACGCCGGGGCGACGCTTTCATTGGCGCGCCTGGCGATCAGGGTGCCGGGCGGCCTCGCCCTGCTCCTGGACGAGGACGTGACCGTGATCTACCGACCGAGGAGGTAACTGCATGACATTGGCGGAACGCAACCTGCTGGAGGACTACCGGCCCCCGCAATGGCCAGAGGACTTCGGGCGGCGACTGGAGGGGTTGAAGGTGCTGGCCGGGGTGAAGTGGCGGGAGATGGCCGGACTCTTGGGCGTCACCGACCGGGCCATCCTGCTGTGGCGGCGGGGCGAGCGTCGGCCCTCCGGGGCCAACATCCTGGCCATCACCGAGCTGGCCCGCAACATCCCCGGCGGCATTGACCTGCTGTGCCAGGGCGACACCGGGGCCTTGACCCTATGGGGCGACAGCGATGACGACGAGGGTGATGAGCTTGAGTAGCGGCGTGAACGGCGCAGCGCGGCACCGGGACTTCCGGTTCCCCGCGCCGTCCCTGCCCCAGGACTTTCCGGTGCGGCTGGGCCGGCTGGAGGACCGTTCCGGCGTCTCCTTGGAAGTGATTGCCCTGGCCGCCGGACTGCCCGCCCGTCTGGGCCGCCTGTGGCGCATCGGGCGGCCACCCAGCGAGGACGAGCTGAAGGCCATCGTGGAGTTCGCTTGCTCGGTGCCGGGCGGGGTCGCCGTACTGCTGCTGGACGCATCCCAGCCCTGGCCGGTCCGAGAGTAGTCAGTCTTATGAGCCGCCGCCAGCAGTGTGTTTATCACATTGAGCCGGAAGAGTTCCCGCCGGACTTTCCGGACCGGCTGGACGCTTTTCGGCGAGCCGCCGGGTTGAGCTGCCGGGGCCTGGCCCGGCTGTTGAAGGTCAACGCTCGCACGGTGTTCCGCTGGAATGCCGGGGCTGCTCCAGGCTCCGGCCACCTGGTTGCCATCTTCGAGCTGGCTGCCGGAATGGGGCTGCTCCACCTGCTCTTGCCTGAGTTGGAGGAGCGCGAGGATAACACTCTTCCCGGAAGCGGCTGAAGCCAATCCATCAGGAACAACACGGCAAAGGGCCGGACGCCTGAATTCGTCCGGCCCTTTCCCTTTGTGTCCTGCTCTCCTTTCCCTTCTTCACCTTCTGACCACCCCTTGGGGGTCGTTCCTTGACGCCCTGCGGTTCAGAGCGCTGTCCAGGACGTCGAAGGCTCCGGCAAATCCGTCAGCGGTGGGCAGTTCCTCCCGCCACAGCAGGGCTTGGGCCACCATGCCGGCAACCTGGAGCAGGCAGTCGGTCTCGGGACTGCGGAATACGGGGCCGCCGATGATACGGTCGATGGGAAGGTTGCGGATGCGCCAGCCTTCGCCGCAGGCGCCGATGCGAACGGGCACCGGGTTGTGGCTGCGCAGCTGTTCCCAGGTGCGGACCACCATCTCGTCTGGTTCCTGCCCGAAGATGAGGAAGGCGTAGTCATTGTCCCGGTCGGCGGTGGCGTTGACGCGGTTGAAGAGGCGGTCCAGGGCGACGCGGCGGTGGGCAGGCGTTTCGTCCATGTCCAGACAGACGTTAACCACCTGGACGCCGCCGGTCTCCACGGTGAAGTCCTCGACGACGTGCAGCCCTTGGGCTACCACATTCACTCCCTGTCGTGGCGACGATTGCGCGTGGCAGCCGCAACCGCAGGATGGCGCGGCGCCGTCGACCAGTTCACCGTGGCGGCGTTCGCCGTCGGCGGGGATGCCATGTCGGAGTTCCAGATGCCGCCGCCATTCGCGGACCCTGCGGTACAGCGGGTTCCAGGCCCGGGCGTCCACCCCCAGGGCGGAAAGGACGTGGCAGCGTCGGCCCCGGGTCTCCATCACGTAGTAGATTCTCATGGGTTCCTCCTCTTTGGTCGGGGATTGCGGTTCAGCGTGCTTGAAAGGCGAAGTCCGGCGGGTCGCCGCTCCGGGCGATCCAGGCCCGGCCCAGTGGCCCGACGCTCATAACCAGCTCCTGGTGGGAGGCCAGCAGGGGCACCCGCACCCGGGCGCGTTCCATTTCGCGGGCGGCGACTGCCAGGAAGTGGGTCAGGGCGATGTCGTCGTCGAAGACCACCAGGACCAGGGGTTGAGTGCCGTGGTCGTCGGTGGGCTTGTTGCTGGCGTAGTAGCGCAGGTAGGGGGCGACGCGGGCGGCCATGGTTGCCGGCCGCACGGCGCGGCGCTCCCATTCCAGGAAGAAGGGCCAGGTATTTTCACCCCGCCGGACGATGCCGAAGGCGTCGGGATGGACCGAGCGGAGCTTCCCATCGTGCCGGAAGTAGCGGGAAGCCCGGCGGGGCGGGTCCAACTGGACGATCTCCCGGGAGCGGGAACGGGCCTGCCTGGACAGGGCGGCGATGAAGGCGTGGACGGCGGCGGTGTGCTCGACGTTGCGGAGCAGCTGGCGGGTCCGGGTTCCGGCGATGTTCCGCCAGTCCAAGGGGGTGCCTTCGTCCAGGGGCATGGCGCTCCACCGCTTGCGGGCGTCCCCTACCGATGTACGGTCGCGGCGGGCCAGCATCACCAGCCCCCTATCGGACAGGACCAGGCGGCGCTCGCCGTCAACGGCAACGTCAAGCAGCAGGCCCAACTCGGCCAGCCTTCGCGTCACCTGGGACAACCGCGACCGCTTCACGCCCAGCATTGCGCCCAGGTGTCGGGGCGAAAGCCAGGGCCAGTCGGCGAGCAGGTCCACGGCCCGCTTCTCCACGGGCTTGAGCAGGGACGGAAGCAGGCAGGCAGCGTCGTGGTCCAGGGCGGCGGGCAACGCGGCCCGCTGGGGCGGTTTCCGCAGGGGCCAGGGCCGGGGCGGGTCGGTGTGGGCCAATGCCGTTTGCAGGTCCAACGGCGCGGGAGAAGAGGGGGTGCGCCAGACGGCGGCCCCGGCCCCGGCGGAAGCGGCGTCGCTCTCCAGGGCCAGGAATACCGGCGCCGCCAACGCTGTTGCCAGCCTCCGGGCCTGGCGCAACCGCACCTCGTCGGGCAGCAGCATCAGTACGGCACTGGTGGGTTGCAACTGCCCCAGCCGCCAGAGACGCTTGGCGAAGGCGGTCCGGTCGCTGGTGTTGCCCTGGCGGACCACCACCACGCTCCTGCCGTCGGGGAGGGCAATGGCGGCGTCCAGTGGCATGGCCCGATACCAGCGGAAGGCGAGGGGATGATGGACCTGGCCTATGGCCGAGGCCAGGCGGTAGATGACGGTCACGGCGTCCAGGCGTTCCAGCAGCCCCCTCTGCCACTGGCGGGACAGGGGTTGAAGGAACAGCAACTCCTCGACGGTCTTTTCCTCCAACTCGGCCAGTTGTTCCACCCCGGCGGTGGTGAGGGCGTGGCGGCGGGTGGGGGCCACCAGGGGCGAGGCGTGGGGGACGCCTTCCACCATCCCCCGTTCTTCCAGTCGTGAAATTGCGTCGTACACCGCGCCCCGGGGCCAGCCGGTGAGGGCGGCCAGTTCCAGCCGGTCCAGGAAGGGCATACCGGCCAGGCGGCGCAATGCGTCGGCTTCGCAGCGGTTGAATCTCATGATCAGCCCTCCTTCCCGGCCGCCTGCTGCCGCTCAATGAGCAACCGGCGGTAGGGGCTGAGGTTCTCACCCCGGGTTTCACCGCCGCCGTCCCCGGCCTCAGCCTCGTCGTCCGAGCTGGCTTCCCCCTCGCCGGTCTGCTCCGCCGCCGCCCCTCCAGTGGGCGGCTGGAAGTGCTTGCTGCGCTGCCCGTCCCGGTTCAGGTTCTTGGGCGCAGGCGGTTGCTTCTGGTCCGGCGGCGGGTTCTGGGACTGGCGGATGCGCTCCACCTCGCGGCGCCACTCCTGGACCCGCTGGCGGCCCCGCTCCTGCTGGGCGGAAATCTCCGTCTCCGGCGTGAGATAGGCCGATGCGCCGTCGCGGATGCGGTGAGCCACGGCCAGGCTGCCCGGTTCCGGCTTCCTGACCATCATGGAGAAGGGCGGCATCCGCTCGGTGCCCACGGTGGCCCGGACGTAGCAGTGATGGACGTCCAGGGAAACCACGTCGTCCTCGGAAACGTGGTCCTTGCCCAGCTCCCACACCAGTTGCCGGGCGTCGGAGCCGGCCACCTGGAACACGGCCAGGCAGCCCACGTTCGCCAGGATGGTGTCGCGCATGGTCAGCGAGAGATCGTTCAGTTTGGCCAGGCTCTGGGTGGCGAGAATGAAACTGGCGCCGAACTTGCCCAATTCGCTGAGCATACTTTCGTAGTCCACGCCGGGCATGGACTGCATCTCGTCCACCACCACCAGCGCCCCGCGCCTTTCCTGCGGCGGCAGGCTGCCCTGCTCTCTAATCACCGCGTCCACCAGGTTGAGGAGCGACGCGCCCACCAGGGCGGCCACGTCGCGGCCCACGGCGCCCTGGGCGGTGGACACCAGCAGCACGCCGCCCTCGCGGATGGTCTGCCGCAGGTCGATGGTGGAACGGGGCTGGCCCAGGATGGCCCGGGCCTTCTCCGAGGAAGAATAGTAGGACAGGCGGGTCTGCACCGGGGCCAGGGCGTCGCCCTGGTAGTCCCTACGCCAGCTGGCGAAGACGCCGCCCCACCAGTCCAGCAGGAAGGGGTCGGAGACCCGGGTCAGGACCCCGGTGCGGTAGTTGTCGTCGGAAAGCAGGGGCAGCCCGTCCAGCAGGGTGAACTGCTCGTCGTCGCTGGTGGCCGGGTGACGGTTGGCCTCGTGGAGGCTCTTCACGGTGTGCTCCAGGATGGACTGCATCCGGGGACCCCACTGGTCCCACAGGCCGTGGGCCACCCGCACCACCGAGTCGGCGGTGCGGTCGCGGTCGGCGAAGATGCGGGCGTCCAACAGGTTGATGCCCGGCGCGCCCCGGGGGTCGGCCAGGTCTATCAATTTCACCTTGTCGGCGATGGCCTCCGGCACCTGCTCCAGTAGCCCGGCTACCAGGTCGGCGTGGGGGTCGATGACGACGATGGCGTCGCCGTCCCTTCCTTCGGCCTTCCCTTTCAGCTTGTGGCTGACGATGTGGTGCATCAGGGTGGACTTGCCCATGCGGGTGCGGGCCACGTAGAGGTGATGGCGGCGCAGCAGGTCCTCCGGGAAGTGAATCTGCCGGGAGCGGCCCGCCGTGGTGTCGCCCACCAATGCGCCACCCCGCACCCCCTTGGCCGAGGGCAGAAGGGCACGGGAGCCGGAGCGTTCCAGCAGGGGCGTCTCGTCCCGGGCGCCGGGCGGGTGCCACAACGCCGCCGCCTCACGCACGCCCAGGACGCTGCGCTTGCCGAACAGTCCCGGACCGGCGGGGTGGAGGTTCATCACGGGGACCAATGGCCTCACTTTGCTGGCGTTGAACCTGGCTCCGGCGGGGTGGTCGTAGTGGCGGTAGGCGGCGGCCACCGGCTCCAGCACCTCCCTGGCCCGCCGCAGTCCGTCCTTCGGTTCCGTGACCTCGGGCAGCACGGCGATCAGCTCCAGCTCGCCGTCGAAGGCGATGCGCCCCACCTTCTCCTTGATGATCAGGGGGTCGAAAACGCGGCTCCTGGCCTGCTTCCAGCGCCACCAGCCCCAGCCGGCCACGGCCAGGCCCAGGGCGCTGCCCAATCCCAGCAGGGTAGCCTTGAGGATTTCCCCCTGCTGCACCCACAGGTAGCCCCGCAGCGCGACCAGCGCCGCCACGCCGAGGACGGCCATGGTCACGCCGTCCAGTTGCAGGGGCCTGGTCTGGTAGGTGTAGGAGGGGTCGGGGCGCTGGTAGCCGGGGTTGCTGAAAGCCTTCTGCTGGTGGGCCTGGGACCAGTCGGGGCCCAGGGAGCGCAGCAGCAGCCGGGCCAGGACCCGCTCGCCGTCCTTCAGGTTGGACAGGGCGCCGATGATGGCGATGAGGGGGTCGGATCCGGGGTCCAGCAGGTCGTCGTCCCGGAAGGTGCGCAGCGGCACGTACTCCGGGCCGGAGGCCCTGAGCGTCATGCCCCACGCCTGCTCGCCCCGGTGGACGAAGATGGGGTCCTCGTCCACGGACACCTCCTGGATGCGGGCCTGGGGGTAGTGGGCGGCAAGCTGGCCGCGCACCACCTCCCGGTCCAGGCAGCGGGCCAGCAGGGTAACGCCGTCGGCGGTGCCGGCCAGTTCCAGGGAGAAGGGTTCGGGGACGGCGATGGACTGGAGCAGGTTCTCCACGCCCAGCATGGTGCGCTCGCCGGTGCGGGGCGGCGTCACCGCCAGCAGCACCGGGGCGCTGGGCTGGCGGTTGCCGAGGAATATCCGCTTGGGGTTGAGTTGCAGGTTCATGTATTCCTTCCTTTCGCTCCTTATGATTGCCAGGGTTGGTATGGGTATTTCCGGCCTTCTACCGGCTAGTGCCTGGGTCCCGGCCGCCACTCGATGACTTCCGTTTCTTCGGGCGTGGCCTCGATGCGGACGGGAAAGCGCTGGCCTCTCGCCAAAAGCAATCCGTCTCCACGCGGGCAGGAGAGCAACCAGCGTTGCAACTCCTCGGGCAAATCGAAGGCTTCGCCCACGGTGGACACGGCGGCGGCGTCCTGCTGCAACAGCAGCTTGAAGGCCGCGTTCTGCAACAGCGCCCTTCCCGAATGGCCGGTGATGGCTCTGGAAGAATCCTCGGAGAGGAGGTCCTGCACGTCCTGGGTGATGAACTGGAGTCCCAGCCGGTGCTTCCTGGCGCGTTTCGCCATGCTTACCATGAAGGCGGCGCCCTCGGGGTGCTGCATGATGCTCCACACCTCGTCCACCACCAGCAGACGGGGCCGGGGGTCCTGGGCGGCGGCGGCCCACACCGTCTCGGTGCAGACCATCGCCGCCGCCGGTCTAAGTTCGGGCTCCAGCAGGTGCAGGTCGAACACGGTCACCAAGGCCTCGCGGGCCAGCAGGTCGTCGCCCTCGTCGGAGAGCAGGTCCCGCAGGCTGCCGGTGGCGAAGGGGCGCAGCAGGTGGGCGATTTCCGGCGTCTCCCCTTCCAGGAAGGCGTAGAAGTCGCGGAAGCCGGTGCGCTCCCGCCTTTCGGAGTAGTAGCCGGCCAGGGCGTGGTCCAGGGAGGAACGCCGCTCGGCGGACAGCCGCTCCCCCACCATGACTTCAATCAGGCGGCGCAGGCTGCCGATGCGCTGCAGGAGTTCCTCGCTGTCGCCCCGGTCAATGACAAAGGGGTTCATGCCCTGGCCTGGCACGCCGGGGGAAAGCACCCTGCCGCCCGCCGCCCTGGCCATGTCGGTGTACTCGCCCTCGGGGTCGATGATGTATGCCCGCACGCCCCGGCACAGTCCCCGCAGCACCCCCAGCTTGGTGGCGAAGGATTTTCCTGACCCCGACCTTGCCAGGACGGCGGTGTTGGCGTTGAGGTGGGTGCCGTCGAAGGGGTCGTAGACGATGGGGGCGCAGGCCCGCAGGTCGATGCCGTAGAGGGTGCCGCTCCTGGTGTCCAGGTCCGGCGGCGAAAAGGGGAACAGTCTCGCCAACGACGACGTGTCCAGCGTCCGCCACACCGCCACGGCGTTCAGGCCCAGGGGCAAAGTGGACAGCAGCCCCTCCCGCTGGCGGAAGGCCAGGTTGTCCAGCTTGCCCAGCGTGGCGGCGAAGTGGGCCCTGGCCTTCTGGGTCAGGTCTTTCAGGGTGTCCTGGTCGTCGGCGTGGAGGGTGACCGACAACGATGCGTGGAACAGCCTTTCCCGGCCTCTTTGCACTTCATCCCGCAGTCGGCTCACGTCCTCCAACGCGATCTCGGCCTCCGGCGACATGGAGCGTCCCCGCTTGAAGGAGAGGGACTGGGCCGACTCGAAACGGACCTTCTGCCACTCCAGGGTGCGGGCGGCCTGCTCCGTGGGGATGGCGCCCAGGTGCACCGACAGGTCCATGGGCGCGCCGGCGGCCATCAGCCCTTGCAGGAAACCGGGGGCGAGACTGCGGGGCCACTTGCCCAGGTGCAGGGAGCGCACCATGCGATTACCGATGCGGATGTCCCGGCGGTTGACCTCGACCTCCATTTCGGCGTCCTCGTCCCGGTCCTGGGGAGAGCCGCCCAGGGCGCAGGCCAACAGCAGCAGCTTGAGCGAGTTGCCGGAGAGGGGGAAAACGCCAAGCCCGGCGCGGACCAGCAGCGCCCGCAGTTCGTCGGCCCTCGCGTGCTCGCACACGGCGTAGAAGCGCCGGTCCAGGATGCCCTCCCGGTTCTCCAGGGTGGTCAGCAGCCGTCCCAGGCTGTCGGCGGCGTCCTTCGTCTGTTGGGGCAAATCGTCCGGCTGCGCCGCCGTCAGGTTGCTGCGGAGGGTGGAAAGCACCGGCGGGTGCTGCCTTACCAGCAGTTGCACCGGGAAGTCCACCGCGTTCAGGGAACCGGCGAAGGCGCCCAGCTTGGGCTCGTCCAGCTCCAGGCCCATCACCTCCATCACCGCCAGCTTCACCCCGTCGAGCCGCACCGGGCCGTCGTCTTCGAGATGGGACAGCATGAAGAACAGGGGCAGAGGGGGCGGGGGCTTGGGTTCGGCGGAGGGTTCAGTCTCCGCCGCTTCGTCAGTCTCTTCAGGTTGGGACCGGCCCGGCGGCCAGCGCCGGGCCAGGTCCTTCGGGTTGGGTAGCGTCAGTTTCACCATTCACACCTCCAGATTGATTCGGGTTGACTTATGCGCCGGGCAGGACCTCGATGATCCGGCCGATGATGCCGGCGGCGATGCCCTTGGCCAGCAGCACCACCACCAGGCCGACCACGGCCATGAGGACGGCGTTCCTGGCCCGGCCCCGGTTCTCGCCCTCGGCGCCCTCGGCCATCAGCAGGAACCCGGCCCACACAATGCCGAAGAAGCACAGGCCGACCCCCACGTAGGCCATGCCGGTGAGCGCCTGGTCGAAGGCGGCGGTCATCGCGTTCATCTCGTCGTCGGGGGCGGCGGCCACCGACGCCAGGGCCGCCGCCGAAGACAGGAGGAAGGGGGGCAATCTCATGGCCATAGCCAGCTCCACCAGTTGGAACCGCCCACCGGCGTCTGCTCCGCCCTGGGCGGCGGGGGCTTGGGCGGCGGCACGTAGAGGGCCTGGTAGGGGGCGTCCGCGCCCAGGTTCGCCGCTTGCGCCGTATGCGACGCCTGGACGAGGGGAACGCTCTCCGTCCGGGTGCGGGTCACGGGACCGCGCCGGTTCTCCACCGCGCGGACGTGCTCCTTGTGGTGGACGTAGATGCGCACCGTCTTGACGGTCCTGCTCTCGCCGCAGGTGCAGGTCACCCGGCGGGTGTACACGTCGGTGCGGGCCGGGTGGTGGACGGTCTGCAACATGGGCGGGCGGGGGACGTTCAGGGTGGCCGTCAGGTCCGCCGTGATTTCCAGGTCGTTGACCGCCCGGCTGTTGGCCACGGGCAGGGCGAAGGCGGTATTGCCGTCCCGGACGAAGGCCGCCGTGGTGGAGTGGCCGCCCCACGTAACGCTCACCGTTCCGGCGATGCCGGTGACGGTGGCGTCCAGCAGGGCCGGCACCGACTGGCTGAAGTGGCCGCCGTACACCGGCAGGTCCTCCTCGTGGCGGGTCTCCGTGATGCACTCCGAGGCGATGACGCCGGTGATCCGCCCCGGCGTCCACTCCAGGGCGGTGACCTCCAGGTCGCACAGCTCACCGTCAACCGAGGGCAGGGGGTAGGGAATTTGATGGCTCTTCAGCGACGCCGCGCCGGAAAACCCCAGGGCGTCCTGCCAGGAGAAGGTGAAAGACGGCGAGGGGCCGTTCAGGGTCAGGTTGTAGCTCTTGCTCTGCCCCGCCGCCAGGCTGGTGTTGAAGCCCATCTTCAACGTCCGGCCGGTCCTGCCGCCGAAGACCCTTCCCTTCAGGTCCAGGTCGTGAGCGGCCCGCAGGGTGACGGCGGCGGTGTCGCCGGACACCGCCAGCCGTTCCACGTAGATCCGGCGGCCCGGCACCGGGTCCGGCGGCTCGAAGTAGATCTCGCCCAGTCGCCAGGCGTCGCCGTAGGGGTTGTCGTCGGGGTCGTCGGCCAGGGCGCTGCCGGGCAGCAGCACCACCGCCATCAGGCCCAATGCCGCCACCGCTAGGAAGCGGCTCCACGGCCTCCTGGCCCGGGTTCCTTCGTTGGAGGTTTGGGGACGGTCGCCGGCGTCCCGGCGGCGCCGGCCCTTGCCGAACCAACTGTGGGGACGGAAGGGTCTCCTCCCCTGACGCCGGGCGGCCTTCACCGCATTGCCCACCTTGCCCGCCGCCTTCTTCGCCAGCAGCCGTAGGGGGTCGGGCTTGGCCTCGGGCTGGGGCGGCGGCTCGCTGATTGCCAGCTCCGCCGGGGACCCGGCGTAGCGCCGGGCGCCCAGGTTGAACTTCAGCAGGTCGGCGGCCACCAAGGGCAGCCCCCGGCCGCCCACCTTGCCCACGGTCATGGCGATGCCCATGACGCCCAGCAGGATGGCGATGCCCAGCTTCAGCCCCGATGAGCCGAAGGGAAAGTAGCGATAGACGCCGTAGGCCACGGCGCAGGTCGCCACCACCGCCACGATCTGGGGGAAGGTGAACCACAGCAGGGCCTTGTCCTCGGCCTGCACGTGGGTCGGTACTTCGTGCTCTCTCATGCCTCACCTCCTATCCGCCGCTCTTGGGTTCCGGCGTGCCGGAGGGGGTGCTGCTGTTAGTGGGGTCGGGCACGTCCAGGTCCCCCGGGCTGCCCACCACGGCGTTGATCACCAGCTCGACGACGCCATAAGCGACGAGGGCCAGCACGATGCCGGCCAGGGCGGTCATCATGGCGGACTTGCCGCGTTCCATCTGGTTGGGCGCGCCGGAGGCGGTGAGGTACATGTAGGCGCCGTAGATGAAGTAGCCCACGCCTACCACGCCGACCAGTCCCAGCAGGATGCCCACCAGGTTCGATATGGTCTGTGTCAGGTCTCCCATAGATTTCTCTCCTTGCGTGTCGATTTCCTGTTCCGTAAATCAGCGTTCTTTCGTGTCGCTGCCGTTCCGATTACTTGCACATGGCGCACCTCCTGGAAGGTTGGACGGCGGGGGTAAGCGTCCCCGTCGGTGTTCTCTTTCACTTCGTGAATCGGGCTACGGCCCCTGGCTGCGGGGCGAGGGTCCGCCCTGGCCCGCCGGGGTGGAGTTCTGGGCCGCCGAGTTGAGTGCGCCCCCGGCCGCGCCAGCCGCTCCGCTGGCCCCGCCCACCGCTGCCGCCGCTCCCACTCCTGCCGGACCTGCGGCGGCTCCTCCCGCCATCAGCCCGATGGTCCGGGCCGAGCGCAGCGCCGCGCCGGGCAGGGACATCCCGAAGTAGAGGGTGTGCAGCCAGGCGTCGAAGGTGCCGTGGTTGCCCAGCATCGACGGGACTCGGCCGGCCAGGTACATGAAGGCGATGGCCATCAGCAGCTTCCACACCAGGTCACGGACCGGCTCGAACTCGCCGATGGCGGCGAACTCCCCCAGGAAGGCGAAACCCAGGGCCACGGCGATGAGTTGCACCGCCTGCTGGAACACTGTGGTCATAAAGAGGCGCAGCCAGTGGCGGCCCCAATTCGCCGTGTGGGGCAGAATCCACAGCCCCAGGGCTATGGGGGCCAATACCAGCAGGATGTCGATGAGGGCCAGGCGCAGGATCATCTGCACCAGCAAGTAGAGCAGGAAGAAGCCGAAGACCAGGTAGAGCAGGGCGATGAAGATGGCGACGCCCACCTCGCCGGTTTCCACGGCGGCCAATAACGCGAAGAGGGGCGCCCGCAGCAGGTCGCCGGGGGTGACGTTGAGGGTGGCCGCGATGAACTGGGAAACGGCGTGGGCCACGTCGATGACCAGGGCGCACCACCACAACGACGAAGCGGCGGCAGTCAAGCCCAGCACCAGACGGGGCACCATCTCCCGCCAGCCCGATTGATGCCTTCCGAGATGCTCCTGGACGATGAAGCTCAGGCCCATCCAGCCCAGGATGACGGTCAATGCGGCGGTGGTTACGGCCCACACCGCCCACCATGCCTGCTGCACGAAGGGGTGGGCGTAGGTGAGGCCCGGCGGGGTTCCGGTGAGGATGTCTCCCATGGTCGCTACCCTCCCCGGCAGTTGGCGATGTCCGTCTGGAACACGCCCTCGAACACGCCGCACAGGGTCCCGTGGACCCCCTGGACCACCCATTTGGCTCCTGCCCTGGCCCAGCGGTCCGGGTCCAGAGCGCCCAGCACCTTGTCCCACAACCCCTTCGGCTGGTGGACGGGTATCAGGGCATAGAAGACGTGGCGCTCGCCGCCGCCCTGCCGGGGGACGGCCAGCATCAGCAGGAAGGGTTGTTCCGGGTGCAGCTCGGGCTGCTCGCCCAGGGCCGGGTACTCGAAGGTGTACTCCCAGCCCTCGGCCAGGCGCTTCTCGCCGCCGCGAACCTGGTAGGTGTTGGTCAGCCAGTCACCGGTGTCCGGGTGGCGGATGGCGTAGTAGAGAACGCCGACCTGGCGGGTGAAGATGGGGCGGGCCACAAAATCCCCCTCCTTCTTGCGCTCCACCAGTTGCCGGTCCCGGTTGACCAGGCTGATGTCGTCGGCGGGGGGAGGGGTCTGGGCCAGGGCCAGGCCGCTCATGGGAATGGCGACGATGGCCGAAAGCAGCAGGGCGGCGGTGAGCAGGGTCAGCCGCCGGGCGCCGGGGGACCTGGGTAAAAGACGCCGGAACATGGTTGCCTCCTGTGGTCCGGTTCGAGACCGGATGTTCGACAACCAAGTCTGGCGACGGGGTGGGCCGCGCGGAACGTCCTATATGGGGTGACGCGCGCGTCACCCCATATACGGCATGGGATTGGGACGGGCGGGTGTGGTGTCATACCCGTGTACAGGGATTGGGAGTTGGTGGACAGTTGTCCATGCCGGTCCGGTTGAACCTGAAAGCAGGGGAAACCGCCCCCTATCGGACGGTTTCAGCGAACACTTTGGTTCCAGGGCAGCTTCCAGTCCCCTGGGACAGCGCCACGCAGGAAATCGGACAGTGCGCCACCGGCAGAGGAGGTCGAAAATGGACAGCGGCAAGTTGGAAACCGGACAGTGCGCCGCCGGAGAGGACGATGGGGTGGAGGAGAGTGAGCGGTACCCGGCCAGCAGCCGGAGCCTGGACAGCCTGGACGAGATGCGGCTGGTGGCGCTCCTGGGCGACATGATCGAGCAGCAGGGCAAGCCCGGGGCGGCGGAGACCCTGGGGATCAGCGTGCGGACGTTGGGCCGGTTCGAGGAGTCCCGGCGGTTGACGCGGACCGTGGCGGCGGCGCTGGAAGCCCACCTGCTCCGGGGAGGCGGGTCGGCGGCGGACCGGCAGCGGCGGCAGGCGGCGGACGTGGCGGAACGGGTGGCGGCGCTGGAAAAGGCCCTACCGGACGGTCTGGCGGCGGTGCGCCGGGAGGGGCAGAGCGCCGTGGGGGAGCAGGCCAAAGCCCTGGGCGAGTTGGAGCGCCGGGTGGCGGCGCTGGAGGCGGCGGGGAACGGAGCGGCTCAGGGCAATGCCGGATCGCCGCCGGGCAGTGCGGCGCCAGCGAAGGCGCCTCCGGTGAGCAGGCCCCGGCGGGTGTATCCCGATCTGGTAACCGCCGAGGCGGAACCTGGCGAGGAGTTGGTGTACGGCGACGCGGCCACGGCGGTGATTGTGCAATGGCGGGAGGCGCGCGATGCGATTGGCAAAACCAAGGACGCCCTGGACCGGCTCAATGCCCGGCAGCGGTGGTACGAGCTGGAGATCGAGCTGGTCGAGCAGCACGAGCTCACCCTGCCCCCGGCGACGCGCTCCTGGGACTGGGGCGACCGGAGGCAGGAAGTCCGGCGCCGGAACGAAGCCCTGGACGAAATCATGGTGGACCGCAAGATGCTCAAACTGCGCCGCGTCCTCACCTTCGGACTGTGGCGGAAGTAGGGCGCCGGGGACAGCACCGGAACGGCCGTTCAAATTCAGCGGGACGGCAGCAAACGATTGGCGCGGGAGGGCGTAAAAGGGTGGGTTTCGGGGTTCCCAGGTCGGGGGCGGGGGTGAATAATTGAATGCGTTGTCTGGCTTTTTCCAGTGTTTCCAGCCCAGAAAACTGGAGGGTCCATCCCCGACCCGGTTTGTTGTTTCGGGATCGAGCCCTGCTCTCCCGGCGGCGACCTCAAACAGGGATAAGCGCCCGCCCGCTGCGTGATGCGGAACCGGGGTCGAGCATTGCTCCTCCGGCGACCGGTTCGATGCGGGACATTACACCACGCTGGCGCAGGTCGTCGGCATCGCCAACGTCATTCAGGAGGTGGCAGACAGAAACAGGAACCCAGGCCAGGAAATCCGGCCCCTTCATCCTCACTCGCGGGGCGGCTGACCCGCTTCGCCTTACCCTTTCACCCTGCGGTTGATGCGCTGATTGCGCCTCGGCCGCTTCCTCACGCCTGCGGTTTGACGGCTGAACCCATCCGGACCGCAGCGTAGCCACTGGCGCGACGGTCGGCAGTCAGGTTGTTGACCAGTCGTGCCCCTTCCCTTGCGCAGCTCCCCAGGACGTTGATCGTCACCTGGGCCGGGCTGCGCGCTGCTTTTCGCCCGCCGTCCGGTGAACGCGCTCAGCGTTACTCCGACGGCGGCGCGCGCTTTCTCTCCCCCTCACCGCTCCGCTTCCCGCGCCAGGCATCCGGCCCGGGGCGGAGTCCGTCTTTCCCCATCCCCATTCACTCATCACGGCCCGCGCTCCCCGGATGCCGCGCGGGTCTGGCAGTCACGTCACGTAGCAAAACGCACAGAAAAGGAGGCGAACATGACAAGCGTGATACGGGCAATTTCCCTGGCGGCCAATCTGGGCCGGTTCCTCTGGCGGCACAAGCGGCTGACCCTGGCGCTGGCGCTGGGCCTGCTCATCGTCCTGCCGCTGTTGACCGGCAGCGGCGGCGGGACCTTCTTCCTCAACCTCGTCGGCATCGGCATCGCCGCCCTGGTGGTGCGGCGCATTGTCCAGGCGGGGAACCGGAGGCAGTCCAATTGCCGGTGCAACTGCAATCGGCGGAACGCCAACACTCAACAACAGGGAGGCAAGCCATGACCACGATGACACTGATGACGATGGAAACGCCGGCGTCACTGCGCCGGTTGGAGGAACTGGTGGACCGCTTGATAACGGCTCTGCTGGGCGACGGCTCGGCTGCGGACGCGGACAGTGCGCCGAGCGTCGGCTTGGTTCGCAGCGTCCACGAAGCGCGGCGGCTGCGGCAGGCTGGCGATCTGGACCGGGCGCTGGCGGCGCTGGCAGACATTGACCCTGGGCAGGCCGGCGACTCGGAGCTGCGGTGGCTCTACGCCGAGTGGCTGGACATCGCCCGGCGCCGGTTCGCCGGACACAACGCCACGCTCTACAGCCCGGCCACGGGCAGGGCAGCGGTGTTGACGGAACGGGGCGACGGCAGCCTGGAAGTCGTCTCGGTCTTGGGAATGCGCTGGCCGGTGGGCAAGACGGTCTCACGGCGCAGCCTGCGGGGACTGAAGCCTCTGCACAAGGGAGGCGCGTCATGGTCGTAGCCAACAGTAACGTGGACTACGCCGGACTGAAGGCGCGCAACCCCCTGGGCGACGCGGTGGAAGCCGCCGGGGTCGTCCTGCGCGGCAAGGGGCAGGTCCGGCAGGGGGTCTGCCCCTTTCACCAGGAACGGGAAGGCAGCTTCACGGTGTACGCCAACACCCAGAAATTCCACTGCTTCGGCTGCGGCGTCCACGGCGACGTGCTGGACTTCGTGGGACGCATGGAGGGCCTGACCCTGTCCCAGGCCATCCGGCGGCTGGACGACGGTTCCACGCCTCGGGCAACGGCGCACCCCCACCGTCCAACTCCAGCCCAACAACCCGTCGTTCCGGCACTCCCTGCCGGCGATCCCGCGCTGCTGGCGGCGGCGGTCCGGTTCTACGGCGGGCAACTGCGCCGCAGTTGCCAGGCCAGGGAGTATCTGGCATCCCGTGGCATCGGCCTGGACGCTGCGATGCGGCTGGGTCTCGGCTACGCGCCGGGCCACGGGCTTCGGGAGACCCTGCAAGCCGCCGGCTTCACCGGCCAGCGGATCAGGGACAGCGGCCTGTTCCTGGAACGGGGCGCCGAGCGGTTTGCCGGAACCATCACCGTTCCCGACGCGGCATGGGGCCGGACGCGGTGGCTCACCGGCAGGGCGGTGCAACCGGAGGCCAGGCCCCGCTTCCAGGCGCTGCCCGGTTCCAAGCCGCTGCTGGGCCTGGCCGCCCTCGGCCCGGCGCCGCCTTGCGTAATTGTCGCCGAAGGAGTGTTCGACTACCTGACGCTCACCGCCTGGGGTCATCCCGCCGTGGCCGCCCTGGGGACCCAGGGGTTGGACAAGGTGGCGGCGGCGCTGCGGGGCTGCCCCCGGGTTTTCCTGGCATTCGACAACGACGCTGCGGGCAGCGCGGCGGCAACCAGCCTCAAGCAACTGCTGGGCAACCGCGCCGCCGAGGTCAACCTTCCCCAGGGCGTCGGCGACCTGGGCGAACTGGCAACGCTGCCTCGCGGTCAACCCGTCTTCCGTCGCCTGCTGGCGCAGGCCGCCCGCAACAACCGCTAGTCCATCCCTTCCCCCATTCCTCTTCTACTGGCCCGCCTTCACCGGCGGGCCTTCGTTTTTCCCTACCAACCAAATCTCAACACAAAGGAGCAACATCATGGGTAACGGCAACAACCAGAACGGCAACGGCCACCACCCCAACGGCAGCGTCAACCACAACGGGCAGAACGGGCGCCACAGCGGCAATGGCGTCGCCGACATCGGCGGCCACGATCTCCTGTGGGACGGCCTGCCTCCCGCCGTGGTCAGCGCCCTGGACCAGCCCCTGGACCCGGCGCTGGTTTCCCGGCGCGACGGGCGCGGCAACCGCCAGTACGACTACATCGAGGGTCACACCGTCATCGACCAGGCCAACCGGATCTTCGGCTACGGCGGCTGGGGCTACGAACTGGTGGGCGACGTGAGCCTGCGCCGGATCGAGAAGGTGGACGTCAGGACCGGCGAGCTCAAGGTCAACTACGCCTACAGCGCCCCGGTGCGGGTCAGCGTGGTGGGCGCGCCGCCCCGCACCGACATCGGGTTCCACGTGGTCACCGACGACAACCCCGAGGGGCACGAGACGGCCGCCAAGGGCGCGGTGACCGACGGTCTGAAGCGGGCGCTGCGCAGCTTCGGCGACCGGTTCGGCAACGGCCTCTACGGGGACCAGCCTTCGGCCAACGGCAGGGCCGGGGCGCCGGCTTCCAACGCCAGGGGCAGGGGCAACGTCAACTCCAACTCCGGCCAGGGCAACAGCGCCAATGGGCGGCGGGGCGGCGGTTCCTACCTCCAGCAGATGCGGGGGCGGCTCATCGACCTGGGCGCGAAGCAGGGCTACGACGAGGACCGGGTGCGGGAGGCGGTCAAGAAGCAGACGCGCAGGGACCTGGACGACCTGCCCGCCAAGGACCTCAAGCAACTGGTGGAGAACGCCGCCCGCAAGGTCAACGAGGCGAAGGCCGCCGAGGGCAACAACAGTAACGGCAACGGTTAGAACTCCCCCGGCAAACAACGTCCAGCGGGGCCGTCTCCATCGCGGGACGGCCCCGCTTTTCATCTATCGGATTTCACCACACAAGGAGGAACGGCAATGACGGCAACCACCATCCACACCCCCTGGGGCTGGCCCCAGGACATCGAGGAATTGGCCGAGGGCGTCTGGCGGGTATCCACCGCCGGACACGGCGGTCTGAAGCTCAGCCGGGAACGGTGGGAGGAACTGCCCGACCTGGTGCGGGACACCTTCCTCAACCCCGGCTTCGCCGAAGAGGACTGCGAGGAACCCATCGCCCGGACGCTGTTGGGCCTGGGCGACGAAAGGGAGCGGGACCTGGCCCTGAAGATAGCAGGGTACTTCGACCGATACTCTCCGGCGCTGCCCTTCCTCGGCAAGGAGGGGGGATCGGCATGAACACCGACACCATCACCCGCCGACGCCCCCGCTGCCTGCCCAGCGTCACCACCAGGCTGAACACCGAGCTGGGCAGCCTGTTCGTCACCGTGGGCCTGGACGAAGACGGCCAGCCCTTCGAGGTCTTCGGCAGTCTCGGCAAGGCCGGCAGTCTCCAGCACGGCATGACCGAAATGGCCTGCCGCCTGGTCTCCCTGCACCTGAGACGGGGAACGCCGCTGGAGGAAATCATCGGCCAGATACAGGGCATCAGCGAAATGCAGCCCTGGCCCAACCGGATGGACGACGGGCGCACGGTGTACGTGCGGGGTTTGGGCGACGGCATCGCCCTGGTCCTGCGGGACTACCTGGCAGCGCAGGCCGACGTGGAACCGGCGGAACTGCCCATCGCCGCCGACTGAATAACCGAACCGACCCATCAGGGCGCAAGGGGCCGTCTCTCTGCGGAGGGCGGCCCCGCTCTCATCTACCGGACACCCAACTCTACGGAGGAACGACCACCATGACCATCACGATGGACAAGCAGACCGACGTGTACTCCCGGCCCAACGCCCGCTTCGGCGAGGGCGGCACCCTGGAGGTCCGGGCCTCGGCGGTGGGCAACTGCCGCCGCGCCCTCTGGCTCGAAGCCACCGGCCACCAGGCCACCAACCCCCGCGACGACGACTCCCTCACCATGCTGGAGGCGGGCAACGCCCTGGAGCCGGTGGTGCTGCGGGCCATGCAGCGGGCCGGCTGGGACATCACCCCCACCGATAGGGACGACCCCCGGATGGTCTCCCTGCGCCTCGGCCCGACGCTGGTGGTCAGCGGCCACGTGGACGCCGCCGGCGTCGCCCCCATCTTCGGCAATGAGCCGAGCATCGTGGAGGTGAAGACCCGAGGGCCGGAAGCCTTCAAGAAGTGGCGGACGTTGGGCGCGGAGCGCAGCCACCCGGAATCGGTGTGGCAGGCCGCCTTCTACACCTACGGGAGCTTCGACGAGGCCCGGGACGTGGTGATCGCCACCCTGGACACCGGCGAACGGACCTGGGACTACGAGGTGATACCGGCGCATCGGGTGGAGCGGGCCTTCGAGCAAGCCTGCGCCCGGCTGGGCGAACTGGCGGCCCACCACCTGGTCAACGGGCCGGACCCGGAAGTCCTGCCGGAGCGGGACTTCACCGCCGACGACTGGCAGTGCAAACGGTGTCCCTTCCTGAATGCCTGCCTGCCGGGGTCGGCGATGGTGGAACCGGACCCGGCTGACGAGCCTGCCGAGCCGGTTAGCGACGAGGAGGCGCGGGCGGCGCTGGCCGAGTACGAAAACGCCCAGGAGATGCTGAAGGCCATTGAGGAAGACAAGCAGTGGGCGCTGGGGATGCTGCGGGCCTGGCTCAATCAGCGGGGCAAGGACAAGGCCAAGCTGGAGGGTCGGGAGAAGACCCGCACCGTGGGGATGGTGAAGAACACCCGCTACACCGTGGACCACAAGCGGCTGAATGCCCTGCTGGACCCGGAGATCAGGGCGGGCATCGTCACCGAGAACGTCTCCCACTACCTGCGGGTCAGCTAGTCAAACCCTGACGCTCCTCACGTTGGAGCGCGACACGGGACCGCCTCCTTTTCTAAAGGAAGGAACGGCTCCGCCACGGTAACCCCAATTCACAACTCATTGGAGGAAACATCATGGCGAAGACCATCAACAAAGTGGAACTGTTGGGACGGGTCGGCAACGACCCGGAGATGCGCTACACGGCGTCGGGCATCGCCGTCACCCAGGTGCGCCTGGCCACGGACCGGGGGCGGAAGAACGGCGAGTCCGAAACCGATTGGCACACCGTGGTGGTGTGGGACAAGCTGGGCGAGGCCGTCGCCGAGTACGTCCAGAAGGGCCAGCGCCTGTATGTCGCGGGCCGGCTGGTGCAATCCTCGTGGGAGGGCGACGACGGGCAGCGGCGCTACCGCACCGAGATTCACGCCCAGGACGTGGTGTTCCTGGACTCCTCCCGCAACACCAACGGCAACGGCTCCGGCGAGTACGCCAACGCCGCCGCCGACACCCAGGACGACGACCTTCCCTTCTAACGGGTCAACGACATAGCGACGCCCGCCACCGGCGGACGCAATACGGGGCCGCTCCCTTTTGGCAGGGAGCGGCCCCGCTTTCGTTTTCCAATTCCACCCTAAAGGAAGTGAGCCATGCCCCGTAAGAAGCAGACCAAGACCGACGACATCCCCGCCGTGACCCTGGAGGGCCACGCCGTTCTGGAGGCCCTGCGCTCCAACCTCTCCCTGCTGGGCGAGTTGGCGGCCCGTTACCAGGTCGACTTGCAGCCCGTGCGCCCCGCCGACCGCCCGGCCATCAACTGCCCCCAGGACGTTTACAACCTGCTGGGGCCGGAGATGTCCGCCCTGGCCCAGGAGCAGCTTCGGGTCCTGCTGCTGAACACTCGCAATGAGGTGATGGGCCAGCGGGTGGTCTACCAGGGCAACGTCAACTCGTCCATCGTCCGCCCCGCCGAGGTGCTGCGGGCCGCCGTGATCGACTCGGCCCCCAGCATCATTATTTCTCACAATCACCCTTCCGGAGACCCGACCCCCAGCCCGGAGGACGTGAAGATCACCCGCGAACTGGTGGAAGGGGGAAAGCTGCTGGGCATCGACCTGATGGACCACATCGTCATCGCGGGCAGCAGGTACGTCAGCCTCAAGGAAAAGGGGCTGATGGACACCTAGCCCGTTCCCCACGACCGGAGCGCCCAAATGCTCCGGCTCACACGCGGGGACGCTATCCCCGCGCCTGACCCCTAACCCACGACTAAAGGAGACCACCCATGCTGGCAACCCAAGCCACCATCAACCCCGACGACCTCTACACGGTCACGGCGGGCGGCTACTCGGCCACCGCCGACGCCTTCGCCCGGGACCCGGACACCGAGGGCCTCTGGTTCCTCTCCATGGTGGGACCCCAGACGGCGCTCAAGGCGATCTGGGCCTCCCTGCTCAAGCAGCCCCCGGACCCGGCCTTCCTCATCCAGGGCACCGAGGGCATGGCCTTCTCCGGCGGCTACCGCCGCTGCGTAGTCCCGCCGCCCACCATCGGCACCTGGACCACCCGCATCGCCCGCCTGCCCACCTCCGGCGGCTGGCACGCCCTGGTCTACACCCGGATGGCGGAGTTCGCCTTCGAGCGGGACTCCTTCCTGCTGCTGGCCCCCAGCGAGGCGGAGGCCCCGGCCCTCTACCACCGCTTCCTGGACAATCGCAGCCCCCTGCCCCTGCACCACTCCTGGGCCAACTGGCTCTGGCGCAAGGGCCTGCGGGACGAAAGCATCAAGCCCCTTCAGTCAATGGGCGTCGTCGCCTACTGGTGCGCCCCCGACGCCGAGAAGCTGCGGGACGACCTCTCCGACGCCGTGGCCATGGGCCTGCTCACCCTGCCCCAGGCGGAACTCAACGTCACCGAGAAGGAGATGGCGAACTATGGATAGGACGCTCAACCCGGTCAAGCGGGGCAACAAGCGCCGCCGGGCGCGCAACTGGAAAGCCTGGCAGCTCTACTCCCCTGATGGTGACACCTGCCGCTTCTGCCCCCACGGGGCCGCCGACCACCTGACATCCTCCCGGCAACCCCATTTCTACAGGCCCGCCACCGAAGCGGAGCGCCGCGACCCCTTCGAGAAGCTCTACCGCCACGATCTCCCCAGCGGCGACTCGGTGCTGGTGAAGCGCATCGTCGTCGCCAACCGCGCTGAACTGCTCACCGCCTTCTGCGTCGAGTGCGCGAAAGCCAAGGACACCAGCCAGGTGTTGTGCTACCAGCGCACTCTCGCCAAGGGCGAGGTGGTGGGTCTGAACACCTGCGACTAATTCACAAGGAGAAACGACATGAGACTAGCTGCTCAGGCAAAAGGCGGCTACTACCCGACCCCGCTGCGGGTGGTGGACCTGCTCGCCGAACTGATTGACAGCCCCCCGGCTTACGGCCGGCCGGGGCAGACCCTGCGCGTCCTGGACCCCTGCTGCGGGGGCGGCGACGCGCTGGCGCAACTGGCCGACGGCCTGCGCCGCAGCAACTCCCTCCCCGTGGAGACCTACGGGGTGGAACTGCACCGGGACCGGGCCGAGGAAGCCAGGGAACTGCTGGACCGCGCCCTGGCCTGCGACCTGTTCGCCACCTCCATCGCCAACGGCGTCTTCGGCGTGCTGCTCTTGAATCCTCCCTATGACTACGATTCGGAGGACAAGCGCACCGAACACGCCTTTCTCACGCACTGCACCCGATACCTGGCCGACGGCGGGTTGCTGGTGTTCATCGTTCCCAGGCAGCGCCTCTCCGTCTCGGCCCGCTACCTGGCCTCCCACTACCGGGACCTGCGCTGCTGGGCGTTTCCCCACCCGGAGCGGGAGGCCTTCGACCAGGTGGTGCTGATGGGCTGCCGCAAGGCCGAACCCAGCCCGGACGCGCGGGCCGAAGGGCAGGTGCGGGCCTGGGCAGAGGATGAGCCGGAGGAGCTGTACCACGGGGCCTACCGGGTCTATGACCCGCCGGGCGCCGCTGGCGGGGACATCCTATTCGCCACCCGCACCGTGGACCCCCTGGCGGCGGTGGCCGAGGCCCGGAGGAACGGCCTCTGGACCAGCCCAGACGTGACCGACACCCTCTGGCCGGTGGGAGACCAGCGGACAAGGCCCCTGATGCCGCTGCGCCGGGGCCACCTGGCCATGCTGGTGGCGGCGGGGTTCCTGGACAACCTGGCGCTGGAGGCCGACGGGCGGCGGGTGCTGGTCAAGGGGCGCACCGGCAAGGAGAAGGTGCTGGCCGAGGAGACGGAGAACACCGAGGTGTACCGGGAGAAGCTCAAGACCACCGTGGTGGCTCTCGACCTGGAAAGCGGCGACATCTCCGACATCTCCGCCTGACCCGGTTCAACTCCCGTTACGAAGGCCCCGCCGGTTTCTTTCCGGCGGGGCCTCGCTTTTAGGAGAAACCCTCACACCCTCTTGTACAAGGAAGGTTGCCATGCAGATGACCCTGACCCTGGACGCCTGCGCCCGGTGCGGGCAGCCCATCCTGCCCGGCCAGCCGGTGAAGCAGACTGCCTCGGTGGACTTCTCCGGCGGGAGGGTGGTGGCTACGACGCCGCGCTCCTGGCACCTCAACGGAGGCTGCCCCGGCGACACGGGCTACGCCAACCCCGTCCGGCCAACTGAATAGACGGCTGCCAAATCAGCCGCGACACGAAGGCCCCGCCCTTCCCTACCGGGAACCGGCGGGGCTTTCGCTTTTCCAACCCGACACCAACGCATCCCCCACATAAAGGAGAATACCCATGAACCTGGGAGAGTTCATCGACACGTTCAAGGACGCCATTTCCCGAAGGGTGGTGGAGTCCTACCCGCCCCTGTACCGGCCCTCGGAAACCGAGGCCAGGCTCCCCCACCTGCTCCGCACCCCCCTGGGAGCGCAAGCCGACGCCATACGGGGCGCGGCCCTGTCCCTGCAAGCCCACCGGGGCACCACGGTGGTGGGCGAAATGGGCACGGGCAAGAGCTTCATCGGCGCGGCGGCGGCCCACGCCGCCGGGTTCCGGCGGGCGCTCATATTGTGCCCGCCCCACCTGACCAAGAAGTGGAAGCGGGAGGTGGAGCAGACCGTCCCCCTGGCCCGCACCGCCATCGTCACCTCCATCACCGACCTGGAAAGGCTGCGCCTCTCCGCCGGCTCCGGCCCCCTGTTCGCCGTGATGAGCCGGGAGCGGGCCAAGCTGTCCTACCGCTGGCAGCCCTCGGTGGTCCGGCGCTGGGCCACCGAAAACGCCCGGCTGGTGCGGGACGAGGAGACCGGGGAGCCCTTCCAGGTTCCCTGCTGCGCCACCTGCTACGGCCAGGTCACGGACAAGGACGGCGTGCCTCTCACCGACGCCGAGCTGCGCCGGCGCAAGCGAAACTGCGCCCGCTGCGGCGCTCCCCTGTGGCAGGCCGACGGCTCCGGCCCCCGGCGCTACCCGCTGGCGGACTACGTGAAGAACCGGATGCGGGGCTTTTTCGACCTGCTCATCGGGGACGAGGTGCATGAATATAAAGGGCGCGGCTCCGCCCAGGGCATCGCCGCCGGTGTCCTGGCCGACGTGATCGGCAAGTCCCTCAGCCTGTCGGGAACCCTGATGGGCGGATACTCCAGCACCCTGTTCCACCTGCTTTACAGGTTCTCGCCGGAACTGCGCACCGAGTTCGGCCATTCCGAGGAGAGCCGCTGGATACAGCGCTACGGCTTCCTGGAGGAGACCGTGCGCTACCCCGACGACGACGGCGCCTTCGAGGACGGGCGCACCAGCCGGCGCAAGGGATTCCGCAAGACGGTCAGCGAAAAGCCCGGCCTGGTCCCGGCGGCCCTCTTCCACATCATCGGCAACTCGGTCTTCCTCAAGCTGGCGGACGTGGCCTCCGCCCTGCCGCCCTACGAGGAGCAGATACTCCTGTCGGGGATGGACTCGGAGCCGGACGGCACCGGCCACTCCCAGCGCAGCGCCTACACCCACGTCTTCGCCGAACTGCACGAAGCCCTGGTCAAGGCGCTGAAGAAGGGTTCCAAGCGGCTGCTGGCGACGTACCTGCAAACCCTGCTGGCCTACCCCGACGGCTGCACGCACGGGGAGACGGTCTTCGACCCGGCCAGCGGCAAGCTCATCGTCCAGGTCCCGCCCCTGTCCGAGGAGAAGATCTACCCCAAGGAGCAGGCTCTCGTTGACCTGGTGGCGGCGGAACGGCTGTCGGGACGGCGGGTGCTGGTGTACGCCACCCACACCGGAACCCGGGACATCACCGGACGGATGGACGACATCCTGACCCGGCACGGGTTCAAGGTGGCGGTGATGAAGGCCGACGCCGTGGCCCCGGACCGCCGCGAAGCCTGGGTCGCCGACAGGGTCAAGGAGGGGGTGGACGTGATCATCTGCCATCCCCGGCTGGTGCAGACCGGCCTGGACCTCATCGACTTCCCGACCCTGGTCTGGTTCGAGACGGATTACAGCGTGTACACCATGCGCCAGGCGTCGCGGCGCTCCTGGCGCATCGGGCAGCGGCATCCGGTGAAGGTGATCTACATGGCCTACCGGGGGACGCTCCAGGCGGACGCGCTGAAATTGGTCGCCAAGAAGCTGCAATCGTCTCTGGCGGTGGAGGGGGAGTTGCCCGAGGACGGGCTGGCCGCCTACGGCGACGACGGCGACGACCTGATGATGGCCCTGGCCCGGCAGGTGGTCAGCGGCGACGCCCAGGAGGATGCCGAGACCCTGGAAGCGGTCTTCGCCCAGGCCCGGGACGCCGAGGCTGCCGCCGAGGAGTTGCTGGTGGACGACGGCTGGCAGGCGGTGGAACCGGAAACACAGCTTGAGCCGGTGGCGGTGGAAGTCCACGGCAACGGGAACGGCAACGGGCATCACGATGCCCTGGAGACGACGGTGGAGCTGGTCCTGGGCAACGACAGCCACGCCAACGGGAATGGGAACGGACACCACAGCCTTCCCTCTACCGGAAACGGGGCCAACGGGAACGGTCACCACGCCGAGGAACCCGCCGCCGGGCAGCAGTCGCTGTTCTCCTGGGCCGAGTTCCTGGCCGAGGAACCGGCACGGCCCAGCGGACGCAATGGCAAGACCAAGACCGCTTCCGCCTCCCTGTTCCAGTGGGCGCTGGACAAGGAACAGGAAGAGGAGCGGGAGAAGGAGCCGGTGGGCGCGGGGCGCTAGATCGCAACCGCCGGACCCCAACCGACGAGAGGGGACACCGCTTGCGGCGGTGTCCCCTCTTCGCATGAACGGCGTTCCTCAACGGGACGCCGCACGGCAAGACAACCGAAACAACAACCAACGCAAGGAGAAAAATCATGGCACGCATCTTTGTCTACGACGACCGCGAGTTCCCCGACCCGGACCCCGAAATGAGCGTCGAACAGGTAAAAGCGACCCTCGCCGACTTCTACGGCGAAATCGCCAACGCCTCGGTGAAGGAGACCACGCGCGGCGAGGACACCATCATCGAGTTCCAGCGGCGGGTGGGCACCAAGGGCGCCTGCACCGCCGCCCACAGCCAGGGGAGGTAACCAGATGGACAACCAGACCCTGGCCGGTCTGCTGGCGGCAACCCCGCCGGCGGACCTCAAGATCATCGAGCTCACGGCGGAGCTCACCCTTCCCGACGGCAGCATGGACCTGGACGCGGCGGCGGCCCGGCAGGCCGAAGTGGAACTGGCCTGCACCCAGGCCCAGGACTACGCCGCCGCCACCCGGCGGCTGCTGGAAGCGATGAAATGGCAACTGCGGCCCCGCCGCTCCTGAGCGACCTGGCCGGGCTGCTCCTGCGGCGTCCGCCGTCGCTGCAAGAGCTGGTCGCCCGGCTGGGCTGCGCCGAGGACTACGCCTGGTTCACCGGGTTGGTGCGCCGCCTCTTTCCCGAAGAGGCGGAGGCGGCGCTTTCGACCTCTGACGTGGGCGCCAAGCTGGAAAACTTCGCCCGGCTGTTCCAGGAACGCCACTTCCCCTTGTATGCCCCCTTCATCGAGTTCTTCGCCGACGAGGGGGAGGACCCGCCCTTCACCTGGCTGCGCCGGGGCATCCCCTTCCAGCTCATGGGCTTCGGCTACGACGGCCTGCATGAGATGTGGGACGGCTACCGGGAGGGCCTATCAGCCCTGGCGCTCCTGGCCGAGCCACCCGACGCCTACTACGACGAACCAGGTGGCTTGCGCACCGCCTGGCTGGAGTGCGCCGCCCAGCGCATCCCCCAGGAAACGCTGGAACGAATTCCAAGGGGCGGCATTCCATTGGAAGACCTGACCGAAGCGGTGCAGGAAACGGAGTACGCGGGCGCGGCCCAGGCCGCCGCCTGGGTGCGGTCCGAGACCGGCAACTTCTTCCTCGATTCCAACTACGAGGACGGGGACTACGACGGCTTCTCCGACCCCTGGGAGGAAGAAATCATCCACGAAGGGACGGAGGAGTGGGGCAAAGCCGACCAACTTGTCAATGCGGTGTGCGGTCTGGCCGACTGGCTGGAAGAAGACCTGCCGGGCCGGTTCGCCCAACTGCTGGACTTCATCCTGCCCCGGCTGCCCCAACAAGACCAACAACAGGAGGAAAGTGATGACGACGAGCAATGACGTGGCCCGTACCGAGTGGTCCCTGCCGGGCCATGACGATGTGCCCCGGGACACCCTCCAGGCCCAACT
Organism: Dehalococcoidia bacterium; assembly: GCA_965208825.1. Lineage (GTDB taxonomy): Bacteria > Chloroflexota > Dehalococcoidia > Lucifugimonadales > UBA3495 > VXOI01. The sequence goes on from CBDBPP010000005.1 coordinate 1,158,736, forward strand.
GGAGGTCTACCAGGAGACCGTCCTGCTGCGGGGCTTCGAGGGCGAGCGCACCTGGGTCAGAACCGTCACGGCGGACGAGGTCGCCAACGTGTTCACCCGGCACCTGGGCTTCGCCTCGGGGCTCTTGCCCGAAAACGCCCTCTGGTGGAGCCAGGGGGAGACCGGCCAGGTGGTGGCGCTGTGGCGCCCGCCCCAGGTCTGGCCGGTGGCCCTGCAACGGGAGGCGTTCCAGCCTCCCGCCCGGCTCCGGCTGCCCATGCCGGGGCTGGTCTTCCTCTGCTCTCCCGCGCGGGCGCCCTGGGTATATGCCGCCCTGGAACGGCCCAGCGACCCGGAGCAGCAGCTCTACCGCGCCCCGGCCTTCAACGTCTTCCAGGACGGGCGGACCTGCCCCGGCAGCCACCGCTTCCCTGAAGCGGTGGCACTGATACCCGAGTCCTTCTTCCAGTCCTTCTTCTCCCTTACCGGAGACACCAGGGACCGGTCGAAGAAGCACCCCGACAACCTGCAAGCCTTATGGGAGGAACTTGATGGACGGACTGACTACCCGGTTGAGGACCTGGTTCCCCAATGCACCGTGGGCCGCGTCATGGCGGCCTCGGAAGGACGGCGGGGCTACTACTAAGCCGGCGCCCGCGCCGGTGGGCTACCTGGTGAACCACCCCGCCGGTCTCGCCGGTACCCAGGGAATTGGGTTTGACTACGTGCTCGGATCGGGCGGCCTCTACGTCCAGTCCGAGAGCGCCCACCTGACGGCGCGGGTGCTGGTGGCTCCATGCAAAGTGCGGGGCTTGGCTTCCGTGTCCGAAAAGGTGGAACTGGCCGTCGGCCCCATTCCGGCCCACGTCTTCGAGCTGGGGCTGGGCTGGATGCTGGCCGCGCCGGACACCGAGCGGTTCTTCGCGGTTCGCTGGGACGGAGACGGCTACCGGCTGGTGGTCCCGCCGCAGGAGGGCACGGGTTCGTCCCTCTCCTACCAGCCGCTCACCGGCGTCATCGCCGAGTTCCACTCCCACGCCCGTCACCGGGCCTTCTTCTCCGCCACCGACGATAGGGACGAGCAGGGGTTTCGCGTGTACGGCGTAGTGGGAAGGCTGGACACGCCGACGCCCGAGTTGACCCTGCGCCTCGGCATCTATGGCCACTTCGCTCACCTGCGCTGGCAGCAGGTCTTCGACGGCCCGCTCCCCGCCCTGCGGCTGGCGAGCGAAGGGCCGGAACCGACCGAAAACCGACCACTTACAAGGAGGGAAAGCAACCATGCCCTACTACCTGGACAACGAGTTCCTGCTGGACAACCCCTGGATCACCGTGGTGGGCTGCGGCGGCACCGGGGGCTTCGTCGCCGAGGGCCTCTGCCGCCTCTTCCAGGGCCGGGACGCCACCATCGTCCTGGTGGACCACGACCGGGTGGAACCCCACAACCTGCTCAGGCAAAACTTCTACGTCGATGATGTCGGGAAGTTCAAGAGCCAGGCCCTGGCCGATAGGCTGGCAAGGGACTTCCGGCGTCCCATCGGCTACTCGGTCTATCCCTTCCGGGAGGAGACCTTCCACCACGGCAGCCGCTACCCCGGCCTATCCTCCCATGACGGCCTGGTCATCGGCTGCGCCGACAACGCCGCCGCCCGGCGGGCCATGGCCGATTGCCTGCCCGGGGACCCCTGCCGCTGGCTCATCGACGCCGGCAACGACACCAACTGGGGCCAGGTGCTGGTGGGCAACGTCGCCGAGCCGGTGTTCCTGGAGGAACCGCCCTTCACCGGCGAGACCTGCCACCTGGCCCCGGCGCCCACGCTGCAACGCCCCGACCTGCTGACGGCGGTTTCCACCAGGCCACCCGACGTGGACTGCGCGGCGGCGTTGGACCTGACCGACCAGGACCCAACCATCAACCAGATGATGGCGTCGCTGGTCTTGCAGGTGGTCCGCCGCATGGTGGCGGGAACCTGCCCCTTTATGGCCCTCTACCTGGACATGGACCAGGGCACGGTCAGCCCCAGCTACGTCACCCCGGAGGCGGTGGCGCGGCTGGTGGACCGCACCGACGCCCGGTGAACGGCGCAGTTGAACGCAATCTGACAACAAACAAGGAGATGAACAACCATGCCTGAGCAGAAGGAAACCACCGCTATCATGTGGGAGGACCGGCACGCCGGTAAGCGGGGCCACCAGTTGATGACGCAAAAATTGGCCGACACCATCCCCGCCATCTACTCCAACGAGAAGGTGTCAGACTACGATGCCGTCCTCGCTCACGCCAAGCTCTTCAGCCCGTACTCGAATTGGACCTGGTTCATCACCGAGATGGACCCGGAGACCGGCCAGTGCTTCGGCCTGGTGGAAGGGTTCGAGCGGGAAATTGGCTACTTCGACCTCACCGAGTTGGCCGAAACCACGGTGTTCGGCGACGTTCCCGCCGTGGAGCGCGACCTTTACTGGCAGCCGAGGACTCTGGGCGAGATCAAGAGCGGGTCACGGGAAGGCTCACCGCACGATGGGGAAATCAGAGAGGGAGATACTATGACCGACGACAACGAAACGGGAAACCACGCCTCGGACGTGGTGAACGTCGAGGAGTTCCTCTTCGGCGGCGTTACCGAGGAAACGGCGGACGACGCCCCTGCCGAGGCTGAAGGGGAGCTTCCCAACGGAGACGTGGCGGACGGCACGGACGCCGAAACTCCCGGAGAACCCGACGCCGATGCGGAGACCGCCGGTGACGAAACCGGCGTTGCCGATACCGCCGCCGGAGATCAGCCGGCTCCGGCGGAGACGGAAACCACCGAGGAGTTGAAGGTGGTGCTGTCCATCCGGGGAGGCCGCGCCATCATCGGAGTGCAGCAGCCCTCGGCGGACCCGCACATCGAAGTCTTCGACGACCCCGACCTGTTCGGCCTGGCCGACGAGTTTCCGGCGGTGGTGGCCCGGGCGAAAGCCCGGTGGGAGGAGGAACCCATGCACCCGGCCTACGTGAAGCCCGCACCCCCGCCCAGGCAGCGGAACCGCCGCCAGCAGGGTGCGGCCCAGGCCGCAACTGCCGAGGGCGAGGCGGAGGCGGAGGCGGAACAGCAGCCGCAACCCGAGACGCTGCGGCTGTTCTAGGCCGGGCCGCGTGAGCGCAACACACGGGGGGGAGGATGCCGCATGGCGGTGTCCTTCCCCCGCCGAACCCATATGTGGGGCGCTTTTTGCGTTTGTGGAGTGTGGGGCCGGAGGCGCGGGCCATGTATGCAGCCCTTGTTGCGTCTCAATCGAAGGGCGACGCGGCGTTCCGGTCCCCGCGCCAGATTGCATCCAGCTCGTCGGGGATGTGCGCGTTGGTCAGATCGCCTTTCCAGTAGGCGGCGCGCTCGGCCTTGGCGAGGCTGGCCCCCTGAACGTTCCATCCGGGGTTGGACTCCCGGACCGCGCGGGCGATGTCGGCGAGCGTCGCGCCCCGGGTGCAGAAGTCGTCGACGACGATCACCAGGCCGGGCTCGCCTCCGAAGGCGGTAGCCAGGTACGCTCCGTCCACGGTGGCGTCCCGCTCGGGCGCGGAGGCGGTGCGGGTGAGACTGGGGTGCGGATACTTGGTGATGTTCCACGGGCGCCACTCCCAGCCTCGGGATCGCGCAAGCGCGGACGCCAGTGTCGAGGCGGGCGTACGGGATTCCGCAACCATGTGCCCTGAAGAGATCGCGGAGACGACGACGACGCGCGGGTTTCCGGGGGGCAGGAAGTCCTCGACCGCCGCGCAGAAGGTGCGGGTGGCCGCCCTGATGGCGGCAGGTTCGCCGTACTTGAACCGGTTGAAGCGGCGGGTCCACTTCTCGTTGGGCCGGTCCGTGATGCGGAAACCGACCGTGATCAGACTCAGGTCGCCGACCGGGAGCCGGTCGAGGTGCAACAACCGGCCCATTACGCCGTAGATGCGCGCAGCGTCCTCTCCGAACATGCGCGCCGCGTAGCTGGACGGCGTTTCCGATGCCAGTCTCGTTACCCCGATCTCATCGGTGACCAGGAAGTCGGCCAGGCGCGCATCCTCGTCGTCCGCCGCGTTGCTGGACGGCGCTTCCGTTGCCGGTCTCGTTGCCTTAGCCTCATCGCCGAACAGGAACTCAGCCAGGCGCGCAGCCTCGTCGTCCTCGGCGTGGCCGGGCGGCGCTTCCGTTGCCGGTCTCCTTGCCTTAGCCTCATCGCCGAACAGGAATGCGGCCAGACGCGCAGCCTCGTCGTCCGCCGCGTGGTTGGACGGCGCTTCCGTTGCCGGTCTCTTTTTCTTGTCCATGCGTTCTGCTCCGGCGGGGGCTCGTATTCGACCCAGGCTGTAATGCGGTCAGCGGTACGCCGCTATTCGGCGTATTCCCCCGGCTGGTTCATGTATGGGGCCTTTTTTGTTGGTGCGGAGGTTTCGGGCGTCCTACTCCGGTTGCCCCTGTATGCCGTCTTTTTTGCGTTTGGGGGCGGTGGCATCCGGGTTGCCGCCAGCGGCAGACGGACGCTCCATGATGAACAGGACGTGAAAGTCGTCCACGTCCAGGGCTTTCATCAACCTCCGCCGGACGGCGGGGGCCGGGCTGCGCTTGCCGTTCATCAGCAGGGAGAGGTGGCCGGGAGAGATGCCCGCCAGCCGGGCCAGTTGGTTCTGGGAGATGTCCAGTTGGTCCAGCAACTCCCACACGGCGACGGGGTTGAGCCACACCCGGGGCGGGGAGGAGCCGGTCTTCATTCCGCGTGTCTCCTTGAACCCGGTTCCGGCTGGTCAGGTCCGTCGTGGGCGACGCGGGACGGCGCCCTGCCGTCCCGCGTCTATCCGGCCCTTTTTGCGTTCAACCTCGGTCCGTCCCTTGGTATCGCAGCGGCGGACCCGCGTCAGGAGCCCGGGCCCTCTTCCTCCTGCTGCCAGTCCACCTTGTGTTTGGAGTCGTGGGCCAGGCCGGTGTGGGACAGGTCGGCGTCGGTGTCCGTGGCCTTGGACTCGATGTCGCCGCCGTTCAACGCCAGAGTGTTGGCGAGCACGGCGATGCCCTGGGTGGAGATGTTGGGCTCCACCACCGTGTGGGCGAACACCAGCGCCTTCGTGCCGCGGCCGCTCTCGTAGGCGGCCTGCTTCTTGCCCCACTCCGCCGGGTCCATGTCGATGGACAACTGCGGCGCGCCGGTCACGTCCACCGCCTCGTCGAAGGTGACGCTGATGCGGATCACCTCGCCCAGGCCGTAGGTGTCGCCGCTGCTTGGGTTGGACGTTACCGCCACGCCGGTCACCTCCGGCGGGTTGGCCGCCGCCACTGCGGCGGTGGCCGCGCTGGTCAGCGTCTCCGCGTGGCCCGCGTCGTCGGTGAAGGACACCCGGACGCTGACGGCCTTGCCCACGTCGGCGTTGGCCGGTGCGTAGGTACTGCCCGTGGCGCCGGATATGTCGGAATTGTCGGCCAGCCACTGGTAGCTGAAGCTGGCGCCGGTCAGCCCGTCGGCGTCGGCAATTCCCGAGGTGTCCGCCGTCAGCGTCTCGCCCACCCGGGCCGTGCCGGTGATGGCCGGCGCGCCCGTGGCGGCGCTGTTGGCCGCCGACTCTGAATCCGACTGCTGCCAGTCAACTTGGTGGTCGGAGTCGTGGGCCAGGCCGGTGTGGGCAAGCTGGGCGGCCAGGCCGTTCGACTGGATGGTCCCGCCGTTGAGCTCCAGGGTGTTGGCCAATACCGCGATGCCCTGGGTGGAGATGTTGGGCTCCACAACAGTGTGGGTGAAGGTGAGGGTGGCGGTTCCGCTGCCGCCCTGGTAGGCGGCCCACTTCTCGCCCCACTCCGCCGGGTCCATGTCAATCTTCAGGCGGGGCGCGCCTCCAGACGTGTCCACGTTCACCGCCTTGCTGAAGGTCAGGGTGATGGTGATGACGTCGCCGTTGGCGTAGGTGTCGTCGCTGCCCGGGTCCGACGTTACGGACACGCCGGTTACCGACGCCAGCGGCAACCGCCAGTCCACCTTGTGGTCTGAGTCGTGGGCCAGGCCGGTGTGGGGCAAGTCGGCGTCGGTGTCTGAGTCCTTCGACTCGATGTCGCCGCCGTTCAGGGCCAGGGTGTTGGCTAGCACGGCTATGCCCTGAGTGGAGATGTTGGGTTCCACCACCGTGTGGGTGAAGGTGAGGGTGGCTGTCCCGGACCCGCTGGCATAGCCGGCCCACATCTCGCCCCCGTCCGCCGGGTCCATGTCGATCTTCAGGCGGGGTGTGCCCGCAACGTCCACCGCCTCGCTGAAGGTCAGCGTAACCTGGATGGTCTCGCCCAACTTGTAGGTGGCGTTGGCCTGGGGTGAGGAGGAGACGGCCAAGCCGGACACGGATGCCGGGTCGCTCTGCTCCTCTTCGCTCCCGTCCTGTCCATCGCCGCCGCTTTGTCCGACGGCTCCGCTCTCCTCCCCTGCCGTCTGCCAGTCCACCTTGTGGTTGGAGTCGTGGGAGAGGCCCGTGTGGGACAGGTCGGCGTCCGCGCCATCCGACTGGATGGTCCCGCCGTTCAGCTCCAGGGTGTTGGCCAGCAAAGCGATGCCCTGGGTGGAGATGTTGGGCTCCACCACGGTGTGGGTGAAGGTGAGGCTGGCCGTGCCGCTGCCTCTGTCATAGGCGGCCCATTTCTCGCCCCACTCCGCCGGGTCCATGTCAATCTTGATGCGGGGCGCGCCCGTCACGTCGACCGGCCCGGCGAAGGTCACCCGGACCTGGATGGTGTCGCCGAGCCCGTAGGTCTGGTCCGGGCCCGCGCCCGAGACCACCGACACGCCGGTCACCGACGGGCCGACCAGGATCGCCGGTTCAGCGACGGGCTGTGTGGGCGGAATGGTTTGCGCGGATTGGCCGCTCGGACCGCCGGAGCCGCCGGGTGCGGTCAGGCTCAGCGAGACCTGTTGGTTGTTCGACCAGACAAAGCCGGGATTGGTCCACGTCGCGGCCTTGTCGCTGTTGGAAAGAGTTGCATCCGCTATGGCGAACCGACGATTGTCGACATACAGGACCAAGCCCAGGGGAAGGGTTTTGTCCAATCCGATAGATAAGGATTGAACGTCATTAGCCCCTGCCGTGAGCCAAAGGATCCTCGTGATGCGATAAGTTGTGCCCCCCGTTGTGAATGAGTCCGCCCTCTCACCATCTTCCGTGAGAACGCTACTGCATTCTGTGCCAATCCCGTTCCAGCAACCCCAGCCTCCCGTGACTGCCGCCCCTACCGTCAGATCGGCCGACCAGATGGTTCCTTGGGTGTTGTTGGTCACCGCCTGGTCGGCGAAGGTCTCCACGGCCCGGTTGGGGGAATTCTGCAGCGGGTTGGATGAGGGCTTGAGGTAGCGCACCTTCACCGTGTCGCTGTGAGTCACCGCCGAGGCCAGGGTGAGCGTCACGGTCGCGCCAGAGATCGCCACGCCGCCCGAGGCCACATTGCGCCGGGCGTTGTTCACCGTGACGTAAAAGGCGCCGGGCGCCGGCGCCGACCCCGTGTCCAGGTTCTCGTCGAAGGTCACCGTCAGCGCCGTTCCGTCCACCGCCGCGCTCTGGAAGACCGGCAGACGGCCGTCCATCTTGTGGTTGGCGTCGTAGCCCAGACGAACCTGCGACAGGTCGGGGTTTGTTGCCGCCGCGCCCGGATGCGCCCAGGACGTGATCGCCCCGCCGTTGAGCTCCAGCCCGTCCACCACAATGCCGGAGGAGCGGTCCAGTTCCCTCACCGTGTAGGCGAAGGTCAGCGTCCGTGTTCCGTCTCCGCTCTCGTAGTCGGCATACAGGTAGTAGTTGAACCGCAGGCGCGGCGTCCCGGAGACGACCACGTCTCCGGAGAAGGTCACCTGCACCTGGATTTGCTCGTCCGGCCTGTAGGTGCGGTCCGGGCCGGGGTCGGAGACGACCGCCACCGAGACAACCTCGGCTTTAGCCATCCCGCGGTCCACGTTCGTTGCCGCCATGCCGGAGAAGCTCTCCAGCGCGTTGCCCGTGAGGTCGCGCGGCGGGTTGGTGGACGGCTTGACGTAGCTCACCGTCACCTCCGCACCGCGCGCCACCGGTTGGGCGAGCCTCATATGGATTCTGTCGGGATCTGTGTACCCCGCCGTGCCCGTCCCGGACACGGTGACGGCGCTGCCGCCGCCCGGCGCCCGCGCCGTCACCCTGAACGCGCTCCCCGCCGGCAGCGAGCTCGGGTCCACGGGCTCGTTCAAGACGACCACCAAGTCGCTCCACCGCTCGACGGGGAGATCCTCGGCGGTAAGCGACGTAAACAGGACCAAATGCTGGTTCTCCGGCCGTATGGATTGGCTCACCGTCAGCCTCTGGACGACCGGCGGCGTGTCCGGCGTCAGTATGGACACGTTAAGACTGAAATAATGCAGCTGGTAGAAATCCCATTGGATATTATCCTGCTTGACATTGGAGGAGGGCCGCCTGGCCAGCGGTAACCCGGTATTGTCCGGGCCATAAGCGTCCCCCGGATGGTATTCCACCGCCGCCCACTTGACGTGACTGCCGATGGGCTTCTCCAGGGTCAGCGTCACCGACTTGCCGGAGATCGACACCTCCGACACCGGGAACCGGCGGGCGCCGGGCCCGAGAACCTTGAACGCGTCGCCCGCCGGCACCCGGCCCTCTTCGAGCCTGTCGTCGAATGTCATCGTCAGCGTTTTGCCGTTCACCTGCGCGCGAGTATTACTGTAGCCGTGGACGGCCATTTTTAGCGATTGGTCAATTGACGTGTAACCGTCGGTACTCGTCGGCACGCGGGTGAAGGCGTTGTCCCAGATTCCCCAGCCCGAGGCCCTGCCCGAATCCTCCCCGTTCGAGTTGGTGTGCTGGAGTTGGAAAACGCTGTTGACCGAGGATCGGTCAATCACCACGACATATTTCGTGTCCTTGGTCAGTTGGATGCCCGAGGCGCTGGTGAAACTGTTGAGACCGGTGGCCAACGTGGACGGTTTCGTCAACGTGCCCAGCTTGACATTCGGATGATTGCTTGCGTTGGCTGACCAAATCTCAACCTGGTAGGACGGAAGACTGCCTGCGGTTATCTTCACGTCGAGCTGCACTTCGGTCAGCGTGTAGCCCAATTGGTTGGGTCCGGTGGTGAAGGTCTGCGCAATATCTGACCAAAGTTGGGCGTCGCTGGCTTTGCCAGTGTTGCTGACGAGCGGGGTCGAGGAATTCGCCACGATGATGTCGAAGATATCGCTCACCGACGCGGTGCCGTCGCTGGCGGTGACCCTCACCACCAGCTTGCCGACGTTGGACGGCTGCGGCGTGCCCGAGAAGGTGCGCGTGCCCGCGTTGAAGGTCAGCCACGACGGCAGTGGCGAGCCGCTCCACCGGGTCGCGGTGTAGGTCAGCGCGTTGCCGGAGGACGCGGGTGCGAAGGTGCCGGACGGGAAGGTGTAGCTAAACGCCGAGCCCGTCGTCGCGGACTGGTTCGGGATACGGTACGCCACCGTGGGCGCGGTGTTGGACGCCTTCACCACGATGTTGAAGGTGTCGCTCACTTTGCGTCCTCCCGGGTCGGCGGCGGTCACCCTGACCGACAGCGTGCCCACGTTGTCCGACCGCGGCGTGCCATAGAAGGTGCGGGTGCTGGCGGTGAAGTGCAGCCAGGACCAGGAGGACGGCAGCGGCGTTCCGTTGGACCTGGTCGCGGTGTAGGTCAGCGTGTCGCCTTCGGCGTCGGCGAAGGTGTTAGCCGGGAAGACGTGCAGGAACGGCCTGCCCTCCAACGCAGTCGTGTCCTCGAGCGGGTTCGCCACCGTGGGCGCGGTGCTCACGACGATGTCGAAGGTGTCGCTGACCGAGGCCGTGCCGTCGCTGGCGGTCACCTTGACCGACAGCGTGCCGGCGTTGGCCGTCTGCGGCGTGCCCGAGAAGGTGCGGGTGCTGGCGGTGAAGGTCAGCCAGGACGGCAGCGCGGTGCCGTCGGACTTGGTGGCGGTGTAGGTCAGGGTGTCGCCGGTGTCTGTGTCGGCGAAGGTGTTGGCCGGGAAGGTGTAGGTGAAGGCCGTGCCCGGCTCCACCCGCTGGTCCGGGATGGCGTTCGCCACCGTGGGGGCGGAGTTGGCGTAGCCGTGGATCGCCATCTTGATGGACGCGTCCACGCCGCTGCCTTGAATCCGGTTGCTGTCCGCAATGCTCCAGCCCGCCGCGGCGCCACTGTCCTCGGAGGCGCTGTCGGTAAGGTCAATAACGGTCGAGCTGCCGGTGAGCACCACGACATACGTCGTGCTGGGTTTCAGTCGGAAGCCGCCGCCGGGCGCGGTGAACTGCGCGGTCGTGAACGAACTGGACAGGGTCGGGATCGTCAGCGTGCCCAGGCTGGTCCCGGTGCGGGTCCCCTCGCGGATCGTCACGGAGGGAGTTTCACTACCGGTACCCGTCTTGGCCACGAGGTCCACGCGCTTCAGCATATAGCCCCCGGTGTGGCTGCCGGTCGTGAACGACGTCTCTGTGTTGTGGAAGAGGATATCGCTGGAAAACGATGACTGGCCGGTGTTGGAGACCAGCTTGACCGTGGTCTGCGCCTGGGCGGGACCGGCGGTGGTCGCCAGGACGAAGCCGGCGATTAGGAGGAGGAGCAGGGCCGCCAGGCCGAAAACGGGACGGCGGCGCGGGAAGGGTGCGGAAGTTAGGAGCCTCATGCCGTCACCTCCCGCAGGAGGTGGGCGCAAGGCTCGGCGAGGTCGGGTTTAGGGCAGGAAGAGTCGGGGGGGGGGGGGGTAAACTTAACTACATAAGCGTTCCCGGCACGGGACTCCACGGGCGCGGCGGAGGCGCCGGCGGCCTTCGCCAGCGTCCGCAACGCTTCACGTTCAGGGTGTGGGCGGCTGAAGAACATGCAAACACTCTCCATTGTGGGATGAAGACGACGAGAATTGTACCAAACCGATATAACCGCTCTGTCATATTTGGCCCGATCAGTCATCACTTATTGTCATATTTCAGAAATTGTTCCATAATTGCCCCCGGGAACGCCCCATCCCGCCGGTGAAGGCGCCGTGGTCGGGGCCTCCCCGAAGCAACGGAGGTGACAAGATGAACCCGCCGGACGATCTGCTGCGCGAGAACCGGGCCCTGCGGGAGCGCCTGGCCCTGCTGAGCCAGGCCAGCCTGAGCATCAACGAGAGCCTGGACTTCGACACGGTGTTGCAGGGAGTCCTGGACTCCGCCCGGTCCCTCACCGGGGCCCGCTACGGCGTCATCGCCCTGCACGACGAGGCCGGCAACGCCGGGGACTTCCTCTCCTCCGGCATGACCAGGGACGAGGCGGAAAGGGTGTGGCGGATACCGGGCTGGCCGGAGCACTTCCAGTACCTGAGCCGGATTTCCGGACCCCTGCGGGTGCCCGACCTGCTGGGCCACCTGCGGTCCCTGGGCCTGCCCGAAATGGCCCCCCCGCTGGCGGTGAGCCCCCGGGTCTCCTTCCTGGCGGCCCCGGTGCTGCACCTGGGTCAGCGCGTGGGCAGCGTCTTCCTGGCCGAGAAGGGGGATGGGCAGGAGTTCACCCTGGAGGACGAGGAGACGCTGGCGCTGTTCGCCGCGCAGGCAGCCCTGGCCATCGCCAACGCCCGGCGACACCGGGAGGAGCGGCGGGCCCGGGCCGGCCTGGAGACGCTGATCGAAACCTCCCCGGTGGGCGTGGCGGTCTTTGATGCCAGCACCGGATTTCCCGTGTCCTTCAACCGGGAGGCCATGCGCATCGTGGACAGCCTGCGGGATTCCGGCCAGACACCGGTGGAACTGCTGAACCGGGTGACCTTCCGTCGGGCCGACGGTAGGGAGGTCTCGCTCCAGGAGTTCCCCCTGGCCGGGCTGCTGAGCTCCCCGGAGACAGTCCAGGCCGAGGAGATCGTGCTCCGGGTCCCCGACGGCAGGAGCGTGACGGTACTGCTCAACGCCGCGCCCATCATGGGGGAGGACGGCGCGGTGGAGTCCTTCATGGTGACCCTGCAGGACCTGGCGGCGGTGGAGGAGACGGAGCGGCTGCGGGCCGACTTCCTGGCCATGGTCAGCCACGAGCTGAGGATTCCCCTGACCTCCATCAAGGGATCGGCCGCCACGATCCTGGACTCGGTGGCCGACCTGGACCCAGCGGTGGTGCGCCAGTTCGTCCGGATCATGCGCGATCAGGCCGACCATATGAACGACCTGGTGGGCAACCTGTTGGACGTGGCCCGCATCGAGACGGGCGCGCTGCCGGTGAGCCCCGAACCGGCAGAGGTGGCGGCGCTGGTGGACCGGGCCAGGAGCGCATTCGGCAACGCCGGGGGCGGCAACATTCTGGAAATCGACATCCCGCCGGACCTGCCCCTGGTGCTGGCGGACCGGCGGCGGGTGGTGCAGGTGCTGGTCAACCTGCTGACCAACGCCGCCCGCCACTCCCCACCGGGCTCGGCGGTCCGGGTGAGCGCCGCGAGGGACGGGGTTCACGTGGCGGTGACGGTGTCCGACGAGGGTAGGGGCATCCCAGCTGAGCGGCTGCCTTACCTGTTCAGGAAGTTCTCCGGCGACCGGTCAGGCGACTGGTCTGGGGAGCCGGGCGGGAACACCGGCCTGGGGCTGGCCATCTGCAAGGGGATCGTGGAGGCCCACGGGGGCCGCATCCGGGCCGAGAGCGGCGGGCCGGGCCTGGGGACGCGGTTCACCTTCACCCTGCCAACGGTGGGGGAAACCGGGCAGAATAAGGCTACTGCGGCGCTCCTCTCGGGCCCGGAGGCGGAGGTATGCGGAGAAGGGGTGCGGGTGCTGGCGGTGGACGACGATCCCCAGGAGCTGCGCCACATCCGCGACACCCTGGCGGCGGCGGGCTACCGGCCGTTGGTCACCGGGGACCCGGAGGAGGCCCTGCGCCTCATGGAGCGGGAGCGTCCCCGACTGGTCCTGCTGGACCTGATGCTGCCCGACGCCGACGGCATCGAGCTGATGCGGGCCCTCCTGGGCATGGCCGACGTGCCGGTGGTCTTCCTGTCGGCCTACGGCCGGGAGGAGATCATCGGACGGGCCCTGGACGCGGGGGCGGCGGACTACATGGTCAAGCCTTTTTCACCGACGGAACTGACGGCCCGCATCCGGGCTGCCCTGCGTCGGCGGGAGGTGTCGCAGCCGCTGCAACCCTATGTGCACGGAGATTTGATCATTGACCACGCCGCCCGTCGGGTGACCCTGGCCGGCAGTCCGGTGCCGCTGGTGCCCCTGGAATACCGGCTGCTGGCCGAGCTGGCAGCCAACGCCGGGCGGGTGTTGACCTACGAGCACCTGCTGGAACGGGTGTGGGACGGGAAGGGCAGCGGTCTGAGCCCCATGCGCAACATCGTGAACAAGCTGCGCACCAAGCTGGGGGACGACGCCAACCGCCCCGCCTACATTTTCACCGAGCCACGGGTGGGGTACTGGGTGCCCGAGGGGGAGGGGACGGGAGAGGGACAGCCAACAACTTCCTGAACCGGACCGCCCTGCCCTTACCCTATAATGAATGATGACACCGAGGGGTTGGGGCGGTGGGACATTCGGGCCTGGGAGCTGAAGACACGTTGTTTCAGCGGGGGAATAGGGAAGAGATGGCGTATTACACTATCGTCCGCGCTTGTGGTCACGAGGCCCGGGTGAAGTTGCGCGGCGCGACGCCAGCCAGGGAGAGGAAGCTGGAACTTAAAAGGCAGAGCATCTGCCGCCGTTGCGACATTGAGAACCAGAGGTCGGAGGCGGAGGCTGCGGCCCAGGCAGAGGAACTTCCCGCACTCACAGGGACACCCAAACAGATAGCCTGGGCAATGACGCTCCGCTACCAGGCCCTTGCCGACGCGGAGAACTACCTGGACTACCTCCGGGAGAGTGGACAGTTGAAGGGCAGGGTCGGCAGGGATACCGAACTCTTCGAGGCGCAGAAGGAAAGGGTACTCGAACCGATCAGGGCCCGGACGGAGGCCGCTTGGTGGATCGCCCGGCGTCACGAGCCTGGGGCGAGTTTGCTCGAATCGGTGTGGGACTCAGAAGCGCAGACATAACGGGGTTACTACACTGAAAAGAAAAGGGCGACGCCGGCGTGAATCCCATGCGCATGATGTTGTCCAAGCTTCCCGGCAAGCTGGGCGGGGATGGCGGCAGCCCCAGGAACATCTTCGCCGGGACCCGGATGGGCTACTGGATACCGGAAGGGGACGCAGCAACCGGCGCGGATGACGGCGGGTGACCGCCTGTTGGGTATTCTTCGATGGAATCAAAGGCCTCGTGCTTCGAAATCCTTGGAAAGGGGCCGGCTCTGCCCAGCGCAGCCATTGTGGCAGTTGACTTCGACACCCGGAGTCGCAGGTTTCAGATGGTGATTGTGGGAAGGTCAACGAATCCTTTGATAGCTGTACCGGCACGCGGTATAATCAGTTTATGATCCGTTCGTTTCGCCACCGAGGGTTGAGACGGCTCTATGAGCGAGACGACGCCAGCAGGATAGCCGCCGACCAATTAGACCGAATCACCCTCGCCCTAGCAGACCTGGATGCCGCCGGCAAACCGAGCGACCTAGATCTGCCAGGGTACAGACTGCATCCACTCAGAGGGGACCGAATAGGATCGTGGAGCATTTCGATTACTGGCAACCGGCGGATCACCTTTAGGTTTGAAGCTGGCGACGTGTACGATGTTGATCTCGTAGATTACCACTGACAAGGAGCGAGACCATGCCCATGAAGAATCCGCCTCATCCAGGTCGCAGCATCAGGGAGAACTGCCTGGACCCTTTGGCCCTAAGCGTTACCGAGGCAGCGGAGGTTCTGGGAGTTGCCCGTCATACCCTTTCGCGGGTATTGAACGGTCACGCGGCAATCTCGCCCGACATGGCCATCCGCCTGGAGAAGGCTGGATGGTCCAGCGCGGACTTCTGGTTGACCCGTCAGACTGCTTACGATTTAGCTCAAGCGCGTAAGAGTGAAGATAAAATTCGCGTCGAGCGCTACCAGCCCCTGCCCACTGCGTAGGAAACGCTCGCGAAGTTAGACGCCCTAGCATGAGCGCAACGAGGATATTGATCCTGGAATGACACCTGACTCCGACAGCGACCGCAGCCACGAGAGCATCATCAACGATACGCTGGCCCGATTCCTTCGGGAACGGTGCGGTCTGTCGGCGGTGGCTGAGACGCTGCACGACGGCAGGCGTCCAGACATCATCGTCCGTATGCCTGCTGGGTCTGTGATCCTAGAAACCGAGCTTGAACCTGCCTTGACCGTGGAAGCAGACGCCCTCTCACGTCTGGGTATGGAGATAGATGGCCAGAGGGTGCAGAACGTCTTCGCTGTCACGGTTCCTGGGAGGCTACGGTCGGTGAGCCAGCGACACCTGTACCAACGCATGGTAGGCGCTACGTTTGTGTGGCAGGAATGGCGCATCGACGGTACATCCGGTCCTAAGTTCAGTGGGACTGCTATAGAGTTCGGGAACGCAGTCCAACGAACAAGCCCGCCATCCGGCGACCTTGACGAAGCGGTTGACGTCCTCGACGAAGGGGCGAGGCGAGCAGGTTCGCGCCTCTATTCTTCCCCGGGGACGCTCGGCCGAGTCTCGAAAATCTTTGGCACCGAACCAAGCGACGAAGCCGCCAACATGGCCGCCCTCGTCATCATCAACGCAATGGTCTTCCAAGAGAGGCTGGCCAGCAACGAAGTGGCCTTCCAGCCGGTGAGCGCGGCGATGCGAGACGGACGTTTCTCACGCCTAGCACTGTTGCAGATATGGGAGCACATTCTTGGTATCGACTACTATCCCATATTCAGCATGGCTAGGGACGTGGTGCAGCAGCTCTCCGAAGTCGAAGCTACGGACGTTCTCGGCGAATGCGCCACAACCGCCGCCGCCTTGCTGGGCATGGGCGCCGTTGGGCGCCACGACCTGGCAGGGAGAATTTTCAACCGGCTTATATCGGAGAGAAAACTGCTGGCCGCGTTCTACACGAGCATCCCCGCGTCTACGCTCCTTGCGGGACTTGCGTTGTCCCAGGACAGATGGCCGCAAGTTGATTGGAATAGTCCCGAAGAATTGTCCAGGCTGTGTGTAGTTGATCCTGCTTGTGGAACGGGGACCCTGCTCATGGCTGCGTACCGACAGGTAGTCCAGAACCACTCGGCTGCAGCTGCCGGCGATTCTGATGAACAGTTACTACATCAGGCTCTGGTCGAAAAGGTCATTACCGGGGCGGACGTAGTGCAGGCTGCCATCCATCTGACGGCGGCAACCCTTGCGGCGATGTCTCCTTCGGTGAAGTTCGAGCAGATGCAACTGCACACCCTTAGATTGGGCAGGGACACATCGAAGAAGATATGGCTCGGTTCGCTGGATTGGTTGGAGGCACCCGAGACTCAATCATTCTTCTCAACAACCGAAGAGCAGATAGGGGCAGCCAGTGGCGAGGGAGGAATTGTTCAGCGTCCGATTGCTGACCTGGTAATCAGCAATCCTCCCTTTACCCGGCGGGGCAGCGATGGAGGAAAGGAGGGAGCCATTGCGCGTGTATTCTCCCTACCGGAAGGGGATACCGAGTCACAGATGGCAATAGCCAGGCGTACTTCTGCTCTGCTGAAGGGTACGGCCGCCAACCAGATTGCCGGACACGGCTCGTCATTTTCGGTGCTGGCCGACCGGCTGGTGAAGCCGGGAGGACGCATTGCCCTGGTACTGCCTGTTACGGCCTTGTCCGGCGAGTCGTGGCGGGAGGTGCGGCAGATGCTGGCATCGAGATATGAGATAGAGTTCGTGGTCTCGTCCCACGACCCGAATCTCCTCTCCATGTCCTACGACACGTCCATCGCCGAGGCGCTGTTGGTCGGGCGAAGGTTGTCTGACGGAGAAGGTTCAACAGGGCGGGGAAGATTCGTCAACCTCTGGCGGGCGCCCTACTCGGAAACGGACGCCTTGGCACTGGTTCGAGCTTTGAATGCTGCGGCCTCAATTCCACTCCACCGCTCCGATGGGCCACCAGTGGGCGGTAGCCCCCTGATGGTTGGCGGAGAACAGTGGGGCGAGATTGTGGATGGTCCGATTGGGGAAGCACCCTGGTCGGCGGCCCGATGGCGGCAGGCACTGACCAGTCAGCTTGCCGCAGCCCTTGAGCGGGGCGAACTGTGGAATGGAGATGGTAGCCAAGTTGCCGGGTATGTTCCAGTCGCACCTATGGGACATGTGTGTAACGTTGGTCCCCAGGATCGGAGAATCCGAGGCTCCCTTGGCATGTTCGACGCTTACCACGGCTGGAATGGAGATGCTCAGTTCCCTGCAATCTGGAGTCTGGACTCCTCAGTCCACCGGAGCATGTCCACAGAACCAAATGCCTGGCTTTCACCAAAACCGGGCCGTGATCATCAGCCGGTCTGGTCTCAGTCAGGAACGCTTCAAATCACGCGAGATGTCCGGTATAACGCACAGCCGGTTATGGCAGTACGCACAGGCATACGGACATTAGGCGTGAGAGCATGGCACACGTTATCCCCACACGGGGATGACCATCTGGTCGGCGCACGGAGAGAGACTGCATTGGCCCTCTGGTGTAACTCCACATTCGGATTGCTGCTCCACGCCAATCATTCAAACAGCGCCCAAGAGGGTAGGGGACAAGGCAACAAAGGAATGTTGGAGAGCATGACCACGCTGGACATTAGGAGGCTCGAAGCTTGGCAGCTAGACGAGGCCCAGTTGATTTGGCAGGATCTCAGTAATCGGAAATTCATGCCCTTCTACCAGTGTGCCGCTGACGCCGGTCGCGTTGAACTAGACGGGCGCATAGTTAAAGACCTGCTAGGCCTCGGCGAAGAAGCCGTGGCATCCGCGGCCCGGCTTCGAGCCCTCCTAGCGGGGGACCCGTCGATACATGGCTCCAAAAAGCCGGAGTTGTCGTCGTGAGTAGCTTAGTCGCAGCGATGCTCTGGGATCAGACCATACAGTCATGGCTTGATGATTATCCGCCGCATCAAAGGCACGAACTTGAGCGAAGGCTCGCGTCCCGTGAACGTGTAGCGGCCTTATTTGAGCTGCTGTTGCATGCGATACTGAAGCGGCACGGAGCCCAGGTTCTTGTTCACCCGAGATCCGTGTCAAAGACGGCGACCAGACCTGACTTCTTGGCAGTATTCCCGGATGGTCATGAGGTGGTGGTTGAAGCGACCACGGTAAACGAGCTATCAAAGGAGGAAGTTTCAACAAGCAACGCCTGGACGGAACTTCTCAAACATATCAACAGAATCGAATCCGACTTTTGGATAGACGTTGATATCCATCCCGGCCCGTTGCCTAACCCGCCACCTCCCAAAGAGGTTAAGGCTTTCCTTGAGAGAGAATTGGCTAAGCTGGATGTAACAATTGAAAGGGCGCGCTTGGAATCTCGAACGGGCTGGCAGGGCCTTCTTCGTGAGTTTGTCAGCGGCGAAACAATACTCACATTCTGGTTTAGTCCCAAGATGCCAATCCACAGAGGGACTACCGTGAACATTGCCGGC
Organism: Dehalococcoidia bacterium; assembly: GCA_965208825.1. Classification (GTDB taxonomy): domain Bacteria; phylum Chloroflexota; class Dehalococcoidia; order Lucifugimonadales; family UBA3495; genus VXOI01. The sequence goes on from CBDBPP010000005.1 coordinate 1,177,204, forward strand.
CTTGGTGGGTATATGTGGGATGGAGCCGCCAGAGGTATTGAGGATGCCGTTTCAGACAAGAGAAGCAGGTACGGCGAGCTTGATCAGCCTTACGTGTTGGCTGTGGCAGTGAATGCGCCCTCTCCGTGGGATTATGCGGCTGACTACATGGAAGAGGCCTTGTGGGGAAACCCTTCACATGGACGAGACGGGGCGTTGCGGCATGGTGGCAAGACGAACCGGCTAGTCAGTGGAGTCGCGGCGTGTACACTTCGCTGGGACCTTCATCAGATGAGGATAATCCTGCACGAGAATCCATGCGCAGAGAGGTCGGTCTCAGAGATGCCGTGGCGGCTTGACCGTAAAGTAGGCACCGAGGCCGGCGTTCAACTTCTAAAGGGTCAGAGTGTCGGTGAGGTATTGGGACTTCCTGTGGAGTGGCCACGAGCCGCGATGGAACCTCCTGAGAGCAATGGAATGGCCTCCAACCCGTAGGGTCAGAGGCTGGTGAGGACCTATCAGGGCCTGTCTGCCTTTCCCTTATAATATGACCTCCCACCGAAAAGTTCGCAATACGGTACACTTTGGCCCGCCGTAAAAGACTCGAACACCTATGGCGGTCGGCGGGTCTCTCCTCTGGTCTACTAGAAATTGGTCAGGCGACTTCCGCAGGCTGTTGCAGCTAGCCAATCTCAGTTGCATCCAATCCCACCGCCCAAGAGTACCGGAGTGTTTGGCGTTGATTAGATAACTGATAAGCTGGTGTCAATGGTACTCGATTTTGCCCCACCTGGTGGGGTGATTCGTCAGCTTTTTACTGGAGCTCGCCTGGACCAGATTCTGTCGTCTGTGTAGCTCCTGTCAGCGTTGATCGCCCTTACACGGTAGGTGTAGTCAATGTTTTGATCTGCGCTGGTGTCCACCCAGTCCCAGTACTTATCGCTGTAGGTCTGGAGGGCGTCGGAATCGTCGCCAATGAAAGTGAATGTCGTCAGGACCCAGCCATCCGAGGTCCAGTTCCTCCGCTCCACCTTCCACCCGTCCGGCGCTTCGGCTTCTCCACGATTCCTGGTGTGCCAGTAAAAGGCTACTCCTTCGCCCTGGCGCAGCGGGATCGAGATACCGGGTTGGTCCAGCGCACTGGATTGGTCAGGGGGGTCCGTGCAGTTTATTTCTGCCCCCCTGGACCAGATTCTTCCGTCCATGTCGGTCCCGTCGGAGTTGATCGCCCTGACGCGGTAGATGTAATCGACGTCCCGTTCTGCGCTGGTGTCCGTCCAGTCCCAATGGTCGTCCCTTACAGTATGGAGAGCATCGGCCTCGGGTCCGATGAACGTGAATGTCGTCGCCACCCAGCCGTTCTGCGTCAGGCTTCTGCGCTCCACTTTCCATCCATCCGGCGCTTCGGCATCTCCTCGGTTCCTGGTGTGCCAGAACATGCTGATTCCGTCGCTTTCGCACTTCGGCACTGAAATGCCGGGTTCCTTCAATGGGTCCGGATCCGCTTTGGCGGCAGATGGAACAAGGGCAGCCAAGGCCGCCGCCATCAAGATTGCAGTCGCAATGCCGAACCAGAATGGGAATACAGAGGAGCGTCTTTTACCGATCGCAATCGGGATTCTCATGGGCCATCTCCTCAGCCATTGATGGTGCTTGCTCAAAACTGTGCCAAAGAACCTGGAAGACACAATCACATTGATATTAATTATTAGATATACGGATGAACTGCCGCCCGAGGATTGATACACGGCAATTTCCAGTCGTGGGGTAATGGTTGGGGATACTGGTTCTCCACCTTCAGGGTGAGGCGCCGGGAGTCGCAGGGGCGAATTCACGAAAGACAGGGACGGCAGGTGTGCATGTTTCGCTACACCGGTGGTACAGCGAAGAACTGGGCCCCCGGGCTATGTGTCAGGCCCGTGGAGAACTGCTATTCGAGGTTTTCTGCCCGCGCTACGGGCGGAAGTTCATTCCGGTGGCCGCCACTCACCGTTGGAGAGGCGGACCGTGGTCTTCGGCCAGGGGGGTCTCGACAGGCATTCCCTTGGCGGGTCCGCCCGCAGTGGCCATCCCCTGAAAATCACCGGCAACAACCACCCCCCGAAGGGTAGGCGGGAGAATGACGTGTCTGCACCAGAAGACGACGACGAGGAATAAAGCGCGTTCTCAAAACCGCCGTGCACAGCAATCGTCATCCCTGCAGAAGCGGAGTCCACACTTGGCCGCATTCAACAACGGCCTGAATCAAAGCGCCTGCCCGGTCGCGTGGGCCCGGTTCAGGGATCTACCCCGTAAATCCAGACTCCCGCCGCCATCGCACGTAATCGGCGACTCCTGCCCGCAGGTCGTACTCTGGCTCCCAGCCCAGGTCGTGCCACAGACGGTGCCCGGACAGCGGCCCCCGCGACGACTCGGAGGCCGTTGCTGCGTCCGGTTCGCCCCCGGAGCCAAGCTCCGGAGCCGGCCCACTGCCAGGCTCCATTTCCGCTATGGTGGACAGAATCTCCCGGTAGGTCAGCCACCGGCCGGCGGTCAGGTTGTACAGGTCATGGGACAGTTCCGGCGCATCGAGGATGGTCTGCAGCCCGCGAGCGATGTCGGTAACGTAGGTGTAGTCCCGCCCGTCCCTCGGGTCCGCCGACTCACCCTCTATCGACAGCGTCTCGCCCCGCGCCACCTGCCCGGTCCACTTGTACAGCGCCGACATCACGGCCCGGTGGCCGGTGACCCGCTCCATCGGCCCGTAGGGGGTGCTCAGTCGAACGCTCGCCGCGGAAAAACCGTACAGCTCGCTATAGCGCCGCGTGATGAGCTCCCCGACGTACTTGGTGATGCCGTACATCGAGTCGGGCGCCACTGGCGTGTCCTCGCTGTAGGTCTGGTGGGTGCCGATCGATATCCCGTACGCCGAGCCTGAGCTTACGTATACGAAGCGCCCCACCCCGACGATCCTCCCCAGCTCCAGCACGTTGGCCAGCCCTCCGACGTTGATGCCTACCACGTCCCGGGCCCGTGCCAGCTCCAGATCGTGCTGGTTGACCGTATACGTTACCGCGTGAATGATCTTGTCGATGCTGTGGGCGCCGGCCAGTCCCTCTACGGCCTCCCGGTCCCGCACGTCGCCCTCCGCGAAGGTTATCCTGTCAGCCCAGTCCGCGACGAAGCTGCGGACCAGTTCGTTGGGAGGCGCCAGGTCATAGCAGACCACCTCGTGTCCAGCCCGAGCCAACTGCCGCACAATGTTCGATCCGACGAATCCGGTCCCTCCGGTTACCAGCGTTGCCATAACACGGCCCCCGCATGTGGAATTGCCCGCCGCCCCAGCGGCCCAGGCTGAGGCCAATTGTAGCACCGTCCCATCCTGCCCCTGAATGCTTTGATGCTGGGTCGCCAATCGTGCCTGTCCGCCCTTGGCGGGCTTGTCGATGGATCGAACCACGGCCGGACAGCCCTCGGACTGACGGGAGCAACCGCATCCGCGGACAGTCGGGGCGGCTCCTCGTGCCGACTTGACAGCCGATAACGGCCCGCCCTACGATGGAAATTGCCTAAGCTGTCTACGGGCAGCCGGCATCGGCCGTGGGGACATAGCTCAATTGGGAGAGCGCGGCGTTCGCAATGCCGAGGTTGGGGGTTCGATCCCCCCTGTCTCCACCAAGTTGGATAAAATCAAGAACCTTCCTGATACGGTTCGGGTTGGCGGCATAGTCGCCCATTGAGCGAGCCCCCAGAAAGGTAAAGTGCGAGGCCCCTGCTGACAAGGTAGGGGCTTTTCCTTTAGGAGTCTTGGTTCCAGAGCGTACGAATTGCCAACTTTTCGCTGGGGCTGCGGCTATGTGACGCCTTCCGACACTTCCTAATCCTTCATAGCAGTTACAGCTGGCGCTAGTTTAGGGGCTGGACTCTTACTTGCCTACCTGTCCGAATTTCTGGCTCTTCCGCATTTTTGGTGAATGTGACTGAAAACCGCCGCAGGCAGTGGAGGCGCCGTAAGATGATGGCTATCCGATGCACCGGTTCAATACCGAATTTCGCTTAAATGCTTTGCGTCTATCCAATGTTCACCAAAATTGCGGAAGAGCCGAAATTCTGGGTCCACCTCAGGTCAGCTTCGCCCGTCAGCATAGATGGTTTCATTCGGTACCTGAAGGCAACCACACCGAGCCTAAGCTGTGGTAGGGAGGCTCTCGGAATCGGGCCGGGCTCCCCTGTTGGACCATCCCGTGGAAAGGCCGATGACGAACCAGCCCAGGGCCAGGATGCCCACAGCGAAGATGGTGTCACCTACGGAGCGCAGCCACCGGAATACCTCAAGAACGGGAGTCTGAAGGAACTCGGCCGACCGGGCGTACCACATCCCGTGCTCCACGCTGGCCCAGGTCTGGGCCAGTCCCACGGGAAGCAGGCTCATAAGCACCATCAGCGCGAGCCCAATGTTTATCGACCAGAATGCGAAGGATATGGACCCTGTCCGCCACTGGCGGCGCACGGTGAGGACGCGCAGGCTCAGCAGGGTCAGTCCCAGCCCCAAGTTTCCGTATACCCCGAACAGCGCCGCATGGGCGTGCACCGAGGTGGTGTTCAGCCCCTGCATGTAGTAGAGGGCGATGGGCGGGTTGATCAGGAAACCGAACAGCCCGGCTCCCACCAGGTTCCAGAAGGCGGACGCTATGAAGAAGAACACCGGCCACTTATAGTGTTGGATCCAGGACGTCCGGCGGGTCAGGGAAAGGTTTTCGTAAGCCTCGAAACCGATCATCACCAGTGGCATCAGTTCCAGGGCGCTGAAGGTGCCGCCGATGACCAGGATGACGGGCGTGGTGCCGGTGAAGTAGAGATGATGGAACATCCCGAGCACGCCGCCAGTCAGGTAGAGAATGGTGGTGAACAGGACGGCCATCACCGCCGACTGTACGCGGACCAGGCCAAGGCGGACGAATATCAAGGAGATCACGGCGGTGGCAAATACCTCGAAGAAGCCCTCCACCCACAGGTGGACCACCCACCAGCGCCAGTACTCGGCGATGGCCAGGTTGGTGTGCTGGCCGGGAATCAGCCCGGGAAAATAGAAAAAGGCAATGGCGCCAATGGACAGGATGAATATACCGAGGAACTGCCGCCTCCGGGTGTCCCCTTTGGCGTCCCGCCACGCCGGCAGCAGCGGCCGGAGCATCAGCGCCAGCCACAGAAGCAGGCCCACCATGAGCAGGGCCTGCCAGAGACGTCCCAAGTCGAGGTACTCATACCCCTGATGCCCGAACCAGAAGTTGGCGCGGTCTCCAAGAACCTGGTGGATGGCGAAGGCCTGACCCAGCATCGAACCGACGATCACAACGAATAGGGCCGCGAGCAGCAGGTTGACTCCCAGACTCTGGAAACGGGGTTCGCGTCCTGTGATCAACGGAACGAGGCAGAGGCCCGTGGCCAGCCACGAGGTGGCGATCCAAAGCATTCCCAACTGAACGTGCCAGGTTCGTGACAGGGAGTAGGGTACTATTTCCGCCAGGGCGATGCCGTAGAACTCGGTTCCCTCCACGCCGTAATGGGCCGTGACGATGCCCGCCACGATCTGCGCCACCGCCATGCCGCCCACCACCCAGAAGTACTTGTGGGTGGCCCTCATGGAAGGAGTAGGTTCTGTACCAATCAACGGGTCGGCGGGAGTGGTGGTAGGTTCGCTGCGCCATGTCTCGCGGCTGGCGGCGAAGAACCAGGCCAGCCCGCCGATTCCTCCCAAGAGCAGCACGAAGCTGACCACCGACGTGACTATCATGGTTCCGGTGGGGCGGTTCCCCACCAGGTCATCCGGGGGCCAGTTGTGGGTGTACGTGATTTCCTGGCCCGGCCGCTCTGTCACGCACGACCATGACGCCCAGAAAAGGAATGCCGTGAACGCCTCCCGCCGGTCGGGGTCGGGAATCACCGACCGGGGCATCGCGTAGCTCTCCCTGAGATGGTCCAGTTCCGGGTCCTCGCCGAAGAGCGCGGTGTAGTGGGACTGTACGGCACGAATGGCCTCCGCCCTCACATGGGAGACGGTGATGACTCCGGTCTCCTCGTCGTAGGTATTGGTGCGAACCTCGTCTTGTAGCCGCACCTCCAGCGGCGCGGCCTGCTCGGGCGAAAGATAGGCGAAGGAGGTTCCGAAATCTTCCTGCGCCCACCGCTCCAGCAGCCATATAGCCTCCCGGTGGACCCAGTCGGCGGTCCAGTCCGGCGCGGTGTATGCGCCGTGCCCCCATACCGACCCCAACTCGTGCCCTCCGATGGAGCGCCAGACGTCCTGTCCCCGGCGCAGGTCGTCGCCGGTGAAGATGACCTCTCTATCGGAGACGACGACCTTCTCGGGGATCGGGGGCGCCATCTGGTAGACTTCGCCGCCGAAGTAAATCAGCGCCGCGAACGAGGCAATAACGACAAAGGTGAGAATGGCCCAGAGGGACAGGATTATCCGGTTCATGCGGCGCCGGTTTTCCGGAGTGACTGTAGACCCGTATGCCTCGCCGGGGATCCTACCGGATTGCTCCATGTCCTGCACCTCGTCGTTTAGACAATTCCGTCCAGGCTTTCGTTTGCTTTGGGGCCCCAGGGATCGTCTCCTGGGCGAAGGTCAAGCCACTGGCGGCGGGAACCAAACCGGCCGGTAAACGGTCGACATCCATTCGCCCTCTTGCCCCTGGTCCCGCAAGGCAGTGGGGGCGCTCCTTTTGAGCAACCCCACCGCGGGTCGCCGATCTAACAGCGGATGCAAACACAGGTGATCTACTCTCACTGTACCCGGAAGGTGTGGCCTGGTGAATACCGAATTTGAAGTATTTTCAGAGGGGGAGAGGGGTGGACTACAGCAAATTAGCGCACTCTCCAGCCTGTCAAGGAAGCCGGATGGAACCGATGTCATACAAATCGTCGTCCTAGCGCAGCTTCAGAATGCAGAATCACACCCCAATACCGGATTATAGACTCATTGTCATTCACCCGCCGGGGCACTCCCTGGGCTGGAGCCGTTGATCTTTGGCTCGACTTCTCCGAAAGTCCTGAAACCAAGTCGTCTGGTCCGCCTAATATTAGGTGGATTAGGTACACCTATCGTTCATTGTCAGATATTAGGAATTTCCTATCGTGGCCCATCGTTGTCCGTAAACACCGTCCTCCCAGCTAATTTGGGCCACTCCTCCGGGGGAAAGCGGCGCGCACGGCGGCCAGAGTATCGTCGCCAGCGGACGATGCTGCCTCCATGGCTCCTTCGGCAACAGCGGAGGCAGCCTCATCCTCAGTAAGCCCGAGCTCAGGAGCCACCTCCCTGGCTGCCTCCAAAACCGCGGCCGCCACTTCCGACGGTTCGTGCCCCGCTTCCAGCGCCCCCTGAACAGCCCCGTAACCCGTCCCGCTCAGTGTTTCGCCCAATGACACGGGCAGTCTCGCCAGTGTCCTAAAGGTACCCGCTGCAGCGGCGCGGGCGACCCTCTCGGCCTGCTCTCCGAGATCGCTCCCAGCATGTATGGCACCGCGGGTGGCATGGCGGGCCAGTTCCAGCCCGTGGTCCCCCACGTCCTCCATCCGCTCCACCGTCTCCTCCAGGACATGCCCCACACGCGACTGCACCTCCTGGGCCAGTCCTCTGCCCCTGTCGGCGGAGGCCACGGCTGCTTGGGCTGACGATGCCAGCTGGTACGCCATCACCCTCAGGGCCACATCGGCGCCCGGCACCCGCTTGATGTAGCCGTAGGAAGCCGCCGAAACCGTGCCAAAGCCGGGGACGCTGCTCACCGGACGCATCACCGGCACCGCCAGGGACATAAGCTCGTTCAAGGCCGTCTCCCTGCTGAGTTCCCCCTCTTCCCTGAGAGCCGCCAGCAGGTTCAGCGTCAGCAGTCCCAGGATGAATGCGATGGCAAACAGGAAGTCATGCCCGGTCAGCGTGAGCGCCGGAAGCTCGAAGACCCCGTTGGGAGAGGACCAGCTGAGGTCTATCCTGAAGGCCCGCACGGAGAAGAAGTCCGCCAGCGCGCCCCCGATCACAGGACCGGTGCCAGCACCCAGTCCTGTCGCCATGCCCGCTATGCCCAGATAGGGCGTTGCCCGGCCCGAGGGGCAGTTTTCAGCGCCAGGGTCTGTACCGTCAGCAGGACGCCCGCCGCAGCGACACCGGCAAAGACGTGAAGGACGGCAAGCAGAGGCATGGACAGGAAATACCGGTCCGGGTTGGTGGTAAACACCCAGCCGATGATCACCAGCAGCAAGAGAGACGCCGCAAGGGACAGCACGGTCTTACTCCCGGTGCGGTCGGCCATGGCACCCCATACCCTGATGAAGAGGACGTTGGACACCTGGCTGAGGACCGTGAATCCGATAACGACCGGCAACGAAAACCCCAACCTGGTCAGCATGTAGACGGCAAAGAACGGCACGGCCATGTTCAGTGCGAAGTACCAGGTGACCAGAAACCTGGCCAGCCTGCGGAAATTGGGGTCGCGCAGCGGCTCCAGGAGTATGAACAGGGCTGACCGGCCTTCCTGGACTGCGGGGGGCATCAGCGGCTCCTTGGCCCTGGAGACAAACAGGGGACCGGCTATGCCGAACAGCGCCCACCCTCCCATGAGCAGAAACGAGTAGGCGTAAATTTCGTTCCCGGGCGCGGCGTTGTCCTGCCACCAGCGTACGAAGAAGCTCCCTCCCAGACCGACGACCACCATGGCCCCGGTAATGAGCGCGAACCGGCTGCTGTAATACCTGCCCAGCAACTCCCGGGGGACCAGGTCCCGCGTCCAACTCACCGTGGCGGTGACATAGAGCGGGTTGAAAAGGCCGCGGAGCGCCAGCAGGGCTATCACTGCCGAAATCGCTGCAGCGCCGGGCGTGTCCAGCAGGAAGGGGACAGCTCCTATGGGAAGCCACATCAACTGGGCCAGGAACCAGGCGGGCACCGCTATGGCCTTGCGGACCCTGAATTTCTCTATCGCCAGGATTGCCGGCAACTGAATGACCTGGGACACGGGCGGCAGCGCGGCCAGGATGCCCACCTGCAGGTTGTTGGCCCCCAAGGCCAGGGCGTAGGCTGCCATGAAACCCCCGCTCCCCAGGCTGAACAGCGCCCCGGCCGTCAGCCCGTCCAAGCGCATCATCAGCTGGCTGCGCCGGACGTCCCACTCGCTGAGGGTGGGGCTTGGTCTCAGGAATCCCAGCATGTTCGGCCGCCTAGACGATGAGACTGATCATAGCGCTGGCGATGCTTAGGTAGAGCAGGAACCCGAAAACGTCGGTGAAAGTGGTGACCACTATGGCCGAGGCCACTGCCGGGTCTACTCCGACCCGCCGCAGGAACAGCGGCACCCCGGCGCCGACCGTGCCCGCGATTATCATGTTTCCCAGCATCGCCGTGCCCAGCACCAGGGCCAGCCCGATATTCTTCTGCCAGATGATGGCGATGGCCGCCACCAGCACCCCAAGCCATATGCCGTGCAGCAACCCCAGCAGGGCCTCCCTTGTTAGGAGCCGCCAGGCGTTGATTCCCACCAGCTGCCCCAGGGCCATGGCCCTGACTATCAGGGTCAGTGTCTGGGTCCCTCCGATTCCTCCCTGTCCGGCCACCACCGGCAGGAATGCCGCAAGCACCACCATCTCCGCCAGGGTCGATTCGAACAGGGCTATCATGGCCGCAGCCAGGAAAGTGGTGCCCAGGTTGACCGTCAGCCAGGGCAGCCTGGTCCGTATGGAACCGAACACCGGGCCATCGGCCGACTCCCCCGCTACGCTGGCCACCTGCAGCATCTGGCGGGTGTCATTCTCCACCACCGCCCCCAGCAGCAACTCGGCGGGAATCACGCCGATCAGCTTTCCGTCATCAACCACCGGCAGCTGGGGCAGGTTGTAGTGGCGCCGCAGGCGGGCGCACTCCTCCGACGGGGTATTCACGGCGACCGAGGCCTGGACGGCAGACATGATGTCGGCGACCTGAGCGTCTTCCCGGGCCAACGCCAGGTCCACGACGTTCAGCTGACCGGCGAGCACCCCGTCCTCATCTGTCACAAACACATGGGAAAACCGGTACCGCAGTTCTTCCAGCGCCCGCAGGCTGTCCAGGGCGGACCGGACCTGAGCGTGTACATCCACCACAGGGAACTGTATGACCATCAGGCCGCCTGCGGTATCCACCGGGTATTCCAGCACCTCGGCGGAAGGCAGCGGTTCCTCAAGGTTTTCGGCTACCTGCCGGGCCTGGCGGGTGGGCAGCCTCAGCAGGGTTTCCATGGCCTCCCATGGATTGACCTGCTCCAGCACGAAGGACAGCGCGTTGGACCCAATGCGCGCGGAAAGACGGGCTGCGTCCACCGGGTTCATCTGGCGAAGTATCCAGGCGAAGGTGGCGGGAGGTATCACCGTCACCAGCGCCTGGCGACTGGTGCGAGGCAGCCCCGCCAGAATTGTGCCGACATCGGAGGGATGGAGGTGCCTCACCAGTTCCCAGGCATGATTCTCCTGTCCTCTGCCAATCAGGACCTGTACCTCCTGGGCGATTTCTCCAGCCCGGTCCCGCGAAATCACTTGGGGCTGTTCGTAGCCTTGAGTTTCGGTGGCCATACACATACCGCATGGGTGGATTCGGGGTCTGTTGAAAAAGTGAATAGGCGAGCCCGGAGACCGCGAAGAAGGCTAATACCAGGGAAAAGAGGATTCAGGCCCCAGTGAAAAGCCGGGGGCGGAAAACAGCCCACCCCCGGCAGTAGCCCAGCGACGCCGCGGGCAGAAACAGGCTAGCTGTCTTTCTCTTCCTCTCCACGGAAGGGAGCGCGGAGTGTCACTGACACCCCACCAACCACACCGCTCACGGAGTTGGTTACGGCAGTGGTTGTGGTGTCACCGAAGGACCCCGCTGCGCTCACCGCACCGTTGGCCGCCGCCGATGCAGCGTCTTCGGCCCGGATGCCGACCCGCCTGGCTGCTTCGATGGACTCCTCTACTGCGTTCCTGGCCACAGATCCGACGTCGCCCCCCAATTCGGCGGTGCCCTTCACCAGCCCCCGGGAAGTATCCTCGATGACCTGCAACACGCTGCCGCCGATCTGGCTGGCGCCGTCCACCGCCCCGTCTATGGAGTCACGGGCTGTGGCGCCCAGGTCGCCACCCACTTCCCGGGAACCGTGAATGGCGCCCCGGGCGGCGCTGAAGGCGGCGTCCTGCATGCGCACTGTGACACCGCCGGTGGCTTCCACCGCACCCTCGACTGCATTGCGAGTAACCGAGGCCACGTCTCCGCCCACCTCCGCCGCGCCCTGGACCAGCCCGCGGGTGCTGTCCTCCACTGCCTGCAACACGTTGCCTCCGACATCTGCGGTGCCGGCAACCACTCCCTTGGCCGTGTCACGGGCTGTTGTCCCCAGATCGCCCCCGACGTCGCGGGTGCCATGCAGCGCCCCGAGCGCGACGCTGAAGGCAGCGTCCTCGGCCCTCAGGCCGACGCTCTTGGATGTTTCCAGGGTCCCCTCAACGGCGCTGCGGGCAACGGTGGCTACGTCGCCGCCGACCTCGCTGGTGCCCTTGATGGCGGCCCGGACGGTATCGCTGCAGGTGCCGACGGTCACAACGGCTACCTCTCCCACGCCGCGAATGACGCCGACCACTGCGCCCTTCGTGGTCGAGCCGAGCTCAGCACCCACGCCGCTAGTGGCCTGGATAGCGCCCTTGACTGCGTCGGCCGTCACCTCCTGGACTCCGCCAATAACGTCTCTCGAACCCCGCAACGCAGTTATGGTCGCCAGGCGAGTCGCGTCGACAGTGCCTTCCAGCACGTCACCTGCCCCGCTGATGGTTCCGGTTATGGAATCTCTAATCGTCCTTCCTATGTCTCCCAACACCATAACTCTTTATCTCCATTCTTTGGCTGAGAATTCGGTGACGCTGGCTGTTTCTTCCCCATGTCGCCCCCAACCAGCTCATCCTCAATGCTGGAAATATCTTATCATAGGGCCCGGACGGCGAAGCGAATAACCAACCAGAACTGCCCTGCGTCAGCCATCTTCCGGTTCCGGGCGCTCCGCCTCTGCGCCTGCGTCATCGCCCCCTTCCGCCTTCGCCGGGCGGTTCCACTCCCGCATGAACCAGACGAACATCTCCCAGAACAGCGAGACCAAGGGTGGCCCTATGATTACGCGCCACAGCCCGAAAAAGCTGCTGGCAACGACGATGGTCAACACTATAGCCACTGGATACAGATTGAGCGAGTCCCTTTGGATGCGCGGCACCAGCAGGGTGTTTTCCAACATCTGGACTCCCAGGAACAGCAGGATGACCCATAGCATTAGGTGCGACTCGGTGGCCAGGGTCACCGGCACCCCGGCGATGGCCCCGACCCACGGGCCAACCACCGGTTCCAGCTCCGTCATCTCGGCAATGATGCTCAGGATAAGGGCAAAAGGAACACCCAATAGGAATAGGCCTATGGTCACCACCTCCCCCACTATTAGGCCAAGACTATCTGCCCCCGGATGTATCCGCCCAGGGTCCGCTCCCTCATATCCGGGACCTCTCTTAGCCCGAATCAACCGAAGGGATGGGGCAAGGCTGGTGAGACCAGGGATGAGTGGCGAGAGAAAGCCACCGGAGGGTCTTTATCCCGAAAAATCTGGCCGGGTGCGGGTTGTTGTGGCGGACACGCGACGGAGATATCGACGGCGGGAGGCGGTGTACGGGGACGAGACCCCAGGGCAGATGGCAGCGTGAGGCACCCTGAACCCAACCCGGTGCGGGTTGCCAGGCAACTGGGCGGTCTTGGGGACCGGTCAGACGCCAACGGCGCCGTCAGGATGGCAGTGGCAGGGTGCGCAGCTTAGCCAGGGCGCTGCTGAACTGGTTCTCCCAAGGCCAGCCGTGGGGCAGATGCAGTGTCAGGCGGCGGGCTTTTCGAGTGAGGCGTCCCGCCAGGGAGAAGAGGCGTCTTCGCAGGGTCTTGGTGGTTACCACCGAGTCGCCCAGTCCGATGCGGGCGGTCCAACGGGCCAGGTTGTGGGCCATGACCTGGACCCCCAGCCAGGCAGCGTTGGCAGCGAAGCGGCCCGAGGGGAGATGGTTCAGCCCCACGCCTTACTTCAGGTCGCGGATGGTGTTCTCGATCTCGGCGTGGCCGCGATGGTCCACCAAACTGGATAATATCAAGAACTTTTCTGATACGGTTCGAGTTGGCGGCATAGTCACCCAGTGGGTGCACATCCGGAAGGGTACAACGCCAAGCCCCCGCCACGTCGGCGGGGGCTTTCCCGTGGGAGTCCTTCTGCATCAATAGCCGTAAGGACCTTTACTAGCGGGACCGTCAAGTTGACGGTGCTTTCGTCGTTATCTTGGAGACTCGATTTTTCAAACTGCCAATGCTCAACCCACTTCAGCCGCAGTGGAGCCAGTCGGTTTCGTCGATTCCGGTGTGGCGGCAGGCATGCAGCACGACCTCACCCACCGCTCGGGCATCCTCGACGGCGTCGTAATGTCGGAAGGAGATGTCCAGATCGCCCGCTATAAGCGCCAAGTTTCACCAGAGGCGGTATCTTTCCGGCCATGCCCATCTCGCTATTGACGCGCTGTCCATCCACCTCACCCGCGGCGCCCTCAGGCCATAGCGCTCCAGGACCGCATCCATTGCCCGCCGGTCGAAGGAGGTGTGAATCACAAGCACCGCTCCCTCCAGCAGCCAACGCAGGCGCGGCGCAAGGCTGAGCAAGCTGGAGCTACCCCTCACTGTATCTGCGTCTATATCGTGGAGTCTCAAGTTGAACCGGCTGAACTCCGCCTCCGGGATGACCAGGAGTGACAGTCGCTAGTTGATTATCCCGTCCAGGACGCTCACAATCCCGATCTGGCAGATGCACGAAGGATCGGAGTTCGCCGTCTCCACGTCGATGGCACTGAATGTCAGGTAGCTCGCCACTCTCCTACCTCCCGACTCCCTGCAGGTGGCTCAGGTATCAGTGGGGAGGTCCCCAGGCTCAAGGCAGTTGACTTGCAAGTAAAGCCATGTGAGAGGACATTTCAGATGTCGACCATCGCTTAAACAGCCGATTACACACGACAATTCTGGGCCGAGGCGTGGCCCCCACCGCCAGAGGGGGCCAGAGCGCATTCACCTGCTGGAACATCACCTGGCCGACGTCGGAGCCTGTTTCGAGTCGCTGCTGGGCCTGAAGGGGCCGAACTGCGAAACTCTCGGTGGGTGGTTCCACTGTAAGGAACAGGTCGGCCATCCCAGCAAGTTTAGCGCAACTAGAAGCCGTCGATCCAAATCACTGAAATCCTGGCACTGGTCAATCGCTTATGAAATTCTCTGGTCTCATTGAAGGGGTAAATGAGGCTCCAGCCGCAGATTTGGAGCGATCGACAACGAGAATTACTCAGTTATATGGCGGATTATCCATTGAATCCCGCCGAAAAGTACCGACATGCCTATTACAAGCCAGGAGATTACCAAATGCGATTGCGCTGAATCCTGGCACCGTTCGAAATTGGGTGTGAGGCCTTTACGGATTTTTGTCGCTTTGGTGATAGGGCTAACTCTCTACGTAAGTTCAGTAGGTTTCATTCTGGCGTAAGAGCAGGGGATTTATGGGCCCTCGTGCCAAGTGTCATCAATATGGCGGTTGGCCCGGTTGCAGCTACAGCCATGCACGAAAACAACTATAGGGTCGTTAGAGGTACATCAGAGGGTGATGCATTCGTCGATGTCAGGTGGCACAATGTTGCAAAGAGGCCCCGGTATGAATACCGGGGCCTCCTTTTTCTGGACGAATCCCTGCTTGATGTAGGAGGCTTGATGCCGTACCTCCCAGCGATTTGGTTGCACGTGCCATGTCTGCCATTGCACGGTCCGTGCGGCCACGGCTACTTTAACTGTATCTTTCTATCAAAACCTAAGGCGGCGACAGTTATCGACCTTTTTGCCTCCAGCCTCCAACTCTCGCCGCCCCGAAAGGAGATGGACCTTCGGCAGATGAACCCGAAAGCCCACTGCATTATAGGTCGCTCTTTGAAATCGCTGCAACGTGAACAACTGAAAAATGCTACGGATTCTCCTTCCGAAGTCGACGGTGTAGTGCCACCCTGCATCTGTTCGAGCAAGCCGACGAATCGGTACGCACTGTCTCGTACAGCCTGTCGCAAATCACGCAGTTCTGGTACCACGAGCTAACCACCGGCACCGGGTCCCCGGCAGTGGCCCTATAACGGTGAAGTAGTTCATTCATCATCTCATTTAGCCGACGCTCTTCAATGATTCCCCTGGCCCTCAGCCATCGCCATAGATAAGGGTCAATGCCTCTGATGGAATGCGATTCCCCCTCTGCTTCTCCGGCTTCGAACGTTATCTCCAGCCTCGTGTTGTTAGCCTCTACTATCTGCCTGTGTTGGTCAATAAGCAGGTTGAAAATCTCTCCAATGGTACGGTTTTCGAGAGCCGCACGTGACTTGACCCAACGCCAAAGGGTGGGGTCAATGCCTTCAATTGTGCGGATGATTTGGTAATTTCGTTTGTAGGGCCTGGGGTCTACCATATTCGCCCTTCACTTGAAGAGAAAAATGGGGTGGCCCACGAAGGGCCACCCCGTCTGTGGGGATCGGGGTTCTAATCGGCTAGAGAGCCGGGTTAGTTGCCCGCACCCATGCGCCCGGCGATGAAGGCACCGCCAGCGGCGACTACGCCGACGATGGCGATGATCAGGGCCACGATGGCGAGAGCGCCACCGCCGCCGTCAGCACCGGCGGGGCCGGTTGCGCCATCAGCGCCGGGAGGTCCGACGTTGCCGGCGGCACCGGTATCACCCTTGGCACCGGGATCGCCGCGCTGTCCGTCGGAGCCATCGGCTCCGGCGGCGCCGGGTTCACCCTGGTCGCCCTTGGCACCCGGAGCGCCGGCAGCGCCGGTATCGCCGGTATCGCCCTTGGGGCCGGGGTCGCCCTGTTCACCCTGTTCGCCCTGGGGGCCGCGGGGGCCCTGACCGCCGGTATCGCCCTTGGCACCGGGGTCGCCCTGGGGACCGGGGTCGCCCTGGTCGCCCTGGGGGCCGCGGGGTCCACGGTCGCCGCGCATGGCTTCCATCTGTTCTGCGGCGGTCTTGGTGGGAGGCACCGGCGTGGGCTGGAGCTCCTCACTGGTATAGGCGGTCAGCATAATGGGACCCTCGATCTGGCCCCTCATGCCGACCATCACGTCCACTGGCATCATGTTCATATCGGTACTGCTGGCCATGATGGTCATCATCTCGTCGCCCTCGCCCATCATGAGCGAGAACATGATCATGGAGTCCATGGCTCCATCGACGTCGACCATGAACATGCCGTCCATGCCGACCATGCCTTCGCCCACTTTCTCGTCGCCGATCATGGCGACGACCATGGCGCCGTCCGCCGCCTCACCGTCGATCATGGCCTCGCCGACCACCCTGAAGGGGGGTTGCTGGGCCAGGGCCACCGACAGCGGCAGAGAGGCAAGCAGAGCGAGGACACCCAGCAGTGCCACTATCTTGGAAATGGTCATCCCTTCCTCCTTGAATCGTTACACGCTCACGGGCGGGCCGGTGGCCCACCCCGGCGTTGGTGGGGAAGCCGCCCCCGGGGGATACCGGGGACGGCTTTCCTTGCGGGACCGGGTTAAACGGTTACCGCTGGGTATGGCCCTCAGGGTATGAATACCTGGTTGGTGCCGGCGAACAGCGGCGTGCCCCGGAAGGTGTCGGCCGCGGTCATGATGAGCACGTAGACCTGTCCGCCCTGAATAGCCGTGAGATCATTGAAGGCCGCCAGGTCCGGATCGGTGCTGAAGGAGGACCAGGTCTGGGTCGAGGCATCGAGATGCCAGACCGTCGACAGGGTCCCATTCTCGATAAGGTCGGCAAAGACCTCTACCGGGTCGGTGGAGGCAACAGCCGAAACCACGGAGAAGCTCTCTGTGGCGCTGTTGTTATCGCCGTCCTCGACGGTGATGTTGTGGCTACCGATGCTCAGGAGGGGTACGCGAACCTGGAATTCGAAAGTACCCCTACGGTCTGTCTCGGGCGCCGGAGACGGCAAGACGTTCTGGCCGCCGACGGTGACCACTGTTAGCAGGGAGTAGGCCTGGAAGTTGTGGCCCATGATGGTCATGGTACCGCCGGGGACAACCTCGTCGCTAACGGTGATCATGGCACCTGGGGTCCTATGAGTGGCGGAGGCGGTGATATCCTCGCCCGCCTGGTCTCGTACCTGTACCTCGATCGGGTTGCTGGCTCCGATGCCAGCGGTGGAAGGTACGGTCACCCTCAAGTCCACGTTACCGTCACTATCGGAGATACCGACAGCCTCGATTTCGCCGGCATAAAGGACTTCGACACGCTCACTGGAAGCGAAACCGGTACCGGTAACAGTGACTACGCTACCGATCAGGCTTTCAGCCGGATCGATCGAGATGGACGGCTTGGGTACAGTAATGCTCCCCTCACCCGTCCTGTCACCGACTGATAGGCTGACTTTCTTGGACCCGGTGCCCACATCCAGCGGAACGTTGTAGGTGAAAGTCACCCTTCCGGTGGAAGTGGCAGTGGAACCGGCGGGCACCGTGATTTCATCAGCGCTTCCAAACGTGATTCCTGTGATAGCCGCGCTGTCCGCGAATCCGGAACCTCTGATGGTGATCCGCTGTCCCGGAACCGGGTCTGACGGGGAGATACTCAGGTCGAGGGGCACGATTTCAACGGAGGAAGAGAGTCCCGCTACGACTCCGCTGCTGCTGATTACCTCGACATTCTGTTTACCAACCGGTACGCCGGCGGGTACCACTACCTTGGCTTCCTTGGCCGTCGCGCCCGATTCGACGTCCACCTTGTAGGCGTTGTTACCGCCGAACCTGACCTCAGTAGGAATTTGAGCGTTGTCGCTCATCTTGAGGGTCAGGGTTTGACCCCAGGAAATGCTCTCAGGGTCGATGCTCAGCCCCGATGCGAAGGTGTAGGCCTTCGATGCAGCAGCAACAGCACTTCCGCCATCGAAAGCGTTGATGGAGACGGCGTCCTCACCAGCGGGCTTGGAAATTCCCGCGATAACAGCAGTGAAGGAACCGTCGGTTATGGTCACGCCGGAGGCAATAATTTCGTCGACGCCGGCGTCATATTTGTGATTGGCTTCGTAAGTGGCCACGGTCTCGTCAACGTCCGTCGTTGATGCGTCGTCTTCCTCAGCACCCGGCGTCTTATCAATGAACACCGTGGCAGAGCCGGAGCCGAAGCCCTTACCGGTTACGGTCACGTCAGCGGTGCTCGATCCCTTCGCGGGCTTCAAAGAGACGGACCTCTCCACCATTGCGATATTCAGAGAATCGACAGCTTCGTCGCCTCCGGTAGCATCATCATCATTGATGGATATGCCGTACAAACCAGCAGCCGTCGGATTAGTGACGCCGGCCCTGCTTGAGATCGAGATTGTAGTCGCAGAAGTAGCGACTAAGCCAATAAGCTCATCGCCGTCTCCATTCATGTCTGGTACTGTGATCTCAAGGACGTCGCCACTCCGAGTAACATCGGATGCTTTTGCCTGATTGGTGCCCTGTTGAAGTGTGAAGTGATTGGCATCAGGATTGGGGGGCAAGCCAAAGCCCTTCATATTGACGGCAATCACATCCCCTGTAGAGGCGACTACTGTACCTTCGAGGACAATTCGCACCCCCGCGCCCGCGGTCGCAGAGTTGGTGGGGCTGTCGTAATTGACCTTAACGGTATAGGTAGTCGTCACAAAGTTTGTCGCCGCTGTGTCGTTGTTATCATCATTCGCGTCTGAAACAACGACCCTAATTTCGCCGGGTATGCCCTTGGCCAGGTCAATGAAAACATCCGTTGACTCATCGACATTGCCCGTATCAGTATCGTCGGCATCTGCGAACTGCCCAGTCTGGTCCAGCCACTGGACCTCTATCTGTTGTTCCGCTGCGTCCGCTACCGTAGGACTCACCAGAAGAGAGGTCGTGCCTTTCGGAACGTCCGTCGTCCTCCATCCGGTCACTGTAGCGAGGTCAGCATCAGAATATGCAGTGCCTGCTTCATTATCCTGCGTTATGGTGAGCGCGACACCGGCTTCTCCCTCGATCTGGGTCTCAAGCACCAAAGTTGCCAATACGGCAGGGGTAGACGTCTCCTGTGCTTTCACGCCGGTGGCGCTGAATACGCCCATGGCGAAGAGGGCAGCGAGCAGCGCTGCCGCCATGAGCAGGGCAATTCCAGTGGATTTGCCAGTCATTGCTTTCATTTGTGATTTTTCTCCTATGAGCCGGTCCTCCGGGTGGCGGGGCCACCTGGGCTCCCATATACCCTTGGGGCCGGTTCCCGCTCCCCGCGTTGGCGGAGTCAAGATGTGCGGGATTTTTCTGATTTCAGGTCCTATGCGGCGACGGGGCCACTGCTGGGCCCTCTTGTGCCGATCGGGACCTGTTGTTTACCCCGCTGACTGCGGGGTTGTGCCTTCGGCATTGGGCCATCCTATAGCGGTGGAGCCACTTGGGCTCCATTGTGCCGTGGACGCTCATTGCTTTCTGGCTGTTGTTAAGGAACTTGCCGTTCCCGCCGTTTGCGGGAGTTCACCTGGATTCCCGCTCTTGCGGGAAAAGCGAATCTTGGGTATTCGTTTGCTTGCCGTCCCGCCCCTGGCGGAAGCTCTGTCAGTCTATTGGCATCGCTCCTGTTCCGTTACGTCAGTGACTTGAGTCTGAACGACTGCAGATTATCTTACGGCAGGTTACCAGAGTATTACAACAACTCGCATTGCCAATCTTTGAGACAAACATGAGCCATCTCGAATTCTAGTTTGAATGAGATTGAGGTGGAACCCGGAAATTTGGCTCTACCGCACTTTTGGTGAAGGGAACAGAAATTGGCCATCAGGTAGTGGATGCCCCAGAGGTGCTCGTTATGCAGCACACCGGTGCAATACTCGCTGACGCAACAGATCCGGTTTGGCCCGGCCATACCCCGTCCGCTTGATTAATTTCACCCGGCAGATTTGGCCTTCGCATTGCCCGGTGCTCCACGGACTGGTCAGCGCCAGATTGATGGCTTCGTAATCCTAGGGGAAACTTCTGGCGATGGACTTGAACTGTTGCAGACCCGACCGGCTGGCCTCGTGGCTCCAGGCATCCAGGGCCTCCAGGTCGCCTTGTTTGACGATCTCATGAAACCACTCCTTAAGTTGGTGTCCCAAGGCGAGGGGAGGATTGGCTTGGAGAATCTGATCGAGCGCCACTTTTTCTGAGCTGTTCAACCCCCGGCGGGGACGAAGGACCAGCCACTTCACTGGCGGTCCGGACTTGATAGGGCGGCCAATGCCCTTTCGCCATGGCTGCACCGCCTTCCGAATGTGGCGCTCGGAGCCGCAGTATCCTCGCTGAACTAACTCCCGGTAAAGAGTACGGGCATTGGGTGCCCCTGGATTCTGTGGCAGCGGCTCCCGCCTCTCCAGAGGACTCGGGCTGCTACCAGCGCCCGGGGTGGAGCAAATCCTTCTGGGCAAGGCTGACGTTGTGGACCAGGTGAAACCGGTCCGCCACCTGCTGAGCTTGCGGCAAGGCCGTCTGCCCAGCCAACCGGTAGGCCCAACCCCGGTCTCTGGCCAGCACTTCCACCTGCGGATGGCCCTGGAGCCAGGACGTGAGGTCCTTGGCGGCGATGCCTTCGATAATGTCCACGGGAACGCGCCGCTCAAAGTCCACCATCAGGGTCCCGTAGGTCCTCCCTTTTCTGAGGGCAAACTCATCCACTCCCAGGACCCGAGGGAAAACTGCAGGGAACCGCTCCAGCCGCTGTAGCCGGAGCAGAGAAACAGGACTGGTGACGAACCCCAGGAGCCGAGCCACCCTTGCGGCCATCTCGGCGCTGCTGCAATGGGACAACTCTAGCAGGGAGTCATTAGTTCGCTGGGTCTGACGGGCGTAGTGGCCCAGGGCTTTTGGGAAGGGTTCGACGAATATTCGCCGCTCACACTCCGGGTTATCGCAGAAAAAGCGCCGGGCCCGGAAAATCAACTGCGCCCGCCAACTGAACCAAGGCAAGTCAAAAGCCCGGCGCCGGTAGCGGCTGTGAATTCGCCGGCTGCATTGCCTGCGTAAGAAAGACACGCCATATGAGACCCAGGCGACCGTCAACGCGTGTCTCGCTCAACACCACCGCCGTTTGGGAACTGCTGGACAAACTGGACATCTCCCAAAACGATCTCGCCCTCCGGTGCGGAATCTCCCGGGGGTACATGTCCCAGCTGATGCGGGGGAAGCGCAGCCCGTCGCCGAGGCTGCGGCGGAGGTTGCAAAAGGTCCTGAGAGTGGACGACTTCCACGTCCTGTTCATCGTAGTGGATCCGGAGGAACAGGGCGGCGGCAGCCAATAAGCGCATGACACCGTCCCGCTGCCTGAACCGCTGGAGGGCAGACAAAGCCGTTCCTGTTTCCTACCTCTCCACGGCGCCCGGCTCCCGCATGTCGAGCATGACGCCGTAGCCCCGCTCGTCCACCAGGTGAGTCACCGACACCCGGCCCCGGCTGTCGTAGCCGGTGGTGTACGCGAACTCCACCTCGGCGCCCCAGGGCACCCGCCCGCCGGTCCGAATGGTGTCGCCACCAGGCCCGCCGACGCCCATTATCACCACGCCGTTGCGTCCGCCCTTCTTCCAGGCCATGACCTTCAACTCCACCGGCATGACCCGTTCCGCCGCCGACGGTTGGAACAGGACGTCGTGCAGTCGCCACAACACGTCCCCCGACGGAGTGCGCTGGCCGGACATGATCAAGGAGAGGTGGCCGACGCTGATGCCGGCCCGACGTGCCGCCTCGTTCTGGCCGATGCCGTGGGCGTCCATGCGGTCCCACAGCGCCCTGGGGTCAGCGGTGGAATGCTGGGCGGCCTCGACCTTAACCGAGGCCCGCAACTCCATCTCCATCCGGGCCTGCACCTGGGGCCGAAGTGGAGGCCTCCCCGGGCCGCCTGGGACAGGTAGGTGCGTGAGATGCCCACCCGGTCCGCTAGGGTTCCCCCGCACGCGCGGGTATAGGTCCACCGTTTATTTCATATCCAGCATTCGAATCGCCAACTCCCGCGCCTCGTCAAGATCTGAGACGTAGTGGTCTTCGGGAATGTCGTCCAGGACATCCAATGAGCGGAGACTGGCTGCGACGGGATCCTGCAGACCCAGGATTATGCAGGGAGTTTCCTCATCTCTCTCAAGATCCAGAATTCGCTCAATGACCAGCGCCGCGCTATCGTCCATGTACACGGTATTGCTGAAGTCCAGGATCAGCACCTCGTGGTCGTGGATGTCGGCCCTGATGGTGTTGACCAGGCGGTTGGATGATGCCACGGTAAATGTTCCCTGAAGGGAAACAAGGCCCACCCTGGCTGAGAATCTGTCATCGCTGTCAGCGCCACAATTGGGATCATCGCGGCGCAGGAAAGTCCGGTCCAGCAGGGGTGTGGACACCACCCGGTCCATTTCCAGACGCTCCAACTGCCGCGCGTTGGCAATTCCGGCTGCGATCAGGCCCAGGGCTACAGCAGTGACCAGGTCCAAGAATAAAGTCATGGTCATGGTGATAAGCATCACCAACAGATGCTCCCGCTGCACCCGGTGGGCGCGGGCCAGAACGCGCCAATCTATGATGTCCCAGCCGACCTTGATCAGAATGCCCGCCAGGACGGCGTGGGGGACCGATTCGACGTACCGACCGAACCCCAGGATGAAGGCCGCAAGGATAGCCGCTACCAGGACACCGGCGACGGCCGTTCTGCCCCCGGCCCGCAAGTTCACCAGAGTGCTCAAGGTGTTCCCGGCTCCAGGGATCCCACCGATTAGGCCCGAGACAGTATTTGCAATGCCCTGGCCCACCAGCTCCCGGTTCGGATTGTGGGTGGACTTGGTCTGAGAATCGGCAATGAGCGAAGTAAGCAGGCTGTCAATTGAGCCGAGCAGGGCAATGGTCAACGCCGGCGCCACGGCCCCGAGCAGGAAGCCGGGGGAAATATCCGGCAGGTCCAGGGTTGGGAGTCCCGTGGGCACTTCGCCGATTACCGGCGTATCGGTCAGCCACAGGGTTCCCAGCAACATCCCTGCCGTCAGCGCCGCCAGCGTGGATGGCAGCCACCTGCCCAGCCTGTTCGGCCAGAAAACACCAACGGCCAGGGTGGCGGCGGCGATGATGACGGCTTGGTGGTTCACCGTAGCGACGGCATCCGGTATGGCGCGAATGGAGTCCAGCGGCCCGCCCGGAACAGCCGTTTCACCGACGAAAGGGAGTATCTGCATTACAATGATGATCAGGCCGATGCCCGACATGAACCCGGAGATCACCGACTGAGGCGTAAACGCGACCAACCGCCCTATGCGCATTGCGCCCATCATGATCTGAATGATGCCGGCCAAGACGACTATACTGAGTGCCCGTGCCAAGTCATCAGCGTGAACCGTGACTACTGCTGCCATCACCACCGACATAGGTCCGGTGGGCCCGGAAATCTGCGACCTGGTCCCTCCGAACACTGCTGCGAAGAACCCCACCGCAATTGCCCCATAGATCCCGGCGAGCGGGCCAAGGCCTGAGGCCACGCCGAAGGCCAACGCCACCGGCAGGCCCACCACCGCCGCCGTAACTCCGCCGAATACATCGCCGCGGAGGGCCTGGAAGCTGTAACTAGCCCTGGGGATATTCAGCGAAGACGATATAGAAAAGCGCATTTCTCTCTGCTAAGCGTCGCAGCTTTGGACGAGGCGCTCGCCGTGGGCGAATACTTGGACCGGTTTCCACTCTACCATTTCTGTCTCCCAGCTCGCGGCGCAGGCTGACCTTCGCGATGCGCACGGTTCGAAAACCGGCGTCGACGTTGCGCCCTCAAACTCCTCTCAGGGGATGCTCGTCCGAAAGCAGTTTGCGATGGACGCCGGCACTCTCCACTTATGGCGCTGGTTGCGTTAGGTCGCCATTCGCCAATCCGATGCGCACCGCCCTTGTCCGCTTTCACCTCAAGAACTCCTCCCGCTCTCTACGAATCGACCAGCATGTTCCTGAACCCGTGTCCCTTGGCCTCGTAGTCCGGCGGCAGCCCGAAGCCGTTGCCTGACACGGGCAGGCGTAGCTGTTCCTCGCCCGTACAGTCGAGTTCGATGAAAACCCTTCCGGCCTGGGCGTGCTGCATCCCGTTGGTCAGGGTGTTGTGGGCGATGGAGAATAACAGGCTCTTGGTTATCGTTGGCAGCGGCGGTCCCTTACCCTGGACCACCAATTCCGCCGGGGTGGACGTGATGACGGTGAAAAATTTCGTCCTGGGCCTCCGGTACCTCGCCCAGTTCCTCTCTCCGGAATATCTGCCCCCCGTCGATGGGGTGTCTCAGCTCCCACCCGGCCGACCGCGACAGCTCCGCCGTCTGCCGCACCCTGACCCTCAGTTTCCCCTGGGCCTCGTCCGCCAGCTCCAGCGCGCTCTCGACGCCCAGACCGATCATGAAGGCCGACTGGGCGGTGGTGTCGTGAATGGTCTGGGAGATTTCTATGTTCTGGCGCTGCAACTCCCGCTCTCTTTCCTGACCCTTTCTTCTCCGTTCCCGCTCGAAGCTGGTGATGATGCTGACCGCCGCCGAGACGGCATACAGGGCAACCACTCGGAACGCCTGGCTCATCTCCTGCTTTTCAGAAATGGTCAGCCACGGCTCCACCGTCACGCTCAGTATCGAGTACACCGCCTTCACAAGCGTCGTCCAGGACAGGGCCAAGCGCGGGGAGGTGAACACCCAGGCAAACATGGCTACGGCGAAGAAATACAGGGGAAAGTAGGGACTGTTGAACGCGCCCGATGGAGAGGTGCTGAACGAGATTCCGGCCAGGTCCATGGCGCTCAATCTCAGCAGCCAAGCCGGCTTCGCTTCCCTTCAACGGCAGACCAGGTGGTGGACATGCCCGTTGACGGACTGAACTCTAGGACGTAGAAGTTGTTAAGTACATGGCTGGGGCCCCGTATTCGGCCCTGTAATTGAGCTCCAGGAGGCAGAAGGCCATCACGGAACCACCGGACCCACAGGGACACCTGGGCGGCGTACCGCAGTTCCTTGGGGTCGGTTCTGCGGCCTCCCGCAGGAACTCCGCAAACCTTTTCCATTTGATGGGATTCGTACTCCCCGGGGAACCCATACGGGTATCAAAGACGGCTGGCGGCGGCTCGTTGATGTTCCGCGAATCCAGTCCATCATCACCGAATACTCGAGCGTTGTCCACGACCGCCCGTGATGGCTCCCCGCCGCGACTGGCGAGGACACGGGGCGAAGACCAAGCTACCGCCAATTGGCGGTAGGGCAAGATGCAGAAGAACCTGTATCGTCGTGATGAATGCACATAGCGCCAGGCTGGACCGATGGGAATGACGGCGCGAGTCCGATGGACGGGGACGCAGACCATGGCAATCACAGTCCAAATGCAAACATGACTGGCTTAGTACGCACTGTAACGCACACAATTTCTGTTACAAAAGCACAGCCTGATTCAGGTTTGGTTGATTTAGCCGGATTGCCCAAGACGAACAGGGAGTTCGCCCGCCACAAGGTTTCCTGAAGAACTTCTGCCCCCCCGACCCTAACCGTTGACTGTCCGTCATGGTAGCCACACGGGCAAGGCGGCTGAACTGGCTGCACCGTTTGGGATTCAGGTTCAAACGCCCCAAGAAGCGCTTGGTCAAGGCCAATGAGTCCAAGGGCGAGGACTTTGTGGCGGAGGATGCCACCCTGAGGGAGGCGCCCCAAAGGACCGGAACGAAGATATTCTTTGTCGACGAAGCTCACTTTCGGGCGGACACGGAGTTGAGGGTAAAGTGAGTGCTGAAGGGAGAGGTGGCCTTGGGGGACTCATCCAGTCTCCGGCATTAGGAAATGGCCAGCTGCTATTCAGCAGTGTGCCTGGAGACGGGCGAGGTGGAATGGATTGAGTTGGAAGGCAACAGCAAACTTGGACACTTCGGCCGCCTTCCTTATCCAACTGGAGGAACGATCCAACTGGAGGAACGGTACCCTGGCTCGTTGCGGGTCATCTGGGACAACGCGCCGGCGAATCGGGGCGAGGCACTGATGGATTACCTCAAGACGCCCCGCCCTGGACGGAGACTAGAGAACCTGCAGGGCTACAGTCCGGACTTCAATGTTGACGAGGCCATCCGGGGCCGGGCCAGAGAGGAGGCCACAGGAAACCAGTGCCTGGGAACCAAGTCCTCGGTGCAGCAGAGGGTCGGTTCCTTCCCCGCCAGCCTCTCCAGCCGCAGGGACGCGGTGAAACGACGGGGCCGGACGGTGCTACGATCGGGGCCGGGGCACTCCTGAGGAAGTCCCAAACCAATTCCCAAATCCCGGCAAATACCCATCCCTCCTTAGCTTTGGTTTAGCCTCCGAAACTGGTCGAAGTAATATTCCAGTAGGAGGGTCAGCAGTCCTGGCGTCCGATACTCTAATCGCCCCCCGGCTCTCGCCGCTGCAACATCACGCCGTAGCCCCGCTCGTCCACCACGTGATTCACCTGCACCCGGCCACGGCTGTCGTAGCCGCTGGTGTAGGCGAACTCCACCTCGGCCCCCCAGGGCACCCGCCCGCCGGTGCGTATCGTGTTGCTGCCCGGCCCGCCAGCGCCCTTGACCACCACGCCGTTACGTCCGCCTTTTTTCCAGGCCACCACCTTCAGCTCCACCGGCGCCACCAGTTCCGCCGACGATGGCGCGAACAGCACCTCGTGCAGCCGTCGCAGCACGTCTCCCGAGGGGTTGCGCTTGCCGTTCATGATCTGGGAGAGCAGGGCAGAACTGATGCCCGCCCTACGCGCCGTCTCGTTCTGCGAGTAGCCGCGGGCATCCATTCGCTCCCACAACGCCTGCGGGTCAACGGTGGCACGCGGGGCCGACTCCACCCTGGCCGGAGCCACCAGTACCGCATCGACCCGGGCTTGTACCGCCGGCCCCAGGTTCCGCTTGCCCCGGGACGCCTGGCTAAGGTAGCCGAGGGACACCCCCACCCGTTCGGCTAGTGCAGTAAGGCTCAGGCCCCGCTCCCTGGCACGCTCCCGAATGTAGCTGCTCTCCCCGCCCTCAACCACACCGCCCTGGCGGTAGACCACGCCCTGGCCCGGCACCTCGCCCAGGGCCGCCACCGCCCGTTCCCGCAGCATTGGGGTCCAAGGCCTGCGCCCGGCGCTGACCTGCGACAGGTACTTGTAGCTGACGCCCATGAGGTGGGAAAGTTCCTTGAGGGTGTATCCGTGGCGCCGGGCCGCCGCCCTGAGTTCGCTTTCAGGCTTGCCCCGGCAGGCCTTCTCATTCTCCGTTCCGGCGTGCGCCTGTTGAGCCTGTGGGATGTAAATGTCATCCTGGCCGTCTCCCAGTCCCTTGAGGCTGGCCGCGATGTTGTGGGTAATCTCCGTCTTTTCGATACTGGTGGTCGCCGTCATGTCGCTTCCTCCAAAAGGCAGAAAGCCAGGCCGGTCCGAATGGACCGACCCCGCTCTCCGGTTCAAGATGCAGGTCGTTGGGTGCGGTCCATTCAGCCGCTTGGGTGTTCGCCGGTGGCGAAACACGAAGAGCGGGGCCGCCTCTCCGCCGATGGGAGAGACGACCCCGCTCGCAGACTCCTATTCGATTGTCAGTGGCGGCCCACTGAGCCGCCTGGGTTACCGCCGGTTTACAGCTTCCGTCAACCGGCCAGTGGCGGAAGGGGAATCCAGGGGATGGCCGTTATGCAGTACCTCCTCGTGGTTCTTGTTGATTCGCCGCCTGTCGCTGACATAGTTGCCGCCGGTGGAAGTCGTGCCCGCAATTGGCCTGCCACCCCGTTCTCAGGAACCGCCCCCTTCCACTAGCCGTCGGTGTCTGCCTGTGCCTCTCCCCGTTGGACGCACTACTGCCACGCTATGGCCCCGCCACGGAAATGCCGGAATGGCGGGTTGGCGCAAGACGCACTTCGCCCGAGGTAAGGAGCCGGGATGGGAACACCGGATTGGCAGAAGGCGCAGCTCGCCCAGAGTAGAGGTCAGCCCTTGAATCCAAGCCCTCGGTGCTGGACGCACTACGCCCAAGGCTTGCCAGGGCAACGTAGAACGTCGATTAGGGAGCTGACGCAAGACGCAGTTAGCCCAGGGTAAAAGTTGCCGGGCAACCGCTGTGAGAGGAAAAAGGAGAAAGACGCAGTGAGTCCAACGGCCACGCCGTAAGCTAACGCGCCTTTGGAAACTGCGTTGCAATCAAGAGCGTCCGGTCCGTTGTCCTTTGACCGGAGCATATTGAACCCGCGGCGCCGCTACTTCTTGTCCAGCAGCGATTCCGCAGTCATGGCGAGGCAACCGAAACTTGTCAGCACTTCCGACCGTAGCGTGAAAGGGCAGCGAAACAGGTCAACCGCTCCGCAGGAAAACCGATAGGGAAAGGGACGCCGTGCTGTTTCTGGTTGTCACCTCCTTTTTCAGTCCACGGGGCAAGGAATCCGCCTTGGGTAGGGTACTTGGTGAAGCGCACCGCTCGCCTCGGGACATGTCCCTCGCAAACGCCCATCGGGAGAGCAGCGCTCAATCCTCCTGAGTCGGTAGGGCGTGGGCGACCGTTCAGAGAGCTGGGCTCGATCCTATGCGGCCAATCCCGGGTCCAGGAACAGGACCCTCCAGCTTTCTCGGCTAGAAACGCTGGCGAAAGCCTGATCACGTATTCCAGTTTCCGGCGCCGTCAGCGCTGACGCGAGATGTTTGGCGTCGCCGAACTCAAGGTGTTCACAAAAGCCTAAGCGCCGCTCCCGGACCGGCTATCACCACCTCCTTGTTTCAGTTCCTGGGGTCGGGGTTGCGCACCTCGGGAAGAAGTTCACCGGCTGCGGGCGAAGGAAACGTCACTCTGCGCAGCAGCAATTCCCTCTTGGGCGCTCCGGGGAGAAATATCTCAATCCTCGCGGAGCAGGCCCGGGCGAGCAGGGATCACGCCCCCGGGTTTCTGTGGCAGTGGAAACCCTGGTAAAGCCAGACAACAAATTCAGTATCCGGCTCGTTAATCCCCTTGACAAGACTCCGGGAGCCGAATCCGTCAAATCACTTGCCCAAATTAAGCAGAAAATCGGCAGGATTGCGGCAATAATCCGGCTACAATTCAGGGGCCCAACGAGGAACTCCGCCGCTGCCGCCGTCACCGCCGTCATAAACCCCAGCTGCATCGCCAGAGCTCCAGCCCAGGACCGGGGTTCCGTTTGCAACGAGCACCTCTGCGCAGCGACCGACAGGAATTCCGCCAGCACTCTGACCCACCCCATACCGCAACCGCAACCGCAGTCGCCGCCGCCAAGGAGTCTCCCAAGCCCGGCAGTGTCGCCGCGCCCACCACACCCACCCTGCGCCAATATCCGATAGGGACCGCCGCGTCCCGATCCCGGCCCTAAACTAAATCAACCGCTCAGGCACAGTCGGAATCGGGCCATTCCCGACTTGCATTACTGCAAGTGGGACCGGAACCGGCCCTTGCGTCAGGATGCTTGCTGAACCGCCCCAAGCGCCATTGCTTCCGGGCTGTTTCCAGTTTAAAGCGGACCATACTTGCATTTCTGCAACCGGAGACAATCTCCGTACACGGGTAGCACATCAAATCCGGTCCCGTTTCTCCCCTTCCCCCACCGGGGACGAAGGGAACCGGAACCCTCACTTCGCGGTACTGTGGCACAACCATACTTACGGATGGGAGGCGGATTCGGTGAGTGTCAGCATCCGCAGCATCCTTCCCAGCGGATAACTAAAGAGGGTGTCGGGATCCTTTGCCCATTACCCCATCCCGCAGCGGCGAGCGCAATAAGCCCGGGGGTGGAGGACCTGCCGGGTGCGGCGCCATCGGCTTGTCCGGGCACTTCTTTCCGGCGCTGGCCGACCACGCAGGCGGCGTCACCCTGCCGCCCCGTGCCTGGCCGCTCAATTGGTCCCGGAGCCGGACTGCCGCCCCAGGCTCCAACACGGGAGACACCAAGAGCGAACGTCGAGACCCTCAACCCGGCGACATCTCCGAGACTCCCAGCCGGTTCCGATGTTCCGACCGCAACACCCGTTTCCGCCGTGAACAGGTGCAGTCGGCCATCCCCAGCGCGTCGCCGGTGATCTCTGCGCGATTCACCGCGACGGCACGCCCGAGCCTAACGATAGCGCCATCGCCGTCTCGCCCATCGCCGCCGACATCCACGATGTCGAGCATCCCGACGGCGCAACCCAGCCAGGGCCCAGCGCAAGACCAGGGCCAGCGCGATGCAAGACCCCGCCGCCCGCAGGCAAGCTTGACACCGTCGCATCCCCGACGCTGACCCGGGCCAACCGCCGCTCCGTCCACCGTTCCTGTGCCAGAGGCAGCATCCCCGCAACGCCGCCGCCGGGTCGTCCAGCAACCCCCACCTCTCCAGCGGTGCAACATGCACTTTTCAGCTACGGCTGATGCACCGCAAGGCCCGGTCCCAACAGGCCCGGCAATGCACCTCTCCAATAGGGGCGATGTATCCGCCGCCGGGAACCAGGGCTAAAACAAATCGCTTGCTCGAATTCCACTGAACCGGGCGAAATTCCCCCGTTTCAGCTACGAATCTTCACGTTCTTACCGATGCCGTCGAAATCAAGATTCCTGTACACGTCCATGACATCCAGGCGGAACTGGGAAATATCGGGCCTCGTAAAGGGGGGTGCGGAAGACCCCCCTCACAGGCCTCCGTAATCCACAAGTGCCCGCGACCGACCCTGCACCCGCCGAACCTGCATCGACAGCCCCTGCACCCGCCGAAAATCCCCGTCATAGCCCAACGGCCTGCTCTCATTGGGGGTGGCCCGGCGACACTCTGGGCGGCCCCTCAGAGTACGATTTCCGCAATACAATCAGTACAATCAAGTAGCCACAGAGATTAAACTTTCTTGCCGCAGACAACCCCCTCCCAGAACACTAATCCCGCCCGCATCAGCTTGGAATTCCCCAGAGATTGCACAATGCAATATCCTTGATATTCCTGTACAACCCAAAGCCGGGGAAACCGCCCTGGAGCGATTGCAGTTGTCGTTTGAGGCGCATGGAACGAGTACCCGGGCCTCTAGGCGGCGGGGTTTACAAGATCCTGGCAGGCGAGGAGCGCTGTGGCCTCCTGTACCTGGCGAGCGCCCTATCCGTCCCATGTCCGGTCTGTTACAGTCATACCCGAGACCAAGGCCCGAAGTTCAGGAGCGGAGGCGTACGGAATGAGCGCTTCAACCGCAACATCACCCGGGAAGCTGCCGCCGGGACCTCGCGGGCTGCCAGTGGTCGGCTCCCTGCTGGACGTACGCCACGACACCCACCTGGCCATCGACCGGCTGGCCCGGCGCTACGGCGACGTGTGCCTGCTGCGCTTCGGCAGCGTGCCCACAGTGATCATCAGCGACACTGACCTGTTGCAGGAGGCCTTCGGCAAGACGGAGCTGGCCGACCGCTGGGTCAGCGAAATCATGGACATCCTCAGCGAGCAGAAAGACCTGGTGATGGCCCCCTACAGCGAGCACTGGCGGCAGATGCAGCGCTTCGCCAACCGGGAGCTGCTCAGCGCCCGCAATTTGGACAACGTGCGGGAACGCTACATCGAGGGGGTGGTCAACGACCTGGTGGAACAGATGGGACGGGCGGGGGACGCCGGGGAGACGGTCTCGCCCACCGAGCTCACGGCCCGCAGCAACTCCACCCTGATGTTTCGCAGCATCTTCGGACAGGAGGATGAGGAGGGCGGCGGAGAGTTTCTTAAACTGCGGGAGGCGCTGCTGGAGCACGTCAACTGGATTTTCGCCAACGCCACGGCCGCCAACCTGGCCGACTACGTCCCCTGGCTGCGGTTCCTGCCCAACGGCGGGGTCAAGGAGGCCCGGCGGCAGTCGGAAATCGGCACGTCCATCATCACTGCCCTGGTGGAGGCGGCCCGCAGCCGACCCGGCCTGGACCTGTCGACCCCCGCCTGCCTGGTGGAGGTGATGCTGGCCCGAGAGGAGGCCGGGGAAATCACCACCGACATGACCAGGGACCTGTGCATGGACCTGCTGATAGCCGGCACCGACACCTCGGCCCAGACGGTCAACTGGACCCTGCTCCTTCTGGCCAACCGCCCGGAGATACAGGCCAAAGTGCAAGAGGAGCTGGACCGGGTCATTGGCCCCGGCGCCCTGCCCACGGTGGAGGACCGGACGCGGCTGCCCTACACCTTCGCTTGCCTGGCCGAGTCCATGCGCTACCGCACCATCGGTCCCCTGGGGCTGCCGCACAAGGCCTCGGAGGACACGGAGGTCGGCGGGTACCGGATACCAGCGGGAGCGCAGGTGCTGGGCAACATCTATTCCATCCACCACGACCAGAATCTCTGGGACTCGCCCCACGAATACTTCCCGGAGCGATTCCTGCCCCAGGCCGACGGCTCGCCCTCCCCGGCGCTGACCGGCAACGCCTTCATCCCCTTCGGCACCGGGCACCGCCGCTGCCCCGGGCGCCGCTTCGCCGAGACGACGGTGTGGCTGCACGTCACGCGGATGCTTCACCGCCTTAGCTTCGAGACTCCCGGCGGCGACCCGCTGCCCGAGGACGAGGTGTTCGGGCTGGCGGTCTCCCCGCGATCCTACTCGCTGAAAGTGGCGCGGCGGCGGCACGACAGGGACACGTAGCAGGGACACGAGGAACGGTCCGTTGAGGGGGACATAGGCCAATATCACTCCGCACTTCACGACTCCGACAACGTAAATCACCTGGGCCTGGACTGCTACCTGGCCAGGAAAATCCGTAACCGGTGCGCCTGCAATGGGCGAATCCCGGGCAAGCCCTGCCCCCGGTGCGGCTAGCCGCCGCCATCACCGTCGGAGGGGGAACAGTTCACGGTCATTCCGAGGGCCTCCTAGGGCGTCGCACAGTCCAGGAAACTACCATGCACTCGGCGCCATAAACCCGACACAGGGCCGCGAAAAACTCCGTCCCCGTACTCACTCCCCAAAGCCCCACAATCCACCCGATTCAGCTTTGGGAATGGCCTCGATTACACGGTGCAGCGCCTGCCATCTATCTTTACAGCCCACCCACTGTGCAAATGGCCGAAAACGGCCCGCAGCGATTGCACTTTCCCTTCTCCGCACCTAGGTCGCACCGCCTGACCGCTCCCCTCTCGCCAGCCCGCCCTGTTCCCCCACGACGCGCTTGCGAGAGGGAGTTTTTGCCTGAGTCAGCTGCTGCGCTGATACCAGCCGGACC
This sequence comes from Dehalococcoidia bacterium, assembly GCA_965208825.1. Taxonomy (GTDB): domain Bacteria; phylum Chloroflexota; class Dehalococcoidia; order Lucifugimonadales; family UBA3495; genus VXOI01. The sequence continues at coordinate 1,210,425 of CBDBPP010000005.1, forward strand.
GCCTGCTCCAGGCATTGCCCGGCCTGGCCGTCATCCGGTCTGACGCCGCCAGCCACAACGTCAATCACACCGGTATTCTCCAGGGGCTTGGGCCGCCGACTATCCCGCGCCTAACAAAGGGGGCGCTGGTGTTTGTCTCAACAGCGTCAACCGTCCTTCCCGAATACCGATCGGGGCGCGGAAACCATCTCCGGTCCTGCCCGGACAGATCATCCAGCCCTCTGCTTCTCCTTGGGGCAAGATGCGCCCTCTCCAATAGGGCTGTGCCACGCCGCTCCCCGACTCAACGTGTCGCACAATGCCCCAACCGTAGCTGGCCCTGCCCCATGGCACTGGAACCGGCCCTTTCCAGCAAGTGATCCCCAAACTCCCGCTAGAACCCCGAATTCGGCCTCTTTCAGCTACGAAACCAGCTCCCCGCCCCATCCCGCCCCAAGTTCAAACTCCTGTACACGTGTAGGACATCACCGCCAAGGCGCCCCACCAGAAACCGCATAAGGTGGTTCACTTATGAATCTGTCTCAGAAGTCGGGTGGGTTGCGGAGGTATAGACTGTGGGGAAGAAGGTGGACCAGGAGGTCGTCATGCCGCTTCGAGACATGGACCGGGAGCAGATGTGGCTACTGCCGCCCACGCTTGATGAGCTGTTACCACTGGACCATCCGGCCCGATTCGTGGCCGAGTTTGTGGATGCACTGGACCGGCAGGACTGGGCGGAAATGGATGTGGACCCGGAAGGAGACCCCCTGGGAGCGCCGGCGTATCATCCCCGGGCGTTGCTCTGCGTCTGGTTGTACGGCTTCATGACCAATGTCCGCTCCTGCCGCAAGCTGGAGGCGGCCTGCCGGGACCAGATACCCTACCTGTGGCTGACCGGCTGGCAGCATCCCGACCACAACACGCTGTGGCGGTTCTACAAGGCTCACCGGCAGGCTATGAGAAGTCTGTTCAAGCGCACCGTGCGAACGGCGGTGTCCCTGGAGTTGGTGGACCTGGCGGTGCAGGCGGTGGACGGCACCAAGATGCACGCCAACGCGGCGAAGGTTAAGAGCAAGGATGCCGACCAACTGCGGGAATTACTGGACCAGGTGGAGAAGGCCATCGCAGACCTGGAAGCCCAGAACCAAGGGGGAGAGGACGGCGCACCGGCCCGCCTCCCGGAAAAGCTGGCCGAGCAGGAGACGCTACGGCAACGGGTGAGGCAGGCGATGGAGGAGTTGCCGCAGCGGGAGCGTCCCAACCGCTACAAGCGTACCTTTCGCATCAACCTGACCGATATGGATGCCCGGGCGATGCGGACCCGGGAAGGGGTTGTGCCAGGCTACAACGCCCAGGCGGTGGTCTCTCCCCTTTCGCCCGGCGGTGGAATCAGCGGCATGTTGGTGACCGCCGTGGACGTGGTGGACGAGGCCAACGATGCGGCCCGCCTGGTCCCGATGGTGGACCTGGCAGAGGAGATTACCGGAGCGAAGGTGCCGATGACCCTGGCCGACGCCGGTTACTTCTCCGGGAAGCACGTGGTGGAGTTCCAGCAAAGGGGCCAGCAGGTGGTGATGCCCGACATGGCCCGGCCCACGGGCCATCCCTATCACAAGGACCAGTTCACCTACGACGAGAGCGACGACAGCTACATCTGCCCCCACGGGCAGCGGCTTCCCCACGCTGGCTTCAAAGACCGGAAGGTCAAGGCCCGGCTATACCGGATGGACAAACAGTCGGCGTCGGTCTGCCGGGAATGTCCGGCCTTCGGGGTCTGCACCAAGAACGCCTTGCATGGTCGCACTCTGCAGATCAATCCCAACGATAGAGCACTGCGCCAGCATCGCGCCTGGATGGCGACCAGTGAAGCGCAACGGGCCTACCGGCGGCTGCTGCCCTAGGTCGAGCCGCTATTCGCCATCCTCAAGACCCGGATGGGAGCCCAAAGGTTCGAGCTGCGCGGCATGGACAACGTGAAGGCCGAATGGACCATGTATGCCACGGCCTTCAATTTGCGGACTCTCTGGCGGTTGTGGCGCACCCGCGGGGTGATCCGATGGAATCCCAACTGAGCGGCAACGTGTCGAAACCACTCCCCACTTCGCATACCAGCTCACCAATGGGCTGACGCCAAGGTCCCCTCCACCCGTCTCCCCCAGAACAAACACCCTCTTGAACCCCGCCAACTCGATTCCTGAGTTGGCGTTCCACTGTGCTGCTGACCGCATCTCCTTCTGAGACAGATTCACTTATGAACCCTGGTTAACAGGCAAACCACCCTATAGGAGGTTCCAATTCGAGACTGAACCCCTCCACACTGGACAGGCAAATAAAGGCCCGGCGGCAAAAGGCCGCTGGCAACCGGGGGAAGACAGGATGCGAAAGAACAACCACGACAACCGGCGGAAGATCGGCGCCGGCGCAACAGGCCGGGCCGCCAGAGCCGAAAAGCCGGTCTACACAGCCGGACAGCGGGAGACAATGCAGGCGGGACTGCGCATCCTGGCCAGGATCATCGCCCGCGCTCACCTGCGGCGGCAGGAATCCCTGGCCACGCCGCTGGACCGGGAGGCCGGCGACTGAGCAAGGTGAGAATCCGCACGGCATCGGCGAGGCAAGATGCTTCTCCCTTGTTGGCCCAGATTTGTCGAATGGAACCCACCGACAGTGCTAAAGGCAAAACCCGCCGGGAGTTTGCATACGCTGCAACCACCTTGCCGCCCGCAGGGGCCAACCTCCAAGGGCTCCTCACCTTGTGGCGAGAACACTGGGGCCCCCAGAACCGACTGCACTGGGTCAGGGTCGTTGCCTTCGGTGAATACAGGCCCCAGATGGGCACCGGCCCCGCACATCCGAACACGTCCACCCTGTGCAATTTGACCATCGGCGTGATCCGGCTGGCTGGCGAGACCAACATCGTCGACGACATCGGTCGGTACGCCGTACCCCCATCAAACCCCTGGCCTTGATCGGCGCTGTCGGAAAATGATCGAGGGACCCTGGCCTATTGCTGGGACTGCCAGGCTTGGAGGTTTTGATGCATGTATTCGATGTGTTCCTGGACGTGGGATTCGTAGGTGTCTAACCAGTCGTCGAGGGTTGTGTCACCGTTCTCGGGATGGTAGGCGGTGTTGGACCAGGTGGACTGCGGCAGGGACTTGATCAGGGTGTACGTCCTGCTGCGGAGGCACTGGAACAGGTGTAGGGCCTCGTCAATGTCCTGCTCGTGGTAGTCAAGGACGGCGGCCCACTGGTTCTCGTCGTAATCCATGAGGATGCGGCCCGGCTCGGCGATGAGGCGTCGATCGCGTATGTAGCTGTTGGCCTCGCTGTCGGTGATGTGGATGATGTGCTCGTGGATGCTCCAGCACCCATGTTCGTCGCGGAACTGCCACATCTCCCTGGGGAACTGATCCAACGCCTTCACTAGTTGGGTGTGAGCGTTGCGGTAGGACTCGATTTTCTGATGGCGCGCTACGGAAGTCATTGCTGGCGCCGCTCCGGGAACGGGATGGGTTCCATTTTACGGGACGTATTCTCCGGAGTCGAATCCGCAGCAGTATGACAGGTTATGGAAAATCCTGTCGCTTGATTGCGCACAGGATGCAACTCTGGTTTCGACGACGCCATCCGCGGCTAAGTGCGCACCCACCTCCTGTGGCACGGTAGGCCCCAAGCGACCCGGCATTTCGGCGTCTCTCGCCACTCTCTCTGGCGCTGCCTGGAGCGGGGGTGCCTGGGCAAATCCCTGCCCCGGGCAGTGATAAGGACCGTTGGCGACGACCCAGACGCCGTCACTGCGGCAACCTGGGCCATGACCGCCGTTCGCCGGATCCAGCGCAGTGCCGCAGCCGTTCCCAAGCCTCTGGCCGAGACCCTGGTGGACACACTGCGGCTGCTGTGTGTCGCGCCCTTGGCCACCGTGGAGGAACTTTCCAGCTTCGGCAGGATTCCCGCAACCACTCTGCGCCGCCGGCTCTCGAAACTCGCCGGTCTGGGCCTGGTGAACTTGGTTCCCCACCACCTGGGCAGATTGGGACCAAACCCGAAGCAACGCCACTTCCCCAAGGAGAAAGGCATCGCCGCCGCTAGCGTCGGCCACGGCACGGAACTCTTCCTCAGCGAGTACTCGGTGTCCCGTGAGTGGTTCCTCATCCTCACCGAGCGCCCGGACGCTTGGCAGGGCTGTACCACGTGGCCGCTATGATCGCCAAGGCCGACCCCGAAGGCAAACCCGTGCGGGTTGACCACCACCGCCAGGGACCCTACGACCTGCTGATCACGCTGTCCGGCGGCCGGTCCCTGGGCATCGTGCGCCAGGGGCAGGTGCTGTCCTCGGCCAACCTGCGCTACCGCCTGAGAACCCTGGAGCAGATCCGCACCCGCCAGCGGCCTACGGCAACCCTGGTGCTGACCCACTCCGACCAGCCCACCCGCCGGGCCTTCCGCACCCTAGGCGACCCCGGCGAGCACCGCAGCGCCTTCGTCGCCACCGAGGGGGAGCTGCTGGCGGGAGACGCCCAGGCCCAGGTCTGGCAGCAATGCGGCCGGGGCAACAAGTCCTTTCTGCCCGAGACCATCAACCCCGACGTGTCCCTGGACGACGTTTTGGACTGGCTGGGACGTAGCGCGGAGCGCATCGCCGATCGTCGCCGCAAGCTGGGCCTGGACCCGGACGACCACCCGTCACCCGAACCGGACGACCTGTATCCCAGCCGGATGCGGGCCCTGATGCCCAAGCCACCGGAGCAGGTGGGCAACTCCCTGGCCGTCCGGCTCACCAGGACCGAAAAACAGGTGCTGGACCTGCTGGCGGCCTGGCCCCTATGCGGCATGGACCAACTGGCCGGGTTGATGGGCGGCGTCACCCGCCGCCGGGCCAACCAGGTGCTCCGTTCCCTGGCAGACCACTGCCTGATTCGCGCCGACGGCGACCTGCACGTGCTCACCGACCAGGGGCTGACGTGGCTGGCCCGCCGGGACCGGGCATCCGTGGGGCAGGTCCTGGACCGCTGGACCGCCGAACCCAGCCACAACAACCCGCAGGCCTATGTCGGCACCGTCCTGCGCGCCCTGGCGTCCCAGCCTGACCACCACGCCGCCCTGATCACCCTGGCCGCCGCTCTCGTCGCCGAGTGCGCCCTCAGCCGCGACTACGGCGTCCTGGACCTGCTGCCCACCGCCCGCTCCGCCGTGGGTTACTGGCACGACGACAAGAACTACGTGGTTCACCCCGACGTTTCCTACGTCCTGGACCTGCCCGGGGGATACCGCCACTGCTTCCTGGAGTTCGAGCGCCGCGCCACCACGCCCCGGCGAGTGCGCGCCAGGCTGGAGAACTACCGCCGCTACTTCCAGAGCGGCTACGTCCGCCGGGATCACGGCGGGGACATGCCCCTGGTGCTGTTCGTGTTCGAGAACGAGAACGACGAGGACGCCTTCATGGACGCCGCCAGCTACGTCGACCACGCCCCCTTCGCCAGCTCCAACCTGGAAACCATCAAACGGCGGGGCATCCTGGCTGACACGTGGCTGCCGCCCGCGCCGGAACCCTGGGAAAGGCTGCAATTGCGGCGACTGGTCAAGGTGCAACTTTTCCGGTGATGTGGCTCCCGGGGTTTCCTATAGGGAGGCCACAAACAAACACGAATGACAGGGGTTTTTCACTGTCTTGACCTTGTCTGACCCCAAAAGACCTCCGGCTTGCATTCTGTTGCAGAAATCGGGACGTTCGGGGGAGAAGCATTGGCCCGGCTCTGGTGGACGGCAAAGCCGCTGGCACGTACGACACATAGGGATTGACCCGTAAATGAAACGTGATGACACAATGGGAGGCGAGAACATGAGACTGCTGACCAAGGCGGAAGCCTGCCGGGAGTTGAGGTTGTCCCTGTCAACGCTGAACCGGCGCATCGCCGCCGGGGAGGTGCAGACCAAAAGAGAGCCTCGCGGGAGGCGGCACCGGGTGTACGTGATGCTGGACGACGACCCGCCGGTGACCGGCGAGGCCACTGACTCGGAGGTGGCCGTGGCCCCGGAGCGGATACGCGGCCTGGAGGCGCGGGTTGATTTGTTGCAAGGACAGCTTGAGCAGGAGCGCCGGCGCAACGCCGGACTGGTCGACGAGTTGAAGGCGGCGCAAGCAACAAGGGCGCAGGAACGCACCGGACCTTGGTGGCGGTTCTGGCGTCGTGAAGGGTAACGCGCCGCCAGCGGCCCCACAAATTCCTTCGTCATCTAAGTCGGGCCGGCACGGGATTACCGGCTCGGTCTGTTTCGGTTGCCGAGGTACTTGCATGGTGATCACTAACTAATTACAATGTACCTGAGTCTCAACCTTCCCGCCACATAAACGGAGATGAGGAGACATGATATGGCGATGGGCCAAGAGGACAAGTACCGGGATATGGCGCTCAGGGGCAAGTACCGGCGACTGTGCCAGTACCTCAGCAGTCTCCAGGCGCAGGAATGGAGGACCTCATTCACCGAGATAGAAGCGGTTATCGGGTTCGAGCTGCCCCCGTCCGCCCGGCTGCACCGGCCCTGGTGGGGCAATCAACGGGGCGACAGCGGCCACAGCCACGCCCTTGCCTGGAGCGTGGCCGGGTGGGAGACGGCGGAGGTGGATATGGACGGCGAGACTCTGCTGTTCCGGCGCACCAACCCCGGGCCCGCACCCAGGCAGCCCCTGGACGAGGTATGGCCCGTTCACCCCACGGCGGTGTGGCCGGAGGGCCTGAGTCTCAGGAGAGAGGACCTCTATGAGGAGAGGGTCTAGCCCGCCATGTTCATCGACACCAACGTGCTGGTGAACTCCCGTGTCCCCGGCGCCCCGCACCACGACACGGCCCGGGCCAGTCTGGAACGCGCCTTCCGGGACCCGGAACCGCTCAGGATCAGCCGCCAGATAATGCGCGAGTACCTTGCCGTGGTCACCCGTCCGCAGACTTGGCCGGTGGCCATCACCCGCGAGGAAGCCCTGGATGACGTGGGCCGACTGGCCGGCAGCTTCGAGATACTTGAGGACGGCCCCCCGGTTACCGAGCTGCTGCTGGCCCTGTGTCGGGAGGTCCCCGCCGGGGGACGGCAGATTCACGACGCCAACATCGTCGCCACCATGCTGGCGCGCGGGGAGCGCCGGCTGCTGACGTTCAACACGGCTGACTTTCGCCGTTACGGTGACCGCATCGAGTTGGTGGATATCTAGCGGGTTGGATTGGATATATCCGCATCAAGGAGTACAAATGAAAAAGAACCGCCAGATACAACCCCTCACCCCGGCGGCCCTCTACGCCCGGGTGTCCAGCGACCGCCAGGACGTGGACCTGTCCGTGGCCGCTCAACTCAGGGCGCTGAAGGAGTATGCTAAAGCCAACGGCTACTCCATCGCCCGCGAGTACGTGGACGAGGCCGAGAGTGGCAGAATCGCCGACCGGCCCCAGTTCAGGGAGATGATCGACGAGGGCAGCAAGCCGAAGGCCCCTTTCCAGGTGATTCTGGTCTGGAAGTTTTCGAGATTCACCCGCAAGCGGGAGCACGCCGTGGCGTTCAAGGCCCAGTTGCGGCGCAAGGGCATCCGCGTGGTCTCCATCACCGAGCAGGCCGAGGACAGCGCCACCGGCAGGCTGCTTGAGGGCATCATCGAGTCGGTGGACGAATATTACAGCGAAAATTTAGCTCAAGAGGTCGTCCGGGGAATGCGGGAGGCCGCTTCCCGCGGCTTCTTTCTCGGCTCCAAGGCTCCCTTCGGCTACACCCGCGTCAAGGTCAGCGATGGGGTGAAGGACCGCCCCACCCTGGAGGTGGACCCGGTGGACGCTCCCATAGTCAGGGAGATTTTCGAGAGTTCCCGGCGGGGCAACGGGCTGGCGGAAATCTGCAAGGAGCTGAACGGCCGGGGCATCACCAACCGGGGAAGGCGCTGGCAGAAGAACATCGTCCACTACCTGCTGACCAACGAAGCCTACACCGGCACCGCCGTCTGGGGAGTCAAGAGCAAGGACGAGAAGGCGGGAGAGCCGGTAAGGGTGGAGAACGCCTGGCCCGCTCTGGTTTCAAGGGAGTTGTTCGACGCGGTGCAGCAGGGACTCCACGAGCGGGCGCCCGCGGTGGCAAGGCCCGGCCGTGTCGGGAGCCAGTACCTGCTGAGCGGACTGCTCCGCTGCGCTGTCTGTGGCAAGTCCTACTCCGCCCAAGGCGCCAAGAGCGGCCAGTTCGCCTACTACGTCTGCTCCAGCCTGTTCCGGGAAGGCGCCGGAGCCTGCACCGCCCGCTACCTGAACGCCAGCAAGGTGGAGGACCTGGTGATCGAGAAGGTCAGGGAGCGGATTCTCACCGAGGAGACCATCACCGAGCTGGTGACCCTGGTGGCCGAGGAGGTCGACAACCTGGCCGGGGAGGTCAACGGCCGGCTGACGGCCATCACCGCCGAGCTTAGCGACGTGGAGACCCGGCTGGAGAACCTCTACCAGGCCCTGGAAACCAAGCAGTTGCCCATCGAGGTGCTGTCGCCCCGCATCCTGTCCTTGAAGAGCCGCCAGGACCAGCTTGTGGCGGCGCGGGAGGAGGCCGAGTTCCAGTTGGAGCAGCGGCGGGCGGAGTTGCCCACGTCAAAGGAGATCAAGGGGTACGTCGCGGACTTCCGCGCACTCTTCCAGGACGGCACTATCCCGGAACGTAAGGCCCTGATCCGCAACTTCGTGCAGGGCATTGAGATCGTGGAGGACGAGGCGGTCCTGACGTATACTATCCCCATGCCGCAGGACGGGGTGACGTCGGAATCGGCTTCGGTTCTTGATTTTATCCAGTCCGGCCCACCATGCGTTACTGTAGACGGAACCGGGACGCTCAGGGAGATTTCCTGAGCGTCTCTTCGTTTCACGGGGCTGTCCACGGGGATTGGTACCGTGCAGGGGTGGTCGCCCCGCCCGGGACCACACCGATCTCCTTGACGAATGACTCCATGAAGACCCTACGCTCGGTAAGCTCGCTCTCGTTCAGAAACTCCCTCATATCCTCGGCGTAGGTGGTGATGCTCTTCACATCGTCCAGCACTACCCGCCGTTGGGACAACAGCGCCCGCGCCTCTTCCACTGTAGCCTCCAACCGCTCTGCCACTCCCGGTGATCCCTGATGAGGGGCAGGATGTCTTCAATCTCCAGATCGGTGGTCTCCACAGCCACCCAAAGCCGGTCCAGCCTGGGCCAATTCTCGTCAGTCCCTCCTCGACGGCCTCCACCCTTTCACCTTGCTCGGTTACCACGCCGTCCAGCCCATTGCTGATCAGGTTCACCAGCCTGAACAGCAGTGCCTGCCAGGGAATCACGCCGTCCATCCTCTCCAGAAATATCCAGGAACAGTTTCCGGCGGGTCCTGCGCTACTTGCCTTGTTACCCCAGGTCGGCATAGGTGGGCTGGTCCATACAACCTCGGCTCCCCTCAGAGTCGGGTCTCCCTGTCCCAACTATGCATATCACCACGGACTTGTTCAGAGAATACCTGACTCATCGCCAAAATACACAGCAATTGGAATGATAGCAGCTTTAATATACACAATATATACACAATACGTCTGTATACTTCCACTTAGTGATCTCATTTCGCCTCACCATAGGGGCCGATGAGTAGATTTAACGGGAGCGTGCAACCAGAACACCGAGACTCAACATCAATGGTGGATTAACGACTATTCAGGGTTACCGCTCGCGCGTCGTCTCGTCTCGTCCGCTTACACAGGGGCAATGGTGACTACCAGGGAGAACCGCTTGGATATTCGGTAAACACTCACGGGCTTCTGGCATCAGAATCACCAAAGATGAGGTTTCATCATGAGACCCCAGTACTCTGTTGTCGACATCTGTCTTGCCCCGTTGAAACTCGCGTCGTTCCCCCGCACCCGCACCCGCCTCCTGGTCCTCGCAGGCCTTTCAGTGCTCATCACTCTTGCCGGCCTGTTGACGGTCGGCGGCCCCGTGGAAGGAACTACGGCCACGGCGACCGTCAAGGTAAGCAGTCTCGGCCAGGCGCAGTCGTCGAGAATGTTCGTCATCGAACCGGATAAAGCATGGGCGCATTCTTTCTGCACCGGAAGCTACGAGACCACCCTCGACAAAGTGCGCATTTACACCAGGATGTACGGAGGCAGTGTGGCGCCGACCGTGGCCATACACCGGGGTGCCCCGGGTACCGTCCTGGAAACGTTGACCAACCCGTCGACCATCGACGGCAACCTTGCAACCGCCGAGGACTTTACGAGCAGCGGCGTGACGCTGGCCCCCAATACCAGGTACTACGTGTCGTTCTCATTGCCGTCCAGCGCCAGCGGCGGGCAGCGCCTGGTAATCGGAACCACCGACTCAACGGATGAGGACTCCAACACGGAAGCAGGGTGGGAAATCAGCGACTTCGTGGCCCTGTTCAAAAGCGGGCCTCATTTCTGGGCTCCGATCTTGGGCCACGAGACCAGTCACGCCCCGAGCCATTCCCGCTTCAGGATGGCCGTCTATGCCAGCCAGGCAGCCTCTACCGACGGCCGCCCGGCATTTCACGACTACCCGTGCAATGGCAGTTCCGGACTATATTATTTCGAGCCGCTCGAAAACATCGGGGACGGCGCCCTCGTGGGCACCGTGGAAGCCAGGGACCCGGGCAGTGACACCCTCACCTACTCGGTCTCCGGGAGGGACGCGACCGCATTCAACCAGGCGTTCACCATCGGCGCGAACAACGGTGAGATCAGGGTGAAGGCGGACGGGAATTTCAACTACGAGAGGCAGGCGCCCTACGCCGAACCATACAGAGTAGTCGTGAGCGTTACCGACGGCAAGGACTCCTCCGGCAATGCGGAGACCCCCGCCTTGACCGACATTTCAGGCGAGGTCACCATCAAAGTCATCAATGTAAAAGAACCGGGCTTCGTCACGTTCTCGACGTCCACCCCACAGGTCGGCGTGGCAATCACCGGAACGCTAGCCGACGACGACGGAGTCTACCCGTACGACCGCCGTTTCAGAATGCCGAGATGGCAATGGTCGAAGTCGGACACCGCCGACGGCACGTTCGTCGACATCGCAGGCGCCACGGGCAAGAGCTACACTCCCGTGACGTCGGACCTGGGCAAGTTTCTAATGGCTGATGTCCTCTACCACGACTACTTCGAACCGTTCCAGAGGGCCAAGGCGAAGATTACCACCGCCGTGGCGGCCGAGCCTCCCTTGACCGCAAGCTTGCGCGAGGCGCCGTCCTCTCACAATGGGAGCTCATCTTTCGTTTTCCAGGTTGCATTCAGCAGCGTACTGTCGAACAGCAGCAAATCAGGGCTGCCCGCCGCGTTCACGATCACGGGTGGCAGGATTATCAGGTCCTGGACAACACGCCACAACTTCGGCGCCGGCGAAGGTTTTGTAGCTCTTGTATCGCCGTCCGGAAACGCCAATTTCAACGTGTCGCTGCCGGCCACCACCAACTGCTCGAACAGCGGCGCCGTCTGCTCAAAATACGGCGCCAACCTGTCCAACTCCTTGATGTTCACCGTAACCGGACCAGGAACAGGAAACCATCCACCGAACAACCTGGCAACGGGCGCGCCCTCCATCACCGGCACGGCCCGCGTGGACGAGACGCTGACGGCGTCCACGTCGGGCATTGCCGACATCGACGGCCTCACCAATGCAACCTTCTCCTACCAGTGGGTACGCAACGACGGAACGACGGACACAGACATCAGCGGGGCCACCGGCAGTACCTACATTCTAGTGGACGCGGATGAGGGCAAGACCATCAAGGTCAAGGTGTCATTCACCGACGATGCGGGCAACAGCGAGAGCCTGACCAGCGCAGCCACGGCTGAGGTGGCCGCCGCCCTGGGCCTGGAGGTCAGTTCGGCGACGGTGGACGGTACGACCCTGACGCTGAACTTCAACGAGACCCTGGACGACGGCGTGACCCTGCCGACCAGCGCCTTCTCGGTGAGCGTCGGCGGAACGGCCGTAACCGTGAGCTCGGTCAGCATTTCCGGCTCTGCCTTATCACTGACGCTTTCAACCGCGGCAGCGTCGGGAGACACGGTGACTGTCAGCTACACCCGTCCCTCCGGAGCCCACTTCATCCGCGACACCCGCGGACGCGAGGCCGACTCCTTCAGCGATCTGGCGGTGACGAACAACACCACCCGAAACATCACCGACCGGGCGGACAACAACCCGGCCACGGGTGCCCCAACCATCACCGGCACCGCGCAGGTCGGCGAGACGCTTACCGCGTCCACGTCGGGCATAGCCGACACCGACGGCCTGACCAAGGCCACCTTCGCCTACCAGTGGGTCCGCAACGACGGGACAACGGACACCGACATCAGCGGCGCAACTACCTCCACCTACACCTTGGTGGACGCCGACGAGGGCAAGACCGTCAAGGTGACGGTCTCCTTCAATGATGACTCCGGCAATGCGGAAAGCCTGACCAGCGCAGCAACGGCCACTGTGGCCGCCGCACCGCCCCCGTTGACGGCCAGCGTACACGACGAGCCGTCCAACCACGACGGAAGTAGCGTGTTCACCTTTGAGTTGCGCTTCAGCGAGAACATTCCGATTAGCTACAGGACGCTGCAGAACGATGCTTTCACGATTACCGGCGGCGACGTGGTCAAGGCGCGACGGCTGGAGGCGGGCAAGAATGTCCGGTGGGAGATCAACGTGGAGCCGTCGGGAGACGGTACGGTGACCGTGACGCTGCCGGCGACGACGGACTGCGACGATGAGGGGGCGATCTGCGCGGAGGACGGGCGGATGCTGTCCAGCGACGTGGTGGTCACGGTGCGAGGGCCGGGCTCCCAGTCCGAGACGCAGAACGCCGAGACGTCCAACGCGGCGGCGACGGGCGCGCCGTCCATCAGCGGCACGGCCCGGGTTGGGGAGACGCTGACGTCGTCAACGTCGGGCATAGCCGACACGGACGGCCTGACCAACGCCACTTTCTCCTACCAGTGGATACGCAGAGACAGTGGGACCGACGCCAACATAAGCGGGGCCACCAGCAGCACCTACACCCTGGCGGAGGCCGACGAGGGCAAGACCGTCAAGGTGACGGTGTCGTTCACCGACGACCGCGGCAACGCGGAGAGCCTGACCAGCGCAGCGACGGCCTCAGTGCAGGCACGTCCCAACACGGCGGCGACGGGCGCGCCGTCCATCAGCGGCACGGCGCGGGTCGGCGAGACGCTGACGGCATCAACGTCGGGCATAGCCGATACCGACGGCCTGGACGACGCCACCTTCTCCTACCAGTGGGTACGAAGAGACGGAACGACGGACACGGACATAAGCGGGGCCACCAGCAGCACCTATACCCTGGCGGAGGCCGACGAGGGTAAGACCGTCAAGGTGCGGGTCTCGTTCACCGACGACCGCGGCCATGCCGAGGCCCTGACCAGCGCGGCAACCGCTACGGTGTCGGCCGCGTTGTCGCCGTTGACGGCCAGCGTACACGACGAGCCGTCCTCCCACGACGGGAGCAGCACATTCGCCTTCGAGCTTCGGTTCAGCGAGACGCCCGCGGACGGCTTCAGCTACAGGACCCTGCGGGACCATGCCTTCACGGCGACCGGCGGCGACGTGGTCAAGGCGCGGCGGCTGGAGGCAGGCAAGAACGTCAGGTGGGAGATCAGCGTGGAGCCGTCGGGAGAGGGTACGGTTATCGTGACGCTGCCCGCCACGACGGACTGCGACTCGCAGGGCGCGATCTGCGCGGAAGACGGCCGGATGCTGTCCGGCCCCGTGGTGGTTACGGTGCGAGGGCCGGGCTCCTGACCTAGACGCCCAACAACCAGGCAACTGACGCGCCCGCCATCTCCATCACGGCGCAGGTGGGCGAGACGCTGACGAGCGCCCCCACGGTTGCGGTCATCACACCGATCTGGTCGGTGATGATGACGAAGACCGACTTCGGAAACGGCGACAAGGGCGCGGTCAGTTACGACCGGTTTGCCGACGAGTCCGGGCAATTCCGAATGGGCCGGCTCTGGCACTCCAGCTAGAGGCGGGAGTTCTACCCGGCGTTCAGGGAGCCCATCGAGGAGTTCGAGGACCCGACGCTGTACGTCGGCGATGTCGCGCTGACGTTCCAGGAGCGTTAAGGGGATACGAGCTTTAACTTCACCGACGTCGACCTGTCCTGGAGGGACGGCCAGACGGTCAACGTCAGCATCGACCGGCAGTAATGGCCTGTTCGCGGCGGGTGAATCGGCCGTGACGCTCTCTGCCACGGGGACTGCGAGGATCTGGGCCAACCGGAGGGACGACGGGAGATTGCCGTCGGAGTCTCTATTGGGCGGAGTTATGTTGCACCACGCGAGCGGATTGACCAACTGAGAAACGACGGTTGAATAGTGGACCGTCCATCGCCATTCATGGGTTCGAAGATGAGCCAATGGATGGTGCCATCGATATTCCAGGTGGACGTATACTTGCGAGTTCGACGAGCGGTGATGGTGGAGGGGATGAGCATCCGGGAAGCCTCCCGGGTGTTCACCCGGCTCCGAGGCCATTCGGAGAGTATCGGGCAGCGGACGGAGCGGGACCTGGATTCCCTGTTGCCCCTGCCTCCGATGGTATATAACGCGAGCGAGAGACCGGCGGGGCTGTTCTGTTCCCTGTCCCTGGTGCGGTACCGGACCAACGACTACTCGGGGCCGGTGCCCTGCATCCATCGATTCGTCATCATCCGGAACTACGTTGATGAGGTGGTGATCAGTTGCGGATGTTAGGTCATCTCGAGGCATCCCAGCTCCTCGAGAGAGACGACTTCATCTCCGACCCCATCCACTACCTGTCGCCGCTGAAGGGGAAGGCCGCCGCCCTGGAACAGGCGGCGCTGTTGCAGGAATGGGAGTTGCCCAAGGAGTTTGGTGTACTGCATCGGCTGCTGGAGTTCCGCATGGTATGGCGGGGCAAGTGGGACTACGTGCGGGCCTTCCGGCTGCTGGAGACCATGTCTCAAGAAGCGGAACTACTCATCGAGTTCTTCCCCCAACGCTACATGTGGGGCGCCAACATGGTAGTCACCAACCTCGCCTTTGAGAGTGGACCGAGTCCTTCGGCTCGGGACGGCTCACCGGCGCGCTGCTTAACCGGCTTGCGACCACGTCCACATCCTGGAGATGAACGGCGAGAGCTACCGTCTCAAGCACAGCCGGGGGAGCGCCAGATTCCAGACACCGGATGAACCTGACGAAGCATAGCTCTCGCCCCGAAACCTCCCCCTTTCCCGCGTAATGCTTTCTGACACAGCCGTCAGAGGGACATCTGTCCTGAACATTTGGCGCGGGCATTCATTTTGGCCAATCTCCCCACCGGTGCACTTTCCTGTCGCCTTTGAAAATCAAAAACAAATCAAAATACACAGTAATTGTCGCGTATAAAGGCCATATATACACGAATAGAGCACGAATGGCCTGTATTTTATATCGCTGGGCCTCGCCTGTAGCGGGGCCAGTTTCTAAAGGAATCCATTTGTTTGGAATTGAGTTGAGGGAGTCGAACGCGGGAGTAGGAGTTCTATCTTCGGTAGCCGGATTGAGAGGGTCCATTGGGGTCGTCCGTATTGGTGGACGCCCCAGTTCAGGGCCGAATACGCGGGCAACGAGGAACCGCCTGGGCGGTTTCCCAGCCTCGACATTCCGGCTCGGTCTGCTCCCGTTTTCGCTTCGTGTCGCCGGTTCCCACGGGTGAATAATAACGCCGAGTAAAGATAAAAGGAACTCCTGAGGCCCGCCCGCACAGTCCGTGCCCGAGTCATCCCCAGTCCCGGACCACTCGTCCGACTCTCCTTTCACAGCCAGCGCCCTGTGCCAACAGGCTGTGCCAAGCGAGCTGCATGTCTGGCTGCGCGGCTTTGAAAAGGCAACCCCATGCAATTCGGAAGATGAATTTTGAGAAAACTGCTGCCCGCAATTGGAGGCTTGGCCCTGTTTCGCCCACTACAGCCTAACCTCCAGAGGATTGGCAATGGCGCGAGGCGTGTCCTACGAAATCGCCGCGAACCATCGGGCGCCCTGGACGCCATTCGTGGCGCTGCCTGGATATCCCTAACGGTCGGGTTGATCCTGGCGCTGGGAGTCTTGGCAGCCTCGTCTGACGACGTCTCGGCTCAGCAGGCCAGCAATGACGCCGATCTGAGAACGTTGGCCGTGAGCCCCGATGACATTGTCGGTTTCACGCGCACGCGTACGTATTACGAGGTGGGCGTGGCCAGCACGGTCACCACCGCCACCGTGTTCGCGCGCCGCTCCAACAACGGCGCCACGATGGTCTTCCAGGACGAGAACGACGTTGAGCTGCCCGACGCTGACACGACGGCCCCCGAGCACCAGGTCAGTCTCTCAGCGGGCAGGAACCCCGTGAACATCGTGGTGACGGCCCAGGACGGCGTCACCACCAAGGCCTATACGGTCATCATCAACCGGGGTGTGACGACGGACTTCGGCTGGTGGGCAGTCGACGACTTCGACGGGCTGGTTGCGGCGGGCAACGAAGGCCCCACGGGCATCTGGTCGGACGGCATAACGATGTGGGTGGCGGACATTGCCGACGACAAGATATACGCCTACAAGTTGTCGAGCGGCAACCGGGACAGCGCCCAGGACTTCGACACCCTGATTGCGGCGGGCAACCGCGACGCCGGGGGGATCTGGTCGGACCGCGAGACGATGTGGGTGTCGGACGCTGTCGATGCGAAGATATACGCCTACAAGATGTCGGACGGGAGCCGGGACAGCGCCAAGGACATCAATGACCTGGCCGCCGAGGGCAACGGTCTTCCCCGCGGCATCTGGTCGGACGGCGACACCATGTGGGTGGCGGACTCTAGCGACAACAAACTCTACGCCTACAAGATGAATCCTGGAATGACTGATCACGGCGATCGGGACAGCGCCAAAGACTTCAATGGCCTGAACGCAGCGAGCAACAATAACCCCAGAGGCATCTGGTCGGACGGCGAGACCATGTGGGTGGCGGATTGGGCACACAGGCATCTCTTCGCATACAAGATGAATCCTGGAGAGACTGATCACGGTGATCGGGACAGCGCCAAAGACTTCACCAACCTGCTTCGACTGGACTCCTACTCCCGCCCCGTAGGCATCTGGTCGGACGGGCTGACGATGTGGATGGCCTCCGATAGGATCCACGGATCAGGGATACCGAGCGAACCGGTCAACGACAAGATCTACTCGTTCAACATGCCGGTTCACGCGTCGCTGTCGTCCTTGAGAGTGAGTCCTGAGAACATCATCGACTTTGAGATGGACCGCACGGGGTATCAAGTTGGCGTGGCCAGCACCGTGACCACGGCGAGCGTGTTCGCGAGGGCCCGCTTCCGCCGGAGTACGGTTGAATTCCAGAACGCCGACGGCACGGCAGCCACCGACGCCGACTCGACCGCCGCGGGACACCAGGTCACCCTCTCGGCCGGCAGAAACCCGTTGAACATTGTTGTGATCGGCGCGCACTCCTCCACAACCTACAGCGTCAGCATCAACCGGGGAGTTGTGACTAGATACGGTTGGAAGGCAGTCGACGACATGGATGGGCTCTTCGGAGCCGGCAACGACTCGCCCGGCCACATCTGGTCTAACGGCGAGACGATCTGGGTGGCGGATGAAGGACACAACAAGCTCTTCGCCTACAAGATGTCGAACAAGCGCCGGGACCCGGACAAGGACTTCGACCCCTCTGTCGTGACGGGCTTCGGCCAGCCTAGGGGCATCTGGTCTGACGGCGAGACGATCTGGGTGGCGGACCTCACGAACAGGAAGATCTACGCCTACAACTTGAACACCAAGGCACGGATTCCAGGCCGGGACTTCGACACCCTCGATACAGCGGACAACGATAACCCCCAGGGCATCTGGTCGGACGGCAACACGATGTGGGTGGCGGACTCTGTCGATAAGAAGATCTACGCCTACAAGATGTCGGACCAGAGCCGGGACTCCGGCAAGGACTTCGACAGCCTGGATACAGCGGACAACGATAACCCCCAGGGCATCTGGTCGGACGGGGCGACGATGTGGGTGGCGGACTCTGTCGATAAGAAGATATACGCCGGTTCCGTTTGCTTGTAGGTGATGGTGGTTATGTTGACTTCCGCTACGCCACGGGATAGCGTCACGACAGATACAAAAAACCCCGGACGAATTCGGGGCTTCCTGCCGGTGGTTTACCCAACCGCGTGACAACGAAAGGGTAATCCACAGTTGAACCGAATGTCAACGGCCCGGTGGGAATTGCACAGGGCCTTTTCATTTTCTTAAAGGAGTCTTAAAGTTGTGGTGAAGAAGTGAGGAGGTGGGGAAGATGAGATTGAGAGAAGCCTTGGATGGAGTTCCAGACCACCGGAGCCGGCAAGGCCGGCGCCACCCATTGGGAGCGGTATTGAGTCTGTCAGTTTGCGCCATGCTATGTGGCTCCCGCAGTCTTTACGCCATTGCGCAATGGGGCCGGGACCAAGGAGCCACTGCTGGAGAGGAATTGGGTTTCCCACAGGGGAGAACGCCCTGCGTAGCCACCCTGCACCGGGTGTTCAAGGATCTGGACGTGGATGCCTTCGAAGGGGTGCTGCGGGAATGGGTGCGAGATAGTGGGGTGGATCTGGGCTCCGTGGTGTCAATAGACGGGAAGACGTTGCGTGGGATTCACGGTGAGGAACTGCCTGGGGTGCACCTGGTATCAGCCTACGCCACTGAGGGCAAGGCGGTGCTGAGCCAGGCAGCCACGGCGGGCAAGGGTCAGGAATTGGCAGCGGCCCAAGCAGTGTTGGGGCAGATTCCCCTGGAAGGGAGGATAGTGGTGGCGGACGCTCTGCTGACCCAACGGGAGGTGTGCCAGCAGATTGTAGCTGGCGGCGGAGATTACCTGTTGCCGGTGAAGGAAAATCAGCCTGCATTGTGCCAGGACCTGGTGGAAGTATTTTCCCCCACTGGAAACTGATAGGGTTGCGGGGCCATGGGTACCGCCGTGGCAGGCTGAGGACTGGCGGGAGCGAGGGGCGGAGCTGACTGTGTGGGTGGATGTCTCGCCCAAGCAACGGCACGGGCGCTGGGAGCGGCGGGAACTGTGGGCCTTGTCCGACCCGGAGGTGAACCGGTATGCGGGCAGCGCCGGATCGGTGGGGAAGGAGTGGCCCCACCTGCGGCAGGTATGCCGGCTGGAGCGGCAGAGGAGAGTCCGGGGACGCACCCAGGTGACGGTGAGCTATGCGGTGACCAGTCTTTCGCCCGAGGTTGCCGGAGCGGAACGTCTGTTGCAGATTCTTAGAGGGCATTGGAATATCGAGAACCAGGTGCATTGGGTCCGGGACGTCACCTTTGACGAAGACCGCTCCCAGGTAAGGAGCGGTAACGCCCCCCAGGTGATGGCAGCCTTTCGCAACCTGACCACCACCCTGGTGCGCTGGGCTGGTCATACCAACGTTGCCGCCGCCCTACGCCGCCACGCCGCTCACGTCTCCGAAGCCTTCTTACTCCTCGGCATTACCCCTGAATTCGGAGAATGAAAAGGCCCTGGGGAATTGCAGTCCTGCCGGGCCGTTGCTTTTGGGGTATTCCCGTCGGAGCTTGGTACCCCGCAGCCTCACCCAAAGGCGTAGCCTTTGTACTACGCTCTGGTTGCAGGGTCAAGCTCTTGGCGAAAGGAGGTTGACCCTGGATGGCAACAATCACAACGCCAAAGCGGCGGCGGCGGAAGGCCCGCCCGAAGTCGCTTGCGCGGAAGGTGGCCGATGTCGTCGTGGATGATGTGAAACGACGACTGAAACGCGAGTTGCACAAGTGGCGCTGACCAACCGGCCCCGGTGGATGACTACCGGGGCCATCACCTATAAGCAAACGGAACCTATACGCCTACTGGATGTCGAACCAGAGCCGGCGTTCGGGCAGCGACTTCAACACCCTGACCGCGGCGGGCAACGCTCATCCAGCAGGCATCTGGTCGGACGGCGCGACAATTTGGGTTTCCGACAATGAAACTACCACCGAGGAGAAGGACTCCGACTATAAGGTCTACTCGTACAACCTTCCGCGGTCCGCGGCGTTGAGATCCCTGACAGTGAGCCCGAAGGACATCATCGGCTTCATCCACAGCAGAACCTCGTATCATGTTGGTGTGGACAGCGCGATTACGACTGCAACCGTAACCGCGAAGGCCTTCTCCCCCGGAAGCACGGTGGAGTTCCAGAACGGCGACGGCACGGCAGCCACCGACGCCGACCCGGTTGCCGAGGGACACCAGGTCACCCTCTCGGCCGGCAGAAACCCGTTGCGGATTGTTGTGAGGGTCGAGCGGGCCGTGCAGACCTACTACCTCAGCATCAACCGTGGGGTAAAGACCGCCTTTGGCTGGAAGGCGGGCGACGACCTGGACGGGTTGCTCGCGGCGGGGAACACCAGGGCCGAGGGCATCTGGTCGGACGGGACGACTACCTGGGTGGCGGACTCTGTTGCCGACAAGATCTTCGCCTACAACACGTCAGACGGCAGCCGGGACAGCTCCAAGGACTTTGACTCCCTGGCAGCAGCAAACAACAATGACCCCAGAGGCATCTGGTCGGACGGCTCCACGATGTGGGTGGCGGATTCCGCCGATGACAAGATCTATGCCTACAGCATGGCGGACAAGTTCAGGGACACGTCCAGGGATTTCAACGGGCTTTCCGCAGCCGGAAACCTCGATCCCCGTGGCATCTGGTCGGACAACCAGACCATGTGGGTGATGGACTCAGTAGATCTGAAGATTTACGCCTACTCGATGTTGGCCTTGACCAGGGATATGGACAAGGACTTCGACACCCTCAATACGGAAAATGATTCCCCCCACGGAATAACCTCGGACGGCACGACGATGTGGGTGGCGGATTCTGGCGATGGAAAGATCTATGCGTACAAGATTTCGGACGAGAGCTACGACTCGCTCAATGATTTCAATACGGCAGAAGCGGCGCGTAACAACGCCCCTACAAACATCTTCACCAACGAGACAACCATGTGGGCGGCGGACCGATTCAGCGTAAAGCTCTACGCATACAACCAGCCCCTGGTAGACCTGAGAGCCCTTACGGTGGGCCCGAGTGACATAGCGGACTTCGTGCACCACAGAACGTCGTACGAGGTGGGCCAGGAAAGCAGCGTCGCCACCGCTACCGTATCCGCGACAGCCTTCCACTCGGGCAGCACGGTGGAGTTCCAGAACGCCGACGGCACGGCAGCCACCGACGCCGACACGACAACCGACGATCACCAGGTCACTCTCACGGCGGGCAGAAACAGGTTGAACGTAAAGGTCACGGCCCCGGACGGTGTACTCAACAAGACCTACGAGCTCAGCATCAACCGGGGGGTCGCGGGCACGTTCGGCTGGAAGGCGTCCGACGACCTGGACGTGCTGATCGGGGCCAGGAACAACAATCCAGTCGGCATCTGGTCGAACCCCACGACCGTATGGGTGCTGGACAATGACGACAACAAGATTTACGCCTACAAGACATCGGACCTGAGCCGGGACCCGGACAAGGACTTCGACACCCTGGAAGCGGCGGGCAACGAGGACCCCAGGGGCATCTGGTCTGACGGTATGACGATGTGGGTGACGGACGGCGCCGACGAGAAGATCTACGCCTACGCGATGTCGGACCAGAGCCGGAACAGCGCGAAGGAATTCAACACCCTGGCAGTGGACAACGATGACCCCAGGGGCATCTGGTCGGACGGCGCGACGCTGTGGGTGGCGGACGTCGTCGACGGCAAGATCTACAGCTACGCCATGGCGAACCGCAGCCGGGACAGCCGGGGGGACTTCAACACCCTGTCCGCGGCGGGCAACGCCGCCCCCACAGGCATCTGGTCGAACGGTGTGACGATGTGGGTGGCAGACGCTGCCACCGATAAGATCTACGCCTACAAGATGTTGGACAGGAGCCGGGACTCGGTCAAGGACTTCAACACTCTGGATGCGGCGGGCAACAATGCCCCCGAAGGCATCTGGTCGGACACCAATACCATGTGGGTGGTGGATTCCGAGGACGACAAGGTCTACTCCTACAACCAGCCTCCGGTCGCGACGCTGAGAGTGCTGAAAGTGACGCCGAACGACATCACCGCCTTCCTGCCGGGCCGGATGACGTACGAGGCGGGGCAGGGAAGCACGGTCACCACCGCGACGGTCATCGCGACGCCCCACGACTCCAATGCCACGGTGGAGTTCCTGAACGCTGACGACACCACGGCCACCGACGCCGACACGACGACTGACAATCACCAGATCACTCTCACGGCGGGCAGAAACCGGTTGAAGATAAAGGTGACGGCGTCGGACACCGCGTTCACCGAGACCTACGAGCTCAGCATCAACCGGGCAGTTGCGGACACCTACGGCTGGACCGCAGACGACGACCTGGACGGGCTGACCGCGGCGGGCAACATTGATCCTCAGGGTATCTGGACAGACGGCGAGACGATGTGGGTGGTGGACGGTCACCACAAAAAGATCTTCGCCTACAAGCTGTCGGACAACAGCCGGGACCCGGACAAGGACTTCAACACGCTGCAAGCGGCCGGCAACACTTCCCCCAAAGGCATCTGGTCGGACGGCAGTACGATGTGGGTGCTGAACCAGAGTGGGGGACGCATCTTCGCCTACAAGATGAACCCTGGAGAGACCGATCACGCTGTTCGGGACCAGACCAAGGAATTCGGTCACCGCCCTCAGAACCCCGGTCCCTGGGGCATCTGGTCCGATGGCAGGACCATGTGGACTGGGGACGATAGAAACGACGAAATCCAGGCCTACCGGATGTCGGACATGAGCCGGCATCGCGAGAAGGTGTTCTCCTCTCTGTTCGATGCAGGCAACAGGGCGCCCAGAGGCATCTATTCTGACGGCGAGACAATATGGGTGACGGACTATGAAGACGACAAGCTCTATGCATACAGGATGGCCGACACGAATTTTGGCCTCCTACGGAATCGGCGCCCAGGGAGGGACTTCAACACGCTGAACGCAGCGGGCAACAACGATCCCAGGGGCATGACGTCGAACGGCACGACTGTGTGGGTGGTAGACGGTACCGACGACAAGATCTACGCCTACAAGCATCCTCCCAACCCGCTGCTGGAAACGCTGACATTGAGCGAGAAGGAAATCATTGGCTTCTTGCCCCGACGTTTCACTTATGAGGTCGGCCTGGGCTGGAGGGTCGCCACCGCTTCAATCGTCTATGAGCCCCAGGACCCTGCCGCCACGGTGACGATCTCGAGCAATGGCCAGACGGTGGCCGACGGCGACTCGACCACCGACGGACACCAGGTCAGCATCTCGAGGGGCAGAAACCACTTTGACCTCCTGGTAACGGCCCCGGACGGCATTACAACTCGGACGTACGTGGTCAACATCAACCGGGGGAGTCCGGGTCAGGCCGGCTGGAACGCGGACCAAGATATGGACGGACTGATCGATGCGGAGAACCTTGACCCCGGGGGCATCTGGACGAACGGCACGACCATCTGGGTGGCGGACGATGACGAGAACAAGATCTACGCCTACAGCATGTCAGACAAGTACTGGGATCCGGACAAGGACTTCGAGACCCTGGAAGCGGCAGGAAACGAGGATCCCAAAGGCATTTGGTCCAACGATACGACGATGTGGGTGGCGGACTCTGCCGATAAGAAGCTGTATGCCTACAGCATGTCGGACATGAGCCGCGACAGCACCAAGGACTTCAACACCCTGGATGCGGCGGGCAACGATCACCCAAGGGGTATCTGGTCTAACGGCACGACGATGTGGGTGGCGGACTCCACCGATAAGAAGCTGTATGCCTACAGCATGTCGGACATGAGCCGCGACAACACCAAGGACTTCGACACCCTGGATGCGGCGGGCAACGATCGCCCCTACGGCATCTGGTCGGACGGCACCCTGATGTGGGTGGCAGACGAATTGGCCAACAAGATCTTCGCCTACAAGATGTCGAACGAGCAACGCTACCCATCCATGGACTTCGGAACTCTGCATGCGGCCGGCAACCGGGACCCCAGAGGCATATGGGGGAACGATTCCGTGATGTGGGTGGTGGACGGCACAGACAACAAGGTTTACTCATACAACCAGATCCACGACGCCACGCTGAGCACTCTGACGGTCAAACCCAAGAACATCATCGGTTTCACGCCGGGCCGGGAAGCGTACCACGTCGGCCTCTTGAACCAGGTCACCACCGCCACTGTGAATGCCGAGGCCTTCTATCCCAGCAGCACGGTGGCGTTCCAGAACGACGACGGGACCGCGGCGACGGACGCCGACACGACCACTGAAGGGTTTCAGGTCGACCTCGCGACGGGCGGCAATATCCTGAAGGTCGTGGTGACTGCCCGGAACGGCACCACCAGGAAGACCTACACCCTCCACATCAATCGAGGGGTGACAACGGACTATGGCTGGAAGGCGGGCGACGACCTGGACGGGCTGATCGCGGCAGATAACCGTGCCCCAGCGGGCATCTGGTCAAACGGTACGACGATGTGGGTGGCGGACAGCGACGACAAAAAGGTCTACGCCTACAAGATGTCGGACATGCGTCGGGACTCCGGCAAGGACTTCAACACCCTGGCCACGCCGGGCGGAAAGGTGGCTGGTCCAACAGGCATCTGGTCGGACACTGAGACGATGTGGGTGGCGGACGCGTCCCACGACAAGATCTTCGCCTACAAGATGTCGGACAAGAGCCGGGACACCGGCAAGGACTTCGAGACCCTGGATGCGGCGAGCAACAATAGTCCAGGCGGTATCTGGTCCGATGGCCAGACTATGTGGGTACTGGACACCGGCGACAAGAAGATCTATGCCTACAAGATGTCGGACCAGAGCCGGAACCCGGACAAGGACTTCAACACCCTGGCCGGTATCGGAACCCCCCGGGGCATCTGGTCGAACGGCGAGACGATGTGGGTGGCGGATGAAGCACACGGCAGGCTCTCCGCCTACCGGATGTCGGACAAGGGCCGGGACACGAACAGGGACTATAGAACCCTGGGCGGGGCGGGGAACGCGAATTTCTCGGCGGGCGTCTGGTCGGACGGCACGACGATGTGGGTGGCGGACACCGTAGATGATAAGGTCTACTCCTATAACAACCCGTTGACTGCGTCGCTGGTGGAACTGACAGTCAGCCCGAAGAACATCACAGGGTTCGAGCCCCACCGGACGTCGTACGAGGTGGGCATGGACAGCACCGTCACCTCCGCCACGGTAGAGGCGACAGGCTTCAACTCCAGCGGCACGGTGGCGTTCCAGAACGCCGACGGAACCGCGGCAACCGACGCCGACACGGCGACTGAAGGGTTCCAGATCAACCTCTCGGCGGGCAGAAACCTGTTGAACGTGGTGTTCACGGTCGGTGGCACGACCACCACGACCTACGAGCTGGCCATAAACCGGGGCGTTACGAACCAGTTCGGCTGGAAAGCCGGCGATGACCTGGACGGGCTGACGGCCTGGGGGAATGAAGACCCCACAGGCATCTGGTCCAACGGCACGACATTGTGGGTGGCGGACCTGGAAGACAGCAAGATCTACGCCTACAAGATGTCGGACATGAGCCGGGACCCGGACAAGGACTTCGACACCCTGGACCAGGACAACGACGAGCCCAGAGGCATCTGGTCGAACGGCGAGACGATGTGGGTGGCGGACAGGTCATCGAACAGCAAGGTCTATGCCTACAAGATGTCGGACATGACCCGGGACTCCGGCAAGGACTTCATCACTGGCTTAGCGTTCAACAACCACCCCGTAGGCCTCTGGTCGAACGGCGAGACGATGTGGGTGGTAGACGATTTTGACAACAAGATCTACGCCTACAGCATGTCGAACAGGAGCCACGACAGCACCAAGGACTTCAACACCCTGGCCGCGGCGGGCAACACCGACCCCTCTGATATCTGGTCCGACGGAACAACGATGTGGGTGGCGGACGCGACCCAAAACAAGGTTTTCGCCTACAAAATACCGGACAAGAGTCGCGACAGTAGCGGGGACTTCAACACCCTGGCCGCGGCGGGCAACGAAGACCCTCGCGGCATCTGGTCGAACAGAACAACCACGTGGGTCACGGATCTATCCGACGGAAAGATATATTCGTACAACCATGTCTCATACGTCACGGCCAGCTTCGGCGCGGCGACCTACGCCGTGGCGGAGAGCGACGATGCGGGCACCACCAACATCAAGGAGAACGAGGTCACGGTGACGGTGACCCTCAGCGCCGACCCCGAGCGCTCGGTCCCCATACCCATCACCGCCACCGGCGAAGGTGGAGCGAGCTCCGCCGACTACTCGGGGGTGCCGGCCAGCGTGACCTTCGCGGCCGGCGAGACCTCCAAGACGTTCACCTTCACGGCGACCGCCGACACTATCGTCGAAGAAGGTGAGAGCGTCAATCTCGCCTTCGGCGCCCTGCCCGCGGGCGTGATCAAGGGGACCACGGGCGAAGCAGCTGTCTCCATCACCGACGACGACGCCCCGGTGGTGACGGTCAGCTTCGGGTCTGCCACCTACACCGTTGCCGAGAGCGACGATGCGAGCACCACCAACACCAAGGAGAACGAGGTCACTGTCACGGTCTCCCTGAGCGCCGACCCCGAGCGCTCGGTGACCATCCCGCTGACGACCACCAACCTGGGCAATGCCACCGGCGCCGACTACTCGGGGGTGCCGGCCAGCGTGACCTTCGCGGCCGACGAGGACTCCAAGACGTTCACCTTCAGCGCTACCGCCGACACCGTCGACGATGACGACGAGTCGGTGAGAATCGGCTTCGGCGTGCTGCCCGACCGCGTGACCGCGGGGATGCCCAACCAGACCACCGTCTCCATCACCGACGACGACGACCCCGACGTGACGGTCAGCTTCGGAGCGGCGACCTACACCGTGGCGGAGAGCGACGATGCGGCCACCACCAACGTTAAGGAGAACGAGGTGGTGGTGACAGTCACTCTCAGCGCCGACCCGGAGCGGACGGTGACGATCCCGCTGACCACAACCAACCTGGGCAACGCGAGTGACTCGGACTATAGCGGCGTGCCCGCGAACGTCGTCTTCAATGACGGCGAGACCTCGAAGACGTTCACGTTCAGCGCCACCGGGGACACCATCGATGACGACGACGAGTCGGTGCGGATCGGCTTCGGCGCCACCCTGCCCGCGGGAGTCACCGCCGCATCTCCCAGCCAAACGACCGTCTCCATCACGGACGATGACGATCCCGACGTGACGGTGAGCTTCGGGTCCGGGACGCACACCGTTGCCGAGAGCGACGATGCGGCCACCACCAACATCAAGGAGAATGAGGTCACCATCACCGTGACCCTGAGCGCGGCCCCGGAGCGTTCCGTCACCATCCCTCTGACGACCACCAACCTGGGCAACGCCACCAACTCCGACTACTCGGGGGTGCCCACCGGCGTGACATTTGGAGCTACCGAGACCTCCAAGACCTTCACCTTCAGCGCGACCGCCGACACCATCGACGACGATGATGAGTCGGTAAGGATCAGCTTCGGTTCCACCCTGCCCGCAGGAGTCACCGCCGCATCTCCCAGCCAGACCACCGTCTCCATCACGGACGACGACGACCCCGCCGTGACGGTCAGCTTCGGATCTGCGACCTACTCCGTGGACGAGACCGACGATCCGGGCACCACCAACGTCAAGGAGAACGAGGTGGTGGTAACGGTCTCTCTGAGCGCAGACCCCGAGCGGACCGTCACCATCCCACTGACCACCACCAACCTGGGCAACGCCAGCGACTCCGACTACTCCGGAGTGCCCGCCAGCCTCACCTTCGCGGCCGACGAGGACTCCAAGACGTTTACCTTCACTGCCGCCTTGGACGCCATCGATGACGACGAGTCGGTCAGGATCAGCTTCGGCGTGCTGCCCGCCGGCGTGAGCGCCGCATCCCCCAGCCAGACCACCGTCTCCATCACCGACGACGACGACCCCGCCGTCACCGTCAGCTTCGGTTCCGCGACTTACTCCGTGGCCGAGAGCGACGATACCGGCACCACCAACATCAAGGAGAACGAGGTGGTGGTGACGGTCTCTCTCAGCGCCGACCCCGAGCGCTCGGTCACCATCCCGCTGACCACCACCAACCTGGGCGGGGCCAGTTCCTCCGACTACTCCGGCGTGCCCGCCAGCGTGACCTTCGCTGCCGACGAGGACTCCAAGACATTCACTTTCAAGGCGACCGCGGACACCATCGACGATGACGGCGAGTCGGTCAGGATCAGCTTCGGCTCCACCCTGCCCGCCGGGGTGAGCGCCGCATCTCCCAGCCAGACCACCGTCTCCATCACGGACGACGACGACCCCGACGTAACGGTCAGCTTCGGCTCCGCCACCTACTCCGTCGCCGAGAGCGACGACACCGGCACCATCCCCAAGGAGAACGAGGTCACCGTCACCGTGCGGCTCAGCGCGGACCCCGAGCGAACGGTGACGATCCCGCTGACCACCACCAACCTCGGCAACGCCACCAACTCCGACTACTCCGGCGTGCCCGCCAGCGTCGTCCTCAACGACGGTGAGACCTGGAAGACGTTCATCTTCAGTGCCACCGCCGACACCATAGACGACGATGATGAATCGGTCAGGATCGGCTTCGGCGCCACCCTGCCCGCGGGAGTCACCGCCGCATCTCCCAGCCAGACCACCGTCTCCATCACCGACGACGACGATCCCGACGTAACGGTCAGCTTCGGGTCCGCGACCTATACGGTGGCAGAGAGCGACGATGCAGCCACCACCAACGTTAAGGAAAACGAGGTGGTGGTGACGGTCTCTCTCAGCGCCGACCCGGAACGGACGGTGACCATCCCGCTGAACACCACCAACCTGGGCAACGCCACCAACTCCGACTACTCCGGAGTGCCCGCGAACGTCGTTTTCAATGACGGTGATACCTCCAAGACCTTCACCTTCAAGGCGACCGGGGACACCGTCGACGAGGACAA
This sequence comes from Dehalococcoidia bacterium, assembly GCA_965208825.1. GTDB lineage: Bacteria > Chloroflexota > Dehalococcoidia > Lucifugimonadales > UBA3495 > VXOI01. The sequence continues at coordinate 1,239,469 of CBDBPP010000005.1, forward strand.
CGAGCTGGTGAGGATCAGCTTTGGCTCCACCCTGCCCGCCGGCGTGAGCGCCGCATCCCCCAGCCAGACTACCGTCTCCATCACCGACGACGACGACCCCGCAGTCACCGTCAGCTTCGGTTCCGCGACTTACTCCGTGGCCGAGAGCGACGATACCGGCACCACCAACATCAAGGAGAACGAGGTGGTGGTGACGGTCTCCCTGAGCGCCGACCCCGAGCGCTCGGTGACCATCCCGCTGACCACCACCAACCTGGACGGTGCCGCCTCTGCCGACTACTCGGGGGTTCCCGCCAGCGTGACCTTTGCTGCCGACGAGGACTCCAAGACCTTCACCTTCAAGGCCACCGCCGACACCGTCGACGACGACGGCGAGTCGGTCAGGATCGGCTTCGGGACCAGTCTGCCCGCCGGGGTGAGCGGCGCTTCTCCCAGCCAGACCACCGTCTCCATCACGGACGACGACGACCCCGACGTAACGGTCAGCTTCGGAGCGGCGACGTACACGGTGGCAGAGAGCGACGATGCGTCTACCACCAACGTTAAGGAAAACGAGGTGGTGGTGACGGTCTCTCTCAGCGCCGACCCCGAGCGCTCGGTGACCATCCCGCTGAGCACCACCAACCTGGGCAACGCCACCAACTCCGACTACTCGGGCGTTCCCGCCAGCGTGATCTTTGCGGCCGACGAGGACTCCAAGACATTCACCTTCAAGGCCACCGCCGACACCATCGATGACGATGATGAGTCGGTCAGGATCAGCTTCGGCTCCCTGCCTGCAGGCGTGAGCGCCGCATCCCCCAGCCAGACGACGGTCTCCATCACGGACGACGACGACCCCGCCGTGACGGTGAGTTTCGGGTCTGCCACCTACAGCGTGGCGGAGAGCGACGATGCAGCCACCACCAACACCAAGGAGAACGAAGTTACTATCACGGTGTCCCTCAGCGCCGACCCCGAGCGGACGGTGACCATCCCGCTGAACACCACCAACCTGGGCAACGCCACCAACTCCGACTACTCCGGAGTGCCCGCGAACGTCGTTTTCAATGACGGCGATACCTCCAAGACCTTCACCTTCAAGGCGACCGCGGACACCGTCGACGAGGACAACGAGCTGGTGAGGATCAGCTTTGGCTCCACCCTGCCCGCCGGCGTGAGCGCGGGGACGCCCAACCGGACTACCGTGTCCATCACCGACGACGACGATCCCGACGTGACGGTCAGCTTCGGGTCCGCGACGTACAGCGTGGACGAGAGCGACGATGCAGCCACCACCAACGTTAAGGAGAACGAGGTGGTGGTGACGGTCTCCCTGAGCGCCGACCCCGAGCGCTCGGTAACCATACCTCTCACCACCACCAATCTGGGCGGGGCCGCCTCTGCAGATTACTCGGGAGTTCCCGCCAGCGTGACCTTAGCGGCCGACGAGGACTCCAAGACATTCACTTTCAAGGCCACCGCCGACACCATCGACGACGATGACGAGTCGGTCAGGATCAGCTTCGGCTCCACCCTGCCCTCCGGGGTGAGCGCCGCATCTCCCAGCCAGACCACCGTCTCCATCACCGACGACGACGACCCCGACGTGACGGTCAGCTTCGGTTCCGCCACCTACAACGTGGCGGAAAGCGACGATGCGTCTACCACCAACGTTAAGGAAAACGAGGTGGTGGTGACGGTCTCTCTCAGCGCCGACCCCGAGCGCTCGGTAACCATCCCGCTGAACACCACCAACCTGGGCAACGCCTCTGCCTCCGACTACTCGGGGGTGCCGGCCAGCGTGACCTTTGCGGCCGACGAGGACTCCAAGACCTTCACGTTCAAGGCCACCGCCGACACCATCGATGACGATGATGAGTCGGTTAGGATCAGCTTCGGCTCCCTGCCCGCCGGGGTGAGCGCCGCATCTCCCAGCCAGACCACGGTCTCCATCACGGACGACGACGATCCGGCGGTGACGGTGAGTTTCGGCTCCGCCACCTACACCGTGGCCGAGAGCGACGATGCAGCCACCACCAACACCAAGGAGAACGAGGTCACTATCACGGTGTCCCTGAGCGCCGACCCCGAGCGGACGGTGACCATCCCGCTGAACACCACCAACCTGGGCAACGCCACCAACTCCGACTACTCCGGAGTGCCCGCGAACGTCGTTTTCAATGACGGCGATACCTCCAAGACCTTCACCTTCAAGGCGACCGCGGACACCGTCGACGAGGACAACGAGCTGGTGAGGATCAGCTTTGGCTCCACCCTGCCCGCCGGCGTGAGCGCGGGGACGCCCAACCGGACTACCGTGTCCATCACCGACGACGACGATCCCGACGTGACGGTCAGCTTCGGGTCCGCGACGTACAGCGTGGACGAGAGCGACGATGCAGCCACCACCAACGTTAAGGAGAACGAGGTGGTGGTGACCGTCTCCCTCAGTGCCGACCCCGAGCGCTCGGTAACCATACCTCTCACCACCACCAATCTGGGCGGGGCCGCCTCTGCAGATTACTCGGGAGTTCCCGCCAGCGTGACCTTAGCGGCCGACGAGGACTCCAAGACATTCACTTTCAAGGCCACCGCCGACACCATCGACGACGATGACGAGTCGGTCAGGATCAGCTTCGGCTCCACCCTGCCCTCCGGGGTGAGCGCCGCATCTCCCAGCCAGACCACCGTCTCCATCACCGACGACGACGACCCCGACGTGACGGTCAGCTTCGGTTCCGCCACCTACAACGTGGCGGAAAGCGACGATGCGTCTACCACCAACGTTAAGGAAAACGAGGTGGTGGTGACGGTCTCTCTCAGCGCCGACCCCGAGCGCTCGGTAACCATCCCGCTGAACACCACCAACCTGGGCAACGCCTCTGCCTCCGACTACTCGGGGGTGCCGGCCAGCGTGACCTTTGCAGCCGACGAGGACTCCAAGACATTCACCTTCCAGGCCACCGCCGACACCATCGACGACGACGATGAGTCGGTCAGGATCAGCTTCGGCGTGTTGCCCTCGGGCGTGGGCGCCGCATCTCCCAGCCAGACTACCGTGTCCATCACGGACGACGACGACCCCGATGTGACGGTCAGCTTCGGTTCCGCCACCTACACTGTTGCCGAGAGTGACGATGCAGCCACCACCAACGTTAAGGAGAACGAGGTGGTGGTGACGGTGTCCCTCAGCGCCGACCCCGAGCGCTCGGTAACCATCCCGCTGAACACCACCAACCTGGGCAACGCCTCTGCCTCCGACTACTCGGGGGTGCCGGCCAGCGTGACCTTTGCAGCCGACGAGGACTCCAAGACCTTCACCTTCACGGCCACCGCCGACACCATAGACGACGACGGTGAGTCGGTCAGAATTGCCTTCGGCGTGCTGCCCTCGGGAGTGGGCGCCGGTACGACGAACCAGACCACCGTCTCCATCACCGACGACGACGACCCCGATGTGACGGTCAGCTTCGGTTCCGCCACCTACTCCGTGGCCGAGAGCGACGATGCGTCTACCACCAACGTTAAGGAGAACGAGGTGGTGGTAACGGTCTCTCTCAGCGCCGACCCCGAGCGCTCGGTAACCATCCCGCTGAACACCACCAACCTGGGCAACGCCTCTGCCTCCGACTACTCGGGGGTGCCGGCCAGCGTGACCTTTGCGGCGGACGAGGACTCCAAGACATTCACCTTCCAGGCCACCGCCGACACCATCGACGACGACGATGAGTCGGTCAGGATCAGCTTCGGCGTGTTGCCCTCGGGCGTGGGCGCCGCATCTCCCAGCCAGACTACCGTGTCCATCACGGACGACGACGACCCCGATGTGACGGTCAGCTTCGGAGCGGCGACGTACACGGTGGCAGAGAGCGACGATGCGTCTACCACCAACGCTAAGGAGAACGAGGTGGTGGTAACGGTCTCTCTCAGCGCCGACCCCGAGCGCTCGGTAACCATCCCGCTGAACACCACCAACCTGGGCAACGCCTCTGCCTCCGACTACTCGGGGGTGCCGGCCAGCGTGACCTTTGCGGCGGACGAGGACTCCAAGACATTCACCTTCCAGGCCACCGCCGACACCATCGACGACGACGATGAGTCGGTCAGGATCAGCTTCGGCGTGTTGCCCTCGGGCGTGGGCGCCGCATCTCCCAGCCAGACTACCGTGTCCATCACGGACGACGACGACCCCGATGTGACGGTCAGCTTCGGAGCGGCGACGTACACGGTGGCAGAGAGCGACGATGCGTCTACCACCAACGTTAAGGAGAACGAGGTGGTGGTGACGGTCTCCCTCAGCGCCGACCCCGAGCGCTCGGTGACCATCCCGCTGAGCACCACCAACCTGGGCAACGCCTCTGCCTCCGACTACTCGGGGGTGCCGGCCAGCGTGACCTTTGCGGCGGACGAGGACTCCAAGACATTCACCTTCCAGGCCACCGCCGACACCATAGACGACGACGATGAGTCGGTCAGGATCAGCTTCGGCGTGTTGCCCTCGGGCGTGGGCGCCGCATCTCCCAGCCAGACTACCGTGTCCATCACGGACGACGACGACCCCGATGTGACGGTCAGCTTCGGAGCGGCGACGTACACGGTGGCAGAGAGCGACGATGCGTCTACCACCAACGTTAAGGAGAACGAGGTGGTGGTGACGGTCTCCCTCAGCGCCGACCCCGAGCGCTCGGTGACCATCCCGCTGAGCACCACCAACCTGGGCAACGCCTCTGCCTCCGACTACTCGGGGGTGCCGGCCAGCGTGACCTTTGCAGCCGACGAGGACTCCAAGACCTTCACCTTCACGGCCACCGCGGACACCATCGACGACGATGGGGAGTCGGTCAGGATCAGCTTCGGGACCAGTCTGCCCGCCGGCGTGAGCGCGGGGACGCCCAACCGGACCACCGTCTCCATCACCGATGACGACGATCCCGACGTAACGGTCAGCTTCGGCTCGGCGACCTACACGGTGGCCGAGAGCGACGATGCCAGCACCACCAACGTCAAGGAGAACGAGGTGGTGGTGACCGTCTCCCTCAGCGCCGACCCGGAACGTTCGGTCACCATCCCGCTCAACACCACCAACCTGGGCAACGCCACCAACTCCGACTACTCCGGCGTGCCCGCCAGCGTGACCTTCGCTGCCGACGAGGACTCCAAGACCTTCACCTTCAAGGCCAACGCCGACACCATCGACGACGATGACGAGTCGGTCAGGATTAGCTTTGGCTCCACCCTGCCCTCGGGGGTGAGCGCCGCATCTCCCAGCCAGACCACGGTCTCCATCACCGACGACGACGATCCGGCGGTTACCGTCAGCTTCGGGTCCGCGACGTACAGCGTGGACGAGAGCGACGATGCAGCCACCACCAACGTTAAGGAAAACGAGGTGGTGGTGACGGTCTCTCTCAGCGCCGACCCCGAGCGCTCGGTGACCATCCCGCTGAGCACCACCAACCTGGGCAACGCCACCAACTCCGACTACTCGGGCGTTCCCGCCAGCGTGACCTTTGCGGCCGACGAGGACTCCAAGACATTCACGTTCAAGGCGACTGCCGACACCATCGACGACGATGACGAGTCGGTCAGGATCAGCTTTGGCGTGTTGCCCTCGGGAGTGGGCGCCGGTACGACGAACCAAACCACCGTGTCGATCACCGACGACGATGACCCCTCCGTGACGGTCAGCTTCGGAGCGGCGACGTACACGGTGGCGGAAAGCGACGATGCGAGCACCACCAACGTTAAGGAAAACGAGGTGGTGGTGACGGTCTCTCTCAGCGCCGACCCCGAGCGCTCGGTCACCATCCCGCTGAGCACCACCAACCTGGGCGGGGCCTCCGCATCCGACTACTCGGGCGTGCCCGCCGGCGTTACCTTTGCGGCCGACGAGGACTCCAAGACATTCACCTTCAAGGCCACCGCGGACACCATCGACGACGATGATGAGTCGGTCAGAATCAGCTTCGGCGTGCTGCCCTCGGGGGTGAGCGCGGGGACGCCCAACCGGACCACCGTCTCCATCACGGACGACGACGATCCTGCGGTGACAGTCAGCTACCAGAGGGGGTCTTACGTGGTGATGGAGGGAAGCACCCAGACAATCACGGTGGAGCTCAACACCGATCCCAAGCGGACGGTGACGATTCCTCTAACGAAGACCATCCCGGAGGATGGGGCCACCGACTCCGACTACTCGGGCGTTCCCCCCAGCCTCACCTTCGCGCCAGACGAGGACTCCAAAACCTTCACCTTCACGGCGACAAAGGACACGTTGAACGATGACGGGGAGAGCGTCGTGCTGAGATTCCCCAGGAACCTGCCCTCCGGTGTGAGCGTGGGGACGCCAAGCCAGACCACGGTCACCATCAGGGACATCAACGACCCCGCCGTGACCGTCAGATTCGGAGCGGCGGCTTACTCAGTGGCCGAGGGAAGAAGCGTGACCATCACGGTGTCCCTCAGTGCCGACCCCAAGCGGACGGTGACGATACCGATCACCAAGACGAACGAGGGCACCACCACCTCCGCGGACTACAGCGGCGTGCCGGCCAATGTAGTCTTCAACGACGGCGAGACCTCCAAGACCTTCACCTTCAGGGCGGTGCAGGACACGGTGGAAGACGACGGGGAGAGCGTCATGCTGGGATTCGGCACTCTTCCTGCGAGAGTGAGTGAGGGCTCCATAGACCAGACGACCGTGAGCATCATCCGCGCCGACGACCCGTCCTTGTGCCCTCCACAGAAGGATATCACGGTGGGAGACCTGCCCTTGCTGTCGAACCTGTATCCGCCAACCGTCAAGAAGAAGGCGACAAACGAACAGGTAACTCTCTTACTGCGTCGAGACAGCAGGTACTTCCACATCACGGGTTACCGCATCTGGCGGAGCCTGGACTTCCAGAACTACGAACTGCTGGAGTCGTTCGTTCCCTCCGAGCACAATTGGCCTGACGAAGTCTCCAACTACAGCGTCGACTATGAGACCTACGTCGATACCGACGTGCTGCCGGGTGTCACATACAGCTACAAGGTCCGATCGGTCAACCATGAGGGCGTGAGCCTAAGGGCCTCGACGGCATTCGGGGTGACGACGGCTGCCGACGTGCCGCCCCAACTGAGGTTTTCGACGACCCGCAACAGCGTGTCTCTGGCCTGGGAAGACCCGGAAGATGACACAATTACCGGCTACAACATCCTTCGCAGCGTCGGCTGGGGGACGGAGACGGTCCGGGCCCGGAATGTAAGCGCCAATGCCACATCGTACGTGGACCGCGGACTGAGCCCCGACACCGCCTACGCCTATCGCGTCCAGGCCGTGCGAGGTGGAAAGGTCGGCCCCGCCTCGCGCTATCTCACGGCGCTGACCAAGCCCAGGACCGGGCCGCGGGCCGGGGTGTCCGAAGGCCGGGGAAGAGACTTTCCTGCGAGCTCAGCCACCACCGGACGGCTCTACATCGGCGGAACCGCTTCCGGCACGATCTCCACGATGAACGACAAAGACTGGTTCGCCGTGGACGTGGAGGCCGACAAATACTACTTCATCCGCTTGAGCTACGAGGGAGAGCAGTGGGACGGCTATGGCCCGTTGAAAATCTGCGTGAGAAACGCGCAGGCCGGTCCGTACCATCCTTGGCCGAACGAGTCCTGCTGGTTCAAGGAATTTGTCGGGTTCAAGAGCACCGTCGCCGACAGGATTTATATTGAGGTAGAAACTGATTCGAATCACCACTCCCATCCCGTCCCCATCGACTACACCCTGGAGATCCACGCCGATGTTGGCCACACGGAGGATGGGGAATCCTGGCGAGGCCAGGCTCAGGTCGGTGAATGGACGACTGGCTCATTCCATGAGCTGGACCATGTAGACGTTTACGAAATAGAGCTCGTCGCCGGTAATACCTATCGCATCTCCGTTTTCCGCAACGAAGAGACCGCCTTCTCCCACGATGAGTCGGCTAACCTAATTGACTCGAGGTGCGATAGATGGAGGAGATACCACCACATCCCGCCTCTGGTGTTCAAACCGAATGGCGTGGGAAGCAATACCTACTACATCGATTTACCCAACATAAGGCTGGCAGACTCTGCCAATATTCCCAATCCTCCCCGAACACATACTGTGCAGCATTACCGATTTATCGTCGAATTGGTGCGCAGTGGCGCGGACACTGACCTACAGAGCACTACGGAAACCAACCGGGCAGCGGGCGCACTCACGATCACGGGCACGGCCCGCGTGGACGAGACGCTCTCCGCGGACACGTCGGGCATCACCGACACTGACGGCCTCACCAACGCCACCTTCAGCTACCAGTGGATACGCAACGACGGGACCACGGACACCGACATCAGCGGCGCCACCGGCAGCACCTACACCCTGGTGGATGCGGACGAGGGCAAGACCATCAAGGTCAGAGTCACCTACACCGACGACGCGAAAAACAGGGAGAGCGTCACCAGCGCGGCCACTGCGTCCGTGGCGGCGTCATTGGGCCTGCAGGTCGAGACCGCCACCCTGATCGGGAACGCCCTCACCCTGGACTTCAACGAGACCCTGGACGACGGCGTGACCCTGCCGACCAGCGCCTTCTCGGTGAGCGTCAACGGAACGGCCGTAACCGTGAGCGCGGTCAGCATCTCCGGCTCCGCGGTATCGCTGACGCTCTCGACTGCGGCAGCGGCGGGAGACACCGTAACGGTGAGCTACACCAAGCCCACCGGGGACAACCACATCCGGGACACCCAGGGACGCGAGGCCGACTCCTTCAGCGACCTGGCGGTGACCAACAGCACCACCCGCAGCAACACGGACCGAACGGACAACAACCCGGCATCGGGAGCGCCCACGATCACCGGCACGGCGCGGGTGGGCGAGACGCTGACGGCATCAACGTCGGGCATAGCCGACGCCGACGGCCTGACCAAGGCCAAGTTCGCCCTCCAATGGGTGCGCAACGACGGAACCACGGATACGGACATCAGCGGCGCAACTGCTTCCACCTACACCCTGGCGGAGGCCGACGAGGGCAAGACCGTCAAGGTGACGGTCAGCTTTACCGACGACGCGGGCAACAATGAGAGCCTGACCAGCGCGGCGACGGCCACGGTGGCGGCTGCGCTGCCGCCGCTGACGGCCAGCGTTCACGACAAGCCGGAATCCCACGACGGGAGCAACACGTTCACCTTCGAGCTGCGGTTCAGCGAGGAGGTCAGCGTCGGCTACAAGACCCTGCGGGACGATGCGTTCACGGTTACCGGCGGGGAGGTGGTCAAGGCGCGGCGGCTGGAGACGGGCAAGAACGTCCGGTGGGAGATCAGCGTGGAACCGTCCGCAAACGGTACGGTGACCCTCACGCTGCCGGCGACGACGGACTGCGACGATGAGGGGGCGATCTGCGCGGAGGACGGACGGATGCTGTCCGGCGCCGTGGTGGTCACGGTGCAAGGGTCGGGCTCCCATTCCGAGACGCCCAACAACCCGGCGACGGGCGCGCCGACGATCACCGGCACGGCCCAGGTGGGCGAGACGCTGACGACGTCAACGTCGGGCATAGCCGACACCGACGGCCTGGACACCGCCACGTTCTCCTACCAGTGGATACGTAACGACGGAACGACGGACACGGACATCAGCGGGGCCACCGGCAGCACCTATACCCTGGTGGAGGACGACGAGGGCAAGACCGTCAAGGTGACGGTGTCGTTCACCGACGACCGCGGCCACGATGAGAGCCTGACCAGCGGGGCGACGGGGACGGTAGAGGCCAGGGAGGACACAAACGCGGAGATCACGACGATCTGGTCGGTTGTGATGACGGTGAAGGACTTCGGCAACGGCGACATGGGCGCGGTGAGTTCCGACCGGTTTGCCGACGAGACGGGGTCTTTCCGCATCAGCCGACTATGGCATTCGGGATCGAGACGGGAGCTCTACCTGGCATTCCAGGATCACATTGCGGAGTATGAGGACCTGACGCTGTATGTCGGCGATGTCGCGCTTGCATTCCAGGAGCGCGCCGGGGATTTGAGTTTCACCTTCACGGGTGTGGACGTATCCTGGACCAGCGGCCAGACGGTCAACGTCAGCATCACCCGGCAAGACTGACGCCCGGCTGTGACGCTCCCCGCCACGGGGACTTCTCCTGCCAGGGCGCCATCCTCCCCCTGGAATCCGGCCCTCCGGCACGGTTTGCTGCCAGTCGGCGTTGCTGAAAATACACAGAAAATTGGGTCGAAAAAGGGTTGTTTGACACGTACTGTACACGTTACGGCAGTATACTAGACCGCTGAACCTCGCGACAGGCGAGGTAGCTTTGTACCAGGGTCTCTTAGTTCTCGACACCAGACTGTCAAGACCAGACCGTCAAGCCCGTTCATGGTGAGCTTGTCGAACCAAGAACGGGCGGCCCTTCGGCAAGTTCAGGGCCAACGGACTTGGCTATAACTAAGAGACCCTGGTTTTGTGTGTCATCCGTTTGTCCTGTAGCCAACCAAAAGGGAGCCTGGCACTGTGTCCGGGGCCTCGAAAACGGCGGTTGAGGCCGCTCCTCGCCTTCTTCGGGGGCCCCTCCAGTGATTGCCGAGGGCTTTCCCGACCAGTGATGCCGTCGTCTGTCCGCCGCCCGAAGGCCCCGGGTACGGACCCCGGGCTCCCGGACTCGAGAAGAATTAGTGGCGTGGTCACGGCAAGTCTCGCAGAGCCGACCGTCGGCGTCGTCCGCAGCGGGTCTATGGCGAATATCCGTTCACCCTACGCCGTCCCCGTTTCTCCAGCCCGCCACCCAACGCCTTCCTCCCTGGCCGCAGTCCAGATGGAGCCTGCCGGGGCTTGCCAGTCCCACCTGCCTTTCCGTTCGATCCGCGACCTGTGGGCCGGCCATTTCACCGTTCCGCACCCCGTTCCCGCCGAGGGGTCCCTCGCGCCGTACACGACCGGCGAAACTCCCACCGGCTTCCTCGCGATCTCGCGGGCGTCGTTGGGAGAGGACCTACTCCGGCAGGACGTGGACAACACCCCCGGCAAGGAAACCACCTGTTCCAGCGCCACTTACCAACCTGCAGGAGAAGTCAAACTCACGTGTCTAACCTGATCGATTTGCGAAAGTTCTTCATTGGAACGCTACTTCTGGCGATGCTGGCGGCCATGTTCGCCCTACTGCTGCTGGCAGGCGGCTCGGCCCAGGCCCAGGCCGACGGCGCCGTGTCCAACCTGCGCATCACCAGCCCCAACCCAGGCGAGCTGGTCATCGCGTGGGAGGCCCCCAGCGACCCCCCCACGGACTACCGGGTAATCTGGGCGCCCTCCGACGAGGGTTATCTCTCCTACAAAGATGCAAACACTGCCACCAAGGGCAACGCCTATCCCACCGTCGCCACCCACACGGTAAGCGGGCTGCCGGAAGGTACCGAGTACAAGGTACGCCTGCGGGCCCGCTACAACAGCGGCGGGACCAACGACGACCCCTGGAGCGGCCCGTGGACCGATGAGGAGAGCGTCACCATATCCGGCACGTCCACACCCGAACCGACCGCGGTTCCTACGGCTGAACCCACACCCGAACCGACCGCGGTTCCTACGGCTGAACCCACCCGCGCGCCGGACAACGAAGCGCTGGTCGGCCTGACTCTCTCCAGCGCCGCCGCCGGCTCGCTGACCATCGAGTGGGACGCGCCCAGCCCGGCTCCCGACAGCTACCGCATCATCTGGGCGAAACAGGACCTGGACTTCCCCTCTTACAAGGACGCCAACCAGTCTAACCGGGGCAACGAGTATCCCGCCGGGGATGCCACGTCCATCACGCTCACCGGCCTCGCCAAGGGCGCCACCTTCAAGGTCATGGCCCGGGCCCGGTACGCCGACAAGAGCGGCCCCTGGAGCGGCGAGGTCAGCGTACGGGTGAAGGACGACCCGCCGGCGGCGCCCACCGGTCTAATCACGGCGTCGACCCAAGACAGCGTCACCCTAAGCTGGGACCACCCCGACGACGACGGCATCACCGGCTACCGGGTGCTGCGCGGGACCGCGGCCGACAGCCTATCGGTCATTGCCGAGGATACCGGCAGCGCGGCGGTCAGCTACACCGACGATTCCCTTTCCCCGGAGACGACATATCACTACGCCGTGGCGGCGCTGAGCGCCGACGGAGCGGGGCCGCCGACCACCGCCAGCGCCACCACGCTAGCTGAGCCGGAGAGCGCGAACCCGAAGAACAGTCCGCAGAAGTCGCAGGGTCAGAACCACAGACTCGTCAGAGGCGCAGGCGACGCCACGGGGACGCCCACCGTCACGGTTCTCAACGCGTTCCGGGTGCCGGCCGTGCTAACGGCGAGCAAGGGATCCATCGCGGACACCGACGGGCTGCCCGATGAATCCACCTTCACCTGGCAGTGGATTCGGGTGGACGGCACGGATGGGACCAACATCCCCGGCGCCACCGGCAAGACCTACACACTCACAGACGGCGACGCAGGCAAGACTATCAAGGTGAAGGCGAGCTTCACCGACAGCGCCAGCAACCAGGAGACCAGGACAAGCACGGCTTACCCCGGCAGCGGCTCCGTCCTGGCCCGAGCCGAGTGCAACGCGCCAACCTACATTGGCGGGGCGGCGCAGATCTGGACCGCAACGGTAACGGTTGGGAATGGTGTGAGACAAGGCTCTACAATCTATGGGTACACAGACCCCGGCTTCGGCGCACTCACCGACAACACGTTCATGGTAGGGACGAACACCCACATCATTTCTGGAATAACTCAGGAATTAGCGGGCATTCTTGTGTTCGCGACCAAGAGCCCGGTTCCTGCGGCGGATCGCAAGCAGGTCACACTGCATTTGTGCGACACGGACCTACCCCTGAGCGAAGTCAGAACCACCGGGGCGGGTATGGTGTTTACTAATGCCGGCTTAGACTGGTCCGACCAGGCCGAACGCACCTTTTACCTCAGCCGCGACACCGCTGCTCCGACAGTAGAGTCGGCGATGGTGGAGGACACCAGCCTGGTCATCGCCTTCAATGAAGACCTGGCCGCGGCGTCCTCGCTGGCCAACGGCGCCTTCACGGTGAGGAAGACGCCTATAGGCGGCACTGAGCAGACCGTCAGCCTCACCGGCAGTCCATCCATCAGCGGCAAGCAGGTGACGCTGACGCTGTCTTCGGCCGTGTCGGCCACCGACACCGGGATCAAGGTGAGCTACACCCAGCCCTCCATGGGCAGCAACAACAAGCTGGCCGACAAGTTCGGCAACGAGGTGGCCAGCTTCACTGACCGGGAAGTGAAGAACGAGAACGTTGCTGTGAAGTTCGGCGGGACTTCATACAGCGTCGCGGAGGACGACACCGTCCTGATACCGGTCATCCTGAGCGCCAACCACGAGCGCCCGTCCGGGCTCAATATTCCCGTCACCCTTACCGGACAAGGAGGCGCGGCGGCCTACCAGGACTACTCCGGGAACACAGGAGTGTTCTTCAGGTACGGGCAGACCAAGGGGTACGTCAGGGTGAACGCCTGGCACGACCTGGTCGACGACGACGACGAGAGCGTTGTAGTGACCTTCGGGACGCTGCCGCGCGGTGTCGACGCGATGTCACCGGAAAGCGCCACCGTGAGTATCACGGATGACGACGGCCCGATGGACCCGGCCTACGGGACCGACGGCCTCCTGGCGTACTGGGTCGGATACGACGGCTCGAACTCGAATAGCGATCCCAACGCGGGTACCGCGACGAACTCGATTGAGCTGAATTCCTGCACGGGTACCAGGAGTATCAGGTTGATATGGTCGAATCCGGAGGGCAAGGGGAACGCCGACGAGTGGGAGGTCTACGTGCATAACCCGCGCAACCTGAGCCTGGCCAGCAAGAGTTTTGGCGGCCAGCCCGGCTATCCGGAGATGAACGGCACTGTGAGGATGCAGGGCCCGGGCAGCTTGTCAATGCACATACGGGGCCGGTGGGGGACCACCTGGGGCACCTGGTCGCCGGGGGTATCGCTCTTCTGTCATGCAAGTGGGGACTGAACCGAAGAAGAGGTGTAGATTACATTTTGCAGGGACAGACTGTTCGCCATGGTCATTCCGGCGAAAGCCGGTATCCAGGAAATTCTTGCTAAGTCTGCCTTGTGTTCCGCATTACTTTTCTGTATTCCGGCGTGCGCCGGAATGACGGTCGATGCCGCTGCCGATGGCCGGGGGGGTCTCTCCCTCCAGCAGCCTTGAATGCGCAGCACGGGGATGCTGTCGCTGAGGGAGGTCCTACTCCCGGAACCTGGGCATTACCTTCCTGGCGAACAGCTCCATGGAACGCATCACCCGCGAGTGCTCCATTTGCCCGAAAGACATGCTGGCGCCGAAATAGCCGATGCCGTGCTCGTCCCGTAAACGCCGGATGCGCTCCACGCACTGCTCTGCGGTGCCGAAGTAGGCCGTGGTCTCCAGTTCAGACTCGTAGCTGGCCGGCTCGGCGGTGCGGATGCGCCGCCAGTGGTCCAGGTCCATATTGATCTCGTCGCCGTGGGTCAGCGTTCGCCGGTAGCCGGCCAGGTCGCGCACCCAGGTCAGCGACTGCCGCGGGTACTCCCGGGCCGACTCCTCGTCCTCCTCCAGGTAGACGAACCGGAAGTAGGGCATCGCTTCCACGGACAGGTCCTTTCCCGCGGCGGCGGAGCGTTCCGAGTAGAGCGAGAACAGGCCGAGGTTGTCGGCTTCCGGCGTGGAAAAGCTGGTCAGGATCGGCAGGTCCCGCTCGACCGCAACGTCCACGCTGGCGGGGGTGCGGGAGACGGCCATGTACACGGGGGGATGGGGCTGCTGCACCGGCTTGGGGGCGATGGTGAGGTCCTTCACCCCGTAGAATTCGCCCTGGTAGCTAAAGTCATCCCGGGTCCACAGTCCGAGGATGATATCCAAGGCCTCCCGGGTCCGCAGGTCCCGGCTGTCGAAGTCGATGTTGAAATTACCGTACTCGTAGTCGGCCGACCCGCGGCCAACCCCGAAGTCCAGCCTGCCGTCGCTCAGTACGTCCAGCATGGCGCTTTCTTCGGCAATAAGGATGGGATTGTGGAAGGGCAGGACGCTGACGCCGGCCCCGATCCGGATCTTCCTGGTCCGGGCGGCAACGTGGCCCAGCAGGGGCAGCAGTGAGGGACAGATGCCGTAACGGCTCGAGTGATGCTCCGCGATCCAGATGGAATCGAAGCCCAGCTCCTCGGCGTACTCGATCTGCTCCAGCATTTCGCCGAAGATCCGGCTCTGGGCGCCGGTCTCCTTTTCGGTCCAGGAACCCAGCAGAAACAGGGCGAACTTCATGATGGTGGTGAACCTCCTCCCGCCTGGCTGCTGGCAATTCTACAGGTCACGGAGCACTTTTGCTTGCCGCCGCCCGTCCTGCGATGGACACGGCCCGGTCCGGTGGGATGCCCAGGGTGGAAATTTGTCCTGCGCCGATGTCCCCTGTAGGGGCAACCCTTGTGGTTGCCCGGCTGCCCCCCGGACCCAAGTTACTGACACTTGCCCCTTGCCAACCCCTCCGTCCACTCCTTACTCTGGATCTATGCCATCCATCGACATCGCAACCAGCCCCGCGGTCATCCCCTGCCATCTCCGCGAAAACGGGGAGACGGCAGGAAACTTCGCCCCCCAGCCCCCACTCCGCACCCGCCGCAGGACGGAATGGGACGAAATGGCACCGGAATCCCGGTTTTCTCCTCCCGGACCCCCTGCTTTAGCTACAAATCGACGAAAAAAACGGGAAAAATGGGACCCCATGAGAAAGGATGGGAACCGATGGGAAGAATTCTTTCCCGAACCGTCCCTCCGACCCGTCCGTCATTCCCCGTCATTGTTATGAAAATAGCGCGTCGCCATCGGCCGCCCGGCTGGCAATGGGTCTCAAGCACTCAGAAACCGTCATCCCTTGAAAACGGGGAGAAAGCGGGGGTCCAGCGTTCCAACCGGCGACAATCACTGGACTCCCTCTTTCGCGGGGGCGACGGTTGGGCCCTTGCGTACACCGGGTGCCGTCTTTGCGATCGCCCATGCCGGGAGGACGGCCATCCAGCTCCCCGGTCCGATTCGTGGTAATCTGACACAGGTGGCCGCCAAGTCTGCCGGGAGCCCCGGTGGGTGGTCAGGCCGGGAGCAGCGAGACTCGATTAATCGGTTCCGGGAGGTCCTATGGCAGCGCCCAGGGTGATATACCTGCCCAGGCCCGGCACTCCCATTGACGTCGACCGCGAGTTCTATGGCCGCCTTGGCCAGGAAACGGAGAGCCGAACCCTGGTCGACCGGTTCGTCGTGCCGATACGCTCGGGAAGTGCCTGGCCGGTCCTGGCAGGCCAGATTTGCCGTATCGTCGTGGTGGAAGGCGCCCAGGTGGCCGACTTTAACGCCTGGAACCTGAACAATCCCCGCGAACGGTTCTGGGCGGCCCGCACCAAGCAGCTTCACCGCGCCCACGTCACCACCTTCGACCGGCTGTGGTCCTGCCTCCCCTACCTGCGGCCCATGCTCACCATCACCGGCGACTCCGTGGACTATCCGCTGGACGAGGACGGCGCCGGATGCCATGACCTGCTGGGCACCCGCTGCGACCCCTACGTCCACAAGCTGCTGAACGGGGAGGATTTCGACTACTGTTGCCACTCGAATCTGGTGCGTGCCATCACTCCCCACCACCTGGACGAGAGTGACGTTCACGACGTGCTGAACATCTTCCAGGTGACCGGCCTCACGCAGGGCGACCAATATTTCGTCAAGCCCTCACCGGCCAGGAAGGGCGACTACTTCGAGTTCCTGGCCGAGATAGACCTGCTGTGCGCCATCTCCACCTGTCCCCACGGCGACCTTTCGGTGAAGGTGTGGGGCGAGGAGGAGTCCATCGACCCCATCGAGACCTGCCACCCGCTGGGCGTGGAGGTCTACCAGCCGGCCCCGGCGCTCCTGGAGGGCTGGCAGTCGCCTCCCACCGTCGACTACCGGGGCATTCACGGCCTCGACCGATCCTGACGCGCCTTCTGCCGGGAGGCCTGAGACAGTCGGGGCGACTCACAAGAAAGCTAAGGGGGACGAAATGATAGTAGTAACGGGTGCAGCGGGCAGGCTGGGACGCAGGGTGGTGCAACTGCTGGCCGATCAGGGCCGGGACATTCTTGCCACCGACCAGGTGGAGGCCAACGACCTGCCGGCGGAGTTCGTGCGCTGCGACCTGGGCAACGCCGAGGCCGTGCATGAGATTCTCCGGGGAGCGGAGGCGGTCGTCCACATGGGGGCCATTCCAGGCCCTTCCCGGGCCGAGCCGAGGGAAATCTTCGCAAACAACGTGCCCGCCGACTTCAACGTGATGATGTCGGCGGCTGAGCTGGGACTGCGCCGGGTGGTCTATTGCTCCAGCGCCTTCGGCATGGGCTGGGCCCATGACGGCAACGCCTTTGTGCCGCGGTACCTGCCGCTGGACGAGGAGCACCCAATGATGCCCTTCGAGCCCTACGGCCTGACCAAGCAGGTCGGCGAGGACATCGGCCGGATGATCGCCCGCAATTCGGACACCACCGTAGTGGCCCTGCGCTTCACCAATGTTCCGCTGCCCGAGGTGGTGGCGGAGTTTCCCTGGACCGCACCCACGCCGGAGAACCCTCTGACCCTGGTCATGTGGGCCCATGCCGACGCCGACGACGTGGCGACGGCGCAGGCGCTGGCCCTGGACGCCGAGATCGACGAATACGAGGCGTTCATGCTGGCCCAGCCTTCCAGCCGCTTCGCCGAGCCCACCATTGACATCGTCCGTAACAACTTTGGTGACCGCGTGGAGATCCGGGAGGGACTGGAGGGCACTGCCAGCGT
Source organism: Dehalococcoidia bacterium (assembly GCA_965208825.1). Classification (GTDB taxonomy): domain Bacteria; phylum Chloroflexota; class Dehalococcoidia; order Lucifugimonadales; family UBA3495; genus VXOI01. The sequence continues at coordinate 1,257,290 of CBDBPP010000005.1, forward strand.
GATCAGTACCGCCAAGATCCAGCGCATGCTGGGCTGGCGGCCCCTCCACGACTGGCGCTAGGCCGAGGCCCCGCTTCCGTGGGTAACCGGCCTACCCCACAGCTGGACGCTACCGACATGGGAAAAGGAGTATAGGATGCCCATTGCCCAAGGATCTCTGGACGTGACCATCAGTGCCGAGCCGCCTTTCGTGGAGCAGGATGGACTGACCCTGAGCCGGAACGTGGTGACCAAGAAGTTTCACGGCGACATGACCGGCGATTCGGAGGCGCAGATGATCGCGGCCTTCACCGGCACCCCCGGTTCGGCAGGCTACGTGGCCATCGAGCACTTCACCGGATCGGTGGGAGAGAGGGCGGGCTCATTCGTGCTCCAGCACAGCGGGATGATGAACCGGGGAGATGCCCAGCTGAGGGTCACCATTGTGCCGGACTCGGGCACTGGAGAGCTGGCGGGCATCTCGGGCACCCTAGAAATCGACAACCAGGACGGGCAGCACTCATACGTGCTCAGCTACGATTTCGCCTGAGTCCGCGCCACCCCGAAACCCGGCGAAGCTACTCCGGAATCCCCAGCGCCTTTCGCACCGCCGTCCCGATGGGCGTCAGCGGGCTCTCCTCCGGCGGGCCGTGGGCGACCATGCGGTTGTGGTGGACCTCCGTTCCCCGTTACTTCCTGGCGTCCAGCCGGTCCAGGCTGCCGCTCCAGCCCAGGATTCGCTGGTCGGCGGTAACCAGCCGGTGCCCCTCCAGGGCAGTGGAAACGATGATCCGGTCGGCCGGGTCGGCATGAAAATCAGCCAGGCCGTTGGCCCGGATGCCTATCTCCCCGTCGACCGGAATCTCGATCAGGCCCTGCTGCAATTGTTCCAGCCGCCACTGGCTCACGTTCTCCGGGTACCCGATGCGTCCCCTGTCTCGCAGCATCGCCATCTCCCAGAAGGAAATGGCCGACACTCCAACCTCGTCAGACTCCCACGCCTGTTGTATCTCGTCCCGCGCCAATGGACCCAGCCCGGCGTGGCCTGACCTGAGCCAGAGGACCGTGTGGGTGTCCAGCAGAATCATGGGTTGAGCACCCGGTCGGGGTCCGATTCTGCCTCCCATTCAACTTCCAGCGGGGAGACGATGTCGCCAAGAATCTCCAGTTTACCCCGGTCAATTCCAAACAGGGTCTTGGGTTTTGTCCGGTAGGCGACCACCCGGACTGTCGGGCGCCCGTTCTTGGTGATAACGATCTCCTCGCCGCTCTGCGCCACCTCGTCCATCATTTTCAGGCACTTGGCCTTGAACTCCGACGCCTTGACGGTCCGGGGGCCATTGGGATCGTTCATGTCGGTTGCCATTGGTGTGCCTCTTTGTTGTCCAGTTTTAATATATGACCATAATCATGACCATGGACATATTATATCCGGCCTCCTCATGCGAGCCAAGGCATGATAAAGGCGGGCAAGGCCTCTTCAAGATCTGTTCGTCCTTTCCGTGCAGGCGAGCATTCGACGCACATGCAAAGGACACGTCCTGGACTCCCGCTTTCGCGGGAGTGCCGGATGGCCTTGCGCGCGCTAAGAGAAATGTAACGGTAAAAGTCCAGGATGCGGCCTGCCGCATCCTGCCCCTCCGGGGCCTAAATGCGAGGCCGGATGTTCTGGTTGTGGCTGAACAGGTTCGTCGGGTCGTACTTCTGCTTCAGGGCCGCCAGCCTCTGGAAGTTGTCGCCGAAGGCTGCCTGTATGGCTTCGGCACCCTCCTCGGCCTCGGTGCCGACCTGGTTAACGTAGGCTCCCGAGGAGAAGGGCAGCATGTCGTTGGCGAACTCCCGGGCCCAGCGCACGTGAATCTCGGACTCCCCACGGTCCAGGAACACCGCGTTCACGCCCCACTCGCACAGGGCACCCCGGTGGCCGAAGGCGGTGTCGCCGGCGGGCACGCGGCGGGTGGCGTTGCCCAGAAACTGGAAGAATACGGAACTGAGCGGGGAGGCCACCCGCTCGAAGTAGTCCAGCATGATTTCCGTCGCTTCCTCGCTTACGTGTTTCATGAAGTGGGACTTCAGGTAGTTATTGCGCCCCTGGACGGAAAGCGCCAGGGCCTGGGCCTCGGTGTAGCTCATGGGACGCACGTCGTCCACCAGTCGAGGGCCGAACTCGCGCAGCGGACGGATGGCCCGTTCCGCCTCGTCGATGGGTCCGTGGTGGCAGAGCAGAATGGTGCAGGCCTTGCCGCCCCCGTCAGGCAGGGTGTTCAGGAAGGCGATCAGGTTCATCTCGTCGGGCATGCCGGCGGTGAACTCCCCCAACAGGGCGAGGAACTCTCTGGCTCTGTCGTAGGGGTAGATCAGGGAGCCGCCCAGCACCTGGGGGCCGACAGGGTGCAGCTGGTACTCCAGCGATGTCACCACGCCGAAGTTGCCACCGCCGCCCCGGAGGGCCCAGAGCAGGTCGGGGTTTTCTTGGGCACTGGCGGTCAGCGTGCAGCCGTCGGCGGTGACCACGTCGGCGGATACCAGGTTGTCGCAGCTCAGGCCGAAACTGCCGGAGAGCCACCCGATGCCACCGCCCAGGGTGAGGCCGGCGATGCCGGTGTCAAAGTCGGTTCCTCCGGGGGCGGCGAGACCGAAGGCCTGGGTCTCGTAGTCAAAGGCCTTCCACTTGGTCCCGCCCTGGGCCCGGACGGTCCGGGCCGCCGGGTCGACGCGGACGCCTGTCATGCGCGAGAGGTCGATCATCAGCCCGTCTTCACAAACGCTGTTACCGGGGAAATTGTGGCCGCCGCCGCGCACCGAGATCAGCAGGTTGTTTTCCTTGGCGAAGTTGACCGCGCCGATGACGTCGGCCGGGCCGCTGCAGCGAGCTATGAGGGCGGGCCGCTTGTCGACCATGCCGTTCCAGATCCGGCGGGCCGTGTCGTACCCGTCGTCGCCGGGCCGCAGCGATTCGCCGTGCAGGCTGTCCCTGAAGTCCTCGACGGTTGCCTCCGGGAGCACGGCGTAGTCGCCGGATAGGGTCGCAATCTTCATGTCTGCCATGGGTCTGCCCTCCTGCTTGGTTATCCGGTTCTGACTGTCTGATTGTCCTGCTGGCATCGAACTATCTTGCTGAGACAGGCTACCGTGGGGGCCGTCCCGTCTACCCAGGCTCTTCCCATTTGGCTACCCGGCCTGCCTGGAGCACCAGGGGAATATTGTCCGCGTCCTGCAGGATCCGGATGTCGTCCACCGGGTTGCCCCGGACCATGATCACGTCAGCCAGCTTGCCGGGCTCCAGCGTACCGATTTGCTGTGAACGCTCGATGAGCTCAGCGTTGGTGCGGGTCGCCGATATCAGGCTGGACATCGGCCCCAGGATCGCCGCCTTCATTTCCAGCTCCATGGCCTTCAGCCCTGCGTTCTGACCGTAGAGGTCGGCACCCGAAGCGATGTTCACGCCCGCGGCCATCGCGATCTCCACGCTCTGGCGCCCGGCCCCCCTGGCCATGTTGATCTTTCCGATGGTCTCCTCGGTAATGCCCTGCGCCCGCCCGCGTTCGGCGATGATCTCGTAGACCGTAAGGGTCGGGACGAGGTACATGTCGTTTTCCCGCATCAGGGACGCTCCCTCCTCGTCCAGGAAGTTGCCGTGCTCGATGCTGCGCACGCCGGCCTCGACGCAGTTCTTGATCCCCTCCGGCACATAGACGTGGGCCATGACCCGCTTCTTCACCGCCCTGGCCTCGTAAACCGCCGCCGCCAGCTCTTCCACGGTGAACTGGGGGGAGTCCAGCGGGTCGGTGGGAGAGGCAGCCCCTCCGCCGGCCATGATCTTCAGCTGGTCGGCGCCGGTGCGCAGCTGCTCCCGGGCCGCCTGGCGCACTTGCGGCACCCCGTCGCAGATGGCGGGCCGGGGGGCCAGCCGGTGGTTGGCCCGGGGTTCGGAGCGGTCGTGCCTCTGGCGCATGTCGCCGTGGCCGCCCGTCTGCGACAGAAAGGCCTGGCTGGTGAAAATGCGCGGACCCGGAATCCTGCCCGACTCCACCGCCACCTTGAAGCTGTAGTCGCAGCCGCCGGCGTCGCGGATGGTGGTGAACCCGGCCATCAGCGTGTCCCGCAGGACGCCGGCCACCGAATAGGCGTAGATCGCCCCCGGGTGGTTATCCTCGTGGTTGGAACCGAAGGAGTTGTCCACCACCCCGACGTGGGTGTGGGCATCGATCAGGCCGGGCATCACCGTATGATGTGCTGCGTCGATGACCCTTGCATCCCGGGGCACCGCCACCTGGTCTTCCGGCCCCACGGCGGCTATCCGGTCGCCGGTGATCACCACGGTCCCCGGGCCGTAGGGTTCTCGCCCCGTGGAGTCGAATATGGTGGCGTTCTGCAGGACTATCGTTTCGTCCATTTCATCCTCATAGCGGCGGCAACCGTCCGCTGGGTGTGGTCTCGGGTTACCGCGCACCGGGGGGCGCGGAGTCACGGCAATATTACCACTGCCGGGGCCCATGCAGGGCGCGGCCTGAACCCACCTCCCGGCACGTGGCGTGATATATTGGCACCAATCGGAGCGCCCCAGGGCGCCGACTGACGGAGGTCAAAGAGATGGCCGACAAGGAACAGGACTGGGAGTATGGCCTGCGAACCGAGGGACACAGCGCCGATGGCGGCACGGGCGGGCCGGTCGTTCTCGGGGAGAACGGCTTCCAATACCAGGTCTCCGGCGTGAACTGGGGCAATCTTCCCGAGGGCGTGGTCTACCAGGAGGGTACGGCCGTCGCGGTCGATTCCAACGACCACGTCTATGTCTTCAACCGCGGCACCATCCCGATGCTCGTCTTCGACACCGACGGCAATCTGCTGCGCACATGGGGCCAGGGTGTCTTCGCCAACCCCCATGGGGTCACCGTCGCGCCCGACGGCACGCTCTTCTGCGTGGACAACGGGGACAGCACCGTCCGGCAGTTCACGCCCGAGGGCAAGCTGCTCATGACCATGGGCACTCCCCACCAGCCCAGCCCCAGGATGAGCGGCGATCCCTTCTGCGTCCCCTCCCACGTGGCCTTCGACAAGCGGACCGGAGAGTTCTACGTGGGCGACGGCTATTCCAACGCCAGGGTGCACAAGTACTCTCCCGATGGCAAACTGCTCTTCTCCTGGGGTGAGTCGGGCACCGGTGACGGCCAGTTCAACATCGTCCACAACGTCGAGGTGGACCGGGACGGCTGGGTCTTTGTCGCCGACCGCGAGAACCACCGCATCCAGGTCTTCAGCCCGGAGGGCAAATACGAGACCCAGTGGGGCAACCTCTCCCGCGCCGCCGCCATCTGCCTCGACGACCGGTCCGGAGAGACGCTGCTGTACATCGGCGAGTACTACGGCGGCATTGCCACCAACGACATCGGCACGGACCTGGGCCCCCGCGTGACGGTAATGAACACCAAGGGCAAGGTCCTGGCCAGGGTCGGGAGGGAAAGCTACGGCGACCAGTCGGGACGGTTCTATTCCCCGCACGGGATAGCAGTCGACTCCAGAGGCGACGTCTACGTGGCGGAGGTTGCCTGGACCGACTACGGCCGGCACATGGACCCGCCCCGCGAGCTGCGCTCCATGCAGAAACTGGTTCGAGTGCCGGACTAGCGGAGCATTCTCCCGGACCGGCTCGGTGGGAGTCTCAATCCGAAAATTCCCGGAATCTGGTCGATAGTGTTCCGATTTAGGTGGTTTGCGCTGTGTGGGGGCAGGTTTGAAACCTGCCCCTACGCTACCACCAGATAACTTTCCGGAGCTTGACCACCTGATTCAGAACCCTGCCAATCTGGTCCACCCCTTGACACGCGAGAGACCATTTGGGATGCTTTTCGTGCGAGTTCCGCCCGTATAGTGTTGCATCCTCGGGCATTTCGCGTCGGCATGCCCCTGTAGCTCAGAGGATAGAGCGGCAGCGTCCTAAGTTGCGCGTCGGGGGTTCGAGTCCCTCCAGGGGTACCATTTTATACTTGAGACCTGAAGAGTATCGAACTCATCCCCAGTCATTGCAGCCCTCAGACCTTGGTCTTGAACGCTCAGTCGGTGGCGTCCGTAGAGGCCGACGGTCCACACCTTGGTACCCGCTCCAACACACTTCTTGCGACAACCCTTGAACTGTCTGATAGAGGGCCTTCTCAGGATTGCATCTTGGTAACATATACGTTACCATATTCTGGATGGTCGATATCAGAGAATACGTTGACGATCGCGGCCGAAGCCCCTTCGGTCGCTGGTTTGACGCTCTCGACTCTGGGACGGCGGCCAGGGTCAGGACCGCCCTAGCCCGCATGGAGGCTGGCAACCTGTCTAATGTGAGAAGTGTCGGCAGAGGTGTGCTGGAGTTCCGTATCAACGTTGGTCCAGGGTACCGGGTCTATTTCGGTAGAGACGGAGACACCCTGATAGTCCTGCTTGGCGGTGGCACCAAGGCGCGCCAGCAGAGGGACATTTAGGATGCTCGCGAACTCTGGCGTGAGTACAGACGTCGCAAGCAGTAGGAGGTACGAGATATGCCGCTCACCCGTGACTTCAAGGAGACCGTGCAAGCCCGCGCAGAGAGTGACCCAGCATTTCGAGAAGGATTGCTGAAGGAAGGCATCGAATGTCTGCTTGCAGGGGACGTCGATACTGGCAAGATCGTGCTGCGTGACTACATCAACTCTACCATGGGGTTCGAGGAGCTTGGTGCACTTACCGACAAGCCGCCCAAGAGCCTCATGCGAATGTTCGGGCCGACTGGCAATCCCTACGCTCGCAACCTATTTGAGGTTATCAGCCGCATCCAGCAACACGAAGGTGTCCAGCTCGAAGTAACGGCAGTTCGGTGATCGGCAAGCCCCTGCCGAACCGCGTTTCTAGCGGTTTGGAATTCCTTTTACTATCTCCCCAGGTAACCGGGCGGGTTATGGCTGTCTGCCCAGGATCTAAAGAGGTCCGAAGCGTAGGCCGGATCGATTGGCCCGGCCGAGGTCTTTAATTGGGACTGAGATTTAACTCCCCAGACATTTGCGACTGTCCAAGGGTCATGCGACTGGTTCAAGGAATGACTAGTTTGTATTATACTAGTCGCAACCTTTCGTCTTTAACGACGAGTGTCGTCCAAAGTGTTCGGGCAAGGAATTGCGGGACTGCTGCACGATAGGCCGATTAGAATTTACAGGCTTGATGCCAAATCAAGGATGTGGGTGATATGGAGATAAATGCTGAGAGGGACGGAGCTACTCTGATTGCCAAGGCCGGTGGACGTGTGGATGGGACCAATGCGTCCGAGTTCCAGGACGCGCTGAAGGATGTCATCTCCGATGACGACAAAGCGGTGATTCTCAATTTCGAAGAGCTGTCCTACATCAGCAGTGCCGGCCTGCGGGTCATTCTGCTGACCGCCAAGGACATGCGGACGGCCAACGTGAAGTTCGCGGTTTGCTCGCTGTCCCAGTCCGTGCGCGACGTTTTCACCATAAGCGGATTCGACCAGATCATCGACATCCACGACGATCAGCAGGCTGCGATGACCGCCGTTTCGAGCTAGATGAAAGCCACAGCTTGAGACCCCACCTGCCAACCGGTACCGCAGGGATGAATTTACGGGAGGGGATCGGATCAAATGGTGGCATCGGCTCAGGATTCGCATATCGAACCCTACAAGATACTCGTTGTTGATGACGAGCCCGACCTCGAACCGCTGATTTTACAGAGGATGCGAAGGAATATAAGGGCCGGGCGCTACGCATTCGTTTTCGCTCATAATGGCGTTGAAGCGTTGGAAGTTCTCCAGCGCGAAGCGGACATTGACATGGTCGTCTCGGATATAAATATGCCGCAGATGGATGGCCTGACCCTGCTGGAGCAGATTCCCAAGGTAGACCCCAATATCCGATCGGTCATAGTTTCTGCCTACGGCGATATGCGGAATATTCGGACCGCCATGAATCGGGGCGCCTTCGACTTTGTGACAAAGCCCCTGGACTTCGAGGATCTCCAGATTACCATCGAACGCACCCTTACCCACATGGCCGAGTGGAAGGAGGCGCTGCTCTCCCGGGACAAGCTGGTTGCCCTGCAGAACGAGCTGGACGTGGCCAGCAAGATCCAGCAGGGAATTCTCCCGACCAGTTTCCCCGAAGGGCGCGGTTACGAGGTCTACGGCAATATGGCGCCGGCCCGCAACGTTGGCGGTGATTTCTTTGACGTAATTCCCCTGGAAAACGGCCGTCTGGCGCTGGCGGTTGCGGATGTGTCCGACAAGGGTGTCCCCGCGGCCCTGTTCATGATGTCCAGCCGCACTCTACTCAAGGGTGCGGCCATCGGTCTGAGCGATCCGGGAGATGTGCTCTCGGAGGTTAATGACCTGCTGAACGAAGACAACGAGACCTTCATGTTCGTGACCCTGCTGTACGCTGTCTTCGATCCTGAATCCGGTGTCATCACCTATGCCAACGGTGGCCACAATAACCCGATGCTGCTGCATCCCGACGGCACCTCCGAGGAGTTGGCGTCCACCGGGGGAGTGGCCCTCGGGGTCATGCCTGGACTGAAATACGAGCAGGACAGCATTACCCTCGAGCCTGGGGATACACTAGTCCTCTATACCGATGGAGTCTCCGAGGCCATGAATTCCGGGGGTGAAGAATTTGGAATGGACCGCTTCAGGCAGATTTTTGCGGGCACCCACCCAACCTCCGCCAGGCAGGTCAACGAACTGATCCTGCGTGCGGTCTCGGATTTTGCCGGAGGAGTGCCGCAGTCTGACGACGTTACCTGCCTGGTCCTCCGGAAAGTTGGAGATTAGAGTTGAGCGAGACCGTTTACCTGAAGATCGGGCCCGGCTCGCAAGCGAGCCACGCCGATAATCTTCAGATGATCCAGGGAACAGTCGATGAACTCGGTCAGCGGGAGGAGTGGCCGGATAGCTTGACTTTCAAGGTCAACCTGGTGCTGGAGGAGGTCGGGCTCAATATACTGACCCATGGAGCCGCAGGCAGCAACCGTCTCCCCGAGATAGAAATCGTGCTCACATCGGAGGACGATTCCCTGACCATCGAGGTGTCCGATGACGGCTACCCCTTCAATCCGCTGCACGAGGCGACTCAGCCTGATGTCGATGCCCTGTTGGACGAGCGGCCCATCGGCGGGCTCGGGATTCATCTCGTCCGCACATTGATGGACGACCTGTCCTATCAGCGTAAAGACGGAAAGAACCGGCTGACCATGGTTACGAAGCGAGAGTGAACCGAAGGAACAATTTTTCCCACTCGCTGAAGCGGTCCAGAGGCCACAAACCCACAGAGGGCTGGCTGGGGCCGTTTCTTTCATTTCCGGGGGCGCGCACAAGTTGGGCTTGAAAGCTTACGCAATACAGTCGGTCCCGGCCGGTGGAGGGCGCGGACTCAGGAGCGCTCTCCGTTCCTGGTGCCTTTCATCCCGCGCGTGCTTTCTGACCACCGTCGCGCTGCTGATTGCGATCCTGGCCTGCGGCACCCCAGGCACCCGGGCTCCCTCTCCTACCCCCACTCCCACCGCACCAGCTGTTTCCAGCGTTGCTCCCGAATCCTCCGGTATTACGGAGGACGCCGTGCTGTTCGGCCAGTCTGCGGCCTTCAGCGGAAATTCCATGGAACTCGGGATCAACCTGCGCCTCGGAATAGAGGCGGCCTTCGCTGAGGTCAACAGGAAGGGAGGAGTGCACGGCAGGGAGTTGAAATTGTCTGCCCTGGACGACGGATACGAGCCTGAACCTGCCGCCAAGAATACCCGGGAGCTGATTGATCAGCACGAGGTATTCGCTCTGATCGGGGAGGTTGGAACACCCACCTCCCGATCAGCAACCCCCATTGCTGCCGATAGTAACGTCCCTTTCGTGGCGCCCTTCACCGGTGCAGCGTTTCTGCGTGAACCCTACTGGAACAACATCGTCAACCTCCGGGCCTCCTACAACCAGGAGACCGAGGAAATGGTTGAGCGATTTACCACTGACCTTGGCATGAATCGCATCGCCGTTTTCTACCAAGACGATTCCTTCGGCAGGGCCGGATATAACGGGGCGCTGGCAGCCCTGGACAGGCGTGGGCTGAGGCCCGTTTCCGTTGGCGTGTATCCCCGTAACACCACCGCGGTCAAAACGGCGCTGCTTGAGCTCAGCGAAGGACGTCCCCAGGGTGTCATCATGGTCGGGGCATACGAGCCCATAGCCGAGTTCATCCTGTGGGCCCGGGAGTCGAACCTCCTTGACGCCGAGTTCATTACCCTGTCCTTTGTGGGTTCCAACGCCCTGGCCAACGAACTGGGATCCCATGGCGAGGGTGTGTTTGTGACCCAGGTGGTTCCCTTTCCGTGGGACAATACCCTGCCGGTGGTCAAGTCGTATCTCGATGCCCTGGCCGAATACAGCGAATCCGCGCATCCGGGATTCGTATCCCTGGAGGGATACCTGGCGGGGAGATTGGCCATCGAAGGTCTGCAGCGTTGTGGCCGGGACGTCGATCGGACATGTTTTATGAACGCGCTGCTCAATGGAGGCGAGTTCGATATCGATGGGTTTCGCCTGAGTTTCGCCGGCAGCACTGGCGATAACCAGGGCTCCGATTCAGTGTTTCTCACTGTAATCGGTTCCGACGGCCAATATCACGCCATCGAATCCCTGCGAGATACTGTCAACTGAAATAACCTATTGGAACAATAGCCCATATCCTCGCGGAACGAGGACTGCTGATGGACATTGCAAAACGCCTTTTGGCGCTCCGGTTCCGAATATCAACCCAGCTGTTCGCCGCCTTCGGCGTGGCGGTGGCGCTAACCGTGGCGGCCAGCCTCATCGGCTGGTTCAGCTTCGGCCGGGTGGGTAACGCGCAGGCTGTGGTGAACGAGGGCAGCATACCCGAGATGGAGGCCGCATTCGGTGTGGCGGAATACAGCAATGCCCTTGGTGCGGCGGCACCAAGGTTGACTACCGCCACCGATCTGCGCGAGGTGGCCTTCGTCTGGCTGGAAATCGCAGAAGCCGATAATGCTTTCAAAGAGCACCTCGCGACCCTGGAGGCGGCTGACGCCACCCGGGCTGAGCGCATCAGCATCTATTCCGATTCTCTCGAGGACTATATCGAAACGATTCGCGATAATGCCCAGAGGGGTTTCGTAATAGCAGCCCGAACTGAGCTACTACAGGCTGAAATGGGCAGTCTTCGCGCCCAGATGGATACCAGCCTCATTCCCGCCGTGGATGATGAGCTATTCTATTTGCTGACCGGACGGAGAGAGCGAGGGGGCCCGGTTGTTCCCCAGCAGGTCCATTTCTCCATTGGTGAGTTCGGTACCTACTGGCACCTGTCCGAATTGAAAGCTGACACCAACATAGCCCTGCAACAGCTTTCCACCGCCTTCAGCATCATGGACCCGGCACTGGTAGAAGCCGAAGAGGAGAGGTTTGAGTCCACAATTGCAAGCCTGGAACGCAACCTCGCCGCATTGGACAACCCTGTGCTGGAAAGGGAGCTGGAGCCTCACTACGACCGATTGAGAGACCTGGGCCTTGCCTCCGACGGAATATTTGTTGTCATTCGCTCCAGCCGGCTCCTGGCCCAGGAGCAGGAAACCCTCTTGGGTCTCAGCCAGCAGCAGACGGCCAGCCTCGTGAATGAGGTTGACCTCATGGTGGGCAACGCCGTGGTCTCCGCCGGGGATGCGGCAGACACCACCACCGAGGCCATCGCCACCGGCAGTACGCTGCTGCTCATCATCAGCGTCGTCAGCGTGGTTACTGCCATCCTTATAAGCTGGCTGTTCGTCGGGCGGGTTCTACTCCATCGCATCAACATGCTTTCACAGCGAATGAGGCGCATGGCGGGGGGGCAACTGGAGGAGGAGGTGGAGATTGTCGGGCACGATGAAATTGCCGAAATGGCCGGAGCCCTAGAGGTATTCCGCCACAACTCCCTGGAAGCGCTCCGGCTGAACCTCGTCGAGGAACTGAACAGCGAACTGGAGGGCAAGAACGCCGAATTGGAGGTGGTCCTCACGGACCTGCAGACGGCCCAGGACCAGATCGTAATGCGGGAGAAGCTGGCAGCCCTGGGTGAGGTTACTGCCGGGGTGGCGCACGAGATCCGCAACCCGCTCAATTTCGTCAAGAATTTCTCAGAGTCATCGGAGGAGCTCCTGTCCGAGATGCGGGAAGCCATCGAGGATGGCGGAGATGCATTGGACCTTTCGCTGATCACCGACATTTCCAACGACCTGGTCGAAAACCTGGAGCGCATCCGCCACCACGGGGACCGCGCGAACCGCATCGTCAATGACATGCTGCTCATGGGTCGTGGCACCAATAACTGGCAGCCCGTCGACCTGAACACCCTGGTGGTAGAACACGCCATGCTGGCCTATCACAGCGCCCGTGCCACCGACACGGAGTTCCAGCTGACCGTCGAGCAGGATCTCGATGAGAACATCGGCGACGTGGAAGCTATTCCTCAGGACCTGGGCCGGACGTTCCTGAACATTGTCGGCAATGCCTGCCAGGCCACCGATGAAAAGCGCCGAAGACTGGCCGACCAGGGAATCGGCTTCGAAGGCTATTCGCCCACGGTGTGGATCACCACCCGGGGCATGGAAGAAGAAGTCGAGGTGCGAATCCGGGATAACGGTCCGGGTATCCCGCAGGATATCATCGAAAAGATCTTCAACCCATTCTTTACAACCAAGCCTACGAACCAGGGTACCGGGCTGGGCCTGGCCATCACCAGCGATATCATCCGGCAGCACGGCGGCAGCATCGACGTGCAGTCGGAGCCGGACCAGTATACCGAGATGACCATCATCATTCCGAGAATCCCGCCGCCCGAGGTCTCTCTCGCCGACTCCGACCATGCCGCCACCGCGACCTGACGGCTGCAGGGATCGGGAGGCTTGCCGTCGTTCGTAGTGAGCAATACGGATACCCGTGGACTCCCGGCGGAAGTGTGCCCCATCGGTGGGCGAGGTATAATGCCTCCGTACCACAGGCGAACAACCAGGGTGTAGAAAGGAACCAATAAAGGGCCGGATTCCAGGCCCGAAGTTGAGCTGAAGCAGTGGAGTTCGACGGGTACCAGATCGATCCCTCTGTTTACGATGAGATGTTCCTGCCGGACGGTGCTCCCCGCGAGCACGCCCGGGTGCTTTACGAGGCGCTGGGCCGGATGACCGCCGAGGAGCTCACCAGCGTTCAGGGCCGCGTCACCGGGACGTTCTCCCGCGAGAGCATTTCATTCACCGTCTACGGAGATGCGGAGGCCGAGGAGCGCATCATCCCCGTGGACCCCATTCCCCGTGTTCTGACTTCCGCAGAATGGCAGTCCGTTTCCGATGGGCTCACGCAAAGGGTGCGGGCCCTCAACTTCTTTCTGCAGGATGTTTACAGCGAAGCCCGCATCATCGACGACGGGGTGATCCCCGATGACATGGTGCGCGGATGCCCTCAGTACCGCCCCGAAATGCAGGACTTCTCGCCGCCCAACGGGACATGGGTGGCTGTCTGCGGCAGCGACGTCGTTCGCACCAACGATGGCTTTCGAGTCCTGGAGGACAACCTTCGTGTTCCATCGGGCGTTTCCTACATGATTGCCAACCGCAAGGCGGCCAAGGCCAGCCTTCCCCGTCTATATCGCAGTTCACGGGTGAAGGAGGTGGAGCAATACGGCGCCACACTGCGGACCACTCTCACCGAGCTTTCTCCGGGAAACAAACCGAATCCGGTGATCGCCCTGTTGACGCCCGGGGTCTACAACTCGGCTTACTATGAGCACATGTTCCTGGCGCGGGAAATCGATGCCGAGCTGGTTGAGGGAAGAGACCTGGTAGTCCGAAACGGGCTGGTGTATATGCGCACCACCGGCGGGCTGCAGCAGGTGGATGTCATCTACCGGCGGGTCGACGACGACTTTATCGACCCCCTCGTCTTTCGACCCGACTCCCTGCTCGGTGTGCGAGGGCTGATCGATGCGGCCCAGCTGGGCAACGTCACCCTCGCCAACGCCCCAGGCACGGGCGTGGCCGACGACAAGAGCGTCTATGCTTACGTTCCGGACATGATCCGCTACTACCTTGGTCAGGAGCCGTTGATCCAGAACGTGGAGACCTACCTGTGCCGCCGTCCCCAGGATCTCGAGTACACCCTGGACAACATGGCCGACCTGGTGGTGAAGCGGGTGGGTGAATCGGGGGGCTACGGCATGATCATCGGTCCCCACTCCACTCAGGAGGAGCGGAATGATTACGCCAGGGTGCTTCGGGCCGACCCGGCCGGGTTCATTTCGCAGCCTGTGCTGGACCTTTCCCGGTCCCCCTGTTTCATCGACGGGCGCTTTGAGCCGCGCCATGTGGACCTGCGGCCCTTCATTCTCACCGGAAGACAGACCCGCATTGTCCCCGGAGCGTTCTGCCGCGTGGCCCTGCGCCGAGGCAGCCTGGTCGTGAATTCCAGTCAGGGCGGGGGCGGCAAGGATATCTGGGTGCTGGAGGATCCGGACGGTCCACCCGGTGAGGACCCATAGTCGCCCGAGCAATACCTGGCGATTTCCCGGATAACGCCATCACCCCATAGCAGGAGTGGGTCATGCTTTCCCGCAGCGCGCAAAGTCTCTATTGGATCGGTCGGTACCTGGAGCGTGCCGGACAGCTGTGCCGGCTACTGCGCCTACAGTCGGAATCCCTGGTTGACCGCCCGGTCCGGGAAATACACTTCGGCTGGAACCGTATCTACATGACGGTAAAACGCGAGCCACCCGGCGGCAGGGTCGAGTTGTTTGGAGACGAGGAGTTCGCCCTGGCTGATTCCTACGCGCTCGCCGATGACCTGACCTTCGAACGCTCCAATCCCAGTTCGGTCTACAGTTGCTTCGTCGAGGGGCGGGACAACGCCCGCCAGACGCGACACTGCATCAGCCCCGAGGTGTGGACCTTCCTCAACGCCTCCTACCTGAGGCTTCAACAGCAGAGCATGGCCAGCGTCTGGCGCTGGGAGCCGAGGACCTTTTACGACGACACGGCCGCGGAAATCAATACCTTCCACGGGCTGACCGATTCCACGATGTATCACGACGAGGGGTGGAGCTTCCTCCAGTTGGGCCGCTACGTTGAGCGGGCCCAAGGGGCCTCGGCCCTGCTGCTGTCGCAGGTTGACTCCAGCGACGCCGATGAGGACGGGGAGTTCGTCGAGGCCGACTGGATCTCCCTGCTCCGTATATTCCACGCCCTGGAGGTCTACCACCACATTCACAAGGCCGAGGTGGCCATAGGGCCGGTCCTGGACCTCCTGGTCAGCGACCCACTGCTGCCCGACTCACTTTGCCGATCGGTGAACCTCATTTCCTCCGAAATCGACACCATAGGGCGAGGTCCCCGGCGGCACTCCAGCCGTGCCGTCCAGCGGCTCACAGGCCGGTTGTCCTCACTCATCAACAACGAGTGGCCGGACCGCGAGGACCGCTATTGCCTGCTCCGGGAAGTGGAGGAGTGCGCCACCGAGCTCCATTACCTGATTACGGCGGCCTACTTCGAATACCCGGTGCAGGAACCCGTACCCGAGGAATAGAACCCCGGCGAATGGGACGAAGCAGGTCCCCCCGCTTTTCAGCAGGACGGTTGCAAAGCCCCCACCGGGCGTACGCAAGGGGCTGACCACCCTATCCAGGTCGGCGACAACCTTCGGCCCCCCGACCCGTATGGAGCTCGGGGGGGCTTTCTTTCGGCGGGGGAGGTGAGGGGATGGATGGTCCTTGTGGATTCCGGCCCCGTATCAAGTACGGGGTGAAGTCCTTTCGCCGGAAAGACGGGGCGGAGGTTGCAATCGTGCTGCGCTTTTCAGCGGGGCCCTCGACTGTCTACGATTTCAGGCCGGTCCCTACAGTTGTCGCAGGCGCGGGTCCAGGCGGTCGCGCAGCCAGTCGCCCAGCAGGTTGAAACCGAACACCGTCAACATGATGGCCAGGCCAGGCCACAACGCTACCCACCAAGCGATGATAATGACCTCCCGTCCGTCAGCCACCATCAGCCCCCAAGCAGGGGCAGGCCGCGATAGACCGACGCCCAGGAACGACAACCCCGCTTCCAGGAGGATGACGAACCCCACCTGGAGCGTGGCCAGAACGATCAGGGTGTTGGTGATATTCGGGAAGATATGCTGGGTCATGATCCGGATGTGGGAGGCGCCGGCCACCCGGGCCCTCGCTATATAGTCCTGCTGGCGCACCGCCAGCGTGTCTCCCCGGACCTGGCGGCAATACAGGGACCATAGCAGCGAGGCGACCACCAGGATAACGGTCTGAAAGCTTGGTTCCAAGGCGGTTGCCAGGGTCAGGGCCAACAACACCGGAGGAATCGATAGCGATACGTCTACCAGGCGCATGATGACCGTGTCTACACGACCACCAAAATAGCCGGAGATAATGCCAAGGGTTGTGCCAATGGTACCGGCGATGGCTATTCCAATCACCGATATGGTGATTGAAATTCGAGAGCCATGGAGGATTCGGCTGAACATATCCCGTCCAACCTTGTCGGTGCCAAGCACGTAATCCCAACTTCCGCCAGCGAAGACCGGGGGCTCCAGGCGGTCCCTTACGCCTCCCGGGGCCTCCAGCGGATCATAGGGAGCGATCACGTCGGCAAAGATCGCCGGAATGACCAGCACCAGGAGCAGGATTATGGTGGCGAACTTGGGCAGCCTCAAAGACAGACGCAGCAGCCGGAGAGCACGAGAGGCGACTTGGGACGCCCTGCTCGTGGAGGTAACCGATTGTTCCGCAGACAATGGCGAATTTATTGCCATTTGACGATCGACCGGTCCTTCTTCGGCTTCCGACTATGCGAAGCGAATACGTGGGTCCAAATATGCGTAGAGTATGTCCACGACGATGCTGGAAACAATGAACAGACCTGAAAATACCAGGACCAACGCCTGGATCAGCTCGAAGTCCCGCGCCAGCACGGCCTGGAAGGCCATAAGTCCGGTGCCGGGCCAGTTGAACACTGTCTCGGTGGTAACCGACCCTGTGAGGGTGATGGCTGCAATCACGCCGAAATAGGTCAACGGCGTCAGGGCAGCGTTCCTGAGGCAATGCTTCCAGAGCACCTTCCACTCCGGGATTCCCTTGATCCGGGCCAGCTTTACATACTCACTGTCCAGGGTCTCCAGCATTGCGGACCGCACCAAGCGGGTAATGGCGGCAACCTGGAATGATCCCAGGGTTATGGCCGGCATGACGAAATTCTTAAGACCTCCGGTCCCGCTGGTGGGAAGCCAGCCCAAATTGACGGCGAAAAGCCACATCATCATCAGGCCCAGCCAGAAGTTTGGGACCGATTGGCCCAACAGTGCAAAGATCTTCGCCGATCCGTCGAAGGCCGAGTCCCGTTTTACCGCGCTCAGGACTCCCAATGGGATACCAATGGCGATGGCAAAGAGCAGGGACACTCCCGCAAGATAAATCGTAGCGGGCAGGCGTTGCAAAACAGCACCACCGGCCCCGATGTCGGGATACTTGATGGAACTTCCCAGATCGCCCTGGAAGGCTTTGCCCATATAGATGCCGTATTGGACCACGACCGGTCTATCCAGGCCGAGCCGTTGCCGCAACTGCTCCAGGTCCTCCTGGGTGGCCTCCAAACCCAGGATCATGGTCGCTGGATCACCGGTCACCCGGCCGATACCAAAGACGATGATTGTAACGATCCACAGGGCAAGGAAACCCTGGGCAATTCTTATCAATATGAATCGCTGCATATCCTGTACCGAAACCCCGTTGGCACAGTATTGGCGGGAACCGAGAAACCCGGTCCCCGCCTGCTAGGAAAGACTGCCTATGAAATGGCGTGCGCTACCAGGGTCGTCACTCGCAGCGGTCAGTACCGACGGGACACGCCCTTATGTTGTGCTCGTGGGTTGGGTGGGCCGATCCCACTCCGGGGTACTGCCAGTCGGAGATGAACTCGGGATCAATCACCATGTCAAAGGTGATCTGGAACAGGGGGATCATCGCGTACTGTTCGAAGACGTAGTCCCCAGCGTCCCGGGCGCATACCTCCCGTTCCTCCGCATCCACCGATTCCCTCAGGCAGTTGTAGTTCTGGTTGATGAAGTCGTGCTCGAACCCATACACGAAACCATCAGGCTCGGAGGAGAAGAAGATTCGCAGGCCTTCCTGGGTGGTGCGTATCGGCGTGTTCCTGCCGATGATGAATTTCTCGTAGACATCATGTTCGGTGATCTTATCCAGCCAGGCACCGAAGTCCCACTCCTGGATTTTCGTGCTGAACCCCGCTGCCTCCCACATGGTGGACATGATTTCAATGAGCTGTGGGATTTCGGGGTTGCCCGGGATCACGGTGGACCAGCTCTCTATTTCCACATCACCCGGGGCGTAACCGGCCTCTGCCAGGAGTTCGATGGACCGCTGGGGATCGTAACCATACCTGTCGTCGAACTCTTCCACCCAGCGCTCGCTCCAACCTTCGGTGAACGGCGCGTACAGGGGCACCACCACCGGAGTGGCGCGATTGTCGTAGATCTCTTCGATGATGGCATCGCGGTCAATGGCCCGGTTCATGGCCTCCCTGACTCTGACGTCGTGCCAGGGAATTTCATCTCTCAGGTACGGGTTCCTGCCGTCCGGGAACGGGTCCAGGTTGCTGTCCACCGTGCTGAGGTAGATGCCGCCAAAGATTCCGAAAGATTGGTTGTTCTCGTTGTTAGAGGAGATAATCCTCATGCCGGCTTCGATGGCTTGTGGCTGAACCTCTCGGGCCAAGTCCGCTCCCTGGACCTCTCCCGCCAGCAACTGGGACAGGCGGGTGAACTGCTCTGCAGCCCACCTCCATTCCAGTTCCTGGAAGTCAGGGTTCTCGCCGTTCCAGTGCTCGCCCTCGATCTTCTCGTACCAGATGGACTCGCCGGGCCTGCGGCCACCATACTGGTATGAACCGGTACCGGCGGGCATGTCGTCGTAGGCGGAGGGTTCTCCACCACCGGCGTCCCACTGGGCCTTACTCTGGATGACCAGATCACCGGCCAGGCGGGAGAACAGACGCAGACCGTCTACCATGGGCGGGTCAAATTCAAATTCAATGGTGTGGTCGTCGATGATAGTGGGTGTTCCGTCTACCCACAGGCCTTTGAAGTTCCCGGCGGCCTCTTCCTGAGATTGCAGGTAGTGGGTATGGGCCACGTCTGCGGCCGTGAATTCACCCCAGCCGAAGTGCCACTGCACTCCTTCCGCGAGTTCGAATTTCCAGTTCCTGAATCCATTGGACATTTCCCAGCTCGTTGCGAGCAACGGCTCGGGTTCCGAGGTCACCTCGTTATTCTGCAGCAGGCTCTCTCCGTAGGGCTCATGCTGGAGCAGGATCGGCCAGGCTGCCGTCCAGATATAGTTGTTCTCCGTCAGAGGCGGAGGATTCGATATCCGGACCCTGGTAATCTTGGTCTCAACGGCGGGCGAAGGTGCCATCACCTCGGTAGGCTCAGCCGTTGGAACAGCCGTGGGAGTAGCATCAGAGATCGGCCGCGCCGCAGGTGCACGGGTCGTGGGAGTGGGCCCTGCCGGGGCCTCGGTTGCCTCCATTGCCGGGGCCTCCGTTGGCTGGTCCGCAGCAGGAGCCGTCGTCGGGGCCGGTGCTGCCGCGGCCGTTGTCGGCTGGGCCGCTGGTGCGTCGGCCTGGGGAGTATTCGTCGGGTCATCGCCGCCGCAAGCTACAATCAGAGCGATCGCGGCACCCAGAATCCAGAGCGGATTAAGAAACAATCTACGGAAATCGCGGAATCTCTGCATGCGGAATCGTCCCTCAAATAGAAATACTTCGGCCAAGTGAGCCGATCCACGGGAATTCTAGGGTTGATTGTTACTATTGTCAAGGGAAATGGACGAAACCGTCAGGGCCTTTTCATTCTCCGAATTCAGGGGTAATGCCGAGGAGTAAGAAGGCTTCGGAGACGTGAGCGGCGTGGCGGCGTAGGGCGGCGGCAACGTTGGTATGACCAGCCCAGCGCACCAGGGTGGTGGTCAGGTTGCGAAAGGCTGCCATCACCTGGGGGGCGTTACCGCTCCTTACCTGGGAGCGGTCTTCGTCAAAGGTGACGTCCCGGACCCAATGCACCTGGTTCTCGATATTCCAATGCCCTCTAAGAATCTGCAACAGACGTTCCGCTCCGGCAACCTCGGGCGAAAGACTGGTCACCGCATAGCTCACCGTCACCTGGGTGCGTCCCCGGACTCTCCTCTGCCGCTCCAGCCGGCATACCTGCCGCAGGTGGGGCCACTCCTTCCCCACCGATCCGGCGCTGCCCGCATACCGGTTCACCTCCGGGTCGGACAAGGCCCACAGTTCCCGCCGCTCCCAGCGCCCGTGCCGTTGCTTGGGCGAGACATCCACCCACACAGTCAGCTCCGCCCCTCGCTCCCGCCAGTCCTCAGCCTGCCACGGCGGTACCCATGGCCCCGCAACCCTATCAGTTTCCAGTGGGGGAAAATACTTCCACCAGGTCCTGGCACAATGCAGGCTGATTTTCCTTCACCGGCAACAGGTAATCTCCGCCGCCAGCTACAATCTGCTGGCACACCTCCCGTTGGGTCAGCAGAGCGTCCGCCACCACTATCCTCCCTTCCAGGGGAATCTGCCCCAACACTGCTTGGGCCGCTGCCAATTCCTGACCCTTGCCCGCCGTGGCTGCCTGGCTCAGCACCGCCTTGCCCTCAGTGGCGTAGGCTGATACCAGGTGCACCCCAGGCAGTTCCTCACCGTGAATCCCACGCAACGTCTTCCCGTCTATTGACACCACGGAGCCCAGATCCACCCCACTATCTCGCACCCATTCCCGCAGCACCCCTTCGAAGGCATCCACGTCCAGATCCTTGAACACCCGGTGCAGGGTGGCTACGCAGGGCGTTCTCCCCTGTGGGAAACCCAATTCCTCTCCAGCAGTGGCTCCTTGGTCCCGGCCCCATTGCGCAATGGCGTAAAGACTGCGGGAGCCACATAGCATGGCGCAAACTGACAGACTCAATACCGCTCCCAATGGGTGGCGCCGGCCTTGCCGGCTCCGGTGGTCTGGAACTCCATCCAAGGCTTCTCTCAATCTCATCTTCCCCACCTCCTCACTTCTTCACCACAACTTTAAGACTCCTTTAAGAAAATGAAAAGGCCCTGACGAAACCGTAGCAACATATGATACTGGCATATGAGGGCGTGTGGCAGCCTTCGGACGGACTCCGGTAACAGGGGCTTCAAAAAAGACCTGACTCTCCCCTGATGGGAGAGTCAGGTCTTTCCTGAAATTGCCTGAGAAGTGGGGACGTCCTTTTCATTCCTTTGGGAATGCCTGACGCCACCGCAACTTGCACTGCCGGGATGCCGTGGGCTTGTTCAGCACCCGCTTAGAGTTGCCGCAGGCGCGGGTCCAGCCGGTCGCGCAGCCAGTCGCCCAGCAGGTTGAAGCCGAACACCGTCAGCATGATGGCCAAGCCCGGCCACAGCGCGATCCACCAGGACGAAATGATCACTAGGCGACCATCCGCCACCATCAGGCCCCAGGCGGGAGTGGGCCGCGACAGGCCGACTCCCAGGAACGACAGGCCGGCCTCCAGGAGGATCACGAAGCCCACCTGCAACGTGGCCAGCACGATGAGGGTGTTGGTGATGTTGGGCAGGATATGCCTCAACATTATTCGAATGCCGGAAGCCCCCGCCACCTTGGCCCGGTCTATGTAGTCCTGCTGCATCACCAGCAATGTGTCTCCCCGTACCTGCCGGCAATAGATGGACCATAACAAGGCAGCAACCACGATGATCACCGTGCGGAAACTGGGGTTGAGGGCGGTTGCCAGGGACAACGCCAACAGGACCGGTGGAATAGACAGGGAAACGTCCACCAGGCGCATGATCAGGGCGTCCACCTTGCCGCCGTAATAGCCGGCGATCAGTCCGAGGGCAACACCGATGGTCCCCGCGATGGCAATTCCCAGGGCAGAGATGACTATCGAGACCCGGGAGCCGTGGAAAATACGGCTCAACATGTCTCTTCCGGCCTTGTCCGTTCCCAGCAGGTGATCTGAGGTCCCTCCGGCGAATACCGGGGGCTGTAATCGCGCCCGAATGCCTCCGGGAGAGTCCTGCGGGCCGTAGGGCGAAATTATGTCAGCAAAAATAGCGGGGAGGACCAATACTACCATCAGGAGAAAAACGGCGAGCTTGGGCATGCGCCAAGCCAGGGAAGCCACCTTCCGCACCTGCTTGATCCTGCTGGGCCGATAGGTCAGTATTTCGGCCGGTACCGCTTCGGAAATTGGTTCGTTAGCCATTTCTGAGACAGTCAATCCTTAGCTGGTTCTATTGGCGTTAATTGTAGCGAATACGCGGGTCGAGATAGGCATACAAGACATCTACCAGGAAGCTCGAGGCGATGAACAACCCGGAAAACACCAGCACCAAAGCCTGAATTAACTGGAAGTCCCGCGACAACACCGACTGGAATGCCAGCAGACCGGTACCAGGCCAGTCGAATACAGTCTCGGTAGTGACAGAACCGGTCATTACCACGGCTGCAATGACTCCAAAATATGTCAGTGGAGTCAAGGCGGCATTACGGAGGCAATGCTTCCATATAACCTTCGACTCAGAGACCCCTTTGATCCGGGCCAGCTTCACGTATTCGCTGTCCAGGGTTTCCAGCATCGATGACCGCACCAGGCGGGCGATTGCCGCGATCTGGAACGAACCAAGGGTGATGGTCGGCATGATGAAGTTCTTGAATCCTCCCGTCCCGCTGGTTGGCAGCCAGCCGAGCTGGACAGCAAATAGCCACATCATCATCAGACCAAGCCAGAAGTTGGGCATCGACTGGCCGAGCAGGGCGATGCCCTTGCCAAAGGAATCAAAGGGACTGTCTCTCCTGACCGCGCCTATGACACCCAGCGGAACGCCTACGGCCAGGGCCAGGAGCAGGGAGGCTCCAGCCAGATAGATGGTGGCCGGCAAGCGGCTGAAGACGGCGCCGCCCGCCCCGAGTTCCGGATACCTGAGAGAATCACCCAGGTCCCCTCGCAGTGTCCGGCCCATATACAGGCCGTACTGTACGATAATGGGTTCTTCCAGCCCCCAGCGTTCACGGAATTCCGCCACGGTTTCCGCAGAGGCATCGATCCCGAGGAAAATCGCCGCAGGATCGCCGGTGGACCGGCTGATCCCGAAAACTATGACGGTGACTACCCACAGGGCGAAAATGCCCTGCGCGAACCTGATCAGTATGAAACGCTGCATGATGGAGGAGGAAATTACTCCTGTTAACTCGGCCCGGTACCTGGGCTATATTTCCGAAATAGCCACGGAGACACCATGAAATGTCGGCAGGGGCCAGACTCTCCTCCAGCTCCTGCCGACTTGGGTGCGACCTCGGTTTTTAACCGGTAGTGAAGTTATTCACAACGGTCGGTGCCTTCGGGGCACGCCTCGATGAGGTGAACGTGGGTCGGGTGAGCGGAACCCACCCCGGGATACACCCAGCCCGCTATGAATTCCGGATCGACTGTCATGTCGAAGGTGGTCTGGAACAGGGGCAGGGTAGCGTAGTCGTCAAACATGAAGTCGCCTGCGTCCCTGGCGCACTGTTCCCTTTCGTCGGCATCGAGAGAACTTTCCAGACAGTCATACTTTTCGTTGACCAGGTCGTTCTCCCACCCGAACAGGAAGCCGTCGGGTTCCGAGACCCAGAACACACGCAGACCTTCCTGAGTAGTCCTGATGGGCGTGTTCCTCAGGATGGTAAAGGTCTCGTGGATATCATGAGCCCGTACCTTGTCCAGCCAAGCTCCCTGCTCCATATCCGTAATCGACGTGTTGACGCCTATGGCTTCCCACATCACGGACAGGGCTTCGATGAGCTGCGGGATTTCCGGGTTGCCAGGGATCACCGTCGACAGCATGCCGATGGAAAGGTCTCCCGGTCCGTAACCGGCCTCGGCCAGCAACTCCACGGCCCGGTCGGGGTCATAGCCATACTTGTCGTCGAAGTCCGACACCCACCGGTCGTTCCAGCCCTCGGTGAACGGAGCGTAAACCGGGACATACACAGGGCTGGCGTTTCCGAAGTAGATCGAGTCAACGATGGCATCACGGTCAACGGCGCGGTTGAAGGCCTCCCTCACACGGACGTCGTGCCAGGGCTCCGGGCCCGTGTAATAGGGGTTCTGGCCGCCCGGCCAGGGCTCCAAGTTGCTGTCGAAAGTGCTGAGGTAGGTGCCGCCAAAGAAGCCGTAGGACTGGTTGTTCTCGTTGTTCGATGAGACAACCGTCATGCCCCGGTCTATCGCCGTTACGCGAACGTCCCGAGACAGGTCGGCGCCCTGGACCTCTTTGGCCAGCAGCTTGGAAAGCCGAGTCTGCTCCTCGGAGGACCAGACCCATTCCAACTCCTGGAAGTCGGGGTCTTCACCGGCCCAGTGCTCGTAATCAATTTTTTCGAACCACTGGGACTGACCGGAAACGCGGCCACCGTACTGGTAGGAACCCGTGCCCGCCGGCCTTTCGTCGTACGCGTCATCCGCGCCGCCCGCGGCGTCCCACTGGGCCTTGCTCTGGATTACCAGGTCGCCCTGGAGCCTCGAGAACAGGCGGCCACCATCGACGAAGAATTTCTCGTGAGTGAACTCGATGGTGTGATCGTCTATGACGTTAGGGGTGAACTGGTTCCAAATCGCCTTGAAGTTACTACCACCGTCTTCCCGGACGATCAGATCGTAGGTGTGTTCCACGTCGGCTGCCGTAAACTCACCAAAATCGAAGTGCCAGGGGATTCCCTCGCGAAGGTGGAACTTCCATGTCTTGAAGTCCGGGGTAACTTCCCAACTCTCTGCAAGGGCAGGGGTGGGCTCCGCACTGACGGGATCGTTCTCAATCAGCGTTTCGCCATAGGGGTCATGCTGAATAAGGATGGACCAAGCAGCCGACCAGATACGATTGCTCTCGGTCAGCGGCAGCGGGTTGGCCATGCTTACGCGGGTAATCTTGGCCTGCACCCCTGCCTCGGGTTCCATAACCTCAGTCGGTGCGGCCGTAGGAACTGGTGTGGGTGTTGCCTGAACCTCGGGCCTGGCACCGGGCGCGCGGGTGGTTGCCTCGGGCTCTTCCGTCGCCTCAGCTTCAGCTACGGGAGCCTCCGTTGCCTGGGGATCCTCAGCAGCCGGGGCAGTCGTCGCGGCCGGTGCCGCCGCAGCCGTTGTAGGCTGAGCCGCGGGCGCCTCTGCCTCCGGTGTAGCCGTCGCGTCATCACCGCCACAGGCCACGATGACTGCAACCAGCGCCACCAAGACCCATAGCGGATTTAGAATGAACTTGCGCGTGTACTGGAAAAATTGCATCCGATACTATCCTTCCAAACATAAATAATTCGGCCACCCCGGCCGATGCGACAGGCATTTTAGGATGGTTTGGTACTGTTGTCAAGGAAAACGGATACGGCTTTGGCTGGCAGAAGATTCCGGAAAACGGGGTGCGGCAACTGCCCTCCAGCCGGCCCTCCCCAGAGGGCGTTCAACAGGTTCCATCTCCCCTGCAGTATTGTTGGACCCGTCCTGGGATTGTCTGAAGCGAGGCCGCGTTCCCCATTAACCATTGAGAATGGCTGATGCCACTGCAGCATCTACAGTTGGCGTAAAGTGGACTTACGAGGCACCCTATTAGAGTTGCCGCAGGCGCGGGTCCAGCCGGTCGCGCAGCCAGTCGCCCAGCAGGTTGAAACCGAACACGGTGAGCATGATGGCCAGTCCCGGCCACAGCGCCACCCACCAGGCACGGATGATGACTTCCCTTCCGTCTGCTACCATCAGGCCCCATGCCGGAGTCGGCCGGGAAAGCCCGACGCCCAGGAACGACAGCCCTGCCTCCAGCAGGATGACGAAACCGACCTGCAGTGTAGCCAGCACGATCAGGGTATTGGTGATATTGGGAAGGATGTGCTTGACCATGATCCGGAGGTCCGACGCTCCAGCGACCCGCGCCCTTGCTATGTAGTCCTGGACCCGCACCGTCAGGGTATCTCCCCTGACTTGACGGCAATAAATTGACCAGAGCAGCGCCCCTACGACAATAATCACCGTTCTGAAGCTCGGTTCGAGGACCGTCGCCAGTGTCAGGGCCAATAGCACTGGCGGTATGGAGAGTGAGATGTCCACCAGCCGCATGATTATCGAGTCGACCAGTCCGCCATAGTAGCCGGATATGATGCCCAGGGTTATACCTATCGAACCGGCAATGGCGATCCCGACGCCTGCGATGATGACCGATACACGGGAACCGTGAAGGATGCGGGACAGGATGTCCCGTCCGGTCTTGTCGGTCCCAAGGATATGGTCCCAGCTGCCGCCGGCGAACACCGGCGGCTGCAGGCGTCCGCGGATTCCCTCCGGAGTCTCCAGTGGACCGTAGGGGGAAATCATGTCGGCAAAGATGGCTGGGACCACCATTATCAACAGCAGCAGGGTCAGCGGAAATTTGGGCAGGTAGCGGGCCCGCCCCAGTAATCGCATAGCCTTCCCGGGTGATTGCGAAACTCTGACCAACTTTGTAGGAGGGATAGATTGTTGTTCAGCGGTCATTCTTATGATTGCTCAGTGTTTCTCAATTTCCCTTTAGCCCTGGGAGTAGCGGATTCGCGGGTCCAGGTATGCGTAAAGTACATCGACCAGGAAGCTGGACAGAATGAACATTGTCGAAAAGACCAGCACCAGGGCCTGAATCAGTTCGAAATCCCGGGACAATACGGACTGGAACGCAAGCAGGCCGGTACCTGGCCATGAGAAAACCGTTTCCGTGGTGACCGAACCGGTCAGGGTTATTGCCGCGATTACCCCGAAATAAGTCAGGGGCGTCAGAGCCGCGTTTCGGAGACAGTGCTTCCACAGCACCTTCCATTCTGACACACCCTTTATCCTCGCCAGCTTGACGTATTCGCTGTCCAGAGTCTCCAGCATCGAGGAGCGGACCAGACGGGTGATGGCGGCAATCTGGAAGGAACCCAGGGTTATGGCCGGCATGATGAAATGCTTGAACCCTCCGGTGCCGCTGACGGGCAGCCAGCCAAGCTTTACAGCGAAAAGCCACATCATCATCAGGCCCAGCCAGAAATTTGGCACCGATTGGCCCAAAAGAGCGAATACTTTGGATGATGTGTCAAAGGGGGTGTCGCGCCTGACCGCGCTCAACACCCCCAGCGGAATGCCGATCCCTATTGCCAGCAGCAGGGAAACGCCGGCCAGGTAGATGGTGGCGGGCAGCCGTTTCATTACGGCTCCACCGGCGCCCAGCTCAGGGAATTTGATGGACTCGCCCAGATCGCCCTGGAGAACCTTCCCCATGTAGATGCCGTATTGCACCACGATGGGCTTGTCCAGTCCCAGGCGTTCCCGCAGCCTCTCGTAGTCCTCTACCGTAGCATCCATTCCCAGGATAACGGTGGCTGGGTCTCCAGTAACGCGGCTCAGGCCGAACACAATCATGGTGATGGCCACCAGGGCGATGAGTCCCTGGACGAACCTTATGATGATATAACGCTGCATTTAAGGCACCAAGAGCCGCCATTATAGCGGTACGGGAACCGGATTCATGCTCCGGTTCCCGTCAAAGAGGCTAATCGCACTGCCGGTTATTCCGGTTCTCTGCGGACCAGGTTGGGATTATTCGCACCGGTCCGTGCCCTGAGGACAGGCCCGGATATTGTGAACGTGGGTCGGATGGGCCGATCCCACACCCGGGTACTGCCATTCGGAAATGAACTCTGGATCGATGGTCATGTCGAACGTGATCTGGAACATTGGCACGGACGCGTAGTTATCGAAGATGAAGTCGCCGGCCTCTTGGGCGCACTGCCACCGTTCGTCTCCGTCTACCGAGTCCCGGAGACAGGCAAACTTTTCGTTGATGTAATCGTGCTCAAAGCCGTGGAAGAATCCATCGGGGTCGGACGCGAAGAAGATCCGCAGCCCTTCCTGCGTGGTCCTGATGGGCGTGTTCCGGGTGATGGAGAACGCATTGTGAGTATCGTGGGCGATCCACATGTCCAGCCAGGTCCCGACCTCCAAGTCGGTGATATCTGTTTCGATCCCGATCGCCTCCCAATCGTTGGCCAGGGTCTCGATCAGCAACGGAATCTCAGGGTTTCCAGGGATTACTGTGGACAGCAGGTCGAGCTGGATGTCTCCCGGAGAATATCCGGCCTCCGCCAGCAATTGCCTCGCCTTGTCGGGGTCGTATCCGTATTTGTCGTCAAACTCATTGACCCAGCGGTCACTCCACCCTTCGGTGAACGGAGCAAAAGCGGGAACGATAACCGGCGTGGCACGCCCGAAGTAAACGGCGTCCATGATCGCCTCGCGGTCGATAGCTCGGTTCATCGCCTCCCTTACTCTGGCGTCATTCCAGGGCAACTCCCCCTGGAAGTGCTCGTTGCCGGTGCTAAGCCAGTTGCCTCCGAGGAACCCGAAGGACTGATTGTTCTCATTGTTGGAGGAGACAACGGTCATGCCGGCATCCAGGGCGTCGATCTGAACGTCACGAGCCAGGTCGGAACCCTGGACCTCACCGGCCAGCAACAGGGACAGCCGGGTGAATTGTTCGGAGGCCCAGCGCCATTCCAACTCCTCGAAATCAGGGTTTTCGCCAAACCAGTGGTTGTCTACCTTTTCGTACCAAATGGTCTCGCCAAGTTGACGCCCGCCATACTGGTATGAACCCGTGCCCGCTGGGCGCTCGTCATAGGCGGAGAGTGCGCCACCGGCCTCATCCCATTGGGCCTTGCTCTGAATGACGAAGTCACCAGCCAGCCGGGAGAACAGGCGCAGTCCGTCCACCATTGGTGGATCAAAATTGAACACTATGTTGTAGTCGTCCACGATCGTGGGGGGCTCAGCAGACTCCCACAGGGTCTTGAAGTTACCCAGCGCTTCCTCCTGGACGTGCAGTTCCCAGGTGTGCGCCACATCCGCAGAGGTGAATTCTCCATATCCAAAGTGCCATGGCACGCCCTGTTTCAATTTGAAAGTCCAGGTCTTGAACCCGTTGGACATCTCCCACTCTTCAGCCAGGTGCAAGGTGGGTTCCGACGTGACGGGATGATTGTCCAGTAGAGTTTCGCCGTACGGATCATGCTGCAACAGAATGGACCAGGCAGCAGACCAGATGCGGTTGTTCTCCGTCAGCGGAGGCGGGTTGGCCATGCTGACCCGGGTGATCTTGGCCTCCACGGTTGGTGGAGGTTCGGTCGGCTCGGCCGTGGCCACCGGGACTGAAGTCGGCGTCGGGTCCGTAACAGGACGGGCTGCGGGGGCCCGCGTCGTGGGAGTAGGGTCCGCCGGAGCCTCCGTCGCCGCTGGGGCTGCCGCGGGAGCCTCCGTGGCCTGAGGCGCCGCCGCAGGAGCCTCCGTGGCCTGAGGTGCCGCCGCAGGAGCCGTCGTGGGCTGGGCCGCATCCGGAGCGCTAGTGGCGGTTGGGTCATCGCCGCCGCATGCTACGAAAAGCGCAACACATAAGCCTAAAATCCATAACGGATTTAGAAACATTCTCCGAAATTCGCGAAATTTTGCCATTCTAGTTTGCTCCTCAATGGGAGTATTCTGGCCATCAATGCCGACTGGCTGGCATTCTAGGGGCAGTTGATACTGTTGTCAAGGAAAATGGACCCGGCGATTGTCCGCCAGAAGGCGCCGGAGTCGGCGGCTCAGCCCCGGCATTTGAACCCGAAAGCAGCGCCGTGCCTCCCGTTTGCCGACCTACATCAGACCGCCCCCGCCCGGCAACCGTGGAGGGGCGGAATTGAAGTCTGCAGGCAATTGGGATAAGATTGAAAGTTGATACGGAGGAGCGTAGCTCAGTCTGGCCAGAGCGCTGGTCTCCAAAACCAGTGGTCGCGGGTTCGAATCCTGCCGCTCCTGCCATAATATTTACCCGACCTGGCCCCGGAACCTGTTCCGGGGCTTTTTCTTGGCCTTGCACGCCTGCAAGGGTTTGAAACGCGAACCTCGACCGAATACAATTGCACCAGAATAAAACTATGGTTACAGGGGCAGGCGCCAGACCAGAGTGGAGGGCTCTATGACCAGCATCAATCGAGACCCGGTCCTTATCGTCGTCCAACTGACCGGCGGCAACGACTACATGAATACCGTGGTGCCTTACGGTGACCCTCTATACCGGGACAACCGCCCCACCGTTGCCGTGTCGGAGGAGGACGTCCTGTCTATCGATGGGCATTACGGCTTCAACCCCGTCCTTGCGCCCCTGAAGGAGCTGTACGACGAGGGGCGGGTGGCCGTGATCAACGGCATCGGCTATCCCAACCCCAACCGGTCTCATTTCCGGGCGATGGATATCTGGCACACCTGCGAACCCGAGCAGGTGTCCACCGAGGGCTGGCTGGGCAAAGTGATCCGCGACCTGGACCCCCGGTCTGAGAACGTGCTCACCGGGGTCAACTTCGGCCGCGGTCTGCCCCGGGCTCTCGCCTTGGCAGGCGTTCCCGTGGCCTCCGTGGGCTCCCTGGAAAACCACGGCTTCCTCACTGGCATCACCGACGAGGAACACCGCAGCAGGGCACTGGACGTCTTCGCCCGGATGTACTCTCCGGCCATCGGTGCCGGCCCCGCTCTCGACTACCTCGGTCGCACCGGCACCGACGCACTGAGGGGGGCTGACATCCTGCGGACTGCCACTGCGGGCTATTCCTCCCCGGTCGAGTACGCCGAAACCCAGATCGCGCAGAACCTGAGGAACATCGCCAGGTCCCATCTGGCGGACCTGGGCACCCGCGTGTTCTACACCACGCAGGCGGGCTACGACACCCATTCCGGCCAGATGCCCGTGCAGACCCAGTTGCTCAGCGAGCTGGCCCAGGGCATCAACGATTTCTTTTCCGACCTGCGGGAGCACGACGCCTCGGCAGAGGCCCTGATGCTGGTGTTCACCGAGTTCGGCCGCCGGGTCAAGGACAATGGTTCCGGCACCGATCACGGCTCCGGGGGCGCCGCCTTCGTCATCGGCGACGCCGTGGCCGGTGGTATGCACGGCGTCTACCCCTCGCTGAGGGAGGAGACGCTGCTGGACGGCGACCTGCACTTCCAGGTGGACTTTCGCAGCGTCTACACCACCCTCGCGGAGAAGTGGCTGGGCCTGGATGCCCGGCCCATAGTCGGCGGGAACTTCGAAAGGCTGGATTTCATCTAGGTCATTTACCTGCCGGGCCCGGCCACCGCCGCGTCCCAGTGCCCCGGCATACGTCGTATCAGGGTCCTCATCAGGCAAGTGGGGAGAGGAAAGTGAAAGTCGGCATCGGGCTGCCAGGTAACATCCCCAACACCAGGGGAGACATCATCCTTGAATGGGCCATAGCGGCCGATGCTGGACCCTTTTCCAGCGTAGGAACCATCGACCGGCTGGTCTACGACAACTACGATCCCCTGGTGGTGCTTTCCGCAGCCGCCGGCGCCACCAGCCGCATACGCCTCTTGACCTGCGTGCTCCTGGCACCATTGCACAATCCCGGAGTGCTGGCCAAGCAGGCGGCGAGCCTCGATGCCATTTCCGGCGGCCGCCTGACGCTGGGCGTCGGCGTCGGTCGCAGACCGGACGATTACGAGGTGGCTCCCGCAGAATTCAGCCAACGGGGCCGCCAGATGAACCGGAGCCTGCACACGATGCGCAGCATCTGGAATGGCGAGGTGGTCACCAAGGGGCTGGGCACCATGGGCCCGGCGCCGGTCCAGCCGGGTGGCCCGGAGGTGCTCATCGGCGCGGGAACGCCCCAGGCCGTTCGGCGCGTGGGGCGTTACGCCGACGGCTTCATTGCCGCCGCCGCCAACGCCGCAGCGGTGCAGGAGCTGTACCAGATGGCCGTTGAGTCCTGGGAGGGAGAGGGCCGCACCGGCCGGCCGAGACTCGCCGGCGTCGCATCCTACGCCCTGGGCCCGGACGCTGCCGACAAGGTTGGCGGCTACATCCGCCACTACTACTCCTTCCTGGGTGATGCCGCGGAGCATATGGCCCGCAACGCCATCTCCACGCCCGAGGCGGTAAGGGACACCATCCGGGACATGGAGGGCATCGGGATGGACGAGGTGGTGTTTCTGCCCAGCGTGGCCGCTATTGACCAGCTGGAACGCTTGGCGGACATCATCTAGGGATCCGCGAGCGCCGGCACACCGAAACGGACTAAACACCAAGCAATACCAGGCATTCAAGGGATGAACAATGTTCGACGTGGAAGAATTCGTCGCGGCATGCCGCGGCGCACTGGATGAGCACACCCCCGAACTGGCAGTGAAGGAGCTGGTGAACGGCGTCATAGCCCGACCCGACGAGGTTGAGGCGGCTCTAGGGACGCCCGAGGACGGCGGAATCACCACTCTTCATCGCTCCGACGAGTTGACCATCATCAACGTCATCTGGCCGCCGGGCATGGCCATCTATCCCCACGATCATCAACTGTGGGCGGTCATCGGTCTCTACGGCGGGCAGGAAGACAACACCTTCTTCAGGCGCAACCGCCATGGCGATGGGTTAGAGCGGGCCGGGTTTCGTGAGCTCCAGTCGAAGGACGCCATCAACCTGGGCCGCGACGCCATCCACGCCGTTCACAACCCGAGACAGATGTACACCGGAGCCATCCACATCTACGGCGGCGACTTCTTCGCCCAACCGCGCAGCGAGTGGGCCGACGAGGAATCTGTCGAAATGCCCTACAGCGTCGAGGGAGCCATGCGCGCCTTCGCCGAGGCGAACGAGCGCTGGCTCGAGCGGAAAGCCGACTGATCCATCGCTTCGCTCAAACGCAACAGGCGGCGGATGATTTCGGCGCCTGCCGTTTGACGTTTACGTTCCAATCTGCTTCTTGTACCACGCTTCCAGCATGGGGATGCCCTCCACCAGGATGAATGTGATCGCAATGGAGACGAAGGTGAGCCGGCCCAGCCCCTCTCCTATCTCTACAATAGACAGTACCCTTTTTACATCAGTGAAAACGGATGCGACTGTTATCCCCAGCGCAAACACGAACAGGAACAGTCGTATTCATGATGCTGGCGGCATTACCCGGACCCCTGGCTGTGCCGTGAGTCATGCCCAGTTCCACTTGGAAGATCAGGAGGCGGCAAAGTCGAGCAGCTCATCGTCCTATGCAAACCCCAGCCGCGCCTCCTTCAAGCTGACGTAGCGCTGGCCGCTGCCGATGACCACGTGGTCCAGCAGTTCCAACCCCAGTAGCCTGCCCGAATCCACCAGGTCGCGGGTGATGGCCACGTCTGCCCCGCTGGGCGTGGGGTCGCCCGACGGGTGATTGTGCACCGCCAGGAGGGACGTGGCGTTGGCCCGGATGGCGGGCCGGAACACTTCCGCCGGTCTGACCACCGAACTGTTAACGTTGCCGATATAGATCTCCTCGACCCCCATCACCTCATTGCGGGTGTTGAGCAGCAAGACGCGCAGGTGTTCCTGCTCCAGGGACGCCATCTCCGCCGACACCAGGTTGACCGCGTCCTCCGGACAATTGATGATCGTTCGCTCCTCAGGCGCCAGCGACACGAAACGCTTGCCCAGCTCCAGGGAGGCCAGTATCTGGCAGGCCTTGGCCTCGCTCAGACCCCTCTCGGCGCACAGCTCCGCGTAGCTAGCCTTCCCAATACCGCGCAATCCGTCGAACCGGGACAGCAGCCGCGAGGATTGGGAGATCACGTTCTCGCCCGCCGAGCCGGTACGCAGCAGGATGGCGATGAGCTCGGTGTTGCTCAGGTGCCGCGCGCCATAAGCCGCCAGCCGCTCCCGGGGCCGCTCCTCGCTGGGCATCTCCCGCACTTTCGGGCCGCAGCCGTTTTGGTGAGTTGGCGCCTCAATAGAGGTGGTTGCCGCCATGCCTTTCCCTCCGGTGTTGCTGGGACCATTTGAACCGAAGGGGCCGAGACGGCGCAACGGGCAACTGTCATCAAATCCGACCGTGGTAAGTGGAGATGGCCCTGCGAAATCGAAAATGGCAGGGGCGGGTTTGAAACCCGCCCCTACGAGATCGAATTACTTAGGTTGGCGACTAGAACTTGGAGAACTCTCCCTCGTCGCAGGTGATGAACTCCAGCACCACCGGCTCGCCGGCCTCGGTTGCGGCCAAACCGCGCTTGATGGCCGGGATGATCTCGTCCGGCTCCGTAATCTTCTCAGCGTAGGCTCCCATGGCGGCGGCCACCTCGGAGAACTGCCCGCCCAGGGTCTTGACGTTGTATTTCTGGATGGCCACCGGGAACCGGTTGCTGTCATAGATGGACATGTAGGAATTGTTGTTGATGACGGTCATGATCGGAATGTTGCAGCGGACCGCAGTCTCGATGTCCAGGCCCACGGTGCTGAAGGCCAGATCGCCCATGACGTTGATGACCTGCTTGTCCGGGCAGGCCATCTTGGCGCCCATCGCTAATCCCAGGCTGTACCCCAGTTGCGTTGACTTGCCCCAGCCGATGAAACTGCGGGGCTGGCGCGCCTCCCAGAAGGGCGACATATATTCGCGGGCGCTGCCCGACTCGTGGGTGACAATGCTGTTGTCCAGGTCCACGGTGTGCATCAGGTCCCAGATCACGCGGTATGGGTTCATGGGATTCTGGCTGGAGGTCAGCTTGGGCATCCACTGGGCCAGCCAGGCCTCCTTCACCGAACGGATGTCAGCCTGCAGGGCGTGGTTCACCGGGCGCGGCGCGCCTGCTCGCTCCTTCAGCTCGTCCAGCAGCTGCCGCAGCACCAGCCTGGCGTCGCCCAGCAGCGGGTAGTTGGTGCGGAACTCCCGGCCGATGGCGTCCTCGTCGTTGGTCAGGTGCACGAAGGTCTTGCTGTCGGCGATGGGCACGGCAAAGAAGCTCTTGGTGAGGCTGGCCCCGACACCGAACACAGTGTCGGCACCGTGCAGGTACTTGTTGACCATCGCAGTGGTGCTGGGACCGCCCGCGCCGAGAGCAAGAGGGTGGTTCTCCGGGAAAGCGCTCTTTCCGGGTAAAGTGGTCATCACCGGCGCCTGTAGAAACTCGGCCAGCTCCACCAGCTCGTCCGTTGCTTCGGCGTACAGCACGCCCTGGCCCGCCTGGATCACCGGCCGTTCGGCGGCTAGCAGGGCGGCAGCGGCGCGGCTCACATCCGACGGGTCAGCCTGCTGCAACACAGAGCGCGGCGACTCGTAGTCAAACAGCTCCTCGGGCAGCTCAGCGGTGGCCACGTCGGCGGGAATCTCCAGCAGCACAGGGCCGGGGCGGCCACTGCGCAGCTTGGTGAAGGCCCGTCGCATCATGGACGGTATGCGCTCCACCATGTTGAACTCGTCGGACCACTTGGTGATGGTCTCGTAACTGCGGGCCGGGTAGAAGTTGGGATGGACTCCCCGCTTGTCCCTGGCCATTCCCGCCGGCAGCAGCAGGATGGGCACCGACTCGGAGAAGGCCTGAGCCACGCCGCCGAACCCGTTCTCGGCCCCCGGCCCGTTCTGCATCATGAAGACTCCGACTTTCTTACCGTTGGTGGCCCGGGAGTAGCCGTCCACCATGTGGACGCCGGTGACCTCCTGCCGGGAGATGATCGGCTTAATGCCGGCGATGGCAGCGGCCTCCAGCAGGGGCTGGTAGGGTACGCACCCTATGAATTCCACACCCTCCATCCGCAGGATGTTGGCAATAGCGGTTACTCCGTCCATCCGTGTGACACTCCGATAGTAAATATCTCAGGCTGTCGGCAAGTCTATGGAGCGCCCGAGGGAGTGTCAAGGCAAGGATAGAGCGTCCGTCTAGTGACCGCTGTAGCTCCATGCGGTGAAGCGCTGCGGGGTGAGTCTGATGACGGGGTTGCCGTCCAGCTCCATCTCGCGGTACTGCGGATACTTCTCCCGCAGCAGGGCCACCGCCTGCGCCGCCTCTTCCTCATCGCCCTCCAGCAGTGCGGCACGGCAGGCCACGAGAACCCAGCGTAGAGACTGCCAGTCCTCCTCGTAGTGGTCGACGACCAGGGAGGCCTGCGGGTTGGCCAGGATGTTTCGGACGCGTCGCAGCAGGGTGAGTTCGGTGGACTTCGGTTTCCTGTCGAGAGCGACGTATATGCAATTGCCATCGAAGGCGAAGCACACCGGGATGACGTGGGGTCTTCCCTCGGCGTCAGCGGTGGCCAGCCGAGCGACGCGGGCCTCGGACAGGAAGCGGGCCTGCGATTCTGTCAGCGGCGGCATGGACTCCTGCGGGCCTAGGTATCGCCGGGCAGCAGGCGCATCGGGTCGTCGAGGAACTGCAGGTTCTCCAGCTCGGCGTGGGCCGCCTCCGACATGGCCGCATCACCGTCCTGGACGCAGTCTATCAGGGCCCGCCGTGCCTCCGTGCCTCCGATCTTGCCCAGCGCGGCGATGCTGGCCAGCCGCACCTCGGGGTCCTCGTCCTGGAGCAGCTCGATCAGCTGGGGCGTCGCCTGCTGTTCGCCCAGCTCTCCGCAGGCATGCGCTGTCTCGTACCGCACCGCTGCGTCCGTGCTGTCCAGCTCCCGCAGCAGCGTTGGAAGCCAAATAATCTCGCCGGTGCGCCCCATGGCGTAGATGGAGCTGGAGCGCAGGTCCTGGTCTTCCTCCTCGTAGGCCCAGCGAATGTACCCGTGCACCTCCTCGGTGCTGAAGGGCGCCACCGCCTCCAGGCAGCGTCGCCGCACCTCCAGGTCCTCGATTTCGTCCTCCAGAAAGTCCATCAGGACCCGGTAGACCAGTTCACCGTCCTGCGGCCGCAGCTTGCCTTCCAGGAAGAGCAGGGGAAACTTGCCCAGGGCCAGCGCCGCTGCCGACCGGACCCGCGCCCCCCGTTCCGACCGGAGCAGCTCGACCAGTTCCGTGATGAGCCAACGCTCCTCCAGCTCCCACAGCCCCTCCACCCCCAGCTGTACCATGCGGTCGTCCTCGTCCTGCAGGCACTGGCGAAAAATGGCCGTGAAGTCCAGCTCCAGGTTTTCCTCCGCCTGTTCCACCAACGCTTCGACCACCTCCCGGCGGCGCTCCTCGTCCATGCCGTCGCAGGCCCTAAGGAACTCAGCCACCTCCTCCCGAGAAACGTCGGAAGCCTCATGGAATGGAGCCTCAGAGAGGGGTGTTGACTCGTCGGAAATCGCATCTATGAACACTTCTATGGCCATGACCAGCCTAGTGTAGCACGGCGCAGCGAGGCCATTGCCACGGGCAGTTCGTCCAGCAGGTCCGAAGCAGCCAGACCCGCCTCACCCAGACGTTGGGCCACCGCCTGACCCGCCGCCCCGTGCAGGTACACTCCCACGGCCCCCGCATCGGGCGGTCGCATGCCCTGCGCCATCAGCGATACGATGACGCCGCTCAACACGTCTCCTGTCCCCCCAGTGGCCAGGGCGGGGTTGGCAAAGGGGGCGACGCGCAACGGCTCGCCGGGGCTGGCGATAACCGTATAGGCTCCCTTCAGGACCACCGTCGCACCCCAGTGTCCGGCCCATTCTCGCGCCATGTTCCAGCGGTCCTCCTGTATACGCGCTACCGGCACACCGGTCAGGGTGGACATCTCGCCGGGATGCGGTGTGAGCACCACCGGCCCGCCTATCCTGCTGGACCAATCCCCAATTTCTGAGAGGTTGTTCAGACCGTCCGCGTCGATCAGCAGCGGAAGGCCCGAGAGGCCGGCCCCCGTCTCGTCCAGCAGGCATCGCAGGAACTCCGTCGTGCCCTCCGACCATCCCAGCCCGCAGCCGGCGAGCGCCGCCGAATAGCGGCGGCCCGACTTCGCGATGACGCCCGCAGCCTCGGCCGCGATTCTCCCCTCGGCATCCTCAGGCAGGGGCAGGTGGATGGCCTCAGCCCCCTTGGCTGCCGCGATGGGATAGACACCCTCGGGACTGGCCAGGGTGGTCAGCCCGGCGCCGGTCCGCACCGAGGCCTGGGACGCCAGCCAGGCAGCCCCCACGTAGTGCCGGGAGCCGGCCACAACCAGCGCGTGTCCGTAACTTCCCTTGTGGGAGTCGAGCGTACGGATGGGAAGCCGCTCCCCGACCCATTGGGGCGTCAACATCTCGGTCTCGACCGCCTGCTCCTCCGGCAGTCCCTGGGGGACCCCTATGTCCAGCACCCGCAGCTTCCCGGCATGGGCCACTCCGGGAAATTGCAGCAGCCCGGCCTTGGGGTAGCCTAGGGCCAGGGTGGTGTCAAACCTGGGGCAGGCAGGATCGACCTCCCCCGTATCGGGGTCCAGTCCCGTGGGCAGGTCCAGGGCCAGCAGCGCCGGTGGACGGGGGGACTCTCGGGCCTGGCGCAGCAGCAGCATCGCCTCCCGCTCCGGCCCGGCCAGCGGCCGGGAGCGCCCGGTTCCCAGCACAGCGTCGATGACCATCCGCGAGCGGTGCAGCAGGCGTCGCAGCGTGTTTTCGTCGGGGCCGGAGGCGAACTCCATGCCGTACAGCCTGGCGAGGTCCAGCTTGGGGTCCGGCTCGGGGCGTTCCGTCAGCAGGCAGCAGACGACTTCGGCTCCCCAGCGCCTCAGGTGTCTCGCCGCCACCAGCCCGTCGGCGCCGTTGTTGCCGGGCCCCACCAGCACAACGATCCGGGCTCCGGCG
The DNA here is from genome assembly GCA_965208825.1 of Dehalococcoidia bacterium. Classification (GTDB taxonomy): domain Bacteria; phylum Chloroflexota; class Dehalococcoidia; order Lucifugimonadales; family UBA3495; genus VXOI01. The sequence continues at coordinate 1,295,909 of CBDBPP010000005.1, forward strand.
ACACCGACCAGCTCATCCCTTGCGGCTCGGGCCACGGTCAACCCGGCGTTCTCCATCAGCGTGTCGGTGCTGACGCCGACCCGCTCGGAGGCCTGCTCGATGGTGGTCATCTGGGCGGCGGTTACGACTTTCATGAGCCGGTCAGGAGTCGTCCTCCGCATCATTTCCAAAGGCGGCTTCGACCACCTGGGGCGGAAGAGTTACACCATGTTTTTCGAAGACTTTTTGTATTCGTTCCTGTTCCTTATCCCGCGCACGTCTGACCATTCTGGCCTTCTGCGCTTCACGGATGGCCTTTCCATTTTCGAACACTTCTTTACTCCTGCTGATCCCCCGGGGCCTCGCTGCGGGCGACGACAAAGGCCACAGCCTGCTCCCTGCCGTCGGACATGCTGACAGAGATCTCCAGCACGCCCAGCCGCTGGGCGCGGGCCTGTGCCCGACCGTGCAGCGCGATGCTGGGGGCCCCGCTGGGGGCGCGCACGACCTCAATGTCCTTCCAGCCGACGCCACGGACCCCGGTGCCCAACGCCTTCATCGTCGCCTCCTTGGCGGCAAAGCGCGACGCCAGCTTCGATGGTCTTCGGCGGCAGTACTCCAGTTCACCCGCCGTGTAGATGCGGTGCAGGAAACGATCGCCGTAGCGCTCCAGCACTACGGCAATGCGTTCGATCTCGATGATGTCAACGCCGGTGGAGAGCATGGGTTGGCTGCCTGCTCACGGTACCCGTCAGGGATGCGGGACGAGGGACTTCACAACAATGCTAGTCCGGTACGTGTCCCGGAATAGCCAGTCTGTCCAGTATACGAGAGACGGAATAGCTGCGGTTCAGCACGTAGAAGTGGATGCCCGGAACGCCGGCATCCCAAAGTCCCTGCACCTGTCGCGCCGCGTACTCGATACCCAGTTCTCGCACCGCGTCGTCGTCCTCGCCCAGGCGGTCCAGCTCGGCGTCCAGGTCGTCGGGAATCCTGGAGCCGCACAGGGAGGTAAACCGGCGGATCTGCGGCCCGCTGAGGACCGGCAAAATGCCCGGTATTATGGGCACATCAACCCCGGCAGCAGTGGCCCGCTCGGCGAACTGGAAGTAGTCGTCGTTGTCAAAGAACAGCTGGGTGATCAGGAAATCGGCGCCGTTTTCCACCTTCAGCTTGGCATACTCCAGGTCCCGCTCCAGGCTCTCCGCCTCGGTGTGGCCCTCGGGGTAGCAGGCGGCGGCGATGCCGAATTCGTAGTTGTCTTTGATGTGGGTCACGAGGTCCGAGGCGTGGCTGAACCCTCCTTCGGTGACCGTGAACTCCTGCTCGCCCCGGGGCGGGTCACCCCGCAGGGCGATAACGTTCTCAATTCCGGCCCCATCCAGTCGTTGCAGGACACCGTCCAGCTCCTCCACCGTCTGGCCCACGCAGGTAAGGTGGGCCATCACTTCCACGCCCACCGACTCCTTGGCCCGCACGGTGATTTCCTCGCTGAAGTGTCGCGTCGACCCGCCCGCGCCGTAGGTCACCGAGACGAAGTCAGGGCTGTAGGCCGACAGCTCCCCCACGGCCTCCAGGACACCGGGTATGCCCTCGGCTGCCCGCGGCGGGAAGAATTCAAAGGATATGGTGCGCCCCTCCCGGAGCATTTCTCGTATTCTCAAAACCTGTTAATCGTTCCTCCGTGTCTTTTTTCCTCACCTCCCAACGCACATTCCGTTCGAAATGCGGTCGCCAGGACCGTCAGAACTGGGGCGTTCGCTTCTCCACGAACGCCTGCACGCCCTCGGCGGGATGCCCCGAGGTGGCAACGTACTGCGCGAAGGCCATCTGCTCGACGGCTGATCCGTCGCGCACGGTCAGGTCGCGACCCCGGTGGGCCGTCTGCTTGATCCAGCGGAGGCCCGGCCGGCTCTTCCCCCGCAGAGGCGCCACCAGCTTCTCCAGTTCATCGTCCAGTTCCTCCATCGGCGCCGAGCGCAGGGCCAGCCCCCACTCGACCGCTTCCGGACCGTTCAGCCAGCGTCCCGTGGTCAGCAGCTCCATGGCCCGCTGTGGGCCCACCAGCCGAGGAAGCCGGATGGTCGAGCCGCCGCCCGGCATGAGGCCGAAATTGACGTGCTGGTCTCCTATGCGCGCGTCGTCGGCCACCAGGGCCATGTCGCAGGCCATCATCAGCTCCAGCCCCCCAGCCAGCGCAAACCCGTGAACCACGGCAACGACCGGGATGGGAATGTCCTCCACCTGGAATATCACCTCGTTGATATCCGTCAGGTACCTGCGGAGCGATTCGGGGCTCTGGAACGCGTCCTGGAAGTACTTGAGGTCTGCACCGGCGCAGAAGCAGCGGCCCTCACCGCGCAGCACCATCGCCTTGATCGATTCGTCCCCGGCCACGTCGGTGAGTGCCGCCGACAGATCGGTGCACAGCTCACGGCCCAGTGCGTTCATCGCGTCGGGGCGGTTGAGGACAATGGTGGCGATTCCCTGTTCTTTCGAGAGCTTGACGTTCTGGTAATCCAAAGCAACTCCGGTGTGGGTGTGATATACCCTATACTATACCCGACTCGCCGCCCTTCGCGCTGAATGGGGGGTGGCATGGCCGATGGGAGCACCATAAGCGTCAGGGTCCGGCCCCGCGTATCCCGCGACCGCGTGGCGGGTTTTGAGGGCGGTTTGCTGCGGCTGACCGTGACAGCCCGGCCCCACGACGGAAGGGCCAACGCCGCAGTGCCAGACCTGCTGCCGGTAAAATCAGACGTGGCATGGACACGATTGCGCATCGTCCGGGGGCACACATCGAGCGACAAAGGGGTTGTAGTAAACGAACTTACATCCAAAACTTACATCCAGTTGGGAGGCAGCAACTCAGGTTTTTAGTATAATTAGACCTAATAGCTAAACACATATTAGGGTCGGATAGTATGCAAGGCAGGTTCATGAACTTCTGCTGGGTGCTGGAAAACGAGGTCGGCGGCTCCCAGGGCCCGGTCAACTTGCAAGACCTGTTCTTTCTGCACCAGCAGGGCGTCAGGGCGGTTATACGTATGGAGGGGCGCACCCTCCCCGCCGACACCGGCGGCTACGTTGACCTGGTGGACCTTTTTGTACCGGTGCGGGATTTCACGCCCCCCTCCCAGGGTCAGATCGACCAGATGATCAACTTCATCAATGAGCAGGCCGTCGACTCTGGACGTCCGGTAGTGGTCAGCTGCTACGCGGGCATTGGACGCACCGGCACCGTCCTGGCCTGCTACCTGGTCCACCGCGGCGCCAGGCCCGCTGATGCCATCGACGAGGTGCGCCGACTCCGCCCGGGTTCGATACAGACGCCGGAGCAGGAGGCCGCCGTCCATGAGTACGCCCGGCGCCGGGCCGCGCACGCCGATGCCGCTGGCTGACGGAAGACCCGAGTCCCGCAGCGCCCGTACCTGCCTGAACAGGAGCCCCTAATGGCCGAATTTCCAACCCCGTTGGACATACCTGCGAAAATCCTGGCGGAAGTCTACAGGGAAGCACGCCGGGCCTTTCCCTTCGAGTGCTGCGGCTGGCTCGCCGGCCCCGCGGATGGTCCCGTGGTCGACGCCGTGCGCAGCTGCGAGAACGCCCAGGACTCGGGGACCCATCCGACCCAGGCGCAACGCGGGGCCGAGACGGCCTACGTCATCACCGGCAGCGACCTGCTTTCCCTGAACGAAAGCCTGGAGGGCGATGCGCCCGCCAAGGTGATCTTCCACTCTCACCCCAACGGTCGGGCCTACCTCTCGCCGACGGACCGGGAGGTGGCCACCAGCCCGTGGGGAGACGGCCCGGCTTACCCGGTGCAGCAACTGGTGGTGGGAATCTCGGATGCCCGGGTGGAGGAGGCAGCACTGTTCGCCTGGTCGGAGGGGGAGGGCGGATTCGTGCAGGTAGCGACCTACGAGGGCGCGACGGTCTAAATCCCGGTCAGCGTGGCATGTTCATTCGGTAGGGGCCGAGGGGAGGAAGGGTTTGTGCGGGTCGCGACCTACGCGGGCGAGGACGTCTAGCTGCTAACGGGCTGCACCGTCGCCGTAGGCAAACCTCTCCGCGTCGGCGATATAGTCGCTGGTCTCGCGGATGCGACGCTCGGTATCCGGGGAAGCACATCTACCTTCGTAAAAGCATTCACCGTGCAGGTGCCCTGCCCGGGTGTAATACCTTCCCACCAGATTCTCCATCACTCTTTCGCGCTCCCCGAGCAGCCTTATTTCGGTGGAAGTCATACCGGCGGTCTCGGGCAATGCCCCGGTCTTAGCCAGAATCAGGGCATCAGTTGCCCGTTTCGTTGCGCACCATGCCTTCTCTGCGGCGTCTCGGACATCGCCTTCGGCCCAACGCTCCAGGGCGCTTTCATACATTGCCCGAGCGTCGGCGAATATTTCCCGAACTTCTTCAATCGCTAACATTGGGCTCCGCCGCAAACCTGAGGAAAATCTTCTACTGGTACCGCCATCGTACTCCTCCGGGACTGAAGCTTCCTGGCGCTCCATGTCGGATCTCGCGCCGCAGGATTTCAAGGGCTTCAAAGCACCGGGCTAATGCGTCCCGCAAATCTCCCGCGCCTGGCTCCCGATGACGTCAATCGCCCAGGACGAACACAAGGACGCTGGCTCCAGCGTACAGGCCGATCAGGACCAGGCCCTCATAGGTGAAGTACCTGTTGGGCCTGCCGCGTCCCCTGTTGACCAGGGCGCCAATCACCACCCCGGTCATCAGGATCGCGATTACCGCCGTCAGCATGTGAATGCTGGAAACGTGGTCCCAGAGCGGCGCGCCCACCAGAGCCACGTCGTCCATGAACAGGATGCAGCCCATGTTGAACAGGTTGCTGCCCAGAACGCCCGTGATCGCCAGTTCCGGAGCGTTGATGCGTATGGCCGCAAACGAGGCTGCCAGCTCCGGCAGGGAGGTGCTGAAGGCCAGGAACTGGGTACCCACGAAGCTGGCCTGCCAGCCCATCTTGTGAGCGATCTCGTCCCCGGCATATGCCAGAGCTATCGCCGCTCCGATGACGCAGGTCGCCGAGAGGAGGTAGACCACCATCGCCCGTACCAGGCTGTCGTTGGCGTATTGCCCACCTTCGTCCTCCTCTTCCTCCCATGAAACGGCTACCGCATAGTCCCCGTCGTTCCTTGGGCGCTGCTCGAACCGGTATATCAGGAACATGGCCACCAGGAACACGCCCAGGATCACCACTGTCACCGGGCTGACGGTCCAGTTCCCCATGGCCGGCGTGTAGCTGTGGATCAGCATGGCCGTCGCGCCCAGGGAGATCACCACGATTCCCAGGGACCCGATCAGGACCGCAGCGATGCTCACGCTTCCCAGGATCGGGCCGTTCCGCCAGAACAGGTCCAGCAGGCCGATGATCAGGAGGTTGAACAGGTTGCTGCCGAAGGCGTCGCCCACGGCCAGATCCGGCTCGTCACGCCAGGCGATGGTGCTGACACCCGTGCCGAGCTCGGGCAGCGACGTTGCCGTGGCCAACAGGACGACCCCGATGAAGGCCCGGCCCAGTCCGGTCTTGAAGGCGATGACGTCGGCCGACTTGGCCAGGAAATTGGATGCTATGAGAATGACGACCGCAGTTCCGGCCAGCAGGAGCCACAGAAGGGCAAGAGGCATTACCGGTCCCGCTCCAGGCAGTTCCGCATCGTCCTGATGATGGCGGGCAGGGTCTCCATGGCGATGCCTACCCTCACGCGCGCCCTCCGATGGCCTCGACGATCCGGTCGCCCATCTCGACGGTGCCGACGGAGCCGCCCCCGCCAGCGATGTCGGCGGTGCGCATACCGCCCTGCAGGGTCTGCTCCACCGCCCGCTCAACCGCGGCGGCCTCCTCCGTCAGACCCAGCGAGTAGCGCAGCATCATAGCCATGCTCAGGATGGAGCCGATGGGGTTGGCGATGCCCCTGCCGGCGATGTCCGGCGCGGTGCCGTGGATCGGCTCGTACATCCCCACGGACGGCTGCCCGTCCACCGGTACGCCCGCCAGGCTGGCCGAGGGCAGCAGGCCCATCGACGCCGCCAGCACCGAGGCCTCGTCGGTCAGGATGTCGCCGAAGGTATTCTCGGCCACGATCACGTCGAACCGCGACGGCTGCGAGATCAGCTGCATGGCGCAGGCGTCCACCAGCACGTGCTCCAGCTCCACGTCGGGATACTCGTCGCCCAGCCGCGTCGCCACCGTGCGCCACAGCCGGGAGCACTCCAGCACGTTGGCCTTGTCCACCGAGGTCAGCTTCTTGCGCCGTCCCCGGGCCAGCTCGAACCCCACGCGCAGCACCCGCTCGATCTCTCCCTCGGTGTAGCGCATGGTGTCCTCAGCGATGATGCCTCCCGGCGTTTCCCGCCGGCCTCGGGGCTCGGCGTAGTACAGGCCGCCGGTGAGCTCCCGCACCACCACCATGTCCACGCCCTCGAGGACGCCGGACTTCAGCGGGCTGGCGTCGGCCAGCCACGGGTACACCTTTACCGGGCGGATGTTGGCGAAGACGCCCATATGGGCCCGGATGTCCAGCAAGCCCTGCTCCGGGCGCACCGTGGCGTTGGGGTCATCCCACTTGGGTCCGCCCACGGCGCCGAACAGCACCGCGTCGTTGCCCCCCGCCATCGCCCGCACCTCGTCGGTGAAAGGGATGCCGTGCCTGTCGATAGAGATGCCACCGATGTCGCCATAGGACAGGTCGAAGGAGTGACCGAAGGCGGTGCCGACGGCCTCCAGCGCCCGGACGCCCTGGTCCGTGACCTCCGGCCCGATGCCGTCGCCGCCCAGTACTGCAATTTTGAACTCCAAGGCCAAACCTCCGGGTTCTGCTGGCGCTTCGCGGCGTGGGTAAATCCGCCGCGGCGCTGCGCCCAAACCGCGGACAGTATACCAAGTTGGAGGGAGGGTGGGGTGGGGCGTCACTGATTGATGACAGCCGGCGCTTCATTGGCAGAGTTGCTCGACGGTAAAATAGTTGCTATCCCTCTAATTCGTAGATTGTCATCAGAAACGTGAAGCATCGTTTGATTGGTTCCCCAGTAGGTTAATTAAATGAATCTCAAGAATGCGGCCATCTCATTTGCAGTAGTGGTATCAGCGGCTGCCTTCGGTGCCATCGTCTGGCAGTGGGGCTGGCTGAGCGGCGGAGACTCAGGCAACACGCCTAACGAAACACTTAGAAATCTTGGGATCATAATCGCCGGCGTAATAGCTTTTCCCATCGCCATTTGGCGCGCCGTAGTCGCCGATCGTCAGTCAAGAGCCGCACAGGAACAAGCCAACTCAGCAAATGAACAGACCGATACTGCACAGCAAGGTCTGTTGCATGACCGCTACCAGCGTGGAGCACAAATGCTGGGTGACGAGGTCTTAGCTGTGAGAATGGGCGGAGTATTTGTCCTTATGCGCTTAGCCGATGAATTCCCAAACCAGTACCACGTAGAAGTCATGAAGACTTTGTGCGCTTTTGTCCGAAACCCTCCTCAATATGAGGACCCACGTAGACAAACCTCGCAAAGGCCTAATATAAGGCCTCCTCATAATTGGCAAACTCGATTGAGACCAGATGTACAAGCCGCTATGGAGGCTATTGGCACCCGCACGCCTGAGAAAATGATTATCGAAAAAACGTCACATTACAGCCTCGATCTTCGTGGCGCTGACCTTAGAGGAGCCTTCTTACCTTCTGCCAACTTGAGCTCGTGGCGGGAATTTTTGGTGTCGCAACAGATTGTTCCGTCACGGGAGCCGGGTGTAACCGACCTAACAAGCGCTATGTTGTGCGCCGCTACTTTAAACGGAAGTGACCTCTCAAACGCGGACCTGTCCGGAGTTTGTCTCTGTAATTCCAGGTTGCAGTCGGCAATACTTTCTGGAGCATTCCTTGGCTCAGCCAAACTTCACCAGGTAGACTTTACTGAGGTAGATATTTCAAAGGCGAAATTTTCCATGTACGGCGGTTTGGGTGCAGCGGAGGGGGTTACTCAATCACAAATCGACAGTAGGAAAAAAGGCGTTGGGGCACCGCCCGACTTGCGAGGTGTAACGGACAGTGCGAGTGGCGGTTCATTGAATGTGTAACGAAATCCGTCGAAATTAAACCTCGCCAGTAATCTGCGACACCATATAACGACCGGTTGATCGAAAATTCCTGTGAGTACCTCTAATTCTCACCCTGAGTTGTCCATAACCAGCATGCCTTGGATCGTAAGCGGAGAATCCGCTGGAGGGTTTAAGTCTGTGGTTGCCTAGGAGCCAGCCCACAGCGCTTTAGCAGCCGAATGCCCTTAGAGGCGCCGTCTTGAACACCGTCATCGGCCACGAACAATTACTCCGCGCCCTCCGGGAGAACCCAGAGTGTGAGGAGACCCTGTGCGCCTGAAACCGGCTTTTCTCTCCGCACCTGTATCGCTAAGAAACACGCACTTATTTCGCGTTCATTTCCGGCTCATTTCCAACATAACGTCCCGCAACGGCAAGCCATTCCACCGTCCGAGGTCCCCTGCCCGCGCACCAAAAGAAAAGCTCCCTCTCCTTGGGGGGAAGAAGAGGGAGCAGCAGTTGGCCGCCCACAGGCAGCCATCCTGCCCGCGACGCCTATGCGGCCAGCGCTGCGGGCGCCGGCTCGTACTCCCGCTCCGGGTGGTACGACGTAGCGTCGGGATTCGCCCTGTAGGTCGATCCGTCCGGGTACACCACCAGCACCTGCCGTTCCGTATGATCCAGCAGAGCTCTCAGGCTGTAGCCGCGCAGCCGGTCGAACAACCCCGGGTTGACCAGCGACACCGGTATCAGGATCAGGTCCGCGTCCTCCCGCTCAGCCCACTCCGCCAGGTGCCTGAACCCGTGGGCCGTCGGCAGTATCGCCTGCGCCCCCGCACCCCGGGCCCGGATCACCTCCATCTGCTTCGCCACCGGAGAGCGCCCCAGCCGCCGCAGTTCCGGCTCCTGTAACGTCCGGATCCACTGCCGCCGGTTTTCCTCGGGATAGGGACTGACCAGGTACGACGCCGCCGATATCTCGAACAGCACCACCTCTCCGCCCTCGGCGGCAGCCAGCCCTGCCGCGCAGGATCGCACGGCGGCGTACTCCGGGGAGTCGTCCAGGCTGGTCACCGCCAGCACCCGCCTCACCCGGTTCTCGAATTCTCCTTCACCGGCCAGGGCGGCCCTGGCCCGCACCGACTCCAGGTGAGCGATGATGGAGTGCACCACCCTACAGTCGTTGGTGATGAACCCCCGGAAGCGCTTGCCGGGAGACGAGATTCCCCCCAGACCGAACATCTTCTCGGGCGACGTCTCCCACCCCACGAAAGCAATGGGCGCCGGGTTGGACGACACCAGGAACCACTGGTTCTCCAGCGCCCTTATGTTCCGTTCCAGAGGCGTCCAGGCTCCCTCCAGCCCCTTGGGCGGAGACTCCAGCCGGCACTGGCCGAAGGCTGTAACCCTGACCCCCGCCCGTACCAGCAGACGATATCGATGGGCCTCACTGAACAGCCTGTCGGCGTTCTGGAAACCGGCGTAAAGGTCGGCCCGGGAAGGACTGGCCCGAATCTCCCGTTCGATCTCCCGGCTGAAGGCCAGCATCTCGTTGGCGTCGGTCAAGAACCGGAACCCTTCGATCGGCGTGCCGCCGTCCCGCAACTCCCGGTCCATCCGCTCGATCAAGCCCTCCACGCCGCTGAAGTCCTTCAGCAGGATGTCATTCTCGGAAATCGTCCAGTCCATGGCCTTCACCTCCTGGCCCCGGTGATGTCCCACACGCCGTTTGAATATATATAATATATAGCATTCTAATTACGAATATCAATGCCCAATGGCATAATGAGTATCAGTCGCTTATATAACCGGGGCGCAATGGAATCCCGTGCTGCCGAGAGAACCCACGGGTTTTCGATTATCCAGTGCTTGCGGTATTTTCCATGGGATGCGAATGGCTCCGGCTTTCGCCGGGGTGACGTTCTTTCGCAGGAATGACGAAGGAGGGGCAGGAATGACGGACCGGAGTTTGCAATATTCGAATGTCCTTGTGGGAGAACCCGTGGTACCGGGAGGCCGGGCTGACCCTCGGAGCTAGTAGCCCAGCAGTTCCCGCCCCAGCAGCATTCCACCCGCCAGCAGCACCAGCACTGTGACCATGTACCGGAATGCCCGCTGGTTCAATCGTCCCACCAGCAGACCGGCAATGCCGAAGCCCAGCAGCAGGCCTGGGAGCAATATGCCCATGTTGATCAGCGTCTCCCGGGTGTACAGGCCGGTTGCGGCATACAACACCACCGCCAGGAAACTGGAGATGGTGAACATGGTGGCCAGAGAGGCCCGCACCGTCGCCGTCGGCCACCTCTGCGCCACGGCGTAGACCCCTCCCAGGGGGCCGCCAACGCTGATGGCCGTGGTCGTCAGGCAGGTGGCGAATCCGTATACCATCCCCGACCCGGGGAATGTGGCAACGGGAATCCGGGTCTCGATCAGGTTAAGCAGACCCAGGGCAACTATGACCGCACCGATGGCGATCCGCAGCGCCGCTGGGTCCGAGACGTTGAGCACGAACACTCCCAGGGGAGCGGCGGCAATGCCTCCCAGGATCATCCCTTTGGTGACCCTGAGGTCCATGTGCCGCCAGGTGCGGGAAAGCACCAACGACAGCTGGATGACGATGAAGGTGTTGATAATCACCACCGTCGGCTTCGCCCCGATCAGCAACAGCAGCACCGGGGCGGCGACCGACCCCAGCCCGAAGCTGACGGCCCCCAGCACCACTCCCCCCACGGTGACGATGGCTATGGCAACGGCCAGCTCAACACCGGTAAGCATCGGTCAGACCCTATCCTCGCGCACACCGCTCATGGCCCCACATCGCTCCCGCCGCTTGGCCGGCTGGTTTGCCCCGGCAGGCGCCGACGACGATGGTCGGATGCCAACTCGAGTTGGCATCCCCCTGACGGCAGGGTGTCGCCGGGTTCAGGACTGAATTCTACACGGTCGGCTCACCCAGGCCGCCCCGGTCAGCCGGTACCGCCTCCCCCTCCCCAGGCCACGGCGGCGTGGTATGACACAGGAAGCGCAGCGAGACATCCGGGGCCGCGGCGAACTGGAAACGCCATCCTGTGGGAATGACCAGCGCGTCTCCTGGCGATACCTCCTGCGGCGGGGCCGATGCGGCTTCGGCTTCAGGCGGGCAGCGCCATACGTGCCCCCGGCCCTCCAGGATGTACCACGTTTCCTCCACGGTGCGGTGGTACACCGGGCGCGACACCTGTCCCGGCGGCAGGACCACCTCCACCAGGCTGCTCTTACCGGCCCCGTGCCGCCCGTCGGTCAGCAGGCGGATCTCCGATCCGTCCGGCGCGAATACGTCAGGATGTTCCCCGCGCTTCGACAACGGGAACTGTCTAGTCTCGCCCGCCGTGCCGCCTGATTCCGCTGGAATGCCCCTTTCGCTCATGCTGGGTGCCTCCCGGTGGCAGTTTTACACGAATGCCACGGCCACCAGCCCCTACCGCTTGCCGGCAGCCCAACGCAGGGGTCAGCGGCCTTGGGTCAGGTTGGTCGCTGCGAACTGAACGCGGCAGCCGCTCCTGCATCCCCCTGTGATCTCCTCAATTCCCCGAACCGATTTGCCGCGTTGGGTTCAGGCCTCGAGGGCCAGGCCCGAGCCGCGAATTCGCCATCGGCACCCCGTGCCCCGGCGATGAATCCCCATGGAGCCGGTTGCATCATACCCAGCCGCCGGTTCAGTTTCCCGAATCTTTCGGAATCGTAAACCGGCCGGACTAGCCGACGGCTATGGCCAGGTACCTGGTCAAGCTGTCGAGGCAGCCACCCCAGCCCTCGGTGTGCTGGTCCCGCATATTCTCGTCGCTGAGACTTTCGTGGGTGAGCCGGAGACCGGTGGAGCCCCCCAAGTCAGCAAATTCGATGGTGACCAGGGTTTCCGGGGGCGTCCAGTCGGAATCATTGGGGAGGGTTTCCCAAGTCCAAGTGAAAACCAGCTTTTCCGAAGGCGTCACCTCCCGGAACACTCCGCCGACCACGGCTGGATGCTCCCATTCCGGGTCCTGCATGCCCAGGCGGTAGCTGCCGCCGACCCTCAGGTCCACCTCGGCAATGGGAGTGGAGTAGCCTTCCCTGGCCGCCCACCAGTGGCTCAGATGTTCGGGACGGGTGAAAGCCTGAAATACCCGCTCCCTGGGAGCGTTGATGGTGCGGTCTATCACCAAGCTGAAGGTCGCGGGTTCCGATGATGGCTGGGTCATGGCGTATTCGTCTCCTCAGATGCTTGATGCGGGTTAGCGCGTATTGCTCGCGGAGGAGGCTCCTGCTGGGCGGCATCCTCCAGGTAGCTGGCCAGGGACTCCAACTGACCTTCCCAAAACCGGCGGTACTGCTCGATCCACAGGGCCGCGTCCTGCATGGGAAGGGTCTGCAGGTAGCACCGCCGGATCCTGCCGTCCTTTTCCTGTACCACCAGCCCGGCCCGCTCCAGCACCCGGAGCTGCTTGGAAATGGCGGGCAGGGAAACCTGGAACGGTTCCGCCAGGACGCTGACAGGCATTGCCCCGTGAGAGAGGCGCTCCAGGATGGCCCGCCGGGTGGGGTCGGCCAGGGCGGCAAAGGTCATGTCGAGGGTTTCGCCAGAATAGTTAACCATTTGGTTAAATAATACCGCCCTTCCGATCCTCTGTCAACTGCCTGCCGCAGGACCGCTCCGAACTATCCGGATGCCGCATCCATCCCGAGGGGAGGGCCAGGGTAGGACTGGACTTCACGGCCAATCGATCTCTGTAATTAGCCACCCGAAAGCAAATCCCCCGAGTCGTTGCCCGGCAGGAATAGGGGCCCTTTACGCTACCCAAAAGCAAGACCCCCGGAGCCCTGCCCCAGGGGTCCCGCCGGTTCTTGCGTCTCAGGCTGCCGGTCAGGAAACAGCCGGCTTCCGTCCCTTGCGCTCCAGGAAATCAGCGAAGCCCTCCTCCACGGTCAGGCCCCGGAAGCGCCCCTGCCGACCCTCGACCTCGGTCCAGAACTGTTCCTCCAGCGAATTGCCGGTGTGCTCGATCAGCAGCTGCTTGATGTTGTTGACGCCCTCGGGCCGGTTCTTGGCGATGCCCGCCGCCACCTCGATGGTCTTCTCCATCAGGTTCTCCGACGGCACCAGGTGGTTGATCAGCCCGATGTGGTACGCCTCGTCGGCGAACACCTCGCGCCCGCTGTACAGCAGTTCCTTGGCCTTGCCCCAGCCCACCAGCGTCGGCAGGCTCCAGGTGGCGTTCAGCTGTCCGTAGTTGACCGCCAGGAAGCGGAAGCTGCTTTTCTCGCAGCCGATCAGGAAGTCCATGCTGGTGGCCATCACCGTGCCGCCGCCGTAGCACAGGCCGTTGATTGCGCCGATGACCGGCTTGGTGCAGGCCGCCATGTGCCAGGTGTAGTTGGCTCGCTCGGCTGCGCCGGCGTCCCGCTGCTCCTGGGTGAACTCGCGGTTCTCATGGATGTCGGCGCCTGCTGAGAACGCCCGCTCCCCGGCGCCGGTGATGATCACCGCGCCGATGCCGTCGTCGGCTTCGGCCTCGGTCAGGAAGGCATCCACCTCCCGCACCAGCTGCAAGTTCAGCGCGTTCAGCACCTCGGGCCGGTTCAGGGTAACGATGGCAACGCGGTCCACCTGGTCGGTGGAGATAACCTCAAAAGCCATGTCTGCTACGACTCCTCAGCCGTCCGCCCAAAGCGGCCGCGGCATGTTTCCCTAGTTCGGTCAGCCGACACACAACGGGCGCAGGCAACCACCAACTAAACCATAACGAGGGGCGCATTGCAAACGGGGTAATGACCCAAACCGGCTGCAGGACCTTATCGCGACTGGAGGTCACCTTCGGCGTTGGTTTGGCTGGAGGTCTCGGAGACAATCAGGGAGTTTCCCCGCCCCTCAAGCGCCGAATCTCCTCCTCCATTTCCCTTACCCGCGCCTCGGCCTGGCGTGCTGTTTCCTCAGCCTGATCCGCCCGGTCCCTTTGGTCTTCGTAGGTCAGGATGGGAGCTTCGGTGGCGGGGTCCCACCATACCAGCTCCCCATGGTCCCACCTGAGGAACAGGTTCAGTACCGGGCTGTATCCCTGCAGGACTCCCGGAGACACCTCCTCGATGGGAACCGCCCGGTAGACGCCCCCCTCCAGGATATCTCCCGCCAGCCTCGCACCGTGGTCCCGTCCCGTCTCGTCGAAGCGCCAGTACTCCGTGATGCCCAAGGCCGCGTAGTCTTCCCGCTTGGCCCCGGTATCTACAACTGCCGTGCTGGGTGAAGCTACCTCCATCACAAAGTCAGGCGGCTTGCCCTGCTCTGAAACGATGTAGCCGTTGCTGGCACGGTAGTCCTCCGGCCTGACGTTAAATGCCACCAGCAGGTCCGGTCTCCTGGCCCGCGAGCGGTTATATTCCGGGGAAGCAACTATCCACTTGTCCGCGACTACCAGGGTGGTCTCGAGATTCCCCAGGTGCAGCGCCAGGTAGCGATTCTTGCCGTACTCGTAGATATGGTCGAACGCGGTCACCTCGTCCGCCTCCCTCTCCGGTGGATCGGGCAGCCTGAACCGTTCCGCCTTCTGGACAGTGGGTTTAGTGGTCATATCGCACCTAGCCCCCGGTAGGGTGTTCTTCCCGGCAGTTGCCGGACTGTCAACTTATCTTAACAGGCGAATTGAATAATGCTCTGACCGGATGTTACGGGTCAGGGCGACCGATGGTCAAATTCGGGCAATACATCTCCTGAACTCTGCAATCCTCCCAGACGTCATTGGTATACTCAGTACAAAATCCATCGCTTAGTCAGACAGGGTGGTGTTCCACCCAACCCACATTCAGGAGGAACCCATGCAGCAACGAGACCTTGTCGGTTACGGCCCCAACCCGCCCGCCGTCCGCTGGCCCAACGGCGCACGCATCGCCGTGTCTGTGGTCGTCAACTACGAGGAGGGATCCGAGTACTCCACCCTCGACGGCGACCCCGCAGGCGAGACATCCGGCGAGTCGCCGTCGCCCCTTGACGCAGGCGACCGCGACCTGGCCAACGAGTCCTTCTTCGAGTATGGCAGCCGCGTCGGCGTCTGGCGCATCATGGACATCCTCCAGCGCAACAACGTGTCCGGCACCTTCTACGCCTGCGCCCTGGCCCTGGAGCGCAACCCCGAGGTGGGGCCCGAGGCTATCCGCCGCGGCCACGAGGTCATGGGACACGGCAACCGCTGGGAGGAGTACTACCGCATGGACCGCGATGCCGAGCGGCAGGCGATCCGGGACGCCGTCGACACCATCGAGCGCCTGTGCGGCCAGCGGCCCCTGGGCTGGTACACCCGCTACGGGCCCAGCGTCAACACCCGCGAGCTGGTGGTCGAAGAGGGCGGCTTCGAGTACGACTGCAACGCCTACAACGACGACCTGCCCTACTGGACCCAGGTGCACGGCAACCCATGGCTAGTGGTGCCCTACTCCCTGGAGGTCAACGACTACAAGTACTGGCGCGGCGACCTGCTGACGCCGGAGCACTTCTTCCAGGTGGCGAAGGCCAGCTTCGATCAGCTCTACGAGGAAGGCGCCACCCACCCCAAGATGATGTCAGTCGGCCTGCACTGCCGCATCATCGGCAAGCCCAGCCGCGCTCGCGCCCTCGACCAGTTCCTCAAATATGCCTCGGAAAAGGAGGGAGTCTGGTTCGCCCGCCGCCTGGACATCGCCCGCTGGTGGAAGGAGCACTACCCGCCAGCCTAGATCGAACTGCCTCCCGCGGCACCGCTGTTGACTGGTCGCTGATTCTCTCCTGTCCGGCGGTGCCTGTCTGCTAAAATAGATTCCTGTCAGACTACCGGGGGAGTCCATAAGAATGCTGGCAACGGAGCGGGGCCGCTACATTATGTCCGATGCCTGGACCCTGTACGAGGATGCAATTGAGATGCTCGACCAGGGCCGCACCTGCAACGTCGCCGACAAGGCATGGGGCGCCACCAAGCGTGCCACCGATGCGCTCGTCCTGGAGCGCACCGGTGAGGAGCCGGCAAGGACCACCCAGACCTCCAGCGGCATCCGGATACTGGGTCGGCAGAGCGACGATTTGCGTTCGCTGCACTTGCGGTACGTCGAGAGAGTCTCCCAGTTGCACGGCGACTGCTTCTATGACGGTCACTGCGAGCCCGAGGACTACTTCACGGGGTTGATCCGCGACACCGCCGACTATATCTGCGACGCCGAATCCCTGGCCTCCGAAGGCCACTGACCGGTTGACGACTTGAACACTCCCACCATCGTAGTGCTCATCGACGGGCTCGACCCCGAATACCTGACCGCCTGCGACGCCCCCAACCTGGCAGCCATGGCGCGGCGGGGCTTCCACGTCGACGGACGGGGCATGACCCCCAGCGTCACCAACGTCAACAACGTGTCCCTGGTCACCGCCAGCTACCCCGAGCAGCACGGTATCACCTCCAACTACCTGCTCGACCGTCAGCTTGGCGAGGAATTCTACATGGAGTCCGGCGAGTTTCTGCGCGCCGAGACCATGTTCCAGCGGGCCACCGCCTGCGGTATGCGCTCTCTCCTGGTCACTGCCAAGGACAAGCTCCGTCGCCTGCTGAGTGACGGCGCCAGCGTCAGCATCTCCTCCGAGGACCCGCCGGGCTGGGTCGTCAGCGGCGTGGGCGAACCCCCGCCCATCTACTCCCTGGAGGTCAACCGTTGGGTGCTCGATGCCGGACGCTACGCCATGTCCCGCGAGCCTTTCGACCTGGTCTACCTCACCACCACCGACTATGCCATGCACACCTACAGTCCCGAGCACCCCGAGTCCACCCGGCACGTGGGCCTGCTCGACGACGGGCTGGGCGCCGTGCTCGGGCAGAGCCCGGGCGCCCGGATGCTGGTGACCGCCGATCACGGCATGTCCGCCAAGACCCGCATGCTGCACCTGCCCGCCGAGCTGGCCCGCTACGGCATCGGCGCTCGCGCCATCCCGGTCATCAAAGACCGCTACGTCGTCCACCACTCCAACCTGGGCGGCAGCATCTACGTCCATCTGGACAATTCTGCCGACGTCGATGCCGCCCTGGACGTACTGCGCAACCTCGAGGGAGTGGAGGCTGCGGTTCCAGGCGAGGAGGCGGCGCGGCGGTTCCGCCTCATGCCCGAGCGCATCGGCGATGTCCTGGTCCTGGCCGACGACGCCACAGTCTTCGGCGACCCGGCCGAGGTGACCATGCCGGTCGGCCTTCGCTCCCACGGTTCCGCCCATGAGACCACCGTGCCCATCGTGGCCTGTGGTCCCGGACTCGACGAGACCGTCGCCGTCCGTTTTCGGGAGAACCTGGACGTGGGACGTTACGTTTTCGATAATGTGCTTCCACCGCACCCAGAGAGCGGCCCTGCATGACCCGGCATCCCCCGTCCCAGGAGACCTTCCGGGTCGCCGCCCCCGCCACCACGGCCAACCTGGGGCCCGGCTACGACTGCCTGGGCATGGCTCTGGACCTGTGGAACACCATTGATGTAAAGCTCCTCCCCAGCGGTGCGCCTTCGCTGGGCGTCACCGGTGAGGGAGAGGACGAACTGGAAGAAGGCACCGGCAATCTGGTCTACCGCTCCATGGAGTTCCTTTACGGAGAGTTGGGTCGCCCCATGCCGCCGGTGCGGGTCGATTGTGCCAACGAAATCCCCCTGGCCCGGGGGTTGGGCAGCAGCGCCGCCGCCATAGCCGGCGGGCTGGTCGCGGCCAACGCGCTGTGCGGCGGGGATTTCAGCTCCCGCGACCTGCTGGAGATGGCCGCCACCATCGAGGGCCACCCCGATAACGTGGCCGCCGCCGTCATGGGTGGGCTGCAGCTCGTTGTCACCCAGGAAAGCACGCTGTACACCGTTCCGGTCAGCGTGCCTGCCGAAGTCCACATCGTGCTGTTCATCCCCGATAAGCGCATCGCCACTGCCGACGCCCGCGCCGTGCTGCCGCAGCAGCTGAGCCTGACCGACGCGGTCCACAACATGGCCCGGGTCGGCCTGCTGGTCGCCGGAATGGCTACCAACCATCCCGAGTACCTGGACGTCGCGACACAGGACCGGCTGCACCAGCCCTACCGGCAACCCCTGTTCCCGGCCATGAAACTGCTGATAAAGGCCGCCCGCGACGCCGGCGCCCTCGGCGCGTTCCTGTCCGGCAGCGGCTCCGCGGTGCTGGCCCTCACCCAGGGCCGGGAGATGACCGTCGCCTATGAGATGGCCGAAGCCGCCCGCCAGGCCTCCGTGGAGGGCACGGTCAGGGTCACCCAGCCCACCGTCCTGGGCGCCCATCTGTTATCGTAGGAACGCGGTATCGGCACCCCGGCCGGTCCCCTCCGGGCAAAGCAGCGAAAATAGCGTCTGAAAACCATGTCCCTGATAGTCCAGAAATACGGCGGCTCCTCCGTGGCCGACGCAGAAAAGATCATCAGCGTTGCGGCCCGGATCGGCTCGGTCCGGCGCGACGGCTCCGATGTCGTCGCCGTGGTCTCCGCCATGGGCGACACCACTGATGAGCTCATCGAGTTAGCCCACACCATCTCCGGAGAGCCCCACGCTCGCGAGCTGGACCTGCTGCTCTCCACTGGCGAGCTGGTATCGTGCACCCTGCTCACCATGGCCCTGCGGGAACTCGGGCACGAGGCCATCAGCCTCAGCGGCCCCCAAGCCGGCATCCACACCGACACCAGTTTCGGCCGTGCCCGCATCAGCCGCATCGACGCCGGGCGCATGAGCCGCGAATTGAAGGCGGGCCGTATCGTGGTGGTCGCCGGCTTTCAGGGCATCACCCCGGAGGATGACATAACCACCCTGGGCCGGGGCGGCTCCGACACCACCGCTGTGGCCATCGCCGCCGCCCTTCAGGCCGACCGCTGCGAAATCTACACCGACGTCGAGGGCATCTACACCGCGGATCCTCGTATCGTTCCCAACGCCCGCAAGCTGGACGAGGTGGGCTACGAGGAGATGCTGGAACTGGCCAGCCTTGGCGCCAAGATGCACCCCCGCTCCATCGAGCTGGGCGGCGTCTACCAAGTCCCCATCTACGTTGCCTCCAGCTTCAGCAATGCCCCCGGCACCCTGATCCATGCCGTCGGCAACGGCCCTGTCGACGCTTTCGCTGCCCAGCCGCCCGAGACGGGCCGACCCGAAGCCACAACTGCTGTGGCAAACAATCCATCCACCGGGAGTCAGATGGAAGACAGAATCAAGGTCACCGGAATCGCCTACAACGCCAACGTCGCCAAGATCACCGTCCAGAGCGTGCCCGACCGCCCAGGCCTCGCCGCTGCCCTGTTCGAGCCCCTGGCTGAAGCCGCCATCAGCGTCGATACCATAGTGCAGAATACCGGTGGCGCCGGGTCCACAGACATCAGCTTTACCGTCAGCCGCGCCGACCTGACCGCCGCCGTCCGTCTCGTTCAGCAGGTCTCTCCTGAGCTGGGCGCCGCCGGTGTGGTGAGCGCCTCGGGCCTTGCCGCAGTCAGCATCGTGGGTTCAGGTATGCTGAACACTCCCGGTTACGCCTCCCGGATGTTTCGTTTGCTGGCCAACGGCGGCGTGAACATCGACATGATCACCACCTCCGAAATCCGCATTTCCTGTATAATCGATGAGTCCCAGGGGCGCGAGGCCGTTAGTCTCCTGCACGAGGGGTTCCACCTCGACCGTGCCTGATCGATGCAGGGTCTTGATCGCGTGGCAGCGGGCGGTGGCCGGGAACAATCAATGCGGAGTGAAGCGGGCCGGCAGACTCCGCGTGTTTCTCCCCCACGTCCTTTTTGATACTCCAGGAGTGATTGCCTAATTTCGCAATCCACCCCAACTTCATCTTCGCCTATCCGTCTCTCCGTTGTCATACCGGCCTACAACGAAGAACTCCGGATAACCCGCTCCATCCATGAGATCGTCGACTACCTGGAGTCGCAGGACTACCCCTGGGAGATAATCGTCGCCGACGACGGTAGCACCGATGCCACGGCCAGACTGGTGCGGGAAGCTGCGGGTGGCGATCCCCGGGTCCGGGTGCTGTCCCTGCCCCACGGCGGGAAGGGCTGGGCCGTGCGCCATGGGATGCTGGCGGCCACCGGCGAATTCCGACTGCTTTCCGACGCCGATCTCTCGGTCCCCATCGAGCAGGTTCAACGGCTGTTGCCTCCGCAGGCGGTGGACGTTGCTGTAGCCGTGGGCTCCCGCGAGGCGCCGGGAGCGGCTCGTTACGGCGAGCCGGGCCGCCGCCACCTTATGGGACGGGTTTTCAACTCCATTACCCGCTGCCTTGCCGCCCCGGGAATAGCCGACACCCAGTGCGGTTTCAAGTGCTTCACCGCTGAATCCGCAAGCCTTCTGTTCGGCCGGGCCACCATGAACGGCTTCTCCTATGACGTCGAAATCCTTCATCTTGCCCGCCGTCTCGGACTGACCATTGCCGAAATCGGCGTCGACTGGCACTATCGGGAACACAGCAAGGTCAGGCCCTTGCGTGACGCCTTTTCGATGACCCTGGATTTGCTGCGTATCCGGTGGCGGCATCGGGACGCCTTTCGTCGCTAAATTCCGATATTCGTCCTTTGTGCATTGCGGCGGAAAATTGCATGAAATTCCCACGTTAGAGGTTGATATTTCTATTGACCGGCGCCTCCCAGCGGGTGTATCAGTAGAAATATCAAGTTTGATACACCAGCATCCATGAGGGGTCCGCGGGGGACCGCCGCCAACCGGAAACGGTGATAGGCGCATCAGGTGATGCAAATACGAGTGGAGAAGATGAGCACGGAAACTCAAACCTCTGCCACGGGGGCAAAGTTCAGGAAGGACCTGGATCGCGAGGCTGTGCGACTGGCCATGGAGGGCGAGTGGGACCGGGCCGCCGAGGTGAATCGCGCCATACTCGAGCTGTTTGCTGACGACGTGGAAGCCATGAACCGGCTGACCAAGGCCCTTATCGAACTGGGCAGTTTCGACGAGGCTATCAGCGTGGTCGATCGCGTTAGTCAGGTCGCTCCCTACAACAACATCGCCCGCAAGAACCGGGCCCGCCTCGACCAGGTGCGCACCAGCGTCCCGGCCTCCACCCGGCATGTCCGCAGGGCCGGCCGCGCGCCTCAGTTGTTCATCGGCGAGAGCGGCAAGACCGCCTCAACTACCCTGCGTCACACTCCCCGCCGCCTGACCGAGGCGCAGGTGCCCCCCGGCGATCCTGTGCAGCTGGTCATCGAACACCACGGGATCAGCGTGTACTCCGACGATGGCGAGTTTCTCGGGCAGATCGAGCCGCGCCTGGGACACCGCCTCGGCAGGCTCATCGAGAGTGGAAACACCTACGAGGCCGTAATCATCGGTTTCCACGATTATGGCATCAGCATCATGATTCACGAGACCTATCGCCACAGCAGCCTGCAGCACGTCGCCTCCTTCCCCACCCGGGTCTCATCCCTGCCGGCCCAGGCCCGCCTTGACGACAATGTGGAAGGCCGCGTTGTCGTCGATGATGATGCCGACGATGACGAAAATGAAGGCGTCATTGACGAGGATGAGCTGCAATCCGCCTGGAGCGAAAGCGAATAGCCTTCAGGCAATCGTTTCCAGTCTGTAACCGTAGGGGCGCACAGCTGTGCGCCCCTACCTTTTGTACGTCAGTTCATCTGTCCCTGGACAGCAGTATCAATTCGTGAAGGGCGGCAAAAGTAAAGACCTGGAGAAAAGGGGAATGGAGCCGGGGCCCGAGAGTTCACCTGGGAATGGCGCCCCTAGATCATGAAGACCGGATGGTCATCCCGGTTGATCCGGGTCTCGCCCGCGATACCGTCCCTGAGAAACTTGGGAAGCGCGAACATTCCCGCATGCGTTTCGGCATCGTAGTGCCGTAGTGGTTTGTCTATCCGCCGGGCGATGGCCGCGTCCAGTTCCGCGCCGGTCTGCCGTCCCAGCACCGAGTCGGAGGCGATGGTGAATCCCCACAGTGTCTGGAACGCCGGCACGTGGACCTGCGCCGCGGCCGTGTGGGTGAATACCTCGCTGAGGGTGCGGAAGATGGTGGTGAAGCACTCCTGGTGATTGGGCAGGCCCGCTGGGCCCGATTGGGTCACCAGCACTCCTCCCGTGTTTAGACGTCTCCTAGCGATGCGGTAGAACTCGTCCGTGTAGAGCAGGTATGCCGTGCCCTCCTCCAGGGGGTCCACCAGGTCCAGGATAATCACGTCGTAGCCCTCGCCCTCCGCCTGAAGGTAGGCCCGGGCGTCCTCGTGCCGCAGGGTAACCCGCGGGTCATCGAAGCTGCCCAGGTGGTGGTTGGGGAGATGGGCCCGGCACAGCTCCACGACCTCCCGGTCCAGGTCTATCATGGTGGCGCTTTCCACCGAGCGGTGAGCCAGGACCTCGCGCAGCGTGCCTCCCTCTCCGCCTCCGCCAATGAAAACGGCCCTGGGGTCGGGGTGGCAGAGCATCGCCGGGTGCACCAGCGATTCGTGATAAATGAACTCGTCCAGCTCTGTAGACTGCGTTTTCCCGTCCAGCACCAGGCTCCGACCAAAAACGCTGGAATCGAGCACCTCCACCTTCTGGTAAGCGGTGGCCCCCGAAAAAAGCACCGCCCTCAGCCGCAGCAGTACGGCGAGGTCGGGGGATACACTCTCGGCGAACCAGTTACCCGTCAGTTCCATCGGCGGTGACTCAGCCGGTTACAGGCTGAACGACCAGCCCCCGTTCAATCTCCTTGAATTCAGCGTCCCGGCACTCCAGCTGCTCCGCCAGCCGCCCTGCCGCATCCCTCAGGGAGAAGGTTGAACCGCAGGTGAAGATATCGGCAGCGGCGTAGCCGAATTCCGGCCACGTGTGAATGGAGATATGTGATTCGGCAATAGCCAGGATACCAGTGACACCCTGGGGGCTGAAGCGGTGGAAAGATTCTCCGACGACTGTGGCGCCTACGTCATGGGCGGCCGTCAGCATCGCCTGACGTATGTAGTTGAGATCGTTGAGCAGGGTGGGGTTACATTCCCTGAGTTCCAGCAAAACATGATGACCTAGAACCGTCAATCCACGGGCCCTCCCTTACAGTCATATATCGACGTCGCTCCTTTTGGAGTCTGGCTGCGGGCGACAATATTCAATTCTATAGGGGCTGCAAGCTGTTATCAACATTTTTTTATGTTAAGTAACCCTCACCCAGCCCTTCGGGGTGGCTGACTGCCACCCCGAAGCACCGCCTGCTTTGTCTTCCCGCCCCTTTGGCCGCCGTTCCTGCCGCCGGCCTCAGGCGCAGCGTTACGGCTGGATCAGCACCCGGACCGCACCGTCGGGGTCCTTCCGCTGCGTCAGCAGCTTGTGGCCCGCCTGCTCCGTCCACAGAGTCACGTCGTAGATGTTCAGCGCGTCCGCCAAGATCGCTTCGACAAACGACTCGTTGTCCTGCTCCATCTGGTGGGCCAGCGCCGCGATGACGCCGGCGCAGCTCTTGCCCCGCCCGTCGATCACCACCCACCCGTTGGACGAGGTAACCGGCACGGTTTCGGCATGCACGCTGATTTCTCCCGTCTTGCGCATGTCCAGCTGCCGCTTGAACTCGGCCACCGCCTCCCAGGCCACGGCCCGGCCCCGGTCGCCCGAGGAGCACACGGCGCCCCGCACGCCTACAATGTCGGGATTGATGCGGGCCAACTCGTCCAGGTCACTGATCTTCAGGTGGCCCGAAAGCGCCGTGCTCAGACCGGCCTCCTTGCCCTCCAGCACGATCCGGCGCAATACCGGCTCCGGCATGAAGTCGAACAGGTTTCGCCCATCCTTGGTCAGCGTGTCGATCAGGAAGCCGTCGCAATCACCGTCCTTGGCCAACTGCACCATCAGGTGCGGGTCGAGCCCGCCCTCGTACAGCTCGTTATCGGCGAACAGCGACCCCACCAGCTTGGTGTTGAAGCCGTCCAGGGCCCGCCGGGACTCCCGCAGCACCTCGACGGCGGTGTCGTAATCGGCAACCCGGAAGCCCACCTTGACCGAGGTGGCGTCCATCATACCGGCGGCATAGGTCGCCATCGCCACCGTCCCGGCCTGGTTGGGCACCACGCCCAGCGTCACGCTGACGTGCTTCTCCACCGGGATGATGCCACGCACCTGGCGCACCGTATTGGGATGCCCGGAGCCGACCAGCGCCTCCTGCAGGTTCTTAACGTCCACAACGTCGGCGCCGCCCTGCTCGGCCTCCAGGGCCTCGTCCACGTTCTGCACGCTGACCATCAACAACATACCGGCGGCGAAGTTGTCATTGCCGGTGAGCCACGCTGCGCGCGACTGGGGGTCCGTCGGCCTGGCGTATACCGGCCGGGGGGCGTAAGAGTGGCTCGGCTCGCTGTCCGCAACGACCCCTGAGTTGACGACCGGCACCCGGGGCTTCAGCGGCTCCAGCTCCTCGCTGAGCTGCGTTTTCTCGTCAGCGGTCAGGTCCAGGAGCGGGAGGCGGGGCTTTCCGGCGGCCATCCCCATCAGCTCGCCCCAGTACTTGACCAGCGAGACGGGCAGCGCGCCGTTGTACTTGTCCACCGTGCGCGTCCACCACGCATCCGACAACTCGTTCAGACGTCGCAGGTACCGGTCGTAGAAGGCCTCGTCCAGGTCGCCCTGGCAGGCCCGTTCGATCCAGCGCACGTAGTTGTTCGCGCCGGGAACGTCGAAGCGCCAGTCCGACGTATTGGCGAACATCACCTGCTGGTTGATGCCCAGTTCCTGCCCCTTGAAGTAAATCCATTCGTCGGGCGTGCTGATGATGGAGTCGCGGCCCAGGGTGAGGTGCGCCTCGATGGAGAGCTGCTGGTTGAAGCTGGCCTCCTTAACGCCCACCACATTGGGCAGGCTGCACAGCCGCTCCAGCCCGTTGACGCTCATCGTGATGCCGAACTGCGGCGAGTTGTAGAACATGATGGCCAGGTTGGAGTGCTCGGATAGCAGCCGCACGTACTCCACCACCTGGTCTTCGACCTTGGTCACCATGAAAGGAGGCGCGACGATGAGCAGGTCGTAGCCCAGCCGCTCGGCGTGGGCCGCCAACGACAGCATCTCCGGCCCGGACGTGTGCGTGACGTGCGCTCCGATGGGCCAGTGTCCGTTTCCGTTCGAAGACTGGGCCTCCTCGGCCACGGTCTCCATTACCTCCACCCGCTCTTCGTGGGTCAGGCTCCAAAACTCGCCCATACCCCAGGTGCAGCCGG
Source organism: Dehalococcoidia bacterium (assembly GCA_965208825.1). Taxonomy (GTDB): domain Bacteria; phylum Chloroflexota; class Dehalococcoidia; order Lucifugimonadales; family UBA3495; genus VXOI01. The sequence continues at coordinate 1,321,130 of CBDBPP010000005.1, forward strand.
CCCCCACCGTGCCCAGGCTGCGCACGTGACGCATGTTGCGTCGCATCCCCTCCCGGTCAAACCGGTTGTCCGGAGTGAAGGGTGTGATCAGCGTGGTCCACTGCCCTTTCAGTGTCTCCCAGGCCCACTCCTGGGCCTCATGCTTGCGGTACGTCGCCATGGTGCTGCACTCCAAGATTGGATTGGATATCCCGCTCAGCCTTCCGGATCCTTCACATCATCCGGAATCAAGTCGCTCACCTTGTCCATTGTATACCTAAAGAGCGGAATGGCCGCTTCAAGGTCAGCCTGTTCTACGTCTACGTCATAGAAGCCCTTGTGCAATATCTCCACCGAATTAAACCCGCCCATCACATGGATGTCTCCTATCTCATTGGACACGTGTATGGCGAAGTCTTTCAGTCGCCGATGCCGGTGGACATCAACGCCGCGAACCGTCGCCAGGGCGTGGAAAACCTGGGTAACGCTGCCCCAAAATAATTCTCCAGCCTTGGAGACTTCATCTTTTGCCAACGCTTCCTGCGCATTCTCAAAGTACTGGTCTCGATGCTCCAGGTGCCTTCGAACTTTTGCTGCCGTATCGGGCGTTAGTGTCATACCCTCGAGCGTTTCCTTTACCCTGCTGCACCGTTGCGGACTTCCTCGGGCAACAAGGCCAGCACTTGAGAAAAGGCCCGTTGAATGCCCGGCAATGCAACCTCGACGTCTGCAACTTCCAAGTCCGGATGGTAGAAATTGTCGTGGAGACTTTTCGCCGACAGGAAATTATTGGGGAAATTCTCGTCGTCAATTTCCGCGGCAAGGTTTCTGGTGAAGTTTAGCAGTCCTCGGTGGCGGACTATAACCGGTCCACGCCAAACGTCGACTGCATGGACGGCCTGGGTTACGCTGCCCCACAGCATTTCCCCGGCCTTGCCCGGCTCGTTCTTTTCCAAAGCCCCCAGGGCGTTTTCCATGTACTGATGGCAATGATAGACGTGGTTCCTGGCGGCCTCTATATCCTGCGCCGAGGTAGCCATGTACGAATCCTCCACTCAGTCTGGCGCGGGAAAGTTCGTCTCCCGTAGTAGTGCGCAACTGTGCACCCTCTACATTTTAACTGCATATTAACCGATTGACCGCCTACTCCTCGTCGCCGTACTGCGCCTTCAGCGAGTCTACCACCGCCGGGTCCGCCAGCGTCGTGGTATCGCCCAGCGCCCGGCCCTCGGCCACGTCGCGCAGCAGGCGCCGCATGATCTTGCCGCTGCGGGTCTTGGGCAGCTCGGCCGCGAAGTGTATGTCGTCGGGACGGGCCATCGCGCCGATCTTGCCGGCCACGTGGGCCTTCAGCTCCGTGATGACGGAATCGGACATGTCCACCCCGTCCTTCAGCGTCACAAAGGCAACGACCGCCTGACCCTTGACCTCGTGGTCCTTGCCGATGCAAGCGGCCTCCGCCACCTTCTGGTTGTCCACCAGGGCGCTCTCCACCTCCATGGTGCCGATGCGGTGACCCGACACATTGATCACGTCGTCGACCCGGCCCAGCAGCCAGAAGTAGCCGTCCTGGTCCAGCCGGGCGCCGTCAGCAGTGAAGTAGATGCCCCCCTCCTGCAAATCGGTATAGCGCGACCAGTAGGTGTCGATGAACCGCTCCGGGTCGCCGTACACGCCGCGCAGCATCGAGGGCCACGGGCGCTTGACCACCAGGTATCCGCCCCCGCCCAGGCCAACGGAATTGCCCTCGGCGTCCAGGACCTCCGCCTCGATGCCGGGGAAAGGCCGTGTGGCGGAGCCGGGCTTGAGGGTGGTCAGGCCCGGCAGAGGCGCGATCATCATGGCCCCGGTCTCCGTCTGCCACCAGGTGTCGACCACCGGGCAGCGGCCACCGCCGATGTGCTGCCAGTACCAGACCCAAGCCTCCGGGTTGATCGGTTCGCCCACGGTGCCCATCAGCCGCAGCGACGACATGTCGTGCTTCTGCGGGTAGCCCTCGCCCCAGCGCATGAAGGTGCGTATGGCCGTGGGCGCGGTGTACAGGATGGTCACCGCGTACTTGGCCACGATGGCCCAGAACCGGTCCCGGTCCGGGTAGTCCGGCGACCCCTCGTACATCACCGTCGTCGCTCCGTTGGCCAGCGGGCCGTAGACGATGTAACTGTGCCCGGTCACCCAGCCGATGTCGGCAGTGCACCAGTAGATGTCGTCCTCCTTGATGTCGAAGACCCACTTGGTCGTCGCCATCGTGCCCAGCAGGTAGCCGGCGGAGGTGTGGACGATGCCCTTGGGCTTGCCGGTGGTACCGCTGGTGTAGAGCAGGAACAGCATGTCCTCGCTGTCCATCGGTTCCGGCTCGCAGGTCATCGGCTGCCCTTCCATCAGGTCGTGCCACCAGATGTCCCGGCCGTCGACCATCTTGTCGTCGGCGGTGCCGGTCCGGCGCAGTACGACCACCTTCTCCACGCTGGGAGCTCCGTCCAGAGAGTCGTCGGCGTTCTGCTTGAGGGGAATGACCCCTCCGCGCCGCCACCCACCGTCGGCGGTGATCAGCAGCTTCGACTCCGAGTCGTTGATTCGGTCGCGCAGCGACTCCGCGCTGAACCCCCCGAACACCACGCTATGGGGCGCGCCGATGCGGGCGCAGGCCAGCATCGCGATGGGCAGCTCCGGCGTCATGGGCAGGTAGATGGTCACCCGGTCGCCCTTCCCGATTCCCAGGCTCTTCAGTCCGTTGGCGAACTGGCAGACCTCCCGCAACAGGTCGCCGTAGGTGTACACCTTCCAGTCGCCCGGCTCACCCTCCCAGACGATGGCGGCCTTGTTGCGTCGCCCGTTCTGCACGTGCCGGTCGATGCAGTTGTACGAAACATTCAGCTTGCCGCCGATGAACCACTTGGCGAAGGGTGCACCGCTCCAGTCCAGCACCGTGTCCCACTTCTGGGACCAGTCCAGCCCCTCGGCCAGCCCGGCCCAGAACGCCTCCGGGTCGGCGGCGGCCCTGGCGTATATGTCCGGGTCGGCCATGTTCGCACGCGCCGCGAAATCCGCTGGCGGCGGAAAGCTGCGCTCCTCCTGCAGCAGTGCGTCAATGCCTCCTGTATTCTGGACCATCGCTACCCTCCTGGACTGGCCGGTGGACTGACTTGATCGTTATGCGTTCCAATTCGGGGACAAGCAACACGTCCCCTTCCCATGGGATTCAGCGTCCCTAGTATAAACGCTGCCCGGCCCGGAGGGGCGCACAGTCGGTCGCCCTCCGTAGGTCTAACCCTATGGGAGTGCGTCTTTATTCCGGGCAGGGAGCCTCGGCAGGTATAAGACCTTCATCCCGCAGCTCCTCCCACAGCGAGGCCGGAATGGGATGGGACATCATCCTGAAGTTCTCCTCCGCCTCCGCCACGGAAGCCGGCCCCGGTATCACAGCGGTAACGGCGGGATGGCCGAAAACGAACTGAAGGGCAGCGGCCTTCAACGGGACCGAGTGCCGGTCGCAGACCGCCTTGCAACGCCGGGCCTGCTCCAGCACCTCTGCCGAGGCCGGTACGTAGTTGAAGGTTGCGGTCTCCGTCAGGTCCGAGGCCAGGATGCCGCTGTTGTACGGCCCGCCGATGATCACGCTGATGTTCTTCTCTTGACACAGGGGCAGGAACTCGGGAAGCGCGGTATGGTCCAGGAGGGTGTATCGCCCCGCCAGCAGAAAGCAATCGAAGTCCCCTGCGCGCGCCAGCCGGGCCTCCATCTCCCACTGGTTCATGCCGGCGCCTATCGCCGAGACTACCCGCTGCGAACGCAGGTCCGAAAGGGCCCTGTAGGCTCCCTCCATCGCCTGCTCGAAATGGTTATCCGGGTCATGGATCAGGAGAATGTCGACGCGGTCCAGGTTCAGCCGCTTCAGGCTACCCTCGAAAACCCGCATGACAGTATCGTAATCGTAAATGTAGGGCATCCCCATGGACCCGTCCGGGCCTAATACCGCCCCCACCGGAGCTGGCGGGTCCGGTTCCAGCAATCTGCCCACCTTGGTTGATATGGTGAAACTGGAGCGCGGGATATCAGAGAGTATCTCGCCGTAGCGTTGCTCGCTGACGCCCCCGCCGTATACCGGGGCCGTGTCGAAGTAGCTGACACCCAACTCGATGCATTTCCTGAGAGTGGCAGCGGCCTCATCGTCGCTGGTGGACCGACCCAGCGCCACGCCGCCAACCCCCAGCCTGGATACTTTCAGCCCGGTGCTTCCTATTTCTACCAATTCCAACGGGTCCATAGCCTTCTCCTTCCGGGCTGCTGCGCCCGGGCTTGCGTGCGAACACTACGGGCTATTTTAGCGTCAAATTGAATTTAGGAAACCTCAGACCCGGCAATGCAGCCAAGGATTTCACACTACTGGGAAATTTCCTTCCGACCCGGTCCGTCCTTCCCGATACTCCCTTTATCCTCGTCTCGTAACTGTCATATGAATAGTAATCCTGATGGCAGCGGCAAGCCTTCTGGTTGCCCGTCTTTCCCGGCGTCTATTCGCGACCCCTACCGTCATGCCACTGCCGGCCCCAGTGTTCCTCCGATAGCGCCCACCTTTCGCCTGCTCCCCGCCCCTCCCTTGCCCCATGGCGTAGAATCCCACCACGATGGATTCACGCACCAGCACAATCTTCGGCCTGGATCGCACTTCTCCTGTGAGCGCCCTCCTTGGCCGCCCCTGACGCCGTCGCCTCCGGCCCCCTGCTGACCGGCGGCCGCTACCGCGAGGTGCTCATCGGCGCCACCTCCGGGCTGGCCATGTTCCTCGCCGCCCTAGACTTCTCCGTCAACGTCGCTCTCCCCGAGCTGGCCACGGGCCTGGGCGCCGACCTGCAGAGCGTGCAGTGGGCGCTGGTGGTATTCATGGGCGTCAGGGCCAGCCTGGTGCTGGGCGCAGGGAGCTTCGCCGACCGATTCGGCCTTCGCCGCGTCTACCTCTGGGGCGGCGTGGCCTACCTGGTCTCCATGTTCTGCATCGCCCTGTCCCCCGACCTGGCCTCCGTCGTCGGCTTCCGGATTCTGCACGGAATTGGCACGGCCTGCATGTACGCTGTGGCCCCGGCCATCGCCGCCAACTTGTTCCCAGTCCACCGTCGCGGACTGGGCATGGGCTTCACCTCGGCCAACCAGGCCCTGGGCATGGTGGCGGGCACCATCGGCGCTGGACTCCTGGTTGGCGCCGGCTTTCTCGGTCAGGACTGGGAGTGGGTGTTCTGGGGGAGAGTTCCCTTCATGGCGATTGCCCTAGCGCTGGCCTGGCTCTTCCTCGACCGCGACCCGCCCGTCTCTTCCGACGTCGGACATAGCGGACCTTCCTTCGACCTAACAGGGACGCTGACCATGGCCATCGGCATGTTCTCCCTGATCGTCGGCACGAGACTGGGGCGAGAAATCGGCTGGGACGCCTGGCAGGTGATCGCCCTGCTGGTGCTCACGCCGGCCGCCCTGCTCCTGTTCTGGCGCATCGAGCGGACCGCACCGTGGCCGGTGTTGCCCCTCCACCTGTTCCGTAACCGGGGATTCGTGATCTCCGGCTGCGGTTCCTTCTTCGTCTACCTGTCTGCCTTTGTGATCTGGTTCGTCTTCCCCTTCTACGTTGCCGACTCCCTCGGCCGCGGCCCGGAGGTCCTGGGAGCGATGATGGCAACGGCGTCGCTGTGCGGCGTGGCCATGTCCCTGCTGGGCGGCTGGCTCAGCGACCGCGTCGGCACCCGGCTGGTGGGGTCGGCAGGCCTGCTCGTCATAGCAGCCGGCCTGGTGATGATGGGTTTCTTCGACGGTGATTCGCCCCTGGCCGAGGTGACCCTGTGGGTGTCGCTGGCCGGCGCCGGAAACGGTCTTGTGCAAGCCGCCTGCTACTCCCTGGTCATGAAGAGCGTCCAGCCCGAGCGTTTCGCAACCGCCGGTGCCATGCTGTCGCTGACCCAGGCCCTGGGCTCCATCTTTGCCATCGTGATCCTGGGTGGCGTCTTCGCCCAGAGGGAGGAGCACCATCTGGCGCAACTGGTGGGGACGGCCGGAGCCGAGTCCGCGGCCTTCCTGCGCGCCTATCGCGATGTGTTCATGATCGGGGCCGCCGTCGCCATTGTGGGCGCTCTGGTCGCCCTCCTGGGCCGCCCGCCCAGGAACCCCGGCGCGGACGAAGGGGGTGTCTGACGAGAGGTCCGGCCCTCGGAATGCCGGGCAGCGCTACAGAGGGCAGTTATCGCCGCAGTCAACCCTTCGTCCCAGCACCCTGCCGATGCGCATGCGATTGCGGGCAAACCAGCGATAGAAGGAGTCGAAGGCGGGGCGCGCCGGCCACCAGCCCGTCCACGCTATCAGCCAGCCCAGCCCGGCCAGGCGGTAGCCCTCGCGAAGGCTCTCCATGCCCACCGTAACGGTACCGTCGGGGCGGACGCCGTACAGCGCGGCGTCCACCTGTTCGACCCTCAGACCGTAGGCCGCCGCGTCGAATTCCGGGGATGCAATGTCCACTGCCTCGATGGCCTCCGGCCTGCGCCGGTGCAGCCACATAACCTCGCGGCTGCATATCGGGCACGCGCCGTCGTACAGCAGTTGGAAACGTGTTTTTCTTTCCATTTCAGCCTACCACTCTTGAGGCGGCACCCTGGCTGTTCGGGAACCGCAACTAACCCACCCGTAGCGGCGGGCTTGAAACCCGCCCTCGACCCACGATCAGCGTAATCCTAGAATCAAAGGTATCAAAGTTCAGACATCCCGGCGCAATCCTCGCCGCGCCCAGAAAGCGGGACCGCTCGCCCCTCGCAGGGCGTGCCGTGCGACCGTCCTGTTCCCTGCATCAGTCATTACCAGCGCCTGTAGGGCAGGAACTTCCCTGACATCGTGACCCTCACCCGGTCGCCGTGTTCCGGGTCCTCCTCCCGGTCAACGTTCATCGTGAAGTCGATGGCGCTCATGATGCCGTCACCGAACTTCTCGTGGATCACGTCCTTCAGCGGCATTCCGTATACCTGCATGATCTCGTAGAAACGGTAGATCAGCGGATCCGTGGGCACCACCGGACCCAGACCCTTGACCGGCGGCTCGGTAAGTTCCTCCGCCACCTCCGGGCTAATCCCCAGGATCTCGGCCAGCTTCAGCGCCTCGTCTTGCGGCGCGCTGGCCTGCCGGTACAGCAGCGCTGCCACAAACACCTCGTCCCGGTCGATGGCCCTCCCCAAGTCGGCGAAGCTCATCCCCGCCGCCTTCTTGGCCGCCAGCAGTATCCGCGTAGTTTCTCCCGTTTCCAACGTGCCCTCCCGCTTTGCCACGCATCGAGTAGCTCCATATCCCTTAAATCATTATATCAGTGGGGCGACAGTCGGACGGACAGTCCGTACGCCCGTCCAAGGCAATCGCGTCCTAAACCAGCGAGCCCGCTTAACCTTATTCCCGAGGAAGAACCTCACCCCGTTCCTGATACGGAGCGGAGATCTATACCGCCCTATGAAGTGGGAAGTTGGCATTGCCCAAGACCCGCGGGACTTCCGTCTTCATGGGAGTGACCGGCACCGGCAAAGCTGAACGCAATAACTCGGGGTTACCCCGGTCCGCACCACAGGACGGTTGAAAAGTTAGTTCCAAGCCGCTCATGGTGAGCCCTGAGCTTGCCGAGTGCCGGACCATGAACGGACGGCCCCTCGACTAGCTCGGAGCCAACGGGGCTGGCATTTCGCCGACTTTGCGTTCGTCCTGCCTGATTCCCGGGATCCACGGATATGCGGGTATTGGTTTGAATGGGAGCGATAACCGGAAGTACTTTTCCAGATCGAAATAATGTAACTATAGAATCTGAAAAATATAATATATTGATGTGATACTATATGATCCATAACCTAGAATTTACTGGTTCTTTCATAACCGATAGAATCTATGAAGGAAACTCTCAGGCATAGGTAGAAACTTCGACTACGATCGAAACGAGAGGAGGGTCGAGATGCCAGGTTATGTCGACAATAATTTGGTCAGGGATGAGGTGGTCGTCTATCGCGCCAAGATTCACTGGTCCATATTCTTGAACCCGTTCATCATCTTTATCATCCCGCTGATCACCCGGTTGGCCACGTATCTGACCACAGAGATGGCTGTAACCTCCCGCCGGGTGATCGGAAAGCAAGGACTATTCAAGCGCGAGACCCTGGATCTCAACCATACTAGGGTGGAGAGTGTCATCGTCAATCAGGGCATTCTGGGTAGTATTTTCAACTCGGGCACCATCGAAGTCCGGGGCACGGGCGGGTCATCCTTCAGCTTTATTGGCATTAGCAATCCCATGGAATTCCGTCGCCACGCATTGGAGCAGATTGACGAACGTAGTCAGTAACCGTTGAGGCCACCCCTCGAGCCCGCCCCCCTTGCATGGTTCGACTGAAGCAATTCGGTCAAACATCCTCGGGGTTCAGGTATATCCGTGCACGAGAAAGGGGAGCCTGTATTGCGGCTCCCCTGGTTCGTTTCCTGCAATCGCCGTCAGTACCGCTAGAACAGGTGGCAAGCCACCGTGTGGCCCGGCGAAATCCCCTTGACCTCCGGGTCCTCCACGCTGCACCGGTCCATCACGAAGGGACACCGGGTGTGGAAGTGGCAACCCTCCGGGGGGTTCAGCGGCGATGGCACCTCGCCAGTCAGGATCATCTCGTCCTGCACCGTGTCGGGGTGCGAAGGCAATGCCGCCGACATGAGCGCCTTCGTGTACGGGTGCGACGGGTTTTCGAAAAGTTCCTTAACCGGCGACATTTCAACTATTCGTCCCAGGTACATGACGGCCACCCAGGTGCACATGTACCGGACTGTCGCCAAGTGGTGGGCGATGAGCATGTAGCTCACGTTGTATTCCTTCTGCAGGTCCTTCAGCAGATTCATTATCTGCGCCCTGATCGACACGTCCAGCGCCGACACGGGCTCGTCCAGTACGATTACCTTTGGATTGAGCGCCAGTGCCCGGGCTATGGCCAGTCTCTGTCGCTGCCCGCCTGAAAATTCGTGCGGATACAGGTTGGCGTGATATGCGTTCAGTCCCACGTCGGTGAGGAGCTTGACGACCCGCTCCTGCACCTCTCCGCGACTCATCTCCCAGTTGATGACCATTGGCTCGGCGATCAGGTCTTTCACTCTCATCCGCGGATTCAGGGAGCTCCACGGGTCTTGAAACACGGCCTGCACCGAGCGCCGGTACTCCCGGCGAGTTTCGGGGTCCGCATCCCGTATCGCCTTCCCCTCGAACAGGATGGACCCCTCGGTCGGGTCCTCCAGCATCAGCATCATCTTCGCAGTGGTGCTTTTGCCACAGCCTGACTCGCCCACTATCCCCAGCGTCTCGCCCGGACGCAATTCGAAGGACACCCCGTCCACCGCTTTGATGTGACCCGTGGTCTTGCTGATTAGCAGCCCCTTGGTCACCGGAAAATACTTCTTGAGGCCCACGGCCTCCAACAATGCACCCCCGTCGCCGTTCTGAGACTTTGGGGCTTCCTCAGTTGTCGCCGAATTTGCAGTCGTCATGTCAACTCAACCGCCAGCAGGATGCTTCATGGCCCTCGGCCACCGTTACCCGGGTTGGATACTCCTCGCGACAGCGGTCCATTACATATTGGCAACGGGGAGCGAAGGGACAGCCTTCGGGAAGATCGTGCAGGGTTGGCGGCTGCCCCTCTATGGAGTACAACCGGTCCACGTCCTCCTCCATCCTCGGCACCGAGGCCAGCAGTGCCTCGGTGTACGGGTGGGACGGGTGGTTGAATATGTCGCGAACACTGCCCTGCTCCACGATGCGTCCGGCGTACATCACCGCCACCCGATCGCACATCTTGGCCACGATGCCGAAATCGTGGGTGATGAAGATCAGCGCCACGTTGGAGTCGCGTTGAAGCTCCTTTAGCAGGGCCAGGTATTGGGCCTGGATGGTGACGTCCAGCGACGTTGTCGGCTCGTCTGCAATCAGCACCTGCGGCTGGCATGATATTCCGATGGCACCGACCACCCGCTGGCGCATTCCCCCGCTCATCTGGTGCGGGTAGTCCCGCATCCGTGTTTCGGCTGCGGGTATGTTCACCTTGCGCAGCATGGCCAGCGCCTGTTCCATGACGGAGCGCTTCGGGATGCTCTGGTGTATGCCGATGGCCTCCGAGACCTGGTTGCCTATGGTGAATACCGGGTTCAGGGAGGTCATGGGGTCCTGGATGATCAGCGCTATCTTGCTGCCCCGGATCTTGTTCATCTCGTTTTCCGAGAGCTGTAGCAGGTCCTCTCCGTCCAGCGTGATGCTGCCCGAGACGATGCGGCCGGGGGGCATGGGAATCAGGCGCATCAGGGACAGCATAGTGACCGACTTGCCTGAACCCGACTCACCCACAATGCCCAGCGTTTCCCCGCGCCGAAGGTCGAAGCTAATCCCATCCACCGCCTTGACGGTGCCCCATCGCGTCTGGAAGTAAGTCCTCAGGTCATCCACCTGCAATACTACTTCGCGTTCGGTTTGTACTTCAGCAGCTTCAGTTGCCATGCTTATTCTCTTTGAATTGACTGAATCACCATTGACTCGTGCAACATTGACATATGACTCTACTCGCCTTGCGCCTGTGGCGAGCAGCGCGCCTGGACACTATTCTACTCTATTTGTCGAAGCCTTGGGCACCTGCTGCTTTCTGCTCTCAGCGACGGCATTTCGACCGGTCCGTGTTGAGCCCCAAGCTGTCAAATGGTATAGCCAGGAATGCGCAGTCCCTGGACAGCCTCCAAGCACCCAAGATCCTGAGCAATCAAAGCAATCCGCCGCGAGACCAGGGCCTTCTAATTCCCGATGTGCAACAGGCAGGTCCGTTCATGGTGAGCTGGTCAAACCACGAACGGACGTCCCTTCCACAAGCTCTGGGCCAACGGAATCGGCAACAATCCAAAGACCCCGACCGCAAGACGCGGAACATTGACTGGCCACTTTCAGACTGCTAGAGTTCCATCCCCGCAGTCAGGCACCGTGCTGGTATTCTTGGTTTGCCCTGATTTAGGCGAAATGAATCATGGTAATGAAGGGTCACGTCGTCATTGACACCGGGGGTACCAAGACCGGGGCTGAAGCCGAATTCGTAGGAAAGGTCCCTGCGGCTGTAGCGGCCCATGGGGGCCGATTCCTCCCTCGTACCGGCGGCGTTGAGTCGTTCCGGGGTGAAGGCGCTCCGAAGCGGTTCGTAATCATGGAATCCGGCAGCCTGGAACCGGCGAGTGGTCTCATTGGGATCTCTGAATACGGGGCACCGGACGATGTCAGGCTACGCGCCTCGCAGTCTCGCATCGTGATCGCGGAGGGCTGTGATTCCTGAGCTTTTGCAGGACCCGGTTCGCCTGTCGAGTGAACTATTGGCGGGGATACCCGCCAGCCGTCCTCGCTGAAGAGCGGCGAAAGTGCAGGCTAACCGTTGTCTAGCAGGAACGTCGAACAGCCCATCCGCTACGAACCCGAAGAGACCTGCGCTCCGTCGATAGCGCTGCTGGTCGGATTTCAGGGCGCAGCGCTGGTGCTCGCCCCCACGGTGCTGAACGTGGCCATCGCTGTCCGTTCCTCCGGCCTTGGCGACAGCTACCTGTCCTGGAGCGTTTTCGCCGCCATGCTGATCTGCGCGGCAGTCACGGCGCTCCAGGCGTTCCAGCTGCAGCGCCTGGGCGCGAGCCATGTGGTGCTTACCTGGCCCGCAGCGATGTTCATAGCCATCATGGTGTCAACGATCTCGGTCGCTGGCCCTGGTACGTTTGCGAGCCTGCTGATCGTATGTAGCCTCATTCAGGTTGCCCTCGCCTGGTGGTTGCCAGTTCTGCGGCGAATCATCACCCCGGTGGTCTCGGGTACGGTGACCATGTTGGTTGCCGTCAGCGTGCTGCCCATCGCATTCAACAGCGTCCAGGACCTCCCCGCCGAGGCGCCCTCGGTAGCTGGTCCGGTAATCACCGGTATAACGCTACTGGTCTCGATTATCGTAACGCTGAGGGCCAGTGGGCGCTGGCGGCTGGTAGCGCCGTTCATCAGCATTCTGGCTGGCTGCGCCGTTGCCGCTGCTTACGGCGTGATCGATGCAGACCGGATCATCAATGCCGGGTGGTTTGGCTTTCCCGAATTACCGGCCCTGGAGTTCCAAATCACACCGAGCAAGGAATTCTGGGCGCTCCTGCCCTCCTTCGCAATTCTCACTCTGGTGCTCGGCATCAAGACAATCAGCGACGGCCTGGTCATTCAGCAAGGGTCACGTCGGCTTCCCCGGGCCATCGATTTCCGGAAAATCCAGGGCATGGTCTCCGTCAATGGCGTCGGGATGTTTCTCGCCGGTATCGCCGGCACGCTGCCGCCCATGTCTAATTCATCCTACAGCCTCTCGCTGATCAACCTCACCGGCGTTGCCGCCCGTCGCGTCGGGATCGGCGTGGCGGTCATCACGCTGGTGCTGGCTTTCTTTTCCAAGTTCACCGCCCTTCTGCTGTCGATCCCGGGACCAGTGTTGGGGGCTTACCTGATGCTCGCCATGGGCGTTCTCTTCGTCAGCGGCTGTCAGACGATCTTGCGCGACGGTCTAGACCCCCGTCGCATGCTGGTCGTCGCCGTTGCCATTGCGCTCGGTTAGGGGCTCCATGGCCACCCCGTCACCAAGTCCATTTTCGGCGACGAACTGGGCGCGCTACTCGGGAACGGTGTCATGATCGGCGCCGTAGTCGCCATTGGAATGACCCTCCTGCTGGAGGCGATGAACGCCCGTCGCATACGCCTCGAAGTCAGGTTGGATATGGACTCGCTACCGGTGATCGACCAGTTTCTGGCCAGGCTTGCTGCGCGCCTGGGGTGGAACGAACCCTCCACTCTACGCCTCCGGTCAGCCGGAGAGGAGACCCTTGCGACTCTCCTGTCGCAGGAGAGCGATGCCCATGGGTCCGGCAGTCCCCGGCTGGTCATTGCAGCCCGGCAGCAGGCCCATGGGGTGGAGTTGGAATTCGTTGCCACGACCCGTCATGAGAACATTGAGGACCAGTTGGCTTACCTGACCGACGAAGCCGCTCTGCCATCAGCAGGTGACCTCTCGCTCCGGCTGTTGCGCTACCACACGTCCGCCGTGCGCCATCAGAAGTTCCACGGTGTGGATATAGTTACGGTTCAGGTCGAGGGTAACGCCTGATTCCGGGGGTCGCTTTCCCAGTTCCGTCGGACCCGGATACGCTGGATCCGCGGTCGCAACCGGGGTCCCGCCCCATGGCACAGGGTGAACGACTGAAAGGGAAGCTGGCATCCATTCCCCAACGACTACCAGGGGGTGTTCAGTAACGTGGCTGTCCATTTTTGGGGATAGGGAAGAGACCTCCCCTGCCATTTGGTCCGGTGTGCCGCGCCGCCTTGCAGGGTTCAGTCCCCGTCGGACGCGATTCTGCCTTTTGGAGTGTCCAGTTCCCTGGGAGTGGTGATGGATGCGGGCGCGATGGCGTTGACCCGAACGTTGTGGGCGCCCCATCCACCGCCATGGTGTCTGCCAGGTTCGGCAGTCCGGATTTGACCACGTCGTCTGAGGCGCGACGGGAGCGGGTTGTGGCCCGGCAACCGATGAAGGACAGGCCACGATACCTGCCGCCGCTAGGGTGATGAGCGAACGGGCCGTTTCTCGCGGGACGAGTAAAGAAGCGGCGAAGGTTTCGGCGCTGGTCGCCACCCTATTGCTCCGGGGTCATGTCAGTAGACAGGAGCCGGAGGACGACCACTGCCGGGTGTTGCAGACCGCGTTACCTATCGCTCGCCCCGAAGGAAACGCTCTACGTCGCGCACCAAATCATCGGGGTCCGGGATGGAACTGTCCGCTATGCTCTCATCATATTGGCCTTCCAGCTTGGACACGTAAGTGCCAATCTGCTCGTCGGCCTGTACTGCCTTGGCCACTTCATCGTCAAATTTGGCCGCCGCCCCCTTCAGCTCTTCCAGGTCCAACGGCAGCTTCAATAGTCGGGTCAACGTCTGCATCAGCGTATAGGCCACCCGGTAATTGGGCGCGGCCTGCAGGTAGTGTGGCGTATGTCCCCAGACGGAGGAATAACCCAACCCTTGTTTGACACAGGCATCCATAACCGAGGAACTGATGCCTGTCGGTCCCTGGTAGTTGGACGACCGAATTTCACGTCCTTCCAGGAACTCGGACAGGTCGGGACGGGTCGCGGTGCCGCTCAGCTTCACCGGCCTGGTGTGTGGCACTGCGTCCAGCAGTGCGCCGACGTGTACCACCGTCTCTACGCCCTGTTCAGCCGCCAGCCTGGCAATGCCCTGTGAGTAAGTGCGCCAGCGCAGGTTGGGTTCCACTCCGGTGAATACCATGATGCCGCCTACGGAATCGGAGTTCTCGATATGAAAGAACTCGTTGGCAGGCCAGTGAATATGCCGTTTTCCATCGCGGGTGCGTGTCGTGGTGGGCCTGGTCTGCGTGAAATCGTAGAACTCTTCTGGATCGAACTCCGCGAACTTCCGCGCTGTCAGTTTCCGTTTCAGGAACTTGATCGCGCTGGTTGCTCCCTCGGCAGCATCGGCCCAGCCGCTGAATGCAATTACCAGAGTGTTCAGCTTACGCTCCGGTCTGTGGTCAATGGAAAGAAAGTCCATCGTGCTCCCGCGCTCGTTTGACTGGCTTGCCAAGACAGTCTAACACAGCGCTCTGGGAGTCGCGTAAACGCTGTTGGGAACAATGCCCACGAACAGCACGTCCTGCACCCGCCTGTACGCTCCCCACGTACTCTCCCTCATTCGACTCTTCCTCGCCGTGGAGGGCCTGCACTATCTCCGGCAAAACTGGCACGGTCCTTTCGTCCTGGATCTCAGCGATGGGGCCAGCCCTGCGTCGTTCCCTCACTGGCTGTCAAAGCGGCTCAGCCGGAACAGCGACAGGTCATGGGCCGTTTCTCCCAGCATCGCCAGATCGGCCATGATTTCTCCGATGACACTGGCAAACTTGAAGCCGTGCCCCGAGAACCCCGATGCCAGCGAAACTTGGGGGTAGTCCGGATGGAGATCGATTATGAAGTGCCCGTCGGGTGAATTGGTGAACATGCAGGTCTTCAGCGAAAGCGCCGGTCCCGCGCCCGCCGGAAAATATCGTTCAATGAACCCGCGCAGCAGAGCCTGGTCTTCCTCGTGTATCTCCCGGCCCGGCTGGTCGGGGTCCACAGTCTGGTGCAGGTGATGTGTCCGGCCCACTTTGAAGCCGGGAACGCCAAAAACAGGGAAACCATAAAAGCGCCCCTCTTCCACGTTCATCCCGAAGACCGGGAAACTGTCCGTACGAAACAGTTCCGGCTTGTCCGGCTGGAACCAGCCCAGCACCTGGCGCTCCGCCGTGGCGTATCGTTCCAGGGCCGGCGCTACCTTGCTGGCCCAGGGGCCCGCCGTGACCACCAGCCGGCCTGCTCGGTAGCTGCCGAGGTTGGTCCTGACCACAACACCCTCTCCCGACGGCTCCCAGTCCTGCACTCTCTCCCGGCCATGCACTTCGGCGCCCGCATCCAGCGCAGCATTGACGTGGTTGACGATGCATCGTTCCGGCAGCAGGAAACCTCCGTCGGCCTGGTATACCGCCATCATTTCATTTTCCAACCGGTAACCCGGGAATCGACGGCCGGTCTCGGTCGCGGTGAGCACCTCGTACGGTATGTGGTGTTCCTCGCAGGCTGCCACTGCCCCCAAGAAATACTCGTCCTCGGCGTACCCCGCCCGGACGGAGCCCGTCGTCACCAGCAGTTTTTCCCCAGACACGTTCTCCAGCTGGTGCCACAGCTCATAGGCCCGGCGTACCAGTGGTACGTAGGAGGGGTGTTCCTGCAGCGTGTACCGTATCATCCGCGAATACCCGTGAGATGAGCCCATCTCGTGGGGGATATCGTATTGTTCCAGACCCAGCGTCCGCCAGCCCCGGCTCGCCAGGTGGTGCAGGGCGGCACTGCCCATGCCGCCGACCCCTATCACAATGGCGTCGTATTCGTTCATTTCCTATCCTGTCAGGCTCACTGTCCTTCGACGGTTCTATCGCAGACCGTAGCCGGGCCTCCGTCCGCCCTGGCCGCGTGCTTGCCCTCGAGCGAATGAACGCTCATTCCTGGGGCACAGAGGTTACCGTGGTCGTCATTGGCGTCGAGTAACCCGGAATGCAGGCGACGAATAGCATGGTTCAGTTATCGTCCCCGCCCCGGCCGAGATTTGCCGGGACCTCCGGCGCACCCTAAGCCCATTGACGGTTGCTGCTGCTCCGCGTGAGGCTCCACAATTCCCGTTGGCGCTTCAGCGAGTTCACCCTTCCGCCCCTCAGTGCCGGGAAAACATCGATTGCCGGAGTGGCGTGAGACCCGCCAAACTAGAGATGGGCGAGATATTGCTCCTCGAAGTCCATGCCTGCCAGGTCGCTGAAGGCCTGCATCAGCCGGCGGGTCGTAGGCCCGGGCGTCGATCCATCGCCGATTGTCGCACCGTTGACCGAGGACACCGGGCAAATGCAGAGGCTGGTTGAGGTCAGGAACACCTCGTCGGCCGTGTACGCGTCGAACAGGTCCAGGTCGCTCTCTGCCGTCTCCAGGCCAATGCCGTGGGCCAGGTCCAGCACGGTGCGTCGGGTGATGCCTTCTAGCACGTACTGACCCTTGGGAGTTGCAACCGTACCGTCCTTAACCAGGAAAATGTTCGATCCCCTGCCCTCCGTCAGGTTTCCCGCCTCGTCCAGCAGCACCGCCCATGAACCCGGATCGGTTCCCTGGGCCTCCAGGTCGCCCAACACCAGGTTCAGATAATTGTGGGTCTTGGCTCGCGGGCTCATGAACCGGGGCGGTACTCTCGGCACCGACGGAGTCGTTACTCTCGCTCCGTCCCGGTACAGCGGCGCTCTTGCCGCGAAGGGGATCGCGTGGGTCTCGATCAGCACTGTTGGCGCAGCCTCGCCCGGCGCGCCCTCTACGCCCCGGGTAACCCGCTGCATCACCCACATGTCCTGTCCCCTTGGCAACAGCGGGTGGTTGTGCTCCACGACACGGCGAGACCATTGCTCCATTTCCTCCATGCCAATCCCGGGGTCGATACGTACGTAGCGCAGGGAATCGTAGAGCCGTTTCACGTGCTCGGCCAGCTTGAACGGCACTCCGTTGAACGTCCGGGCGGCATCGAAAACCGCGTCGCCGTATATGAATCCCCGGTCCCGAATCGGGATTCCCGCTTGGGATTCGGGGAGCAGTTCGCCGTTCAGGAATACGATCGGTTCGTTCCGGGTCATGTTGCCTCCCTGCGCCAGGTCAATGCTCTTCGCTGGCCCTTGGGGAAAGATGGTGCCGCCAAAGGATACCAGCCTACCATCGGTGTTGCCACAGCCCCATTCATTTTCTGGGGTATTTTCCATGGGCGCGTAAATGAGAAGGCCAGGGGGGAGTCCCCTGGCCTTCTCGGCATACCGTTGGGTTTCCGGGTTAGTTGCTGACGACGAACGGGAACGTCTGGGTCTCGATCTCATCGGCGTCGGTTTCCGGGTTGACCTCGCCGTCCAGTTCATCGGTCCCGTAGCCGCTGGCGGTGATTTCCATGCCGGTGGCGTCCGCATCCAGCAGCACCACGTTGCCGGCTACACCAACCATTACCACGCGCCACTCCCAGGTCTCACCGGGATTGAGTACGTCATCGTCATTGGCGTCCTCGCCGTGGCTGGCCACGAACTCCGGCGAATTCCGGGTCAGACGCTTGGAGGTAAGGTCCGGCCCGATGCCGGCGGCATCAACATCCACGTAGATATTGGTAAGGTCCGAGTCCCCGTCGTTGGTTTCCGTGACCACTACGGTCTGCACCACCAGCCGCACCACAGAGGTGCCGCCGTCCAGCGCCGCAACGCTGACGTCGGTGCTTGGCGAAAGGATATTCACATCGGCGGTTGCCACCTCGGACGGTTCCGTAGTGTTGTCCGGAGCGGTTCCCACCGCAACCGCCTCGTAAGATGTCTCTTCCATTAACTCAGCGGTCGCGCAGTTTATTACCACCTGTTCATTCGCCGCGAGGTCACCCAGGGCGGACAGGGAAATTTCATCGTCGTCCGGTCCCCAGATACAGCCGGTGAGATCCAGGCCGTCCTCGTTGTTGGGGTCAGGATCAATGACCGAAACACCGGTAAGATCAGTGGCTCCGTTGGTTACCGTAACCGTTATGGTTGCGGAATCACCATTGCGTATGGTCTGTTCCTGCGGAGTCAGTTCCACGGTCAGTCCAGGGCTGATTGCCTCCACCTCGGTATCATCAGAGGCGGTGAGCTGGATTTCGCTGTTGGGTATCGTGCCCGACACCGTGGCGGTGATTGTGTTCACTCCCGCGAACATCTTCGCGGAACAGTCGTACCCGGCCAGTTCTGCGTCCTTCTCGTCCGCCGCTGCCGGCACTGTCCCGAATTCGCGGTAGCAGTCGTCCGACTCAGATGATTCACCCTCGCCGGATCCGGCGACCGTAACAGATACGGTCACTTCCTCAAGGTCGGTCCCTGTCGGGGTTGTAACCACGATGGTGAAGCTGCCCTCCTGGGCCTCTTCATCGTCTTCGAACCGCACTACCGACTGGGTTGCGCTGATATCAATCTCGACTTCCACCGTTCCGAACAACACATTGGAGGTGTCCTCGTTGGAGACCTCAATGGACACGGCCTCGCCGTCGGTCGATACCGCGGTGGCGTTGGCGGTCACCTGAGCCCTCACCCCGAAGGTGACATCGGTCGTGGTGCCGCACTGGTATGCGGATGTGGACTCGCCTACTGCCAAGGGGTCAATGCTGCCCGCGGCCCTGTCGCAGTCCGCTACGATTATCTCACCGGTTTCAGCGTCCTCCAGCGTCGCGACTGCAATGTCGGAGAGCTCGAATCCTCCGGTGTTGGTTATAACGACGTCGAACAGCGCCTCCTGTCCCTGGAGCACCGACTGGACGTCGGGGTTGTCGGCGTCTGCGATGGTGCTGGGCGAGACCGTAATCGCCACTGAGGGCGGGTCCATGCGCACTACGCTGGTGGCAGTCGCCGAAATATCGGAAAGGATGTCTCCCGACGAAGGATTGATCGTATTCCCACCCGAGTAATTGGCCCGAACCGTCAACTCTATGCTGGTGTTGTCCTCGTCGTCCGGGTCCGTCTGGACGGCGTTGTTCTGGTTGACGAAATAGGATATTCGACCGGAGCTGAACGAATTCCCGGCGCTAATAATGAAGTCTTCAGTCTCGTCCTCATCGGTGTCGGGATCGTCGTCCACAGAGGTAACGGGAATTGTCACGGTCCCGTCAGGATATTCCTCAGTTGCGCCTGGCAGGGTAAGCACCAGTTCACCGCCGCCATAGTTACAGGAGGTATCACCCGGATCGGGTTCGGGGATGGAGAGCCTGACTCTGTAGAAGATCTCGTCGCCATGGCTCACAACGGCTACGGGCTGCCCGTCCGCGTTGGTGGTGGCGATGCTCATCGCAACACCCGGGTCGCAGCTTTCCGTCTCCTGGCCGGAGGCGAAGGGGCTGCCAACGGTAAGTACCCCCAGACCAATGCCGATAACGGCAACCAGGAAAAAAAGCGGGATTACGTTGCGTCGAATCAAGCTCATCAATATGGCTCCCAAAAAGTTGTTGCCACCTCACGGGCCTGTTTCCTGAATCCAGCCCAGAGAGGACAACTCAGAGTCCGCGAACCCATTTTCGCTGGGGCAGTCGCAGCGCGGCGCCCGCACTGCCCCAAGTTGCCCGAAACATCATACAGAACTTGAGCGCGGGAATTCAACCGGTTTTCGGAATTTCCAGTGTTCCAATTCCGGTAATTGGGTATTTGGGCCCAACTTGCGGGGCTCGCAGTAGTCAATCACAGCAAGGGTATGTGGTCAAGTCCCTTTTCTGGGATAGTACTCCACCAGCTTGTTGCTTTGAGCAAGCACAACGGCCGGAGGGGAGGGGCCTCCGGCCGTTGGCAGGGTTAATTCGGCTAATGGCTCTCATTTCCAAGGAACGTAAGACACCGAGCCCTGCCTTTGCAACCGGCGAACCTTGAAATGGTGCATCGGCACCGGACTGATCCGTCAGGGGCATGAATTACACAGTCTGGCTTGATCTGCCAGGTTGCCGAATTTCACCGGGGATGAAGGGGAGTGGGGAAACTATGCCAAAGCCTTGGCGAGTTCCTCGGCCTCCGCCTTGCTCAATATGCGGAAAACGGACAAGCTGGGGTCCTCTTTGGCCACACCCTTGGCTGCCGGCCTTCCGTTCTTCATGGTTACCAGTTCAATCTGGTCCATCTCTACCTTTTTGCGTAGCTTGGTGCAGTAGGCAGTAAGCACTGGCATCTCCTTGCTGGCCCGATTCTTGCGTGGAGGCATTTTGTCACCTCATCCTGAATACCAATGTGTGGAAATCCAACCCTCTATTGCAGGGTCAAAATATTGTAGGCTGACTACCCACGTCTGTCAACATAGAGTAGGGTCAAATCAGGGCCTTTTCATTCTCCGAATTCAGGGGTAATGCCGAGGAGTAAGAAGGCTTCGGAGACGTGAGCGGCGTGGCGGCGTAGGGCGGCGGCAACGTTGGTATGACCAGCCCAGCGCACCAGGGTGGTGGTCAGGTTGCGAAAGGCTGCCATCACCTGGGGGGCGTTACCGCTCCTTACCTGGGAGCGGTCTTCGTCAAAGGTGACGTCCCGGACCCAATGCACCTGGTTCTCGATATTCCAATGCCCTCTAAGAATCTGCAACAGACGTTCCGCTCCGGCAACCTCGGGCGAAAGACTGGTCACCGCATAGCTCACCGTCACCTGGGTGCGTCCCCGGACTCTCCTCTGCCGCTCCAGCCGGCATACCTGCCGCAGGTGGGGCCACTCCTTCCCCACCGATCCGGCGCTGCCCGCATACCGGTTCACCTCCGGGTCGGACAAGGCCCACAGTTCCCGCCGCTCCCAGCGCCCGTGCCGTTGCTTGGGCGAGACATCCACCCACACAGTCAGCTCCGCCCCTCGCTCCCGCCAGTCCTCAGCCTGCCACGGCGGTACCCATGGCCCCGCAACCCTATCAGTTTCCAGTGGGGGAAAATACTTCCACCAGGTCCTGGCACAATGCAGGCTGATTTTCCTTCACCGGCAACAGGTAATCTCCGCCGCCAGCTACAATCTGCTGGCACACCTCCCGTTGGGTCAGCAGAGCGTCCGCCACCACTATCCTCCCTTCCAGGGGAATCTGCCCCAACACTGCTTGGGCCGCTGCCAATTCCTGACCCTTGCCCGCCGTGGCTGCCTGGCTCAGCACCGCCTTGCCCTCAGTGGCGTAGGCTGATACCAGGTGCACCCCAGGCAGTTCCTCACCGTGAATCCCACGCAACGTCTTCCCGTCTATTGACACCACGGAGCCCAGATCCACCCCACTATCTCGCACCCATTCCCGCAGCACCCCTTCGAAGGCATCCACGTCCAGATCCTTGAACACCCGGTGCAGGGTGGCTACGCAGGGCGTTCTCCCCTGTGGGAAACCCAATTCCTCTCCAGCAGTGGCTCCTTGGTCCCGGCCCCATTGCGCAATGGCGTAAAGACTGCGGGAGCCACATAGCATGGCGCAAACTGACAGACTCAATACCGCTCCCAATGGGTGGCGCCGGCCTTGCCGGCTCCGGTGGTCTGGAACTCCCTCCAAGGCTTCTCTCAATCTCATCTTCCCCACCTCCTCACTTCTTCACCACAACTTTAAGACTCCTTTAAGAAAATGAAAAGGCCCTGAGGGTCAAATTTAAGCCAATGCCCAAATGCATTAAAATACGGCCTTCTTGGGCCCCGATCCGGCACATTTTCCCCCTTACCGGCATATGCAGGGCCGTATCAGGCCGCCCCTTTGACCGGGCGCGCTGGACTCCATGCTAAAATGCCGTGGACTCAGAATTCCAGGGTGGGCGCAACTGGGTGCAATGGGCCAGCTATACATCGTTCGTCACGGGGAGACGGTCTGGAACCGCGACGGCAGAATCCAGGGCCATACCGACATCTGTCTGTCAGAGCAGGGCATCGGTCAGGCTCTGAGTCTGGCTCACCGCCTGAAGAACGTTACTATTGACGCGGCCTATTCCAGCGATCTGTCCCGGGCATCCGAGACCGCCCGAATCGTCATGGATGGCCGCGGGGCTCCCGTGTACCCAACCCCTGAGCTTCGTGAGTACCGGAAGGGTGCCTTCGAGGGGCTCACTTTGGGCGAACTGAGAGACCATTTCCCTACAGAGTACCCCGGCTATATCGCCAAGGACCTGGACTATGCCCCCGAAGGCGGCGAGTCTACCCGTCAGGTCAGTTCGCGGATGACGGCCGTCATGAGTGAAATCAGAGATCGGCACCTTGAGGACCGGGTGCTTGTCGTCGGCCACGGAGGGTCCCTGAGGGCCGCCATGATGGCCCTGTTGGGTATGCCCATGGACGCCAACTGGCGGTTTGTTTTCGGGAATTGTACCCTGACCATCGTAGACACTTATCACGATAACTCCGTTTTGCGCCTCTTCAATGACGGGTCACATCTTTGCTGATTTGCCCCCGGTTGCCCGAAAAACCCAACTCACTCGGGCTGCGCCTTCAGCCCGGAGAATATCGACTTGATTGACGACGACGGCCCCTCCGCCGGGAAACCCGGTTCGGACGCCGCGCCCATTGGTTCCGCCACGGCACGGGCCCCCGGGGTTTGCGGCGTGCTGGTGCAGGGCGTTCTGGGCGATATGCCCTTCTCCGTGACCTGTCCCGTGGATTTCTTTTCCCGGGTTCGAGTCGAGGTGAGCGGAGGTGGACCGGGCGTGGCCGCTACCGACGATTGCAGAAAGACCGTCGCTGCCGTTCGGCGGACACTGGCCAGTCTCCGCCGTGCCAAGCTCAGGGCCGATGTGCACGTCAGCAGCCCCATTCCCAGGGCCAGGGGCCTGGGCAGCAGCAGCGCCGACCTTTCCGCGGCCATCGCCGCTACCGCTATGGCACTCGGTGAAGAGATCACCCCCTATGACATAGCCCAGATTGCGCTTTCCGTCGAGCCCACCGGCGGCGTGATGATGCCGGGACTGGCGCTCTTCGACCACCGGGCCGGAATGGTTCGCGAGACACTGGGTGACCCACCTCCCATGGAGATTGTCGCCCTGGACTTTGGCGGCGCTCCCGGTTCCAGCCTGGACGATACCACCCGGCGCTGGATGGCGGTCGCCGACCGCACCGGCGAGGCCCTGGGATTGATCCGGCAGGGAATAAACGAGCAGAGCCCCGCTTTGGTAGGCCAGGGCGCCACAGTCGCGGCCGAGGCCGGAGCGCGCATCGAGCCCCGGCCAAGGTTGGACGAGCTTGCCGCCTTTGCCAGGGAAGTGGGCGCGGTCGGTGTGAACGGGGGACACCGTGAGGGAGTGTCGGGCGTCTTGCTGGACGCGACCCAGCGGCGTGGCAAGTCCACGTACCTGAAGGCCCGGCAGCGTTTCCCCGAAGCTGAGGATGTTTACCACTTCCGCCTCCTGGGAGGCGGTGTGCAGTATGTTCACTGACCCATAGGACCGCAATATTCCGGGAGACACTCCGGCCCTCGAGTCCGGAGGGGTTGCCCGTTCGTTTCCGCAGCGCTGGTCAAGAGTGGAGGTTGACGCAACGATGGCTGAATATAACTTGGCAGTAATCCCCGGCGACGGCGTCGGGCTGGAGGTTATCGCGGAAGGCCGGAAGGTGCTCGAAGCGCTGGGATCATCGGGGGGGCCATCCTTCCAGTTTACCGAGTTCCCCTGGGGCAGCGACTTCTACCGAGAAACGGGCCGCCTGATGCCCGAGGACGGTCTCGAGCAACTCTCGGGGTTCGACGCCATCCTGTTCGGGGCCGTCGGCGATCCCAACATCCCCGACCACATCACCCTCCACGGTCTGCTTCTCCCCATGCGGAGGGGCTTTGATCAGGGCATCTGTGTCCGCCCCGCCTACCTTTATCCCGGCGTGACTTCACCCGTAGCCGGAAAGCAGGCCGGCGATATCGACATGGTCATTTTCCGCGAGAACACCGAGGGCGAGTACGCCCCCGTGGGAGGCCGGCTGTACTCGGGCACTGCCCACGAAACGGTCATCCAGAGCAACGTCTTCACCCGCCGGGGCACCGAACGCATCATGCGCGCCGCCTTCGACCACTGCGTGCGACGCAACGGCCGCATGAAAGTGACCTCGGTAACCAAGTCCAACGCCCAGTCCTTCGGCATGGTGTTCTGGGACGAGGTCTTCGAGGAGGTGGCCGCCGACTACCCCCAGGTGCAGACCGAGTCGCTGCTGGTCGACCGCGCCTGCATGGACTTCGTGCGCTGGCCCGAGGACTTCGACGTGGTCGTGGCCTCCAACCTATTCGCCGACATCCTCTCCGACATCGCCGCCGTTGTCTCGGGCAGCATGGGGCTGGCTCCCAGCGCCAACATCAACCCCGAGCGGGTCCATCCGTCGTTGTTCGAACCGGTGCACGGCGCCGCCTTCGACATCATGGGCCAAGGCATCGCCAACCCGTTGGCCACCATCTCCGCCGTGGCCATGATGCTGGACCACCTGGGCGAGGCCGAGGCCGCCGATCGCGTCGATGCCGCCGTGGCCCGCTGCCTGGAGGAGCGACGAGTTCTCACTGCGGACCTGGGCGGAAGCGCATCCACCTCCCAGATGGGCGACGAGGCAGCCCGGCTCGTGTCTGGGGGGTAAACCGGCCGGGGTCGTGCTGCACGCCTGGAGGGGCCCTTAGACCCCCAGCACCACCGAGGCCATCCGCCTCTCCAGCGCCTGCCCGATCTGCATTGCCAGGTCCGGGCGCGAGTAGTCCCCGACCGTGCCCACGAAGGCCACGCCCAGAAGCCGGCCCAGCCGGAAGTCGACCACGGTCGACGATATCAACCCGCTGGGTCCTCCCTGGAGCACCCGCAGCGCCACTGACTCATCGAAAAAGCCGTCGGCATCCAGCCTTGTTGCCGACACCAACTGATGCCCCTGCCCCACGCTGTCACCGACGTGACCCTCGAAGTCCTTCAGAAAGATTTCATGCATCCACTGGCTCACCGATTCGGGACTGTCAAACAGGTGCACCACCGAGGCCGCCATGAAGTCGAACCCCTCGGACATCGCCATTTCGGCCGTGGGCCCCAGTTCCCGCATGCTGCCGGTGACCCGGCCCGCATTCTGGAAGCGGTCCGCCGTGTTCCCGGGAAACCCGTTGCGGGCCAGGCGCTCGTTGTCCAGCTCCCCCTCTCTCACGATCTGGTGCCCCTGGAACTCGCCGGGGAATTCGCCCTTGGACAGCACCATGTCCTCGAGTGTCTCCTGAGTGACTCTATAGGTGGCTCGGGTAAGTGCAGAGGTCGCCAAACCGGTCCTCCCGGATCAAAGGAATTGATTCGCGGCGGGTGTTGTCAGCGCGAAGGCTTCGCAGGAACCGGCCCGGTTGAGCCGGACGCAACTGCTGCGGGCATTGACTCGCCCAATGCCCACAGCCTCGCTCAACGATGTGGGTCAGCCGCAGACCAGCGGATAGATGTGGAGGTCGCGGGTCGATTCAACCGGAAGCTCGCTTTTCCTCCAGGACTCTCCCCCGTCGTTGCTGTGATAGATCTCACCGGAATATGCCCCGCAACTGATGCGGCTGGGGTCCGCCGGGTCAATGGCCACCTGCATCATCCGGCCCGGAGGCACGTCCCCTATGTCAAGGCGTTCCCAGGTCTCGCCCACGTCGCGGCTGCGGAACAGAGCCCCGGCAGGTACGGTGTCCGGCGGAGCGGCACCGCCGCCGGCTCCCGATGCCAGGTAGATGGTGTTGGGATCATCGGGCGCCACCGCCAGGTCTCGGCAATAGGACCCGCCCACGAACATATCGTCGACCTGGACGTGCTCCCACCGCGTGCCCTGTTTTCTGCCCCGGAACATGGCGATTTGCGTCGCAATCTGTACCGTGTTCGGGTCTGCGGCGCTGACCACCACCTGGTGCAGGTCCAGCGTGTTGTTGCGGAGATACGGACCGTCCATCAGCTGGGTCCAGCTCTCACCTCCGTCCCGACTGGCCAGCAGCCCTCCCACCTCGATGGCGGCATATGCGTTGCTGGAGTCCACCGGGTCGACGGCGATCCCGATCACGCGCTTGCCCAGGGGCGGCATGTAGGTGGTGATGTGGGGGAATATCACCCCGCTGGTGTCCATCTCCTGCCAGGTTTCGCCCCCGTCCGTGGACCGGGCGATGGCGCAGGGTTCGTAACCCGCAAAGATGATATCCGGGTCCTTGGGGTGGGCCGCCAGCGACCACACGTCCCGTCCCTCGGCGGGGTCCGGCAGGCGTTGCCAGCTGCTGCCGCGGTCGCTGCTTCGATACACGCCGTCCTGGGTGCCGGCATAGATCACCGCTGGGTTGTCAGGCCTCAGCAGCAGGGCCCTGACCTGCGGGTTTCCGGGAAGGCCCGCCGATATGTCCTGCCATCCATCCTCGCCGTCGGCCTGGCGGAAGATTCCGCCCTCCCCGATAAAATCGCCCTCGCCGGCCATGCCGACATAGGTGTAAGTGTGGTGGTTGGTTGCAACCATGGCTAGCTCCTGATGATGTTGATTGATCATAGGAATTTTTCGACCTCAGGCCTGCGTTGTCAAGGGGCAGCCCTTGTGGCTCAGGGCCTTTGGATTATCCAGTGCTCGCGGTGATTGCAGTTTTTTCCGCAGGATGCGAATGGCTCGGGCCAGGTCTTTATGGCTAAGGGCCATTCTGGATTCCGGCCCCGTATCAAGTACGGGGGGACGTTCTTTCGCTGGGGTGACGGGGTAGAGGCGGGAATGACGGGCCGGAGTTTGCAGCGCGTGCCCTGGCGTCAAGGCCGGGGACAAGGCCCGCCCCTACGGGTGTTGGGGGCGACCTGGCAGTTCAACCTGGCAGTTCAACCAGGCAGTTCAACCAGGCAGTTAGCCGGGCGCGGCAGCCGGGCAGTTATGGAGTAGTCTCTAGAACAGGATGGGAAAGGCTATGAAGGGGGCGGGCGTGGGCCGGTAATTGCTGGGCTTCCTGGCGGGGAGATCCCAGCGGAGCATGGAGCGGATCAGGGCGTCGAAGGGCGGCTTGCAGAGCACGGAGTGGAGGAATTCCGGGACCTCGGGAGACCGGCCCTCCTTCCGGCACTCATTGAGATACTGGTTGAGTTCGACGAAGGTAGCGCCGGAGACGCCCTCCCGGCGCAGCATGCCCGTAGCAACGAAGAAATCGGGCAGGGGCTTCTTGCTGTTCCTGGCCGCGGCCCACTGGTCGCAGAACTTTTCGGCGACGCGGCGGGCGCGGACGACCGCGAGCTCCCGGGCGAACTTTCTCTGCAGGGTATTGATGAGGTTTCTGATGGCGCTCAACGACATGGAGTCACATCCTTGGGGGCCTGTCGGGCCCAGTTTTTCTGTTTTTCCGGCCACTATCGGCCATAGGCGGCCATTTCCGGGGGGCTGCCTTTGCAGGGTGCAGATGCGCCGGGCGGTACGGACATGTGAGACTATAGATATAGTACATATATTCTAACCGGTATTCAAGGGCTGAATGTCAGCGGGCTTTTCGGTTATCGAGTGCTTGCGGTATTTCCTGCGGGATAGGAATGGCTCAGGCCGGGTCTTTATAGCAAAGGGTCTTCTGGATTCCGGCTTTCGCCGGAATGACGGGGTGGGGGCGGGAATGACGGAGGAGAGAGAGGCTGGGGATTCTTCGATTATTGTTTGAATCAGGATTCACAGGATTAAAGGATGAGCAGGATTTTCTGGCATCTGCCATTGGCGCGGTGGTCGATTCCTGGAATTTCACCCTCACCCTGACCCTCACCCTCAAGGGAGGGGGGATAGCTTTTGCGGCACGTGCCCTGGCGTCAAGGGCGGGCACAAGGCCCGCCCCTACGGGTGTTGGGCCGACCGGGAAGTTCAGACGGTCAACTATGGAGTCGTATCTAGGACGGGATGGGGTCTTCTGGATTCCGGCTTTCGCCGGAATGACGGGGTGGGGCCGGAAATGACGGAGAGGGGGCGGGAGTGACGGACCGGAGTTTGCAATGGTCGGATGACCCGGGTGGCGGGTGGCGTCAAGGGCGGGCACAAGGCCCGCCCCTACGGGTGTTGGGCCGACCGGGGAGTTCAGACGGTCAACTATGGAGTCGTATCTAGGACGGCATGGGGTCTTCTGGATTCCGGCTTTCGCCGGAATGACGGGGTGGGGCCGGAAATGACGGAGAGGGGGCGGGAGTGACGGACCGGAGTTTGCGATGGTCGGATGACCCGGGTGGCGGGTGGCGTCAAGGGCGGGCACAAGGCCCACCCCTACGGGTGGGCCGGGGTCATGCCGACGGGTTCTGCGACCGGGTTTTCTGGATTCCGGCCCCGTATCAAGTACGGGGTGGCGTTCTTTCGCGGGAATGACGGTCGTCGGCAAAGCTGAATCGATCAAGGCCCGATTGCCCCTGTAGTAGGAGTGGCCGCGTTTACCGGGGAGGAGGGCTGAAAGGGGTATGTAACGGCCCAAAGTGGCCTTAAATGGAGCTAGGAAAGGCGCCGGAGAATCCGGCATTCTGGTGTTAGCTACACGCCCAGATGCAGGAGACCCCTCATGCGCCTTCCCCGAGAAACCTATCAGATTCAGCAAGCTATTGAAACGCATTTACCTCACCTGTCTCAGCCACAATTGACTGGCCTGGTGCTGTGGGTCTACGGCGCGATCCTCGCCGGCAGCGCCTGTCAGAACGCCGTGGCCTCCGCCCTCTCCACCGGCGGCGGCAACTGGAACCGCTTCCGCCAGTACATTCGTCAGTGGCTCTACGATGGCAGCGACCGGGCCCGCCCCTGCCAGACCCAGTTGGACGTAAGCCTCTGCTTCGCTCCCCTGCTGCGGTGGGTCCTGGCCTGGCAGTGCTCCGGCTCCCTGGCACTGGCCATCGATCCCACCCTCAAGGGCGACCAGACCACCGCCATCGTCATCAGCGTCCTCTACCGCAGCTGCGCCATCCCCGTGGCCTGGCGCATCCACAAAGCCACCCAGAAAGGCTCCTGGATGGCCCCCACCGTGGCACTGCTCAAACAACTGGCTCCGGCGGTTCCCAAGGGAATGACCGTCATCGTGCTCTGCGACCGGGGCATCTCCAGCCCCAAGCTCTGGAAACAGATATGCGCCCAAGGCTGGCACCCCAGTATGCGCTACCGGAATAACATCACCTTCTGCGCCGACGGCGGCAAGCGATTGCCCGCGCGACGCTTTGTCTCCCGCCCCGATACCGCCTGGATCGGCCAGGGCACCGCCTTCAGCACTCCCAAGGCCAAGCGCCGCTGTACCCTCGTGGTGGTCTGGTACGTCGAGCAGAAGGAACCTTGGATCATCCTCACCGACCTGGAACCCGATAAGGTGGGCCCCAGTTGGTACGCCCTGCGCTTCTGGATCGAGCTGGGCTTCAAAGCCATCAAGAGTGTGGGCTGGAAGTGGGACAAGACCCAGCGCACCGACCCAACCCGCGTCTCGCGACACTGGCTGGTGCTCTCGGTCGCCACCCTGCTGACCCTGGCCTACGGCACCAGGGTGGAAGACGCCAATGACCGGGGCATCGCCCCAGGCAATCTGCGGGCACCGCCCAAGGCTCTGGCTCTCGATCATCGCCACTCCCGCAGCCGTCCGGCGCGCACCGTCAGCGTATTCCGCCTGGGCGTCAACTGCCTCCGGCGGCTGATGCTCAAGGGCACGCCCTGGCGCCGGGTCTGGCTGCTGCCGGAACCCTGGCCGGAACCCAAGCCTGAACTGGAAATCACTTACCACGTGCCCCCCTGAAAACTGCTTACATACCCCTTTCAGGGGGAGGAGGGGGCATGCTATACTCGAAACGTTCCGAATTACGCCATTGGGCGGGGCATGCCGCGGCCGGTGTGCCTATCTCTGGCAAAGCCAGTAAGGTGGAAAAGAGGTATTAATGGTTGAAGCCCAGGAAGAGCCGGTTGAATCACAGGGAGCAGCGATCGAAGGGGTAGCGCAGGAACCGCCGGCGGAGGCGGCTCCGGAGGCAGAGCCAACACAGACGGCACCGGAGGCGGCCGAGGTCCCGCAGCCCGCGACGGCAGAGCCTGTTGCCCCTGCGGCAGCGGCCGAGACTCCCCAGCCCGCGACGGCAGAGGCCGTTGCCCCAGCGGCAGCGGTGGCGGTAGCCGAGGCCCCGGCGCCTGTAACGCCAGAACCTGTTGCCGCTGTAGCAGTGGAGGAACCGGCGCCACCACCACCGCCACGCCCCGCGCCGGAACGGCCGCCGCAGCCGACGGGCCGGGAGCCGATCAATATGAAGGCGCTGCTGGAGGCGGGGGTCCATTTCGGGCACCAGACCCGTCGCTGGAACCCCAGCATGAGGCGCTACATATTCACGCAGCGGAACGGCATTCACATCATCGACCTGCAGCAGACGCTGGGTATGATCAACGATGCCTACAAGGACATGGTGGAACTGGTAGCCAACGGGGGCAAGGTCCTGTTCGTGGGCACCAAGAGGCAAGCGCAGGAGGTCATCCAGAGCGAGGCGGACCGCTGCGGCATGTGGTACGTGAACCAGCGGTGGCTGGGCGGGACGCTGACCAACTTCCAGACCATCCGCACCCGCATCAACCACATGCTGGAGCTGCAGCAGAGGAGGGAGCAGGGATACTTCCGCCTCCTGCCCAAGAAAGAGGGCGTCCGGATGCGGGATACCTTGAACCGCCTGGAGAAGTACTTCACCGGGATGAGAGATATGACGACACTGCCGCAGGCGGTGTTTGTCATTGACATCGGCCGGGAGAACATCTGCGTGGCGGAGGCCCGGCGCCTGGGGATCGACGTGTTCGCCATCGTTGACTCGGACTGCAACCCGGACCTGGTGGACCACATTGTTCCGGGCAATGACGACGCGGTGCGTTCGATCCGGCTGGTGACCAACCGGATGGCGTCGGCGGTGCTGGAGGGACTGGCCCAGAGGGAGGCGGCGCTGCAGGCGGAGATGGAGGAAATGCAGGCGCTGGTAGCCGACGCCGTGGGGACGGGCGAACCCGAGGGCCTGACGGAACGGGAAGAGGAGGCGTTGACGGACGCGGTCACGCTGGACGAGGATACGCTGGCGGAGCTGGCGGCGGGCATGGGTGCCCGGGTTGCGGGAGGGAGAGACGAGGGCGAGGACGAGGACGCTTAAGAGGGTGTGCGGCAATGACTTTCTTGCCTCCGTTCTTGGTGAGATCCTTCAGGCCGGAAACTCCGGATTCCCGCGAAAGCGGGAATGACGGCTTGGGACCGAGGGAGTGTCACACTTCCTGCAAGGTGCGCCGGTGACGCCATGACCACTCCGTTGCCGGAGGCAGGAGAGCTGGGGGTGGACGGCCATGCGCAGATGAGCCGCCGGTTCCTGGAACATGCCAGGGAGCAGTTGGCCGGGGGCGACAGAATACAGGCGGCCGAGAAGGTGTGGGGCGCAGCGGCGCACGCGCTGAAGGCAGTGGGGGAACAGCGGGGCTGGGTGCATGACAGGCATCCGAACATCTTTGACATTGGGGAACATCTTGGGCTCGAGTTCGGCGTTTTCGAGCAATTCTCGAGATACCTGGCCCAAGCTGAGTATATGCACCGGAATTTCTATATGAACGGCTGGAGTGAGAGTGCCGTCCGAGCAGCGCTGAACGACGTGGAAACCCTAGTGGGTGAGCTGGAACGGATACGAGACATTCCGCCCCGTCCATACACGGTAAGAGACAACGATGACCGCATCAGGCTGGGGCGGCTGCTGGGGCTGAGCCGGGGAGACCGGCCCGAGATTGGAGATAGTTCCCCGGTGGGATACAGTCAGACACATCCGGAAGGCAAGGAGTAGACAGTTGGTCACCACGGCACTGATCCGCACGCTGCGTGAGCAGACCGGCGCGGGAATCATGGACTGCAAGCAGGCCCTTGAGGGAACCAACGGCGATCTGGACAAGGCGGCAGAGGCGCTGCGGGCCAAGGGCCTGGCCGATACCGCCAAGCGGGTGGGCCGGGCCACCAATGAGGGTGTCATCGAGGCATACATCCACACCGGCGGACGTGTGGGCGCGATCGTGGAACTGGGGTGCGAGAGCGACTTCGTGGCGCGTACCGACGAGTTCCGGCAGATGGCCCACGACCTTGCCATGCAGGTAGCGGCCATGTCCCCGGTCTACATGGACCGTGAGGACATGGAGGAGGGCGACGATCGCCCGGCGGCGCAGGTCGCGCTGCTGGCCCAGCCGTTCATCAAGAACAGCTCCTCTTCGGTGGGGGACCTGGTTAGGGAACTGGCCGCCAAGATGGGTGAGAACGTACAGGTAATCCGATTCCAGCGACTGGCCGTTGGAGAGTAAGCAAGCCGACGCAATGGCAGACGCCCCATCAATGACATCGGCCCGGCTGTCGTACCGCCGGGCGCTGCTGAAAATCAGCGGCGAGTCCCTGAGGGGCGCCGGGGAGTTCGGCATTGACCCGGAAACGGTCAGGTACCTGGCCGGGCAGGTGAGCGAGGCCCACGAACTGGGGGCGGAACTGGCCATCGTTATCGGCGGGGGCAACATCTGGAGGGGTGGAGACGCGCAGAGGTGGGGGATGGAGCGGGCGACGGCGGACTATGCCGGGATGCTGGCCACGGTGATCAACGCTCTGGCCATGCAGGACGCCATCGAGGGCCGGGGCATCGCCACGAGGACGCAGAGCGCGCTGCAGATGCAGGCCATCGCCGAACCGTACATTCGCAGGCGAGCGGTGCGGCACCTGGAAAAGGGAAGGGTCGTGCTCTTCGCGGCCGGGACGGGGAACCC
The DNA here is from genome assembly GCA_965208825.1 of Dehalococcoidia bacterium. GTDB lineage: Bacteria > Chloroflexota > Dehalococcoidia > Lucifugimonadales > UBA3495 > VXOI01. The sequence continues at coordinate 1,353,931 of CBDBPP010000005.1, forward strand.
GTACATGAGCACAGACACGGCATCGGCGCTGCGGGCGCTGGAGATAGAGGCGGACGTGCTGCTGATGGCCAAGTTCATGGTGGACGGGGTCTACGACGATGATCCGAGGGTGAACCCGGCGGCGGAACGGTTCGACCGGCTGGACTACGAGGAACTACTGGACCGGAAGCTGGCGGTGATGGACACCACGGCAGTGACGTTCTGCCAGGAGAATCACATGCCCATCGTGGTGTTCGACATGTTCAAACCCGGCAACCTGGGATGTATACTCACGGGAGACCGGGTAGGAACAACCATAGGTGGAGGGAGTAATCATGCCCGCGAAGGACGGTGAAACGGAGTTAACCGCCGAAGATGTGCTGGGCGACGTGGACTACAGGATGGACCGCACGCTGGAGGCCTTCCGCCGGGACCTGGCACAGTTGCGCACCGGGAGGGCCGCGCCTTCGCTGGTTGAGAACCTGACGGTAGACTACTACGGGACTGCCACTCCCCTGAAGCAGATCGCGTCGATCTCTGCGCCGGATGCCCGGGCGATCATGGTGCAGCCGTGGGACAAGGGCTCGTTGCGGGAAATCGAGAGGAGCCTGCAACGGTCCGAGATGGGGTTCAATCCGTCCAACGACGGCAACGTGATAACGGTGCCAATCCCGCCGCTGACCAATGAGCGCCGGCAGGAGATGGTCAAGCTGCTGAAGCGGAAGGCCGAGGAAAGCAAGGTATCGCTGCGCAACGTGCGCCGGGACGGACTGGATTCGCTGCGGAAGATGGAACGGGACAAGGTCATATCGCAGGACGAGAACCGCCGGGCGCAGGACCAGCTACAAAAGGTAACTGACGGTCACACCCGCCAGGTGGACGAGACCACATCCGCCAAAGAGGCGGAGATCCTCCAGGTCTAGTCTGAGCAGGTGGCCGCTTCAGCGAAGGGAAACGAACCGGGCGGCAGCGGGCTGAACGCAGGCAACGCGAGGGGACTGCAACCAGTGGCCCGAGGCGGTACGGGTCCGGTACACGTGGCGTTCATCATGGACGGCAATGGGCGCTGGGCCCGGAAGCGGGGGCTGCCGCGTCTGGAGGGGCATCGCGCCGGGGTGGAACGGATCCAGGGCCTGCTGGAGACCCTCACCTCCTTCGGCGTGAGGTACGCCACCATCTACGCGTTCTCCACGGAGAACTGGGGGCGCCCCCAAGACGAGGTGGACGGGCTGCTGAGCATCTTCTCCGGGGCAGTGGAGGGCCAGACACGGAAGCTGCACGAGCGCAACGTCCGCATCGTGCACCTGGGCAAGAAGGGGAACCTGGATTCGGGGCTGCAGCAGGCGGTCGAGTGGGCCCAGAGCCTGACGAAGGACAATACGGGCATCACGCTGAACGTGGCATTCGACTACGGCGGGCGGGACGAGATCCTGGGGGCGGTCCATCGCATCATACGGGATGGCCTGACACCGGAGGCTGTGGATGAGGAGACGTTCTGCCGCTACCTGTTCACGGCCCATTGTCCCGACCCGGACCTGATCATCCGTACCGGCGGAGAACAGCGCATCAGCAACTTCCTGCTATGGCAGTCGGCCTACAGCGAGTTCTACCACACCTGCACTTTGTGGCCTGAGCTGGAACCTGCGGAGCTGGAGCGGGCGCTGGAGTCGTACCGAACCCGGCAGCGGCGCTACGGCAAGGTAGCCGAACAAGAGCCCTGAACATGCCGCACCAGCTGGGCTTCCGGGTGGTGTCTGGGGTTTCAGCGGCTGCGATCGCCGTGGGAGCCATCCTGGCGGGGCCGCCTGGGTTGACCATCGTGGGCCTGCTGCTGGGACTAGTTGCCATCACCGAGACGTATCGCCTGACGCCGGCCGGCGCCGGGCGGATAGCGTGGTTTCCAGGCGCAGTGGCGGTTGTGGTACTGCTGCTGGTGGCGGAGGCGGCGGTGGGGACCGCCGACTACCTGACAGCCTCGGGAATCGCGCTGGCGTGCTGGGCGCTGGCAGCGGGCCTGTGGTTCACCGCAGCGTACCAGGACGAACGGCCGGTGGCGGCGTTCCTGCTGCTTCTGCTGGGCCCGGTTTACGCAGGGTTCCTTCTGGGGCATGGCCTGGCGATCTACGACCTGTCTTCGGAGGGGGCCGTCAACGCGGGCCGGAACTGGCTGCTGTTCACGCTGGCGGGCACGGCGGCCAGCGACACGGGGGCGTATGCCGTGGGACGCCTGATCGGCCGGCACCGGATGACGCCCCGGCTGAGTCCGGGCAAGACGTGGGAGGGGGCCGCCGGAGGACTGGTTGTCTCCATCGCGGCCATGCTGGCCGTCGGGGCGCTGCTGGACTTGGGGGTGGAGCCGTGGGAGTACGTGGTCGTCGCGGTGGCGGTGGCGGTGATGGCCCAACTGGGGGACCTGTTCGAGTCGTTCCTCAAGCGGACGGCTGACGCGAAGGATTCTGGTAGTATAATGCCGGGACACGGCGGCCTGCTGGACCGGATAGACAGCATCCTTTTCGCACTGCCCGCCGTATATTATCTGGTGGCATTGGTGTTCGAGCCATGAGAAAGATCGTAGTTCTGGGGTCCACGGGCTCGATCGGACGGCAAACGCTGGACATCGTGCGGGCGTTTCCCGACGAGTTCGAGGTGGTCGGACTGGCGGCGGGGAACAACGTCCAACTGCTGAAGGAGCAGGTGGAGGAGTTCCAGCCGGCCCATGTCTGCAGCGCCGCTGCCGGTGCGGGAGAGTTTCCGGGAACGGCCTACACGCCGATGGAGGAGATGGTCACCCTCAACCGGGTGGATCAGGTGATGGTGGCGCTGATGGGCAGCGTGGGCCTGGTGCCGACGCTGAACGCGCTGATGGCCGGGAAGCAGGTGGCGCTGTCTAACAAGGAGCCCATAGTGATGGCGGGCAAGCTGATCAAGGACTACGAGGCCCGCTACGGGGGACGGGTGCTGCCGGTGGACAGCGAGCCAAGCGCGATCTGGCAGTGCCTGCAGGGAGAGGACAACGAGATACTGCGGCTGCTGATCACGGCATCTGGGGGGCCGTTCCGCACCACGCCGCTGGAGGAGATGGAGAGCGTAACGCCGGAGCGGGCGCTGCAGCATCCGACCTGGCGGATGGGGCAAAAGATCACCATCGACTCGGCTACACTGATGAACAAGGCCTTCGAGGTGATCGAGACGCACTGGCTGTTCGGCGTGCCGTGGGATCGCATCGAGGTAGTGGTGCATCCGCAGAGCACGATTCACTCGATGGTGGAGTTCGCCGACGGGTCGGTGAAGGCGCAGCTGGGGCCGCCGGACATGCGGCTGCCGATACAGTATGCGCTGTTCTACCCGCAGCGGCTGCCCAACTCGATGATACCGCGACTGGACACGTCGATCTCGCACAACCTGAACTTCGACCCGCTGGAGAGGAAGCGGTACCCCTGCTTCACCCTGGCCGTGGAGGCGGCGCAACGGGGAGGCACCTACCCCGCCGTGCTGAGCGCGGCGGATGAGGTGGCGGTGCAGGCTTTCCTGGACGGGAAGATCAGCTACGGAGGCATCCACCGGCTGGTGGAGCAGGCGCTGTCGGAGCATGAGCCATTGCCCGGGGAAACCGCCGAGGAGGTGCTGCAGGCGGACGCGTGGGCCTCGGCGAGGGCATCGGAACTGGCGGGGGCGTAGAGCCAGTCGCGGCAGTGTCGGAGGCCGCCGGGGCTTCCCGCAGAGGGTCATCGATGGGCGGGGACTTTATCGCGCTAGACCTGGAGACCGCGAACAGCAACGCCTGGTCAATCTGCCAGGTGGGGATCGCGGAGTTCACCGGCGGGGCCATGTCCGGAGAATGGATGACCTACGTGGACCCCGGGGAACGTTTCAATCCCGACAATGTGCTGGTGCATGGCATCACCTCTGCGGCGGTACGAGGCTGGCCCCGGCTCCCGGAGGTGGCGGAGGTGCTGCGCGAGAGAGTGGAGGGCAGGACTGTGGTGAGCCACAGCCAGTTCGACCGGCTGGCGCTGGAGCGGGCATTTGACCGGAGCGGTATCCGGAGGCTGGAGTGTTCCTGGCTGGACTCGACGCAGGTTGCGAGGAGAGCGTGGGAGGGGTTCGGGAAACGGGGGTATGGCCTGGAGAACCTGTGCCGGCTGCTGGGATACCGGTACCAGCGGCATGATGCGCTGGGGGATGCCAAGGCTGCGGGAGTGGTGGTGCTGGCTGCCGTGGAGCAGACGGGGATAGGGTTGGAGGGATGGCTGAAGCAGGTGGAACTGCCAGTCTGGGACGGGCCACGGAGGCCCATTGCGCCGCTGACCGAGATGCCGCCGGGGACGGTGGACACCGCTGCACACGAGGTGAGCCGACCGTCGAACCGGGTGCTTTCGCCGGAGATGCTGCAGTTGCTGGGGGGTGGCGGCGGTGAGGGTCCGGAAGGAGGGCCAGGGCGGGTTTGAAACCCGCTCCTACGGGAGAGCGTATTGTCTGAATCAGGATTCACAGGATTTTGGGATTTTCGAGATGGGGGACGGGGCTGTCACCGTACGGCGAGTGGCGTTAACGGCGTGGGAGCGGGCGCAAAGCTGCGCGCCCCGGCGGGAGGTGGGAGGTAGTCTGAGGAAACTCGTGAGGACAGGGCCGGGTAGCGGGCTATGGACGCTGTAATATTCGCGCTGGTCACGCTGATACCCCTGCTGGTGGTGCTGGTGGTGGTGCACGAGCTGGGGCACTTCGCCACGGCTCGCGCCTTCGGGGTGAAGGTGCTGGAGTTCGGCGTGGGGTTCCCGCCGAGGGCGTTCGGGTTCTACACCGGTCGGACGCCAGTGATGCTTCATCCGCAGACGCGGTTCGTCGGCCTGGAGGGCGCCGGTGATCTGCGTCCGGGACAGCGGGTGAAGGTAGGATCCCTGGAGGACCCGGGATGCGGGCTGGTAGCTTTCCAGGTGGAGTTGCATCGCAACCAGGACGCCGGGGAGGACAGCAACTTCAACCGTCCGGTGGACAGCCTGCTCTGGCACGAGGGCAGGGTACGCTCGGTGGCCGATGGGTCCTTCGAGCTGGCGGACATGCTGTACTCGGTCAACGTCATTCCCCTGGGTGGATTCGTTCGGCTGGCCGGGGAGTCGAACCCGACGGTGCCGCTGAGCCTGGCCTCGCGCCCGGCCTGGCAGCGAGTGGTGGTGCTGGCTTCGGGATCGCTGATGAACGCCCTGCTGCCGCTGGTGATATTCACCGTGATGTTCATGCTGCCACAGGAGGTGGAGCTGGGCCGACTGGCGGTGACCGAGGTGTCGCCGGGCAGCGGGGCGGCGGAGGCAGGGGTGCGGACGGGGGACGTGCTGGTGGAGGCCAACGGGAGGAAGCTGGAGAGCCGGTCGGACCTGACCCGCGAGATCAACCTGAACGGTGGGTCGGAGATGACTGTGGCGGTCGACCGGGGCGAGGGACCGGAGACGCTGACGCTGCGGCCGCAGTTCGACACTGAGATCACCCGATGGCTGGCCGGGGTGAGGGTGGAGCTGAGGGACGTCAGGGTGGAGAGGCGTTCCAGCCCCATATGGGAGGCGATTCCCGAGAGCTTCGTGGGCACTTGGGAGCTGATGGTGCTGCTGAAGCAGAGCATCGGAGGAATGATATCGGAAAGGGCAGGGCCGGAACTGTCGGGGCCCATAGGCATCGCGCAGATGACCGGGGAGGTGAGCAGGGAAGGGGGCCTGGCAGGGTGGCTCAGCGTTGGGGTGCTGCTGAGCATCAACCTGGCGATCATCAACATCCTGCCGTTCCCGATGCTGGACGGGGGACGGATCGTGTTCGTGGTGATCGAGTGGGTGCGCCGGGGGAAGCGGATTCCGCCGGAGAAGGAGAGCCTGGTGCACCTGGTAGGGCTGGCGGTGATCATCGGGGGCATCGTGGCGATCAGCGCCAACGACATACAGCGGCTGATCGAGGGTGGGACGTTCCTGGGAGGGTAGCCGGAGTTACGAGCATTCACTCTGCCGGACGTGGCTGCGTCGTAGGGCGTGTGGCAATAGTGACCGAGGGCCTTGTGGCCACGCTCGGGGATGAAAGCGAGGTTCGGTCGATGCGGGCAACCACAAGGGTTGCCGCTAGGTTTTAGGTAGTCACGTCCTTTAAACCCGCATGAGAAACCTGTCGGTCCGTTGCCCCTACGTTGTACGTAGGCACCCCTCACGCCAGCCCCCTGAGGGAGAGGAAGACCGGGGAGAGTGGCCAGGGGCTTTCGATTGTCGAGTGCTTGCGGTTTTTCCTGCTGGATGCGAGTGGATCCGATCAGGTCTTTATGCCTAAGGGTCATTCTGGATTCCGGCCCCGTATCAAGTACGGGGTGGCGTTGTTTCGCCGGAATGACGGGAGGAGGCCTGGGTGACAGGAGGGCAGTGGCTACGGGCGAGATGGTCTCTTGAGCTGGTTTTTCTGGGCCCCGGCTTTCGCCGGGGTGACGGGAGGCTAACCCTCTCCCTCAAGGGAGAGGGGATAATCAAAAGGCCGTGGACCACCCGTCCCATCCCGGTGCCAGTGCCGGTGCCGGGAAACACTGGCCCTTGGCAGGCCGCAAGGGAAGCCCCCTCCGTCGGTGCCAGTGACCTTTACCCCTTCTGTTAGAACAAATATTCCATTATACTGAAGGACGTGCCAACCCCGGAATCCTTAGCAGACTAACCAAGAGAACACCTTGAGGATTTTTCGATTGGGAGCTTGTCTCAAATGCCAGGGCGACCTAGTTTACGACGACGGCGACTGGCTCTGCCTCCAGTGCGGGGTTTACTACTACACCAGCATCCACGGCTATCCCGACCTCCCTCGCGACAGCGCCCTGCGCATCGCCGCCCTCCGCCACGGCCTGGACTGCCTCGACGATACCCGGCCCTTCCCGAAGGCAGGCTAGCCAGCCGATCACATTCGCGGTGGTGGGCCCGTCGAACCATCGGCGGAACGTTTCAAACCGTCCTTCGATAACCTCAGGACTGGAGGGATCCGTGTCCCGCCGCTTTGAAAGGACCCCGCTATGCACCCGAGGCCAGTTGCAGGGTCCATCGGTTTTTTCTCCGAATCAGAATCCACCTTCCCGCTTTCGCGGGAATGACGAGGGGAGCCGGGAATGACGAGGGGAGGAGGAAATGACCGGCGCGGGCAAAACTGATTGGAGCAAGACGCGGTTGCCCGCATCCCTTGGGGGTCCCGAGTCCCCTTCCTGTATAATGGCGCCACTCATTCCGCCATCCTTCGCCAGGCTCAGGAGAGGCGCCATGCCCGTCGTTCAGCGTCCCTACGTCCCCCCCGAGGACCAGCCCCCCCACGAGGAAACCTACGCCCACCCCGGCGATACCCAGACCAGCGCCGGCGAGGCCGCTTCCCTCGACCCCATCACCTTCTACGCCGACTCCATGCACATCTTCAGCAGCCTCTACTCCGCCGTCCTCTTCTTCGGCGAGCAGATGGAGGAGCGCGAGCCCATCCTCCGCGCCCGCATCAAGGTGAGCCCCCAGATGCTCAAGGCCATCTCCCTGCTAACCGCCAAGCACGTTCGCGAGTACGAGGACGCCGTTGGCCCCATCACCCTGCCCGAGCAGGTCTACGCCGCCTGGGAGCTGGACGCCGACGGGGGCCACAACCATGCCTGACGACGCAACTCCCGATGAATCCAGACGCGCCGAGGGCCGTACCCTGGCCGAGGACCTGGCGCTCCCCGTGGTCGTCGAGCCCGGCGTCGACTACGCCACGCCCCCCGGCTGGAACTGGCGTGACGTCGATTCCAGCCAGCCCAACGCCGCCGTCTTCCACATCAGCCACTCCGAGATCACCCGCGTCCTGGTCGACACCCTCCGCTCCAGCGACTGCTCCCCCGATGCGGCGGTGGTGGTCAAGGACGAAATCCCTATCGTGGTGCTGGACAGCCTCGACAAGTACTGGGCCGGTGAGGCCAGGCAGCACCTGCCCCTCAACGGCGTCCGGGTCCCTGTGGAGGCCGACACTGTCGCCGAGGCCAAGCGCGCCCTCGCCGACGACCTGGCCGCCCAGTTCCGCCTGCTCCTGATGCTCCGCGGCTCCGCCCACCAGCTGGCCCCCCAGCTGGAGGACAACCTCCGCATGCTCAGCCAGGTCCTCGAACCCCGACGGAACTGACTGTCTTCTGTGGAATCCACATCAACCAGGAGGTTCTTCAATGCGTTTCAGGAAGCTGATGGACTACGCTGTGGATTTCAACCTCCTGGGCGTCAATGTCCCGTTGCTGGTTCTGGGCCTCGTCGTGCTCATCGGAGGCTCCTACGGGTTGTCCAAGATTCCCCAGACCGCCTCGTTGCTTATGGCCCTTCTTGGCATCGTCATCGTCCTGCTCATGTTCTCGGAAGCAGCCAAGAACCTGCGTCGCGACGACGACAGCAGCAACTGACTCTCCAATCGCAGGATTGGAAACTCCGACGAAGAAAAGTCAGCCGCCGGGTCCTATTTGGAGGCCGACAGAACTCAGGAAACAACGACTACGCTAACGGCAAATTCGGCATGGTGCCCTCGACCACCCCGTGGGATGCCGGCAGCCCGGCAGGAGGCTGCCACCGTCAGGATTACCGGAGACGATAATCCCATCCGGTAATAGCATCCTCCGCTCCGCTAGTTGCACTACACCAGCGTGGGTAGCCCGCGTCCGTAACCGCTGGCACCGCCGCTCCGCAGGCCACAGCACCAGCGATCAGCGCTCTCAGCCCGAGCCGGACCGCAGCCCTCAGTCGGCCCTAAGCCGCGACCGCACCGCCTCCGCCACCTCCGCCAGCGGCACCGTCTCCGCCGCATCCTCCTGCCGCCCCCGCACCTCCACCACCCCGTTGTTCAGGTTCCGCGGGCTGATCACCAGCCGCACCGGCAGGCCCATCAGGTCGGCGTCGTTGAACTTCACCCCTGCCGCCGCGTCAGGGCGGTCGTCGTACAGCGTCTCGATGCCCGAGGCGTTGAGCTTGTCGTAAAGCCTCTCCGCCGCCTCGGCCACCTCCTCGTTCGACAGGTTCAGCCCCACCAGATGCGCCTGGTACGGCGCAATGGGGTGCGGGAACACGATGCCCTGCTCATCGTGGTTCTGCTCGATGGCCGCCGCCAGCAGCCGGCCCACCCCGATGCCGTAGCAGCCCATGGTAATCGGCCGGTTGCGGCCCTCGGCGTCCAGGTACGTCGCCCCCAGGGTCTCGCTGAAGAAGGTTCCCAGCTTGAAGATGTGCCCCACCTCCACGCCCCGCGTGGCCTGGAGCCTTCCGCCGCACAGGGCGCACACCTGACCCGGCTGCGCCAGCGCGATGTCCGTCATTAGGTCAACCTGGAAGTCGCGAGGGTAGTTGGCGCCGGTCATGTGTGTGTCGGGCTTGTTGGCCCCCACGACGTAGTTGTTGCCGCTCTCGATGGACGGATCGGCCACCTTGCGTATGCTGGCTATCCCCACCGCCGAGGCGCTGCCTGCCACCAGCCCGGCGGCCCGCACCTCCTCTTCCTCGGCGAATCTCAGGTCGTCGCAGTGCAGCGCATTCTTGAGCTTGACCTCGTTGACCTCCAGGTCCCCCCGGATGGTCACGAACACCGGCTCTCCGTCGGCCATGTAGAACACGGCCTTCAGCGTCTTTGATTCCGGCACACCCAGGAACTCCGCCAGACCGGCGATGGTCTTGATGCCGGGCGTTGCCACCTCCTGCAGCGCCTCCTCCTCCTCCCGCTCCACCGGCGGGATGACCGACTCCGCCTTCTCGGCGTTGGCCACGTAGTCGCAGCGCGAGCAGGTGATCACCGTGTCCTCCCCGGTATCCGTGGGCAGCAGGAACTCGTGGGAGTCCTTGCCGCCGATGGCGCCGCTGTCCGCCTCGGCCATCAGCACCGGCAGCCCGCAGCGCCGGAACACGTTCCGGTACGCCTGGGCCATGTCCTGGTACGAGTTGTCCAGGCTGTCGTCGTCGGCATTGAAGGAGTAGGCGTCCTTCATGTCGAACTCCCGCACCCGGATCAGCCCGGCGCGGGGACGGGGCTCGTCCCGGAACTTGGTCTGGATTTGGTACAGTAGCAGCGGCAGGTCCCGGTAGCTCTGCACGTTGCTCTTCACCACGTTGGTGACCACCTCCTCGTGGGTCGGCGCCATCACCATAGCTCGCCCACTACGGTCCTCCAGCGAGAACAGGTTGTCGCCGAAGGCCCCGCGGCGTCCCGTCTGCTCCCACAGCTCCAGCGGCTGCAGCGCCGGCAGCATCAGCTCCTGGCCGCCCGCGGCGTCCATCTCCTCCCGGATGATATTCTCAATTTTTTTCAGCGAGCGCCAGGCCAGCGGCAGGTACGAATACACCCCCGCCGCCACCTGCTGGATCAGCCCCGCCCGCAGCATCAGGCGGTGACTGGCCGTCTCCGCCTCCGAGGGGTCGAAGCGCAGCGTCTTGGATAGCATCCTTGTAAACTTCATAGCTTCCGCTGCCTGGTACAGGTTTCAGCCTCGCAGAACACGGAATTCCTCACGCTACATCCACGTCCGGGCCGGGAGCCGGGGGCATGAACTCGTCCACCGCCAGGGACACGTCCGGGAAGGCCTCGGGGCTGATGCTGTCGCCGGGTCCGTAGGTGCGGACGGTGGTGTACTCCGAACCAGACGGGTCGGCGTGGGAGGTAACCTCCCTCGCCCGCAGGTTGGCAATCCATACCTCCCTGATACCGGCTGCGGCATAGCGGGCCAGCTTTGGGCCGCTGTCGTAGCGCAGCGAACTGTCCGCCACCTCGATGATCAGATACACGTCCGCCGGATATGAAAGAGACGATTCGCTGATGGGCCGCCACCTTACCGCGGCCAGGTCCGGCTCCGGGGCGCTGCGATCGTTAAGGTAGATGGGCAGTTGCGGCTGCACCAGTGCCCGGTCTCCCAATGCCTGAATCAACAGCCGGGTCAACCAGATGACTCCCCCTGCGTGGTATTCCCCAATTGGCGCCATACAGATCAACGCTCCATCTATCAGCTCGATCCGGTCCTCCTTATGCAGGACTCCGGCCTCCAGCATTGCCAGACAATCGTCCACCGTGAACCGGCGCTTGCCCGCCAGCACCGCCGCCTGCTCGCCCTCGGCGATGACCCCGGCGGCGACCAGCACCGCGCACTCTTCCTCAGTAAAGGGACGCGCCGGGGGTAGCTTCGTAGCTGCAGTGCTCATCGCAACCTCGTCTCGCCAAAAATGCCGAGAGCGCCGAGTTCTACCGTTGCCTTACAACTCTCGGCGCTCTTTGCGCTCTCGCGCTCTATTATACAGGGGTTCACATCAGTCGCCCGCAGGCGCCGGCTCCGCCTCCACCTCTTCCATCAGCGCAGTCAGCATCTCAGCCTCCGGCACCACCTTCACCTTCTCCCCCTTGCGGAAGATCACCGCCCGGCCGGCACCCGCCGCGATACCCACGTCGGCGTCCTTGGCCTCGCCGGGGCCGTTGACCTCGCAGCCCATAACCGCCACCTTGATGTTCCGGTTGCTCTTACGCAACAACGCGTCCACGTCGTTGGCCAGCTTGCGCACGTCCACGTCGGCCCGGCCGCAGCTGGGACAGGCCACGAGCACCGCGCCCTTGCTGCGCAGGTTGAGCGACTTCAGAATCTCGAACCCCGCGATAACCTCGTCCACCGAGTTGTCGCTCAGCGACACGCGGATCGTGTCCCCGATGCCCTGGTACAGCAGCACTCCCAGGCCCACCGCCGTGCGTATCGACCCAGAGGTCTTGGTGCCCGCCTCCGTGATACCCAGGTGCAGCGGGTACGGCACCAACTCCGCCAGCCGCTGGTAGGCATCCACCGTGGTCGGTACGTCAAAGGCCTTCATCGATATCTTGATCTGGTCGAAGTCCTGCTCCTCCAGCAGGCTGATCTCCCACAGCGCCGTCGCCACCATGTGGTCCACGACACTGTAGTCGCCCTCCTGCACCTCCCCCGACTTGGGCAGCTTGTTCACCAGGTCCATGTGCCGCGAAAAGCCCCTCGTCCGCCCGATACCCCCCACCGGTGGCAGGCTGCCGAAGTTGACTCCGATGCGGATGGGAACGTTCCGAGCCTTCGCCGCTCTCGCCACCTCCCGCACCTGGTCCTCGTTGCGCAGGTTTCCCGGGTTCAGCCGCAGGCAGTCCACCCCGCCCTCCAGGCACTGCAGGGCCAGCTTGTAGTGGAAGTGAATGTCTGCGATCAGCGGTATGTTGATCTGCTTCTTGATCTCCCCCATCGCGATGGCGGCCTCCATGTCCGGCACCGCCGAGCGAATAATGTCGCAGCCAGCCTCCTCCAGCTCATGGATCTGCCGCACCGTTGCCGTCACGTCGCGGGTGTCGGTCTTGGTCATGGACTGCACGCTTATCTCGGCGTCGCCGCCCACCTTCACGCCGCCCACGTAGACCGGTTTCGTCGGTCGTCGCTTGATCATCTCTCTCGCTCCAACACTATCCGGGAGGCCGGCTCGCACTACCTAGCCAGCCAAGGCAAACTTGACCGTATGTTACACGAAGCGGCAATGAATCGCCATGAAAATTGCCACTCCCCAGGGTATTTCGATTACCCAACGCTTGCGGTTTTCCCGCCGGATACGAATTGCACCGGCCAGGTCTTTATGCCAAAGGGTCATTCTGGATTCCGGCCCCGTATCAAGTACGGGGTGACGTTCTTTCGCCGGAATGACGGAAAGGGCGGAGTAAAGGGTAGAGGGGGGGAATGACGGACCGGGATTTGCGATAATCGAATGACCCTGGGGCCGATCGCCGGAGGTTGTTGGGAGAAGGGGCCCATGATATTCTTGAAAGTGCCCCTGTAGCTCAGTGGATAGAGTGCCGGCCTCCGGAGCCGGAGACGAGAGTTCGATCCTCTCCGGGGGTACCATTGCCCGACTACATTCCACCTTCATCACGCACGCGATCGGGGCGTGGCCCAGCGGCAGGGCGCCTGGTTTGGGACCAGGAGGTCGGCAGTTCAAATCTGCCCGCCCCGACCATTTCCTCCTTCCAATGCACGAGACGGCGACGACTGCTGCCTGCGTGGAGGGCGAGCCATACGGCGGCCAAAAGGGTCTAAGAGGGAGAAACGGGGGCGGGTCTGAGACCCGCCCCTACGGGTGTTTGGAGTGTGAGGTCGAGCGCACGGCTGTGCGCCCCTACATGATCCGGTCTCGGTGCGGGCCATTCCCCCCAAATGAGGCAGCCTCGGCAACGGGGGTGGCCGCGCAACCACAAGGGTTGCCCCTACGATTCCTGGCCCCCATCCCTTTCATTGATTCTGTGGGTTAGAATGGCGGGCGTGGACCATATCAGGAGGGATGTCATGAGACTGGAAGGAAAAGTAGCCATCATCAGCGGAGGCGCCCGCGGCATGGGAGCCGAGGAGGCGCGCCTGTTCGCCCGGGAGGGCGCCAAGGTCGTTATTGGCGACGTGCTGGAGGAGGAGGGGCGCCAGGTAGAGGCGGAGGTGAACGAGGCGGGCGGCGAGTGCGTGTTCGTGCGGCTGGACGTGGTCAGCGAAGAATCGTGGGCGGAGGCGGTGTCGACGGCGGTGTCGCGCTACGGCAAGCTGGACGTGGTGGTGAACAACGCGGGCATCGTGTTGCGCGGCGTGCTGGAGGACACCAGCGGCGAGGACTGGGACCGGGTGATGGACGTGAACGCGAAGGGCGTGTTCCTGGGCACCAAGGCGGCGATCCCCGAGATGCGCAAGGTGGGCGGCGGCTCGATCATCAACATTTCGTCGATATCGGGAATGATAGGGCAGGACGAGATACAGCCGGTGTACAACGCGTCCAAGGGGGCGGTTAGGATATTCACCAAATCGGCGGCGGTCCAGTACGCCAAGGAGAACATCCGGGTGAACTCGGTGCACCCGGGCCCCATCGACACGCCGATGGCGGGGGACCGGCTGACGGACCCGGAACTGCAGCGGGAGGCGAACGAACAATCGCCCCTGGGCCGGACGGCCCATCCCATCGAGGTGGCCTATGGGGTGTTGTACCTGGCATCGGACGAGTCGTCGTTCGTCACGGGGGCGGAGCTGGTGATCGACGGCGGGGCGACGGCGCAATAGGGAGGCGCATAACTAGGCCAGGAGCAGCCCATGCAGGAGCGACCACTGGAGGGCAAGGTGGCGATCGTGACCGGGGCGGCCAGCCCGATTGGCCTGGGCCGGGCCATGACGGTGGCGCTGGTTCGGGCTGGGGCGCGGGTGTCGATGATGGACATCAACCCCGAGTGGCTGGGCCAGTCGTCCAACGATCTGCGGGAGATAGGCGGGGACGACTGCGTCATGACGCAGGTGTTGGACGTGACGTCGGAGGCGGAGGCCGAGACGGCAGTGGCGCACACCATAGCCGAGATGGGAGGTCTGCACATCCTGGTCAACAACGCGGGAATCGCACCGCGGAAAATGCTGCTGGGTGGCGATACCCGTAACAATTTCTGGGAGCTGACCGGCGCGGAGTGGGACCGGGTGATGTCGGTCAACGCGGGCGGCCCGTTCTACATGTGCCGGGCGGCGGTGCCGCATCTGCTGGCGCAAGGCTGGGGACGGATCATCGGTGTCACCACCAGCATGAATACCATGTATGATCCCGGCTTCGCCCCCTACGGGCCGTCGAAGGCGGCCCACGAGGCGTTGGTGGCAATGGCGGCGCGGGAGTTGGAGGGAACAGGGGTGACGGTGAACGTGCTGGTGCCGGGCGGGATGTCCGACACCAACCTGATTCCGGATGAGGCTGCGTACAGCCGGGAGGGGATGATACAGCCGAAAGTAATGGAAGCGCCGGTGGTGTGGCTGGCTTCGGAGGCCTCCGACGGAATCAAGGGGCGGCGTTTCATCGGGTACTACTGGGACGAGTCACTGCCCCTGGAGGAAAGGATCGAGCGAGCGGGGGCGCCGGCGGCGTGGCCGCAGGTGGAGTCGCGGTCGATCCGGCCCGAGTAGAGGGGTGGTGCCGAGTACCTCGGGGGACAGGAGTGGCCGACCGGATTGACGGTCCCCTGGTTACACTGGGCCTTTCCATTATGCAGTGCTTGCGGTTTTTCCCGAACGATAGGAATGGCTCCGGCCAGGTCTTTTTGCCAAAGGGCCATTCTGGATTCCGACGCCCTATCAAGAACGCGGTTACGTTCTTTCGCCGAAATTGCGTATGGCGCTGTGTGCCACGAGTGGGTATGAACATGGGGGCGCGCCCTTCGTCAGGCTCAGGAGTGCGCCCCTACAGGCAAGCTCTTCAACAGCCTAGGCGAGGCAATTTTCTTAACAATGACGGACCGGAGTTTGCAAGAATCGAATGACCCTGCCTGATGACACGGAGGGTTTATCGAATGGCCTTGGCGGGGTAAACTGTAATCGGGAAATCGTAGCCACCATCACCCTGAATTGTGGGGAGGGTGATAATCCGGCTTCATGATGTTAAGGGCCGTTCATTATTATTCTTGAATGACTATTGACAAGGATTTTCCCGGAAGATTAAATATTAAATGACCTAGTGGGCAAACAGGCTTGTCGGCGGTGTTTGGCCACGGTTGAAATCCGGTGCCTATCCGGGCGGGTTTCCGTGAGTGGAAGTCCGGGAGGACCGGGGCTAACGGTTCGAAAGCTAAAGTAAACGAATCTAGGAGGGATAGATGTCCGACCACGAAGTGTCCCAGCAAGATATTGCCCTGATGGCCCACCTGCTCAGGCGAGCGGGATTCGGCGCCAGCCGGGACGAGATCGAGGCCCGGGCGCGCCAAGGTTACGACTCGGTGGTGGAGGAGCTGCTGAACCCCACCGACGATCCTGGTATAGAAGAAGACCTGATGTATCGCGCCTACCCGTCTTATTTCGACAAGGCGGCCATTGAGACGGGTCAGACCGAGATCGTCTACCGGATGATCAACAACAAGCACCAGCTCAAGGAAAAGATGGCGCTGTTCTGGCACACGATCCTCTGCGCCGGCGACAACAAGGTTGACAACGCCCGCACCACGTGCCTGCAGTACGACGCCTTCCGCGAGAAGGGCATGGGCAACTTCAAGGAGTTGCTGATGTGGTTGTCGCGGGACCCGGCGATGTTGTACTACCTGGACAACATCGAGAGCCACAAGGTGGCGGTGAACGAGAACTACGGGCGGGAACTGCTGGAGCTGTTCTCCCTGGGCGTGGGGATGGACAACGAGTTCAACTACACCGAGGACGACGTAAAGGCCTGCGCCCGCGCCTTCACGGGCTGGAACCTGGCCCCGACGATCCCGGTGTTCCCATATGGGCGCACGCCCTTTGAGTTCCGTTTCGACCCGGCCGATCACGACTACAGCGAGAAGACCTTCCTGGGCGAGACCGGCAACTGGAACGGCGACGACGTCGTTGAGATCATCTGCAAGCAGCCCGCGGCGGCCCGCTTCGTCTCCCGCAAGCTGTACGACTTCTTCGTAGCCGACGAGCCTCCGGTCCCCGCGTGGCGGCTGAGCGAACCGCGCGACGTTGAGGCGATCCAGCAGATGGAGAAGGCCTATTTCGACAGCGGTTACGAGATTAAGGCCATGCTGGAGGTGCTGTTCAACAGCAACTTCTTCAAGGACGAGGCAGTCCGCTACCAGAAGGTGAAGAGCCCGGCGGACGTGGTCATAGGCACCATGCGGATGGCCCAGGACCACACGGAGCCCAAGCCCGGCCTGTTCTTCATAGCCATGGAGCCGAAGTACATGGGCATGGACCTGCTGAACCCGCCGACGGTGGAAGGCTGGCACATGGGCCGTGAGTGGATCAACAGCGGCTCGCTGATTGACCGCATCAACTTCGCTTCCAAGATACTGGGGGACACCAGCCTGCCGGGCATCCAGTCTATGGTGGGTCGGCTGATGGACCAGGGCGAGACTCTGACTGCCGAGCAAATGGTGGACGGCTGCCTGGACCTGGTGGGCCCGCTGACCATCTCCGACGAGACGCGCTCGGAGCTGGTGGGGCACGTGTCCCGGGGCGGCGAATTGCGGCACGGAAGTACCGCGGAGAGGGACGATTTCTCCCGCCGTGCGGGTGAGACCTTCCAGATGATTGCAACCACATCGGAATTCCAGTTCGGCTAAGCCGAGATTCATTGCCCAACCGTTGATGGTTCGACAAGCTCACCATCAACGGTTGGGGGTAAAGCGCAACGTTCGTCCTGAGCACGTCGAAGGATGAACGGTTATATCGAAAGATCGCAAAGGGAATGGAGGAAAAGCGATGGTATCCACCAGCAAGGATCCGGTCCTGGCTGTAGTGTCCCTGTCCGGCGGCAATGACGGGATGAACACGGTGATCCCGTACACCAACCCGCGCTACCGGGACTACCGCCCGACCCTGGGGATCCCCGAAGAGATGATTGTTCCCTTGACGGACACCCTGGGCCTGCACCCGTCGATGGCCCCCCTGAAGAAGTACTGGGACGAGGGCAAGCTGGCCATCATCCAGGGAATCGGCTACCCGAACGGCAGCCTGTCGCACTTCCGGTCCATGGACATCTGGGCCACCTGCGAGCCGGTGGAGCTGGGCGTGGAAGGCTGGCTGGGCCGCCTGGTCAAGGAGCTGGACCCGAACAAGGAAAACGTGCTGACCGGCGTGAACTTCGGTCGCGGCCTGCCGCGGGCGCTGGCCATGGAGGGCGTACCCGTCGCCTCTGTCGGTGACCTGAACAGCTACGGCCTGCTGACGGAAATGGACCGGGAAGAGCAGAGGAACGAGGCCCTGGACCTGTTCGGCCGCATGTACGGCCCGGCCATCGGGCGCGGTGTGGTGGAGGACTTCATCCGCAGCACCGGCGTTGAGGCCATGATGGGCGCGGATATCCTGGCGACAGCTCCCGGCCAGTACCGGGGCGAGGAAGAGTACCTGCTGGGCAACATCGGCGGGTACATGCGCGACATGGTGCAGGTGCATAACGCCAACCTGGGCACCCGCGTATTCTTCACCACCGCTCCCTACAACATCTTCGACACCCACGCCAACCAGGCGGTGGGGCAGTCGAACCTGCTGAACGACGTTGCCCGGAACGTGGACTCCTTCATGGCCGACCTGCGCCACCACGGGATCGGCGACAACGTGGTAACGCTGCTCTACTCCGAGTTCGGGCGCCGCGCCATGGACAACGGCTCCGGCACCGACCACGGCACGGGCGGCGTGGCCTTCGTGATCGGCGAGAACGTCAAGGGCGGCCTGTACGGGGAGTACCCGTCGCTGGAGCCCAACGAGCTGGAGGACGGCGGCAACCTGCTGCACAACAACGACTTCCGCTCCACCTATGCCACCCTGCTGGAGAACTGGATGGGCCTGGACAGCAAGCCCATCGTCGGCGGGACCTGGGAGAAGCACGACTTCATCTAGGTCTCGGTTTGAACGCCAGGGGTGCGACAGGCCTGAAGGAACAGGAAAGGGTGCCGGGGCACGGCCATAGTGTGGCAGTGTTCCGGACCACAAAAAGAGAGTGCCTTTATGGTTGAAGAAGTAGAAACGACCCAAGAAGAGGGGCGCGGCATCGTCCAGTTCCTCCTGGGGATTATCCGGGCCGTGGTATCTGCCATCAGGTCCGTGGTAAGCGGCGCTGTGGACGCTGTGAGAGGCGTCATCAGTTCGCTGATGGAGTGGCTGGTCAACGCCATCAGTTCCCTAGCCCAGCAGGTCATCACCCGAATCGCGACCGAGGTGTAAGGCACTTCGTACGGTCGCAGCAACAGAAAGAACAAGGAGGCAAGTCGTGGCAAGTGTATTTCTCGGCATCAATGACCGGACCTACACCTACAAGTGGGTAGCCGGTCGGTCCGAGTTCCAGGGCACCGGTTTCCGCAATCCGATGGATTTCGCATTCGGTCCGGATAACTCGATCTACGTGGTAAACCGGTCCTACGAGTCCCGTTCCGATGGGACCCGGATTAACCTGTTTGTCCTGGATGAGGACGGCACCGAGCACTATGTGACGGAGTTCGGTGGCTACGGCGAGGGCCCTGGCCAGTTCATGTGGCCGATGTCCATCGCGCTGGACAGCGAGACCAACGTCTACGTGTCCGACGAGTACCTGCATCGGATCACCATATTCAACAAGGACGGCGAGTACGTCAGTCACTGGGGCACGCACGGTTCCGGGGATGGCGAACTGGACCGGCCCGCGGGCCTGGCGGTGGACGGCGATGCGATCCTGGTGGTCGACAGCCGCAACAACCGGGTGCAGAAGTTCACCCTGGACGGGAAGTACATTTCCCAGTTCGGGAAGCAGGGCACCGGCCCCGGAGAGTTCAATTTGCCCTGGGGCATCACCCTGGACGGCGAAGGGAACATCTATGTTGCCGACTGGCGCAACGACCGTGTGCAGTCCTTCACCAATGACGGCAAGTGGCTGGCCAGCTATGGACAGCCAGGGACCGGCGGCGACGCACGCTATGCCCGCGAGCATGGAGGCATCCGCCTGGTGAGCCAGCCGGTGGGCCTCTTCAATCGCCCGACCGGAGTGGCGGTGGACAAGGATGGCGACATCTACGTGGCCGACTGGCTGAACAACCGGGTACAGGTGCTGACACCCGAGGGCCGGTTCATCACGGAGTTCACGGGCGACGCGGCGCTTTCCAAGCTGGGAGAGCAGAAGATCGAGTCCAACCCGGACATGATCCGGCAGCGCAATGGCGTTCGCGACTTCACCCCCGAGAAGGTCCTGTGGGCCCCGGTGGCGGTGAGGGTGGACGACGGCGGCCGGGTGGTCATTGCCGACACCACGCGGCACCGTTTCCAGGTGTACCAGAAGAACACCGAGCCGGTGCTGGTCTAGTCAGCGCACACTCCCCTTCAGGGGAGGAACAGGCTGGGAACTGAGCCCCAGCCTGTCAGTACGCTAGTTCGTAGGGGCGGGTTTCAGACCCGCCCCTATATTTGCCCACGGAGCAACCATGACGCAGAGCAATGAACTGTCCGGCGGCACGCTGGCCCAACGGATGTTCGGCCCCCAGGCGGGGGTCTATGCCGAAAGCAAGGTGCATATTCGGGACGACAGCCTGGACTCGGTGCAGAGGTTAACCGCCCCGGCCCTTCGGCAGGCCCAGGGTGACGGGGAAGGCGCCAGACCCTACGGCTGGACGGTGGACATGGGCACGGGCGCCGGATTCACGGCCTTCGCCATGGCCGAGGTGTCGGACCGGGTGGTGGCCACCGATATTACCCGGCCGATGCTGCAGCAGGCGAGGCGAATTGGCGGGGAACGAGGACTGCCCAACGTCCAGGTGGCGCAGCACGCCGCCGAGTCGCTACCCTTCGCCGACGGCAGCCTGGACCTGATCACCTGCCGGGTAGCGGGGCATCACTTCCGGGACTTCGAGGCGGCTCTGGACGAGGCGCGGCGGACGCTGCGCCCGGGCGGCTCGCTGGTGATGGCGGACAGCATTGCGCCCGAGGACGACGGTGTAGCCGAGTGGATGAATGACATCGAGCTGCGGCGAGACTTCAGTCACGTGGAGAACCGCAAGATCTCGGTGATCCGCCGGATGCTGGAGGACCGGGACTTCGAGGTGGTGGGGAGCGAGGACGAGCGAGTCTATCTGTGGTTCAACGCCTGGGTGGAACGCACGAGGGTGCCGGAGGGGGAGGTGGCGGCGCTGCGCCGGGACTTCCTGGGGGCATCGCCGGCGGTGAAGGAGGCGTTCCAGGTGGGAGAGCCGGAGGAGGAGGGGGACTTCCTGTTCTCGTGGCCGTGCTGGATCTTCCGGGCGATGAGGGGGTGAGGGCAGGGACGTACGGACCTGCTCTGAAATAATTGGGGAACAGCCCGATTCGGTCTTTTTGAAAGGGAGGGCATTATAACAGCAGCGGATGATTCTCGGCTGGGAGTAGTGAGAGGACGGTTGTCGGAGCAGTCGTCGGCTTTGCAAGACTTGCGAGAGGGGCAACGAGAAACCAATCAAATCTGGCAGGCAGGTCTGAGGGAAACCAATCAAAACTGGCAGGCAAGTCTGAGGGAAACCAATGCCCGTATTGACAGGCTGTTTCTGGCAATTATGGGAATCGGAGCGGCCCAGATAGGCTTGCTGGCAACCCTGGTTGTAAGGGACGGATAGCAGGCAATTGGGGGGGTTATTTCTGGATCAGACCGGCCACGCCTCCAGGTTCCAAGACATGTCCCAGAACTGGCGCTCGAGGCGCAGGCTGGTTAAGTAAGCGGTCTCCATGGCGGCCTGCTCAGCGGGAGACGCGACGCTGCCGATGGCGTCGGTGAGGCTGCGCAGATGCAGGGCCAGATCGCGGAACTCATCGGAGGAGTACATGGCGACCCACTCGGCGTAGAGGGGGGCGTGAGAGGGGGCCCCACGCCGGGCCAGGTGCTCTCCGATTTCCCAGTAGCCCCACTGGCAGGGCAATAGTGACGCCGCCAGTTCCCCGAAGCTGCCCTGGGAGGCGACACGCAGCAGGTAAGAGGTGTAGGCGACGGTGGTGGGCGCGGGACGGGTGGCTTCCAGCTCTTCGCTGGTGATGCCGAACCGGGCACAGTAGCCACGGTGCAGCTCCATTTCGGTGTTCAGTGTTTCGTCCAGCAGGCCGGCGAACCAGGACATCGACTCCAGCTCCGGCGCCCGGGCCGCGCCCCGGGCAAGCACGCGGGAGTAGTCGACCAGGTAGACGTAGTCCTGGGTCACGTAATGACGGAAGCGCGCCAGGTCCAGGTCTCCGCGGCCGATGCCGAGGACGAAGGGGTGCTGGAGGATGGCGTTGCGGATGGGAAGGGCCCGTTCCTCAACGCCTTCGATGAAACTCATCAGCGTTCCTGGTCGCCGTCGCGGGGAGGACGACGGCGATGCCGGAAAATGTCGTCCAGGGGGATGGACAGTCCCGGTAGCAGCGGGGTGGTCAGAGTGTCGTCGGCGCCGAGCACGGCGATCTCAACATACTCGCCGTCCCGCAGTACCATTTGCGTGACCGTGTCGTTGAGAGGGTCAACGGGCCAGTACTCAAGGATGCCGGCCTCGGCATAGATCTGCCGCTTGCGCACCAGGTCCCGGTCGCGGTCGGTGGACAGTATCTCGACGGCGATGTCGGGCGCACCTTCGACCCACCTGCCTTCCAAAACACCCGGCCGTCCTTCGAGGACAATGACCAAATCCGGTTCAGGGGCACGTTCCAGTTCCCGAGACAAGATGGTGGTCATCTCCTGATAGAAGTGCGCCGGCGCCTCATCGAACCCGTTCAAATAATTCTCGATGTGCCAGCCGAATTGAAAATGGAGAAATTGATGGTCGCGTGTGCCGGTGGGCATGATGTACAGCACTCCGTCGTCGAGTTCCCACTTGCCATCGGTCTTGCCGAGGGCCAGAAACTCGTCGAGGGACATACGCATTCCAGTTCGGTACTTGATGGTGGTCATGATGGTCACCCTGCCGTGTCGTCGGGAACTCAATCGCCGCCAATGCAATTGTAGCAGAGGCCCACTATCGGGAATGGAGGGGAAGAGGGGCTTCCTGCTCCCTGATTTTCCACGAATATGCCTGGTTATCAACGGCTGTGCCAGCGCGAGAATTCCATATATCTGACATTAGGCGCTTTCGCCCTCCCAGTTTGCCCAATTATAATTACAATCAAAGTCCAAACTTTGCCATGGATGTGATTCTCATGGAAGTAGTATTCACCCACGACGTGCCCAACAAGGCCCGGGCCGGCGAGGTCCGCAACGTGCCCGACGGTTACGCCCGGAACTACCTGCTGCCCCAGGGGCTGGCGGTGATGGCGACCCCGGAGGTAATCAAGCGGCTGCACAAGATCAAGTCGGCGGGCGACGAGGTCCGGCTGCGGGAGACCCAGGTGCTGGACGAACTGAGGGAGGCGCTGGAAGGCACGGAGATCACCGTGAACGCCCGGGTAACTCCCACCGGACGCTACTACGGGGCGATTACCAGCACCCACATATCGATGGCGCTGGCGGAGGCCACCGGACGGGAGGTGGAAAGGCGCTGGATCGAGGTGGCTGAGCCGATCCGGGAACCAGGCGAATACGACATAACCCTGCGGTTTTCCACCGAGATCGCGGCGACGGTGCATGTGACCGCCGAGGCCGAAGAGTAGCAGTGACCCTCTTCGCCGAAAGGCTGCTGCCGCACAACATCGAGGCCGAGGAGTCGGTGATCGGCTCGCTGCTGATCGACGGCGAGTGCATCGCCCGGATAGCGCCGCTCCTGGGGCCCGGCGACTTCTACCGGGAGCGGAACCAGCTCTGCTACGACGCGGCCGTGGCCCTGTTCCAGCGGGACCAGGCCATCGACCAGACGACGCTGGCCGGGGAACTGGCACGCACCGAGAGGCTGGACGCCGTGGGTGGCATGGCCTACCTGTCGCACCTGGTGGCGATCACTCCCACGTCGGTGCACTCCGAGGACTACGCGGAGATCGTGTCCCGTACGTCGACGATGCGGAAGCTGATCACGGCGGCATCCCGGATATCGGAGCTGGGATACAACGACACGGACGACGTGGATGCGACGCTGCGGCAGGCCGAGGACGTGCTATTCGCCGTTCGAGGAGCGGGAGAAACGCGGGGATTCGTGCCGCTGCGGCAGATTTACGACCCTCTGATACAGGACCTGTGGGCCCTGGACGAGGCGGGTGCGGATGCCGGGCTGCCAGTGATGTCGGGCTACGACATGCTGGACGAGCTGCTGGGTGGGATGCACCGTTCGGACCTGATAATCCTGGGAGCGCGGCCTTCCATCGGCAAGAGCACACTAGCGCTGAACATGTCCCTGAACGCGGCCAAGAACGGGTTCACGGCGGGCGTGTTCAGCCTGGAGATGGACCGGAGCCAGCTGGCGCTAAGGATCCTGGCCTCGGAGGCCGGCATAGACTCACACCGGCTGAGGTTCAGGCTATTCGCCACCGGCGACGACGATCGGATCATCGATGCCATCGGGCGCCTGTCGGACCTGCCGATGTACATAGACGACACCCCCAACCAGTCGCTGGTGGAGATGCGCAGCAAGGCCCGGCGCCTTTCGCTGGAGCATGGCCTGGACCTTCTGGTGGTGGACTACCTGCAATTGATCCAGGGGCAGGGGCGAGGATACAACGTCAACCGGGTGCAGGAGATCAGCGAGATTTCCCGGTCGCTGAAAATACTGGCGCGGGACCTGAACTGCGCAGTGGTCGCCTGCTCGCAGCTGAGCCGCGTGGTGGAGAACCGTCCGGGGCACCGTCCGCAGCTGTCGGACCTGCGGGACAGCGGCAGCATCGAGCAGGACGCCGACGTGGTGATGTTCATCCACCGGGAGGACGTGTACACCAGCGAGGAGGAATGGGAGAGGCAGCACCCGGAGGAGCCTTATCCCCGGAACATAGCGGACATCATCGTGGCCAAGCACCGCAATGGTCCCACCGGCAGCCTGCAACTGGAGTTCCGGGACACCCTGGTACGCTTTGACCCCATCTCGCGAATCCCGGCCTACGAATAGAGTGCGCCTCCCCCAGGGAGGAGGGACCCGCAGGCAATCTTGCAACCTCGGTGAATCGGACATGGCCTTTGAGGGCTTTCCCCGGGACACGCTGTATACCCCCGTCCCCGACCCGCTGTTCGGCCTCCTGCTGGAAGAAGTGGAGGACCTGGCGGAGTTGAAGGTCACGCTGCGGGGGATGTGGCTGCTGCACCGCAAGCGGCAGGGGCCGCGCGCAGTGGCGCTGGAGGAATTCGTGACGGACCCGGTGCTGCTGCGCGGGCTGAGCAATGGGCCGGAGGCGGGGCCGCCGGTGGAGGAGATCCGGCGGGGGCTGCGCCAGGCGGTGAGGAGGGGGGTGTTCCTGGTACACGGGAGCGGGCCGGAGGACTCGGTGTTCGTACTGAACAATGACGCCGGGCGCCGGGCAATGGAGCAGCTGAGGTCGGCAGGCGTACAGGGAGTCGCCACGACGGTGACGGACGAGGCGCCGGCGAGGCCCCGGGAGAAGCTGAATGTCTTTGCCCTGTACGAGGACACCATCGGGATGCTGACGCCCATCGTGGCCGAGCGGCTGAAAGAGGCGGAGCAGCGTTACCCGCCGGGGTGGATCCGGGAGGCCTTCGAGATCGCGGCGCTGGAGAACAAGCGAAGCTGGCAATACGTCGCCGCCATCCTGGCCCGCTGGGGCTCGGAGGGCAAGGGCAATTGGGCAGGGGGGAGCAAGGAAGATGGAAAACCTGGGCGACATACTCCGCAGAATCAGCGTGGCCGGTACAGTAAAGACTACGAACGGTACCGGGGCGGTCCCCGCTCCCGAACCGGAACGCGCTAGCGACTGTCGACGCTGCGGTGGCAGCGGCTGGGTCGCCCAGAGGGTCCCGGTGGGGCATCCCGAATTCGGGAGGGCCACGCCATGCGAGTGCCGCCGGAACGAGGAAACGCTACCCTCGCGCCTGGAGTCGCTGCGCCGATACAGCAACCTGGGATCTCTGTCGCGACTCACTTTCGCGGCGACGCGGCCTGACGGGCCGATGTCCGACGTGGCGGCACGGCGCATGTTCGCGGACGCCCTGCCCCAGGCGGCAGCCTACGCCGAGAACCCGGAGGGCTGGCTAGTGCTGACCGGGCCCTCGGGCAGCGGCAAGACGCACCTGGCGGCGGCCATCGCCAACCGGTGCATCGAGCGACAGCAGACGGTGTTCTTCATCATGGTGGCGGACCTGCTGGACCACCTGCGGGCAGCCTACTCGCCCAGCAGCGAGACCGCCTACGACGAGCTGTTCGAGCAGGTGAGGAACGTGCCGGTGCTGGTGCTGGACGACCTAGGGGCCCACAGCTCGACACCGTGGGCCCAGGAGAAGCTGTTCCAGGTCATCAACCATCGCTACAACAACGCGCTGCCCACGGTATTGACGGTGCGCGGTCCCCTGACGCGGCTGGATGACTCGCTGCGCACCAGGATGCAGTCGGAGGATCGCTCGACGTTGCTGCAACTGGGGCACCTGAACGCGCGGCTGGCCCTGGGCATAGGCGAGGTTCGGCCGGAAATGCTGTCGCGGATGAGCTTCGCCACTTTTGATGTGGCGGGTGGACAAGGGGCTACGAGGAGCGACCAGGAGCAGCTGGGCCGGGCGCTGCATGCGGCCCAGACCTTCGCCACCTTTCCCGAGGGGTGGCTGCTGTTCACGGGTAGCAGGGGCTCAGGCAAAACGCACCTGTCGGTGGCCATCGCGGGCGAGAGCCTGAGGCAGGGACGACAGGTGTTCTTCGCCTTTGTCCCCACGCTGCTGGACCACCTGCGCATGACCTACAGCCCGGACAGCCCGGTGGCCTTCGATGAACTGTTCGAGCAGGTGCTGAACGTGCCGTTGCTGGTGCTGGACGACCTGGGGGCGGAAAACAGCACTCCGTGGGCTGAGGAGAAGTTGTACCAGATCGTGGTGCACCGCCACGAGGCCAAGCTGGCGACGGTGATCACCACAGCGTCGACAATGGAGGAGCTGGAGAGCGCCAAGCCGAGGATCGCGTCCCGGCTGGTGGACAGCATGGTGGTGGAGTGGGTGGCTATCGAGGCGCCCAACTTCCGGGACCAGCGGCGAAGGTAGGGCTCCTGCTCCGTTTCCCGGTTACGGATAGGGGATGACGAAGACCATAACCGCCTCCTCATTCGCCTGTTCGTAGCGCACGTCGTCTATCCGGCTAGTAATGACTGCCGGGGTTACAGCGCCACCGGTAATGGTCTCCAGAGTTTCGGCCCTTCGCTTGGCTCGCCTGATGTCGCTGTCGCCAGCTGTAAGAGAGATCTCGAAGACAACATGGCGGTTATCTTCATCCGAGATAATCATGTCGGCCTCATAGAGGTCACCGGTATCTGCGGTGGATACCACGTCCTCCCGTAAGGCGCGGCCAACGGCGCTGAGCAGGCGAGAGTCAGCGATTCCATCCTGAGTCAACGCATAGTAGACAGCGCCGAGGCCAAGATTGAACTGGGACCTTGCCAGAGCCTTCGCGCGAACAGTACACTCGTACTGACCACCCTCAAAGTTCGCGAACCGGCCTTCCATCCTGTCGAACCGGGCCTCCAGGCTGGTGAGCCGCTGCCTGGTGTCCTCGCTAATCTCCTGAAGTTCGGACAGCAGTTGAGATTGCTGCGCTTGCGTTTCAGACAGACGGCGGTTGGTTTCCTCCTGGGACTGGACGAAACGCTCGAAACGCTCTCGGGTATCATCGTGAGCCTCAGTCAATTGGGCCAGCAGTTCGGTCAGGCGGCGGTTGGTTTCCTCTTGAGACTGAACGAAACGGTCGAACCGGGAGGGTAGGTCGAGCAGGTCATCGGTGAGGAGCAGGGACCTGACGGCATCGGCCCAGGCAGGCTGCTCCCTCAGAATTCGGACCAGGTCCTCGATGGTGTTTATCGTAGTCATAGAGCAATTATACCCCTTCCTCTGCGCGGGTTGGGGCAAATTCGCGGGTAGGCAGGGCCTTTGGGTGCTCATGCCCCAACAACCGGGACCAGCGGCAGTGGTAGGGGCGTGGCCGCCGTTGTGCTAGACTAGGGCCGCCCCAGATTTGAAAGCGGGACGGGTGCCTGCCATGGCAAGTGGAGAGCAGTACCGGGTCGTTCGAGAGCGCAACGTGATGGTGCCGATGCGGGACGGGGTGCGGCTGGCCACGGACATCTACCGTCCCGACTCTCCGGGGCGTTTCCCGGCGCTGGTTACACGAGGGCCCTACGGCAAGGACGGGTACGCGGACAATCAGGAACACTCAATCTGGTTCTTCCCGGAGCGGGGATACGTGGTGGTCAGCCAGGACTGCCGGGCCCGCTTCGACTCGGAGGGCGGCAACTTCGACCCCCTGTTCCAGGAGGGCCAGGACGGTTACGACACGGTGGAATGGGCGGCCCGACAGCCCTGGTGCAACGGGCGCGTCGCCACCACCGGGCAGTCGTACCTGGGGGCGACGCAGTACACGCTGGCCGCGGGGCCGCGTCCGCCGCACCTGGCCTGCATGGCCCCGGTGTCGGCGTCGGCGGACTTCCACCAGAGCTGGGTGTACCACACGGGCGGCGCCATGGAGTGGGGCTGGATGGTGCCCTACGCCATCCACATGGGGCGCAATACCCTGGTCCGGGCGGGCCGGGAGGACCTGCTGGCGCAGATGGACGAATACGTGCTGCCGCCGGACAACTTCGCCCAGCCGCTGACGGACACCTGGTTCCGTCACCTGCCGCTGCGGGACTGGATCGACCGGCTCAAGGAGACGGCGCCCTACTTTCATGAGTACTTCGACGAGGAAAAGGACGGGCCTTTCTGGTCGCGCATCAACCTGACGCGGAACGCGCACAAGATCTCGCTGCCCATGTTCCACGTAAGCTCGTGGTACGACATATTCCTGGAGGGGGCGCTGAACGGCTACCAGGCCCTGCGGGACCGGGCGGCGACGGCCGAGGCGCGGCGCAGCCAGCGGCTGCTGGTGGGACCGTGGGCGCACATCCGGCCCTACACCGCGCCGACCTCGGGCGATACGGGCGACATCGACTTCGGACCGGAGGCGCGGATCGAGCTGCACGAGCACCTGCTGCGCTGGTTCGACTACTGGCTGAAGGACATGGAGACGGGCCTGCTGGACGAACCGCCGGTCAGCATATTCGTGATGGGGGAAAACCGCTGGCGGGCGGAGCAGGACTGGCCCCTGGCCCGCACCCACTACGTGAAGTGGTACCTGCACTCGGAGGGCTCGGCCAATTCGCTGGAGGGGGACGGGCTACTGTCGACTTCTCCGCCGGGGGAGGAGCCGTTCGACGTATACACCTACGACCCGGCAGACCCAGTGCCGACACGGGGCGGTTGCACGCTGATCATTCCCCAGGGCGTGGCCGACCAGCGGGAGGTGGAGGCGCGGCAGGACGTGCTGGTCTACACCTCGGAAGTGCTGGAGCGGGACATGGAGCTGACCGGGCCGATCTCCTGCACGCTGTACGCGGCCAGCACGGCGACTGACACGGACTTCACGGCCAAGCTGGTGGACGTGCGGCCGGACGGGTACGCCCAGAACCTGCAGGACGGCATCATCCGGGCCCGGTTCCGCACCTCGGCGGCCGAGCCGTCGCCGATCCGGCCGGGACGGATTTACAAGTACGTGATCGACCTGTGGTCGACCAGCCACGTGCTGTTCGCGGGTCACCGGCTGCGACTGGAGATATCGAGCAGCAACTTCCCCCGTTTCGACCGTAACCCCAACACAGGGGCGGCGATCGGCGTGGACGCGCGGCTGGAGACGGCGCTGCAGACGGTGGTGCATACGGCGGAGTATCCGTCGCACGTGACCCTGCCGGTGATACCGAGGTAGGAGGCCCGAGTGGCGGGGTAAGGAGGGCTAGTATGCCGACCAAGGGGACACTTCCGACGTCCAAGGAACTACAAGGTCAAGTCCTGGCAGCTCTCCGGGAGTTGGACGGAGAAGCTCATTTCAACGAAATCGACAGGCAAGTCAAAAGGAATTTGGAGCCGTGGGTCCACATTCGAGAGTTCAAAAAAGAGACTCTGGACTTCTATGAAACGAGCTTTTCCAGCAAATGCGCGCGGGCTCGTCGTTCCCTTAAGGCAGATGGGCTGTTGATGCGCGGAGAAAAGAGGGGGCATTGGCAACTTAGCAGGCCCACAAAGGCGGACCGCCTAAGGGTCCGGAGACGCAGCTCAAACAATGTATCTAAATTTGCGGGGGAGGCTATAGAGAAGCTAGAAAAAAGGGGGGTTACAACCGACGTAATCAACTCGATCAGGGAGTTGTGGCAGGAGTTTCTGTTGGAGACTCCGGAAGTCCATCCCGACAATGAGGTAAACCTTGAAGTGGAAAAGAAGGCCATTGCCTTCATCTTAAAACGAGAACCGGAGAAAAACTGGCGTCAAACTGATAACCATGCCAACCCCGGCTTTGACCTTTACCGGGCAGACGAGAATGGCAAGGTCATTAGCTGGTGTGAGGTCAAAAGCTTGAGCAGGGGGTTCGGAAATATCTCACTATCTAAGACTCAATTTGGATTTGCCCGCCGGAAGGGTAAGAAATATTGGCTCTACATAGTAGCGAACGTCCAAACTGGCAGTCCCTCCCTTATAAGGATCAGCGATCCAGCCCGAAAGGCCGAAACATTCACTTTTGGAACGCCTTGGCGCAACGTTGCCGCAGACTAGTGACTAGATACGATCTTAAGGCAACAGAATGGCAAGACCCCCGTGAATTAACGTGGCAGCTTTGGGACTGTTGATACTTGGACAAGAATCTACTGGTAGATGTTGACTATCGAGGAACAATATGAGCACGTCACGACAGGTGTTTTCACCGGCACAACGCGAACTTTTGGACGCGGTACTGGACCGCATCATCCCGCCGCAGGACAAGCGGCCCGGAGCCGGCTCGATGGGGGTTGGGGATTTCGTGGAGGGGGTGGCGCTGGGGGAGCCGGGCCTGATCCGCATGTTCGTGCAGGGGTTGGCCACCATCGAGATCGCTGCGGCCGAGCAGGGACCGGGGGGCTTCGCATCCCTGCCCAATGAGCAGAAGGACGCCGCATTGCGGTCAGTGGAACAGTCGAATCCGGACTTTTTCGATCAGCTGGTGCTGCAAGTCTACAACGGATACTACACCGATTTGACAATTTTCGAAGCCATCGGGTACACTCTTCCGTCAACCCCAGAACCTGGTGCAAGACTAGAGCTTCTGGATGAGACCCTGTTAGAGGCGCAGCGCCAGCGACCGCCCTTCTGGACCCGGGTATAACCTGATTCAACGGACGGGCTACCGGCGTTTGTGCCGGGGAGGAAAGCCATGCCCGCAGCCACTCGCAGAGAGGAATTCGACGTAAAGCTGCACGACCTGGAAGCCGAGGTCGAAGGGCTCGCCTACTATGTAAGCGAGGCGATCCACCGGGCAGTTGAGGCGCTGAGGGAAAGAGACCTGGAGGCGTCCCAGCAGGTCATTGCAGACGACGATTATATCGACCGCAAGCAGGCTGAGATCGAGGCGCGCTGCATCAACCTCATCGCCACCCAGCAGCCCGTAGCCCGGGACCTGCGCTCGATCATCGCGCTGCTTCACATCGGCGTCGAACTGGAACGGATGGGGGACTACGCCGAGGGGATCGGCAAGATCAGCCTGTCCATTGGCGAGGAACAGACGCTCAAGCCGCTGATCGACATCCCCCTCATGGCGCAAAAGGCCACGGACATGCTGACGGAGAGCATTAGTTCGCTGCTCAGCCGCGACACCGAAAGGGCGCAGGCGGTGCGGGACTCTGACGACGAGGTAGACGACCTGTACGACAAGGTCTACCGCGACCTGCTGGAGTACATGATCAACGATCCGCAGACGGTGCAGCGGGCGACCTACCTGCTGTGGGTGGCCCACGACCTGGAGCGAATCGCCGACCGGGCGACCAACATCGCGGAGCAGGTGGAATTCCTGGTCAAGGGCAGCAACCTGGACATCGAGATGTCGCCCACCAGGGACACACAACGGGAGCGAGTGCTCGCCGCTGACCGGTAACCGCAAACATCCGGCGCCCTGGGGGCGCCGGACTCTTTTTCACCTCCTTTTCTCTCCGGCCTCTCCGCTGGCGGCGATACGTCCCGGTGTCTCAGGGGCCGAACAGGACGCATCCCGCCTTTTTGCCAGTGCGGGAGGTGCGGGTCGAGCGCCGCGTCCGATGAAACCGGACCGGTGAGTGGAAACGTAACCAGAGTAAGGAGCCCGATCAAGAGTCCCAGTATCTTTCGATGATCCAGTGCTTGCGGTTTATCCCGCAGGATACGAATGGCTCCCGCCAGGTCTTTATACCAAAAGGTCATTCTGGATTCCGGCTTTCGCCGGAATGACGGAGGGGCCCGGAATGACCGACAGGAGTCTGCAATAATCGAAAGACCGTTCAAGGCTCTCGGATACAGGTTGACACAGTGGCTTATGTTCGATAATATAGAACAAAATTTCCGAACACAAGTTTGTTTGAGGTGCTGAGATGGCAGGCGCCCAGGTCACCGAGATTCACTGCAAGACACTGCTCAACCGGCTGGACATCCCTTCCTTCCCGTTCCGCTGGACGCTGAACCCCTACCGGGGATGCCGCCATGCCTGCACCTACTGTTACGCCCGACCTACCCACGAGTTCTGGGGCATGGACGCCGGGCGGGACTTCGAACAGCGCATCTTCGCCAAGGTCAACGCGGCCCAGGTGCTGCGTCAGGAGCTGAAGCGACCCAGCTGGCGCGGCGAGTCCATCGCCATCGGCACGGCATCGGACCCCTACGAGCCGGCCGAGGCGGAATATGAGCTGACGCGAAAAGTGCTGCAGGTGCTGGTGGACTTTTCGAACCCGGCTTCGATCACCACCAAGGGCGTGCTGGTCAGGCGGGACGTGGACCTGCTGAGGCAACTGAGCGAGGTCGCGGAGGTGAGCGTCAATTTCAGCATCGGCACGGTGGACGACGATGTGTGGCGAATGACCGAGCCGGGGGCGCCCCGGCCGCAGCTGCGGCTGGAGGCGATGCAGCACCTGGTGGAGAACGGCATCAACGCGGGGGTGATGATGGCCCCGCTGCTGCCCGGCATCAGCGACGACGAAGAGAGCATCGCGGCGGTGGCGGAAGCCGCCCAGGGCCACGGAGCGCGGTTCCTGGGCTCCAACGTGCTGTTCCTGAAGCCGGGATCCAAGGAGTGGTTCATGCCGATGCTGAAGGAGACCTATCCACACCTGGAGCAGGCCTACGCCAAGATGTATCGCAAGACCTACGCTCCCGAGGAATACACCAAGAGCGTGCTGTCAATCGTGGACCGGCAGAGGCAGCGCTGGGGTCTGGACCGGCGGGAGCGGGACCCGGCGCCCAAGCCCATCCGGGGCCAACTGGAGCTCAGCCTGGCCCAGGACCCGCCGCGGCGGCGACGCCGGAGCGCGCCTGTGGCGCAGCCCCGGGACGGCCAACTGGAGTTGGCGCTCACGGCCTAGGGCCGATCCACAATCGGCAGCGAAGGGTTATTAGCGGGAGGAGGAAGCTCCTTCGATGGAACAAGGGGCGGGTTTAAAACCCGCCCCTACCGTTTGGCGGGGTTGGGGGCTAGCGGGTGTAGCGGTAGCCGTCGTCGGAGCGGTCGCAGTTGAGGCGGCGGCTGAGGTGGAGGCCTTCGAGGATGAACTCTGCGGCGGCGGCCACCACCTCAGGGCGGCGGTCTCCTTCGGTCAGCCTGGTAACAGCGCCGGTCATGCCCTCGATGGCGGCGACCATCTCCGGGTAGCCGGCGGCGGGGCGCTCGCTGCCGGTTACGGCCACGCCGCCGAGGTCGAAGGCGGTGATGACCTCCTCCAGCTCATCGAGGTCGAATATGGAGCCGAAGACGCGGAGCACGGCGCGGCGGGTCAGGTCGTCGGTAACGCGGGATTCCCGCCCCTCCTCGAAGGTCTCCAACTCGATCTTGCCGGCGAAGGAGGCGACGATGTATGAGAGGTCGCTGACCCGGGGGCAGGCCCACTCCTCGCCGTTGACGATGCTGCGCCGCACGGCGTTGGACAGCGCGGTCTCGTAGTTGGCGATGGAAACCCGGACGCTGACGCCGGAGCGCTGGTTGATCTCGCTGCTGAGCCGGGCCTGGGCGGTGATCTCGGCGATGATGCGCTTCAGGTATCCGGGGACGACCAGGCGCTCCTCGTCGGGGAACCGGTTGCGCTCCTGGTCCATGATGGCGATCTCATCCCGGGGGTCCCGGGGGTAGTGGGTGTGGATCTGGGATCCGTAGCGGTCCTTAAGGGGAGTGACGATACGGCCGCGGTTGGTGTAGTCCTCGGGGTTGGCCGTGGAAACGACGTAGACGTCCAAGGGCAGACGGATGCGGTAGCCCTTGATCTGGACGTCTCTTTCCTCCATCAGGTTGAAGAGGCCCACCTGGATGCGCTCGGCCAGGTCGGGGAGCTCGTTGATGCAGAAGATCCCACGGTTGGTGCGGGGTACCAGGCCGTAGTGGATGACCAGCTCGTCGGAGAGGTAGTGGCCCTCGGCGACCTTGATGGGGTCGATCTCGCCGATCAGGTCGGCGATGGAGATGTCGGGGGTGGCCAGCTTTTCGGAATAGCGTTCCTCGCGGGGTATCCACTCGATAGGCGTATTGTCCCCCTCTTCGGCCACCCGGTTGCGGCTGGCCTGGCTGATGGGGTCGTAGGGGTTGTCGTTAATTTCGCTACCCGCTATCTTGGGAATGTACTCGTCCAGCAGCCCGACCAAGCCGCGAATCAGGCGCGATTTGGCCTGCCCGCGCTCGCCCAGCAGGATGACGTCCTGCCCGGCGAGGATGGCGTTTTCCAGCTGGGGAATTACGGAGTCCTCGAACCCGATGATTCCAGGGAAGACAAGTTCCTCGGATTGGATGCGCCGGATGAGGTTGTCGCGTATTTCCTCGCGTACCGGCTTGACCTCGTACCCGTTGCTGCGCAGGTCGGCGATGGTTCGGATTGAGTCGATATCAATCATCAGTGGTGGCTCCTGCCGGGTGCCGCAAGGCGGGCCGGCGCCGGGAATTGTACAAAGTTACCACAAGTTGCCCTATAATTGAACGGAACGGCGTAAGGCGGAGGGACGCTCCATGTTCATGCGAATAGCGTTGCCGTTGCTATTGTTCCTAGCGCCCCGCTTCCTGCCCCACATCATGCGGATTGCGCGGCTGGTCTGGCGGCTGTCTTTCGACAGGCGGGTGCCGTTGATGTTGCGGCTGCTGCTGCCGCTGGCCATTCTGTACGCAGTGTCGCCCTTCGACCTGGTGAGGGACTCCGTCCCGGTGCTGGGCCGGTTCGACGACCTGATATTCATCGCCCTGGCCCTGCTCCTGCTGATCAAGCTGTCGCCGAGAGAGGTGGTGGACGAACACAACGGCGTGGCGCCGCCCTCCAACCGGCCGGAGGACAACGAACCGGACAACGTGGTGGACGGAACAGGCCGCGTCGTTGACGACGACTAACGGAAGGGGCGCCGCCACGACCCACCGGCCTCACCCGGCAGCCGACTTTGTGGCCGTGACGGGCCACGGGAGTTGAACCATTTCCTCCGGACTGCCCACCGTTCCAGAAGCGCTCTCGCAGGTAGCGCAACCCTCCGGCAGCGGGATTGTTCCCCCGCCGGGCATGGGGTTGTATGTTCATGTTCCCTTCTGCAAGACCAAGTGCCCCTACTGCGACTTCAACACCTACCAAGGCATCGAAGCGCAGATGGGGAGCTACCTGGAGGCGGTGACGGGGGAGCTGGACCTCTGGGGAGAGGCGCTGGGACACCCCACGGTGCGCACGGTGTTCTTTGGCGGCGGCACACCCTCGTACCTGCCCGAGGGCGACATCGCCGCGATCCTGGATGCGGCATCGGAGGCTTTTGCCATCGATGCGCAGGCCGAGATCACGCTGGAGGCCAACCCGGGAGATCTGGACGCCGCGGCATGCCGCGCACTGCTGGGACAGGGTGTGAACCGGCTGAGCATCGGCGTGCAGAGCCTGGACAACGGCCTGCTGCAGCTGCTGGGACGACGCCACACGGCAGAGGAGGCCATTGGGGCGTTCCTGACGGCGCGGGAGGCCGGATTCAGCAACGTCAACCTGGACCTGATGTACGGGCTGCCCCGGCAGTCCCTGGGGCAGTGGGAGGAGACCATCGGAGGGCTGGCGGCGCTAGGGCCTGAGCACATATCGCTGTATGCCCTGACGCTGGAGGAGGGCACGCCCATGCGGGTGTGGGCCGACCAGGGGAGGATACCGACGCCCGACTCCGACCTGGCCGCCGACATGTACGCGCTGGCCCGCCGGGTGCTGGCGGAATCCGGATACCATCATTACGAGATTTCAAACTGGGCGCGCCCGGGCCTGGAGTCGCGGCACAACCTTGTCTACTGGCGCAACGAGCCGTACCTGGGCGTGGGGCCGGGGGCCCACTCGCGGCTGGGCCGGTACCGGTTCTGGACGGTGTTGCCGCCCCGGGAGTACGTCACCCGGAGGGCGGGGTGGGCCGCCAGCCCGACGGCGCCATGGGGCGATCTGGGCGAGCAGGAACTCGCCAGTGCCAGGACGGTGGAGGGCTGGGAGCGGATTGACGAGGACACCCTCTGCGCGGAAACGATGTTCCTGGGCCTGCGCCTGCTGGACGGGCTGGACATAGCGGCGGCATCGGAGGCGGTGGGGCACGACCTGGGCGAACGATATGCCTCGGAGATCGAGGAGTCGGTGGCGCTGGGGCTGCTGATACGGGAGGGGGAGACGATCCGCCTCGACCCGACAGCGTATCTCATCGCGAATCAGGTATTCACGCGGTTCCTGTGACGGGTGAGGCCTTCGTGGTATCTTGTCTCGATGGAATTGCCAAACCGGCACTTGGCCTATGTTCCCGAAGCTAAGATTACCCGCTATTTGCTGGACGTGAACCATCCTAGGGGAGGTGGCAAGGCTCAGGAATTCAGGAACAGGGGATATAACGAAAGCAACGTTGACACGATGGCCGAAGCCTTGATTGCCGTGGCGCAGAGTGAGCCCGTGTCCAGCGTCAGGCCGAATGCATACGGTCTAAACTATGTGATTTATGGTGTAATCCAACCCCCTGTCGGCGGGCCTCTGCTGGTGCGCACGGTCTGGTTCATCCGCCACGGTGGGGGCGCCCCCAGCCTGGCGACAGCGTATCCGAGGCTGCAAAGGCAAAGGAGGAATCCGTGATTGAAGAATTGGATGTTGTCGCTCTAACACACGATATTTCCGGTACGCATCTGAAAAGGGGAGACTTAGGAACAGTGGTGTTGGTGTATGGCGACAACGAAGCATATATGGTGGAATTCGTACTGCAAACGGGATTCACTGCGGCCCTTACGGATCTCAAATCCCATGATGTTCGCCCCCTTGAGGAAACCGAGCGCAAGGTCGAGAAATATCGGGAATGGAAACCGGAATGGACTACCGACGAAATGGGAGATGTCCCGCCTGTGTCGGAACTGACGGACTGGGGTCTTTTACCGGACGGCAGTCGCCCGGACGCTCACTACCTGGCTTATGTTGACGGTTCGGAGGGTTAGGCTGGGGCGATGTACGTAATCGGGACTGCGGGACACGTGGATCACGGCAAGTCGACCCTGGTCAAGGCGCTGACCAGCATCGACCCGGACCGGCTCCCCGAGGAGAAGGAACGGGAGATGACGGTGGATCTGGGATTTGCCTGGATGACGCTACCCAGCGGACGCGAGGTCAGCATAGTCGACGTGCCGGGGCACGAACGGTTCATCAAGAACATGCTGGCCGGCGTGGGCGGCATCGACCTGGCGCTGCTCATTGTGGCGGCGGACGAGAGCGTGATGCCCCAGACGCGGGAGCACCTGGCCATCCTGGACATCCTGCAGGTCACCCGGGGGCTGGTGGTGGTCACCAAGACCGACCTGGTGGAGGAGGAACTGGTCGAGCTGGTCAAGGCCGAGGTGGAGGACGCGCTGCGGGGTACCAGCTTCGAGGGCTGCCCGATGATCGGCGTCTCAGCGTACACGGGAGAGGGACTGGACGAGCTGCGGGAGACGATCGACGGCATCCTGGACGAAACAGAGATGAGGCAGGACCTGGGGCGGCCCCGGCTGCCCATCGACCGCTGCTTCACCATCTCGGGGTTCGGCACGGTGGTTACAGGGACGTTGATCGACGGGTCGCTGGCGGTTGGGCAGGAGATAGAACTGGCTGGGTCGCGGCAACGGGCCCGGATACGCGGCCTGCAGAGTCACAAGACCAGGGTCAGCAGCGCCGAGCCGGGAGTCAGACTGGCGGTAAACCTGTCTGGCATATCGCGCGACGACATCGAGCGGGGCGAGATCCTGACGTCGCCGGGCTGGCTGCGTCCGGCCTGGCGGGTGGACGCCCGGATGCGGATGGTGGCAGAAGCGCCGCACTCCCTGAAGCACAACGAGGGGGTGACGTTTCACCTGTTCACCTCGGAGTCTCCGGCCAGGGTAAGGCTCCTGGACGCGGAACAGCTGGGGGCGGGAGCCGAGGGATGGGTGCAACTTTTGCTGTCGGAGCCGCTTCCGGTGGTCAAGGGCGACTATTTCGTACTGCGCTCGTCAGAGAATACTCTGGGCGGCGGGCAGGTGGTCGATCCCAACCCCCGCCAACGGCACCGGAGATTCGATACCGAGGTTTCGGAGCGCCTGATGATGCTGGACCAGGGAGCCAGCGAGGACGTGATCGTCAGCGTGGCAGAGCAGTGGGGGCCCTGCGGACTGGCCGAGTTATCCCGCCGGGGCAATCTGCCGCGGGATGAGGTGCTGACGCGGGCGCTGGAGCTGGCGGGGGAAGGGGAATTGGTGGGCCTCGGCGATTTGGTATCGGACGGGGAGGCGGTGGTCTATTCGTCCCTGGGTTGGGGGACTCTGAAGGGCAGGCTGGCGGCAGTGCTGCGCTCCCATCACGACCAGTATCCGCTGCGCCGGGGAGCGCCGGCACAGGAGGTGCGCAGCCGACTGGGCCTGTCGCAGCCGGTGCTGCAACGGGCGCTGGCCCGGCTGGGCGAGGAGGGGTTCGTGGTGGAGGAGGGTCCGTCGGTACGGCTGCCGGGGCATGAGGTACAGTTCACCCCGAGGATGGAGCAGCAGGTTGCGCGGTACATGCAGGATCTGGAACGCGAACCATATTCGCCTCCCACGGACCAGCCGTTGGACTCGGAGCTCCTGTCGGCGCTGGTGGAGCAGGGACGGGTGGTCCGCGTTGGCGACTCGGTGGTGTTCACGGCCGG
This sequence comes from Dehalococcoidia bacterium, assembly GCA_965208825.1. GTDB lineage: Bacteria > Chloroflexota > Dehalococcoidia > Lucifugimonadales > UBA3495 > VXOI01. The sequence goes on from CBDBPP010000005.1 coordinate 1,392,588, forward strand.
GGCGTACCGGGAGATGACGGAGCGAATCGTGGAGCACCTGAGGGAGCACGGCAGCATCACGGTGGCCGAGGCGCGGACACTGTTCAACACCAGCCGAAAGTACGTCTTGCCGCTGCTGGAGCGCATGGACCAGGAACAGATCACCCGGCGCAACGGGGACGAGCGAACGCTGCGGTAGGGGGACTGCCGGGACGGGGGCGCACCCGGCCGTATCGCAACGGAGTGCCCGACATCGACTCCGGTGAACCAGCGATGCTCTGCTATACGGTGAATGTGGAGTGGCTCCGGGACAACTGGCTGAAGCTGCATCTGGCAATTTCGCCCCATGGTACCTTGGGAGTGACCTGGCTGCTGGTTTTCTCGGTGGGTGCAGGCCAGTGGTGGGAAGACAGGGCGTCCCTGGAGGCGACCAGGCAGGTGGTGCCTCTGGGAGGCATCGTTTACGGTTCTGGAATCCTGGTTTTGGAGGTGGCGTTCAGAATGTTGTGGGCATTGGCGCAACGGCAGAAGGACATAGAAAGGGCGCGCCAAGAGGGGCGCCAAGAGGGACGCGAAGAGGGCAGAGAACAGGCCCTGAGGGATCCGCTGGACAGGGGCGTCGATCTGCCGCCGGAGTTGCTCAAGGAAATCGAGAGAGCGCCGGGTGGGCGCAATCACTCGACCCGTACCGGCGAGGGCAGCTAGTCAGTTTTCAGGCCGTAAGCTTCCCAGGTAGTCGAGGAACTCACCGTAGGTGGCGAACCGGGCCACAGTCTTCAGAAAGTCTTCCAGGGAATCGCTTTGCTGGCGGAGTTGCCGCAGCTGGCCCTCGATGGGGCTGACGGAGGCGGCGCTGGTGGCATAGGAGCCGTAGAAAGCGAAGTAGGCCTGGTTGATCTTGCGTATGCGATAGCCCCGGTCCAGGAGTTCCAGGCGGCGTTGCTCCATGTAGGTCTCGGCCTCCTCGATCCGTCCCTGGGCCAGGAGTTCCTCGGCGGTCAGCCTGGTCTCTCGCATCTCGGCGTTGAAGTCGAAGGCGTCGGGGTCGCGCTGGCGCGGGGTGGGCGAAGGTGTTCGGTCGGTCGCTATGCCGGTCAGGGCCTCGTAGGCGCGGTCGCCGATTTCCCAGCCGCCAAGGGTGGCGGCGGTCTCGTTGAGGGTGGTCATCTCCGGGTTGTCCCAGAAGTGCTGCCCGAGGGGCTGGAAGAAGAACCAGTTGTGCAGCCACTCGTGGGCCACGACGGTCAGGGCGTGGTGCAGACTGCTGCCGGAGGAGACGACGCTGGGAAAGGAGCCGATGCCCCCCGTGTCGACCACGATGGAGGACAGGTTGTGCTCCCGAAGGGTCACCTCTTCCAGCCGGGCCCGGTCGTCGGGCCGGATACCGTGGCGCAGAAGGATGTTGTCCTGCCGGAAGATGCGGTCGCGGGGCGAGGTGACCAGCAGCCCCGGCGAGTGGCCGAACACGGTGTCAACGGGCGGCAGGATGGCTCCGATGCGGGAGGAAAATCCTTCCCCGACCAGTATGTCGCTGATCTCCCTCTCGAGGAAGCGTTCCACGGTGGCGCGGATTTCGGAATGACGTTGGCGGATCCGGTCGAGCCGGTGGCGGATGTCCCCGGCCTCGGGAGAGAGGTCCGGGACTATCAACAGGTCAGCCTCCAACTGACGCTCCTCCTGGCCCAACTGGAAGAATTCCTCGGCAAGGGCAATGTTTTCCTCCCGGGAAGGTGGGGAGTTCCAGGGGAGCAGGGCCACCAGCTCGTGGTACCACTTGTCGAAGGCATTGCCGGCCTCCCAGGCCAGCAGGTTGAAGCGGAAGGAGGCGACGGCCACGTCGGCCTCGCCGGGACGGTAGTCCCGCCCCGCCCAGAGCAGCAGGGCGGCCAGGGCCACCACCCACAGGGTACGGGTGGCGGCGCGGAAGGCCGAGCGGAAGGCCTGGGGGGAAAGCAGAGACTCCGGATGCGACAGGGCATCGGCTATTCCCGTACCTGGACCGGTCAACGCCTCATCCTCGCCGGAGGTTGCGTTCGGATTGATGGGTTGCCTAAGCCAGCACCCGGTAGCGGTAGCTGGACTCTATCAGGTCTCCCTCGGCGAAGCGGCTGAAGCGCAGGGGGGAAATATCGATGGAGGTGGCCTGGCCCTGGGCGACCAGCTCGGCTACGGTGAGGCCGATCATGGGGGACAGCTTGAAACCGTGGCCACTGAAACCGACGGCGCAATAGAGGCCGTCAATCCCAGGCATGCAGTCGAGGACCGGGTGCCAGTCGGGAGTGGTGGTGAAGAGGCCGGCCCAGCCGCCGCGGAAATAGGCATCGGACATGGCGGGGATGCGCCGGGCCAGCTTTTCCTTGGCGGCGGCCATATCGTCGAGCCCGGAAAGCTGGTTGTAGGTCTCGACGTCGGCTTCCTCGTCGTCACCAAAGCCCATCAGGGTCATGCGGGAGCCGTCGGGGCGGAAGGAGAAGGACTGGGCAATGTCTCCCACGGCGGGATGCAGCGGCAACCGGTCGACGGGACGGGCGAGGGAGGCCACCTGGTGGCGCACGGTGGCCAGCGGAACGTCGACGCCGACCCGGGCGAGCTCCGCCTTGGACCAGGGGCCGGCGGCGACCACCACGGCGGGGGTCTCGATGCGGCCCTGGGGGGTGTTGACGGCACGGACCCGGCCGTCATCCACCTCGATGCCGGTGGAGGGAACGCCGAGGTTGATCTCGGCGCCGAGGGCCCTGGCACTGTTGGCGTAGGAGGAGGTAACGAGGTAGGGGTCCGCATAACCGGACTGGGGCTCCCAGCCCATGGCCTCGTCTTCAGTGACGGAGACCATGGGAGCGATATCGGCGAGGTCGGCGGCGGTTACCACCATGGTGTCGATGCCCAGTCCGACCTGCATGGCGCAGTTGTACTCGAGGCCGGGGCGGTCCTCCTCCTTAACGACGACGAGGTAGCCGGTCTCGGTAAAGCCGGAAGGTCCGCCGACCACGTCCTCGAAGTTGGTGAACACCTGGAGGCTTTCCCAGGCCATGGTGGCGGTAACGGGGTTGGAGTAGTGCATGCGGCAGATGGACTGGCTGCGCCCGGTGGAGCCGCCGTTCAGGATGTCCTTCTCCAGAAGAACGGTGTTGGTGATGCCCAGCCTGGCGAGGTTGAAGAGGATGCTGCACCCCATGACACCGCCGCCGATTACCACCACGTCTGCTGTCGCCCGCATAGCACGCCGTCTCCTGTGGGATGAACCGTTGCGCGAATCGCGAAGTGCGTTCACTGACTAAGGTACCCTGCGCCGGTGGGGCTGGCAAGGGGTGGCCTACGCGGCCGCAGGGATGCCAGGCAAACGCAGAGGCTATGGGTACGACAGACCCAAAGGCACGGCTGACTGGAGTATGATGATTTGGCTGAAGATTAGAAGGGCACCGGGTGCCAATTCGTCGCGAAACTATAGTACCGGCGGGGAATGGCGCCACGGCGTGGAATCGCAGGAAACTCGAAACTTCTCTGGTTGACGAATTCCGAGGAGCGGAGTATATTGGCACTGTGAATACCAACTGGCCCGCCGCCGAATGTTGCTCTTGTCCGCCCACATAGGTGGGTGTAGCTAGCTGCGTCAGCCAGAAGACGTAACCAGACTATTATCGCCCGCCGATGCATTCAAGTTCGGCGGGCTTTTTGTTTGTGAAATTTTTTGCAGGCTAAGTTTTGGAGGAGACCTTGAGTACCCCAGCGATCGGCAAGCACCGAACCCAGGAGGAGATCCACAAGGACAGCCTGGATCTGGCCAAGAAGTCCCAGGCGATCATACCGTTCATGGAGGAGGAAGTGGTGCGCCTGGAGGAGGAGTCGGCCTCGTTCCTGTCGGGCGAACAGGAAAACGCCACCTTCACCCCGTTCCGGCTCCGTCACGGAGTGTACGGGCAGCGGCAGCCGGACGTGCAGATGATCCGGGTGAAGATCCCCGGCGGCATCCTGACTCCCGAGGCCATGGAAGGGTTGGGTGAGGTTGCCGAGAAGTATGCCCCGCTGGGTAAAGGCCACATCACGACCAGGGAAAACGTGCAGTTCCACCACATTCCACTGCAGGAGTGCCCGGATGTGCTGCGCCTGCTGGGCAGCGTGGGACTGACCTCCCGGGAGGCGTGCGGCAACACGGTGCGCAACGTGGTTGGCTCCCCATACGCAGGCGTCGATCCCGAGGAGGTCTTCGACCCTTCGCCGTACCTGGCGGCCTACGTGCGGTTCGGCGTGAGGCATCCGCTCACCCAGAGTTTCCCCCGCAAGTTCAAGTCCGCCTTCACCGGCACCGACGCCCGGGACCACGTCTCGGCGGCGATCCAGGACCTGACCTACGTGTCGCAGGTCCGGGTGGTTGACGGGGTCGAGCAGCTGGGGTTCAGGGTGTATGTGGGCGGCGGCACGTCGATCATGCCGCGACTGGCCAAGCCGCTGTACGAATTCGTGCCGGTGGAGGACTACCTGCGAGTGGCGGTTGCCATCTGGACGGTATTCAACAACGCGGACATATTGCGGAAGAACCGCATGATGGCTCGTCTCAAGGTGCTGATCGACAAGATCGGACTGGACGAATTCCGCAGCATAGTGGACGCTGAGCTGGAGCAGATCGGGCCCATTGACCCGACGCCCTACATGCAGGTTGACGAACTGCTGCAGGAGACGCCTCCTCCAGCGGTAAGCGGCAACGGGGCCGAGGCATCGGCGGAGTTCACCAAGTGGCGGGAGACCAACACGGAGCGGCAACGCCAGAACGGGTACTACTCGGTGATGGTCAAGCCGGAACGCGGCAACCTTGACGGGAACCAGTTCCGCACGCTTGCCGACATCATGCGACGCTACACCGGCGGCCGGGCGCGTGCCACGCAGGAGCAGAACCTGCTGCTGCGCTTCGTTCCGGAAGGGTCGCTGCACGCCGTTTGGGAGGAACTGGACCGCATCGGGCTGGCGGAGGCGGACGCCCGGGCGATCACCAACGTGGTGTCGTGCCCAGGCACCGACAGCTGCAAGCTGGGCATCACGTCGTCGATGGGCCTGGCCAAGGCCCTGCGGGACGAGATGGACGAGTGGGGCGGCGACCTCCTGGACGACCAAGGCGTAAAGGACATTCGCATCAAGATGTCCGGTTGTCCCAACGGCTGCGGGCTGCACCACATCGCCAACATCGGCTTCCATGGTGCGGCGCTGAAGGGCGCAGACGGTCAGCAGGTGCCCTCCTACGAGCTGTTCCTCGGCGGCAACTACGGCGACAATCGTGTGGAGGACTCCCGCATCGGCACCCGCATCCCGCGGGTCAAGGTGCCGGCCAAAGCGGCGCCAGACGTACTCAAGACCATTGTCACCTACTACAGGGACAACCGGTCGGACGAGTCGGAGAAATTCAACCAGTTCCTGGACCGGGTGGGACTGGAGGAGCTGACCGAGGTGGCCATCGCCGCCGAAGAGTCGGCCCGGGAGGCAGCGCCGGGATCGGACATGTACGTCGACTGGGAGCGCTCGAACCTGTACAAGCTGGAACGGGGCGAGGGCGAGTGCGCCGTGTAGTCCTGATCCCGGTCAGGCGGGGCTAATTGAGGCCGCCTAAATTCAAGCCAGGCAGGAATGTCGAATCGCCTGAGACGTAGGGGCGGGTTTCAAACCCGCCCCTACATGGTAATAGCACCAATTCGGCGGTGAGCGAAGAGGAGGCAGGTTGACGGCAACACTGGGTGGAAAGGTAGTCGCCTACGTGGAGGCGCGGATGCAGTCGGAGATGGGGGGCCTGGTGGAGCGGCACGGCGGCGTCCCCCTGGCGGCACCGGTGCTTCAGGAGGTCTACAACACGGACACGCCGGAGGTTGCCGCGCTGGTCGAAGATGTGTGCGCGGGCCGCGTGGACGTGGCGGTGATGCAGACCGGCGTGGGCACCAACGCCCTGTTCGGGGCCGCCGAGGCGATGGGGCGGAAGGCGGAGGTGCTGGCCTCCCTGGAGAGCATGACCGTCATCGCCCGCAGTCCCAAGCCCGCCGCCGTGCTGCGGCGCAACGGCGTGCGCATCGACCTGATGCCCCCGGAGCCGTTCACATCCGAGGACCTGATCGCAGCGGTCTCGGGCGTGGACTTCGCCGGGCGCGAGGTGGCGGTGCAGGCCTACGGGGGACCGAACAACTTGCTGACCCGGACGCTAAGGGAGCGGGGGGCCAATGTTCGCGAGGTGGCACTGTACGGCTGGGGACTGCCGGAGGATGTAGCGCCCGTGCTGGACCTGATCGGAGGACTGGACGCCGGGCGGGTAGACGCGGTGGCTTTCACCAGCCAGCCCCAGGTGCCGAACCTGCTGGCGATCGCGGCCCAGGCGGGACTGGAGGACACACTGCGACGCTGCCTGAACTCGGAGAGTGTGGTCGTGGCCTCGGTGGGGCCGGTGTGCACGAGGCGCCTGCTGGCCAACGACCTGAAGGTAGACGTGGAGCCGGAGCATCCCCACATGGGCAACCTGGTGCTGGCCCTGGCGGAGCATTTCGGGAGGCGGGGCGAACTCGCAGCGGGGCGATAGGTTCTCACCCGATTCCTAACCCTGAAAACTCGTGGAAAATAGCGATCGCCCGATGCCTGAGAGACTGCCGGTAGCAAGAACGCATAGCCTCAAAGCCAAATTGATTCGCCAGTCCCGTAACCAATGTAACGCCTGCGGATTTCGTTTTCCACGCCACCTTCATCCTCATCAGCTAGCCAGAGAAAACGGCGCTTTTGAGCTGGACCACAAGGTCCCTCTTTCCCGGGGTGGAAACAACAACGAGTCCAACCTGCAAATACTGTGCCTTCCATGCCACGACGGAAAGAGCAAAGATAATCTTACCGATGCGGAGTGGAGAGCCAAAGGCCGCCCACAGGACTGGACACGGAAGAGAAACCTTTTCCGGCGTCCTAGGCAGGGGTTCCGGCCTAACTAGGATAGCGCCTTCCGGGGGCGGTCAGCGTCGACGTCGGCCGGGAGGTTCGTCGGGCTCGATGGAGCGGCCCCGCCACATCCTGGGCGAACGGTTCGCGCCGCCGCGGGCCCGGGGGGCCCGGTAGTATATGACGTAGGCGAGAACCAGCATGGCGACGCCGGCGAAAAAGAAATAGAGCCAGCCGAGACTGGGGCCCACGAGCATCAGCCTTATTCCCACCAGCAGCACCAGTCCTATGCCCGCCAGCAGCAGGTGGTTGTACTTCAGACTGGGCAGGCGCAAGCCGCCACCGGAGGCCCCGGAGCGCCGGCGGCGAGGCGGCTCACCACGGGGTTCGCGACGCGACTGGTCAGACGGTTTCTCGCCCGCCTTCTCCAGGATCTCTTCGATTTCCCTTTCGTAGCGTTCCCGGTCCATGTTCCTCGCGATGCTGGCCGGAATGCCGTCCGGGTAGAGTCCACAGTGCTTTCGCTTGATTCTAGCGCATTACGGGCCTCAGGGATACACGCCACTGCCAGGGCGAGAGGGGCGGGGCGGCCTCAACTGTGATTTTAGTGATCAAGGGATTTCGCTGATTTTTCGTTGGGTGGTGGTAGCGGCGTGGGAGCGGGCGCACAGCAGTGCGCCCCTACGGGGTGTTGGGACCTGCTTTAGGGAGGGAGGATTTATGGAGGAGGGCCAGGGGGATGGCCTGAAAATGCCGAAGGGCATGCGCGCCTACGGGGCTGGCGGACGGCAAGCGGTTCCGGATTACCCGTCCTTCGACAAGCTCAGGACTAACGGGGTTGGCACGGAGGGAGTTAGCCGAAACGGCCGGAGATGTAGGCCTCGGTGCGCTCGTCATCGGGGTTGGTGAAGATCTTGTTGCTGTCGTCGAACTCGACCAGGAGGCCGCCGAGGTTTCGTTCGTCGCTGAGCAGGAATGCGGTCTTGTGGGAGACGCGGGCGGCCTGCTGCATGTTATGGGTCACGATGATGATGGAGTACTGCTCGCACAGCTCGTTCATCAGCTGCTCGATGGCCAGGGTGGCGATGGGGTCGAGGGCGGAGCAGGGCTCGTCCATCAGGATGACGCTGGGCTCGACGGCCAGGGCCCTAGCGATGCAGAGCCGCTGCTGCTGGCCGCCGGATAGGGCGAGGGCGCTGCTGTTCAGGCGGTCCTTGACCTCGTCCCAGAGGGCGGCGTCGACCAGGGACCTCTCGACGAGCTCGTTCAGGTTGCCGCGGAACCCGTTGATGCGGGGGCCGAAGGCCACGTTGTCGTAGATGGACTTGGGGAAGGGGTTGGGGCGCTGGAACACCATGCCGATGAGGTAGCGGATCTCTGTGGGATCGACCTCGGGGTCGTAGATGTTGCGGCCCTCGAAAATGACCCGGCCGGTGACGGAGGCGGTGGGGACCAGGTCGTTCATGCGGTTGAAGCTGCGCAGCAGCGTGCTCTTGCCACAGCCGGAAGGGCCGATGATGGCGGTGATCTGGTTGCGGGGAACCTCCATGTTCACGTTGCTGACGGCGGGTTTGGCGCTGTAGAAGACGCTCAGGTCGTCGGCCTTGATGATGGTGTCGTCGGCGACTTGCACGGCACTATCCCTCCAACCGGTTCTGGAACTTGTTCCGCAGGAAGACGGCGAGGCCGTTCATAAGGAGCAGCACCACCAGCAGCACGATGATGCCAGCGGCGGCGGCCTCGTGGAACCCGGCCTGGGGCCGGGAAACCCAGTTGAATATCTGGATGGGCAGCACGGTGAACCGGCTGAGCGGGCCGTCGGGCGCAAAGGGGACGAAGGTGAGGGCGCCCATGGCAATCAGCGGTGCGGTCTCACCCACGGCGCGGCTGACGGCCAGGATCACGCCGGTGAGGATGCCGGGGAAGGCCTGGGGCAGCACTAGGTGACGCACCACCTGCCAGCGGGTGGCGCCCAGGCCGAAGCCGCCCTCGCGCAGGGAGCTGGGGACGGCGCGGATGGCCTCGCTGGAGGCGACGATGATGATGGGCAGGACCAGGAGGGCGAGGGTGAAGCCGCCGGCCAGCACACTGCGGCCCAGTTCCATCATGCGAACGAATATCTCCAGGCCGAGGAGTCCGTAAACGATGGAGGGAACGCCGGCCAGGTTGGCGATGTTGATCCGGGCGGCCTGGGCGAACTTGCTGCGCTGGGCATATTCCTCCAGGTAGACGGCCGCGGACACGCCGAGTACGAAGGAGGTGATACCGGCAACGCCGACCACGTAGATGCTGCCGAGCAGGGCGGCGTGGATGCCCGCCTGCTCGGGGTGCCGGGAGGGGAAGGAGGTCAGGAAGCTCCAGTTGACCCGGTTGTAGCCGTCGGAGCCGAGCTGGAACAACAGCACTCCCAGCATGGCCAGGGAGATGAGCACTGCGGCAAGGCACAGGGCATAGAAAAGGCGGCCCATGATACGCCGCCGCGTCTTGACGCGGGCGAATTCGGTTTCGGTAATAAGCGCCACTACTCGTACTCCTCCCGGAACCGGCGCACCACGTACTGGCTGAGCAGGTTCATCACCAGGGTAATGGCAAAGAGCAGCAGCGCCACTGCGAATATGGTCTCGTATTCCAGTGTGCCGGTAGGGGTGTCGCCCAGGCTCACCTGCACGATGTAGGCGGTCATGGTCTCGATGGGAACGAAGGGGTTGAAGGTGAAGTTGGGGGTCTGACCGGCGGCGATGGTGACGATCATGGTCTCTCCGATGGCGCGGGAGATGGCCAGGATGAAGGCCGACACGATGCCCGAGAGGGCCGCCGGGACGACCACGCGGGTGGAGACCTCCAGCTTGGTGGCGCCCAAACCGTAGGCGGCCTCACGCAGGGAACGGGGAACGGCGCGCATGGCGTCCTCGCTGAGGCTGGCGACCATGGGCAGGATCATGATCCCCATGACGATGGAGGCGCTCATGGCGTTGAAAACGAAGATTTCTTCGGAGATGGACTGGAGGATGGGAGTGACGAACAGCAGGGCGAAATAGCCGTAGACCACGGTGGGGATACCGGCCAGCACCTCCAGGACGGGCTTTACCACCCGGCGCGCGGGCTCCGGGGCGTACTCGCTGAGGAAGATGGCGCTGAGCAGGCCCAGGGGCAGGGCGACCACCATGGACAGGATGGCGACCAGGAACGTGGCACTGACCAGGGCCAGCACACCGAAGTGCTTAGAGGCAAATAGAGGCGTCCAGCGGGTGCCGGTGATGAATTCGATGAAGGAGACTTCGCCAAAGAACTGAAGGGCCTGGAAGAGGAGAATGAAAACGATGCCTGCGGTGGTGAGGACGGACATCATGGTACAGATGACCATGATGACCGTGATGACCCTTTCGGGAAGCACCTTGCGCCAACTGGCCCGAAGGGCCCGACCATCGGAGCCAGTGCTGATGCGGTCTACGGGAATGTCGCCGGCCACGGTGCAGATCACCTCAGGTTCACTCGAGAATTTTCGTACCGGCGCCGAAAAAACGGCAAAAAAAATCGCTCCCCGGAACGTGCGTCCGGCGAGCGGCTAACGACACCCTGAAGGCTTTCTTTTCATGACGCCCAAGATTATATCCTCGCGCGAAATCGGACGCAAGCCGATTTTCACCGGTTTCAGGTGGAGCAGGAAATCCGGCTGAGGCCGGATGGTCGGCACTCGTCTTTCGATAGTCCAGTGGTTGCTGTTTTGCTGCAGGATACGAATGGCCCCTGCCAGGTCTTTATGCCAAAGGATCATTCTGGATTCCGGCCCCGTATCAGGTACGAGGTGACGTTCTCTCGCCGGAATGACGGGAGAGGGCCGGAGTGACGGGCGGGGAGCGGGTACGGGCGAGATTGTCTCTTGGGCTGGTTTTGCTGGGCCCCGGCTTTCGCCGGGGTGACGGGGGTGGCGCGGGCAAATCCATTGTTCCCAGCCTGTATACTAGGAGTGCGCCCAGCTATGCATGCCGGCTGGATTCCAAACCCGTGGAGGTCCCCGTTGAGCCAGGAACTGCTGTTGAGCGTGGTCGATCAGTCACCGGTGAAGACCGGGACTACGGCAGGAGATGCCTTGCGGGAGACCATCGAGCTGGCAGCCGCTGTGGAGGAGATGGGGTACCACCGCTACTGGGTGGCGGAGCATCACAGCCTGCCCAACTTTGCCGGCACCAGCCCGGAGGTGCTCATCGGGCACATCGCGGCGAGGACGAAAAGTATCCGCGTGGGCAGCGGCGGCGTGATGTTGTCGCATTACAGCGCCTTCAAGGTGGCGGAGAACTTCCGTATGCTGGAGTCGCTGCACCCCGGGCGCATCGACCTGGGCATCGGCCGGGCGCCGGGGAGCGACCAGATCACGGCGGCGGCGCTGTCATTTCCCAATCACCCCAAGGAGATCAGGCACTTTCCCAGGCAGGTGGTGGACCTTCTGGGCTATCTGCGGGGCGATCTGGAGGACGGGCACATTTTTTCGCAGATCCAGGCGGGGCCGGAGAGAGAACCGCTGAGCTCGCCGGAGGTGTGGCTGCTGGGATCCAGGTACGAGAGCGCCCACATGGCGGCGCAACTGGGGCTGCCCTTCGCCTACGCCCACTTCTTCGGCATCGCGGTGGAAGAGGGGCCAGCCATCTGCGCCAACTACCGGGAGCACTTCAAGCCATCGGAGTACCTGTCGGAGCCGAAGATCAACGTGGGGGTGCATGTGATCTGCGCTGAGACAGAAGAGGAGGCGCGGCGGCTGGCCCAGCCCCGAAACCTGGCGCGGCTGCAGAACATCACGGGGCGGGCCCAGGGAATTCCTTCGGTGGAGGAGGCGCTGTCGTACCAGTACAGCCCCGACGAATACCGTTTCGTGCAGCAATACGCCCAGGTGTGCGTGGACGGGGACCCACAGCAGGTGAAGGAGGGGCTGGAGGACATCGCCGAGTTGTACCAGACCAATGACCTTAGCGTGGTCACGATCTGTCACGACTACACGGACCGCAGGCGCAGCTACGAGCTGTTGGCGGAGGTGTGCGGAGTGAGGAGTGATGAATTGGGGCGGGGTTGAAACCCGCCCCTACGCGATCAGCGCGGTTGACTCATCCGCCGGGCGCCATGGCCGTGATGGTCTGGCGGTGGGACTCCAGGTTGTCGCCGGTGGCGAAGGGGGCGACGACGGGTAGCTGGAGCCCGGCGGCTCGGCGGCGCTCCAGGGCCTGGCGGCACTGGTCGGGAGTGCCAACAACGGCCACCTGGTCCTGCATCTCGCGGGTGATGGCCTCGGAGGCCCGGGCGAGGTCGCCGGCGGCCAGAGCCTCGGCGGCCTCGGACATCTCCGGGCCGAAACCGGTCTCGGCGAAGAAGTTGCGGTAGAAGGTGTTGCTGGCGTACCGGGCGACCTGGCCGCGCAGGGAGTCGCGAACCGCGTCCTCATCGCCGCCGGCGGCCACTCGGACGTAGCCGGCGATGTCGATTTCGGAGATGTCGCGGCCGGCGATCCTGGCGCCCCGCTGAATGTGCTCTACGGCCTGGGGGATGAAACTCTCGGCGGTCCAGTTCATCAGGACGCCATCGGCCATTTCTCCGGCCAGTTCCAGCATCTGGGGGCCCAGCGCGGCGACGTAGATGGGCACCCGCTGCGAAGGGGCGGCGCCGCCGAGGGATGCGTCCGATACGTTGAAGTGGCGGCCCTTGACGCTGACGGCCTCACCGGAGAGCAGACCCCGGACGATCCGGATGGTCTCGCGTAGCCGGGAGATGGGCCGGGTGAAGGGAACGCCGTCGCGGCCCTCGACGGTGGGACGGTGGCCGACGCCGAGGCCGAGAATCAAACGTCCGCCGGAGACGGCGGCCATGCCGGAGGCGCCCATGGCGGTGTTGGTGGCGGTGCGGGCGTAGACGGGGAGGATGCCGGTGCCCAGGCGCACCCGCTCGGTCTTCATGGCGATGGTGGCCAGCGCGGTGAGGGAATCGCGTCCGACGCCCTCGGGGACCCAGACGGTCTCGTAGCCCAGGCGTTCGGCCAGCTGGCCCAGCTCCTGCTGGTCCTGGGGAGTCAGCGTGGGGTCGTTCTCGAGTCGGACTCCGTATCGGGGCATGGGGCACTTTCCCTCCGGATCGGTTTGGGACGGACAGAGGCCTGCGTTGGAACTAGAGCTGTAGCTGGAGGCTGGTCAGGCTGAGGTGAGGCGATCGTGCTGACAGGTAGTGCACTTCGATCCCAACCACCTGGTCCTCCCCGTTGTATTCCAGCACTATTCCGGGGACAACCTCGGTCGTCTCCACAATGGGCGATTCGTCGAGGCGTACATAGAGGGCGTCTGCATTCTTGTCTATGCTGAACTTCATATCTTCGAACGCTCTCCTAAACTCCCATCTGCGTGGCAAGGTCGCGGAAGTCGGTGGCGACGATGTCAAAGGAGGGGTCGGGCGTAGGGTCCGGCTTGCGGTCGGGGCCAAACTCCATCGGGCGGGGAACGAAGGCAGTCCTGAGGCCCTCGGCCCCGGCGGCCAGCAGGTCCCCCTGGTGGGCCGCCACCATCATCACCTGGTCGGGATACAGTCCCAACAGCTCAACGCCGGTCAGGTAGGTCCTGGGGTCGGGCTTGTAGGCCTGGGCCAGCTCGGCACCGAGGATCACGTCCCAGGGCAGGCCAGCATACTTGGCCATGTTGGTCATGAGGGCAACGTTGCCGTTGGACATGGTGCCGAGGATATAGCGGGCCTTGAGGCGGGAGAGACCGGCGGGGGCATCGGGCCAGGGGTCGAGGTGGTGCCAGGCGAGGGTGAGATCGTCGATGGCGCGCTCGCCGACGTCGTTGATGCCGAACTCGCCCAGGAGCTCGACGAGACCCATGCGGTGCAGCACGTCGAGCTTGGTCCAGGGGAGCTCGCCGGTGCGGACCTTGTCCATGTAGGGCTGGTACTTGCCGCGCCAGCCGTCGGCGAAGGCCTCCCAGTCGGCCTCGATGCCGTGAGCGGCGCCGAAGGCGGCCCCGTGCCGGGCTATGGAGGATCGCCAGTCGACGACGGTGCCGAATACATCAAATACGAGGGCCTTGACATCGTCCATTTCGATGCTCCTCAGGGGTGACTCTAGAAAGACGCGCCGATGCCGAGCAGGATTTCGGCCAGCTCCCGGGGGTGGCTGACCATGGGATCGTGCCCGGAATCGAGGTGGTACATGCCCCAGCCGGCGTCGCGGGCGTGATCGGCAACGGACTGGAAGCCGGCCTCCTCGCCGCCGATGAAGCTACGCGGTATGTCTCTTGCGGCGGGATTGCCGAGGCTCACCGGGGCGGCCATGGCGGCGGCGGGCTGGGGCGTCACCCTGCTGAACATCCAGTCGCGATCGGCGGGGTCGGGGATGCCCCAGCGGCGGCCGATCTCCTCGGGGGAGGCGGGTGGCGGCAGGTATCCTTCGCCGCGGTCGATGAGGCCCCGGACCCAGGCGGCGAACTCAGGCCCGCGGACGGGGACCAGCTGGTCGGCCATGCTCTCCCCGTCGGAGGGGATGACGCCGTTGACGTAGACCAGGTGGCGGAGGCGCTCGGGCCAGGCCTCGGCCACGCCGGTGATGACCATGCCGGCGTAGGCGTGTCCGACCAGCACCACATCGTCCAAGGACTCGTACTCCAGGAGCGCCGTCACGTCGCGGATGTGCAGGTCGAGGTTGACCTGCGACGGATCGAGCAGCCCGGCCAGGTGGGCGCGCTCGCCCAGCCCGCTGAGGGTGGGTGTGTACACCGTGGAGCCTGTGCGGCGGAGCATGGGCGCCACCCTGTTCCAGCACCAGCCGCCGTGCCAGGCCCCATGAACCAATACGAAAGTAGCCACTCCTGTCCTCCGCTGCGGGAAATGTCCACCCGGATGTTGGCCCGAACAATTAACATGGATGGACAGGATATACAGGATTTGGATGTTATTTTAGCGTAGGGATTAATCCGGTTCATCCTATACATCCAGGTGGGACCAGGGTGAGAGTGAAAATATGAAGAGAATAATAATCGACACGGACCCGGGCATCGACGACGCGGCGGCGATACTGATGGCGCTGGGCAGTCCGGAACTGGAGGTGCTGGCCCTGACCACCACCTTCGGCAACGCCTCGGTGGAGACCTGCACGAACAACGCCCGCCGGGTGCTGGCGGCGGCAGGCCGCAGCGACATACCAGTCTACATGGGCGCAGGCAAGCCGCTGCTGCGTCCGGCCAATGCCGGGTGGGCGTCGCATATCCACGGCGGCGACGGGCTGGGGGGTGTGGTTGGGGACAGTGGTTCGACAGGCTCACCACCAACGGATGTACTGGAGCCTCCTGTTGCCGACCCACGGGGCAAACACGCGGCGGTGGCCATCGCGGAGGCGGTTACGGGGTCGCCGGGGGAGGTGACGGTGCTGGCGCTGGGCCGGATGACCAACATGGCCCTGGCCTTATCGCTGGAGCCGAGGATGGCGAGGTCGGTGCGGGAGGTGGTGGTGATGGGCGGCGCGGTGACGGTACCGGGCAACGTGTCGAGAGTGGCGACGGCCAACATCCATGAGGACCCGGAGGCGGCGTCCATCCTGTACCGCTCGGGCGCCGCCATCGTGCAGGTGGGGCTGGACGTTTGTAACCACGCCACGGTCAGCCCGGCGCAGCTGGAGGTCATTGCCGCGCTGGACTCCCCGGGGGCAAGGCTGCTGTCGGAGGCGACGGCACAGTTGCGAGAAGCCTACATTCGCATGGGGCGCATCGGGCCCGAGGAGGGGGTGCGCTACAACGACATGCCGGCCGCCGGATATGCCATCGATCCGGGGCTGTTCAAGTCGCGGGCCGCCCACGTGGAGATCGAGACGCACAGCGAGCTGACGCGAGGGCAGACGGTGGCGGACTGGAACGCGGCTGAGCCCAACACGCGGGTGTGCCTGGAGGTGGACGCGGAGGCGCTGACGGCGCTGTTCGTAGAGCGGCTGGGGCGGGGGCGGGTGTAGTGCCAATAGTGTGGCAATGAATACAAAGGGGGGTTATACGGAAATCTCGACATAGCTTTGCGATCCAGCTAGGATGGCACTGAAACAGCATCGGTCAATATAGGTATCTCAGCGTTTCAGCACAAGGGCGCACTCGTGCCCCCTTGTTCATACTTGGGGCCGGCTGCTGTGACGGTATCCCTATCCCACACGCCACAAGGCGAGTCCCGCCCATGTTTAAGAAGTTTCTGATTGGCCTATTGGTGGTTCTAGCCGCGATTGTGGTGCTTGTCGTCATCATCGCTGTAGTAGCCGACACCGGGGGAGATGATAGTCCGGCTATCCCTTCAGTCGATCTCGCTGCCACTATAGCCCCCGCTGCCACTACAGCCCCCACTGCCACCAGCCCACCGACAGCCACACCGGAACCATTGCGAACTAGTGGTAGGGGAGACAGCGTGGTCTCCTGCACCATGAATCCGGGCCGCAAGGTGTTCACGATGACTCACGACGGAACATCGAATTTCGCCATCTGGCTCTATGACGATGCGGACGGAGCGGAGTTGCTGGTCAATGAAATAGGACGGTATTCAGGCTCGACTACTGTGAAGTTCGGCAGTGGAATTTTGGACTTAGCCCCTGGCCCCTGCACGCTCGAAATATCGGCAGACGGCAACTGGAGCATCGAGATTTCCAACTGAGTCAAACGTCGAGCGGCTGCCTGTTCCTGAACAAAGAGAGGCCCCGGCGACTGCCGGGGCCATTGCTTGTCATACCTTAGCGGTTGGGGCGGGGGTTGGTGTAGACAGTTAAGAACCGGTGGTATTCTCGACGCGGCTTTAATTCTCGTCCGTGAGAACGTCTAATGTCGACTATTGCCGAAATACAGCAAGCTATCCTCGCCCTCCCGGACAATGAATAGGCTCAGTTTCGAGAATGGCTCAGCGAACTGGAATGGAAGAGATGGGACGCGCAAATTGAGGTGGACGCGAAAGACGGAAAACCGGAGTTTTTGGTTGACCAAGCCCGTCAGGGCGGGTCTGAGGGGAGCATCCGGGCCTTGTAGATGCACCAAACTGGTCTAAAAATACTAAGTTGGACAATTACAAAACGATTTCCTGGTGCCGAAATTGGGCTGGGGCACTGGATTCCCGCTTTCGCGGGAATGGCGGGTTGGAGTCCATGGTGAGTTTTTAGATGGTTTCCATCAGCTCAATGGCAGATGTTCTCGACGGAAAGACAGGGGCGCACGGCTGTGCGCCCCTACGGGAATCATTACTAAGTCCGGCCAGTTATGGCGCACAACCTTCGACGGGATCAGTAGTGCGCCCCTGTGCGTTGGCGGGTGGTTTTCCAGCGGAGAGGTTAGCTGCTGAGGGCGGCGGCCTGCTGCTGGACCTCGTCGTAGTCGGGCTCGTTGAGGGGTGTCTCGCCGACCCACTTGTAGCGGATCACGCCCTGGCCGTCGATGATGAAGACGGCGCGTTGGGAGGCGACGAAGCCCTCGATACCGGCGAGGTTGGGCAGGGCGACATCGTAGGCATTGAGGGCGGTGCGGTTGAAATCGCTGAGCAGGGTGAAGTTGAGGTTGTTCTGATCGGCCCAGGCCTTCTGGGAAAAGGGAGTGTCCACGCTGATGCCGTAGACGACGGCGTTGACGTTGTTGAAGGCGTCGGCACGGTCACGGAAGGTGCACATCTCAGTGGTGCAGACGCCGGTAAAGGCACCGGGGAAGAAGGCCAGGACCACGGTCTGTCCGCGGTGATCGGCCAGGTTGCGAACCTGCCGGTCGAAATCGTAGAGGCCGAGTTCCGGGGCAGGTTGTCCAACATCGGCTGGCATTTGTTGTCCTCCGAAAGTTTTGGTGATGGCGACATCTTAACATACGCAAAGCACCACGCCTCAGCGGGTCGGACCTACGTTCCGGCCGAGTCAATTTGGTTGACGAAAATAGGGGGCTGGGGTAGGCTTTTGCCGGAATGAGGCACAGATTCGGCACGCCCCGGCAGGCCGGAGGGAGACAGCCATGACGCAGCAGGCCCAGCACGACACCGAATCGGTCCTGACGCCGGAGGTACGCGCGATGATCGGCGTAAAGGGCGAGGTGGTGGAATCGTGGGGCTACGTGGACGAGGAGTACCAGCGGCGGTTCACGCAGGCGGTGATGGACCCTGACCCGCGGTACTGGGACCGGGAGTTCGCGGAGGGCACCCGGTTCGGCGGGGTGATATCGCCCCCGATCATGGTGAGCTACATGGTGAGCCGGCACCGTCCGGAGCAGGAGGACCCGATCACGCGGGCCTTCAACGATAACCCGGAGTCTGACGGCATCGGCAGCGTGGAGCGTCCGGGGCAGCTGCCCCCGGTGCCGACGCACCTGGTGCGGGTACTGAACGCAGGGAACGAGCTGGAGATCTACAAGTACCCCGGCATCGGGGACAAGATTTTCTTCCAGAACCGGTACTCGGACATCCGGGAACGGTCGGGCCGGGACGGACGGGCCTTCCTGATCATCACCGTGGAGACGAGCTTCACCAACCAGGACGGGGACCTGCTGTGCATCACGCGGCAGTCGTCGATCCGGCGATAGATTCGACACCTATCCGTCCAAGTTTGGGCGCACTGCTGTGCGCCCCTACAGCATCCCCAAGAATTAATGTGTCGGGGACGAGAGGCAACAGTATGAGCGCGAGCCTGGAAGAGCTGCTGCAGATGCCGGCGGATCAGATTCTCGAGCACAACGAGAAGCTGACGGCAGAGCAGCTGCGCAACAAAGAGCAGACGTATTTCGAGGACGTGAAGGTGGGGGACGAGCTGCCGAAATACATCTACGCGCCCACGCCGACGCACCTGTTCCGGTGGAGTGCGGCCATCGAGAACTTCCACCGGATCCACTACGATCTGGACTTCGGCCTGAACCACGACAAGAACCCCAGCCTGCTGGTGCACGGCTCGTGGAAGCAGAGCGTGGTGCCGCAGTACCTGAAGGACTGGACGCTGCCCAACGGTTGGCCGTGGAAGGCGCAGTTCGAGCACCGGGCGATGCTGGTGCCGGGGGACGTGCTGATCATGTGGGGCCGGATCACGGGAAAGCAGGAAAAGGGCGGCATGGGCCTGGTGGACCTGGAGATCGGGATGAAGACGCAGGACGGCATTGAGAGCATGCCGGGGACGGCGACGGTGGTGCTGCCGCTGCGGGACGGGCCTCCGATCCCGTACCCGTTCGTGCCGCCGCAGGACTAGGGGACGACCTAAAACGCCGAGTGCGCCGAGAGCGCCGAGAGAAAATGAAATAATCTCTATGTACTTGGCGTTCTCGACGTTTGATCAAATCAGCAAGAGGTGAGACCGGCATGGCAAGGTTTCTAGCCACGCACACCATCGAGGGACTGAGCGAGGAGCAACTGCGGGAGAGGCTGGGGGCCTACACCGGCGGCGTGAGCAAGTGGCGCCCGGACCGGCGGACGACCATCCTGAAGGTGTACGCCGACACTTCCAGCGGAAAGCTGTTCACGGAGTGCGAGGCGGTGGAGCAGTCGCACTTCGAGGACTGGATGAAGCTAGCAGGGTGGCCGGCGGACGAGGTGTGCCAGATTGACCTGATCTTCCAGACCGGGGACCTGTGGCGGGTGTGAGCCGGGAACCGGACCGAGGCAAGGGACAGGGGCGGCACGACGGCCGCCCCTGTTACGTTATAGGGTGTGGGACATTTGGGGTTTCTCACCATTGTTTCAATACGCCCACTCCAGACCCTCAGGTATGGATTCCGGCTTTCGCCGGAATGACGGACCGGGGTCCATGGTGAGTTTTGAGATAGTTTCAAACAAGGTTTCCCCGGTCAGAAGGTGTCAAGCTCGGCGGGACGGTCGAGGATGATCCTCTCGCGCTGGCGCCTCTCGACGTCACGGCGCTGCTCGCGCTCCTTCAGTGCAGACAGGAGCGCGCGCTGCTCGTCGGTCTGCCAAGGCGGGCTCTCCACAATGGTGACGCGCTTGGTCCAGGGGAGTCCGATGCCCTCGGACTTCTTTTCGACGTAGACCGGGCCGAGGCGGTCGATGACCAACCGCAGTCCGGTGGCGGGCTGGCGTCCCCCGGGCTCCAGGAATCCGTCCACGGCCTGGCGCTCCAGCACCACACCGTCGGGGTCGGTGATGGTGAGCTCGTATTCCTGGGGGTTGTCCCGCTCCTGAGCCAGCCAATCGGACTCATACTGTTCGGAGGGTTCGAAGGTCTTCACAAAGTGCTCGTGGGGGAGGTAGCGCACCGCATCCTCCTCACGGCCGGTGAGGATGTTTTCAAGGGCGACCTGGTAGGGGAGGCGGCTGGGGACCTGATGGAAGTTCTCGCCGGTGGGGAAGTAGCAGGCACCCATGCTGACGCCGGTCAGCTCGGGGTCGGCGACGCCGCCGATGAGATCGCTGGCCAACATCACCTTGGACTCTCCGAACCAGTGGGCCAGATTCCGGCGGAAAAAGGGTGAGCGGGTGGGGCCGCCAAACATGATGACACCGTCCAGGTCCCTGGCCATGTCGTCATAGCCGAGCTGCCAGACGAAGCGGACCTGGCCGGTCTCGTCGTCCTCGTCGAGGACCATATCGCCGGGACCGGAGGCCTCATCGCGCCGCCAGACGACGGCCTTGGCGCTGAGGAAGGCGTCCCGCATGGCCATTAGGGAGCGCTGCATGAACTTGCCGGACTTCAGCTCCGCGTCGACGTCATCCCAGGTGAGGGCGACGGCGCCGCCGAAGGGGACACTGGGTTCGTCGGGGGTGACCTGTTCCTTGGCCAGTCGCAGCAGGTTCTCGGCGCCTCCCAGCCTGGCGGCGAGCTCTCGATCGAGGTTGGAGCCCCCCAGCAGGGGGTCGCCGTCGGCGCCGTAAACGATCATTTCGCCGGAGCTGCGGACCTCGACCAGAGTGCAGTCGAAGGAGCCACCGCCGAGGTCGTAGACCAGGTAGGAGCCCTCCAGCCTGGACCCGGAATCGGGGTCCAGGTTGCGCTGGGCGGCGGCCAGGAAGAGAACGGGCTCGTCCACCACCCAACTGACGTTGCCGCGTCCGGCAAGTCCTGACAGCACTTCTGACAGCATGGTGCGGTAGTCGTAGCCGGACTGTACGGGGCAGCCGGCGCGCCACTCGAAGCCGTCGGGCAGCCCGGCGCGGTCCACGGCCTCCCGGAGGATGGCGGCAATCAGATCTCGGACCTGGAAGTGCTCACCCCAGGCCTCGACGCAGCCCAGTTCCGGGTCCCACCAGGTGGGCCAGTCTGTCTCGCCGATTTCCAGGCGCCACCTGACGTAGGGGTCGTTGGACAGGGCCCAGCGCTTGATGTTGCGGATGACCAGGGTGTTGGGCCCGTCCTCCAGGACATCCGCGTCCTCACCCACCACCACGGTCACTTCGCCACCGGACTCGCGGCGCAGGGCAACAACGACGGGCATGAGAGGCGTGCCGCCGCGGCCAATGGGCCGGGACTGGGGCTGCCCCGCGTTGGGGTCGCCGGGGTCCCAGGTGGAGATACGGACATTGGTGGTGCCGAAGTCAATGCCTACGATTTCCATTAACCTTCCTCGTGTTTTACCTGAGCTTTGAGCAGCACGCGGTCGCCGTGAATTCCGCCGCGGTAAATTACGCCGGGTGCGAGGACCCGCACTGAGCCCGAGGGTTGCGCGCCCTGATGGCCGGTGTGCCGCTCAGGGTCGAACGGCACCCTTTCGCCGGGCGAACCGAAGGGTTCGGCGCCACCGGCGCGAAGGGCGAGGGCCAGGCCGTCCGCGATGTCTTTCTGCGGCTCTCCGTCGGCCTGCGCCAGCGACTGCAGGACTTCGCCCACGGCCAGGAGCATGTCCTGCCGGAGCCCCAGGCGGGACTCCTCGCGGCCGGCGGCCAGCTCGGCGTTGCGTTCGCGGACCTGCTGGCGAAGGCGTTCCTGTTCCCGGCGTTCCGCCTCCAGCTTTTCCGCCTCGGCCTGCCGTAGTTCCTCTGTATTGCGCGCCAGGTTGGCTATGGCTTGCTCCGCGCGGGCAAAAGTGTCTTCCAGAATTGCCGGGGGACGCTTTTGCAATTCCGCCTTCCCTCCAAGGGCTGAAAAATCAGCCTGTGCCGCTAATTCCTTGGAGACTTGCCTTGTAAACTCATTATGTTCGCCCCCCAGCGTCAAGGCCGCCACCAGGCGCAACTTAAAGTGGTCCTGGCCTTCGGCGTGGCGGCTAGCGGCGACGTAGCCCAGGACGCTGTCCCGCTGGTCGGGCGTCGCCGAGGCAATCGCCTGGCGCAGCAATGGTTCGCGGTCGCCTTCCGGAAGGGCGTCCAGCAGACGGTCGAGTTCCGAGTGGCGCCGCAGCAGGAACTCGGGCCCGAAGGCGGCCAGGAACAGCTCCCGGGCAAGGTGGGTGCGAGCCTGCCGTCCCAGCCGGGAGGAAGACCGGAGATATAGATCACGGGCGTCGTCTCCCTCAAAGGCCTCCCACATTCCGGCGAGGAAACCGCGGCGCCAGGACCCGGTCTCGTCGTCCAGGGCCCCCGCCCGGAGCAGCAGATCCTGGGCCGGGCCGTCTCCGGCAACACGGGCCAGCCTGGCGAGCACGTCCCCGGACCGGGCGGCGGTGTAGCCCCTGGGGTCGGAGCCGCCCAGCTCGCGGCGCCGCTGCGACGCCTGGGCCACGGCGCGGAGCCAGCCCTCGGCGGCCTGGGCGCTCAGGCCACGGGAGACCAGGGCCTCCCCGGCGCTGACGATGACACGGAGCAGGGCCTGGTCGATGGAATCGGCGGGCCACCGGGCCAGGGAACCGGCAACCTGGGTGGTGGGGAAGCGTCCTGGTGGCGGCTGATGGGTCTCAGCCTCGAGCCAGGCCCTCCAGTCGGCCATGGTTGCCGACTTTCGTTCCGTCGCTGCGCCGCTCTTCACTTCCTGCAAAGCCGAGACCGCTTCGACGCTGGAGAGCAGGGTGTATTCGCTGTCGCGGCCGGCCCTGGCGACCCTGAAATGGTCCGGCAGCTTGCGCATCCGGGCCGGTGCCCCTTTCCACCAGGCGTCCCAGGCCAGGCCGGGAATCCGGCCGTCCAGCTTCTCCCGCACGTCGGCAGCCCTGCCCGTGCCGCCGTCGACGGAGAGGGCGAGGGCCACCAGCCGCATAGGACTTCCATCCACCCAGGGAGCTAGGGCCTCGGGGTGGTCCGCCAGGAGAGCCTCGGGACATTGCTCCTGCAGCGGGGTCAGCATGCGCTCGGGCCGCAGCTGCCGGTCGCCCCAGAAATCGATGGTGAAGACCGGCACGGAGTTGCCGTCGATCTCGACAGACTGGGGACCGTCGACCACCCTCCCGACCCTGGAGCGGCTGTCACGGACCAAGACTCCAGGCTGGAATTTCGAATCAGTCACGAACTGCACTCACGGACCGGGTAGATGGAAGGCACGGCTATCCATGATAGTACATTTTGGCCCAGATGTTAAACCCGGAAATCAGACCGACGGAGGGGGATTCGATTATCTTGTGCTTGCGGTTATTGCTGCTGGATGGGGATGGCTCCGGTTCAAGTCTTTATGCCGGAGGGCCATTTTGGATTCCGGCCCCGTATCAAGTACGGGATGACGTTCTTTCGCCGGAATGACGGAGCGGGGCGGGAACGACGGGAGGGGACGGGAATGACGCGGCGTAGTTTGCAATCATCCTACTGGGCGCCCAGGGCCTTTCGATCATTGTCTGAATCAGGATTCGCAGGATTAGAGGATGAGCAGGATTTCCCGTCATCTTCCATAGGCGCAGTTGTTGATGCCTGGAATTTCACCCTCACCCTAACCCTCTCCCTCAGGGGAGAGGGGACACTCGAAGGGGCCTGGGGCCTGACAGGACAGTTCTCTATGCCAAAGGGTCATTCCGGATTCCGGCTTTCGCCGGAATGACGGAGCGGGGCGGGAACGACGGGAGGGGCGGGAATGACTCGGCGGAGTTTGCGATAATCGAATGACCATGGCAAGGTCGCCCCGCGTTGACCCTTTTCGCGCCGTTGCCCTACAATTCAACAGTTGATTGTCATAATCCGTCGCCGGATCGTCAGAAGGGATACATCCCTTGCTGCCGCACCGGCTGGGAGGCAGCGATGGCCCAAGAGGACTACATGCACCCCGAGTTCCTGGTGGAAGCGGACTGGCTGGCGGCCCACAGTGGCGACGCCAACGTGGTGGTCGTCGACTGCGACGTGGACCCCGCCTACAACCGCGCTCACATCCCCGGCTCCGTGGCCGTGCCCGACAACTTCGAGAAGGACCCGGACACCGGCCGGGTTCACCTGATGAACCCGGACCAGTTCAGGGCAATGTGCGAGAGTCTCGGCATCGGAGACGACTCCCTGGTCATCGCCTACGACAACTCCCAGAGCCTCTACGCCGCCCGCCTCTGGTGGGCGCTGAACACCTACGGCCACAGCAACGTGAAGGTGCTGAACGGCGGCTGGCGCGGCTGGGTCGGCGGCGGCAACCCCGTCGGCCTGGAGCGTCCCGGCCCCGCGGGGAACGTGACATTCACCCCCAGGCGCGACGAGTCGATGCTGGTCATGGCCGACGACCTCAAGGAAGCCTGCAGCCTCGAGGGCAACGTCGTCTGGGACGTGCGCAGCGACGGCGAGTGGGATGGCAGCGAGGGCCGGGGCAACAGGCGCGTCGGCCACATTCCCGGGGCTGTCCATCTGGAGTGGTTCAACGTCATGGACCGCCGTACCCACCGCTTCAGGTCCGCCGGCGAAATCCGCCAGCTGCTGGCCGATCACGGCATCACCCCCGACAAGAACGTTTACACCTATTGACAGGGCGGCATCCGTGCGGCGCACGGCGTGTTCGTTCTGCAGTTGGTGGGCTACAGCAACCAGACCAGGAACTACGACGCCTCCATGGGCGAGTGGGCCAATCGCGATGATACGCCACTGGAGGTCTAGGTCTGCCGGCCGGGAAACTCTCGTGAGACCGGCACGGCGGAACCTGCGGGGACCAGGAGGGAGTGGACGCTTTCCGCGTCTGGGGGAAAGGAGTCTGTCTGGATGAAACGAGTACTCCTCTCTATCCTCCTGGTGGCGGTCCTGGCCGGTCCCCTTTCCTGCGGTTGGTTCGGGGGCTCCGACTTCGATGGGCCGGTGAGGCTGGTTCCCGACGGCGCCCTGGAACTGGTCCTGGTCAACGTCAGTGAGGCGGCCCAAGGGCGGACCGAACTCCCCGCAGAGCTGGAGGAGGAGGTGGTTGCCCTGGAGGTATTCGGAGACATTCAGAGGCAGGCCAGGGCCTCCCTTCCCTCGGGTCGCGCCATAATCTCCGAGGGCGAATTCGACTTCGAGGACATACGCAACCGGCTGCGGGAACTGGGCTACGTCGCCGGAGTGCACCGGGGATACGGCTTCTGGGAGTCCTCCGATGGAACCCAGGCGTACGCCCTCCTCGAAGATGAGGGCTACGTGGTCGGCGGGGTTTTCGACGCGGTCATCGACATCCTCCGGGACTACAGCCGGGAGTCGGGCCTGCTCTGGAACGACGACGAGGGCGAGCTGAGGCAGGCCCTGGAGATGGCCGGTCCGGGTCTGGTGGCCACCGCGGCCAGGGACTGCCAGCTGGAGAACAACGTGGGTTGCCGCGCCGTGGCCTGGGCCTTCTCTCGCGGCGAGGAACGCCGCACCGTGGTCGAGGGCTCCGCCGCACTGCTCTTCCGGGATGGAACGGCCGCCGCTGGCGCCGCCGCCGCCATCGAGCGCTCCATCGGCACCAACGAGCTGATCCGCCTCACCAACATCCTTACCAGCGGCTCCACCATCCTGCTTAAAGTCGACATCAACCGCGACGACTTCCCCCTCCTCCAGTTCCCCGTCACCTTGGGGCGTTAGAGTTGACAGGGAATATCCAAAGCAAATGCCAGGGTATACGGTATGCCTCGACTGTCCCGATAGTATTCGAGTTGGACAGTAGGACCAAGTAGGGGCCTCCGCGGGGGTCCCTATTTTTTGCGGTTCGCTGAAGGGATATGTGAAAGGTTGCGGTCTTCGCCGACGCTGAATTTACGATGGCCAAATCCCGCGTACTCACTCTCGCATTGCCGACACAATTCCAGTGCCTTGACACTGGGAGCATGTCCTCTGGGCATCGGTCGGAACCGCACCGCTGGCGACAGTCGTAACCATCCCCAACCCGGCGCACGCTGGGCAAGCCTTTAATGGGCCAGCCTCCCAAAGGGCCGCACGGTAATTTGAAACGGCCCCCGCCTCCTTGGCCTCGTCGTGCCCGTTCTTGACCAGGACAGCCACCCATCCGAAGGCGATAATCAGACTCAGCCAACCGGGGAAACCAGCAATCTTTTTCACGTTCGACATGCAACCTCCCTCGTCATGGCAAACAAGATTGCGCGAAAAGCGAAGGTGGGGAACCCTTGCTGCGCAGGATTGAGGCAGCTCACTCCAAGCGCCTCTATCGCTAGGGGTCCAAACTGGGTGCCCTTGATTTGGCCTTGAGGCTCAGGTAGTTGGGGCCAGCCTCACTCCCCGAGACGGAAGGGCGGATACCGGTCAGTGGTGAGCAGGAACATGTAGCACTGCACTCGAATGCCCCACCGCATGACACCCTCCACGAAGACGAACAACTCCCTCGGATAGCGCCCGGAGACCAGGATAGCGAACCAGGCGATCACTGCTACGATTAGTGCGGCAATGCCAAGAAAGATAAGCACAACGTAGTGAGGAATGGCCAATAGCCACTTGACAATTGGCAGAAACCGGTTGAGATCGGCCTCCACATCCGGATAGGCGACTTCGGTGTGAACCGCTTGTTCGTCATCGGTGGAGGGATATTCGTCCCTGAGCAACAGGATGTAGGCCGCTATGCGATTCCCGAACTTCAGCAAGCCGACGTTCCAGTCGAACCACCACCGCGGATACTTGCCTCGGAACAGAATAAGCAGCAGCGGCGCCACGAACAGCACTCCGCCGGAGAAGAGGAAAGTGTAGTCCCCCCGTCTGTGCCCGCGGAGACAAAGATCCCGACGACGATGATAGGGATTGCGGCTATGACCCGGAAGAAGCTGGACAAGCGGTCCAGAGGTCTGTCCGGGTATTCAACCCGGAACTGAACGGGATAAGGTGGAGGTGAAAGTTGCAAGGCGATTCTCTCTTTCTTTATACCTTGGGTTTGATTGCCAGGGGAATGATGCAATCACGGGTTCTCTATCCATGCCAGTGCATATCGAGCCGCCCCGACACATTTTCGATCGAGGGTTATGCCTCAGGTCACTTGAGGGAAGCGCGAACGGGTATCAGCCGCCTGCCGTATGAATCCACTGCCAGATGCACCCGCTCCAGCGTGTATGCACCCAATAGAGGGGTATCAGTTTCATCGCCGAAAATAAACGTGGTCAGGACTTCTCTACCTTCTACTCGCGTCCTCCCATCGCCAAGTTGCCGTTCAATTATCGTGCCGTCGGCCAGCTCGAACTCCATGGTTTCCGTGGGTTCAACACCCACGCGGCGCAGAGTGGAGGCTGGCAACGAACAGTACGATCCTCCGGTGTGAACCAACCCTTCCACCCTCTCGAAGCGGTCCCCGTTCAGGTTGCCGACCTCGAAGGGCCAGGTAAACAGTCCCATGTCTAATCTTCACAAGTACCACGTCACATTGCAGGAATCCAGGACACATCGCCAGCCAGCAATATAGCACAGGGTAGTATATGTGGATTCTCGTCAGGGGCTTTCGATTTTCCAGTGCCTGCGGTTTTTCCGCAGGATGCGAATGGCTCGGGCCAGGTCTCTTTACACCAGAGGTGTACGCTGGATTCCGGCTTTCGCCGGAATGACGGACCGGAGTTTGCAATAATCGAAAAAACTTGGAATTGTCGGGATTTCTGGCGACTTTCGTAAGGACGGCATTGCTTTACGTCATTCTTGTTCTACAGCGGCAACGGCACCACCTGTCGGGTCTGGGAGCTGCGGGTAACGGCCTCGGTAAACTCCATGTAGTGAACGCCCACGTCGAAGGGCGTCCGGGTGATCCGCTCCTGCCCTCGAATGGCGTTGCAGAACTCCTCCTCCACCCGCCAGTAGGCCTGCCCCTCCTCCGGGTTGGGCAGTTCCGCCATCGCGCTGTCGCCCCTTCGCCCGCCGTACACGTTCAACGCCGAGTCCACCCGCAGGGTGCCGTCACTGCCGTAGATCCAGACCTCGTTGCCGGAGCCGAAGCCGGTGACCGCGCTGAACCGCATATTCGCCTGCGCCCCGCTGGCCAGGTCGGCCAGGATGTCCACGTGGTCCGGGATGGTCACTGGCACCAGGCTGCCGTCCTCGTCGCGCCTCTGCCTCACGTTGACCTTGGTGTTGGCCATGACGCGGGTGGCCGGGCCGACCCAGCGGATCATGGCCTCGTACCAGATCCCCATGTTCAGGATGTTGTAGCCGCTCAGGTCCCGGTCGTTCCGCCAGTGCATCGGACCCGATGTGTCCGCAAAATTCGGCGTATACGACTGCAGCGACACTGCCAGCACCTCGCCCACGTAGCCCTCGGCGATCTTTTGCGACAGCAGGTTGTCCACCTTGAAGGTCAGTGGCGACGGCACGATCTGCGTCACCAGGCCGGGGTGCGCCCTCGACGCCTCCAGCATCTCCCGGGCCTCGGCCGCCGACGCCGCCATCCGCGCCTCGGTCAGCACGTGCTTGCCCGCCTCCAGCGCGGCGATGGTCAGCGTCCGGTGCATGTAGGGCCAGGTGCCGATGCAGACGGCGCCGATGGACTCGTCCTCCAGCAGCTCCTGCCAGCTGTCATACACCGTCGGTATGTTGAACTGGTCGGCCACCACCTGCCCCGAGGCCCGCGAGCGGTTGGCCACCGCCGCGATCTCGACGCCGCCAACCTCGTGGAACCCTGGAATATGCCGGTCGCGGGTGTTCTTTCCCGCCCCGATCAGCCCCACTCGAATGCCCTCGTGTGCCATGACGTTATTCTCCTTATATTCAGGTAGCGACAGCGGTCTTTAGCTGTCGCGGTACATTCGCAATATCCGGGTGGGGACCAAGAGACGGCGCAGCGGATCCACTGCCAGCCTCACTCCTTCCAAAGCATGAGCCCCCATCAGTGGGGCAACATTCTCTGGACCGAATGTAACCCACGTAAACGTTTCAAGGCCGTCAATTCGCACCCGAATTTCGGCGGCAGGGTCCTCCACAACCCGACCGTCAGCCAATTCAGCTTCTACCGTGTCGGTGGGTGCAATACCCAACCGTTGCAGAATGGATCCGGGAACCTGAGAATATGATGCACCGGTGTCTACGAGGGCCTCAACGGTCTCCATGCGGTCGCCGTTTAGGCTGAAAACTTGCATTTCATGGTAGAACGTTCCCAAGCTGCTTCCTCTCCCTGACAAAGACTAGATACGGCCCGTTCTCGAAACCAGTTGCTCCCCAACCGGATTAACCAGCAGCAGGAACTCCTGGAGCGCATTGGCCCCAAGTAATGGCTCATCATCATCTTTTCCAAACATCACGCTTGTTGTTCTATTCCTGCGGTTGACTCTTAGCTGGGCTTGTCCCACATCGTATTCGACAAGGCTCCCGTCGGCCATTTCAAAATCGAGGCGTTCCAGTGGGGCAATCCCAAGCCGTTGCAGCATCGGACGGGGGAATTTCGAATAAGATGCGCCGGTATCCACCAGTGCAGACACAGTTTCCATTCGCTCCCTGTTCGCGCTCCACACTCCGACAGGCCAGAATAATTCCCCCATTGCTTTCCTCCCTTTCGGGCCGCTTGTTCCGGTCTTCCGCTCGGCAGAGCCTGTTCGGGATGTATCTCTACAGCGGCAGCGAAATCGCCTCCCCCGTCTGGGAACTCCGAGTCACCGCCTCAGTGAACTCCATGTACTGCACGCCGATGTCGAAGGGGGTGTGCGTCACCGGCTCTTCCCCGCGGATGGCGTTGATGAACTCCTCCTCCACCCGCCACTGGCCGCGGTTCACCACCGGCAACTCCGAGAGCCCCTCGTCGCCGCGCTTTCCCCCGTAGACTTTGTCAAACGGAGGGCCCTGCAGACTGAGGGTGCCGTCGGTGCCGAAAATCCAGAAATCCGTGCCCATCTGCAGCCCGGTCACCGTGCTCCAGCTGAAGTCGGCGGCGGCCCCGCAGCCCATCTCGGCGATCACGTTCACGTGGTCGGGCACCGTCACCGCCCGCACTACTCCGTTCTCGTCGCGGCGGCGGTTGGCGAAGGTCCGGGTCATGGCCGACACTTTGGTGGCCGGGCCTACGTAGCGCATGACCGTTTCGTACCAGATGCCCATGCCGAGAATGTTGTAGCCGCTCAGCGTTCGGTCCTGCCGCCAGTGCAGCGGCGCGTCGAAGTCGATGAACGTGTCGGCACGGTCGGCCCGCGCGTGGTAGTCGCAGACCCGCAGCCTCACCGCCAGGATGTCGCCCAGGTAGCCGTTGCCCACGTACTCGATTACCGTGTTGTCCACCTGCAGCGTCTGCGGCGCCGGCACGATCTGGGTCACCAGGTCCGGGTGCAGCCGGCTGGCATCCAGCATCTCGTGGGCCTCGTCGGCGTTCATCGCCATGCGAGCCTCGGTTAGCACGTGCTTTCCCGCGGCCAGCGACGCCAGTACCAGGTTGCGGTGCATGTAGGGCCAGGTGCCGATGCAGACGGCGTCGATGCTATCGTCGTTCAGCAGATCCGCCCAGTTGTCGTACACGGTGGGGATCTCGTACTCGCCGGCAATCCGCTCGCCCGAGGCGCGGCTCCGGTTGGCCACCGCCACGATCTCCACGTCCCGCTGCTCCCTGAAGCCGGGTATGTGGCGCAGCCGCGTGTTGGCTCCGGCCCCGATCAGGCCGACGCGTATCATTCCGTTCATCATCGGAGGTACTCCTCAAGTCTCGTTGTGCCGCAATTCTATCACGGTGGATTTGCCCGAAAGGACGGGACCCGTGTCCGTACCAAAAGGCCGGATTGCGACTATAATCCCCGGTGGCCCGCATCGTTTCGTGGTGGAATATGCAACTGCTGGACCTCCTGTTTGCCCCCTTCCGGGTCATCCTGAACCTCCTTTTCTCCGCCCACTTCCGCGTGGAGGGAAACAGCATGGCCCCTACCCTGCTCGACGGCCAATCCGTGCTGGTGGTGCGGCCCGTCTTTCCCTGGAACCGGCTGCGGCGGGACGACGTGGTGGTGCTCCTGACGCCTGAACCCTTGGCGGGCGTGCCCGAGGGCACCTGGTTCATCAAACGCGTCGCCGGGATGCCTGACGAGGAAATTGTGCTGGACTCCGGCCGCCTCTACGCCGACGACGTGCTGATGGCGGACTTGGGAGGCGATATCGACGCTGCCCGCCGCGAGTGGTGGAACGGGACCGATGAGTATTTTGTCCTGGGCGACGACCCCGCCGACAGCGCCGACAGCCGCAGATTCGGCCCGGTGTCCGCCGAGCGCATCATCGGCCGCGCCTGGCTTCGGGTCTGGCCCCCGGGCACCTGGGGTCCCGTGCGTTAGCCTGTTCGACGGCGGCATTGCAGTTTCAAACGGTCTCTCCCCGAAGTGGCGCACTCCTGAGCCTGCCGATGGGCCTGCACCCTCTGTTACAGGCACGGGTATGACGATGGCAAAGTCTAGGAAGACCCAGTAGGTGGCGGGTTTTTCGGACCACTAACGGATTCTGGATTACCCGCCCTTCGACAAGCTCAGGACTAACGGGGCTGGAATTTCGGAGGCTCTGCAATCGTCTTTGGGGCGCGGGCCCTTTGCCTTGTCGCAGGCAGTAGGCGAAAGCTAGAATGTAGCGAAACCGTCGGCCCGTCCCGGGCATTGGGCTGGGGTCAGGTGGTGTACGAGTACGGCAACCTGAAGGTGGCCCACGACACCCGCAACGAGCGCTTTGCCGAGATTTTCGATGTGGGAATGGGCCTGGGAAAGCAGCCAGGCTTCAGCTACCATGGGGAGTTCCACCAAGTTGACGACATGACCATCGCGCCGGTGCCGGAGCAGCGCCCCACCCGCCGGTGTTCTTGGCCTTGTCGCGGACGCCGCAGAGCGTGGCGGTGGCAGTGCACCGGGGCCTGCCGGTGCTGACCGGCGCCAACATTCCCGACGCCGAGGCGCTGGAGATCCGCAACATTTGCGCTGACGTCTACGCCACGAAAGGGGTGGCGCCCCCATGGGACGACATGCCTTACTTCCGGAGAATCTACGTTGTGGAGGACGAGAGGTCGGCCGTCGAGGACCACCGGGAGGCGGTAACATGGGTATACGGCCTGAACGGCTACCGGCGTACCCTGACCGGTGGCAGCGAGATTAACTATGATCTGAACGAGTGGATCGCCACCCGTCCTGAGGGCCCGCCCAGCTACGAGTCGCGGCTGAAGACCACCACGGCCTTCGGCACACCGGAGCAGTGCATGAGGCGGATCAAGGGGCTGCGCGACGGAGCACAACGTCCACTATTTCGGCGCCAATATGTCTTTCGGAACCCTGAAATACGAGAGGGTGAAGCGATCGAAGGGGCTGCGTGACGGAGATGATGTCGGCGTTCCGGTAGCCGGGAGTTACGCACATGGATAGACAGGAAGAACGGGATGAGGATGAGGGGATAGCTGGGGTGCGTAAGTCTTGTCAGGGCTAGGAGGTTGTAATGCGAAACGAGTTCACGGCGATATTCGAGCTGGATGACAGCAGGGAAGAGCCGCGTTATATCGCCTATTGCGTGGAAATACCCGGAGCCCACGCTGAAGGCAAGACGATGGACGAGGCACGGGACAGTCTGACGGAAGCGATAAAGTCCGCGTTGGAACAACGCCGAGAAAAAACCATGCGCGACCTTCTCTACGATATGCCGCCCGATGCTACGCAGGAAATCATCGCAGTTCAGGAAACCATTGCTTTGAGTTGGGTCCCATATGTCGATACTGAGTAGTCCTGCCTTTAACCGGGATTGGAGGGTGTTAGATGACACTGGTCAAAAATGAACCGTTGCCGGATGACGTTGAGGCGACCTTTGTCTACCAGAAACCGGAGGCCGTTGTCCGAAATGAATTCACGGCGGTGGTAGAGAAAGATGAGGATTGGTTTGTCGTAAGCTGCTTGGAAGTTCCCGGGGCCCACGGTCAGGGCAAGACCAGGGAGGACGCGCTGGAAAATCTTGCTGAGGCGATATTGCTTCACCTGGAAATGCGCCGAGAGGACGGACTACGGGGAGTGCCAGCGGAGGCGATTCGTGAAGTGATCGTCATCCAGTGAAACGAGGAGACTTGATAAGGCACCTTCGTGACCACGGATGCCGATTTGTCCGAGAGGGCGGTGCCCATTCAGTATGGACCAACCCAGAAACAGGCGAAATTGACTACGTGCCGAGACATACCGAAATACGCAACAGGACTGCTCAACGCATTTGCCGTAACCTATCGATTCCCATAATCGGCAGGGAAAACAGGTAGTAGAGGAGCCGCAACATGGTGCAGCAAGGACAGATAGACCACCTGCTCCAGGAGACCGGGCAGATTCAGCCGCCGGCGTCGCTGGTGCAGCAGGCATTCCTGCAGGACTTCGACGGAGCCTACCGGGACTCCATGGACTCGCCGGAGGGGTTCTGGGAGGGCGTGGCCTCGGAACTGGAATGGACGCGCCGCTGGGACAGCGTGTTCGAGTGGGAGTACCCCACCTTCCGCTGGTTCCTGGGGGCGAAGTGCAACATCACCCAGAACGCGCTGGACCGCCACCTGGTCAACGGCAACCGCAACAAGGCGGCGTTCATCTGGCTGGGTGAGGACGGCACCGAGCGGGTCTTCACCTTCGGACGGCTGGCGCAGCTGGTCAACCGCTTTGCCAACGGCCTGCGCTCCCTGGGCGTGGGCAAGGGCGACCGGGTGGTGATCTACATGCCGCTGACGCCGGAAGGGGCCATCGCCATGCTGGCCTGCGCCCGCATCGGCGCGGTGCACAGCGTGGTCTACGCCGGGTTCAGCTCGGGCTCCCTGCGCGACCGGATCGTTGACGCCCAGGCCCGGGTGGTGATCACCGCCGACGTGGGATACCGGCGGGGCAACGAGGTTGACCTGCTGGGCATCACCGAGCGGGCCGTCGCGGACCTGGACCTGGTCGAGAGGGTGATCGTGTGGCGGCGCAAGGGCCCATCCGATGAGCCGTCCACCCTCGGAGCCCGGGAGGTGGACTTCGAGGCGCTGATGGCCTCGGGCGGCGTGGAGTGCGAGGCCGAGGAGATGGACTCGGAGGACCCGCTGTACATCCTCTACACCAGCGGCACCACCGGACGGCCCAAGGGCGTGCAGCATGTCCACGGCGGCTACATGGTCGGCACCTACTACCACTTCAAAAACTTCTGGGACGTGAAAGACAACGACGTGTTCTGGTGCATGTCGGACATCGGCTGGGTGGTGGGGCACAGCTACATCGTGTATGCGCCGCTGGTCGCCGGGGCCACCACGGTGTTCCGGGAGGGGGCCATCGACTACCCGCGCCCCGACATGTTCTACGAAATCATCGAGAGATACGGCGTCAACGTCATTTTCACCGCGCCCACGGCCCTGCGCATGCTGATGCGCTACGGCGAGGACTACGCCAAGCAGTACGATCTGCGATCGCTGCGCTTTCTCACCTGCGCCGGCGAGCCGCTGAATCCCGAGGCCCTGCGCTGGAGCTACGAGCACATCTGCGGCGGCGGTGACTGGGGACACATTGTCGACAACTGGTGGCAGACGGAGACCGGCGGCCCCTGCCTGGGCACCACGGCCACCATGCCGGTGAAACCGGGCCGGGTGGGCCGGCCCCTGCCCGGCGCCGAGATGGACATCGTCGACCGGGAGGGGCAGCCGATCACGGAGCCGGACAAGGGAGGCCTGCTGGTGATCAAGCGGCCCTTCCCCCACTTCTTCCGCACGGTGTTCGGCGACCCGACCCGCTACACCCGGGACTGGACGACCATACCCGGCGTCTACTTCACCGGCGACGTGGCCCTGCGGGACGCCGAGGGCTACTACATGGTGGTGGGCCGCGCCGACGACGTGCTGAACGTGGCCGGCCACCGCATCGGCTCGGCGGAGGTGGAGAGTGCGCTGGTGTCACACCCGTCGGTGGCGGAGGCGGCGGTGATCGGCAAGCCCGACGAGCTGCGCGGCGAGAGCATCAAGGGATTCGTGACGCTGCGGGTGGGCAGCGACCCATCGGAGGAGATGGTCAACGCCCTGAAGCTGCACGTGCGCAACGAGCTGGGGCCGATCGCGGTGCCGTCGGAGATCGACTTCACGCCCACGCTGCCCAAGACGCGCAGCGGCAAGATCATGCGCCGGCTGCTGAAGGCGCAGGAGTTGGGCCTGGACCCGGGCGACATCACTACGCTGGAGGAGTAGGGGCCCCGGAGCCCGAGGGCCGGGGTCAGGCTGGAGAGCCATGATCGGCAGAGAGTTTTTCAGAGGGGTCCTGCGCCAGGCGCAGCGACTCCGTCCGTACATTCCTTTCGGGCCAGACAAGGGGGACAGCCTTCCGTTGGAGGTCCTGCGTGGAAGGCCGCCGCACAGTTCGCCAGCTCAGCGGGAGGGCACTCCGCGCTTCGGGGCCCAGGCAACGGCGTCCCCGAGCCGGCGGAAGGGGTTCCTGGCCAACGACGTGGGCATATCCATGTATCTCGGGACCCGGGGCGGCAGGGGACGCTGAGGGCGGAGGCATTACAACGCTGGGGAACTGGGGCGAGCACCGTCATCCCCGAATGTGCCAGGCGGCCGGCATCAGAATGCTATGAACGGCAGGGAGTTCGTACCGCGGGCGCGACGCTATACTGGTGACTTGAGGCTTGGTCCTCAAAAGCGAGGACACCGATGCGAAAAACGATAGGACGATACAAGTTCAGCGACAAACAGCACCGCGTTATGGCTGAGGCGGGTCTATTGCCGTGGAAAGCAGCGGCTAAGTCCATGCCCGCAGGGCCCAGAAAATTCACCGTCGACGAGTACATGCAGATGGTGGAGCTTGGCGTGCTTGGCAAGGAAGATCGGCTGGAACTGGTGGACGGAGAAATTTTGGAAATGGCTCCCATCGGCAAGCCCCACGGGGTCCGAATCAGCATTGTACTCCAAGCATTGATGGACACAGTCCCAAGAAACATCATGAAATATAGTCAGTCCACCATACGCCTAAATGACGGCTCTGGCCCCGAACCGGACATTGCTCTCCTTACTCCTCAAGCATCTATGGACAGAGAGAATATTCCACGTCCGCAGGACATCCTGCTCATCATCGAAATCGCTGACTCGAGCCTCCGCATCGACCGCGGCGATAGGGCGCGCCGCTACGCCCGCAATGGCATCCCGGAGCTGTGGATTTTCGCGCTGGAAACCGACGAGGTGGAGGTGTCCCGGCAGCCCACGCCGGAAGGGTACGCCGACGTGCGGGTCCATCGCCGGGGTGACACGCTGACCATCCAGGAACTGCCTGGTATACGGCTGGCAGTGGACGAACTGCTGGCGTAAGCAGCAGAAGCAGCTGTCTATGGTCTCCTGATAGCACGACCGGATAAGAGCGAGCAAGGGCGCAATCGATGCATGCGCCCGTGGTATCCTGTTATGTGTGATCTTCGGATTCGGCAGCCAAGGGACTGCGGATATATTCCACGGGCTAAACACGCCGGCCGCTAGGCGCAGTTGTCCCTCGTCCCTTTGGCCTATAGCCCTCCGTAAACTGGATGCGCTGAACGGAACGACAGAATTAAACGGGCTCAGGACACCGCCGGGCAACCGCCTCGAACAGTTGCGCGGGACGCTGGAAGGGTGGCATAGCATCAGGATTAACGAACTGTGGCGTATCGTGTTCCGTTGGACCGATACAGGCCCCGAGGGGGTGGAAATCGTTGACTACCACGACTGACACAAGCGGTGCAGCGAACCAAATGGAAAGGGGGAGCATACCGCTTCTTCCTTTCGTCAGAGTCGGCGACATTGAAATTCTGACCGGCTATCCACCTGAAAGATCAAACGAAACCAAAGACCCTTACTATTATCTCGGCTATGTGGGCGCCGTCCCTCGACATCGCCCGCCAGTCCACCCTGGGGAAATGTTGCTCGAGGAATTTCTCAAGCCAATGGGCATATCGCAACGCCAACTTGCCCATGCCTTGCGCCTGCCCTACCGACAAGTGAACGACATCGTTAATGAGCGTCGGCAGATAACGCCATCCATTGCCCTGCGTCTTACCCGCTATTTCGGTATGTCGGTAGGGTTCTGGATGAATCTGCAAATGGCTTGGGACTTGTATCATGCCGCCCAAGTCGAGGCGGAGACCTTGAGCGAAATTGAGCCGTTTCCACGCCCTGAACTCTCCGATTGCACGGAATCCGCCGGCACTTAAAGGAGCATTCACCCCCATGAAGGTGTACTACTTCAGCGAGTTTCCCTATCACGAGTACTCCGACGAGGAGAGCCTCAAGTACCCGTCGATACGGCTCACTTTTCCGAACAGCAACTTCGACCCGCCGACGGCCAACCAGCTGTTCCAGCGCTACTTCGACGAATGCCAGTACGTGGACGAGCTGGGCTACGACGGCATCATGATCAACGAGCACCACAGCACGCCCTCGTGCATGAACGTGTCGTGCAACATGACCGCCGCGGTGCTGGCGCGCACCACGCAGAACGCCAAGCTGCTGCTGCTGGGCAACATCCTGCCCATCCACGAAAACCCGGTGCGCCTGGCCGAGGAAATCGCCATGATCGACGTGATCTCCGGCGGACGGGTGATCTCGGGCATGGTGCGCGGCGTGGGCGTGGAGACGGTGTCGACCAACGTCAACCCGGTGGAGAACCGGGAGCGGTTCGAGGAGTGTCACGACCTGCTGATCAAGACCTGGACCACCCCCGGCCCCTTCCGCTGGGAGGGCAAGCACTTCAACTTCCGCGCGGTGAACCCCTGGATGGTGCCGATCCAGAAGCCGCACCCGCCGGTGTGGGTGCCGGGCACCTCCAGTCCCGAGACCGCCCAGTGGGCGGGACGGCACGGCTACACCTACGCCGCCTTCCTGACCGACGTGGACGTCACCCGCGAGCTGTTCGACATGTACCGGGAGGCCGCGGCGGAGGCAGGCCGGGAGACAACGTCCGACAACTTCGGCTACCTGCTGTGCTGCTACGTGGCGGAGACGGAGGAGAAGGCCGACGAGGAGGCCCGGCACTTCGTGTGGCGCATGGGGGCCACGGTCCGGGCGCCGCGAGAGTACATGAACCCCATCGGCTACCGCTCGCAGGCCAGCGCGGCGGTGGCCGCGCGCCGCACGGTCAAGCCGCTGCCGGAACAGTCCTTCGAGGAGCTGAAGGAGAACTACCACATCGTCAGCGGCACGCCGGATCAGGTGCTGGAAAAGCTGCAGTACTTGCACCGGGAGCTGGGGATGGACCACCTGATCATG
Source organism: Dehalococcoidia bacterium (assembly GCA_965208825.1). Lineage (GTDB taxonomy): Bacteria > Chloroflexota > Dehalococcoidia > Lucifugimonadales > UBA3495 > VXOI01. Next base: position 1,430,812 of record CBDBPP010000005.1, read on the forward strand.
TACGGCCAGGAGTCCAAGATGGGCCACGAGGCCACCATGTCCAACATCGGCCTGTTCGGCAAGGAGGTGCTGCCGGTCATCCGGGACTGGTAGCCTTTCGTCCATCACTAGGGCCCCTCGGCCCAGAAAGTGTCCACCACGCAGGGGCGGGTTTAAAACCCGCCCCTACGGTTTATTGTCTGGGGGGTGTGCTGTTTGGCGGCTGTTCCGGCGGTTGAGATAAAATATAGGTCGGGAAGCCGATAATCCGTCGAGGGTCGCTGACGCCGACCGGATGGACTCCGACCGCAGAATGGAATCTCGCAATGACCAACCGCTACCCTGACCGCCCACTGAGCCTGGTGAACGGCCCGCCCCCGGAGGAGCCGGGGCGGGACCCGGTCGCCGCACGGCCGCTGGTGCCCCGGGTGATACGGCTTTTCTGGCCGTACCGACTCGAGGTCTCGCTGGTGGTGCTGTTGGTGGTGGCCACCGCCGGTCTGGGAGTGGTTAACCCTGTACTGGTCAAGTACGTCTTCGACAACGGCCTGTTCCCCGAAGGCGGTCCCAACCTGCGGGTGCTGTGGATCCTGGCGGGGGTCATGGCGGCCGTCGCGGCGGGCAGCGCCGTCCTGAGCGTGGCCCAGACCTACATGACCAACAAGGTGGGGCAGTACGTGATGCGCGACCTGCGGGACGCGGTCTACGCCCACCTGCAGGGCATGTCCCTGCGCTTTTTCACCGGCACCCGGACCGGGGAGATCCAGTCGCGCGTCTCCAACGACGTGTCCGGCGTGCAGCAGGTGGTGACGGCCTCGGCCAGCGACACGCTGTTCAACGTGGTTTCCATCACCAGTTCCGTGATTGCCATGGTCATCCTGTCGTGGGAGCTGACCCTGGTGGCCTTGGTCACCGTGCCCTTCTACTTCATGCTGGCGCAGTGGGTGGGCCGGAAGCGGCGGGCGGTCACCACGCAGACCTCCAGGTCAACGGCGGAAATGACGGCCATCACCCAGGAGACGCTATCGATCTCGGGCATCATGCTGGCCAAGCTCTTCGGGCGGCAGAACGAGGAGATGGAAAACTTCCGCCGCCACAACCAGGAGCTTTCGGACCTGACGGTGCGCCAGCAGATGATCGGCCACGCCTTCTTCTCGCTGGTGATGGCCTTCCTGTCCTTCAGCCCGGCGGCCATCTACCTGCTGGCCGGCTACCTGCTGTCGGGCGCCGGCGCGTCCTTCGTTTCGGCAGGCACCATCATCGCATTCACCACCCTGCAGGCCCGCATGTACTTCCCTGTGGGGCGGCTGCTCCAGGTGTCGGTGGAGCTGCAGTCCTCGCTGGCGCTGTTCGAGCGCATCTTCGGCTACCTGGACCTGCGGCAGGAAATCCAGGACTCCCCCAACGCCCGGCGGCTCCGCAAGGAAGAGGCTACCGGCGAGGTCACCTTCGACGCGGTGCGGGTCAATTACCGCCAGGGCCCCGGCGGGCGCGAGGAGGAGCCGGAACCGGACGAGGCGCAGGACCGCCAGTGGGCCCTGGACGGAGTGACGTTCCGGGTGCCGCCAGGCCAGATGGCCGCCATCGTCGGGCCCAGCGGCGCGGGCAAGACCACCATCGCCTCGCTGGTGCCCCGGCTCTACGACGTGACGGAGGGGGCCGTCCGCATCGACGGCATCGACGTGCGGGAGATTCGGCTGGCCGACCTGTCGGAGATCATCGGCTACGTGACCCAGGAGAGCTACCTGTTCCACGCCACTATGGAGCGCAACCTGCTGTACGCCCGTCCCGACGCGACCCGCGAGGAGCTGGAGGCGGCCTGCCGCGCCGCCTACATTCACGACCGCATCGTGGAGCTGCCCGAGGGCTACGAGACCGTGGTCGGCGAGCGGGGCTTCCGGCTGTCGGGCGGGGAGAGGCAGCGGCTGTCCATCGCCCGGGTCATCCTGCACCAGCCGAAGATCCTGATCCTGGACGAGGCAACGTCGTCGCTGGACACCGCCAGCGAACGCTACGTGCAGGCGGCGCTGGAGCCGCTGATGGAGGGCCGCACCACCATGGTGGTGGCCCACCGGCTGTCGACCATCCTGTCGGCCGACGTGATCCACGTTCTGGACCGGGGCCGCATCGTGGAGAGTGGCACGCACCCCGAGCTGCTGGCCCGCAACGGGCTGTACGCGCGCCTGTACCGGGAGCAGTACGGCAGCGGGCTGATCGAGGCCTACTGCGAGGACGGGGTGATCTACAGCGACGGACGGGTGGAGCCGCTGGACCCCGTGGCGCCGGCCCTGGCCAGCCGGTACCGCTGAGCGCGGGGGGCAGGGACGGGCGTGCGGACGGTTATGCCGCGCAGGAGGTCCCAGGCCGGAGGGTAGGGTGTTTCGATTATCCGATGCTTGCGGCTTTTCCTGAAGGATACAATTGGCTCCGGCCAGGTCTTTATGCCAATGGGTCATTCTGGATTCCGGCTTTCGCCGGAATGACGGTCCGGAGATTGCAATTACCGAATGACTCTCGGGCGGAGGGCCCGGGGCTCTTGGGGGCGGTGGCCCGGCTGATACAATGGATGCTCGGAGGGCGCCGCCATGATTACGAACATCACCCTCGAAAACTTCAAGTGCTTCCGCGAGGTCAGCGTAAACCCCAAGCTGCTGACGGTGCTGATCGGCCCCAACGGAACGGGCAAGTCAAGCGTGCTGCAGGCGTTGCTGCTACTCAAGCAGTCGGTGGGAGAAGATGGGCTAAAGGAACAAGGAAATTTAGTTAATTTCCCTGCCGGGTTTATGCCTGAGACGATTCCGAAATTCTCTCGTGATGTCGAATCTCACCTAATTGCCTTTGAAGGAAAGGGAATTCAAGATACCACTTACCGGTACGGATCAGTCTTTGGTCTGTTTGGTGATTTGTTAGAGAATTTCGGGGCCATCGAGTCACAAATCGATGGAAACGCAGTAAATCTGAAAGTCCAGAAAGGTGATCGCACGACGGTTGGTGAGGTTCACGTAGGTAATGCTTCGCAACAATTCCAGAGGTCGAAGTTAGTTGGTACCTTAGTTGTTCAGGAATCGTCTCGAGGCTGGTACGGCGTTGTGCCGATGCCATCAGACGCGGTGTTGAATAGGGCTCTTCGTATCCTTGATGCTCCAAGACACTTCTTGCGCGAATTGGTTTCTGTTCCTAGTGTCCGAGGGCTAGTGCGACCAAAGTACGAACTAGGGGACGCACAAAGTAGAAATGCTTCATTGCTTGAAGGGCTTAGCGTACAGGAGGAGCAGATCGCGACCAACCTTGGATACAGTCGCCCTACAGAGGAGACGATCTCCCAAATGATGAAAGCAGTGACCGGAAATGGACTTAGAGCTGAAGTCGTTCCTCCAAAGTCCGTTGAGGTAAAATCTCTAATCGTATCTGGTACGGTTAACATAGTTGGGGAAGGGTTTGGAGCAAATGCGCTTATTCTGTTGTTCTACCAGTTGATAGGGGCGGCAAAGGGCGCGACCGTGCTGATCGAGGAGCCGGAGATACACCTGCACCCGAGGACGCAGGCGGAACTGGCGGAGGTGCTGGCCGAGACCGCCAAGGCCGAAGACAAGCAGATCATCATGACCACCCACAGCGAGCACCTGGTGGAGCGGTTGCTGCTCCTAGTTGCCGAGGGCACCCTGAGGGCTGATGACCTCGCAATTTACTCCTTCTCCAAGGACGAAAAGGGCGAGTGCTTTGCCGCCGAGATCGAGGTCACGGAGAACGGGCAGGTAGAGGGCGGTCTGACTGATTTCTACGCGAACAACCTGGACACGCTGGACCGTCGGGTCAAGGCCCTGAAGCAATCCAAATGACCCAGCGGTTCATCCTGGACGAGAACGTCTTCATCTGCGCTCAACTGGAAACCAACGTGAACGGCGATCCCGATCCCACTTGCCTCGACCTGCTCCAGCAAATTTTGGATATCTGTCATCCAATAGTCTTCGACGCTGAACTTTACCAGCGCGTTCACAGCCAGCTTAACCAGCCAGCCCATCAAAGAATGGGGTTGGGAGCGGCGCTACTGCGCACCCTCGCATCAGCAGGGAACAGGCCGGGCAAGCTTGATATAACGGACGAGCCGCCTCCTTTCCTCGAGGAGACAAACATTCCGCAGGGAAGTCGGGACGATGTGTACATCGTGCGGCTCGCGGTGGAAACAGGAGCCACCCTCGTCACCGCCGACGATGCTCTCCGAGACGATCTCGCCGCCTGCAGCATCCAGACCCGCTACAGCCTGCGAGTCACCTCCCCCGAAGACGCCCTCGCGGCGCTGTGACGCTCGGCCCTACCGCGCGGGGAAGATGCGGCCGATGACCTCGCGGGCCTCCTGCGGCGGTATGTTGTTGGCGACGGCGCAGGGGGCGGTCTCGGCCATGATGGCCTCCAGGTTGCCCGACAGGGTGTGCTTCTTGTACTGGTCCTCGTGCTCGATGCCCAGGGCCCGGCCCACGAGGGTCAGGTAGTGCTCGACGCGCACCGGGTACTCCGCCTCCAGGCCGCACATGTGCCGCTGGCAGCCGTGGTACAGCGTGGCGTAGGTGTCGGCCCCGGCATCGATGGCTTTTTGAACCCACTGGGCCGACATCTCGTCCCACGCCTCCGGCCCCATGGCCTGCCGCACCGCCGGGGTGCAGTGCCGCCCAAAACGCTCGTCGCCGCCGATGTCCCTGACCGTCACGCCCGGCAGGGCGCGCAGCAGCGTCAGGGCGCTCCGGGCCTCGGCATCGGACTGCGGACGGCCGGCGTGGTAGTGCAGCGATACGGTGGTCTCGGGCTGCGGCTGCAGGTCCAGCTTGTCCAGGTTCTGCACTAGGTACTCGGTGACGTGCTGGAAGGGGAAGTCCTCGCGCATGTCCATTATGTCGTCGTAGAAGAAAATGCAGGACGGGCACCACATGACGACCTGCTCCGGCTCGAACTTGCGGAAGTTGGCCGCCGTGGTGGCCGCCACGGACTTGGCCGAGGCCTCGTCGCCGCGCTGGTGGTGCTGGATGCCGCAGCAGTAGGCCGCGCCGCCCACCGCCGCGAAATTGACGTCCAGCATCTTGAACACGTCCATGACCGTGCGGACGAGGTGCGTGGTGCGCATCACGTTGCAGCCGAGGTAGAGCACGATATCCGACTGCTTGACGTCGCCCTTCGGGGTCGTGAGCAGCCAGTCCCGCTCCTCGGGGGTCGACTGCAGCCCGTGCAGCACGTCGATCTCCCGGTAGTAGTTGCGGTAGAAGCTGCGGTCGCTGTTAGCGTCGGCCATGTGCGTCTCCTTGCTTCTTTGGTCCGATTATGTAACCAGGGCAACCAAAAGGGTTGCCCCTACATTTGCATGTCCCGTGTAGGGGCCACCTGGTGGGCGCCCGGCTCCCCTCCATGCTCTCTGTCGTTAGTATCCCACCACGGCGCCGTCCTTGCGGGGTTCGGTACCGCCCTGCAGCACGCCGGTCTGGTGGTCGCGGCTGATGACCTGGGCGCCGCCGATGGACACCCGGGAGCGGCCGGCCATCAGGCCCAATTTGTGGCCGCGCCGTTGCAACTCGCGGGCCGTGTCGGGGCTGATGCCCTCCTCCAGCAGCGCCTGGTCGTTGCCGACCATGAAGCGCAGGGCGTTGACGGCCTGCTGCGGGTCCATGCCGTGGTCCACCATGTTGCTGATTAGCTGGAGGTGTCCCTGGGGCTGCATGAACGCGCCCATCATGCCGTAGCAGTAGAGCAGCTCGCCGTCCTTGGTCGCCAGACCGGGGATGATGGTGTGGTAGGGCCGCTTGCGCGGCGCCAGGGCGTTGGGGTGGGCCGGGTCCAGGGAGAACAGCCCGGCGCGGTTGTGCAGCACGATGCCGGTGCCCGGCACCACCATGCCCGAGCCGTAGTCGGAGAAGATGCTGTTGATGAGTGAGCAGGCGTTGCCCTGCCCGTCCACGGCGCTGATGTAGACGGTGTTGCCGCCGGAGATGGGCTGTCCGTAAGGAACGGTGACCATGGCCTGGCGCGGGTCCATCAGCTCCCGCCGCTGGGCGGCGTAGTCCTTGGAGAGCAGCTGTTCCGTCGGCACGTCGACCGCGCGGGGATCGGCGACGTAGCGATAGGCGTCGGCGAAGGCCAGGCGCATGGACTCGATGAGATGGTGGTATGCGTCCGGAGATTGCGCTCCCATCGCGCCGATGTCGAAGCCCTCGGCGATGTTCAACGCCTCCAGCGCGGCGATGCCCTGGCCATTGGGCGGGCACTCCCAGCAGGTCACGCCCCGATAGTCGGTGGTGATGGGCTCGTCCCAGTCGGAGGTATGGGCCGCCAGATCCTCGACGGTCAGCCAGCCGCCGTGCTCCTGGACGAAGGAGGCCATTTTTTCGGCGATAGGCCCGTGGTAGAAGGCCTCGCAACCACCCTCGGCGATGGCCCGAAGGGTGGCGGCCAGGGTGGGAAAACGCATGAGGTCGCCCTTCTTCGGGGCGTTGCCGTCCAGCAGCATCTCCTCGCCCGAGGGGTAAGTGCGCAGCTTGGGCAAAAAGTTCTCCCACTGGAAGGCGATGACCTCGGAGACCGGGAAACCCTGCTCGGCGTAGCCGATGGCCGGCTCCAGCAGCCGCGACAGGGGCATGCTGCCGCACTCGGCCCGCAGGACTTCCCAGCCGTCCACCGTGCCGGGTACGCAGACAGAGTAGGGCCCGGTGCCGGGCATGGAGCGGTATCCCTGGGAGGTCAGCTCCTGGATGTTGGCGCCGGCGCCGGCCCGGCCGCTGCCGTTGATGGCCCGCACCGACTTCTCTTTCTCGTTCCAGACCAGGGCAAACAGGTCGCCGCCCACGCCGGTGGAATTGGGTTCTACCACGTTCAGCGTGGCAGCGGCGGTGATGGCGGCGTCCACGGCGTTGCCGCCGTCCATGAGGGCCTGCAGCCCGGCCATGGCCGCCAGTGGCTGGCTGGTGGCCACCATGCCGTTGGTAGCCAGCACGGTGCTGCGTCGGGAGTCGAAATACATACGCGTCCTTCGACAGGCTCAGGATGAACGGGGGTCCGTAATCCCGGCTGGGTGTGTTGCAACGCGGCGATTGTAGCACAGGCAAGTCCCGCGAACCGCATATCGAAGAGGCCCGACCGGACCTATGCAAAGGCGCCACCAATTCGTCGCGGCGAGCCTGCCGAACCATCAACGGCCTCCTGTTGCCCGTCCTCCAACAACCTCAGGATTAACGGTTCCGGCGATTGTCAGCCGCGGCCCTTGCGATCGCACTGACACCTGGCCCTTGCCAAAGCCCGGTATGTGGCCTTAGCATAATAAAACAAACGTTCTATTACTTTCGGAGCCGGTCGCCCTGACCGCCTGACCGAGAAGAGGGAGAGTTGAGCAAGAAAAGATGCCGACGCTGTCTATCGTTAAGGATTATAGTCCTGAGAAAGAAAAGGGAGGAGGACAACTACGTCCTGCGCTGCCTGGACTGCGGATTTCTGTTCAGCCCGCCGCAGCCCTCCGTCCCGCCGTCACCCAACACCGCCGCCTGAGCCGGGTACTGCCGCGGCCTCCGGTGGCGGGGGAACGGCCGCCGCTGGCCCGCTGGCTGGTGCTGCGGCAGGGCCCCGGCGCAGGGGAACTGAGGGGCGCTCCATTCGTCGTGGACGAGGGCCCCGGCCCGGCCACGGTAATTCCGCCCGCCTCTGACCCGGCGCCCGCGATCTCGCCCGTCGACTTCGCCCGAGACGTGCTGGGCGTGCGGCTATGGCACAAGCAGGAGGAAGTGCTGACCGCGCTCACCCGGCACCGCCGCGTGGCAGTCAAGGCGGGCAACGGACTGGGCAAGGGCTTCTGCGCTTCGGTGGCCCTGCTGTGGTTCATGCACGTCCACCCCGCCGCTGCCATCGCCCTCTGCACGGCTCCCACCTTTCGCCAGGTCCGGCACGTCCTCTGGCGGCAGGTGCGACGCCTGTACCGGCCCGTGGCCACCACCCTGGGCGGCGAAATGCTGCAGACCCGCTGGGACCTGGACGACGACCGTTACGCCCTGGGGCTGTCCGCCGACGGGGCCGACCAATTCCAGGGATTCCACAGCCCGCACATGCTCATCGTGGTGGACGAGGCTGAGGGGGTCGGCGAGGAGATCTACGAGGCCATCGAGTCGGTGATGACCTCCGCCGACCCGCTGCTGTTGCTCATCGGCAACCCCACCAGCAGCAGCGGCGCCTTCCGCCGCGCCTTTCACGAGGAGCAGGAAATCTACCGCACCATCACCATCTCCGCCCTGGAGAGCCCGAACGTGCAGGCCGGGCGGATCGTCTTCCCCGGCCTCACCACCGCGGCCTGGGTGGAGGAGCGCAAGAAAATCTGGAAGGAAAAGAGCCACTCCTACCGCGCCCGCGTGCTCGGCGAGTTTCCCGACCAGGGCGAGGATGCCCTCCTGGCCGTGAGCGATCTGGAAAGAGCGGTGCGCCGCATCGTGGACGCCGAGTCCTGGACCGTTGACTCGCAGGTGGTACTGGGGTCGGAGAGGCAGGCGGCCGGGGAGGTCACCATCGCCGTTGACGTCGCTCGCTTCGGTTCCGACAGCAGCGTCATCCTGCGCCGCCGGGGGGACTGCGTCGAGGACATACAGTCCCTGCAGCAGCAGGACACCATGCAGCTCACGGGCCGCATCGCCGCCGCCATTCGGGAACACAACCCGGCCCGCGTCCTGATCGACGAGATCGGCGTGGGGGCAGGTGTCGTGGACCGGCTCCGGGAACTGGGCCACCCGGTGCAGGGCGTCAACGTGGCGAGGAGGGCGCGGGAGGACAACCAGTTCATCAACCTGCGGGCCGAGGGCTACTGGACCCTGGCCGGGCTGTTCCAGGAGGGGCGCATCAACATTCCCGACGACAGCGAATTGATTTCCCAGCTGTCGGCCCTGCGATACAGCTACGACTCCCAGGGCCGCATCAAGATCGAGAGCAAGGACGAGCTTCGCAGGCGGAAGCTCCCCTCCCCCGACAAGGCGGACGCCCTGATGCTGGCGTTCCTGCCCCCCGTCAACAAGGTGCAGATCTGGATCTGAACGGGGACCGGCCCGAGGTTCCCGGGAAAGCCGGGACCCGCGGTACAAACGACCCCGATCGATGTGGGCCAGGCCGCTGAGGAAATGGCCGTCAATGGCCGCCATTGGCCGGAAAAACAAAATTTCGAGGGTTAGAACATGATGCAGAAACTTGCCCCGCCCATACCCTGGCGGAGATGGCTTCCCTGGCGCAGGCGCATCGGCGGAACACCGTTGCCGTCGCGGCGGACCAAGGGCGGCGGAGGCGCGCCGGCCGACCTGGACGGCTTTTCCGTGCTGGCCGGTTCCGGCGGCTGGAACCGCACCGAGTACGGCGACTACTACGCCAGCTCCACGCCGGTCTACTCGGCCATCCGCCTGCGCGCCGACGCCCTCTCGCGTCCACCCGTGGTGGTCTACCGGCGCACCGGCTCCCAGGCCGGGAACCAGCGGCTGCCGGTGGGGCCGGAGCACCCGGCCCAGCAGCTGCTGGAGCGGGTCAACCGCTGGTACACCAGCGCCGACCTGTGGCGCGCCACGGAGATCTACCTGAACCTGTGGGGATCCGCCTACTGGATGCTGGACCGCGACGCCCAAGGCAACCGCGAGCTGTGGCCGCTGCGACCCGACCGCATGTCCATAGTGCCGGACCGCGACAACTACATCCGCGGCTTCGTCTACCATGGCCGCAGCCGCATGATGGCGCTGACCCCCGAGGAGGTGGTCTGGTTCCGCTACTTCAATCCGCTGGAGGAGTACGCCGGGATGTCGCCGGTGGCCCCGGCCCGGCTGGCCATCGACATGGGACGCGACGGTCTGCGTTTCAACCGCAACTTCCTGCGAAACTCGGCGCAGCCCGACTTCGTGATCCTGGCCAACGAGCAGCTCTCCGACAACGAGGTCAGCGAATTCTACCGCCGCTGGGAGTCGCGGTTCCGGGGCCCGGCCAACGCCCACCGACCGGCCATCGCCAGCTTCGTGCGGGACATCAAGACCCTGGGCCTGAGCCACCGCGAAATGGACTTCATCCAGGGCCTGCGCTGGTCGCTGGAGGAAGTGAGCCGGGCCTTCGGGGTGCCCCGGCCGCTGCTGTCGGACCTGGAGCGGGCGACCTTTTCCAACGTCAACGCCGCCGAACGGTTCTTCTGGCGGAACACGATGGTGCCGGAGATGACCTTCCTGGCCGGTCAGGTGACCCGCCAGCTCTTCCCCTTGCTGGGGTATCCGGGGCTGGAGATGGAGTTCGAGCTGTCGGCCATCGAGGCGCTGGCGGAGGACGAGAACGCGCGGGCCAGCCGGGAGGCGCAGCTGCTGGACCGGGGGGTGCTGACGATCAACGAGGTGCGCCGCTCCCGGGGACTGGCGGACGTCCCCTGGGTCAACGACCCGCCGCGGGGCAGGGGGTGAGAGGGGTGCGTTGTGGGGAAGTTTTGCATCTGTTAAATTTTGATCCATTATATGGTCAAGAAGACAGGCCAAAATTTTGACGGACATCCTGCTGAGCACTCAAGATATAGAGGAACGGCTTTCCATGGCCTACGTTCTTGCGGTTGCGGCCCGTGCCGGCTACACCACCGCAGAGCGGGATTTGGACAGAGATGGCATTGATTTGAGCATCCAGGCCGGAGGAGCCATGCGCCCTTCGATCGACCTGCAACTAAAAGCCACAATTAATCTGGGTGCGCCACGAGAGGGAGCGTTTCACTTCCCGTTGCCTGCGCGAAACCACAACCTTCTGTGCGAACCTACCCAGACTCCCCGGCTTTTGATCGTCCTCGACCTACCACGGGACGAGGATCAATGGTTGTCCGTCACCCAAGAGGAATTAACCATAAGGAGATGCGCCTATTGGGCAAGCCTTGGAAGTCGCGACCCGACGGAAAACACTGATTCAATCACTGTCCACATTCCTGAGAACAACCTCTTCGACGTTCCTGCCCTGCAAGCACTGATGGAGCAGTCAAGAAGCGGGAGGATTCAGTGACTACAAACCTGCATGACCCCAAAATTTTACGTTCTGTTTCTCCTATGGCTTTGTCAGCCTACGCGCGCTCTGTCGGCTGGTCAAAAACAGAGGAATACGGGGACTACTCTGACGTTTACGCCGGAGTGAAATTGCCCGAAATAGTAATTCCCCGCACGCAAAGGTTGGGCGATTACGCCCAAGTTGTAGCCCGGCTTATCGCCATTTTCGCGCGATCAGCTGAGGTGGATGAGGTTCAACTGTATAACGACCTGGTCGTGTCCGACAGGGATGTTATCCGAATTAGGGCCGATGATGGTGAAAGCAACGGGACCATTGACCTCAGCCACGGAGTCGCGTTGATCAACGGAGGCCGAGAATTGGTCCTTGCAGCAGCCTGCTCCCTCCGGGAGGCCCGTCCGGTCTATGGGGCACGCGAAAATAGAGAGGCTAATGAATTTATACGTCGTGTGCGTCTGGGACAGACCGAAATCAGTAGCTTCGTGGTAACAATCCTTTCTCCAGTGGTTCCCCCCGAAGTGCAGCTGACTCTATTAGGTATGGAAACAGACAATGACCCGATAGAACGGCAAATAACTCGCCGATTAGCGCAGGCATTGTCGGCGGCCAAGGTGGCTACATCTGAAACAATGAGTGGTCAGTCTGGAGGGTTCTTAGAGGCTGTATCGGAGGGAGTTAGCGCAAATCTTTGTGAAGCGTTAGTCAAGGTGATTGAGCCTTTCGCATCAGGGGAGTTCAGCATAACTTGGGCGCTGACGCGCCCTCGTAATCCGACAAGGAGTGTCGTCCGCTTCGCAGGGGATGACGGTCTGATTCTAAGAGAAGCAGCTCGATCTTTCCGCAGTCTAGAAGCCAGATTGGATGAGAGGCTGTTTGGATCACTCCAAAGTCTGAGGCGAGACGACAGCGAAACTGACGGTACTGTAACGCTCCGAGCCTTGGTTGACGGGAGAGTGCAGTGGGTTACCGCTGTTCTTAGCGAGTCAGATTACAATCGCGCTATAATCGCGCATCGAGAAAGATCACCGGTCATAGTAGAAGGAGACTTGGACCGGTTCGGCCAACGCTGGCGACTGTTAAACCCACGCATTGCGGAAATCATCGTTGCTGGACAGGAGGAAGACGAGAGTTCAAGTTCCACGCCATAGTTTACATCTCACTCACTGTTGTTTCAGCACCTTGCAAACAAGAACCAGGGGGACGGACTTGAGCGAGAATCCCCCCTCACGCCAGCCAGTCGTCGAACCAGGCGACCAGACGTGACAGGTACTCCTCGCGCATTCGCGGGTGGCCGGTGCGCGGGAAGGCGTGGTTGGAGCCGGGGAAGCGCGCGAACTCCACGGTCTTGCCCAGCCGCTTCAGGGCCACGAAGTACTCCTCGCTCTGGGCCACGGGGCAGCGGAGATCCGACTCCCCGTGCAGCAGCAGCACCGGCGCCGAGACCTGCCGCACGTAGCTGATGGGCGAGTGCGACAGCAGCTTTTCCGGGGTATCCATCACCGAGCCGCCCCACTGGGGCTCGCCGAAGCTTATACCGATGTCGGAGGTGCCGTACATGGTGTACAGGTTGGTGCAGGGGGCGCCCATCACTGCCGCGGCGAACCGGTCGGTGTGGCCGATGGCCCAGCCGGTCATGTAGCCGCCGTAGCTGTAGCCGTGGATGCCCAGCCGCTCCGGGTCCACGTAGTCGCGCTGGCACACGTGTTCCACGGCGGCCATCAGGTCCAGGTAGTCCTCGCCACCCCAGTCGTCGAGCACGGCGCGCATGAAGTCGTTACCGTAGGTGGAGGAGCCGCGCGGGTTGACCGCCAGCACCAGGTAACCCGATCCGGCCAACGCCTGCTGCCAGGGCAGGAAGGAGTCGTAGAAGGCGCCGTTGGGCCCGCCATGGATGTCCAGTATCAGTGGGTGGCGGACGGAATAGTCAAAGAAAGGAGGCACGAACAGGCGGCACTCGATGTCGCAGCCGCCGCGCTCGATGGTGAACTTTTCCATCGTGGCCAGGGGTTGCCCCTTGAGGAAGGACTCGTTGGGCTGAGCGACGACGGTCGAGCCGCCGTGCCGCAGGTTGATGACCTGCAGTTCCGACGGAGAGCCGGGAGAACTGGCAGTCACCGCCGCTCGTCGTCCTTCAGGGTCCAGGGACAGCCCGGCGACCAGGCAGCCCCCGCCCCACAGCGGGCGTGCCTCGTCTCCCTCGATCGTGGCTTCGTACAGGTAGCTCTCACCCCGGCGTTCTCCCAGGAACAGGATGCGCCCGTCGCCGGTCCAGCGGATGTCCGGCTGCCGGGCGGCGCCGGGGCCGCTGCCCAGGGTGGGGCGCTGTTCGTCGGTGGTGATGCGCCGGGGAGGCACGCCCGGCTCCAGGAGGTAGAGCCAGCCCTGCCACAGCACCATGCCGGCGGGGTCCTCGGAGGCCACTGCCACCAACCGGCTTGAGTCGGGCGACCAGGCCACGGCGCCGGTGCTCTCCAGGCTGCTCGACCAGCACTCGGCCGCCCCGCCGTCGGCAGCCACGACGTAGGCCTCGGTCAGCGCCCGCAGGTCCCGGTCACCCCGCCGGCCGGAAATGAAGGCAATCATGGAGCCATCGGGAGACCAGATGGGATTGTAGTCGTCCCAGTCGCCGCGGGTGATCTGGGTGGTCTGCCCCGAATCGACCTCGACGACAAAAAGGTGGATGTGGGCGTCGCCCCGCCAGCCCTGCAGATCGTGGCGGTACCGGACACGACCAACCTCGATAACGCGGGGGCCCTCTTCCTGGCTGCCGGAGGCCGCTCCGGCCGCGGGCTCGGTGTCGGCGCAGTAGACGATGCGGGCATCGTCGGGCGACCACGCGAATTCAAGGACGCCCCTGGGGGCGTTGGTCAGTTGGCGGGCCTCCCCGCCGTGGGCGCCGATGACCCAGATCTGGCGCGGCTGACCCGGCTCGCGGGCCCGGAGGAAAGCCAGCCGGTCTCCACCCGATGAAAAGCGCGGCGCGCCGTCGGCAGTGCCCTGGGTGAATTCCGAGCCGCCGCCTACGCGGTGCTCACCCTCCTGGGCATCTACGATGGTCGCCAGCATCAGCCTCGAGCGAGACTGGGAAGTGGGGCCGGTACCTTCAACCCACGACTGGGCGTAGACCACCCGCGTCCCGTCAGGGGAGAGGGCGGGCTCCGCGACGGTTTTCAGCTGATACACCAAATCGGCCGCTATGGGCATGGCATTCACCACGAGGAGCAGGACTCATTTGAGACTTGAGTATTATATGGGAAATCCGGTTGGCTCTGTTATGACTGTAAAATCGGTGTTGCCTGAAAATCGGCCTGGGGGATGAGTGATGGAACGAGACCTGATGGGATACGGCAGGAATACGCCGCGGATCCAGTGGCCCGGCGGAGCACGGATAGCGGTGTCGGTGGTGGTGAATTACGAGGAGGGGGCGGAACGAAGCACCCTGGACGGTGATCCGCACCACGAGACCAACAACGAGGTGCCGTCGCCGGTACCGGCCGGCGACCGCGACCTGAACAACGAGTCGTTCTTCGAGTACGGCAGCCGCGTCGGTGTGTGGCGCTTGATGGACATGTTCGAGCGGTACGGCGTCAAGTCGACGTTTTTCTGCTGCGCCCTGGCACTGGAGCGCAATCCCGAGGTGGCAAGGGCCGTGCCCGCCGCCGGGCACGAGGTGTGCGGCCACGGCTACCGGTGGGAGGAATACCACCTGATGGAGCGGGAGGAGGAGCGGCAGTCCATCGCCCGCACCGTGGAGTCGCTGGAACAGACCACCGGGGAGCGCACCGTCGGCTGGTTCACCCGCTACGGTCCCAGCCTGAACACCCGGCAGCTGGTGGTGGACCACGGCGGTTTCATCTACGACAGCATCGGCATGAACGACGACCTCCCGTATTACGTGACGGTCAGTGGGTCCGGCGGCGGCGACATGCCCTGGCTGGTAGTGCCGTACAGCATGGAGACCAACGACGCCCGCTTCTGGCGTGGCGGTCTGACCAGCATCGACGCATTCTATGGGTACCTGAGGGACACCTTCGACGTGCTATACGAGGAGGGACGGACCCATCCCAAGATGATGTCGGTGGGCCTGCACTGCCGAATTGCGGGGCGCCCGGCCCGGGCCCGGGCGGTGGAGCGGTTCCTGCAGTACGCAAGGCAGATGCCCGGCGTGTGGTTTGCCCGCCGCGACGAGATCGCCCGCTGGTGGCTGGAAAAGTACCCGCCGGGAACGCTGGGTTAGGCGCAGGAGGACGAATCTCCATTGGCACTCACAGGTCGCATACGGTCGCGCTGTCTGGCCTTCTGGCGGTCACCTTGGCAATGGCCCTCGCTGTCGGCTGCGGAGACGCGACGGAGGGCGCGGTCAGCCCCTCCTGCGCGGACCTCGAGGTTGTGGCCGACCGCAGCGGGCTCATCGGCAGGGAGGAGGCGGAACGGTTGGCCGTAGAAAGGCTCTCGATTTCCGCTCCGGAGGTCACGGCGACGGAGGTCGATAGAGTGTGGGCCAGTTGCCTGACCACTTACGGGTCTTACCAGGAACGACTGCTGGGCCCGGATGCATGGACCAATCCCGAACTCCGCCCTCCGGATATGCCGGTGTGGGTCGTGGAGGTGAAGGGCGTATCACGTCCTGCCGGAATCGCCACGGCCAGCGCCCACGTGCCGTACCACTATGCGATGGGTGTTCGCAACGCCAGGACCGGCGAATCTCTTGAGGGAGCCCGCTACCAGAAGCCGAAGCTGCTGCCAGCTCCGGAAGAGTGATCCCCGGCTGGATGCCTCGCGGGGCTAGGCCAGCTCGGCTACGGCGCGGGCCAGGGTGTCGACCTCTTCCTCGGTGTTGAAGAAGTGGAAGGAGGCGCGGATGGACTCGGGGTAGTGCACCTGCCGGACGACGATGCGGTGGTCCTGCCAGATGCGGGCGACGACCGCCTCGGCGGACTGGCCGGCGACCTGGAAGGACACCAGCCCGGCTGACTGGGCCTCGTTAATCGGCGTCAGGATGTTGACCGAGGAGATCTCGGCCAGCTGCGCCTTGAATCGGGTGGCCAGCGCCGAGTTGCGGGCCTCGATGGCGGGCACGCCGATGATCTCAATGAACTTTGCGGCTTCGACGAAGGCAGCCTGCAGGGGCACGCTGCCGGAGCCGCCGAGAAACTTGTCCATGCCAGCAGTGTCCAGCCGGTAGCTGTCCGGGTCGCCGGGGTCGCCGTCCTGGATGACGGCGCGGCCGCCGGTATGGGCCGGGTGGACGCTCTCGATCAAGTCGCGGCGTATATAGAGGGCACCGACGCCCTCGTAACCCAGCACCCACTTCTGGCCGGGGATGGAGTAGTAGTCGAACCCGTCGCGGTGGACGTCCAGGGCAATATGACCGCCGGTCTGGGCACCGTCCAGCATGATCTGCGCCCCGCTGGCGTGGGCCAGGCGGCACAGTTCGGCGGCGGGCATGCGCAGGCCGGTGGAGTACTCGATATGGCTGACAAAGATGAGCCGGGTACGAGCGGTCATCGCAGCACCGAACTTGCCGACGATGGCCTCCTGGGAGTCGTGGGGGTCGATGTCCAGCACGCGAACGTTGACGCCGTAGCGGTGGGCGATGTGCCAGCTGGGGGCGAGCACCGAACCGTGCTCCAGGTTGCAGGTGACGATCTCGTCGCCCTCGCGCCAATCGAGACCGCTGAGAACGATGTTCAGGCCCTCGGTGGTGTTGCGGGTGACCAGGGTTTCGTCCACGCCGGCGCCCAGGAGTCGGGCGGCGGCGCGGCGGGCCTCCTCCTGGACTTCAAGGCCGCTCTCGTAGACGCCGGGAGTGGTGGGGCCCTGCTCCGCTTCCAGCACCACCCGGGCCTGCATGGCCTCGACGGCGGCGCGGGGCGGCGGCCCCGACCAACCGGTGTTCATGTAGGTCAGGTTTTGCAGGACCGGGATTTCGGCGCGCAGCCTTTCGACGTCCATAGCGGCAATTCACTCGCCTCGGTTGCCGTTGGGAATTGCGGGAGGCGGCTCGTCGAAGGGTTCGCCGTTGTCCTCGGCCGCCATGCGGCGCTCGTTCCAGGCAACCCAGGCGGTGTGTGACTCGGCCAATCCCTCTGCCAAACCCTCGGCCAAGCCCTTTTCCCGCGCCTCTTTCAGCCGCTGTTCCGCCTCCTGCCGCCGGCGCTCCTCGAGTGGCTCTATCAATCGCTTTCTGAGATAGTGCGCAACAACCATAATCGTGTTCGGTCCTTCAATCGTCAGCAGGGCCAATCCTGCGGCGCCCACTGTGTTGACGCCAACTCCCTGGATAATGGAAAGCGCAGTTTCGGCCCATGTGTCTGCCTTTCGCCCGAATACATGGTACCAAATCAGGAAACCTATGCCTGTTACGGCATACAGCGTAAAGAGGAGGAAATACAGGGCCCTCCAGGCAAGGGGAATTGTCCAGATGGAATCCCTGCCTTCTTCCGGCGACCAGTCGTCTCGCCGGCCCTCGCCTTCCTCCCTCATTTTACTCTATCGGCAAGCCAATCCGCTCCCTCTCGAATGCGAAGGGAGCGGATTCCTGCGCCAATGAACCCTCCCGCCGTCAGCGAGGCGAATAGGGCGTGGGACGGAGGATCGAGTGGGTGGACAAGCGGACCAGCGCGCCATTCTCCTCGGAGGCGTTGCGGGCCTTCTGCCAGTCGGGGTCGTTCTGGAAGGCGGTCCAGCTCTTCTCGCGGGCGCCCAGGTCGGGGTAGCCGAGCATGTAGACCAAGCGGTTGCTGGTGCCCACGTCCTCGGTCCAGTAGGCGACGTTCTCGATGCCGTGCTTCTCGAACAGGCCCATGGTGTGGTTCTTGAAGCGATTGTGCAGGTCGGGGAGCTTGCCGGGCATGGCGTCGTAGATCCGCAGTTCCTGGATCGGGGTCTTGAAGCCGGGCTGCGGCGAGTAGGGGGTGAGGCTCATGAACGAGTTGAGCACCACGGCCACGATGGGGCCGTTGGCCTCGGTCTCGGCGCGGACCTCGGCCCAGGCCTTGTCGGCCTGGAAGGCGGCCCATTTCTCGGCACGGTCGGCCATGCTGTCGAACGAGAGGATGTAGGTGAGCTGGTTGCTGGCGCCGATCTCGTCGGTCCAGAACCCCATCATCCCGATCTCGTATTGCTTGAAGAAGCCCATAGTGTGGTTGGCGAAACGGGCGTTGATGTCCGGCAGCCTGCCGGGGACGGCCTTGTAGATCCGGGACTCGTAAAGCATATTTGCCCTCCTTAGTTCGGCGGTTTAACCGCAGTATCCCTACTTTCTCTCGATGAACTCCAACTGCACGCCATCGGGCCCCTCAAAGAAGACGACGCGTCGATCGTCGGAGATGGTGGCCTCTTCCAGGATGGTGGCGCCGTTGGCCTTGAGCATGTCGACCATGCCCTGGATATCGTCGGCGTCGATGGCGATGTGCTCCATGCCGTACTTCTGCTGGCGGGTCTGGGACTCGATGTGCCCGGTGACGTTGAGGATCAGGCCGTGCAGGTCGAGCCGGACGCCGACATCGCCAACGTCGGCGATCTTGGTTGCGCCCATGGTGTCGATGTAGAACTGGGCGGTCTTGTGGGGATCGGGGGACTTGAGGTGGACGTGGTTCAAGCTGAGGGCCATCACGGGCCTCCTTACTTTCTCGATTCAGGCGCCTGTTCCCGCAGAATAGTTTACGGGTACAGGGGCGTCAAGCAGAGTTGGGAGGCCCACCTATTCTCAGTAATGCCCAGTGGCCCAGCCAGGACTTCTCGATAATCCGGTGCTTGCGGTTTTTTCCGCAGGATGCGAATAGCTCGGGCCTGGTTTTTACACCAAAGGGTCATCCTGGATTCCGGCTTTCTCCGGAACGAAGGACCTGAGTTTGCAATAATGGAATGACCCTGGTGAACCAGACCGGCAGGAACTCTTCAATCGTTGCTTCGGCTATAATGCGGCTGTCATTTCGATCGCATTCGAGGAGGGGACCATGCCCATCGAGCAACACGCCCCGGAACTGGCGCGCCTAATCTCCACCGACGCCGAGATCGCGCGTCACACCCCAGACGACTACGGCGGCGACAACGGCCCGGCCGAAGGGCCGCTGTGGTGGTCTGAGGGCAGCTACCTGCTGTTCAGCGATATCCACAACAACCGGCGCATGAAGTATGTACCGGGCCAGGGCGCCAGCGTCGACAAGGAGCCGACCAACCGGGCCAACGGGCTGACCCGCGACCTGCAGGGCCGTCTGATAGCCTGTGAGCACGACAGCCGGCGGGTAACCCGGACGGAGCCCGACGGCAGCATTACGGTCGTGGCGGCCAGCTTCCAGGGAAGGCCCCTGAACCGTCCCAACGACGTGGTGGTCAAGTCGGACGGCTGCATCTATTTCACTGACCCGTGGACGCTGCCGACGCCTGCAACCCAGTTCGACCTGCAATATGCCGGGGTTTACCGGGTCACCCCGGACCTAGGAACGATCACGCTGCTGGTGGAGGACTTCACGCTACCCAATGGCCTGGCCTTTTCGCCCGACGAGAGCGTGCTGTACGTGAACGACACGCGGCGAGGGCATATACGCGCCTTCGACATGAACCCCAACGGCTCGCTGGCAAGGCAGACCGACCGGGTCTTCGCCGACCTGAGCGGGGATGCTCCAGGGGTGCCCGACGGGATGAAGGTGGACGTGGAGGGCAACGTGTACTGCGGCGGGTCCGGCGGCCTGTGGGTGATGGACCCGTCGGGCAAAAAGCTGGGCTGCGTGGTGCACGGGGCGGAGGCCACCACCAACCTGTGCTTCGGCGGCGACGACTGGAAGACGTTGTACTTCACCAGCCGCAACCACCTGGGGTCGGTGCCGGTGAACATTGCCGGCATTCCGGTGCCGGTCAAATAAGGGAATGAAATAAACGCCGAGAGCGCCGAGCCTTTCTTTAATTTTCCCGGCGCTGTCGGCGTTGAAAATAACCGGAGGGGGAGGGCCATGCCACGCATATCACCGGTAACCCGAGACCAACTCTCGGAGGAGGACCAGCAGTACCACGACGCCATCGTCGGCACCCGGGGCAGCGTGCGAGGGCCCTATGGCGTGTTGCTGAACAGCCCCAAGCTGGCGGCGAGGGTCGCCGACACGGGCGCCTTCGTGCGCTTCGAGTTCGACCAGCCGGAGGCGCTTAAGGAGACGCTGATCATCGCCACGGCGCGGGAGATGCGGCAGCAGTACGAGTTTGCGGCCCATGCCCGGCTGGCGCGGCAGGCGGGCGTCTCGGAGGACACCATCAAGGCCATCGCCAACGGGACCGCCCCGGCGGGACTGGAGGGCGACGAGGCGCTGCTGGTGAACTACGTGCACGAGCTGTTGCGCAACTACCAGGTCTCCGACGCCACCTTCAAGGCGATGACCGACCGCTTCGGCGAGCAGGACACGCTGCACTTCACGGTGCTGTGCGGCCACTACCTGCTGGTGGCACAGGTGCTGACGGCCTTCGACGTGGAGCTGGGCGAGGGCATGGACAAGGAGATCCCGGACTAGGCCCGGACTGCCGACTGCGTCGTTCCCGCGGGGCCGGAAAACGGCGTGCTCCGCGGGTATGGCCTATGGTGGGATGCAGCCCAATCAACTGCCGAACGGAACGCAGATGCTGACGATATCGGTGAAAAACTTCGGCCCCATCGCCGAGGGCTCAGTTGACCTGAAGCCCCTGACGATCTTCGTCGGCCCCAGCAACACCGGCAAGTCGTACATGGCCACGGCGGTCTACTCGGTGATGAAGGGGTTTGAGGGGCCTTATGATTGGGGATACAACGTAGGCTATACGAAGCAACCTGAAGGCGAGAGACCCATTCAATGGTTCGCACCTTCTGGCAGGAAATTGACGGCCCGTAATGAGGGCAAAGATGCTGTCGCGGCCCTAGTTCAGTGGGGAACTCAGTTGTCGGGAGATACACTCGATCCCAGAGAGGTACGCTGGGCTGACCTGTCGACAGAATTGCGAACGGAAATGGAACATTCAACTGGGCTAATGCTTGATTCGCTGATTCAAGACGTCATCGACAAGTTAGTTGACACTTATGGAGAAGAGCCTAGTTTTGTAAATGAACACGCGGAAGAGCAAAATTTCAGCCTAGACGTTAAGCGCCGTGAGCCGCTTCTAAACTTGCGCGTTCGGCTTACAGAAGGTGCAAAGCGGCCTCACGAATACGATTTATCTCGCACGCCCATAGGCCAGCCATACTTGGGGGCGATGCTAAGGCGGGAAGAGGCCAATGACAGGCCTTACGTAAGCCACACAGCAAACGCGACTCTTTTTCTTACTTTCTTGGATTCCGCTATTGAGCCTATTTTCGCCGACTTTCCGTCCCACACTTTCTACTTACCCGCTGCGCGTTCTGGAATGGTCATTGGACACAAGCCTTTGTCCTCTTCCCTAATTCGTAATTCTATTCAGATGAGAACCAGGGTCCGTACTCATAGCGTCCTGCCTGCCACGGCGACTGACTTCCTGAGCCAACTTGTAAGTTTGGACAGACGGATGGCTGCCGGCCAGGGTGATAAAGATACCGCTAGGGCAATTGATTTCATAGAAAGTCGAGTGTTGCAAGGCCAGGTCGAAATTGACGAATCAGCAGGACTGCCCTTGCCGGACATCGTTTACTTGCCTTCGACCGGAGTACAGCCAACAGGGAAATTCACCCTTAACCAAACCTCCTCCATGGTCTCGGAACTGGCGCCGCTGGTGCTGTTCCTGAAGTACCTGGTGCGGCCTGGTGACCTGCTCATTCTCGAGGAGCCGGAGTCGCACCTGCACCCGGCGGCGCAATTGCAGATGGCGCGAGGTATCGCGCGGCTGGTGAACGCGGGAGTGCAGGTGCTGATAACCACGCACAGCAGCGATTTCATAGACCAGATCAATAACCTCATCAGCATGAGCAACGTCAGTGAGGAGACTTGGGCAGAGTTGGGATTGGAGCAAGAGGACTGCCTGCAACCCGAACAGGTAAGTGCCTACGGCTTCCGCATAGATTCCGAAAAGGGCGGGGCCGTTACCTATCCGTTGCCTGTGGGCTCGGACGTGGGCATTGAGGACGAGGAATTTCTGCCGGTTACGGAATTGCTTTACGAGCAGGCTATATCGCTTCAAAGGAACCGCCTCACATGACCCTAGCTTCCATAGTGGCTGGCATTCGCAACACACATCAAGACTGCTGCATGACCGATCGATACGAAGACGAGGGCTGTGTACTGGACATGAGGGGCCTGCAGCCGAACTCGCTGACAGGGATCAATGGTTCCAACTATCAGTCGAACCATCGCTGGCAGGGAAGGCTATGCGACCGGATTATCATCGGGCAGTCCCACGGAAGTTTCGTCTGTGCGGTCGAGTTGAAGGGCGGGCGGAACATCACAATGTCCGACGCTATCAAACAGATACAAGGCGGATTGGACCTTGCCGCATCGCTACTGCAAGTCAGGTCTCCTGATAAATGGTATCCATTATTGGCATACAGTGGCAGTATGACCAAGAGAGAAAGCACTATGCTGCGTAGAATCAAAGTGAGCTATAGAGGCGGGAAAGCCTTGGTAGACCGCATTGCTTGCGGTTCCACCCTACTTGCCTACCTGAACCGGCAATAGCTATCCAAAGACAAGCGTTACAAGGAGGCACCCGCGATGGCGCAGACGCCGCATGGGATTAACTTTGAGTCCAACCGGCCGGTGGTCATGGGGCGCAACGGGATGGTGTGCGCCGGGCATCCGCTGGCGGCGCAGGCCGGGATGGCCGCGCTGCAGAGGGGCGGCAACGCCGTGGACGCCGCCATCGCCACCGCCGCCGCGCTGAACGTCGTCGAGCCGAACATGTCGGGTGTCGGCGGCGACGGGTTCATCATGATCTACAACCGGCAGGCGGGTACCATCGAGGTGTGCAACGGCACCGGTGCGGCCCCGTATGCCACCGACGTGGACTGGTACCGCAAAAACGGCATCCCGGCGAAGGGTATGCTGTCGGTGTCGGTGCCGGGGCTGGTGGACGCCTGGATGGCAGCCCACGACCGGTACGGAACGCTGTCGAGGGCCGAGCTGTTCGACGCTGCCATTGACCTGTCGGAGAACGGCTTCCCGTGCACCCATGTGCTGTCCAGCGTCATCGCCGGGGACCGGCTGCTGTGCGAGTTCCCGGACTCGCAGGCCGTGTTCGCGCCGGGTGGGGTGCCAACGCGGCCGGGGCAGATACTGCGGCAGCCGGGACTGGCCAACACCTTCAGGGCCATCGTCGACGGGGGACGCGACGCCTTCTACGAGGGAGAAACGGCGCTGGCGCTGGTCAAGTTCAGCGAGGAGCAGGGCGGGATTCTGTCGCTGAAGGACCTGGCCGACTGCCGTTCCCGGTGGCAGGAGCCCATCTCCACCAGCTACCACGGCCACACGGTCTACGAGGCGCCGCCCAACTCCAGCGGCCACGTGCTGCTGCAGGAGCTGAACCTCGTCGAGCAGTTCGACCTGAAGTCCCTGGGCTGCAACACGCCCGAGAGCATCCACCTGATGGTGGAGGCCAAGAAGCTGGCATTCGCCGACCGCGAGGCCTACATGGCTGACCCCGACTGGGTGGACGTGCCGGTTGGCGGGCTGCTGTCCAAGCAGTATGCGGCGGAGCGGGCTCGGCTCATCGACCCGGAGCGAGCGGCCCAAGCGGTGGCCCAGGGCGATCCGTGGAGCTACCAGCCGGCCAACTACGCCCGGCGTCCCAGGGCCGCAGCGGCGGCAGGGGCGATGCAGGAGGATGACACCACCTGCTTCGTGGTGGTGGACCGCTGGGGCAACGCCGTCTGCCAACTCCAGAGCATCCAGAGCTCGGTGGGCTCCAGCATCGTGGCCGGCGAGACGGGCATCCTGCTCAACAACCGGATGACCTACTGGCACCTGGACCCAGACCACGTGGACTGCCTGGCCCCGGGAAAGCGGGTGCGGCACACCATGAACCCAATCATGGTCTTTCGTGAAGACGGGGTTTCCAGCAACGGCGCATCCAACGGCGCATCGGGCCACGGCAGCCTGGCGCTGGTCTGCGGGACGCCAGGCGCGGACACCCAGGTGCAGACCAACATGCAGGTGATCACCCACGTGCTGTACTTCGGAATGACGGTGGCGGAGGCGGTGGAAGCGCCCCGCTGGCGGAACACACACAGCCCCACGGAGTCGAACATTCCCCACGACTGCGACAACCTGCTGTACGTCGAGTCGCGGTTCCCAGAGGAGACGCTGGACGGGCTGCGTCGCCGCGGGCACGTGCTGGAGTTGATGCACGGCTGGGGAGCGTCGGGCAGCGAGATGATGATCCAGGTGGATGGCGATACGGGAGCATTGCATGGGGCCGCGGACCCGCGCCGCGACGGCTATGCAGTCGGGTGGTAGACTAACCGAGCGGCCCACACACGCCTGGCAAACGGAGTCCGCGAACCCGGCCCGGTACGCCAGGGCGCGGTCAGGCGACAGAGGGCAACCAACAACGGGCGAGGCGGTCTTTATGCGCATACCGGGCGAGAAACGCAGCCCATTTCCCGACGAGTGCGGCAACCGGGCGGGTGTATTCGCCGAGGCGGTGCGGGACGGGGACATGGACCTGGCCTGGTCCATGCTGTCCAAGGAGACTCGCGGCATGCGCATGGGCGTGTGGGCCACCCGGAACCGCATCGACATGCAGATCGCCTACCGGGCCGGATACAACTCCGGCCACCCCATGCGGCCGGCCATGCTGGAGGACTTCCGCACCACGGTGCTGCGCCTGTGGCCGCTGGAGGACCTGGTGGACCTGGGCGTCTCTCCCACCAGCTACGTGGATGACGAACACGCCTTCGCGTTCCTTCCTTTCGGGATAACGGAGGACAATACGGAGGTACAGCGGGGGCGAGCCATGAACGGGCTGATCCTGCCGATGCTGATGGAAGAGGGGGAGTGGAAGATCGACCTGCCCGGATGGAGGTTCATGGAGAATCCCGGGGCGGATAACCCGGAATCCGGGCAGGCTTGACCATGAGGTCATCGGATACGCGCCGCCGGGGTAGTCCGTTCGTCGTGGACTTGTCGAAGGATGAGCGGACGGCCCTTCGACAGGCTCAGGGCCAGCGGAATCAAAAGGCCCATTCCAGCCCTGTCGGCGAGCCGCCGGTGTGCGAGCTGTGCCTGAGGGAGTCGGTGCGGTTCACCGAGCACCACCTCGTACCGCGGTCGCGAGGAGGAAAGTACGGCCCCAAGGCGCGGCTGTGCCCGACCTGCCACCGCCAGCTCCACGCCATGTTTTCGGAGAAGACCCTGGCCAGTGAGCTCAACTCGGTGGAGAGATTGCGGGCCGATCCGGAGTTCGCCGGTTACCTGAAATGGGCCAGCAAGCAGAAGGACGGAGCCGCCTTCCGGGTCCGCCGCGCCAACAGCCGACGGTGAGAGACAGGAGCTACTCATTGAACGACCAGGAATTCATCGACCGAATACAGGAAAAGATCGAGCGCCTGACCGGCCGGGACATCGAGCTGCGCATCGACGACGATGACGGCGGCCAGCTGGGCGTGGATTTTGAACGCAACGTGCCCCTGGTCATCATGGGGCACAATATCCTGGAATACTCGGGCTTCGCGCGACTGTGCACCGAGTACGCAGTGGCCTCCATCCGGCAACAGCGGGAGCTGTCGGAGATCGAGTTCCAGATGCTGCTGGCTCGCAACTAGGTCCAGGTCTCTGCTCATGGCGTCCTCGCCGATACGCGACATCTCCGAATATCCCAGGCCCTGGTTCTACCGCCCGGAGGTCTACTACGGGTTCTTCATCTTCCCGCCGGTGTGGTCGATCCTCACCCTGCGCTCGCCGTGGCATAACGCCGAGGGCTTCCGGGGTATCATGGTCGGCGGCCTCGCCTGGTTCATCATGATCGCGGCGGTGGTGCTGTCGGTGCGCTGGGTGCAGGAGGGAGGGGCGGTCAACCTGTTCATATTCGTGCCGGGGATCCTGTTGACCCTAGTGACGCAGGTGCAGTGGCAGGCCCACAGGGCCCGGCACGGGCCCCCACCGACAGTGCAGGGGGAGGTCCTGGAGGGAGGCGCCCGAACAGTCGGCACCGGGGACGAGGCGCCGGAGAAACAGGACAGCGAACCACCTGCGAGGGAGTACGAGGAGGAATCCGACGAGGAACAGGGGGAGGGCTACGCTCTCCGTCGCCGGCGGAGACGGCGGCGGCGGTCCATCAGCCGGTCGTCGGATTCTGCCCCGCTCTGCTAGAATACTTGTTGCAAAGCTGTTACGAGTCCAAACCGATAACGCACTGCCGGAGGAGAAATCATGGCGCTGCACTACGATGACGAGGTCCGCATCGTCAAGGTAAACATGGGACGATTCATGAACAACGGCTACATCGTTTCCTGTCCGGAAACCAAAGAGGGAATCCTGATCGACACACCGGAAGAGGCGGAGCTGCTGCTCAACGAGGTTGGGGACGTCAACATCAAGGCGATCCTGATCACCCACAACCACCAGGACCATCTTCTGGGCTTCGATGACATCACCGGAAGCGTCGACGCCCCCGTGGGCATCACGACCGCCGACAAAGGGCCGCTGCCCAGGGCCCCGGAGATGGAGCTGGAGGACGGGCAGGTCATCACCTTCGGCAACCAGGAACTCAAAGTAATAGTGACGCCGGGGCACACCGACGGCGCCAGCTGCTTCCTGGTGGGAAAGCACCTGTTCTCGGGCGACACGCTGTTCCCGGGCGGTCCGGGCAAGACGCGCAGCCCCGAGGCCCTGGCGACCATCCTGGGGAACATTCGCTCCAAGCTGCTGACTCTGCCCGATGACGTGCTGGTCTACCCCGGCCACGGCGACGACACCACCCTGGTGGAGGCGAAGCGGCGCCACGCGGTATACGCGTCGAAGGAGCACCCTGCCGACCTGTTCGGCGACGTGGACTGGCTGGATAGCTAGGTGGCGGTGCCCAACGGCACCTCGAACCGGGGGTGCACTGCCGTGCGCCCCGTCTGAATCATCGCATACTTCCGGAAACTCGCCCGGTAAAGGAGGGCCGGAATGACGACAGCCAAAAGGCCGCAGAGATTCGTGCTGCCGGACCCGCCGGATGATCCTGACAGCCAGATGACCAACTTCGACCACATAGCGCTCAACGGCACTGCCTACCTGCTTAAAAACCATTACGACAACCCGGCAACCACTCTGATTGCCGGCGAGCGTTTTCTGGTCGTCAGGGCCACCCGCGGCATGGCGGGAAGCATGTATCCCGACCTTCTGGTTGCCTTTGATGTGGACCCCGTTGCCTACAAGGAAAACAGGGGTTACACCATAGACGAGCAGGGAAAGCCGCCGGATTTCGTGATGGAGATCGGCTCCCGCCGCACCGGGCGCCTGGACATAACCCGGAAGCGGGACGGCTACGCTGCGCTGAGCATTCCGGAATACTGGCGCTTTGACGAAGAGGGCGAGTTCCACGGGACGCTGCTTGCCGGCGACCGGCTGGCAACCGACGGCCAGTACCAGCCGATAGAAATCGAGGAAGTGGCCGCAGGGGTCCTGCAGGGCTACAGCCAAGTACTGAACCTGCACATCCGTTGGGAGAACGGCCAACTGGGATGGCATAACCCGGAAACCGGGCGCCAAATCGCGAACCTAGAGGACGAGCGAGAGGCCCGCATCCGCGCCGAGGAGGCCCGACTACTGGCCGAGGCCCGAGTGCGGGAACTGGAGGAGCGGCTGAGAGAACTGGAGGGCGGGTGACCGCCAGCGCGTCCTGCACATCGGTCCAATAGTGGATAACACGGAGTAAGAATGTTCCAGCGTACCGTACTTGGCAACCAGTTGCGCGTCGTCACCTCGAGGATGGAGCACACGCAGTCGGTCTCCATCACCTTCTTCGTCGGGGCCGGCTCCCGGTATGAGCCGCCGGAACTGGCGGGGGTGTCGCACTTCATCGAGCACCTGCCCTTCAAGGGCAGCGAGCGATGGCCCACGGCGGGAGCCGTCAGCGAGGCCATCGAGGGCGTGGGCGGCATCATGAACGCCAGCACCGACCGGGAGGTAACGGTGTTCTGGTGCAAGGTGGCCAGGCCCCACTTCCGGACCGCCTTCGCCGTGCTGCTGGACATGCTGATGAACCCGCTGCTGGACCCGGAGGAGGTGGAGAAGGAGCGGGAGGTCATCCAGGAGGAGCTGCGGATGACCTACGACAACCCCTCCTACCGCGTGGACCTGCTGATCGACGAGGCGCTGTGGCCCGACCAGGCCATGGGCCGGGACGTGGGCGGCACTCCCGAGACGGTGGCGGCAATAGACCAGGGGACCATCCGCGAGTACATGACGCGGCAGTACAACCCGGCAAACACCGTGGTGGCAGTGGCGGGCAACGTCACCCACGAGGAGGTAGTGGACCTGCTGGAGGACGCCACCCATCACTGGGCCCCCCAGGAGCCGATGGAGTGGGAGCCGGTGGCGGAGAACGACTGCCAGGGGCCGCTGGTGAGGATCGAGCGGCGGCGCTCCGACCAGTCGCACCTGTGCCTGGCACTGCCGGGACTGTCGCTGAACGACCCCGAGCGCTACGCCCTCTCGCTGCTGAACGTTATCCTAGGCGACGGCATGAGCAGCCGGCTGTTCATGGACCTGCGGGAGGTGCAGGGGCTGGCCTACGACGTGAGCAGCTCCATCAACCACTTCCGGGACTGCGGGTCGATGGTGGTCTACTGCGGGGTGGAACCGCGCAAGACCAACGACGCCGTGAGGGCCGTAATGCGCCAGCTGGCCGGTATGCGCGAGGAGGCCCCGGAGCGGGAGCTGCACAAGGCCCGGGAGTACGCCACCGGACGGCTGCTGCTGCGAATGGAGGACAGCCGGGCCGTGGCCTCGTGGATGGGGTCTCAGCTGTTGCTGCAGGACCAACTGTGCAGCGTGGACGAGATTGTTGGCCAGTTGCAGGCCGTTACTCCCACCGATATCTCGCAACTGGCAACCCGGCTTTTCCAGGAGGATCAACTGCGGCTGGCGCTGGTGGGGCCGCAGGGCGGACAGAAGACGCTAACGGGGCTGCTGAAGCTGTAGGCGGAGCGCTTACCGGACTGCCGCCAGCTCCTCGGCCTCGGCCGGCGGGTGCGCGGCAGCGAATTTCCGGGACTGATCGAGGGCGGCCCTGAGGTAAGGCGCGGTCACGCTAGCGTGGTGCTCAGAGAGCTTCTCGGGCGTGCCGGTGGCGATGAGCCGGCCGCCCTGATCGCCGGCGCCGGGGCCCAGGTCGATAAGCCAGTCGGCGTTCTTCATCACGTCGATGTTGTGCTCGATGAGAATCACGGTGTTGCCCGCGTCGACCAGCCGGTGCAGCACCCCCAGCAGGGCGGCGCAGTCCTCGAAGGAAAGGCCGGTGGTGGGCTCGTCCAGCAGATAGACGGTCTTGCCGGTGGCCCGCTTGGACAGTTCGGTGGCCAGCTTGACCCGCTGCGCCTCGCCACCGGACAGAGTGGTGGCGGGCTGGCCCAGGCGGATGTAGCCGAGGCCGACGTCGCGCAGCGTCTCCAGCTTGGGACGGATGCGCGGGAAGTTCATGAAGAACTCTAAAGCGGTGTCCACCGTCATGTTGAGCACGCCGGCGATGTGCTTGCCCCGCATGGTCACTTCCAGGGCCTCACGGTTGTAGCGCAGGCCCTGGCAGATCTCGCAGGGGACGGTCACGTCGGGGAGGAACTGCATCTCGATCTGGTTGTATCCCTCGCCCTGGCAGGCCTCGCAGCGCCCACCCTTGACGTTGAAGGAAAAACGGCCCGGCTTGTAGCCGCGCACCCGGGACTCGGGCAGGTTGGCGAACAGCTCCCGGATGGGCGTAAACGCGCCGGTGTAGGTGGCCGGGTTGCTGCGCGGAGTACGCCCGATGGGCGACTGGTCGATCTTGACCACCTTGTCGACGCTCTCGACGCCGAGCAGATCGTCGTGCTTGCCGGGCAGGTCGCGGCCGTTGTTGATGCGCTGGTTCAGCTTCTTGTACAGGATTTCGTAGACCAGGCTGCTCTTTCCTGAGCCGGAGACGCCGGTGATGCAGACCAGCCGGCCCAGGGGGAACTCCACGTCGATGCCCCGGAGGTTGTTCTCCCGGGCGCCGGTGACGGTCAGCGACAGGCCGTTGCCTTCGCGCCGTGCCTGCGGTACCGGCACCTGCTTGCGCCCGCTGAGATACTGTCCGGTCAGGGACTCCTCGGAATTTTCGATCTCCTGGACGCTGCCCACGGCGACGACCTGTCCGCCGTGCTCCCCGGCGCGTGGCCCGAGGTCGGCGATGAAGTCGGCGGAGCGCATCATGGCCTCGTCGTGCTCGACCACCAGGACGGTGTTGCCCATGTCGCGCAGGCGGGTCAGGGTGTTGATGAGCCGCTGGTCGTCGTGGGGGTGCAGGCCGACGGTCGGCTCGTCGCAGACGTAGAGTACGCCGGTGAGACCGGAGCCTATCTGGGTGGCCAGCCGGACGCGCTGGGCCTCGCCGCCGGAGAGGGTCTGGGCGGTGCGGTCCATGGTGACGTAGTCCAGGCCGATACCCATGAGGAATTTCAGCCTTCCGTCGATTTCCTTGAGCACCTGGTTGGCGATGGTCTTGTCACGGGTGGAGAGGACCTGGGGTTCTGCCTCTTTCCCGTTCCGGGATGACTTGCGGCGTCCATTGTTGGAGCCGTTGCGCCGTCCGTTCCGGTGCCCGTTCACCGCGTCAGCCGTCGCGCCGTTGGCCGGGTAGGAGGCGACGAGGGTGGCGCCGTTGCGGTTGTACTCCGAGTCGGGGTCTATCTGCTCGACCCACTGGGCGGCGGCGCCTATGTTCTTGGCGCAGACGTCCATGATGCCGAGGCCGCAAACCCGCACGGCCAGGGCCTCGGGCCGCAGGCGCTTGCCATCGCAGGAGCGGCAGGGGCGGGCGGACATGTAGCGCTCGATCTGGGAGCGGGAGTAGTCGGACTCGGTGGTGCGGTAGCGGCGCTCCAGGTTGGGGATGACGCCCTCGAACTTGGTGTCCCACTGGTAGGTACGCCCACGGTGAGTGCGGTGGCTGACGGTGATCTTGCGGCCACCGTTGCCATACAGGATCAGGTCCACGTGCTCGGGGGCCATCTCGCGGACGGGAACCCTGGCGGAGAAGCCGTTAGCCTCGGCCACGGCCTCCATCATGCTGATGTACCAGGCGCCGGAGGTGCCGACCCGCACCCATGGTGTGACCGCTCCCTGGGCGAGGGAAAGGTTCTTGTTGGGGATGACCAGCTCGGGATCGACGGCCAGCTTGTAGCCCAGTCCGGTGCACTCGGAGCAGGCGCCGTGGGGGCTGTTGAAGCTGAAAGTACGGGGCTCGATCTCGGGCAGGCTGACGTTGCACTTGGCGCAGGCGAACTGCTCCGAGAAGACCAGCGCCTCGCCGTCGCCACCGTCGGAGGACTCGCGCAGCACCTCGACGACACCCTCGCCCTCGCGGAGGCAGGTCTCGACGGACTCGGCTACCCGGGCCATTTCGGTATCTGGGCGGACGATGAGGCGGTCAACCACCAGCTCGATGTAATGCCACTTCTGCTTGTTCAGGTTGAGGTTGTCCGTCTCCTCCAGCATCCGTATCTCGCCATTGACGCGTATGCGGACGAATCCGGCCCGGCGGGCGGCCTCGAAGACATCCTTGTGCTCGCCCTTCTTGCGGCGGACCTTGGGGGCCAGCAGGGTGATACGGCTGCCCTCCTCCAGGGACATGATGGCGTCCACGATCTGAGAAACGGTCTGGCGGGCCACCGGGCTGTCGCACTTGGGGCAGTGGGGCGTCCCGACGCGGGCGAAGAGCAGGCGCAGGTAGTCGTAGATCTCGGTGACGGTGCCGACGGTGGAGCGGGGGTTGTGGGAGACACCCTTCTGGTCGATGGAGATGGCAGGAGAGAGGCCCTCGATGTAGTCGACGTCGGGCTTGTCCATGCGCCCCAGGAACTGGCGGGCGTATGCGGAGAGCGACTCGACGTAGCGGCGCTGTCCTTCGGCGTAGATGGTGTCGAAGGCCAGCGAGCTCTTGCCTGAGCCGGAAACGCCGGTGATAACCACCAGCTTGTCACGGGGCACGGTGATCTCGATGTTCTTGAGGTTATGTTCCCGCGCGCCCTTGACGTGAATGAAGTCCTGCGGCATTCGTGGGTATCCCTCCCTCCCAATCGTCAAGGTAATTTTATCACTGCCGACAGGCTCGCGCCCCAGGGGGAGGGCTGCAAATGCGGGCGATGCCGGTCGAGTTTACGTGTCATACCACGGCGCCCGGTCCGGTAGAGGTCCCGACTATGGTAAGGGGTTGAAACGCGACCCGGCAAGCGGGAAATGTCAGTAATGGGCCGGGGGAAGGCCTTTCCGAAGGGAGGGGACACCGTCTGAGAAACGAGACTGAGGCATGGCATCGACTTCCACTATTGAAACAGGCCCTTCCGGGAAGTAATCTGTTCATACCTTGAATTGAGGATTCCTGGCGTGGCGACCGGCTGACATATGGGGTGCCGATCGTCTCGCATAAGGTCACGGGCGCAGTCTGAAAGGGGCGGGTCGTTTAATGGCGCGGGAACTGTTTGGTGAGGGAAAGATACTGATCGGGGTGGTGCACCTGCTGCCGCTGCCGGGGGCGCCCCGGTGGAACGGCAATCTGAAGTCGGTGATGAACCGGGCCAAGCTGGAGGCAGACATCCTCCAGGACGGAGGCGCCCACGGCATAGTCGTCGAGAACTTCGGCGACGCACCCTTTCGCACCGGCCGGGTGGAACCGGAGACCGTGGCAGCCATGACGCTGGCGGTGGAGCAGGTGCGGCGATCGGTGTCGGTGCCCGTGGGGATCAACATGCTGCGCAACGACGCGATCTCGGCCCTGGGTGTGGCGGCAGCGACGGGCTGCGACTTCATCCGGGTCAACGTGCACTACGGTGTGATGGCCACGGACGAGGGCATAGTGGAAGGCGAGGCCCACGAGACGACCCGGCGGCGGCGCTCGCTGAACGCCGACGTTCGGATACTGGCGGACGTGCTGGTGAAGCATGCCGCGCCGGTGGGGCAGTCGGACATGGGACTGGTGGCGCAGGAGACCACCCGAAGGGCCCTGGCGGACGGACTGATCGTGTCGGGTCCCGCCACCGGACAGCCCACCAACAGCCACGACGTGTCGGTGGTGCGCAGGGCCGTGCCCGACGGGTTCGTGCTGGTGGGCAGCGGGGTGAACGAGGGCAACGCCTGCCGCATTCTGAAGCACGCCGACGGGGCGATCGTGGGCACCAGCCTGAAGCGCGAAGGCATCGTGACGAATCCCGTGGAGCCGGACCGGGTGCGGCGGCTGGCGGGGCTCTTCCAGTCGATGGGATAATAATGCTAGAGATGGAAAGTCGAGGTCCAATATTATGGAGATAGAACTGCGTCGGGCAGTGGGGTTGCTCGACTCTCTTGGAAAACTGGCCTGGCAGGAGGGTGAGGAAATTACTATCACCAACAGGGGCAAGCCGTACCTTAAGCTGATAGCCCACCCGGAGGGAGATCCGAGCCAAGCCCAGAGGAAAACCGTGCAGACCGATTCCGGGCAAGATGAAATATGGATAACGCCGCAATTCTATGAAGAGGATATGGAAATCATTGAGTCTTTTGAAGGGAAGTATTCCAATGAGTCAATGTTTGAGCCTTTCCTTCTGAAGTCCGATTCCCACAAGGAACAGACTAAAGACTCCGGCGTCTAGACAGTTACGGGGTAATCAGGTTTTTGCTACCTATCCGGCTCAGGCCATCCTGGAAGGCCCCCTTTCGCTAATGACAAATCAATCGTTCCTATTGGATAGCCATGTGGCGATTTGGTCAATACAAGACCGAGGACAACTGAAGACGGATGTCATCACAGCCATTGAAGGCCCTTTGAATCGCATATTTGTTAGTGCCGCCGCTGTTTGGGAAATCGCCATCAAGAGAGCGTCGGGCAGGCTCCACGTTCCTCTCAATTTCATTGAATTGATTGAAAGCGCCGGTTATGCAGAGCTCGCCGTAACCTTTCGTCATGCTGAGGTGGCGGCAAATCTTCCCCTTCTCCATCGCGACCCCTTCGACCGGATGATGATTGCTCAGGCCCAAGTCGAGGGGCTGACGCTGGTGACTGACGACTCGATGATAACCCGCTACAATGTGCCGACCCTGGCCCCACTGTAGTTTGCGAAGCCAAGGAACGCCATCACCCCTTCGGCAAGCCTGGGACAAGCATGACCATCTCCCGGAGGAAGAGGAGACTGAAATGAAGGGCCCGCTCGATAATGAGCGGGCCCTTGCGATTAGGCTGGCAAAGGTAGGCTAGGCCAGGTCGCGGCCAACGTCGGTGAACACCCGGTCCATGATTGTGATGATCTCGTCGATCTCGCCGGATGTGACGCATAGGGGAGGCGCCACGTTCATGTTGTCGCCGCCGCGCAGGTGCAGGCCGTTGGCCTGGAATCCGGAGGTGAGGCGGTTGGCCAGGTCGGCGTCGGCGGGGTAGGTCTCCTTAGTCTCCCGGTCCTTCACCAGCTCCAGGCCGCAGAACAGTCCGAGGCCGCGGACGTGGCCGATCATCGGGTGCTTTTCCTGCAGTTCCTTCAGGCCATCGAGCAGGTAGGCGCCCATACGCTCGGAGTTCCCGACCAGGTCCTCGTCCTCCATGATCTGGATGTTGCGGAGGGAGGCCGCAGCCGCCACGGGGTGGCCGCCAAAGGTGATGACGTGGCGGAAGGAGACCCGCTGGCTGCCGACGAAGGCGTCGGCGATGTGGGCGCGGGTGATGGCGCCGCCCATGGGTATGTAACCGCTGGTGATGCCCTTGGCCACGGTCATGATATCGGGGGTGATGCCCCAGTGCTCGCAGGCGAACATCCGGCCGGTGCGGCCGAAGCCGGTGATCACCTCGTCGGCGATGAGCAGCACGCCGTATTTGTCGCACAGTTCGCGCAGCATGGGCCAGTAGTTATCGGGCGGGACCACAGCGCCCATGGGGCTGGCGATGGGCTCGGCGATGACGCCGGCGACAGTCTCGGGCCCCTGGAACTTGATGACGTCCTCGATGGCCTGGACACTTTTTTCGCCGCATTCCTCGGGGGTCTGGCTGTTGAACTCGCAGCGGTAGAAGTTGGGTTGGGGGACGTGGAAGGTGCCCGGCATGAGCGGTTCGTAGTCGACCCGGGGGAACATGGGCGAGCCGCCGAGGGCCAGGGCGCCGGCGGTGGCCCCGTGGTAGGAGCCGCGGCGGCTGATGAACTTGTAGCGCCCGGCCTCGCCCATGCGCCGGTGATAAGCCTTGGTCAGCTTGATGGCGGTCTCCACTGACTCGGAGCCGCCGCTGGTGAAGAAGGAGCGGGAGAGGTCGCCGGGGGTGATTTGGGCCACCTTCTCGGCCAGGCGAATGGTGGGCTCGGTGGTGGTGCCCAGGGGCATGTAGGTCAGCTTGAGCATCTGCTCGTAGGCGGCATCGGCGACCTCCTTGCGGCCATAACCGATGTTCTTGAGCCAGAGGCCGGACATGGCGTCGATCGAGGTGTTGCCCTGGGCGTCGGTCACCCGGACGCCCTCGCCTGAAACGTAGACGGTGGGCTCCCCCTTCTCGGCCATGTCGCTGGGCTCCCGGAGGTAGACCCAGAGGTGCTCCAGGGCGGAATCCTGGAGGTCCTTCAGTGTGCTGGCGCTGGTCATGGTGCCTCCCGTCTGAATTCGGTTGGATGCTAACGGCGGGGTGATTGTAACCCTTGCGGGCCAAAAACGAAATTGGCTGTCCCACCCGTGGGCTTAATGGGGCGAGTTTGAAACCCGCCCCTACGGGATGAGCCGCGAATAGCAGATTTTATCAGGGTGGGGGAGCGTCAGCCGTTGGAAATCAGCCCATGGGCTGGAAGACGCTGAAAGCGGCGCCCTGGGGATCCCCGAGGGTGGCGAACCGGCCGATGGGCGGCTGGCCCTCGAAGGGAATGATGTCGGTGGCGGGGACGTAGACCGTGGCGCCGAGGGACTGGGCCTTGGCGACGGCCTCGTCGGCGTTCTCCACGCCGAAATAGACGGTCCAGTGGGGCGGGAACTGGCCCATGTCGGGGGTAATCTGCATCACCCCGGCCACCTCGGTGCCGCCCGCGTTGAGCATGTGGTACTGGTTCTGCTCCATGACCAGCCCGCGCTCGACGCCCAGGGCGGCGACGTAGAAGTCGATGGCCGCACCCTGGTCCGGCGTCAGGAGCTCATGCCAGAACATGGCGCCGGGCTCCTGCTTGATGCGGGCGCCGATGTGCTCCTTGGGCTGCCAGATGGCGAAGTGCGCCCCCTGGGGATCCTGGCACATGGCCATACGGCCAGCGTCGAACACATCCATGGGCCCGAAAACGACCTGGCCGCCGTTGCCGGTGATTTTGGCCATCGTGTCCTCGACGTTTTCGACGGTGAAGTAGGTGTTCCAATGGGGAGGCACGTTCTGGCAGCGCTCCTCCTCGCCCTGCTGGTAGATGGAGCAGGCGTACTGGCCCTGGGTCTTCTGCATGTGGTAGTACCAGTTGGGGCCGATTTCGTTGGGCTCATCCTCCCAGCCGAAGAGGGCGCCGTAGAAGGCCAGGGCCCCGGTATCGTCGGTGGTGGAAAGTTCGGCCCAGGAAGGGGTCCCGGGGGCGTGCGAGGTCACTTCAGGCATGTTGGTCTTGAACTCCTGGATGCGGATTCCGGTCCAGCGGCAGCTGCCGGTCGTATTGCAACCTTCACAGTGTATGGGGTTGTGCAACGACTTGCCAATGGGCAACTGTCAGGGGGTGGCAGACAGAAACGCCTCGCGGCGCTCGCGGGGCCGGGCTGCGGGGGCGGCTGCCTCCGAGGGGCCTTTCCCCACTGACACGGAGAATGGGAAGGCCGCCGGGATGAGTTTCGGCGGCCACAATTCTTGTGAGTGAAATGGCCTGGAGGTTATCCCGGCAGATCCGACTCACCCGGCTGGTAGCGTTACAACTGCTCCCGCAAGACGCGCAGTTCCTCCTCGGCGGCTTGGCGGGCTTCTTCCGATTCGCGCAGGGCTGCCTCGCTCTCGCCGAGGGTGCGGAGCCATTGCCAACTTACAGGGTCGTAGAAGCGCATATTGCCGTCGGGCAGGGCGCAGACGTCAAGGCCCAAGACAGTGCTGTGCCCCCGGAGAATGCCATCGCTGCCGGAGATTAACTCAATGGCGGTGTATTCTCCATCCTCCAGCCGCTCGCCGATCAGGGGAGGATTGAAGTAGCTGCTGGTCGGATCGAACCGCCAGTATTCCACCACTCCCATTTCGGCGTAGATGTCGCGTTTCTCCCGCATATCGCGGCGCCAGGTGCTGCCCGAGGCCAATTCCATCACGATATCGGGGGCCTTGCCCTCTCGCCAGACAATCCATGAGTCGCGCTTGTGCCTGCTCTCTACGCCGAACACGACGAACAGGTCGGGCGCAACGCGGGTCTCGTTGTCGTTCATCCGGTAGTACATCAGCATATCGCCGCCGGGGTAGACGTCTTCGCGGTCGGCGAACCATGCCCGCAGCGTTGAGATGGCATCCAGCATTGCGGTCAGCTGGTGGTCGTTTTCAGCCATGGGTTCGCCGTCCGAGTCGGGATACAAGATGCTCAAGTCGTCTGGCTCGTTATCATCAGGCGGATGTTTCGCGTATGTGGGTGTGGGCTCGGCGGT
Source organism: Dehalococcoidia bacterium (assembly GCA_965208825.1). Lineage (GTDB taxonomy): Bacteria > Chloroflexota > Dehalococcoidia > Lucifugimonadales > UBA3495 > VXOI01. Next base: position 1,468,470 of record CBDBPP010000005.1, read on the forward strand.
CATTGCCCATCGCTCCATGCTGCCATTTGGCATAGAGTAGCACACGGCAGCAGGCAATTTCCCGGTGGTACAGTTGGCAACCAGTAGGGGCGGGTTTGAAACCATCCCCTACCCCGCGAAATGTCAGGGCAATCGCGCCCTAAAGTTGTGCGGCTGGTTATTCTGTTGTCCCCTCGAAAGAGGGAATCTGCCCAGCCTTGCCACCCCTAATGTCAACAACCGTCTAAACGCTCTGCGTTCAGGCTTTCGCCGGAATGACGGTCGTGGGCATAGCTGATTCAATTAGAACGCGATTGCCCGGGCTGCGGGGCCCACGAAGTTGTTTACTCGCGGTTGCAGTAGTAACCTTGCCCAAGACGGTGGTTTGCAGCCGCACGATTTAGGAGGAGAATGGCCATGGCCGCAACAACCGAGCGTCGGATACGGGCGTCCGAGCGGCGCGAGCTGGAGCAGGAACTGCGCCGGAGGGTGTCGGGCGAGGTGCGCTTTGACCCCTTCTCCCGGGTGCTGTACAGCACCGACGCCAGCATCTACCAGATGGAGCCCGTGGGCGTGGTCATTCCCCGCAGCGCCGCCGACGTGCAGGCGACCATCGAGGTGGCGCGGGAGAACGGCGTACCGGTGCTGCCGCGGGCCGGCGGCACCAGCCTGGCCGGGCAGACGGTGAACCACGCCATCGTGATGGACTTCAGCAAGTACCTGAACCAGGTGGTGGAGGTCAACAAGGAGGCCCCCTGGGCGCGGGTGCAGCCGGGCATCGTGCTGGACCAGCTGAACCGGGAGCTGCTGCCCTACGGCCTGATGTACGCGCCGGACCCTACCACTTCCAGCCGTGCCTGCGTGGGCGGCGGCATCGGCAACAACACCTGCGGCGCCCACTCGGTGATCTACGGCAAGAGCCTTGACCACATCATGGAGCTGGACGTCATCCTCTCCGACGCCAGCGCCACCCACTTCCGTCCCCTGGACAGCGCCGAGCTGGAGGCCAGGATGAGCGGCGCCGGTCTGGAGTCGGAGATCTACCGGGGTGTGCGTCGTCTGGCCCAGGACAACGACGCGCAAATCCGCGCCAACTACCCGAACATCATGCGGCGGGTGAGCGGCTACAACCTGGACGAGTTCCTGACCGAGTCCATCGGCCCCTACGCCGGGTCGGCCAACAGCCACGGCTTCAACCTGACCCGAATGGTGGTGGGTTCCGAGGGGACGCTGTGCGTCGCCACCGAGGCCAAGGTCAACCTGGTGCCCCGTCCGACGATGACGGCGCTTTCGGTGGCCCACTTCCACGACATCTTCCAGGCCAGCGAGGCGGTCAAGGAGATACTGAACCACGGCCCGTCGTCCATCGAGATCATGGACAAGAACGTGCTGGACCGATCCCGGCAGTCGCTGGGGCTGGGCGACGCCATGGCAATCATCGTGCCCGACCCGGCGACGGGCGGGAACCCGGGCGCCATCTTGGCCATCGAGTTCTACGGGGAGTCGGAGGACGAACTGACCGCCAAAATGGAGGGCCTGAAGCGCGACCTGGAGCGGCGACGGCTGGGCTACGCCTGCCTCAGCCTGCTGGACCGGGGGGCGCAGGCCAACATCTGGGCCGTGCGGAAGAACGGCCTGGGGCTGCTGATGAGCATGCACGGCGACGCCAAGCCGCTGCCCTTCGTGGAGGACACGGCAGTCGATCCGGAGACCATGGGCGACTTTGTGCGGCGGTTCGACGAGATCGTGCGCGCCCACGGCACCGAGGCCGCCTACTACGGCCACGCCAGCGTCGGCTGCCTGCACATCCGGCCGGTGGTCAGCCTGAAGAACCAGGAGGGCGTCGACCGGATGTACTCCATCGCCGACGAGATCAGCGACCTGACCAAGGAGTTCGGCGGGGTGCTCAGTGGCGAGCACGGCGACGGCATCGTGCGGGGCGTGTGGACCGAGAAGATGTTCGGCCCGGAGCTGTACCAGACCTTCCGGGAGCTGAAGTCCACCTGGGACCCTGACGGCATCATGAACCCGGGCAAGATCATCGACTGCCCGCCCATGACGGAGAACCTGCGCTACGGGCCGCAGTACAGCGCCGAATCGCTGCCCACCAGCCTGGACTTCTCCATCGACAGCAACTTCGCCGGCGCGGTGGAGATGTGCAACGGCATGGGGGCCTGCCGCAAGCTGGAGGGCACCATGTGCCCCTCGTACATGGCGACCCGGGACGAGGAGCACTCTACCCGGGGCCGGGCCAACCTGTTGCGGGCGGCGATGTCGGGCAAGCTGCCCGAGGGCACCATGACCAGCCAACGGCTCTACGACGCACTGGACCTGTGCCTGGAGTGCAAGGGGTGCCGCGCCGAATGCGAGTCGGGCGTGGACATGGCCAAGCTGAAGTACGAGTTCCTGGACAACTACTACAGGGCCAACGGCCTGCCCCGGCGCAACAGGATATTCGGGAACATCGCCAACCTGAGCAAGTGGGGCAGCCGGTTCGCGCCCCTGTCGAACTGGATGGCTTCCAGCCCGCTGGGCAAGCTGATGTCCAGCCGGGTGCTGGGCATCCACCCCAACCGCCGGGCGCCCAGCTTCGTCCGCCAAACCTTCCCGCAGTGGTTCCGCTCCCGTAAGGAACGGGCGACGACGACGGCGGGGACGGTGGTGCTGCTGAACGACACCTACATGAACTACAACTACCCCGAGATCGGCAAGGCGGCGGTCAAGCTGCTGGAGGCGGCGGGGATCAAGGTGGAGCTGGCCGACGCCCCCTGCTGCGGTCGGCCGATGATCTCCAAGGGCATGATGGAGGCGGCGAAGGCCAACGCCCGGCGCAACGTGGGCCTGCTGCACGAGTACGCGGCAAACGGCGTGCCCATCATCGGTTGCGAGCCCAGCTGCCTGCTGACCCTGCGCGACGAGTACCCGCAGCTGGTGCCCGGCGAGCAGTCTCAGACCGTGGCCAGCCAGGCCTTCCTGATCGACGAGTTCCTGGCCATGCTGAAGGCAGAGGGCAAGCTGGACCTCGAGTTCAAGGACGACGCCAAGCAGGTGCTGTTCCATGCTCACTGCCACCAGCGCTCCCTGGTGGGAACGGCGTCGTCACTGAACGCGCTGCGGCTGGCGCCGGGCTACCGGGTGGAGTTGACCAACGCCGGGTGCTGCGGGATGGCGGGGTCATTCGGCTACGAAAAGGAGCACTACGACCTGTCGATCGCCATCGGGGAGGGGGCACTGTTCCCCCAGGTCAACGCCAAGGGCGCCGACTGGGAGGTGGCGGTGATGGGGGTCTCGTGCCGGCAGCAGATCGAGCACGGCACGGGCCGCCGGGCACGTCACCTAGCGGAGGTGCTGGCCGACGCCCTGGGGTGAAAGTACAACAGTTAAATTCTGAACATTCTTGACGAGCCCAAGGCGTATAACCCAAGGAACCGGAAACACTATTCAGATCGTTGAAACATTGCAGTATCAGCGTTGGTTTGGGGATCTCAGGGACAGGCGGGCACGATCCAGAATTAGCCAGCGATTGGAGAGAGTCAGGTATGGACACTTCGGAGACATCGATTCGGTAGGCGAAGGCGTTTCGGAGATGCGAGTTCACTATGGTCCGGGTTATCGCCTATACTTTATGCGAGAGGGGAATTCCATAGTCGTGCTTCTCTGTGGCGGCGATAAGGACTCGCAAGATGCGGATACCCAGAGAGCAAGAAGGCTGGCCCGTCAACGGAGGTCCAACAATGGCTGAGAAAGATAGGCCGTGGGATGTTACCAACTATCTGGATTCACCGACGGACGCTTACTTGTTCCTCGAGGCGGCTGCTGAAGACGATACGGGCGATGGGATACAGATTCGCAATGCCTGGAGCCACATCGAGCGGGCACACAAAGAGGGTAAGGTCTACGTTGAACCGCCAATGACCGGTGATCAACTTTCTGAGGAGTTGCGGAACCACGGCATTTACGAACGGGCGATCCCAAAGATACTGCGTGCCCTCGGGCTCTCGGTGCCAGTGGCTGACTAGCCCTCACCCCGGATGCGTTCTCGGGGCGACTAGCAAGTCGCCCCTTTCCACTTCCTATACGTATAGAAGCGAAAATTAACCGCTGCCGCCCCTACACCGCCGTTATGGTGATATGGGACATGTAGGACTGGGCGCGGGCGCCGTGCCAGTGGTTTTCGCCCCTGCGGATGTGCACGACGTCGCCGACGGTGATCTCCTGCTCCTCGCTCTCGTTGGCGACGATACCGACGCCGGAGGTGACCACCAGGATCTGGTCGCTCTCGTGGGTATGCCAGCCGGTGGTGGCGCCTCGTTCGAAATTGACGACGCTGCTGCTGAAGTTCTCGCTGCTGCCATCGGGGATCAGCGGCTGGCGGGTGCGGCGCACCTCGCCGCCGGTCCAGCCAGGGACGGGCGTGGCGGTATCGATGGGAACGGTCTCCACCTCGGCTATCCTGATGACCCGCATCTCTGTCCTCCTCGCGACGATTGACTGGGCCGATAATACACCAAGGCTGTCCCAGCACCCAATTCTCCGGAAGGGCAACGTCTGTCTATAATAGTGGGTGCCTCCAGCAAGAGAGCGGGAAGCTGGAGTATCCTCGGGCACGGCCCAAGGCGCAGTCAGGAGTCCGGCCCATGACCACTTCCGGCAACCAGCACCCGCAGCGGGTACAGGACCACCTCGAGCGGTACCTGGCGACCGGCGGCAGGGACGGGCACATCTGGAACGGCGTTCCCACCTTGTTGCTGACCACCACCGGAATGCAGTCGGGCGAGCCGTTCACGACGCCGCTGGTCTACGGGCGAAAGGGCGGCGACTACATGGTGGTGGCTTCCCGGGGCGGCGCCGTGAGGCATCCGGCCTGGTACCGCAACCTGCGGGCAAACCCCACAGTGGAGGTGCAGGTGGCGGCCGGAAGGTTTACTGCCACGGCCCGGACGGCGTCACCGGAGGAGAGGGCCCGGCTGTGGCCGGTCATGACGGCCATCTGGCCGAGGTACGACGAATACCAGGAAATATCCATCCGGGAAATACCTCTGGTAATCCTGGAGCCAAAGCAGGAGACCACCACGCAGGGTGGGTAGCCAAATCGGGAGGGCGGCGATGATAGGAAGCGGTCTGGCATATGTGAGTGTCGCGGTACGGGACGTGGATGCGGTGGCGGAGATGCTGAACCGGGACTTCAAGATGGAGCCCGTGATGATGACTGTGGGCTCCAGCGGCGCCCGAGCCCCCGTTTTTCCCGTCGGCGATACGGCCATCGCACTCTTCGAGCTGGGAGATCCCTTCGTCGGCGGCGCTGAGAGGACCGGCGTGCATCACCTGGCAGTGGAGGTGTTCGGGCCGGTGGGCGCAGGACTGGACGCCTCGGAGCTGGGAATGCCCGTGACCTCCGACACGCTGGAATGGGGACTGGGCGGCGCGCAGCGGCTGCTGCTGGACCCCAGGACCACCGGTGGGGTCGTGACATACCTCTCGGAGCCGCTTTCCGTGCAAAAGCAGGAGTCGGAGGTGGTGGAGCGCATCGACCACATCGGAGTGGCCAGCGACGACAACGACCAGGCGCTGGATGTCTTCAGCAACCGGATGGGCTGGACCGTGGAAAGCATGCAGACCGACGCCGAGGTCGCGCAGGTGGTGGAGACCTTCACCTCCGACAAATACGGCGTAGCCTACCGTCCCAAGAGCGCGGAGCTGGTCGGTGGCGTGAGGGTCGCCTTCATTACCATCGGCGACTGCGAGCTGGAGTTCCTGCAGGACCTGAGTCCCGCAACCTCGGGCGGCACTGTCGGCCAGGTGGCGCGGGGCCCCGGCAGCACCCGGCAGGACCAGAACGCCATCGGCCGATTCATCCAGAGCCGTGGGCCCGGCCTGCATCACCTGGGCCTGAAAGTGCGCGATATAGACCAGCAGCTGGGACGGCTGCAGTCGGCCGGCTACACGCTGATCGACAGCCACGGACGGCCCGGCAGCCGGCGGGCGCAGATCGGCTTCGTGCATCCCGCCAGCCTGGGCGGGATGCTCATCCACCTGGTGGAACGGGAGGAGCTTTCCTAGGCGGGCGGTGAACGTCCAAAACGGGTGGTATGATCTGCACAACCGGTTGATCACAAGACGGTGCGGCAGGAGTGGCTGACCCCATGCGTTATCTTCTGAGCAGGTGGCGCGGCATCGGGACCCGGTTGTACCTGGCCCTGGCGTTCGCGGTTTTGCTAACCCTGATATCCAGCGGGGTGGGCGTCTACTACTTCGAACGCAGCGGAGACCTGAACTTCGAGGCCGAGCAGCAATCCGTGCCGGTCCTGGAGGCCTCGTGGGAGGCGACGAGAGAGGCGGAGCGGCTGCGTACGCTGGGACTGGAGACCATCTCGGGAACGGGAGCCCCCTCCCCGGAGGCCCTGAAGGGGGACGTGAGTGAGTCCCTGGACCGGCTGAACGAATCGCTAAGCCAGGTTGCCAGTATCCCGGAGCTTTTCGACGAGGCGACGGCGGCGAACAACGAGGCCTTCCAGGTAGCCAGCGTAATTGACGCGATGGCCGACAACCGGGCGCTGATGCTCACCTCCGATGGAGCTGCGGCCTCGCTGAGACAGCGCATGGAGGCGATTCCCGCGAACACGGAGACGTCGACGGCGGGTCTCCGCCTGCTGGGCCAGGCGTTGCGGGCCGAGGACAGCGCGGCACTGGAGGGGATGCTGAACGAGTTCCGGGCGCTCACGGCCGACGGTCTGGAAGGGCCGATCGTGGACGTGGGCGGGGGCGATGACGGCGTGTTCACCGTGCGCCGCCTGCAACTGGCTCTGAGCGAACAGCGAGCGGACCTGGTGGCCCTGTTCGAGGAGAACAGCGGGTCGCTGGAACTGTCAACCCTGGCGCTGCTGGAGAATACGCAGGCCTACTCAGCGGAGACACTGGACCTGGCCGTCCAGAGCTTCGACGAGGGACGGGTGCTGCTGGCGGTAATCAGCATAGTGAGTGTCATAGCCGCGACGGTGGCCGCCTGGTTCTGGGTGGGCAACGCGGTGGTGCGGCGGCTGTCGTCCCTCTCCGAGCGCATGAGGGGCATGGCCGGAGGAGACCTGGAGACGCCGGTGCCCGAAGTGGGCCGGGACGAGATCGGCCAGCTGGCGGACGCGCTGGAGCATTTCCGTCAGCAGGCGCTGGAGGTGCAGCGCCTGAACCTGGTGGAGCAGCTCTACGGAGAGCTGCGGGAGGCCAACGAGGAGCTGCAACGGATGCAGGCCCGGCTGGTGGCCCAGGAGAAGCTGGCGGCGCTGGGCGAGCTGGTGTCGGGGGTGGCCCACGAGATCAGCAACCCGCTGAATTTCGTCAAGAACTTCTCCGAGGGTTCGCTGGACCTGTACCGGGAACTGGCGGAAATGATGGACACCTACCGAGACCGTATGACGGAAAACGACGCGTCGCTGCTGGACGAGTTGACGGAGGAGATCACGGAGAGCCTGAACCGGGTGTCATACAACGGGGGGCGGGCCCTGGCCATCGTGGAGCGGATGCGGGGCCTGAGCATGGAGGGCGGCACGCCGATACCCACGGAGCTGAACACGGTGCTGCGGCGGGCTGCCCAGCAGGGCTGTGACACCTTCACCCACGAGTGGCCCGATTTCACGGTCGACCCGGTGTTTGATCTGGACCCACAGGTGGGCGAGGCCATGCTGGTGGAGCGGGAGTTCGGCGAGGCTGTGCTCAACCTGGTGACCAACGCCTGTTTCGCCATGCAGCAGAAGCAGGGGGAACTGGGTGAGGCGTACTCGCCGGTGCTCAACGTCTCCAGCCACCTGCTGGAAGGTGTGATCGAGGTGCGGGTCAGGGACAACGGGCCGGGAATTGCCGAGGATGTGGCAGAGCGCATATTCAACCCCTTCTTTTCAACGCGGGACGGCGCACTGGGAGCGGGGCTGGGCCTGCCCATCGCCGCCGACGTTGCCCGGCGCATGGGTGGCGACCTGGAGGTGGACTCGGTGTTCGGCGAGTATGCCGAGTTCACCATGCACCTGCCGGCCCACATCACCGAGGGTGAGCAGCACCGGGCGACGCCTGGAGACGTGGTGGAGGACAGGGCGCCGATAGCCTAGAGCACACCCCCGTACCGGTCTCTCCTGGACACAATTCGCCTGTGGACATTGTCGAGTCCACGGGCGAATTTTCTTTCCCGTCCTGAGGGGTGCCCCGCCACCCGGCCCTGCCCGTCCCAGGACCACTGGTCAGCACCGGGCCCGGGAGGGCCTAGCGCCGCCGGAAGATCAGGTATAGGAACACCATCGCGGATACGAAGAGCACGATGGCCATGATGATGACCAGGGGCAGGCGATCGCGACCCACGTTGGCCACAGTCCCCAGAGTGTCGCGCACCCTGGGCAGGGCGCCGCCGATGACGGGCACCCCGGGCTCTTCGAGGCCGGGCGGTATGGGCGTCGGTTCCGGCAGCAGCGACAACGGCGTGCGTTCCGGCAGCGGCGTCGGCGTGGGCGTCAAAGTCGGGGTGGGTGGGGGCGTTGAGGTGGACGACGGCGTGGCGGTGGCCGTTGGCGCGGGAGACACAGTGGGCACCGGAACGGCCGTGGGCGTCGCGGCAGGTCTGGGAGTAGGCGTTGGCGTGGGGGTTGGTGTGGGTGTAGGCGTGGGAGTGGGCGTCGCGGTGGGTGTGGGTGTCGCAGTGGGTGCTGGTGTAGGCGTAGCAGTGGCGGGCGGCTTGGGGGTGGCGGTCGCTGCGGCGGGCGGCGTTGGCGTGGGTGTCGGAGTGGCGGCAGTCTCCGTCTCCACAATCTGCTCCGCAGCGCCGCTGTAGCCGGCGAACCCGTGGCTTGCGTCGACATCCTCCAATACCTGCCGTACAAACTCGTTGTCCAAGGTCGCCCGGGGCGTATTGGTCGGAGTGGGCGTCGGTGTGCTGGTGTGCGGAGGCGTTGCCGTAGGAGTGGGCGTGGGTGTTGGCGTGGGCGTCGGTGTGGGTGTTGCGGGGTCGAGCGGTGGGGGAGGAGGGTCGCCTCCGTTGCCGTTGGTCCCCTCGTCGCCCCCGTTGCCGTTGGTACCCTCGTCGCCTCCGTTGCCGTTGGTGCCCTCGTCGCCTCCGTTGCCGTTGGTGCCCTCGTTGCCCCCGTTGCCGTTGCTTTCGCCCTCGCCCTTCCCGTCGTTGGCGGGGTCGCAACCTTGTTCATCGGCGTTAGTAACGTCGTTGCCGATGACGCGGAGGGTGATGCCGGTGGTCTTGTCGCGGTCCCTGATGGTGTAGCCGTAGGTTTCTTCGTCGAATGCTCCGTTGATGAGGATCCGGACAGTGCGGTTGGGGGTGATGCACTCGTCGTCCGGCACGTCCACTGTCAGGATTTTCCGGGTCTCGGTATTCCGAAAGGCGAAAGCGATCAATTCATCCGCAAAAGGCCCATCCTTAAAGTCATCGTAAGTGTCATGGACGAAAATGCCGCCCTCGATGCAGGGGTTTTCCTTTACCACACCTGCGCTTGGCCCGTAGCACCTGGCCCGGTCCTTGTCGTCTTCTTCGGTCAGTGCGCGGCTCAGCTTCACAGTTACCGATATCCTGCCGCCTTCCTCCACTGTTCCGGAGGGTGAGACTCCCTCGATGCTCACCTGCGGCATGGCGGACTGTCCCTCCACTCCAGTGCTGGGCCCGAGGGCGATGTACAGGGCGGGAACGGCCACAGCGGTGGCCAAGAGGGCGAGAAGAAGGCCCAAGGAGGAGAGGCCCTTGCAGGCGGCAAAAAAACCGGGCTCGATGGCGGCCCCCAAGGGGGTTCGGGGGACCTTCATTCAGGCTGACGGTCCTGCGTTGCGCCTGGACGGCAGGGGAGTCGCGCCGTGGCGTGCGCATCGTTGGCGGGATGGGACGGGAGGCAAGGCGGCAGGTACGTTGGCTTCATCTTCTTCGGTACATACCCAAATTGCACATTAGCTCTCGGGGAATGATTATATTTGCCACTTGTCATAATGTGCCAGTGGAGAGTGTAGCCGCGGGCTGCACGGGTATGCGCCGTTGACGGCCGGTCAGGTCGCCGCCAGGAAACGCAGACGGCACATTGAACGTTTGCCGGAGCGGGGCGACGGGGATGCACAACGGGTTGGCGGCCGGGGAGAACGGGGGACGGGGTGGAAACGACGGGGGCTGGCTGGGGATCCCAGATTCGAACTGGGGCTACCTGATCCAGAGTCAGGCGTCCTACCGCTAGACTAATCCCCAACGGGTGAGGCGTCACCCGTCAAATGACGGGGACAACCTCCATTCATGTTAGGGTTGGGGCAGTGGGGTGTCAAGCCTGAGTCAGCTTGACAAGGCGCTGCCCCATGTAACAGAATCGGGATGCTTTTGAAGCCTTCTTCCCATCGTTCGCAACGGGCTGATTTCCCGATTGGCCACTCCTGCGGGCGAGCGCGCCGATCACTGAAAGCGAGGTATTAACGCATGACTCTGGCAGCAGTGGGCAACAAGCTATCGGTGGAGGTCTCCGGTACGCCGGTGGAGGTGTTCAGCGGCGGCTCCGGTCCCCCGCTGCTGTTCCTGCACGGAGGGGGAGGCTTCGGTACTTTCGATCCCACCAACAGCTCCCTCTCGGAAGGGCACACGGTGTATGCGCCATCGCACCCCGGCTTCTTCGGAACGCCCCGTCCGGACTGGGTCTACACCGTGACCGACGTGGCCCACTTCACGCTGGAACTGGCCATCGCCCTGGGCCTGGACGACTACGTACTGGCGGGGCACTCCATCGGCGGCTGGATCGCGGCGGAGATGGCAGCGATGGGCGGCACCGACATCGAGGGGTTGATCCTGATCAACGCCGCCGGGGTGCGGCCCAGGAACTCGGAGATTGCCGAGGTGTTCATGGTCTCCGGCGCCGACCGGCTGAAGCTGGCCTTTCATGACCCGGCCCAGGTTCCCAACTACGAGCACTTCACCCGGGAGGTGACGCCGGAGGAGGCCGCCGTCGACCACTCCAACCGGGAAATGCTGTCGCGGCTGTGCTGGAAACCCTACCTGCACAACCCCAGCCTGCCGCACTACCTGTCCAAGGTGCAGGCCCGAACCCTGATCATCTGGGGGGCCGAGGACGCGATTATTCCCGTGGAATGCGGGGAGATCTACCGGGCCTCGATCCCCGGCTCGCAGCTGGCGATCATTAACAACTGCGGCCACAGCCCACAGATGGAGAAGCCGGCCGAGTTCAACGCGGCGGTGACGGCGTTCCTCGACCGGCTGTAGACTTCCGGCAAAGCCAGGTGTCCGACGCAAACAGGGGTGCACACCAGCGCGCCCCTGAGGTTTTTTTGGAGGTCGCTGCCGGGTACACACCTATTCCCTCGAGAAATGATGGTTGCAAAGTTGGCGAGATAGCGGACCCGTTAGGCCTGAGCTTGTCGCAGGACGGGTAATCCGGAATCCGCTTGTGGTTCGACCCCTCGGCAAGCTCAGGGCTTCACCACCAACGGATTCTCTCCGACTTTGCCATCGCCCTGCTTTCGAGGGGCAGCGATTTCTGTAGAATAGCCCGGTATTCCAGCCAGTCCGGGAGACCGACGTGCCTGACGCAACACTGAAGATCGAGGGCGCTCGTTATGTCATCACCATGGACGGGGCCCGGCGCATCGTCAGCGACGGCGCGGTGGTGGTGGAGGGGAGCCGTATCAGCCGGGTGGGTAAGACCGCTGACCTCGCTGATGTCACCGCCGACCGGGTGATCGACGCCAGGGGCATGGTGGTGGCGCCCGGACTGGTCAACGGGCACATGCACATCAGCTACGCCCACGCCACCCGGGGCATATTTCCCGACAGCCTCGGCCCGGACTACCTGCCCAACGTGTTCCGGCTGCAGGCGGTGATGAGCGCCGAGGAGGAGTACCTGACCTCGCTCCTGGGCATTACGGAGCTGCTGAAGTACGGCACCACCACCTTCCTGGACCCCGGCAGCACCAAGTTCTTGGATGCCGGGCTGCGGGCCTACGAACAATCGGGCTGCCGGGTGATCGTCGGGGATCACGTGACCGACATGCCCAACCCGGTCAATCTGCCGGTATACGAGACCAGCGAGGCCGTGGCGCGGGTAGAGCGGGCAATCCGCGAATACGACGGCGCGCTGGACGGCCGGGTGCGGGCGTGGGCCATGCCCTTCGCGCCCAGCGCCGCCACTCCCACGCTGCTGCAGGAGTCGAAGCGGCTCGCCGACGATAACGGAGTGTCGCTGACCCTGCACTTCAGCAACGGCCGGTACTACGTGGAGTCCTGCCTCCGCGAGCACGGAATGCGGCCGGCCCAGTACCTGGAGAGCCTGGGCGTCCTGGGCGAGAACGTGGTGCTGTCCCATTGCATCGGCCTCGACCTGTCTGAGGTCGAGGTGTTGGCTAGGACCGGCACCAAGGTGGTGGCGGTGCCGACGGCGGCGTTGAAGTCGGGCTACGGCATGACGGCTGCCCCGTCCGGGGTTGCTCCCGGAGGCCTGCTGCCGGAGATGCTGGCGGCCGGCGTGACCGCCGGCATCGGGACCGACGCGGGCAACAACTCGAACCTGTTGGAGACCAATCGCGCCATGTACCTGATCGCGGTGTTGTACAAGGACGCCAGGCAGGATACCACCGCCATCACCGCCGAGACGGCGCTGGAGCTGGCCACCATCGAAGGCGCAAGGGCGCTGGGGATGGGCGACGAGATCGGCTCCATCGAGCCGGGCAAGAAGGCGGACCTGGCGCTGTACGACACCCGGCGGGCGGAGTGGGCCACGCTCTTCAACCCGGTCAACAGCCTGGTCTACAATGCCGACGGCCGCAGCGTCCACACCGTGCTGGTGGACGGACGAGTGGTGGTTGAGGACCACACGCCGCTGTTCGTGGACGAGCAGGCTCTGATCGAGGAGGTGCAGGCCGTGGGCGAGAGCATGCTGGCCCGTACCGGTCTGTCATTCCCGCCGCCCTGGCCGGTTGTCTGAGGAGGCGGGCAGTGTCGCAACTTGTCCTGATACACGGGCCCGGCGCCGGGGGCTGCGCGGCGTCGTACCGCTACCAACTGGAGCGCTTTCCCAGCGCCCTGGCCCCCGACCTGCCTGGCCACCTGGAAGGGGACTCCTTCGAGGAGGTGGCCGGCTACACTCACTGGCTGAGGGAATGGCTGCTCGAACGGGGACACAGCGGCGGGCTGGTGCTGGCCGGGTTCACCCTGGGAGCCTGCGTGGCCCTGGAATACGCGCTGACCTGGCCGGAGGAGGTGGACGGCCTGCTGCTGATGACGGTGGCCATGCGGCCCAAGGCGCGGGCGCCGGGCAGCCTGGAGTTCCGGCTGGAGGCGGCCCACGGGGGAGAGCCGATGCAGAAATGGCTCGACGCCATGGAGCACATGTTGCTGTTCGTGGATGATCCGGGCCTGCGGGCCGAGCTGATGCAGTGCCACAGGAGGGTCGGGCCGGTCTCGCAATACAACGACCTGCTCACCATCGACCGGTACGACGCCCGGGACCGCATCCACCGGCTGAAGGCCCCGCTGACGCTGGTGCGAGGGGTCGACGACCCAATGCAGCCGGAGGAATACGAGCGCGAAATTCACGAGGCGGTGCCCGGCTCGCGATACCTCGAGCTGGAGCGGGCCGGCCACTTCCCCCACTGTGAGCGGCCCGACGAGGTAAACGCCGAGCTTGAGAGATTGCTGTCCTCTACGAGCTGAGGGCGCAATGATGTGCGCCCCTACGTAAATCCCTTTCGACTTGATACCAGTCCCAACCGAAGGAGGCAGGTAACGATGGGTGGTCCGCTGGACGGGGTGAGGGTGGCCGACTTTACGGAGATCATCGCCGGGCCGCTGGCCGGCCGGGTCCTGGCGGAGATGGGGGCGGACGTGATCAAGATCGAGCCCCCGTGGGGCGAGCCCTGGAGGCTGACGCAGCGGTTCACGCCACCGGACTCGCCCAAGCCGGAGAGCCGCACCTTCATGGTCTACAACCGCGGCAAGCGGAGCCTGCCCCTGGACCTGACCAGACCCGAGGCCCGGGAGGTCCTGTTGCGGCTGATCGAGCAGACGGACGTGGTGCTGGTGAACTTCCGTCCCGACGTGGCCGTCAAGCTGGGGGTCGACTACGAGAGGTTGTCAGGCGTCAACCCCAGGCTGGTCTACTGCGAACTCACGGCCTACGGGCGCCGGGGCCCCGACGCCCATCGCCCCGGATACGACATGATCCTCCAGGCCATGACCGGCATGATCGCCTCGGAGACCAAGACAGTGGATAACGTTCCATCGTGGGTGTGGTCCAGCCCACTGATCGACACGGCCTCAGGGATCGCCATGGCTGGATCGGTCAGCGCCGCCCTGTACGCCCGGGAGCGCACGGGCGTGGGGCAGAAGATCGAGACCACGCTGCTGGGGCAGGCGCTCAACCTGATGGGAGCCCGGTTCCTGCACGTGGAACGGCTGGACCGGGAGTCGCGGGAGCAGACCCTGCAGGACATCCAGGAGCAGCGGGAGGCGGGGGCCTCCTACGACGAGCTGGTGCAACTGTCTCCGGGCAGCCGTCGCCGGGAGCATCACGGCAACATCTACTACCGGGTGTACATGGCGGCCGACGGGCCCATCGGCGTGGGGTGCCTCAGCCAGCCGCTCCGGCTGCGACTGCTGGAGACGCTGGGGCTGACCGACGAGTCTATGGCCCCGGACTGGGACCCAACGAGGCCCGAGTCGCTGGAATACACCCGGGCCCTGGAGCATCGCGCCGAGGAACTGTTCCGCAGCAAGCCCGGCGGCGAGTGGCTGCGCATCCTGGAGGAGCGCAACATACCCGCCGGGCCGGTGCGGTTCATCGAGGAGATGTTCGACGACCCGCAGGTGGTGGCCAACGGCCTGGTGGACGAGTTCGACCACTCCGAAGAAGGTACGGTCAGGATGGTAGGGCCCTACGCCCGATTCAGCGGGACTCCGGCGCGGCACGCCCCGCCGTCGCCTTCGCTGGGGGAGCACACGGCGGAGATCCTGGGGTGGCTCGGGTACGGCCCCGACGAGGTGGACCGGCTGAGGGAGGCGGGCGCCGTGGCCTAGAGCCGTAAGACCCCTAGAGGCACGGCACCGCAGCCCGGTCTGCCTTGACCGCCCAAAGGCCCGGCCCTATGATTCCGTCAACACTGCGGGGGTGGAACGAATGGAACGGGCAGAGCTTCCCTATCAGACCGTGGCCACGCTGGGTGAGTTGATTCGCACCGGTGAGGTGTCGCCGGTGGACCTCACCGAGGCCTACCTGAACCGCATTCAGTCCCTGAACAGCGAGATCCGCGCCTACCTCACGGTTAGCGACGACCTGGCGAGACAGGCGGCCCAGGAGGCCGGGGAGGAGATAGCGGCCGGGAACTACCGGGGCCCGCTGCACGGGATACCGGTGGCGGTGAAGGACCAGATGTACACGGAGGGGATTCGCACCACCATCGGCACTCCCGCCTTTGACGAGTTCGTCCCCGAGTACGACGCCACGGTGGTGGCACGGCTGAAGCAGGCGGGGGCGGTGCTGCTGGGCAAGCTGAACATGACCGAGTTCGCCACCACGGCGTTGTCGCACCAGTTCGACCCGCCACGAAATCCGTGGGACCGGGAGCGTTCCTGCGGCGGATCCAGCAGCGGCAGCGGGGCCGCCACGGCAGCGTTCATGGCGGCGGCAACCCTGGGGGAGGACACCGGCGGGTCGGTGCGCTGCCCGGCGGCCTGGTGCGGGCTGGCCGGCATCCGACCCACCTGGGGGCTGGTAAGTCGGTACGGCGTGGCCCCAGGCGTGCGTTCCATGGACACCGTCGGCCCTCTGGCGCGCACGGTGGAGGACTGCGCCATTATGCTCCAGGCCATCGCGGGGCACGATCCCAAGGATGGCCTGACCCGGCAGGAGCCGGCGCCGGACTACCGGGCCGCGCTGACCGGCGACATCGAGGGCCTGCGCGTGGGCATACTCCGGGAGGTGCTCTACGCCGATGCCGTGGAGCCGGCGGTGGGCGAGGCGATCCTCAACGCGGGCAACCAGCTGTCGAAACTGGGAGCGGAGGTCAAAGAGGTGTCGATCCCCATGGCGGCCCACACCGGTCCCATCAATGGGGGAATCCGGGTGGAGGCGCCGACCACCTACCGGGAGCTGCTGCGGGAGCGTCCCCGGGAGATCGGACACGACAACCGCATCGGGTACCTGGTCAACGCCATCATGCCGGCCACTTACTACTACAAGGCCATCAGGCTCCGGACATTCCTGCGTGCGCAGGTCCTGGAGGCCATGGAGGAAGTGGACCTGCTGATTTCGCCCACCCTTGGCGTCCCGGCGCAGCCGCTGGAGCCGGACCCGGCGATCACCGGGAAGGACAACGTCAGCCGTACTCCGTGGCTGTACACCAACGTGGCCAGCCTGGCCAACCTGCCCTCCCTGGCGCTGCCGTGCGGGTTCAGCGAGGAGGGTCTGCCGCTGAGCCTGCAGATAGCGGGGCGGCCCTTCGAGGAGGCCACGGTGCTGCGGGCGGGCCACGCCTACGAGCGGGCCACCGAGTGGCACACCCGCCGCCCGCCGGTGTAGGGCGAGTGGCAGGTACGAAGTAAACGCTGCCCATTGAGCACCGCCCCGTCGCCCCTGCCGGGCCGGCTTATAATGGACGTGATGCCCCAACAGCACAACCCAGAACCCGACAACATCGTGGTTGTCGGCGATAGGACATATAGGCTCACATACCATGTCTTGCAACGAATCAGACAGAGAGAACTCGAAAGACGGTGGTTGGCCGACATCCTCGAGAATTGGATTGCGAGGAGATATGAAGCGAGAAACAGGTCTGTGAATTACTACGGACTCATTCCCGGGCACAGCAACCTATTAATGGTTGCGGTATCGATATACGGTCCGACGATCCCTACGGTGTATTTCAGCCAAGCCGCAACCACCCGATACCTTAGAAATGAATTCAGCTATTTTGACGAGGTGCGGGGTGGCACTGACAGTTAAATACGACAGAGAAGTGGACATCATGACCATTGATACGGCTCCCGATATCCGTATCGCGGTTTCGTCCAGCGCTGAGGACGGCCTCGTAGTTGACTATGGAAGCGAGGGCGGATATGACGTGGTAGGCATTGAAATTCACGCAGTAAAGGAAAATTTGGCTCCCTATTGCGCACTCAGTGAGGCGGAGAACATCCGAGCTCAAGAAAAAGCCGACTCTACTGCCGGTGTGAGGTTCAGTTACGACAAGAAATCCGACGTCTTGCTCATAATAGGTAAATACGACATTGTGTCCACGTCAGACCTTGGTGGCGGCCTCAAAGCGCACTTTGGATATTGGGACCCCTCTTACGAGAAAAGCTACACTGTCGTAGGTATAGAATTGCACAATGCCTCTGACCGCCTTGCGCCCTGGTTCCAGCTGAACCGGGCTCCGCTGGCAGCATCGGGCCGCGACCCGGATTGATGCCTGTTTCGCGGCCCTTCTGGGTCTCCCCGGTTTTCCAGAATCTGACCAGGCTAACACTACCGGAGAGTAAGCGATGAATTTTGGCATGTTCACCGACTTCCACGTGCGCCGGGGCGCTTCTCAGGCAGAGGCCTTCGACGAATCGTTCAACCAGGTAACCGAGGCCGAGCAGATGGGGTTCGACACCGTCTGGCTGGCCGAGCACCACTTCAGCCCCGAGCGGGCGGTGCTGGCGTCGCCCATGGTCATCGCCAGCGCCATCGCGGCGCGGACGGAGCGCATCCGCACGGGGCTGGCGGTGCAGGTGCTGCCGCTGACCAACCCGCTGCGAGTGGCGGAGGAGGCGGCCACGGTGGACCACATCAGCAAGGGCCGCTTCGACTTCGGCATCGGACGCAGCGGGCTGACCCGCTACTACCAGGGCTACAACGTGCCCTACGCCGAGAGCCGCCCCCGGTTCCTGGAAGCTCTGGAAATCATCATGAAGGCGTGGAGCGACGACACCCTCACCCACGAGGGCGAGTACCACTCCTTCGAGGACGTTACCGTTACGCCCAAGCCGTACCAGCAGCCGTACCCGCCGGTGCGGGTGGCGGTGGCCGGGGAGGACACCTTCCCGCTGGTGGGCGCCATGGGGCATCCCATCTTCGTCAGCGCCAACACGGGCCGGGAGGCGCTGAAGGAACGGCTGGCGGCCTACCGGGAGAAGCTGGCCGAGTCGGGCCATTCGGGGACTCCGGACATCGCCATCCGCGTGCCGGTCTACTGCGCCGAGACGACGGAGCGGGCCCATGAGGAGCCCCGAGAGAGCGCTCTGGGAGCGATCCAGTATGCCGTAACGGAGCTGATCCAGACCGCCGCCAACCCGGAGACCGCCGAGCGGATGCGCCGCATAGCCGCCGCGCCCTACGAGCAGGTACTGGAGGGGCGAATGGTGTTCGGCACGCCGGCGGAAATCACGGACACCTTTCGGGGGTACCAGGAGGAGCTGGGCGTGACTGGCGTGGTGATGGAGGTGAACTACGGCGGGCAGATCCCCCGCGAGCGGCTCCTCAACTCGCTGCGCCTCATCAGCGACGAGGTCATGCCCGCCTTCAAGGCGTGATCGCATTTTGAAATCATTACGTCTCGCTCCCGGAGAGCTGCAGGAAGTTCCCACGCTCCAATACAATGTGAAGCAGGATCGCGCCACTAAATTGTGGAGAATATGAGCATGGCACTCTCGACCGACATAGCTGAGAAGGTGGAGGCCCTGTACCGCGAGCGGCTTGAAGCACACTTCCAGGGCGAGTTGAAGTTCGGGCCCATCGCCCTCGAACCGACACGGGACAGCGATGGGAGGGACACGTTTCAGGTCGATATAGTCTACGAGGGGGACGGCAGGCACCCCGACCCGAAAAAGGCAATCACTGTAATGACGTCGCTGACCGGGGATTTCGAGGCCCTGGGACTTCCACCGGTCCTCATCGAGTCCTATATCCCCAGGGAGGAATACCCGGAGCTGTTGCGCCTCAGGCAGCAGATGCCTTGGGACCAGGACGAGGAGTGAACTGGCGGCACCTCACCTATATGCGCCTCGGAGGTGTTTGTCAAGAATGACTGTGGCCGAGTCAATCATCGAGACATTGTCCGTCGTGTTCCACCACTTGTGTTCAGCCAGTTCCTTGCGCTGAATCCTCACACTTCCTCTGACCAAAGCCCAAATCACCTTGTGGTATTGAGTGGTGCCCTCGTGATCAAACAGGTATTCCGTCTTAACTGCGATTAGTTTGGTTTCCTCCCTAAGCTCCCGAACGGCAGCTTCCATGAAAGATTCGTCCCTCTCTATGCCGCCACCGGGTAGGCTGTAGCGATTGGCACCCTTTTCCTTGATCAAGAGTACGTTGCCATCGATCAAGAGTACGTTGCCATCCTGTTCGGCGATGACTGTAGCGCGGCGCCGTTTCCTCTTTCGCGGTCGCTCGGGATACATCATCATGTCATCGGGAAACTTGTAAGGGCCTTTGTATGACTCGACTATATGCGCCCAGTTGTCCGGCCTTTCAGCCACTATCAGGGGCAAATAAAACGAATCATCCATGCCCATAGTTCCGATTTCTCGCGGAACATGAAACACCCTGTCGCACGAATAGCAGCGCCAGTGGTTGTATCGGTGTTTTGATTGCCTCGGCAGGATGTATGCGCCTCGGCAATTTGGACAGATCCACTTGTAGATTGGCATGAAGTCTCCGGTCCAGTCTCCTCAGCTCACCGGGCCGGCCAGCGGCGTTGTCGGGCCCTCGCACTCCATGAACTGGCCGAAACCGGGGCGCTGTTGCAGCTTGCCGTCGTTGAGCAGCACCTCACCGCGCAGCAGGGTCATCCAGGGCCGGCCGGTGATCTCCCAGCCCTCGAATAGCGTGTAGCCGGCGTTGCTCAGGTGGTCCTCGGCGGATATGACCCGGTCCACTCCTGGGTCCAGGATCAGCAGGTCGGCGTCGGCGCCCGGCTGGATGACGCCCTTGCGAGGGTATAGGCCGAAGATGCGGGCCGGGTTTTCCGCCATGACCCGGGCCAGCCAGGTGATGGGCATGCCCCGCCGGACCACGCCCTCGCTGTACATCAGCGGCGCCAGGGTCTCGATGCCCGGGGAACCGAAGGGAACGGACATTCCCTCCGCGTCGACGAATATGTTGTCCCAGCCGGGCCGCTTGAGCTCCTGCGGGTGGGGCGAGTGGTCGCTGGCGATGATGGAAATGTGGCCCTGCTGCAGTCCGGCCCACAGGGCGTCGCGGTCGGGGCCGTCCTCGGGGCGCAGGGGCGGGCCGATCTTGGCCAGGGGGCCGACCTTGGCCATCTCCTGGTCGGTCAGCAGCAGGTACTGGGGGCAGGTCTCGGTCCAGATGCGCTGTCCCAGAGACTGGGCCTGCTTGATGCGCTCGAGGCCCAGGTGGGTGCTCAGGTGCACGACGTAGGTGGGGCAGCGGGTGGCGCCGGCCATGGCGATGGCGCGGTTGATGGCCTCCTCCTCGGCCCAGTCGGGGCAAGCCTCGGGGAAATTCTCGGGGTGGGTGTGTCCATCGGCGATGAGCTTGTTCTCCAGGAACTCAATGATATTGCCGCTCTCGCAGTGCAGCTGCAGCACGCCGCCGCCCCGGGACACCAGGTCCATGGCCTGGCAGATGTAGTCGTCGTCGCACATACGGCCGGGGCGCTTCTTGTAGGTCATGAACATCTTGAAGGACTTGAAGCCCATGCTCATGGCCTCGGGCAGGGAGCGCAGGATGGAGGGACGGTTCTGGAGGATGAAGTGGAACCCGAAGTCGACCACGGCGGAGGCGTTGATCTCCTCGCGGATGCGGTTGCCGGCCTGCACCAGCGACTCGTCGCCGTCCATGTTGTAGTTGGCGAAGGGGATGAGCGTGGTCATGCCGGCGTAGGCGGCCGCTTGGGCCCCCAGCGCGTAGTCGTCGTGGCCGTCCAGGTGTACGTGGGCGTCAATCAGGCCGGGCAGGACGAACTTGCCCTCGGCGTCGATGACGCGGTCGGCGGGGGGCAGGAGGTGCTCGGGGGCCACCGCCACGATTTTCTCGCCTTGGATCGCCACGGCGGCGTTGAATACCTGGGACGAGGTTACGACCTGACCGCCGCGCACGATGGTGTCAACTCTCGCCTGTGTTGCCATGATGGACCTCCTCGTCTGTAGCTCGCCCGTATGCTGTGCTTTGAGTTTACCTTAGGGCGTCCCTGAGTTCGTCTGGAGAAATGCGAAGTTGCTCCAAGACACTTCTCGGCGTTCTGCGGGGCACTTCCCGTCTCCCGAGAACTACAACCCCAGTATAAGTCCGGTCCCCGGCATCACGGTGAAAGAGCTGATGATGGCTGCCGCGGGCTGCCCGGCCTCGATAACATCCCAATCGATACAGCGCATTGATCAGTTCATTGCTGGAACAGCGGGGGAGCCTGCTAAACTGCACTGGCGACCAGTGGCACGGGAATAGAATAAATCTTGATCAATTGCCCCAGAGGTACGTTTACATCCACCCCGTCCTGCTTTGGAGGATTAGGTTCTATGCGGATGTTTCGTTCCCGGAGCGTCCGCTCCAGTTCCCCTACCTCGTCCAATCCCTCTATATTGAGTTCGATGGCTACCGCCAGGTTGTCAAGCGCCTCAGAAATCGTATCCCCGCAACTGCCTGTGCCGAGTTCTCGACAATACGACGCGAATTGCCCGTCCTCCTCCTCGACAACACCTGTCAGCACTATATATTCAACAGACCGCCCCACCATCGTGCTCTCCTTAAAATCGTTCCCTTGGGGGCAATTCTAGCACGTAAGAAACCGGTCAGATGCCGGTTCAGTCATCCATGGGACTTGGCTCGTTGAAATTCATCGGCGCCTAATCTACACTCGCCACAGATTAGAACCGGGAGGACCCGCACAAATGGAGCTACAGGACAAGATAGCAGTGGTGACCGGCGCGGGACGCGGCATGGGCCGGTCCATCTCGCTGGAGCTGGCCGACGCCGGGGCCCACGTGGCGGTATCAGACATCAACGCCGAGAATGTGGAGGAGACCAGCATCGCCGTCAAAGCCACGGGTCGGGAGAGCCTGGCCATTCACGCCGACATGGGCAACGTGGCCGACATCGACCGGATGATCTCCCAGGCCAAGGACGCCTTCGGCCGCATCGACATCATTGTCAACAACGCCGGGGTGACCCGCTACATCTACGTGATGGACGTGGATGAGGAAGACTGGGACCGTATCCACCGGGTCAACGCCAAGGGCGTTTTCTTCGGAATGCAGCGGGCTGCCCGGGAGATGATCGCGCAAGGCGAGGGCGGGCGAATAATCAACATCGCCTCCATCGCAGGCAGGGGATACTCGGGCACCTCCAACGCCGCGTACGCCGCCAGCAAGGGTGCGGTGATCGCGATGACCATGATAGCGGCCCATCAGCTGGGCCAGCACGACATTAACGTCAATGCCATCTGCCCCGGGTCCACGCTGACCGAGATGGGAGTGGAGACCATGCGCGGGCGGGCCGAGGCTGCCGGCGTCAGCATCGCTGACCTGGAACAGGCACGGGAGGCCCAAATTCCCATCGGGCGGTCCAACACTCCGGAGGACATCGCCGCCATGGCCCGTTTCCTGGCCGGCCCGGGGGCGCGGAACATCACCGGGCAGGCGATCAACGTGGACGGCGGCCTGGTGATGCACTAGGCGCGAGCCACTCCAGGGACTACAATCACGTTATGGAACTGAAGGTAAGACTGTTTGCCCTGTACCGGGAGCGGGCGGGAACCAGGGAGTTTTCGCTGGATCTGCCCGTCGGCGCCACGGTGGCCGACCTGACGGACGCGGTGCGCCTGCTGTACCCACGGCTGGCGCCGCCGGACGTCAAAATCGTGGTGGCGGTGAACGCCGACTACGCCGATCCCGAGGACGTGCTCCAGCCCGGCGACGACGTCTGCCTGATTCCGCCGGTCAGCGGCGGCTAGCCTGCACCCAATGCGAGAGAATCATGATTGAGCTGACCTCCCAGACCCTGGACCCGGAGAAGTTCACGGCGGCGGTGCGCCGCGGCACCAATGGCGCGGTGGTGACCTTTTTGGGGACGACCCGCGACAACTTCGAGGGCAAGGGTGTGCTGACCCTGGAGTACGAGTCCTTCGACGAGATGGCGGTCAAGAAGCTGGAGGAGGTGCGGCAAGAGCTGATGGCCGAGTTCGGGCTGGACTGCGTAGCCATCGGGCACCGCACCGGCACGGTCGCCATCGGCGAGATCAGCCTGGTGGTCGCTGTGGGCTCACCGCACCGCAAGGAGGGGTTCTACGCCTGCCACAAGGCGGTGGACCGCATCAAGGAGGTGGTGCCGATCTGGAAGAAGGAGGTCTACGCCGACGGCTCCCGCTGGGTGGCCTGCGAGGACCACGAGTTCACCCACGAGCACGGGGCTGCGGTGGAGGTCGGGGACGGGTAGAGAGAAATCGGGCCCGATTTCTCAGCCGTTTGGCCTTGTACCACTATGGCGTCAACTATCCGCAAGGCGCTGGTTTTGAATATCTTCGATGAGACGGGCGGCGTCGGCCAACTCCTCATCGGAGAGCCCGTGCAGCGTTACTTGCCAAGAGTCATGTTCGGAGCGTTCGTCATGATCAGCTTGCGCGTCGTCATATCCGCTGCCAGAAATCGACTCTTCCTCCCGTCTAGCTAAGCTCTCGTCGTCGGAATCGGGATGTTCATCAGGGTCGGTTAGACGGAATATCTCCTCCTCGTCGTCACCGGTACCATAGATGGAGGGAATACTCACTCCGCCCTCCGCTTCTCAATAAGGGCCGCATAATAATCCCTGATGACGTGGTTGCGGATAATCTGGCTTCGTTTGTCCTTTTTATAGGTTTGATCCCATGGCGAACCAGCCGCATGCGTCAATCGAGACAAACTGGAACCTGCCAGCTGGCCATACTGCCGCCAAATGACCCGAATGAGTCGCTCCTCCTCATCGGAAAAAACTGCCTCTCTGTCCAAGAGTCGCTCCGTGATAGTGTCGGCTCCGTGGTGTTTGAGTGCGTGGTATACGGACCTGATTACTGGGCCATACTGCCAGGATTCGACCGCGTCCTGGAAGAGCGGACCGTTTCCCAGGCCAAGCATCCATGCGTGACAGAAATAGGTAAGTTTCTGGACTTGCATGGGTGTAACGGGTATTTCGTCATCTATGGACAGGCGAATTATCTTGTCCGCTACTGCCAGAGCGTTATGCTGCGCCCCCACAATTCACCTCATGAATATTTTGAAAGATTGTACAACATATAGATACGATCCTTAAATGGCAGCCCCAGCACTGGTATTTTGTAGTTTTGAGTTCAACACAAGGTACTATCCTGGTTTCCTGTCTCACGCCGACAGCAGGTCCCCCTCCTCCCCCGCCGGCGCCAGCGCGGCGCGGATGGCGTGGCCGACGGTTTCGGCGCCGATGAGACGCAGGCCGGTCGGCGGGGCCACCTCGGGCAGGGACGCCGAGGGCAGGATGCAGCGGGTGAGGCCAAGACGGGCGGCCTCGTTGACCCGTCGCTGGGCCTGGGGCACGGCCCGCACCTCGGCGCTCAGGCCCACCTCCCCAAAGGCGGCGACGGGAGGCATGGGAGCGTTACGGTAGCACGAGGCAACGGCAAGGAGGATGGCCAGGTCCGTGGCCGGCTCGGCAGCGCGGAAGCCTCCTGCCACGCTGACGATGACGTCCTGTCCGCCCAGCTCCAGGCCGGTGCGTCGGGAGGCCACGGCGGTGAGCATCAGCAGGCGGTTGTGGTCGACGCCGTTGGCGACTCGCCGGGGAGCGGGCAACTGGGAGAAGTTGGTCAGGGCCTGCACCTCCATCAGGAGGGAGCGACTGCCCTCCAGGACCGGAGTCACAATTGAGCCGAGTTGCGGCCCCGATGGGCGGGAAAGCATGCCTCGGGAGGGATCGGGCACGTCCTCCAGCCCCCGGTCGATCATCCGGAAGACTCCCACCTCGTCGGTGGACCCGAATCGGTTCTTGGCGGCCCGCAACACGCGCAGAATGCCGGAGTCCTGGGACTCCAGGTGCAGCACGACGTCGACCATGTGCTCCAGCACTCGCGGGCCTGCCAGAGAGCCGTCCTTGGTCATGTGGCCGGCGAGGAACACCGGCCGGTTGTGCGCCTTGGCCCAGCGCAGAAGCCGCAGGCCGCACTCGCGCACCTGCCCGACGCTGCCGGGCCCGGAGGACTCGCTCTCGCAGTGGAGGGTCTGGATGGAGTCCACGATGAGCAGCGCCGGTTCATGCTGCTCCAGATGCTCCAGGATGGCGTCCACGTCGGTATCGGCCAGCAGCAGGATTCCTTGGCCGTCGATGCCCATGCGCTGGGCCCGCAGCTTCACCTGCGCCGGTGATTCCTCGCCGGTGACGTAAAGCACCGGTGCACCGGAGGCAGGGTCACTGTCCGGTTGAGACGCCAGGGAATCGGCCAACTGCATCAGGAGGGTGGACTTGCCGACACCGGGTTCGCCGGTGAGCAGCGAGACCGAGCCCGGCACAATGCCGCCGCCCAGCACCCGTTCCAGCTCGGAGGAGGCCAGGGAGATGCGGGGGTGGGAGTCGGTGGAGAGCCGGGAGAGCGGCACCGGTCCGCCCCCCGACGGGCCGCTCAAACCGGGCCCGCTGGCCTGAGACGGAGTGCGGGAGACAAACGCCTTGCTCTCGGAAAGGGGCCGTGTCGAATCACAGTGAGGGCTGGGGCAGAAGCCCATCCACCTGGAGCTCTCGTGCCCGCATTGTCCGCAGAAATAGACTGCCCTGCGCTTTTCCGCCACTTTTGCCATCGCCACCCTCCCGACAACCGGGGAATCGAATGATACGATTATATGTTCGTAACCATTTGCCTGTCACCGGGCAAGTGTCAGCAGAATTTCAGCGGAAGCGGCTGTCCCAGGCGGGCCCGTAGCACGGGACCAAACCCTCTCCTCCTCATCTATCGATACTTTTTTCTGAGGGTAAGAACGCCCCAAGTTAACCCGGCAACAACCAAAATACCGACGGTGGACATCAGGACTAAAGACTCGACGCCGCCGAA
Organism: Dehalococcoidia bacterium; assembly: GCA_965208825.1. GTDB lineage: Bacteria > Chloroflexota > Dehalococcoidia > Lucifugimonadales > UBA3495 > VXOI01. Next base: position 1,494,459 of record CBDBPP010000005.1, read on the forward strand.
TCCCAACGCAGCCGCTATCAATACTCCGGCGGTCCCCAGTATGTAATACGCGGCGGCCGCCAGCAGGACGACGGCGGCAATCCGGACCAAGACCTTCATCTCATCCTCCTGCCCTGGTGAAACAAAAACCGGCGCGGGAAGCTCAAGGCTTTTACGCGCCGGTTTCACTGTTTCGAGGGGAATGAGGGTTAATCGGCCAAGGTCGGCTCCTCCTCCAGCACCTGCTCGGCGGGCGACCTGGCCGAGATGCTGATCTGGCCTTCATGCACATCGATAAAGGCGACGTCTCCGGCGCCGAGCCGGCCTGCCAGCAGCTCCTCCGACAGCTGGTCCTCGACCTCGTTCTGGATCAGCCGGCGCAGCGGCCGGGCGCCCAGCACCGGGTCGAAGCCCTTCTCGCCCAGGTAAGACTTGGCCGCGTCGGAAAGCTCCAGGGCGACCTGCTTGTCCTCCAGTTCGCTGCGGACCTGGTTCATCATCAGGTCGACTATGGACAGGATCTCCTCCTCGGAGAGCTGGTGGAACACCACCGTTGAGTCGATGCGGTTGAGGAACTCCGGCTTGAAGAAGCGGCGGACCTCTTCCATCACCTTGTCCTTCATGCGCTCGTAGGCGCTCTGGTCGGTGCGGGCGTTTTCGGCCTTGACGGCGAAGCCCACGGAGGTCTCCCGCTTGATCAGGTCAGAGCCCAGGTTGCTGGTCATGACCAGAATCGAGTTGCGGAAGTCCACCTTTCGGCCCCGGGCGTCGGTCAGCTGGCCGGCGTCGAAAATCTGCAGCAGGATGTTGAAGACCTCGGGGTGGGCCTTCTCGATCTCGTCCAGCAGCACGGCGCAGTAGTTCTTGCGGCGCACGCCCTCGGTGAGCTGGCCACCCTCGTCGTAGCCCACGTAGCCCGGAGGGGCGCCGATGAGCCTGGCCACGGTGTGGCGCTCCTGGAACTCGGACATGTCCAGGCGGATCATGTTGTCCTCGTGGCCGAACATGAACTCGGCCAGGGCCCGGACCAGCTCAGTCTTTCCGACGCCGGTGGGGCCAAGGAACATGAACACGCCGATGGGACGGCGGGGGTCCTTGAGCCCGGCCCGGGCGCGCCGGACCGACTTGGAGATGTTAACGATGGCCTCGTCCTGGCCGATGATGCGCTTGTGCAGCTCGTTCTCCATCTGGAGCAGCCGCTCGGTCTCTTCCTTGGCCAGGCGGGCGACGGGCACGCCGGTCCACATGGAGACCACCTCGGCGATGTCGTCCTCAGTCACCACCGTGCGTTCCCTACCCTGACCCTCCTGCCACTCGCTGCGCAACTCGTCCAGGTCCTGGCGCTGCTGGAGCTCGCGGTCGCGAAGCTCGGCGGCGGCCTCGTAGCGCTGTTCGGCGATGGCCTCGTTCTTCTCGCGGCTGACCGCATCCAGCACCTGCATGGCGTCGGTGACGGAGGTGGGGGTCACGCTGCCGCGCAACCGCACCCGCGAACCGGCCTCATCGATGAGATCGATGGCCTTGTCGGGCAGGAACCGGTCGGAGATGAACCGGGCGGCGAGACTGGCGGCGCTGTTGATGGCGTCGTCGGTATAGGTGACGTTGTGGTGTTCCTCGTAGCGTTCCTTGACGGCATTGAGGATGCCCACGGTCTCATCGGTGGTTGGCTCCTCCACCCGGACCGGCTGCAGGCGGCGCTCCAGGGCCGGGTCGCGCTCGACGTACTTGCGGTAGTCGTCGAGGGTGGTGGCCCCGATGCACTGCAGTTCGCCGCGGGCCAGGGAGGGCTTGAGGATGTTGGAGGCGTCAACGGCGCCCTCGGCGGCACCGGCACCGACCAACGTATGAATCTCGTCGATGAACAGGACGCAGTTGCCGGAACTCTTGATCTCCTCGATAACCTTTTTGAGGCGCTCCTCGAACTCGCCGCGGTACTTGGTGCCAGCGACCAGGGAGCCCATGTCCAGGGTCACCAGTCGCTTGTTCTGCAGGGTGTCGGGCACGTCGCCACTGGCGATCTTCTGGGCCATGGCCTCGACGATGGCGGTCTTGCCCACGCCGGGCTCGCCCACCAGCACCGGGTTGTTCTTGGTCCGGCGGCTGAGGATCTGGATGACGCGCTGCAACTCCTGGTCCCGCCCGTGCACCGGGTCCAGCTTCTCGGACCTGGCGGCATTGGTGAGGTCGACGCCCAGGTTGTCGAGGGTGGGGGTCTTGGTGTTGGTCCTCCCGGACTGCTGGCCCTGTCCGGAGGTGTGGCTCAGGATCCGGTGAGTCTCGGAGCGGACCTTGTCCAGGGTGACTCCGAGGCTTTCCAGGACACCGGCGGCCACGCCCTCGCCCTCTCGCAGGAGGCCGATGAGCAGGTGCTCGGTGCCGATGTATGTGTGGTTCATGCGGCGGGCTTCGTCGACCGCCAGTTCCACCACCTTCTTGGCCCGAGGGGTGAGACCGATCTCGCCCTGGGCCGGCTTCTCGCCGCGGCCGATGATGAACTCGACGGCGGAGCGCACTTTCGAGAGATCGACGGACAGGCTGGACAGCACCCGGGCGGCCACACCCTCCGTCTCGCGGACAAGGCCGAGGAGGATGTGCTCAGTCCCGATATAGTTGTGGTTGAAGCGCTGGGCCTCTTCCTGGGCCAGCGACAGCACCCGTCTCGCCCGCTCCGAAAACTTCTCGAATCTGCTGCCCATAATACCGCTCCTGGCTTTGGGGAGGTGTGATGCTCGTTCCCCTGACAGACAGGGTCCGCCCCGTTAACGCGGGAACGCCCTCAGAAAGCTTTATTTTATTGAGCGCGTCTCTGGGTGTAAAGGTTCGCGGGGGGTGTTTACCTGCCGGATCAACGCGGCGCCTGGCGGAGGAATCTCCGGGTAATTCGGGCCAACGGGTCACCCACGCCAACCGGGCACCGGAATCTGATGTCAGGGAAAATATATTTGAGAATAGCCTCCCGGCAGTGACCTATTTTCCCACCCAGTCACCCAAGCAGTATCGTCGGCGCTGAGGCGTTTCACTTCCGTGTTCGGGATGGGAACGGGTGGGGCCGCCTCGCTCAAACCACCAGGAAGCATTCAGTTGAGAAGTATGCACCATTTTTCACAAACGCGCAAGGGGTTGCGTGGAGACTTTGAGGCTGGGCCGCCGGGACCTCGGGCTGGCGTGGCGCGGCCTCCGCAGGCGGATTGGGGCTTTCGCGGCACCTGCGGAGGGAGGGCGGGAATCGCCGATGGCACTCCGGCCAGGTTGACGTACGAAAATGGGCTGTCTTCAGGGCAATGACGCAGGGGATTGCAGCCGGTCCGGGGGGCATTCAGGACCGGAGAGAGTACTCCACCTTTTCCGTGGAGACCAGGGTCACGCCCCAGCCGGCCATCCAGCAGGAGTGGCGTCCGTCGCCCCCGGCCACCAGCACCACCACGTCGCCGGCGGAGCGCACGATGGGCACCATCACGTCGTCGCGGGACTCGTCGATCCAGGCGGGCCAGGTTCGGTTGCCGTAGTGGGCTATCCCTCTGAGCTGGCCCACGGGCATGCGGGCGTTGTGGAAGACGTAGTCCTTGACGTCGGCCTTGCTCAGGCCCGAGGCAGCGATCTCGGCGGCGTGCTCCGGGCAGAGCACCAGGATCACCTGCCCGCCGGTGGCCTGCTGGTAGTAGTTGGCGATGCCCACGGTCTTCATGTTGCCAACGATGGTGCCGAGGACCCCGAAGCCGGTGCCGGAGGTGCTCTCCATGATGCGGTACAGTCCCAGGATGCCGGCGATGGTGACCGTGCTGTCCTCCGGCGCGTAGCCGCGCTCCACGTGCAGCGGCTCCCAGGGGCTGCGTGCCTCGTTCTCGGCGAAGCAGAAGCTGTATCGGCCAGGAGAGCTGAGCGTCGCCTTGTCCATCTCGCCCGGGATGAGGCCCGCCACGTTGCGCACTATCAGGCGCAGGGCCCGTCCGATGGCGGCGTTGGCGCGGAAGCCGGGCCCGAAGCAGCCGGCGTCGGCCTGGATCCCCAGCTCCGGCGCCATTGGGCCGTTGACGATGAGCACCTGGTTGGCCCCGCCGGTGGTGGCGGCCGTGCCGGCCAGGTTGTGGGCCTCCACCAGGGCAGCGCGAACCGCGGCGACGACGACCGGGAAGTGCTGGGGCTGGCACCCGGCCATGACGGCGTTGATTGCCAGCTTCTCCAGCGTGGCCCGCGAGTTGCGGGGTTGCAAGACGCCCAGGGAGTGCTGGGGGTCGGCGTCCATGGCCGCCAGCATCTCACGCACGGCTTCCTCCGTGGGCGGGACGACGGGCAGCCCGTCGGTCCAGCCCTGCTCCCAGAAGTAGTCCTGCATCGCGGCAAAGGACTCTGGGACACGCTCGCGCCGGGAGGTAAGGCGGGGGGTGGCGGTCATGGGCGGCTCCTGGGTGCAATCTGGGGCAAGGATATCAGTAAATCCCGTTCTGGGTTCAGTTCCGCCGCAAGTCCATGACCGAAAGCCCATCCGATTCGCCGCACAGGAGGCTTGTCTGATCCACAGCGGCGGCTGTTCTTGTCACCGCGATCAGTTCGGGATCACCAGATAGGAAGTCTGAGGACTATCTCGCGCTGGCACTAAATGTCCCGTCGGCATAGGTTCAACCCTTGACCAATTCGGCGGGTTGGGAATTCGACCAGAGTCGGTTATCCGGTAGCAAGGGTTCAAGCGAGTCCACGCGGTGGTAGCTGTATTCGTCTCGTTCGTAGAGGCTGAACTGGACGCAATAACCGTCCCGCCAATTCAGGATGCTGGCACACGGTTCTGACTTGACGCAGAACGACGGTGCATTACTAATGGTTGTCGGAGATGTGATCCACTGAGGTAAATGTGACATCCCTAAGGCCGAGTAAGTTAGGAAAGGTACAGAGCTTGTGTAGGTTTCAGCGGGGTCAGCTATTCCCTTACCTTATCGACAACGTCTGCTTTCAATCTCTGATAAGTCTCAGTGTCGGAAACGATTAGTGGAGCCATAGTGTGCAACATGAACGCATCTTTGTCGTTTCCTGGCTGTTGGAGGCCTAGCAATCGTTTTAGTTTATCGTAGATCTCCCCTGCCGCCGACTTGAGGTCGTCCGGTGGGTTCATTCCATTAATGCTGGATTCGATGGCTTTTGCCTTAACATTGATCGCGTCGTCTAGGAGATGATCGTTTTCCGTTTGCCGTACGAGGGACTCGATTACCTCGTCGGCCAGCAGATATGACTCTATGTTACGTCTAGAAAGAACTATTCCCTGAAACTGATCAACTTCCTGCTGCGTCTTATCATCTCTATCAATTAGGGCAACGACCTTTGTGCGGGGAAGAACCCCCTCCAATATGCTTTTCACTGAATTTCCCGTGATTGCAACTTCTCTCGACGACCCACCCGACACGAACACGATACCTGGGTTCTGTGTTCCCAATATTTGATTATAGACGCCAGCATCGAAATCCTTACGCCGATTTCCCATTGACGAGCCTTCGCACACAACTATGTACTCGGGAGCAATGCGGTCCGATAAATCATCAAGGGCTATTGACAGCATTTTCTCCCAAGAAATCCTATTTAAGGTCGTGGGACGAATAACGCAGGGAGCGTCAAGGTTAGCACCTTCAAAATCAATAATGGATACAGAGCCAGGCTTTGCGGCGTCCATTTGCTGTGCGGCGCGAAGGATACCCAGAGAATGGGTCGTAACCCACAATTGTGATACGTCAGGAACTGTCTTGGCCAGTTCCAGCAGAATGCGCCCTTGGACTCCAGTATGGAGATGAGTTTCGATCTCGTCGATGCAGTATATGGCCTCTGTGAAATACTTACTCTTAAGGTGGACATCGAGTATTAAGTCAAAGGCTGCCTTCTCTCCACCAGAAAGGTTTTTGTAGTGGTAAGCTTTCGCAGAGCCTTTTTCAAAAGAGAAAGAACCGAAGTTACCCTCAGAACTCAATGGATTTTTGATGTTGTTCAAAACAAGGTTCTCGAATACATTGCTCATCGACTTACGAATTTGACCAATCAATTCTTCACGGAGCGCCTTTATTGTCTTTGCGTCATTACATTCGTCATAGACGCCCGCCGTAGTTTCATAAATGATGCTCCGGTAATTTCCTGAAACAGTTGTGTCATTGTCAATGAGGCGTCTATTTTGAATTAACGAGGTAGGTTCCGGAGGACTCGTGATCTCCCTAACCGAGAAATCCGATTCATTTCTATATGCAGTACGGACATATAGAGAATTGCTCCCCAATCTTGGGGTATCGTGCAGATTTATGGTTACATTTGCGCCCCAGCCGAAACTTAGTTGATCATCTTTTCGATAATAAGGTTCATCCCCAGAATATCCCCATCCTGCAAACTGTTTGTGCCAGTCCAAGAAGGCGTCAAATAAGGAGGATTTTCCACACCCATTTGGGCCTACAACTACAACCAATTTTGCAGTAGGCGGAATGCCCTCGATGCGTAGATCGGTGAATCGCTTAAAATTTTCTATATGAACCGATTCGATCCTCATTAGAATTCAATCCTTTTGCATGTGCGCATTTAACCAACTAATAATATCGTTAATGTGCTTTGGTTAGTACATTTTACGACCGCGAGCCGACATTGTTTATGCCCGTTACCCACCCCTTGCCCGTACCAATAGCACAGTCCATCCAGATGCCTTCCCAAGACAACTCTCAAGTCCATTATGTCTCCCCAGCCCGCATCTAGTCAGCCCGCTCCATTCGCCTTGGTCCCGCCGCTCCGCCTACCCCGTCAGCAGCCCCACGATCTCCGGGGCGTAGTCGCGGGCCATCTGCCGGACGTCGTCGACGGGGCGGCTGGCCAGCGGGCTGGGCAGCACCACCAGGCGCACGCCGGGCATACCCAGGGAGGCGGCTCGGAGTTGCGCCGCCCGGGTGAAGCTGCTGGTGATCACGCTGACCGAGGGTACGCCCCCGGACTCGGTAACGATGGTGTCGTGGAGACCCCACGCCGTGCAGGAGCCTCAATCGGCGATGGCGTGGACGATGGCGTCGCACTCCCGCAGCAGGGCTTCCAGCCGGTCGCCAGGGTGGGCGGCGCTGTAGGTGGACTTGCGGCTGTATATGACCTTCGCGACGCCGTAGTCGTTCAGGAGGGTCTGTTCCAGCTCCTGCATGAAGGTGTCGGCATGGAACTTGCGGTTCTCCAGCAGGCCCACGACCTTGCCCTCCAAGCCGGAGAGCGAGGCGCTGAGCCCCACCTCCTCCGGCACATCCTCGGCGACGGGCACCAGAATCTCGATCGTTCTATCCGCAGTGGCCATGGCTTGCTCCTCAGGTGGCGTTCCCGTTGTCGCTCTCTGGAGGGAACCTGACCGGCTTGCCGTACAGCGCGGCGTCCAGCATCCACTCCAGCTTAGACACCCGAATGTCCAGAGACTGCACCTTTTCCAGGAGCTGGTCGAACTTGTCTTCGAGCCTTTCCAGCCGGTCTTCCAGCCGTTCCATTCTGGTCTCGAGCCGGTCTATTCGGCGGTTGACTTGACTGAGGAGAATAAACGTCAGTCCCGACAAGACGCCGATGGTCGAGACACCAACTCCAATAGTTGCGTAAAACTCTGGGGACACCGCCTCACTTTACCGTGTCAGCCGCCCAGCTGGAAGAACTTGCCCTCCGTCTTGATGGCGGGGGCGATGATCATCTCGGCCTGGTGCAGGTCGCGAACGGAGTAGGCGCCGCACATGCCCATGCCGACGCGCAGGGCGCCGACGAAGTTCTGGGTGCCGTCGGTGACCGATGTGGGGCCATAGAGTATCTGGCTGAGGGAGCCCCTGGTGCCGACCTTGACGCGGGTGCCGCGGGGCAGCTCGGGGTGAGGGTTGGCCATGCCCCAGTTGTAGCCCCGTCCCGGGGCCTCCTCGGTCTGGGCGAAGGGAGTACCCAGCATGACGCCGTCGGCGCCGCTGACGATGGACTTGCAGATGTCGCCGCCGGTGCGGATGCCGCCGTCGGTGATCACCGAGACGTAGCGCCCGGACTGCTTGTAGTAGTCCTCGCGGGCGGCGGCACACTCCAGGGTGGCGGTGACCTGGGGGACCCCCACGCCCACCACCTCGCGGGTGGTGCAGGCGGCGCCCGGTCCCACACCGACCAGCACGCCGTCGATGCCCGTCTCCATCAGCTCCAGGGCGACGTCGTAGGTCACGCAGTTGCCCACCATGACAGGGACCTTGATGGCATCAATAAGCTCGGAGAAGATCAGGCCGCGGTAGCTGTTGGACATGTGCCTGGCCGTGGTAACGGTGGACTGCACCACCACCATGTCGGCGCCGGCCTCCACAGCCACCGGAGACATCCGCTTGGTGCTCTGGGGCGTAAAAGATATAGCACACACGGCGCCGGAGGCCTTGATCTCCTGCACCTGGGCAGCCAGGAGGTGCTCCTTGACGGGCTCGGAGTAGACCTGCTGCAGGAATTCGGTAACCTCGGCCTGGGGAGTGGCGATGATGTCTTCGAGGATGGAGTAGGGATCGTCATAGCGGGAGTAGAGGCCCTCCCCGTTGAGGACGGCCAGGCCGCCGAGCTCGTGCATTCGGGAGGCGAACCTGGGCGACACGGCACCGTCCATGGCGGAGGCCATGATGGGAATCTCGAACTCGAGGTCGCCGATGGTCATCTTGGTGGAGGTAAGCTCAGGGTTGATGGTCACCTGGCCGGGGACGATGGCCACCTCGTCGAAACCGTATGAGCGATCCAGTTCCTTGAGAAGCCTTCTGCCCATCACTGACCCCCTTCTGTTCAAGGTAGATGAATTGTGAAAGACCGCCTTTGATTAGCTCTCGATTTAATCAGTTCGGGGCAGGAAAAGTCAACGAGAGCAGGCGGCCACGCCGGAGGCGCGCGGCGGGCGCCCCTCTCGCGGCTGCTAGCCGGATACCGTTTCCAGGGTGCAGGTTTTGAGCTTCAGTTTCGCCAAAATCGTTGACGAAATCAAGCACGGGATGATAAAATTTCGTAACAAGGAAAGAGGGTGAGTGAGATGGTACAGCAGATGGAGAACGTAGCCGTTCAAGAGGTCCCACAAGCAGTCTTGGAATGCCAGCACCACTGGGTGATCCAGGCAGCAGACGGCCCGACCAGCCCCGGTGTGTGCCGGCTCTGCGGAGAGCGCCGGGAGTTCAAGAACTACGTGGAAAGCGCCACCTGGGGAGATACCCGGCTGGTGAACCGCCAGGACCCGGTCCCCGCCAGTAGCATCAGGGCCGCCAGGCGGGACGAATGGGAGGACGAGTAACCCCAGGCCACCGGCCTCCGCAACAGCCAGCGACGGAATAAGGAAACCTGACCCGGTACATGGCCGGGGTCCACGCCCTGAAATTCGAGGGGTGCCGGACCCCGGCGTTTTCATGGAATTTCAGCTCCGGTTGCCCCTTGCCATAATGTCGGCAACTGTGTCATATTGTGGCAGTCACAGGGGTCCTGCCCTACATGTGGTGGTTGCCGGGCGGGAGTGACTGCGGGGCCCCTCTCTCCAGCCCGTTCAAATGAACTCCATTGCCGTTTTGTCCATGGGTCGCCGGAGCGGCCTCCCGTATAATCGGAAGCAGCGGGCGGAACGGAACGCGGTCTGCACCCTGTGCTCACCGAATACGGCGAGGCTGCATTTTTCCGGAGGACTGAACCCTTGGCCTTCACCCATCTGCACGTTCACACCGAATACAGCATGCTGGACGGCATCTGCCGCATACCGGAGCTGGTCGCCCGCACCGGCGATCTGGGCATGGACTCGCTGGCCATCACCGACCACGGGACCTTCTACGGGGTGGTCGACTTCTATTCCGCCTGCCGGGAGGCGGGGATCAAGCCCATTATCGGCTGCGAGGTCTATGTAGCCCACAACAGCCGCCTCGAAAAGAACCCCAGCGAGCGCAGTCCGGCTCACCTGGTGCTGCTGGCCCGCGATAACACTGGGTACCGCAACCTGATGCAACTGGTGACCAAGGCCCACGTGGAGGGGTTCTACCACCGGCCTCGGGTGGACAAGGAACTGCTCCAGGAATTCGGTTCCGGGCTGGTGTGCCTGTCGGGGTGTCCCTCGGCCGAGGTGCCGCGACTGCTGGCCGACGGGCAGTACGAGCAGGCCGCCAGGGCCACCGGGTGGTACCGCGAGCTGTTCGGCGATGGCTACTACCTGGAACTGCAGAACCACCGCCACGTCCCCGGCCTGGACCAGATAAACGAGGGCCTGTTGCGCCTGGCGCAGGAGACCGGGCTGCCCCTGGTCGCCACCAACGACGCCCACTACGTCCACCAACACCAGCACGACCTGCAGGACGTTTACGTCCGCATCAAGACCAGCTCCACGGTCAACGACGAAAGGGGCCGGCTGATGGAGGACAATTCCTACTACATCAAGAGCCCCCAGGAGATGGAGGACCTCTTCGCCGACCTGCCTTCGGGCATCCGGGGCGAGGCGCTGGCCAACACCGGCGCGATAGCGGAAATGTGCAACGTATCGCTGGATTTCGGGCAGACCCACCTTCCTCGCTACGAGACCCCTGGGGGAATGGACGCAGACGAATACCTGACCCAGGTCTGCGAGGAGGGCTTCCGCCAGCGCTACCCGGACGCTCCCGAGCAGGCCGTGGAACGGCTGCGCTACGAGCTGGAGGTGATCCGCTATACGCGCTTCGCCAACTATTTCCTGGTGGTGTGGGACATCATCAAGTTCGTGCGCCAGCGCAACATCCTGTTCGGCGTGCGGGGCAGCGCGGCGGCCAGCGTCGTCCTCTACTGCCTGGGCATTACCGACGTGGACCCGCTGGAGTACCGGCTGGTCTTCGAGCGCTTCCTGAATATGGAGCGCAAGGAGATGCCGGACATCGATATGGACTTCCAGGACGACCGCCGCGACGAGGTGCTGCACTACGTCATCGACAAGTACGGCAACGACAGGGTGGCCCAGATCATCACCTTCGGGACCATGGGGGCCAAGGCCGCCCTGCGCGACGTGGGCCGCGCCCTGGGCATGAGCTACGGCGACGTGGACCGCATCGCCCGGATGGTGCCGATGAAGGCCCGCACCCTGGACGACGCCCTGCGGGTCAGCCCCGATCTCCAGGGGGCGGTCGACAGCAACGAGAGCGTGCGGAACCTGGTGGACAAGGCCCAGGGCCTGGAGGGAATCGTCCACCACGTAAGCACCCACGCCGCCGGCGTGCTCATCGCCGACGAGCCGCTGACCGAGACCGTGCCGCTGCAGCGCCCCGCCAACGGCGACGAGAGCAGCCCGGTGCTGATGACCCAGTTCAGCATGGACCCGGTGGCCCACCTGGGTCTGCTGAAAATGGACTTCCTGGGGCTCACCAGCCTGACGATACTTGACCAGGCCGTCAAGGTGGTCCGCGAGAGCCGGGGGGTCGAGGTCGACCTGCAGTCGCTGCCGCTGGACGACGGGAAAACCTACGAGTTGCTTTCCTCGGGCAACACCACCGACGTGTTCCAGCTGGAGAGCGCCGGGATGCAGCGTTACATCGAGAAGCTGAAGCCCTCCAGCATCGGCGACATCGCGGCCATGATCGCTCTCTACCGGCCGGGGCCGATGGAGAACATCGACCGGTTCATCGACGCCAAGCACGGGCGGGCCGCCGTGACCTATCCGCATCCCAGCCTCAAGGAGCTGCTGGACGAGACCTACGGCATCATCGTGTACCAGGACCAGGTGCTGCTGATACTGCAGCAGTTCGCCGGCTATTCGCTGGGCGCCGCCGACATCGTGCGCAAGGCCATGGGCAAGAAGATCGCCTCGCTGATGGCCCAGGAACGGGAGAATTTCGTGGCCGGCGCCACCGCCAAGGGTTACGACCAGGGACTGGCGGTGGAGATCTTCGACTTGATCGAACCCTTTGCCGGGTACGCCTTCAACAAGGCCCACAGCGTTAGCTACGCCCTCATTTCCTACTGGACCGGATACTTCAAGGCCCATTACCCGGTGGAATACATGGTGGCGGTGCTCAACGCCCGCCTGGGGGACAGCGACAGGACGATCAGCTCCATCAATGAGTGCTTCCGCCTCAACATTCCGGTGCTTTTGCCCGACATCAACCGGTCCGGCGAGTTCTTCGCCATGGACCGCGACGAAAACGGCACCTCGGGACTGCGCTTCGGGTTGGCCGCCATCAAGAACGTGGGAGAGTCCGCGGTCAGGCCGCTGGTCGAGGAGCGGAGGGAAAACGGCTCCTTCCGGTCGATCGACGACTTCTGCCGACGGTCGGGCGCGGCGAACCTGAACAAGCGCACCATGGAGAGCATGGTACGGGCCGGGGCCTTCGACCCCCTGGGCAATCGTGGCGCGGTACTCGAGGCCCTCGACCGCATCGTGGCCACGGCCCAGCGGGAGGCGCAGATGCGCAGCAGCGGGCAGAGCAGCCTCTTTGGCGGCGCGGATGCGGCGGCTGCAAGGGCAGCCGAAGGCGCAGGACCTGGGCCGGGAATCGTACTGGACAACCGCGACGCCTCGCCGGAGGAGAAGGCAACCTGGGAGCGGGAGCTCCTGGGTGTGGCCCTCTCCCACAATCCGCTGATGGAGCTGACCGCTGGCAATACCGGTGGATCCATCGTATCGCTGGACCAACTGAGCGAGGAGATGCAGGGCCAGCAGGTCCATCTCCTGGGTATAGTGAGCACCATAACGGAGAGGGCGCGCCGGGACGGGCAGCGCTTCATCATCGTGGGTCTCGACCTGCTGGGCGGGAACGTGGAGGTCACGGTCTGGCCCGATACGCTGCAGCAGACCGAGGCGCTGTGGCAGGCGGGACGCACGGTCCGGGTTAACGGCCGGGTGCGGCTGCGGGGCGACCGGATGGAGGTGTCCTGCGACGAGGCGGAGGAATTCGTGCCGGACCGTCCCACGACGCTGTCCGCCAACGGAAACGGAAACGGCGCCGCACCGGCAAAGGCCGAGAGTAACGGCAACGGCAGCGGCCAATACCGGAACGGTAACGGAAAGGCCCAGGCCAACGGCAGCGGCAACGGCAACGGCCAGTACCGGAACGGCAACGGAAAAGCCCAGGCCAATGGCAACGGGCATCGTGCCAATGGGGATGCTCCGGCCGCGCCGCCTGCGGTACCGTCAAGCAGTCGGCTGGTGCAGTTGGCGGTGACCGAGACCCAGGACCCCCAGCACGACGCCATGCTGCTGCGGGAGGTCATCGGCGTGATCCTGGAGTATCCCGGCCGCGACAAGGTCAACCTGGAAATACGCACGCCGGACCGGCGAGTGCTGATGGAGCTGCCCGTGGTGAGCACGGGCTACTGCGACCCGCTGCGGGAGCGGCTGGAGGGCCTGCTGGGCCCCGACACCGTGGCGGTGACTCAGGAGATGCCCCTGGGCGTCTGATACCAACGCCGGTCGCGGTTATTCGGACGCGGCGAGGCGATTTCTCGTCCCGTCCGTTTTTCGTCACCGCGAAGCTTTTTTCGACGAAATTTATCACCCTCTCAGCTTCAAATTTGTGAGGGAATCGTTAATCCAATTTCCATAATTGAGAAATTACTTTAACTTCCCATGCTTTTTTACGAATATCCGTCTGCAAGAGCGCTGACATACCGGGAAGGCGGAATTGAAGGCGGCAATAAAGTTTGACCACCCCTTGAGCCTTTGCTAGACTCGCCCTGAACAGCTTGGAAATTGCTTCCAATGCCCGATTAGTCCGGCCGATGCAAGTGGAGACCCAGGTATTGGACAGGGAAAAAGCCGGGCCCCAATCTCTGCCGAATGGACATGATTATGACTTATCGCTCTACGCGGCCTCCGGTTCGTAACGGAAGCTTGAACCGGATTCCGATCAGCACCAGACAGCTCTGCCCCCTGCCCTGCGAACCATAGCTCCTTACCCCCAATCGAAGACGAAAGGGGCCTCTCCCACCGGAACTTCCCGCCTCGTTCCCACCGCCCCGGGCATCGACTGACCTCGTTCTGCCTGTTGCGGCCTTGTTGAACCCACAGCTTTCATCGCGGGAATGCTTGCGCCCGTTTTTTGACCCGGAAACCGCATTGCCCGGGGAGAAAGTCCCGCTGAAGAACCAATTGTCAACGGAATCGCATACGAAATTATTGCAATTTTAGATTATTTGTAAAAACAGAAAAATTTCCCAGAGACATATGACCAGAAAGGAGGGGATTTATGCGTGAGGTTTTGCGCTCGAAAATACACCGGGCCTGGGTCACCGAGGCCAACCCTGATTACATCGGCAGCATCGTCATCGACGAGGGGTTGATGGAAAAGGTGGACATGTGGGAGTTCGAAAAGGTGCTGGTCTGCGATGTGGACAACGGCAACCGCTTCGAGACCTACGTGATCCCCGGGGTGCGGGGACGCGGCGAGATCGCGGTGCAGGGGGCCGCTGCCCGCCTGACGGCCGAGGGCCACTGCCTGATCATCATGTCCTTCGAGGTCTCCGAATCCCCGGTCGACCCCAAGATGATCCTTGTGGACCAGGACAACCGATTTGTCGAGTACCTGGAGGGGACCAAGCATGTCGAGCCGGTTCACTGAACAGGAAACCGAGACCTATTACGATGCTGAAGACGCCATCTATCGTGCCGTCTGGGACGAGGATGGCAGCGTCCACTGGGGCTACTTCGACGAGACCACCGGCACCGATTTCCTGAAGGGCTGCGCCAACCTCGACCGGATCATGGTGGAGAAGGGGCGGATAGACGCCCAGGCCCGGGCCCTGGACCTGGGCTGCGGCAACGGGACTACCGCCATATGGCTGGCCGGATACGCCGGTTGCCACGTCACGGGCATTGACCTGAGCGGTGTCCGCGTGGACAACGCCAAGGCGGCCCGGGAGGGCCAGGAGCCGGAGCTTCGGGACCGGCTGGCCTTCGAGAAGGCCTCCGCCACCGACCTTCCCTACCGGGACGGCCAGTTCAGCCACGTCTGGAGCCAGGCAGTCATCTATCACGTGCCGGACAAGCGGACGGTGCTCAAGGAAGTCCACCGCGTGCTGGAGACTGGCGGCATATTCGTCTTCGACGACCTGATCAAGCCGAAGCAGCAGGTCAGCCAGGATGCCCAGAGGTTCGTCTACGACCGGCTGCTGTACGATACGGAGTTCAGCTTCGAGTCGTACCAGGACGCGCTGAAGGCCCAGGGGTTCGATTTGCTGGAAGCCGTGGACATCTCCAGCCACCTGCGCCAGAGCTATCTGTGCCTGGCCGACCGGACTCCCAAGGGCGACACCGGCGAGCACGCGGAGCACTTCGAGTGGCTCACCACCGCCTACCTGGAAACGGCCAGGGCGGTGGAGAACGACGAGCTGGGCTGGGGCCTGTACGTCTGCCGCAAATAGGCTCGCCTCTTCCCCATCCTGCCATTAGTTGCCGAATTCCCTCTCCCTCGTCGGGGTGAGGGAATTTGAAGTGGAGTTCTGCCATGACCATGCGAGAAAGTCACGACCGGGTGCAGTGGGTCTACGGATCAACCAACAACCGGGAGCTGGAGGAACGCTACGACCAGTGGGCCTCCGAGTACGACAAGGACCTGGACGAAGTGTTCGCCTGGAACGCGCCCCAGACCGGGGCCGCCGTCTTGGCGCGCCTGGTGTCCCCCGGCGCCTCGGTGCTGGACGCCGGTGCCGGCACCGGCCTGGTGGGCAAGTGCCTGGCCGACGCCGGGTTCACCAACATGGCGGCCATGGACCTGTCCCAGGGCATGCTGGACGAGGCCCGCAGCAAGAACGTCTACAGCTCCTTCCACCAGATGACCCTGGGCGACACGCTGGGGTTCGAGACCGGCCAGTTCGACGCGGTGATCAGCATAGGCGTATTCACCCTGGGCCATGCCCCCATCAATTCCTTCGACGAATTGGTGCGGGTCACCAAGGCGGGAGGATACATCGTCTTCAGCCTTCGGGTCGACATGGTGGATGACGGATACCAGGCCTACTTCGACGGTCTGACCTCCGCGGGCAAGTGGAAGCTGGCCGAGGTGAGCGAGCCCTACCAGCCCCTGCCCAAGGGCGAGCCCGAGGTGTTCCACCAGATATGGGCGTTCCAGGTGGCATAGCGCCTGATTGCAGCACCCTGAGTAGACCCAAGGCGAATGCATCTGGATTCTTCGAGTTCCGAAATTCTCGCGCAAGCGGGAATCCACGGTTTCAGCGCTCTCCGCCCTCCACTCCCGCACCCGCCACATTACCGACCGGGAGTCGACCGCGACGCTGACTCCGCCCGCCCCGGCACTCACGCCTGAACCTCGTCGGGATTCCTGTTTATCCGCCGGATTCTCGCGGGGCCGTGACCGACCTACGCTAGCGCTACACCCGCGTGCAACGAATCAGAGGCGGTGCTCCAAGCGCGGCCCCGCCGTGCCCATTTGTGGTGCCCGGAATCGCCGGCAGGTCCCGACCCCCTAGAGCCCACGAATCCCCCAACTCCCCTGGAGCGTAAGATGCGGCAGGGGACGTACAATGTCACTGTCCCCGCTCGACCCCATCCGACCGCAGCAAGGGGTGGCTGCCCGTGCGATTCCCCTGGGCCAACATCGCGCTCATTGCTCTGTTCACCTTCGAGCTGGTCAGCGGATATCTGGGCCTGACCCACAACAATCCCGAGTGGATTGCCGCGATGCACCTGCACCGCATCGCCGGGCTCGCCATTGTCGTCCTGTTCCTCTGGAAGTCACGCAACATCCTGGGCTCCTTCCGAACCCGCAGCAACTGGACTCGGTCTCCGGAGGCAATGCTGGGTTCCATAGTGCTGCTGGCGGGACTGCTGACGGTGCTGGGACTGGGTCTTGCCTGGAGCCACATCGGACGCTACAGCTTCCTCGGCTTCTCAGGCACCACCATCCATATCACCCTGGCCCTGGTGCTCATACCGCTGCTGCTGTGGCATACCATCCGCCACAAGATCAGCCTGCGGACGCGCTACGTGGCGGGCCGCCGCAACTTCCTGCGCTTCGGCGGGGTAGCGGTGACCGGGCTGGTGGCCTGGCAGCTCTCCGAAAAGCTCCTGGACTGGACGGGCGCCCCGGCGGGGCGACGGCGGTTCACCGGATCCCACCCGGAGGACGGTCCGGATTTCCCGGTGACCATGTGGCTCAACGACCGCACCCCCGGCGTGGACGCATCCACCTGGCGCCTCCGTGTCAACGGCCACGTCGACAACCCCTACGAGATGGACTACGAGGAACTGCTGGGCTGGCAGGACGAGCTGACGGCCACCCTCGACTGCACTGGCGGCTGGTTCACCACCCGGCCCTGGCAGGGAGTCCCTGTCCCCGCGCTGCTGGCCCGGGCGCAGCCTCGGCCGGGAGCGGGCAGCATCACCATACGGTCGCGCACCGGCTACTTCCGGCGCTACTCCATGGACGAGGCGGAACGGGCCATGCTGGCCAGCCGGGTCGACGGCCAGCCCCTGTCCCAGGGCCACGGCTTCCCGGCGCGGATGGTGGAGCCGCACAAGCGCGGCTACGACTGGGTCAAGTGGGTCGACGAGATAACGGTCAACGACACCAGCAAGTTCTGGCAGCCGCCTCTGCCGCTGACGTGATGGGGCGTAGAACTGGCGCTCAGTTTGTTACAGGAGGACCCTCAGGCGGGGATGTCCAGGACTGTAACATTTCTGCTTTCCGCCTCTGCGACCATGGCCTGGTGGGGCCCCGGGGTTACTACAACCGGCGAAACGTGGTCGCCGGTTGACCGCCGGAGGATATCAGAGCGGCGCACGGCACGGGACAGGTCCTCTTCGTCGGGCCCCAGGGAGATTTCCACAACTGCATGGCGGCGATTGCCGCCGCGTATTATGAGGTCAGCCTCGGCCAGGTCATCGTACTCGTCCTGGGATATGAGACCTGCCTGAACCGCGCTTACCATCGCGTCGTGAGAGTCCTGGCGCGTTTGTCCGGCCTTGGAGTGGGCAATCTGAGGTCTTTCAATGCCCAGCCGGGAGGCACGGGACAGGAACCGGTTGGCCGCACTTTGCTCGTATTGGTGGCCCTCGACGTTTCCGAACCGCCCCTCCAGCCTGTTCATTCTGGTTTCCAGACTGGCCTGGCCTTCCTCCAGGCGGGCCTGCCCCTCCTCCAGGCGCGCCTGGCCTTTCTTGAGCTCGTCGACGTCGGCCCTCAACAGGACAAACTGCGCGGGAAGCTGGAGCAACTCCTCGGTCAGAATGAAGTCCCTGAGCTGGTCCCTCAAGGCAGGGTTCTGCTGGAGTGCGTCCAGGATGTCCTGAAAGGTGTTGACGGGAGTTGTAATGCTTGGCTCTCTATTATGTACTGCCTCGATTGTATCACTTTAAATTGCGCCGACCGTGTGGGCATTCTACGCCGGTATCGCTTGGCGCCCCTGCTCTCTGATTACTCGTCGAGGAACTCCTGAATGACGCGGGCCAACTCCCCGGGCTTGTGGTAGCCGATGTCGTGCACGGTCTCGGGGATCCAGTGGGCCCGGCCGTTGGGCATGGCGGCCTCGGCGGCACCGACCAGCCGCCGTCGCAGCAGCGAGAAGTCGCTGTTGGCACGGTCGGCGGCGGGCCCGGCGGCGACGATCAGCGCCGGGCAGCGCACCTGCGTCAGCGTGCGGGAACAGGGATCGTCCCACATGGCCCGGATGACCTGGGCCTGGTTCTGGGGGCGGAGGATGTCCTGGATCTGGCCCTCTTCGTCCTCGTAGACCATGGTCTGGACGATGCGCTCGATCTCGCTGTTCCAGAAGCTGGCCATCTGCTCCCTCAGGCGGTTGAGAAACTCCTCGCGGTCCCCCGAGACGTTTCGGGGGCGCAACATGCTGGAGAAAGCCTCCCACGTCGGGTCCGGAAACAGCCGACCGTCGAGAAAGCCTCCGTCGATCATTACGATGCGCCGGACCCGGTCCGGGTAGTGGCTGGCGAAGTTGCTGACCACGTGGCCGCCCCAGGAATGGCCCAGGGCCGGCACCGGGTCCCGGAAGCCGGGGACGTCGCCGCCGACATGGTCCAGCAGGGCGGCAATGTCGTCGGACAGCGTGTGCCAGTCGTAGCCGGAATCGGCGTTGGTGGTCTGGCCGTGGCCCCGCTGATCGGGGGCGATGATGCGATACCGGTGCCGCAGCAGCGGAGCAACGAGGTCGTACCAGTGGGCTGAGGAGGCCAGGCCGTGGAGGGCCAGCAGCGGCTCGCCGTCGCCGCCCCAGTCCAAGTAGCGCATGTCCAGCCCGTTGACTTGGGCCCACTTCTCCGCCGGGCGTGCTGTGTCGTTAGTTGCCAATTCACATTCTCCCGAATAGGTATTTCCTGTGTGCGCCGGATCGGTCCCGTTGCCGGGTGTTCATTCCTCTACGGGCATCCCCAACTCCATCTGCAACAGCCTGGCCTTGACGCCGAGGCCTCCCCCGCCGTAGCCACCGAGGCCGCCGTCGCTGGCGATGACCCGGTGGCAGGGGATGATCAGGGGAAAGCGGTTGCGGGCCATGGCCTGTCCGGCGGCGCGCACCGCCTGGGGATTTCCCGCCTCGGCGGCCAGCCAGCGGTAGCTACGGGTCTCGCCGGGCGGGATGGTGCGGCAAGCATCCCAAGCGGCGCGAAAGAAGGGTGGCGCGCCGTCCAGGTCAAGCTCAATACCGTCCAGGGCGGCGAGGTCTCCGTCGTTGTACCGCGTCAGACACGCCACGATGTCCGCAAAGAACCCCGGGTCCTCCTCGGCCCCTTCCGCCTCCGATCCCAGGTCCTCAAGGACCTCCTGGGGCGTCGGCTTCAGGGAAGCCCGGCGCAGTCCCCTTTCGCTCCCGATCAACCCCACCCACCCGGTGGGGAACTGTTGAATATGAAACTTCAGTCCGCTCACAGGTCGCTCCTCGGGAAGAATTTCTGTCCCGCCGTTTCCATCATGAGGGGGAACCGGAGCTGACGCCAGGCGCCCCGCATCTGGTCCACCTCCTCCTGGGAAAGACTCCGGCCGCCGTAGCGACTCCGCACGTAGGACTCCACGATGAGGTCCACCCGCTCCCTCTGCTCGGGCAGCAGCCGGCCCAGCTGCTGGCCGAACTGGTGCGGAGTGGTCGGGGAGGAGACCCGGATCAGCCCGCTCATAGCTGCCACCGAGATCATGCGTCTGAAGGCCACCGCCGGCTCGGGGGAGGCAGCCAGGTAGCGGCGGTATCCCCACCAGCCGAAGACTCCTAGTGCCGCCACGATTCCCAGCGCCACCGCCAGCCAGGTCCAGCGCGGAAGGCCCCCGTCCGGTCCGGAGTTTGGAGATACACCCGTGTCGCCCAGCACTCCTTCCAGGCCTGGGTCGCACTCCGGGTCCAGAAAGTCGATGCAGTCCAAATCGAATTCCTCGCTAATTCCTGCCCCGATATTGGACCCCACTCCTTCGCCCACGGACATCACCACCGGCAGAGCGGCGCCCGGCGTGGGTTCGAAGGGAATCCAGGAGTGGCCCGGAAAGTACACCTCCACCCAGGCGTGGCTGTTGCTGTCGGTGACCGCGAAGAGGCCCGGCGAATCCACCTCCTGGCCGGTAGTGTAGCCCACGGCTACCCTGGCCGGCACACCCACGGAACGCAGCATCACGGCCATGGAGGAGGCGAAGTATTCACTGTAACCCCTCTTCTGTTCAAAGAGGAAGTGGTCCACCCCGTCGGCGTCATAGGGCGGAGGATCCACCTCCAGGTCGTAGATCATGGTCTTCAGGTAGGCCTCGATGGCCCGTGCCTTGTCGTAGGGAGTGTCGGCGTTGGCCGTCAGCTCTTGGGCCAACCGTCGCACCCGCTCCGGCAGGTTGTGGGTCAGCTGCGTGTGCCGTACCAGGATGGAAGGGGGATATACCGTTCCGGCAGAGCGCAGCTCCTCAGGGCTCTCGATAGGCACCGACGAAGTGACGGTGTAGGTATCACGGGTCTTGAAAACCCCGGTGCGGCTGCGAACGGCCAGTACCTCGGGGGGATCGGGCAATGCCTCCTCCAGCAGCACGACGGGCGAGTGCCCCTCCCTGGGCTGGATCTCCGCCACGCGGAAGTGGGGAGGCAGCAATGGCTGGAGGTCCTCCGGGCCTGCCGTCGGGTCCTCGCGCATCCTGGCGGAGATGGCCTGGCCTGCCTCCCGCCACGGCGAGGGCAGGTAGGACAGCGGATCGAAGAGGATTGGGTCGATCCTGTAGTAGGGCGGAACAGGCGTCTCGATTTCCACGTCCCGGTTCACCCCCGTGATCCTGGCGCCTCCGAAGAGGATGTCGGTCTCGTAGAGGGGGGTGACCGCGTACTTGATATCGACCCGGTTGTGCGGGGGATCGGGCCTGGAGAACTCGGGAACGTGGTCCAGCTCCCGGAACCACGTGTGCTCGGAGGTCCAGCCCTTTCCGTTATAGGTGTCGTAGGTGCGGGCCTTCCAGTACATGGCCGCGGGCGACTCGACAAACAGTGTTTGCGTGTTCCCAGGCCTGATGGTGCCCTGGAATGCCATCACGTCGTCCCAGATCCGGAAGCCGATTTCCCGCCGCGCCGGCAGCCCCGCGAAGAGGCGGTTGAAGTCGTCCTCCAGCGTCACCAGGGGCTTGCGCAGCGACTCGTAGGCCGTGGTGGCGGAAGACCATGCCCCGCCAGCCGGGAGCACGATGGCAATTACGACGATGGCCACGGCCAGGAAGAAGCTGTCCGACAGGGTCAGGCTTCGCAGCTCCTCGTCGTAGGAAATGCCGCGGCGCTGCCACTGGGTCTGGCGACGCACCGCCTGGACCCTGGCCACCACCAGCAGGGCGGTAAAGAGATACAGCGACAGGTGAAAGATGGTGTTCGGCGGCAGAAAAGTTAGGTTGGAGAAGAGACCCAGGCCGCTCAGGACAAAGACGCCCCAGAAGTTGCGGTGCCTCAGATAAACCCATCCCCCTAAGTACCCCAGGAGCCAGGACGCCGTGACCAGGCCGAAGGCAAAGGGCAATTGGTCGATGTTGATGGAATTCTCCTGGGCCGCGTCCAGCCAGAGGCTCAGGCGGTCCCAGAGGACTGCGGCGCCGCCCAGGGGCTCGCCGTCGATGGTGAAGCCGGACATCTGCCACGTGACGGTCAGCCCTCCCAGGACCAGGCCGGGTAGAATGGCCAGTCCCCACCACACCGGCAGGTGGCGAAAGACCAGGGCGGTCAGCATCCCCAGGAGCATAAGGCCGGCCATGTTGGGCGTTGGCGCCCAGTCGGCCTGCTCCACCGACAGGACGACGACCCCGAGATTGGCCACCATCAGCAGGAGGGCGATCCAGCCGTCGGGTGGAGACACCCGGGTCAGCAGCCCCTCGGCGGTCCGGCCCAGCGACTCGCTGTCCAGGCCCTGGCCCAGCGCCCTTGCCGCGGAGCCGCCGATCACGGGGCCGCCTCCCCTGCTGACCGTTCCCCGAATCGGGGATGGTCATTGCCGGCCACCAGCACATGGTCCAGCGTGTCCACCGCATCGCGGTTCACTGGCCGGGAGAGCGCGTTGTCCAGCGCCATGTCCCTTCCCGCCGTGTAGATGGGGATGAGCTGGACTGCCGCCGCCGCAACCACCTGTTCGGTCGACCGCTCGCTGCCGAAGGTTGCAGGGTCGATCATGGCAACGGAAACGGTGACGTTGCCCCGCCGCAGGTCCAGCAGGGCGGACAGCCACGCCGGGTCGGTGTTGGCGGTGACGACGGTGACGGAGTGGAAGTGGTTGAGGTGAGGGCGAATGGAATAAATGAACTCCGGCAGGGGTGCGGCCGGCGCGGCCCTGGCCTCCGCCAGCGCCTCCATGATGCGCCCCAGGTGATCGGGCCCGTTGTCAGGCCGGAGCATGCGGCTGCTTTCACCGTTGACGGCCATGCCCACGGGCATTGAGAGCTCCATCAGTCGCTGGGCTACGGAGGCCGCCAGGGTCACTCCCAGCTCCTCGGTGTTGTCCGCCCGGAACAGCTGGTCGGGGGAAGGTCCATTGCCCGCCGTCTCGTGCGGGTCATCATTCTCCACGTAGTGATGAGAGGGACGGTGCAGGTCCAGGAGCACCCAGAACTGGGCGGTAAAACCAACGTCGAACTCCTTGACCATCGGCGAGTTCATCCGGGCGGTGTAGGGCCAGTGGATGCGACGATAGGCATCACCGGGCTGCCAGGCCCGCAGCGAGGCCACGTCGGTGGTCACCTGGTCGAATTGGCGGGTGAGGCGGCTGTCCGAGGGCAGTCCGGCGAACAGCGGGTCCAGGTTGGGCAGGGGCACCACCGCCGGGTAGACGATGTAGGTGTGCGGGTCTAGGAAGTTCCTGCTGAGCCGGAACAGGCCGAAGGGGTCCTGGCCCACCACCCTCACGTGTCCGCCTTCGAACAGCCCGCGGCGCGCCAGGTAAGTTCGGATGCGCCAAGACCGGGCCTGTCGTCGGTCCAGGGCCAGGCCGCGTCCGCCGGGTTCCGGGACCCCGTTGACCAGCTCCGTGACCTCCAGCCACGACTTTGGAATCACGTTGCGGTTGGAGACCGTGATGCGCCCGTCGAGGAAGGTGCCCACCTGCCCGCGGTCCGCCGAGCGGATGACCCGAACGTCCAGTCCACGCAGATTGACCCAGGCCCAGCCTGCCCCGATGGCCAACAGCAGGAGCACGGCGTACAGTAGGGTGTAGAGGAAGTCGAAACCGGTGCCGATGGCGTAGAACAGGGGGACCACAAGCAGGGCCAGGAGGACGAACGTGCGCTTGTTTACGGTCATGAGGGCGAACCACCGCCAATTACACTTACTGTTGAAAGGTTGCCGGTTCGCTTACCCTTTTTGATGTGCGCCGGCGGCGGCGAGGGGTGATGTTCCATCGGGACCGGTAGAGGCGCCCGGTCCGCGCCGGGAACACCGCAGTTGCCCAATGGTGTCGCGGCCGGTGCCCCGTTCTTTCACCCGGCCCGGGCTGGCGCCGCGACTGGCAGCGCCGGACAGTCCGGCGGTATCGACCAACCGACGGGCAACAGTACCCAGTGGCACGGTCAATCTACAGTGTTGATATTGCCTATGATACACTAAAAATCTGGGCATCAAGGTTGCGTACTCATCCTCGCGCATCCCCGAGGGATTCAGGTGCAGGAGACAGATTCCGCCCCCGCCAGGGCGCGAGCCATCGTAGAAAACGTCTCGCGGGTCATCGTGGGCAAGACCGACGTCATCGAGCAGACCCTGGCGGCGCTCATCGCCCAGGGACACATACTGGTGGAGGACGTTCCGGGGGTGGGCAAGACCATGCTGGCCAGGAGCCTGGCGGCCTCGCTGGGCTGCCAGTTCAAGCGCATCCAGTTCACTCCCGACCTGCTGCCCAGCGACATCACCGGAATCTCCATCTACAATCAGAGCACCAGGGAGTTCGAGTTCCGGCCCGGCCCGGTGATGGCCCAGGTGGTCCTGGCCGACGAGATCAACCGCGCCACCCCCAAGACCCAGTCTGCGCTGCTGGAGGCGATGGAGGAGTGGCAGGTCTCGGTGGACGGGGTGACTCATTACCTGGGATTTCCGTTCATCGTAGTGGCCACTCAGAACCCCATCGAATACGAGGGCACCTTCCCGCTGCCCGAGGCCCAGCTAGACCGCTTCCTGGTCCGTGTGAGCCTGGGATACCCGGACTTCGCCGAGGAACTGGCGGTCATCGAGCGCCAGGAGCGTATCCACCCCATCGAGACCCTGGATGCCGTTGCCACCCCCGAGGATGTGGTGCAGATGCAGGCCGCCGCCAGGGAGGTCTACGTCGACAGCACTATTAGGGAATACATGGTCGGCCTGTCCGAGGCCAGCCGAAACCACGAAGACGTAACTCTGGGAGCCTCGCCCCGGGCGTCGCTGGGCATGTTCCGCATGGCCCGCGCCTATGCGCTGGTCAAGAACCGCGACTATGTGCTACCCGACGATGTGCAGACGATGGCCTACGGCATTCTGGGACATCGCATAATACTCTCGCCCTCCGCCAGGATGCGCCGCCTCCAGACTCGGGAGGTGGTGGACAGGCTGCTGGAAACCGTGCCGATTCCCGGTGCGGTCCGCTAGGACGGTCCGGGCACCGCGGAGCGGCCCCGGCGCAGCTCGGTATTCGCAGCGGGGGTTGTAAATCCGGGGACCCTTCGCCCAACGTATTAGTTCCACCAAACAGGAGCACCCTGACTGATGCTGCGTACATGCCGACCCGCCTCCCTGCGGCCATCCCGCCGATTCCTATTCACGGCGTTTCCGGTTGCAGCGCTGGCGGCGTTGCTCGTTCTGGCTGCCTGTGGCGGCGAGGACCCCACTGCCACCGCCGTACCGTCCACCGAGGCCGCCCCGGCTACCGTCGCAACTGCCAGCGCGCCGGACCCGACGGCTACGCCGGAGCCGACTCCGGTCGCCACTGAGGCGCCGATGGAGCAGCCGGCGGCCACGCCGGAGCCGACCCCGGTCGCCACCGAGGAGCCGGGGGAGCAGCCGACGCCCGTGCCCGCGACGCCGGAACCGACGCCCGCGCCCGCAACACCGGAACCGACCGCCGCGCCCGCAACACCGGAGCCGACGGCCATGCCCGCAACACCGGAGCCGACCGCAGCCCCCGCAACACCGGAACCGACCGCCGCGGCCGCGCCCCAGGAACCGGTGGAGCTCTGCGAGGGAGACCGGGGCGGCGAGATCGGGGATTGCGCCCCCGAGTTCCAGGGCACCCAGGAGTGGATCAACAGCGAGCCCCTCAGCATGGAAAGCCTCAAGGGCCAGGTGGTGCTGATCGACTTCTGGACCTACACCTGCATCAACTGCATCAGGACCATTCCCTTCCTGCAGTCCTGGCACGAGCGCTACGCGGATGAGGGACTGGTCATTGTCGGCGTCCACACGCCGGAGTTCGAGTTCGAGAAGAATTATGACAACGTGGTCGAGGCCACGGTGGATATGGGCGTCGCCTGGCCGGTGGTGCAGGACAACGACTACCAGGTCTGGAGTGATTACTCGAACCGGTTCTGGCCCGCCAAGTACCTCATCGACAGGAACGGGGTTGTCCAGTTCCGCCACTTCGGCGAGGGCGCCTACGCCGAGACCGAGGAGGAAATACGCAGGCTGCTGGCTGAAATCGGCTCCGAGGCCGATGCCCACGCCATGCCCCTACCGGAAGATCAGCGGATAGACGAAACTTACGCTTCGGAGAGGACCAGGCAGCGAACCCCGGAGCTGTTCGCTGGCTGGGTCTTCGTGAACAGCCACTACCAGTCCGGGCGCGGCCTTTACATCGGCCAGGTCGAAACCTACGCTGATGCTGCCAATGCTTCTTACCGGTCCGGCAGCCAGGTGGGTGTGGTAGGCCACTTCGAGTTGCCGAACGCGTATGCACCCAACGTCATATACTTCCACGGACCGTGGATCATCGGCCCGGAAAGCGCCGTCCACGCGAGAGATACGGAGATCTACACCGACGTCATCGTGCTGCGCTATTCGGCAAGGTCAGTTAACGCCGTCCTGACGTCGGACTCGGGTGAACCGTACAAGGTCCTGGTCACCGTCAACGATAAATTCCTGACCGAGGAAAACCGGGGAGAGGATATCATCATCGACGACAACGGCGAGAGCTACCTGATTGTGGACTCTCCCAAGGCCTACAAGATTATCGAGCATCCCACGTGGGAGGAAGACCAGATACTGGCGATGTCCTCGCTGTCCAATGACTTCGGCCTCTTTTCCTTCACCTTTGGCACCTATGAGGACGGTTTCTGATGATTCGGCTGATATTTGTCATGACGGCGGCCCTGCTGGCGCTGCTGGTGGCCTGCGGGTCCGACCCCACCGCCACCCCGCAGGCCGCGTTAGCGCCGCCGCCAAC
This sequence comes from Dehalococcoidia bacterium, assembly GCA_965208825.1. GTDB lineage: Bacteria > Chloroflexota > Dehalococcoidia > Lucifugimonadales > UBA3495 > VXOI01. The sequence goes on from CBDBPP010000005.1 coordinate 1,521,196, forward strand.
GGCGACCGAGTCGCCGACTCCCGACCTGTCGATGCTGGTTCCCTGCGATGGTGTGATCGGCGGCGGCATCGGGCAGTGCGCCCCCGAGTTCATGGGCACCCAGGAGTGGATCAACAGCGAGCCGCTGACCATGGAGAGCCTGCGGGGGAAGGTGGTCCTGATCGACTTCTGGACCTACACCTGCGTGAACTGCATCCGCACGCTGCCATTCCTCCGGGAATGGCATGACCGCTACGCCGACCAGGGGCTGGTCATCGTGGGGGTGCATACGCCGGAGTTCGAGTTCGAGAAGGTCTATGAAAACGTGGTCCAGGCCACCAAGGACGAGGGCGTGGCCTGGCCCGTGGTCCAGGACAACGACTTCACGGTATGGCGCAGCTACTCCAACCGTTACTGGCCGGCCAAGTACCTGATCGACCAGACCGGTGAGATCCGTTTCACCCACTTCGGCGAGGGAAAGTACGCCGAGACCGAGGAGCAGATCCGCGACCTGCTGGAATGGGGAGGGGCTTCGGCCAGCATGGACATGCCACTGCCCGAGGACCAGGGCCGCGACGAGACCTTCCTGCAGCGCGGCAATGACGTCACCCGGGAGCTGTTCGCCGGCTGGAAGTTCACAGTGCTCCAGGGTCGGGGTGGGATCGCCCAGGGCGAGGAATACCTCAGGGCGGCGGTGGCCTCCAACGACAACGAGGACGAGGCCAGCGAAATTGCCCGGTTTATCGGCCCGGAGTCCCCCCAGTCGCTGCGGCCCAACCTGATCTACTTCAACGGTCCCTGGGCCATCGGCCCGGAGAGCGCCCGCCACGCCGAGCAGACCGAACACTTCGACCACTTCCTCGAGCTGAAATATTCCGCCCGTTCGGTCAACGCCGTGCTCACCTCCGAGTCCGGCGAATCATACCGGGTCCGAGTGACGGTCAACGGTGAGTATCTGACCGTGGACAACAGGGGCGCCGACATCATCATCGACGAGGAAGGCGTCTCCTACCTGCAAGTGGACACGCCCAGGCTATACAAGATAGTGGAGCATCCCACCTGGGAGGGAGGGCAGGTACTGCGCCTGGCCTCCATGTCTGACGACTTTGGGCTGTTCTCCTTTACATTCGGCATCTACGAGGACGGTTACTGATGCAGCCACTGCGCGCACTCCGGACCTGGCCTGTTTCATTGGCGCTGGCCGCCGCCCTGTTGCTCACCTTGGCCGCCGCCTGCGGGGAGGAGTCGCCCACGGCGACCCAGAGGCCTGATTCGCCGGCATCGCCCACGGCCACGACGGCGCCAGCCCCGCAGAATACCCAGGCGCCAGCCCCGACGGACTCTACGGACTCGGCGGCGCAGGCGCAGGATTCCCCAAGCCAAGAACGTCAACCTACCGTCGAGCCCACCGTGGCGCCCACCGCCGATGCCGGGACCGGCGCTGTCCAGGCGACCCCAACCGCAGCGCCGAGCACGACAGAACCGGCGGCCGGGGAAACGGACAGCGGGGCCGCGGCGTACCAGCCCTACCGGGAGGGAGAGGAGCTGAACGTCATTCTGGCCACCACGGTGTTGGAACCGGGTCCGCAGCGGATTGCCTTCCTGCTTACCACGGGGACCGGGCTGGTCAAGGACTCCGAGGTGGCGTTCACCCCGGTGTACCTGCCGGACGACGCGCCGGGGGAGGAAACCGGGACCAGGTTCAACGAGTGGCCCTACGGGACCCGTGGCACCTTTGCCGCCGAGGTGGACTTCGACCGCGCCGGTACGTGGCGGCTGGACATCGCCGCCGCCGGCCCCGACGCCACCGGGTGGGGCATGGTGGAGGTGGAGGTGGCCGACGCCTCGCCGGTGCCGGGCCTGGGGACCATCGCTCCACTGAGCGAGAACAAGACGCTGGGCCAGTACGGAGATATCGCGCTGGTCACCACCGATTACAGTCCCGATCTGGCGCTTTACGAGCTGACCATCCGGGAGGCGGCGCAGAACCCCCGGCCCTCCGTGGTTGTTTTCGCCAGCCCCGCCTTCTGCACCACCCCCACCTGCGGCCCCCAGGTGGACACGGTGTCGGAGCTTCGCGAGAAATACACCGGCCAGGCCAACTTCATCCACGTGGAGATCTACGACAATCCCGACGAGATCCAGGGCGACCTCTCCCGGGCCCGGTTCGCTCCGACGGTGGACGAGTGGGGCCTGACCCAGATACCCCACTTTTTGAACGAGTCGTGGACCTTTGTGCTGGACACCGAGGGCCGCATCCTGGACCGTTTCGAAGGATTCGCCACCCTGATCGAGCTGGAGGAGTCCCTGCAGGGCGCGCTTAACTAACCCGGCAGAACCGCACCCGTCGACGCTACCGCCCGACAGCACTGCGATTCCGATGGTTCCATTTCCACGCAGGGGCGCACGGCCGTGCGCCCTTGTCTCACCCATGAATCCAACCTGAACTGGACCAACCGATTCACGACACTGTCCACCGGCCTGCCTTTGTCGTCAGGCAATTGCGTCGTAATCGATTCAGCTTTGCTCACGACCGTCATTACCGCCCCCCAACCCCGTCATTCCGGCTTTCGCCGGAATCCAGAGGGTTTTGGCAATTATTGGCATTCCGGTCGCAAGGTTGGGCAGATTCCCGCTTTCGCGGAACTGACGGATTAATGAGCCTCACCACTTTAAGACGCGATTGCCCTGTTGCCCACCGGGATGCGGCCGCGCATGTCGGCTCCTCAGCCGGTATAATGCACCCATCATTTCCTCGTTCCTGATCGAGGCCCGCCATGATAACCAAACGCGTGGTCCCGCCCGCTGAGGCGGGTGAAACAGTCCAATTCCCGGATGCGCCGCCGGAAGAGATGACCGCCTTTCACAACGTGAACCTGCCGGGATACCCGGGTGCCCTGACCGCCCACTTCGCCAACCAGGAATCCACGGTCATCCTCAGCGAGATCGCCGCCGGGCTCTTCGCCACCGAGAACCGGGAGGGAATCCGCTACCCGGACCTGCTGATAGCGTTCGATGCCCGGCCGGACCTCATTATTCCCAGGAACGGGTACCTGATCCCCGAGCAGGGCAAACCCCCGGACTTCGTGCTGGAGGTGGGGTCCGAGACCACCGGAAATCGGGACGAGGGCATAAAGCGGCTGGATTACGCTCAATTCGGCGTTCCCGAATACTGGCGTTTCGATCCCTCGGGGGGTGATTTCCACAACACCCACCTCGCGGGCGACCGGCTTGTGGGAGACGAATACCAGCCGGTCCCCATACAACACACGCCGGAGGGCCACCTCTGGGGCCGAAGCGAGGCGCTGGGACTTTCCCTCTGCTGGGAGGAAGGCCAACTTCGTTTCTGGGACCCCGTCGGTGAACAATACCTGAATACCTACCTGGAAGAACGCGACGCCCACCTGGCCGAGCAAAACGCCCGCATCGCCGCCGAAGCCCGCGTCCGTGAACTCCAGGATGAACTGCGCCGCCTCCGGGGAGAGTGAGCCGCATCCACCTCCGGTTCCGGTTGACGCCCCGGTGCCTCCCCCATAAACTCCACCCTGCCTATCCCAACTCGCCAGGAGGATCCAGCATGGCCACAGTCCAATCCCAACCGCTGGCAGCGGCCCAGATGGGTGCCGCGGCCCGCCAATTCCTAGACAGCCTGAGCTCCGAACAGAAGGACCGTGCCACTTTCGAATACCTGGACGGCGAGCGGATGTACTGGTACTACCCGCCCATCAACCGGCACGGGCTGGCCCTGCGCGACATGGACGCCAACCAGCGCGACCTGGCCTTTGCCCTGCTGCAGTCGGGACTGACTCCGCGCTCCTACGAGCAATGCCGTCAGATCATCGAGCACGAGGACGTTCTTGGCCCTCTGGAAAAGGAGATGGGCATGATCACCTTCGTGCGCGACGTGGAGTTGTACAACTTCACCATCTTCGGCGAGCCGGGACCGAAAGACCCGTGGGGATGGCGAATCGAAGGCCATCACGTCTCCCTGCACTTCAGCATCTGGGGCGACAACGTCATATCCGTAACGCCGTTCTTCTTCGGCGCCAATCCCGCCGAGGTCCGCAAGGGACCCAAGCAGGGACTGCGCATCCTGGGAGACCGGGAGGACCTGGCCTTCCAGCTCATGGAGAGCCTGGATGACGGGCAGCGCGCTACCGCTACCATCTACGACGAGGCGCCGCTGGACATCCTCACCTACAACGCCACCAAGGTCTCCTTCCCCTTCCGTCCTCAGGGCCTGGCCGCCGCCGACATGACCGGCACGCAGAAGGAGACACTGCTCAACCTGGTCGCCCTCTACGTGGGGCAGGTGCGCACCGACCTGGCCGAGCAGAAACTGGCTGCCATCCGGGATGAGGGCCTCGACCACTTCCACCTCGGGTGGGCCGGCCCGGTTTCCAAGGACGAGCCCCATTACTACCGCATTCACGGTGGCAACTTCGTGGTGGAGTTCGACAACCGCCAGGACGGGGCCAACCACATCCACTCGGTCTGGCGCGACATTGAAAACGACTTCGCCGCCGACGTGCTGCGCGACCACCTCCGGCTTTTCCACGTGCTCTAGGCCAGAACACCCGGGGCAGGGTACACCTGAAAGGACGCAGAATTGATTTCTGCGTCCTCGTTGTTAGGGAATTTAAATGGTTCTCAACGCAGCCGGTACCGGCGGGTTAGGCGGGACCTGCAGGTGAAACTGGCTAGGGAAGCCCGCCACACTGCCGACCTGAAGCTGCCGGGCATAGCCAACGCCACCGGCGTCCGCCTCCGCCGCGCCCCTGCCCCGGAACGGTTACAAGCTCCCCATGGCCCGCAACACCATCAGGCGGGCCCTATCCGCGCTGCTGGGGAATTAGTCCCATAGGGGCAGGGATCAGCCCGGAGATGGTAGGATTTCCCTGCGCCTTCATGCTTAACTCATGGATAGATGGCATTACGCCAGACAGGTGCTGGCAAATTCCGTTTCAATCTGGCAGGAGAAGCATCCGGACGTGAGCTCCGAGTGGGTGGCTAGAGCCATTGCGGAGCCTGACCGCCAAGAATCGGACGGCGATGACATATACTATAGTTGGGTCCCGGAAAGGCGTAGGTGGCTGAAAGTAGTGGTGGAAGAAAACAGGATTGCCACCCCGTTCATGGACAGGCGCCTGCTCAGGTTGTTGGGAGTTCCAGGAAATGACTGATTATAAGAATTCTCCGGAACCGGAGCTCGAGGTCCAGTTTTTCGATAACAACGTGCTATGGATCGGAGCGGCTGGGAACTCTGCATTCAGCGAGGGCGAGACTCTGGCCCAGGGTCTCATCCTGGAATATGACCCCGAAGGTAACGCCGTCGGTGTAGTGCTCACCAGGTCTGCCCTCGAAAAACTGAGGGCCTTCCTTGCCCAGGAAGATCAGGCCTTTACGAATGCATCCAGAAAAAGGAAAGAAGTTGTCTGACGGAGCCTGCTCCTCGCCCTCGAAATTGTCTCATCAAGATATGTCGCAAGCTAACCGCAGCGCGACCGAGCAAGATTAGATTCTCGCATAGGAACGCCAACCTTGAACGACCACATCATCCTCGACCGCCAGCCCCCGCTGGCCACCGTCACCATCAACCGCCCGGCCCAGCGCAACGCCATCAGCTACGACATGTGGCTCCACCTCGCGGCCCTGATGCGCCAGCTGGACGCCGACGGCGAGATCCGCTGCATCGTCATCACCGGCGCGGGGGGCGAGGCCTTTTCCGCCGGCGCCGACATTGCCGATTTCCACAAGCACCGCTCCGACTCGGTCAAGGGCAAGGGCTACAACGACGCGGTGAACGCCCTGTTGGAAGCCCTGGCCGAGATCGGCACGCCCACCATCTCCATGATCCAGGGTTTCGCCGCCGGCGGCGGCTGCGAGATGGCCGTGGCCACCGACCTGCGCATCGCCGGCGAGGGCAGCCGCCTGGGCATCCCCGTCGCCCGGCTGGGCATCACCATCGGCCACCGCGAGATGCGCGGCCTGGTCGACCTGGTGGGCAAGGGCAACGCCCTCTACATCCTGCTGTCGGGCCGGCTGCTGGACGCCCAGGAGGCGTTGCGTATCGGGCTGGTCAACCAGGTCTTGCCGCCCGGGGAGCTGCACGAAGCCACCTACAAGCTGGCCAACGAGATCGCCGCGCTGGCCCCCCTGTCCCACTCGGTCAACAAGCTCACCCTGCGCCAGGTGCAGGCCAAGCCGGTCCTGTCGGACCTGACCGACGAGGAAAACCAGCTCCCCTTGAGTCAGTTCGACACCGAGGACTACCAGGAGGGCTACCGCTCCTTTCTCGAGAAGCGGCGCCCCAACTTCGTCGGCCGATAACCGCCGCCAACCGCGGCAGGAAAGAGAAACGCGCAAGCCAGAATCCGTCATTCCCGCGAAAGCGGGAATCCAGGGATGCCCGGATGAAAGGAACGGAACCAGGCATGAGGGTCTTTCTGGATTCTCACTTTCACGGGAATAACGGTTTTCGGTACTAGAATGCCGCGTCCAGGTAAAATCCGCGCCGACCTGCTCCTCGTCGAGCGGGGCCTGGCCGACTCCCGGGAGCGGGCCCAGGCCCTGATCATGGCGGGCCTGGTCTTCGTGCCCTCGGGCCGGGTGGCCAAGTCAGGAGTGCTGCTGGACGCCGGCGTGGAGCTGGAAGTCCGGGGCCGCCTGCCCTACGTCGGCCGCGGCGGCGTGAAACTGGCCCACGCCCTGGACGAGTTCGGCCTCGACGTCGCCGGACAGGTGGCGCTGGACGTCGGGGCCTCCACCGGCGGATTCACCGACTGCCTGCTCCAGCGCGGCGCCGCCCTCGTCTACGCCATCGACGTGGGGCACGGGCAGTTGGCCTACACGCTGCGGCAGGACCCCCGCGTGGTCTGCATGGAAAAGATAAACGCCCGCTTTCCCTTCGACCTGCCCGAGGCCGTGGATCTGCTGGTCATCGACGTGTCCTTCATATCGCTCACCCTGGCTCTGCCCCAGCCGCTGACCCACCTGCGCACTGGCGGCCACGCCGTCGCGCTGGTCAAGCCGCAGTTCGAGGCCCGGCGCGGCGAGGTGGGACGGGGCGGTGTCATCCGCAACGACGACCTGCGCGAGGACATCCTCCTGCGGGTCGAGGAGTGGCTGAACGCCCGCGACGACGTCGACCTGCTCAACACCATCCCCTCGCCCATCACCGGCGACTCCGGCAACGTCGAGTACCTGGCCCTGGTGCGCAAGCGTTAATACCCGCGACACAGCCCGCTCACTCCCCCTGGGCGGGCTGGGGTGGCGATGAAATCGCACGATGACCCCTTGACCATCGCGAGGTGCACGTCCCATTCCTTTCGAAATCAGTTATCATTGCACTTGCTGGCAAATTGTCCAGCAACCTTAACGGTTCGGAGAGAATTGCAATGTACCTGCTGAGGCGTATATTCAAGTGCAAACCCGGGGAAGCCCGCCGCGTGGCGAGTCTCGTTCAGAAACAGGCGGATGCCTTCCAGGAGGCGGGGCTGCGCAGCCCGTGCCGTGTCTACTTCAACGGCGCCACCACCCCGGCCGAGCAGGATGTGGTGGTGCTTGAGTGGACCGATGAGGAGCTCAGGTCGACATTTCGCGCCGGCCTGCAGCTGCCCGAGGGCGTAATGCAGCTCGGACCTCAGGTCCGTGAGCTCACCGAGGGCAACCGCCTGGAGATTATGGAGCTCATGACCCCGGACAAGATGCTGGACGTTTAGTCCCGGGTGGCAAACAACGGCGGCCGTACCCATATCGGGAGCGGAAAAGCGCCGCAGGCAATCTGGAATTGGAGAGAAAACGATGTACCTATTGAGGCGAATCTGGAAGTGCAAGCCCGGTGAGGCCCGCCGGGTCGCGAGCCTGGTGCAGAAGCAGGCGACAATCTACCGGGATGCGGGCCAGCGCAGCGAGTTCAGGGTCTACTTCAACGGTTTCACCACCCCCTCAGAGCCCGACACCGTGGTGCTGGAGTGGACCGACGAGGCCCTGATGTCGCCCATGCGCGGCGGCAACCAGCTGCCCCAGGAGGCCCTGCAGGTCGGCGCCCAGGTCCGCGAGTACACCGAGGGCAACCGCTTGGAGATCATGGAGCTCATGACCCCCGACAAGATGCTGGACGTGTAGTGCCCTCTGGAGGGCTCGCCTTTTGAGGAGCCAGGCGTTCATGTGCCTGCGCCAATGTGCATTGAGTAAACCCACTCGTTCTGCTACAGTCTGAAGATACAACCCTGATTCCCCATAGGTGAACGCGTGACTACAGTCCCCACCAGCCCCGAGGCCCGCGCCGCTCAGGCATTAAGCGACGTTGAGACGGCATTGCGCAACATGAATGCCTCAAATCAGGCAGTGGCCAACAGCGTAGACTCAGCCATCGCCAGTATGAACGCATCCACGGACGCATTGAAAACCGTTGCTAACAGTATGGACGCCGCCACTGATGCCTTGAAATCCGTCCGGGCATCCAATGCAGCTGTCACCGCCAGCGTGGAGGCAGCCACCAATGCGTTGGTAAGGGTAGCTGCCGCATTCGAAGAGATTCGCGAAGACAGGCTCCGTTCCAACGGATAGTGGCTTGAAATACGAGAATCCCACGGGATTCAGGAATGAGCGATGCAAGTTGAAGAGATCGCCGCCAGGCTGACCGAAGCCGGCAAGACCGTCTCCGTGGCCGAGGCCTGCACCTGCGGCCTGGTCGGATACCTGCTGGGCACCGTGCCCGGCAGCTCCCGCTACTTCCCCGGCGGCGTCATCGCCTACACCGGCGGGCTCAAGGAGTCGGTGCTGAACGTCCCCGACGAGGTGGCCCCCAACCACGGCACCGTCAGCAGCGAGATGGCCATCGGCATGGCCCGCGGCGTCCGCGAGCTCACCGGCACCGACTACGCCATCTCCACCACCGGCGTAACCGGCCCTGCCGCCGGCCGCTCAGGCCTGCCCATCGGCACCTTCTGGGTCGGCCTCTCGGTCAAGGACGGCGAGGACACGGCCGTGGAGGTCCACCTCGACGGCGACCGCGACGCCACCAAGCGTGGGGCAGCCCAGGCCGCCCTCAACCTGCTGGGCACCGTCCTCTAATTCAACGCCGAGAGCGCCAAGGACGCCGAGAAACAAAAGGAAAACTCGGCGTTCTCTGCGTTTAACTTCCTCCGCTCAGCTCAGTATCTGGCTCAGGAAGGCCTGGGTGCGCTCCTGCTGCGGGTTGTTGAAGAACTGGCCGGGCGGCGCGTCCTCGATGATCACTCCCTCATCGAACATCATGATACGGTCCGCCACCTCCGTGGCGAAGCCGATCTCGTGGGTTACGATGATCATGGTCATGCCCGACTCGGCCAGCTCCCGCATCACGTCCAGCACCTCACGGATCATCTCCGGGTCCAGGGCCGAGGTGGGCTCGTCGAAGAGCATGATCTTGGGCTGCATGGCCAGGGCCCGGGCGATGGCCACCCGCTGCTGCTGCCCCCCCGACAGCTCGCCGGGATACTTGTCGGCCTGCTCCGGGATGCCCACCCGCTCCAGCAGCTCCATCGCCACGTCCTCGGCCTCGTTGCGCTTCCACTTTCGCACCTTGATGGGCGCTAGCGTGATGTTCTGCATCACAGACAGGTGGGGAAACAGGTTGAACTGCTGGAACACCATCCCCACCTCCCGCCGGATGGCGTCGATGTTGCGGACGTCCTGGCTCATGGGCACGCCGTCCACCAGGATGTCGCCGCGCTGGTGCTCCTCCAGACGGTTGATGGTGCGGATGAAGGTGGACTTGCCGGACCCCGACGGCCCGACTACCACGACCTTCTCGCTGCGGTCAACGTTGGTGGTCACGCCCCGAAGCACGTGGAAGTTGCCAAACCACTTGTGCACGTCGCGGCAAACGATGATGGGCTCGCCCGTTTCGCCGTTCTGCCTTTCCTCAACCATTTCCGCCTCCGTAACTCGGCCTCCCCCTCTCAGAGGATGGGCCACAACTCCCTCTCCCTCAGGGGGAGAGCTGGGGGGTGAAGTTCCACTTTTCAGAATCCCCTATATCTCTTGGAGACACCCCCAGCCTATTCCTCCCCCTTTAGGTTTGGAAACTTACCTTCGTCCCACTCCCAGGTGGACCTCCACCCTCTGGCTGACGTAGGACATCGTGTAGCAGAATATCCAGAACACCACCGCCAGGAAGAGGAACAGCTCCTTGGCGCTGGCCAGGTATTGAGTGTTGCCCTGAATGAACGCCCGGCCGAATTCCAGCACGTCCAGCATCCCGATGATGTAGACCAGGGTGGTGTCCTTGAACAGGGCGATGAACTGCCCCACGATGGCCGGGATCACGTTGCGGATGGCCTGGGGCAGCGAGATCATCATGGTAGTCTGCCAGCTTGCCAGGCCAAGGGCCCTGGCCGCCTCCGCCTGGCCCGGATGGAGGGCCTGCAGCCCGCCCCGGACATTCTCCGCCATGTAGGCCGAGCTGAACAGCGTTATGACTATGCTGGCCCGCAGCAACGAATTGGTATTGAAGTTCTCCGGGAACGCCAGCGGCACCAGCACCTGCGACATGAACAGCAGCGTGATCAGGGGCACGCCCCGGAACACCTCGATGAACACGACACAGAGCAGCTTGACCACCGGCAGGTTGCTGCGCCGCCCCAGGGCCAGGGCGATGCCGACCGGGAAGCTGATTACGATGCCTGCCACGGCCAGCAGCAGGTTCAGCATCAGCCCGCCCCAGTGTAGCGTGCTCACTTGCTGGACCTCGGGAGCCCATGGCACTCCTCTCAGGAACAGCAGGACTATTGCGAAAACTATCGCAACGACGATAACGCAACCTCGAAAGGACATACCCGTGGATCTGACCAGTTCCATCCCGGCTAGAAAGGCGGGAACAATCAACAGGAAGAGCAGCCCCTCTCGCCATCCCCAAACCCCCAGGGGTAAGAAAGACAGCAGGAACAGCACCAGGGTCAGAATCCCTGCTATGCCAAGGCGCGTATTCCGGGCGGTGGTGGTGAACCCGATAATGATGCCGGCGACGCCGTCGATCAGCCCGCACACCATTCCCAGCGCCATCGTGGCCGCCAGAATTACTATCATCGCCGTTGCCTGGGCCGGCTGGAGGAAGGAAATCTCCAGGGTTCCCGTTAGCAGAAACAGGATCATCAGGAAGAAGGCTACAGCGGAAACGACAACATCCGGCGTCGTCATGCCTGCATAGCGCACCATGGCCCACCCGGCCAGCGTCGTCAGAATGTTGGCGGCCAGCAGCAGGCGAACGTCCATCCCCATGCGCTCGAAGTCGTAGGGAAGGAAGGCGAACAGAGTAACGATTACCGCCGCGACGACGGCGATCCGGCGCGCCGTCCCCTCGCCCGACAGGCCCCACGCCATGCCCAGCAGCGCCGTAACCATCAGCAGGGCGGCCTGGGGCCTCCAGAAGCAGTTCTGGCCCGGGCAGGCCTGCTCGGTGTTGAACTGCCCGATGACCAGGCCCCCGCCCAGCGCGCTCACCACCGTCCAGTCGGCGGCCGCTATTATCCACCTGAACCCGTATACGAGGGCGAAAGTGATGATGACTATGGATATGGCGGAGACGAATACGTTGAACCAGCTACTGAACAGGTTGTCGTTAAGCCAGCCGACAATGCCCGTCTCTGTCGCTGGAGGTGGCAATATCCGGTTTGGGTTGGAGGCCGGTTCCGATGCCAAGGTCTAACCCCCGGTGAACCGGATGTGCCGGTTGTACAGGTTTCCGATGAGCGAGTAGGTCAGGCTCATCGCCAGGTAGGCCGCCATGAGCAACAGGAAGATGGACACCGCGGGGGCCAGTTGCGTCATCGTCTTGGACACCGCGGCCAGGTCGGCGTAGCCGATGGCCCCGGCCAGGCTGCTGTTCTTGGTCAGGTTCAGGAACTGGCTGATCAGCGGAGGAATGATGACCCGCAGCGCCTGGGGGAAGGTGACGTAGCGCAGGGTCTCCATGGGCGACAGTCCCAGGGACCTGGAGGCCTCCATCTGCCCCCGCCGTACCGACTGGATGCCCGCCCGTACGATTTCGGCGATGAACGACGCCGTGTAGGTCACCAGGCCCACCAGCAGGGCCACCAGGGCCGCCGGGGCGGTGAACCCGTCGGCGATGCGGCCGAAGCGCCCCTGGGGCTCCGGCGATGATATGAAGAAGGGCGCGTCCCCGGCAACCAAGCTCACGACAAGCCAGCTGATGGCGCCGATGAGCACCGCTGCGGCCACTCCGCTCATCAAAGGGTAGGACTTTCTACCCGTGGTGGTCTCACGGTGAAGCAGCGTGCGGAAGGTCGCCCAGCCGGCGATCAATGCCACGGCCGCCAGCAGCGACCAGGCCACCGCCCCGGCCGTTCCGGCTACGTTGGGGAAAGGCATGGAGAAGGCTGCGTTGTTGATGTACAGTCCGCCTCCGATTACGTACCCCTCCCGCACCGGAGGCAGGGCCAGCACGATGTAGAACCAGAAGAACAACTGGATCAGCAGCGGCACATTGCGGAAGAATTCGATGTAAAGCGTGGCCAGCCGGGCAACCAGCCAGTTGCCGGACAGTCGGGACACGCCGATGAAAATCCCCAGCGCGGTCGCCAGGATCACCCCCACGATGGACACCACGAGAGTGTTGACCACGGCCACGCCCACGGCATAGCCGTAGGAGTCCGAAGGTTCGTACGGGAGGAAGTGATGACCGATGGGTGTCTGGTAGGCGCGGTCGAGAAAGCCAAAGCCGTGGGGAATTTGCCGGTCCTGCACCGCATTGGTGATGTTGACGAAGAACCAGGCGACCAGGGCAACAACGACTATGCCCGACACGATCTGCAGGGCCCACTGGAGAATCCGGGTGTGCCGCCAGACCTCGACGCCCTGATAGGTGAATACCTGTCTCAGCTGGGCCATACCTTACCGAACAAAGAGAAGTGCGGGTCCGCCCGAAAATCTAACGAGCGGAACAAATTGGGGACTGCCAGGCCGCCACTCAATCTAACACACGGCACGGGCGAAGTTAAACCGTCTGGCAGCCCCATCCCCATGCGGTTCGGATTAGCGGATGGCCCGTCGATGCCGGGACCGCCCGGCAGCCTGGCAGCCCCGGGAGCGCCCCGGGGCGGAGAACCGTGGGGGCCCGGGAGCCCGGCGGGAGTCCTCTGGCGCCCCGGCGTTCAGCGAAGCGGAGCGGCGTAGATCTGCCCGCCCTTGGGGCAGTCCTGGCAAGGGGCGTCGGCCCACAGCGCGTTGCGCCCTCCCTCCCGGGGCAGGCCGATGCCTCCGGCCCCCAGGTTGCGGTGGTAGATCTCGCCGTAGTTGCCCACGCCCCGAATCACGTCCTGCGCCACGGTTTGGTCAAGGCCCATGCTCTCCTGGGCATAGGAGCCCTCCAGCCCGAAGACCCGATCGACCTCCGAGCCGCCGGTCTTGGCCGTGGGCACGTTGTCCATCCCGATGCCGAAGGCCTCGGCGTAGATCAGGATGGCCATTACGGTCTTGACCACGTCGTACCACTGCTCGTCGCCATGGGGCACCACCGGGCCCAGCGGCTCCTCGGAGATGGTGTCCGGCAGGATCCCGTGGTCCTCGGGGTTGGGGAAGGTACTAAGCAGCGACGAAAGTGCCGAGCGGTCGGTTGTGAAGGCATCGCACTGACCGTTGCGGTAAGCCTCAAGCGCCGCCTCCGTTTGCTCGAAGGTGATCACCTTGATGTTCAGGCCGGCCTCGTTGGAAAAGTCCTGCAGGTTCAGCTCGGTGGTGGTGCCCTGGGTCACGCAGACGTCGGCGTCGTTGAGCTCCAGTGCGCCGTCGATTCCCAGCCTGGTGGGGACCATGAATCCCTGCCCGTCGTAGAACATCGTCTGGGTGAAGTTGCCCCACTGGGCGTCTCGAGTTGACGTCCAGGTGGTGACGGTGGAGAGCATGTCCACCTCGCCGGCCTGGAGTACCGGGCCCCTCTCGGCGGCATCGACGATGCGGAATTCCACCGCGTCGGGGTCGCCCAGCACGGCGGCAGCCACGGCGCGGCACAGGTCCAGGTCAAAGCCGACGTTGTTGCCGCTCTCGTCCACGAATCCGAAGCCGGGAACGTCGTTGCCGGTGGCGCAGATCAGATTGCCCCGCTCCCGCACCCGCTCCAGGCGCGACGACCCTTCCTGGGCGGCAGCGCCTTGGTCCTGGTCCGTCTCCCTGGCATGGTCCTCCTCTGCGCCGCAGGCCGGCAATGCCAGTATCAGGGCCAGGGCCAACATCATGGAAAGCAGGGCCGGGCGCATCATGTACCTCTCCACCGCGAATTTTTGGTAGGAGTGTACCATGACGGGACCCGACGGCCCGCGCCGGGGAATCGGTCAGTCAGGGCAATCGCGCCTCAATTGATTCAGATATACCCACCCCGTCACTCCATCCCTCACCCCGTCGTTCCATCCCTCACCCCGTCATTCCGGCCCTCACCCCGTCATTCCCGGCCCCTACCACCGTCATTCCGGCGAAAGCCGGAATCCAGAACCTTTTGGCGGTTGTTGCCATCCCCTTTACAGGCTTGATTCAGCTTTGCCCACCCCGTCACTCCATCCCTTACCCCGTCATTCCCGACCCCTAGCACCGTCATTCCGGCGAAAGCCGGAATCCAGGACCTTTTGGCGGTTGTTGCCATCCCCTTTGCGAGGCTGGGTAGACTCCCTCTTTCTAGGGAGTGACAGATCAAAGAGCCTCACGACTCTAAGACGCGATTGCCCCGATCGATCAGTCCGATTGGACCATATAGAGAAGGGGCGGGTTGTTCACCCGCCCCCTAAAGGACCATCCGGTGGGCTATAGCCTGGGAGTGACTACCGCAGCGGGGCTGCGTAGATCTGGCCGCCCTTGGGGCAGTCGGTGCAGGGAGCATCGGCCCACAGAGCGTTGCGCCCGCCCTCGCGGTCCAGCCCCAGCGGGCCGAGGTTGCGCTCGTAGATCTCGCCGTAGTTGCCCACGGCCCTGAGCACGTCCTGCGCCACGGTCAATTCCAGGCCCAGTTCCTCCTGGCCGTAGGTGCCCTCGAAGCCCAGCAGCCGGTCGACCTTGGTGTCTTTTGTTGCGGCGCTGGGAATGCTGTCGGAGGTGACGCCGAAGGCCTCACCGTAGATGAGGATACCCATGACGGTCTTCACGATGTCGAACCACTGGTCGTCACCGTGGGGGACCACCGGCCCCAGCGGCTCCTCGGAGATGGTGTTGGGCAGAATGGTGTGGTCCTCCGGGTTCGACAGGGCGGTGCGTAGCGCGGCCAGCTGCGAGTTGTCATTGGTGAAAGAGTCGCACTGCCCCGCATCGTAGGCTGCCACCACGGCATCGGTGTCCTCGAAGGTTTCCACATCGAGGTTGAGGTTGTTCTGGTTGGAGAAGTCCTGCAGATTCAGCTCGGTGGTGGTGCCCTGGGTCACGCACACGGTGGCGTCCTGCAGCTCCATGGCGTTGCTGACACCCAGGTCGTTGGGGACCATGAAGCCCTGGCCGTCGTAGAACATGGTCTGGACGTAATTGCCCCAGCCCGCGTCGCGGAAGGTGGTCCAGGTCACGGTCCGTACCAGCAGGTCAACCTCGCCGGACTGGATCGTGGGCCCGCGCTCGGCGGCGGTGATCAGCCGGATCTCGATGGCGTTGGAGTCGCCGAGAACTGCGGCAGCGACGGCGCGGCAGAGATCGATGTCAAATCCCACGTTATTGCCGGTGTTGGGGTCCAGGAAGCCGTATCCGGGTACGTCAATGCGACTGGCGCAGATCAGCGTGCCCCGGTCCTTCACGGCCTGCAAACGGCTCTCCTTTTCTTCCTCCATCATCATCGCCCCGCCCTCGGGAGTAACCTCGACGATCCTGGTCACTTCCACTGTCTCTGTTTCGGCGGCGCAGGCCACCACGAACAGCGAGAGCAGTGCGGATAGAACCGTAAGCAGAATAATGCCTTTTAGATTCAAACCGTTCTTGATCACTAGTTGTTCAACCTCCGATTAAACACAATTTTGAGCCCGGAGTATGGCTCCGGGTCAGCAGTCGGGTAGAATTATAACCAATTTGTCCCGGTTGCCGCCACAATTCGTAAATACATTTAACATAACGGTACAACAGAAACAGGAACCGGGCGGGGTTACCGGCCCCGCAACCTCGGGTCCAGCACGTCCCGGAGGCCGTCGCCCAGGAAGTTGACGGCGAACACCACCAGCCCGATGGCCAGCATGGGCGGCACCGGCATCCACGCCTGGGTGTCGATGAACTTCTGACCCCATCGCAGCATCCCGCCCCAGGTCGCCACGTCGGGCGGTATACCCACGGCGAGGAAGCTCAGGGCGGCCTCCACCACGATGGCGAAGCCGAGGCTGATGGTGACCAGGACGATGTAGGTGGCGGCCACGTTGGGCAGCATGTGCCGCAGCACGATGCGCAGCGGTCCGGCGCCGATGGCCCGGGCCGACAGGGTATAGTCCAGTTCCTTGATGCTCAGCGCCTGCGAACGTATGACCCGCGTCGCTCCCGGCACGAGAATGGCCACCAGCGCGATGATCACGTTGCGGTCGGAGCCGCCCAGGGCAGCCATCAGGCCCAGGGCCAGGATGATGGGCGGAAAGCCCATCAGCGCGTCCACCACCCGCTGCAGGACCAGGTCCGCGAGGCCGCCCAGATAGGCGCTGAACATGCCGATCAGGGTGCCCGCTGTGATGCCGATCAGCACGCTGAGCAACCCGACCTTCATGGAGATCCAGGCCCCGTACATCAGCCGGCTGGCAACGTCCCGGCCCAGCTGGTCGGTCCCCAGAAAGGTAGCCCCGCCCGGCCCCAGGAACTTGGCGGCGACTCCCACCTCCTCGGGGTCGAAGGGCGTTACCCCGGCGAACCTGGCGAGCAGGCCGGTGATCATAACCAGCAGGAGTACCACCGCGCCGGCGAAGGCCACGGGCTTGCGGCGGGCGAAGTCCCGTATGCCCGCCGCGACGGCGGAGAGTCCCGACGGCTTGAGCCGGACGGCCTCCAGGTCGGGCGTCTCAGAAGATTCGGGGCGGAACACCTGCATCCGTACTTCTCCCTATGCCCTTCCCGGGCGCCGCGTCCCCTGCATCAGGGGTGGCCGCGGCGAGGCCCTTCGCCCGCTTCCCTGCCGGCATCGACCGTTCACGAGTAGCGGATCCTCGGGTCCAGCAGCCCGTATAGCAGGTCCACCAGCAGGTTGATGGTCACGATGACCGTGCCGATGATCACGATCTCCGCCTGGATGGTCGGGTAGTCGCGGTAGGATATGGAGTCGATGAGTATCTGCCCCATTCCCGGAAGCAGGAAGATCCATTCGATCACCACGGTGCCGCCGAACAGTCTCCCGAACTGCCAGCCGGAGATGGTGAGGATGGGCAGCACGGCGTTCTTCAGGCCGTGGCGGAAGATTACAACGGCCTCCGTTAGGCCCTTGGAGCGGGCGGTCCGCATGTAGTCCTCCCGGAGGATCTCCAGCATGGAGGAGCGGGTCACGCGGGCAATGAAGGCCATCTCGTAGAAGGCCAGGGCCAGGGCCGGGAAGATCATCTGGTGCAGGTTGGTGAGGGGGTCCTCCTGGAAAGGTACATACCCTATGGGGGCCAGCCCCCCCACCCGCACCAGCAGGAGCAGGAGCAGCACGGCCACCAGGAAGTTGGGTATGGCGATGCCAACGAGCGTCAGGCCCCGCGCCAGGTAGTCGATCCACGTGTCCGGCCGCAGCGCCGACACGATGCCGAAGGGCACCGCCACCACGATGGCCAGGACGGTGGCGATGACGGCCAGCTCAATGGTGACCGCGATGCGTTTGTTCAGCTCGGTCATCACTGGGGCGTTGAACTTCAGGGAGTCCCCGAAGTCGCCCCGGAAGATGCCGCCGATCCACTCGAAGTACTGGACGAAGATGCCGCGGTCGGTGCCAAGCTCCGCGCGGAGGCGTTCCAGGTCCTCCTGGGTGTAGTTGCCGCCGCCGCCCGCCTCGAGGATGGCGATGGCCGGGTCGCCGGGGACCAGGCGCATCACCACGAACACGATGATGGTGATGAGCAGCACCGTGGGGACAAACAGGGCGATGCGTTTCGCTGCGTACTGTCTCATGCCCGTCCTTTCCCGGCCGGCTTCACCGGCTGTACGGAGCTGCGTGCTGTCTCATGCCCGTCCCCTCCCGGCCGGCTTCACCGGCTGTACGGAGGGGAAGATGGCGGCCCGGTGCGGTCCTCCGCCAACGGGAAGCAGCCCGGGATGACTCCGCATCATCGGCACCGGGATACGGGGGTAATCTGCTGCGGACTCAATCTCCTGCCGGGTCGGTGGGCGCCTAGCGGTCCAGCCAGAGGTCTTCGTGCTTGAAGCCGTACTGGACCGTCTGGGGCGGGCTGAAGCCCCGGACGTCCTCGTGGACCAGCCAGAACCACTTGCCCCAGAACAGGGTCACCCAGTGATTGTCCTCGTAGCCCTCGTCCAGGTTGCCGGGATTGGTGGGGACCAGGTAGCGCTCGATCTCCTTGAGGATCTCGCGGCGGGCATTCGCGTCCTGCTCCACCTTCTGGCGCTCAAAGAGGTCGCGGATGATGGGCGTCTCCCAGTCGGTGTAGTTTCGGGTGGCGCCGGTGAGATAGATGCCGCCCAGCAGCGCGTCGGCGTCGAGGACAGTCATGCCCTCACCCTGGCAGGAGAGCCGCCAGTTGCCGATGGCGTCATCGGGCCGGGAGGTGGCGTACAGGGCGTACCCGGCTGCGCTCTCGTGCGTGGTAATCTCCCCCCTGATGCCCAGGGTTTCCTCCAGCTGCTGCTTGACCACGATGCAGGTGTCCGGGTAGTTCCCGACCTGCCGGACGTCGTAGGTGGTCTCGAAGCCATCGGGGAAGCCGGCGTCAGCCATCAGCTGCCTGGCGTAGGCCAGGTCCTCCTCGCCTCCGGGGCCGTCCTTGGGCCGGAGTCCGGGCCATGCGGAGCACTCCTCGATGGAGTACCCCATGCCCATCATCGGGCAGGCGGGGTCGGCGGTGCCGTCCTCGACCAGGTCGTTGATCCCGGCATAGTCCAGGGCGAGGTAAATGGCCTTGCGGACCCGCGCGTCGGTGAAGGGCTCCGCCTTGCGGTTGATCATGAGGCCCCAGTTGCGGGTGCCGGGAAGCTCGTGGGCCGCCACGTGGCCGCTGTCGCTGTTCCGGGTGTCAGCGTCTAGCTGCAGGTACTCGGTGGTGGTCAGGTTGGAGAACCCGGAGTTCATCATATCCAGCTGGCCGCCCTTGAACTGGGCGATGAGCGTGCCGGTCTCGACTATGATGAAGTGGGTGATCTGGTCGAGGTGGGGCCGGTTGTCCTTGAAGTAGTTCTCGTTGCGAACGACGCGGTAGAAGTTGCCGCGGCTGTACTCATCGAGGATGAAAGGCCCGGACATGGCGGCGTGCTCCATGACGGTCTCCGCCTGTTTCAGGTCCTGCACCTCGGGGAGCTCCAGCACGTGCCTGGGCAGGACCTTCGCGTAGTCCAGGGCCAGGAAGTTGAGGAAAGCGTCCGAAGGGAAGCTCAGGTTGAACTCCACGGTGTCGCCGTCGATCATCTTGACCCCGCCCTCCTCCACGGGGAGGGTGTAGTTGCGGAAGAGACCGGACCGGCCGATGGACACCCCGGGGTCCATGTACCGGGCCATGGTGTACTCGACGTCCCCGGCGGTGAGGGGCGCGCCGTCGTGCCACACGGCGTTGTCCACCAGGTCGAAGGTGAAGGTCTCGCCGTCGTTGCTGACCTCCCAGCCGGTGCACAGATCGCAGACCACGCGGGTCGTGTCGCTGGTGTCGAACTGCACGATCTGGTTGTACAGCTGCGAGTAGGCCTGCACGCTGGACAGGGAACCGGAGCCGACGGGCTCCCAGACCTCGGCGTCGGCATAGGCAGCCATGCGGATTTCCCCGCCGGCCTGTACGCCGCCGGGTGAAGCCGGCGCCCCGGAGTTTGCCTCCTCCGAGCCACAGGCCACGACCAGGGCCAGCGCTGCTATCAGCGCCAGCGGAATCAACACCTTGAGATCGGGCAGCCGGAGTCTCGCCATATTCCCGCGCCGTTCGGACCGGTTGCGCCTCAGGGCCTGGTGAAGCCGTGGCCCCGTTCCTATCCGGCCGTTGGCACCACCGCTCCCCGCGCATGATCCCGAGGGGCCTGCAGCCGGGTAGCGACGATGTCAAATCGGGAAATGTTAGTCCAGAAAAAAGCCCATCGTCAAGCGATGGGCGACTTCGGGCAGGGCCTTTTGGTTTTCCACAACGGACTGTCAAGGTCCGTTCATGGTGAGCCTGTCGAACCACGAACGGACGGCCCTTCGACAAGCTCAGGGTTCACCATGAACGGACCCGCCTGTTGCACTTCGATAATTGAAAAGCCCTGCGACGACGGGCAGCCTTCCCGGAAGCCCATGGGAGCCTCAGGGACCGGAGGGCCTGCGGTATGGCTCCAGGAGCAGGCGGACGTCGGTGTCCACGTCGGCGTCCACGTAGAAGGGCTCGAAGTCGGCGGCGCGGGTCCAGATGCGGGCGGCCTGGATCAGCGCGGCCCGCTCCACCGAGGGCGGCCATCGCAGGATGCCCACGGCGGCGCCGGGGAGATGGGCCGCGGCGGCAGTGCCGTTCAGCCCTCGGGAGATGGAGAGCCGGTTCTCGGCGACGGCGGTGACCAGCGCCTGCTCGGAGGACAGCACATCCCTGCCGCCGCCGGCGCCCAGCAGCAACGTCTGCCCGGGGCTGAACTGGGAGCCGTCGCTCACCGTGGCCGTGGCGGCCCCGGCGGTCAGCGCGGCGGACAGGGTGGCGCCGGAGGGCTCGAAAAAGCAGCGGTACCCCCAGAGTCCGGAGACGCGAAGGCTGGCCTCCCCGCCGGGGAATCCGCCGGAGCGATGCTCGAGTGCTCGGATGGCGCCGTAGGGACGCCCCCAGGGCCGTGTCGGCGCGGCGTTCCAGGGCAGCAGGCGGTAGTCGTCAGCGCCCCACGGGATGTCGAAGGGGCCGCCGACACCGCCGGACTGGGACAGGCCGGCAACGGCGATGAGGTCCGGTACCAGCAGCCGGTCGCCGCCCGGGCCGTCGAACAGGAGCGTCTCGGCGCGGGGATAGAAGTGCCGGTTGCAGTAGCCGTCGACCCAGTCGGAGACGGCCAGCAGCAGCTCGAACAGCTCATCGTCATCGTCGCTGCCGGCGGCGGGGTCCTTGAGGACGCTGTCGTCCTTGAGCTTGGTGAGATCTCCGTAGAGGGAGCGGTATGCTTCGCGGGCCATTCCCTACCTTCCTCAATATGAATGTGCAGTCAAATTTCTGTTTTTCCGGCCATTTCCGGTCATTTTCGGCCCTCTGAACCAGGGCCGGGGTGAAAATTAAATTTGAGAGGAGTTGTCCGGTTGCCCCGTCATGACGGAACCAAAGGCGGCGCACCTCTGGCAATCCAGCTTGACGACACTCCTCAGCTCTCCTCCGCGTACTCGATGATCACCCGATGGGCGGCGGTGGGAGGCCGGCCACGCCAGCGCAGGCTCAGTGGCTCGCCCCGGCGTCCCCGGGGGCCCTGCCCTCGGGGATAAGCCCGGGTCGAGGCGGTGCCGCCGTCGGGGATGGCCATGATGTCTATGGCCCGGGAGGCGTCGGTGATCAGGCTGCCCGCCGTGCCGAAATAGATCTCGCACAGGCGCCGGCCATTGGATTCCGGCTGCAATACCTTGAGGCGGAGCAGCCGGATCCGGTAGCCCTTGGCGGGGGTGAGCAGGGTCTGGCGGCCCCGGCGGCGGGGCGGGGTGACCTCCGCCGTGAGGGGCACGAAGGGTCGGCGGCGCAGCGGCGCCCGGTAAACTGATCGGGTGGTCATGGCTTCTCCTTGTCTCTTATGGCCCTTGTAGGGGCGCCCTTTATGGGCGCCCCGGCTCTCTATCTGTCGGTCGGAATGGGCAGCCACAAGGGTTCCTCATTCCCCATTCCTAACTCTCCTCGGTGTACTCCACCAGGATCTTGTGCGAGGTGAACGGGGCCTCCCCGCCCCAGCGGCCGCTGAGGGGCTCGTCCCGCAGGCCGCGCGGCCCCTCGTCGCGGGGGAAGGTGCGGGTGGAGTCCTCTCCTCCCTCAGGGATATCGAGGGTGTCCACCGCCCGCCCGGGAGCGGTGGCGATGGTCTCGCCCTGGCCGAAATAGACTTCGTAGAGGCGGCGTCCGTCGGCCAGTTCCTGGATCACCCGGACCCTCAGGATGCGCAGCCTCTTGCCCTTGCCAGGTGTCACGAGGGTCTCCCGAAGGTTGGCCGTGTTGGAGTCGTAGGCGATGAGCCGGGGCTCGTAGACTCGAGGGCGGGGCTGCACCCGCCGGTTGCGCCGGGTGGTCATCGCAGGATGCGTCCCAGGCCCGCGCCTCCCAGGCCGGCAATGGCCGCCAGCGATGCCGTGAGGGCCGAACCGTTGATGCCCTGCGACAGGGCGTAGGTCTCGATGCCCGACACGGCGACGATGCCCAGCACCGCCACCACCGCCCAGTGCCGGGAGAAGCGGCCCTCCCTGCCGTCTTTCGGTTGAATCATTGCTTGCCTCCAATCTCGATGAAATGGCTCTAGGATTTGACGAAAAGACGCAGAGACGCCATGAAATTACCGAATCTTTCCCCGAAGCTCTCTGCGTCTTTGCGTTAAGCTAAACCCCGGTGATGTTGAACTGCAGGGCCGTGTGGGTCGCCCTCGTCCGGTCGCCGCTGCGCTCCTGCAGGGCGATACGGAAGCTGACCACCATGATGTTCTGCCGCTTCTGGGCGTCGCGCACCGTCTCGATGGTCAGCTCGCGCTTGAACCCGACCCGCCACTGGGAGCGGTTGACGATCAGCAGCCGACCCTTGGTGTTGGCGTTGCCTCCGCTGGTCACCTTGCCGTCGGCGTCGGCCAGGCGCATCTGCTCCGACACGATGACCGGGATGCCCTCCACCGCGCCCAGCTGGCCGGTGAGGATGGTGGCCTGGGGGCCGAACTTGTCCAGCGTCCGGAAGCTGTCGACTCCCAGCGCCTTGATGAAGGTGTTTACGTCGGTGATGTAGGCCAGCTCCGAGGGACGGACGCCGTACCGCCCCAGCTTGCCCCTGACCTCGTTGAACATATCGGCGCTGACCGCCGCGTTGTGGTTGTTGCCCATGGCGGCGTTGTCCATCAGCGGCAGGTGCAGCAGGCCGTCGAAGCCCACCAAGAAGTGCCCCGACCCGGCGGTGGCGGCCGCGATGGTCGCGCCATCGGCGTTGATGTTGTTCTGGGTAGTGGTGTCGCCGTTGAGGATCACGTCGTCGATGACCTCGTGGGCGTTGCGCAGCAGGCTGCGGCGCAACTCGTCCATCATGGCGATGACCGCGTCCTCGTCCAGGTCGTAGGACCAGGGCACCTCGGCCACCAGCTCGTGGGCCGTCAGGGTCTGCCGCGCCGTGGCCGGGGCGCTGCCCGTGACCGCCGTGTTCTCGGTGCCGGGATACCAGTTGACGGCCCCCAGTTGCAGGGGAATCTGGAAGGGGTTGCTGGGCATCTGCACCGTGTTGAACAGGGGCGCCACGGCCGTTTCGAGATTGACGTCGTCCCAGAGGGCGCGGGCCTCCTGGGTGTCCACCAGCTCGTCGCCCTGCCCGGCGGTGGTGGAGTCCATGGCGGCCTTGAGGTTGCCCTGCCAGTCCTCCAGCATCCTCGGGTTGGCCCCGGAGGGCTCCCGGAGCTGGGCCGAGAGCAGGCTGCGGGAGCAGGCCAGGTCCAGGTGGTCCATGCCGGCGTATTTGCCGAAGGCCACCCGGGCCCGGTCGGCGAGATGCTGGCCCAGGATGGCCCGCTTCTCGCCCTGGCGCGCCGTGTCCTGCAGCCGGGTCAGCTGGGAGCCGATGCGCTCCAGCTCCTCGCGCAGGGGCGGGATCTCGGCGTTCATCCGCTGCTCGTAGAACTCGCGGATGCCGCCCAGCTCCCGCTTGACCAGTTCCAGGCTTGCCGTTGAAAAAGTACCGTTCTCTGTAGTCATGGTTCCTCCCTAAATTTGTTGTCCTTTAACCGACATGGATGGACAGGATTAACAGGATGGATAGTTTTACGCAGAACTGCTTTCGACCCCGCAAGTCCTATCCTGTATATCCTGTGCATCCATGTTTATTTAGCTGGTTCATTTAGTCGTTCATCGGGCCGTCCGTCCTGCCCCCAGCTCCGCCAGCAGCGCGCCCAGCGCGATGGTCTGCCAGTGAATGCCTGCCGCCTGGGCGTTGTCCTCCTGCACCGTGATGATGGTCTGGGGTGGGGGTGAATTCTCCCTCCGCAGGGCGTTCCGGTTGGCCGGGACGGGGACGGCGCTGACCTCCAGCAGTTCCTGTTCCAGATAGCGCAGGCCGAGAAGGACGCCGGTGCGTGGGTCGCGCCGTTCCTCCCAGCGGAGGGGACGAAATCCGACGGAGACGCCCCACTGGAAGCCCTCCGCGTACAGGGAGGCCACCTCCTGGGCAAAGGCGCCGGAGGCAAACTCGATCTTTGCCAGCAGCCGGTGCGGCTCGGTCCAGAGGGCAACGGCCCGCCCGATGGCCGGACGCCGGTAGTCGTGGGCCCACAGCAGCACCGGGTTGCGCCGGTAGGCTTCCAGCCTCCAGCCGTCGGCCGACACCAGGTCGCCGTGGCGGTCCACCTCGTCGGTGGACAGGACGAAGGTCACCGGGCCGGTGCGGTGGGCCCGGAGCCCTGGGCTTGCCGGGGTGTCGCAGGGCGCGCCCCCGGCCGGGCCGGTACCGTCGGCCCTGAGCCTTGAGCTTGCCGAAAGGTCCATGGGCGCCGCTCCTTCGGCCAGGCCGGCCCCGCACCACTTCACCACCGAGTCGCCGATTTCCGGGTGTTTCAGCATTCGCTCCTCCTGCCCCCGCCGGACGCCAAACGAAAAAGGGGCGCGCCCAACAGGGTGCGTCCCTTCAGTTTCCGTTTCTTTGCTGATCGCCGGTCCCGCCCCCGGTAAGGGGTCGGTCCGCTGATCTATTTCAGAACTTACATTCGAGTTTAAGCAGGCATTCGGGCATTGTCAAGGGGTGGGTGTCATGAGATCAGGGCCTTTTCATTTTCTTAAAGGAGTCTTAAAGTTGTGGTGAAGAAGTGAGGAGGTGGGGAAGATGAGATTGAGAGAAGCCTTGGATGGAGTTCCAGACCACCGGAGCCGGCAAGGCCGGCGCCACCCATTGGGAGCGGTATTGAGTCTGTCAGTTTGCGCCATGCTATGTGGCTCCCGCAGTCTTTACGCCATTGCGCAATGGGGCCGGGACCAAGGAGCCACTGCTGGAGAGGAATTGGGTTTCCCACAGGGGAGAACGCCCTGCGTAGCCACCCTGCACCGGGTGTTCAAGGATCTGGACGTGGATGCCTTCGAAGGGGTGCTGCGGGAATGGGTGCGAGATAGTGGGGTGGATCTGGGCTCCGTGGTGTCAATAGACGGGAAGACGTTGCGTGGGATTCACGGTGAGGAACTGCCTGGGGTGCACCTGGTATCAGCCTACGCCACTGAGGGCAAGGCGGTGCTGAGCCAGGCAGCCACGGCGGGCAAGGGTCAGGAATTGGCAGCGGCCCAAGCAGTGTTGGGGCAGATTCCCCTGGAAGGGAGGATAGTGGTGGCGGACGCTCTGCTGACCCAACGGGAGGTGTGCCAGCAGATTGTAGCTGGCGGCGGAGATTACCTGTTGCCGGTGAAGGAAAATCAGCCTGCATTGTGCCAGGACCTGGTGGAAGTATTTTCCCCCACTGGAAACTGATAGGGTTGCGGGGCCATGGGTACCGCCGTGGCAGGCTGAGGACTGGCGGGAGCGAGGGGCGGAGCTGACTGTGTGGGTGGATGTCTCGCCCAAGCAACGGCACGGGCGCTGGGAGCGGCGGGAACTGTGGGCCTTGTCCGACCCGGAGGTGAACCGGTATGCGGGCAGCGCCGGATCGGTGGGGAAGGAGTGGCCCCACCTGCGGCAGGTATGCCGGCTGGAGCGGCAGAGGAGAGTCCGGGGACGCACCCAGGTGACGGTGAGCTATGCGGTGACCAGTCTTTCGCCCGAGGTTGCCGGAGCGGAACGTCTGTTGCAGATTCTTAGAGGGCATTGGAATATCGAGAACCAGGTGCATTGGGTCCGGGACGTCACCTTTGACGAAGACCGCTCCC
Source organism: Dehalococcoidia bacterium (assembly GCA_965208825.1). GTDB lineage: Bacteria > Chloroflexota > Dehalococcoidia > Lucifugimonadales > UBA3495 > VXOI01. The sequence goes on from CBDBPP010000005.1 coordinate 1,547,309, forward strand.
AGGTAAGGAGCGGTAACGCCCCCCAGGTGATGGCAGCCTTTCGCAACCTGACCACCACCCTGGTGCGCTGGGCTGGTCATACCAACGTTGCCGCCGCCCTACGCCGCCACGCCGCTCACGTCTCCGAAGCCTTCTTACTCCTCGGCATTACCCCTGAATTCGGAGAATGAAAAGGCCCTGGTCATGAGATGCGGGGGTTGGAGGTCCAACGTCTCCCCACCCTTAAAGGAATATGGCCCCGCTCGGCCCCCTTAAGGCTTGAAATCATTCAATAACTCGGGCTTTGCCACCTACATGATGCTACAATATTGATAATACGTATTGATAATAAAGAGCCAATATGCATTGCCGCTGCAGGATGTCAGTGATAAAGTTCTAGCACTTCGTCAATCAGTGAATTACTGAAAAGGAGTGCTCAAGCGAGGGGATATGGCTACACTTTTGGAAGACATTGCCGCCTATGAGGAGCAGCGGGACCTCCTGGAGTTGGAAAAGCTGGGTAAGTGGGTAGTCTTTCATGAGAGGGAATTGGCCGGAGCCTATGACGATTTTCAGCTAGCGGCCGCGGAGGCTGTTTCTCGCTTTGGCAGGGGACCCTACTTGATAAGGCAAGTAGGTGCGCCACCGATGCAGTTATCGGCTTCTGTCCTTTATGGAAGGGCCGATGCCAACGGCTAGTCTTCAACCTGAAAACCCTAGAAGTTTGTACCTTTATGGACCCACCTTACTACTGGAGGTTGGGTTCGATCAGGATTTCGTTCCTCAATCAGGAGATACTCCTAGCCTAGACTCCGGAAGGCTTCCTGCCTTGGTTGACACCGGCGCTAGGGACAGTGCCATCGACTCGGCCTTGGCGGCCTCTCTGAATCTGCCGATAGTAGACAGGGCGACGGTCGCCGGGGTTAGTGGTTCCTTCGATGTCAACGTTCATCTCGCCCAAATGTACATTCCTGTACTGAACTGGGTAATTTACGGCAGGTTTACAGGAGTACATTTATCAGCCGGTGGACAGCCTCATGTTGCACTGCTCGGACGGGCCTTTCTGAGTGAATATTCCATGAACTACGATGGCCGCACAGGTGTGGTAACCCTAACCAGATAGGCAAGTCTCTGGTTGCAACCATCAGGGCCTTTTCATAGTCCATCCCAATCCGCTCGTGGTTCGACATGCTCAGGATGAGTGGACGCCAGTGGATGAGGTTACTTTGAAAAGACCCTGTGCAACCATATAAGGTCATTGCCTGAAGGCCGTTTGACTGGTAAATTCCCCCGCGATGTGTTAGCTTAAGCAGGTTAGGCCAATTCGCTGGCCACCGACGGGGCTGTTTGTCGCGCCTCGCCAGGCTGAGCAAGGAGCGCACTGAAGCAATGGAAGTAACGACGCTCGCCATCGAGAAGCTCAAGGAAGTCATGGAAGAACAGGGTGAGCAGGAAGGGTCCCTGCGCGTCATCGCCATGCCCGCGGAGACCGGTGGCCTGCAATACATGCTGACCCTGGAGAATGAGTCGCAGAACGACGACACGGTGCTGAGCCTGGAGGGTGTCAAGTTTCTGATGGACTCCGACAGCGCTCCGTTCCTGGAGGAGGCCACCATCGACTACGTCGAGAACTTCGGCGGGCAGGTGGGCTTTGTGATCAACAACCCCATGTTCGCCCAGGCCGGCGGCGGCTGTGGCGGTGGCGGTTGCGGCAACTGCGGCTGCGGCGCTAACTAGGCCCTGGCGCCGTCTCGGCGCAACCGGCGACTGACGTAACGATACCCCGGCGTCACTACTGGCAGAGAATCCGTCAGTGACACCGGGGTACTTTTGTGCCGTATTCTGGCGAGTCAGGGCCGCACATAAGGTACAGAGACACCATCTTCGCCACCATCTGGAGCTTGGACAAGGCCATAGCCCCGCACCTGCCCCCGTCGGTATTCAGCTGCCGGCCACGCGAAGGTGCCTGGCGAACAGGGTGGCGACCAGGGCGCAGACCATGGTGAAGGCGATGCACAGGTAGCCGATCCCCGGGTAGCCCAGGGTGGCCAGCAGCACGCCGGAAAGCCCGGCCCCCAGCACTCCACCGGCCTGGTTGCTGAACCCGATCAAACTGGCCCCCGTCGCCTTGGATTCCCCCGAGTACTCGGTGCTGCCGGCCAGCAGCACGGGAGTCGTAACGCTGAGCAGCCCTGACCCCACCGTTGCCACCGCGACGGCGGGCCACAGACCGATATCGAGCACGAAGAACACGAACCCGCAGACACCCCCGATGGCGGAGGACACCGACACCAGCGCCACCCGGTAGCTTCTTGTCGCCAGCACCCCCGCCGTGTAGCTGCCCGCCACCTGGCCCAGCGCGGAAATCACCAGCGGCAGGGCGACAAACCCCACGCTCACGTCGTATGCCTGTATCAGATACGCGGCGAAAAAGCTGACCAGGCTCCAGTAAGCCATTCGCTGGGTCACGTTCACCACTGTGGCCATGCGGAAATAGCTCAGGGAAAGCAGTGTCCAGTACCGGGAAAAGAAGCCCAGGTCGCGAACGCGCTCGCCGGGGTCCCTGGGATACAGGACCCAGTTGAGCAGCCACGCCGCCGCCAGCAACAGCCCCGCCAGGATGAAGGTGGACCGCCAGCCCCACCAGTCGGCGAACAGGGCCACCAGGGGGATGCCGATGGCCGAGGTCAGCACGATGGTGCTGGCAATGCCGCCGATGGCCTGGGCGCGCCTGGCCCGGGAGATCACGTCAGAGATCACCCCGATGGAGGTGGGCGCAATGGCTCCGCCGCCCAGGCCGACCAGCGCACGAAGCGCCATCAACACCTCGATGTTGGGCGCGAAGGCCGACGACAACAGGGACACCACCACCAGGAAGACGCCGGCAAGGGCCATCGGCCGCCGCCCGAAGGAGTCGGCCAGCGGTCCCACGGCGACGATGGAGACCGCCCAGGCCGCAAAGGTCGCCGTGGCCAACTGGCCGGCTACCGCCACCGAAACGTCGAGGTCCGTCGCGATTTCGACGAGAAGGGCCGGGACCATCATCACCCCGGTCATGGTGCCGAAGATGATGAGACAGAGCGCGAAGTAGAACCACGCCTTGTTTATCTCTCTGCCCTGGGTATGCGCTGAACGCGTGGTCAATGCGATGTCTTTTCCTGTTCCGGGGCGGCCACCCCCGACGCTGCCGGCATCGGGAGTATCCTTCGGCGGCATCACTGGGGGGAGGGCGACGTAGCGGCCCGGCGCCGCCCCTCCGGCGTTCCTGCCCCGCGGGCTTGCGCCTGACGGCGGCGGCTCTCCTGGCGCTACTGCCTTGGATGTGCGACCGCAGAAGGCCAACAAAAAGACCGCCATCCTTCGGCGGTCTTCCTCATCTGATAGTTCTGATTCTGGTCGGGGCGGCCAGATTTGAACTGGCGACCCCCTACACCCCATGCAGGTGCCCTACCTGGCTGGGCCACGCCCCGACTCAATCTCAATTATAGCACGGTAAGGGGAGGGGAGGGGCAATAGAACTAATTCTTTAATCCCACCGGAAACGGAAGAACTTTAGGTAGCCCTGTCCTCATCTCTTTTTGTTTCGTCTTCGCCTGGCCTGATCTGGAGTGAATTGCGAAGGCGAAGGCTTTTCCCTCAGTATTTCGGATTATCGACATTGAGCTACGAAATCTATTTCCTCTTGCGATGGATAACGATAGGAGAATTTTGTCTTACCATTCAAGTTAGTGACGGCATAATCTCCGCGCCCAATTATGTCCATGCCTACTAGAATGTCAGCTTTGTGGGGAAGACCAAGGGTTACCCTCAGTCCTTCAAAGGCGACATTGTTAGGTAGGACAATGTTTACCAGGAAAACGGGTACATTACGGGTTTCGCCTTGAGCGTGTCTGACCCTCGCGGTACCAATGGGTCTTAGGTCGCAAGCGTCAACAACTGCCTGAGAAACTACACTATTAGTAGCTCCTGTATCCCAAAGGGCTTCAAAGTCCTCGGACGGAGGGGCAGGATCGCCGGATGAAGCGGCCCATGCCTTTGAAACTTTGCACTCGTTAATAAGTTCGTTGGACAAAACCTCATAAGCAGAGGTAAAACTAGCACTGGAAGGTGTTGAGACTATGGGAACGTCACCCGCGAACTAAAAGACGCAGCGTAGTCTCTTTCTCCTTCGCTGACCCTCTGAATCATAAAGGTCCCCTCTTCGTGAACCTTTGACGTTGTAGTAAATGCGTCAAGCTCAGATTCGTACACTCCAAGAATCTCGCCATTCTTGATGACAACGACCTTGCCGTCGTATTTTCTCACCATCTCATCTTGATTCGCCAAATAAAACTCGAACTCTTTCTCCAACGAGTCCATGTGGCCCTTCCTTGCCAAAGCTACCCGGCCCTCTCTAGCGGAGCTTCAAACGTGCCCAGCCGCCCATCGCCGGCCCGCTCTTGGTCAGTCAATTTAATGTCGCTGAATGGTAGTTCCCTATTTGCCTTTCGGTCAAGGGAGTAGGGGTTAATGAAGTCATCCCGGCTTTGCTAATATCACCATTACATCTTACCCTAAGAATGGGTGGCTGGGTCATTGCTGCCAGGGTCAGTTTGGACCAACGCCGCCTCTCCAGGGGCACCGTTCGAATTTGGGGTATGCGGCCTTTAAGGCGGGGAGTCATGTGAGAATCACATCGGGTTGGGGGTATGATTCTCACATCGAACGGCGGGGGCATTGATGCCGACAGAGGTAGGGTTGATGGAGAGGAGCCAGGAGGAAAGGTGATGCGCCGTTACTTAGAAAGCCTCCACCACGAACTACGAAGGCAAGGCGGCCTTACTGTTGGTCTGCCCTCTGAGTAGGAATCCCACCAATGCTCCTCCGGAACACTTCAGCAACCAATCGGCTGCATTGAGTAGGTCTTTCTGTGCGGGACTGGGGTCCTGAGAGGCCACCGCTGCCTGCCAGACAAAAGCCGCGCCTGCTAGCACGGCCATTCCTGCAAAGATCGCGGCAACGAAGTACTGATTCATAACCGGATCTTCCCTCTCGTCGAACTACTCCGATGGTCTCGTATGTGTTGCCAGAACTTCCTAGAGAGATCGTAGATGATCCAAGCCGAAGGAACGACAATAAGCAACGTGCCGACCACGGCCATTACAACCGCGATGACACTCAACAGTATCGACGTCATCAGTGGTTCTCCTAATCTGAACGTGCACGCACGCGCACTGCGATAGCTACGAAAGTGGCACGCAACAGATGTTCTAAATCCCTCAGTATACCCCAATTTTAGACCCCAGTCGCGACATGTGGCAAGCATCGGCGCCCCCAAAAGCACGGGGCGCACTGAGTTATATAGGGCGGACGTACTTGCCCAACTGTCGTCCGTTGTTGATATCCGGTCCCCCGTAATCCGTTGCGTAACGAGAGCGCCGCGCTATTTCCGCCGTGCTCATGCCCTCCAGTTCTCTGTGGAACTTCACACCGAAGAGCAGGAGCGTAACCATCTTCTCTCGCGGAGCGTGAGATTGCAGCATCCGGTCTAGTTCTTGTACCAATTCGTCCAATGTCATCGTCTCGCCGCTTCATTTCACGACGCCTGTCTTCTTCTCCACGGCGCGCCTCTGCCTGGCGTTTTTTCTGCCGCTGCTCCTGTACGTAACGGATCCAACGTCTCATGCTCTGCATGCTGGCTCCTCATTGTCTCCACGCATTCTCGCTGTCGCACCTTCGCGGTTTTAGGATTCTGTCTGAGTGATAGCAACAGGAAAGAACCTGGGCATCGTTCCGATTTGGGTGATTAGGGGTTTTGGGCGTGGAGTCATATGAGAATCATGTCGGATTTGGAGTATGATGCGTCAAGCGAGAATCGCAGTAAGATCGCGGGGTGTTGTGTTATGGACTCCAAAGTGGAGATGGAGGGTGCTAGTTCCCATGGCGAAGATGCTGGTCCCATCGAAAGGGCGCGCCCATTTGTGAAGTGGGCAGGCGGTAAGGGCCAGATCCTGAGCACTCTGCGCCGCTACATCCCCCCTTTTGACGGGCGTTATTATGAGCCGTTCGTCGGCGGCGGGGCCATGTTCTTCTCCCTGCAAAGGAAGTGTTCCTTTGTCTCTGACCGGAATCAGGAATTGATAAATGCCTACTTGGCGGTTAAGGATAGTGTCGAGGATCTCATACTTTCTCTGCGGCAGCACAGGAATGAAGAACCCTATTTCTACCAAGTTAGGGGATGGGATCCCGCTTCGCTTACGTCCATAGAGCGGGCGTCGAGGTTAATTTTCCTGAACAAGACCTGTTTCAACGGGCTTTACCGGGTAAACCAAAATGGTGAGTTCAACGTGCCGTTCGGCAAGTATCAGAACCCTACCATATGTGATGAAGTGTGCCTCAGGGACGCTAGTGCGGCTCTTGAGGGTACCCACGTCCTCGATTGCGACTTTGCCGATGCTGTAGCCGGGGCTGGAGAGGACGATTTCGTTTATCTGGACCCTCCCTACGTTCCGTTGAGCGCGACATCCAGTTTCACCGCCTACACCGGAAATGGATTTGACTCAAATGACCAAGAAAGGTTGGCATCGGTGGTGCGGGAACTGTCCGATAGGGGATGCCTGGTGCTTGTGAATAACTCCGATACAGATTTCGTGAGGGGGTTGTACAGTGAGTTCAACATTGATGTTGTGATGGCTCCGAGGCCGATAAACTCAAATGGAAATGGCAGGGGTCCAGTCAGCGAGCTTGTCATCACTAACTATGACCCGGCGAGCTTCAGTGGAGCATGATGGTGTCTGAGACCGAGAGGGGATGGGCCGCTATTTTTGGAAAGATGGCCCTTCGGGACAAGTTGGATTCCGAAGGCATAGCCTTTGTTTCGGCCGCTGACATCAAGAAGTGGGGCAACCGAGAGCCTAGGTTGATGACTAAGTTCGATAGTAGAGCGGAACGACCGAATACTCTGCAGGGAATAACAATCCTACCAACAAGAAATGGTAGGTATGCCTTGGTCGTCGGTGATGGATACCGCGATATGGAGGTGGTCGACCACCCGACACTTCATCGGTCGGACCGGCTGCAAGGTATTGAAAGCTTGCCTTGATGGACCCAGTTGAGCTCGGAAAGCCAGGCGATTGACTCGGCGATGTTGGCCTCCGTTATCAGGGACTTCACTGGTGAGGCAGAGTTGAATCTTACCATCCGGGGTCGGTTGCAGACGCCCGAGTTCAAGTTCAGGTTCGATGGCGCGAAGATGTCCCACGAACTGGACGTGTCAAAGGTTCAGGTGGAGGTAGACGCCGGATATGAAGGAGATCGGATTTATGTCCTTGAGGCAAAGATGGGTGGCCGCTCGGATTTCATAGTCCGTCAACTGTACTACCCGTTTCGAATGTGGACGGAAATTGGTGAGGTCAACAAGCCAGTGGTTCCGCTTCTTCTGACCTATTCGAACCGTACGTATTCTCTGCGGATGTATCGCTTCACCGACGTTCAGCTGTATAACTCCATTGAACTTGTGTCAGCTCAAGACTACGTCTTAGAGGAGTTTCAGCGTCCGTCTCTGGCTCTAGTATTGGAGGAGACGACTCTGGGGGACGCTCCTGTAGGTACTCCCTTCCCGCAGGCAGATTCCGTATCTAAGGTTATAGATCTGGTGGACGCGGTTGCGGCGGGCGTAGAGGAGAGGGAGGATTTGGCGGACCGTTTCGACTGCGACGAGAGGCAGTCGGACTATTATGGGAATGCAGCCCGGTACTTGGGTCTGGTTAACCGGGTAGCCGGAGGGTTTATGCCTCTTCCGCAGACCCTGAATTTTGCCCATGCAAGTCTCAGCGAGCGGCTCTCCATCGTGATGCGTGCTGTCGCCTCGCGTCCGGTTTTTCGGGACTGTATGGAGGCGTTAGAATCCGGTGTGCCGCTGGCCCGCAAACAGATAGCGGAGTTGGTTCAGGAGCACACTGGGTTTGCGGAAACGACCTCATATCGGAGGGCCCAGACGGTGCAGGCCTGGATGCGATGGGTAGATGAATATCGGCAATGACCTATTCTTATCACCTGTTGATCCGAAACCGCAGGAATCTTAGGTGATCCGTCTAGGACCAGCACTGTTGGATGAAATCGTCAAAGTCCTCTGAGCAATAGCCGGTGTAAGTGGCCCAGTCGTACAGGAACATGGCTAGTTCTATTTGGGTCGGTGAGACAAGTTCCGACCGACCGTTGGCGCCATCGTCCAGGTAGATCTTGCCGCCGAGTTCGTAGACTCTTAGCGGGGGTTCCTGTGGCTCGGATACGAAAAGTCTCATCCTTTCCCATACGTGCCTTATGATCCTCCTGACATCATCCGTTGAGAGGGTCGCTTGTGCGGCGTGGCTCTCGCCTGCAGAGGAAGTGTGAGCTCTCTCCAAGGATGTTGCAGTACCGCCCAGCGACAGAAGCGGCGGCTCGTGGTCCGCTTCGTAAGTGAATGTAGCTTTTTCTATTAGTTGAACACGGTTAACCATGATGCGCCGCATGCCGCGATTCTTTGCTTGCTGCCTAGCTTCCTTGACGGCCTGAGCTCCATTGGATGCTGGGACCGTGAAGACTACGCGTTCGCCAGCAAAAGTGGCTTCAACCCTGTATTGTCGTATCTCCATGTAATTCAATGTTCTTGCTGTCTGTTGGAATTTCGCTGAAGGCAATGGTCTCAGCGCGGGATTTCGCATCTGGTGGGTGAATTCGTTAGTCCATTTAACCCGCCAGAGCAATCAGCAAGGTAACGGACATTGCGACGATTCCGTCCCATGGTGCGACTTCAGGTCATAACTCATAGGCAAAGTGTCCCGGTTTCGGTTCTGGTACCTGTGCCCAATTCGTGAGTCGTACCCTCTCGCGGTCTACGCAGATTAAGTCGTCATCGCCGGGATAGTCTGCTTCCTGACTGCGGAGCACTCGGTAGCCTTTCCTGGGTACCCAATATTTCCCATCCACTACCAACACGCATATTGGCCCAACGCCGTATCGGTTGCAATGCGCATGTATTCTTCTTAGGATTTCGCTGTTGCCTTGCAACTTCTTTCTATCCACACCCGATCGGGCGGCTAGGTCCGTGTACGATATGCTCCTGGCCTCAGCTCCTCTCGGTATCAGGATCTGCCAAATCCGGACACAATCTCTCTGAATCTCCTGCTCAACGATGTGGCGGTCTTGGTTCATCATTATACCTCTCTGTACCGAATGAAACCCAAATATACTTCACGTGGGCGAACAGGTGTGCTATAATTACTGTGCGGGGTTGGCCACGATAGCCGGGCGAGTGGAGAGCTCAACCCCTTGCCGGATGTGCTCCGTACGGACAAGGCCCACGGACGGATAAAGCGCATCCGGACGCCTTTGTCTTGGTCATTCCTTCGCCTTATCTCCTGACATCAGACAGCCCCAGATCTACTTCACTTTGTTCCTATCAGAGTAATTTTCTAGCATCCACTCAACCAATGCTATCCACGGGAGAACCAGGAAGAAGATGAAGGCCATATAAGACGCGATCCTTGATCCTAGGCCTGGGAAATCCCCAACCCAATCATGTTCCACAAGCCATTTGTGCATTGGATGGGTGGGTCGATAGTATTCACGTTGCTGCCCTCTTGTCTCATATGAGCTTCCCAACCGGAAGAGCCACCTGTTGATTGACCTCCCCCACAACTTGGTAATGCCCGCCACAATGAGAAAGATGAGGATAGTGCCCATCACGAGAATAAATATCGGATTTACAACGTAAGTGGAATCTCCAGCGGTGAAGCATCCGGTGGTGAGGAGCAATAGGACGAGAAAAGCAGTCAGCCGGGTCATGAAGGTGCCCCCTGCCGCGTAGGATCGAGGTCAGTTGCCAGACCAACCCATATCCATTAGGAGCGTTGCAGAGGGCATGGGCTAACCTGATGCCACGCAGAGCTCCACGGAGAGGACAAACGAATATTAGGTTGGTCTGGCGGGGCGAATTATAGCACAGAGATGCAGCCAATGAGACGAATTCGAAACTTACCACGGCACGGCAATGTGGTACCCTATCGACACACTAAATCAAGCCGACTGAGAGCGCATTCCCGCCAGGTTGAGAACGGGACCCCATGCTGGATATTTTGCGACTATTCCCCCGCCGTCCGCTGGCGGAATCTCTTGCACATTGGCTGATTTTCTTTACCTTTCAGCTGGTCTATTTGACCATTGCGGCTTCGGAGCGATACGTTCCGCCGGCAGACCCGCCAGCATACGACCAAATGTGGTTCATATACACGGAACTACCCCAGACGCTTCCGATGGCGGCGGCTTACGCAGTCTGCGGTGTCTTTCTGCTCCAGATGATCCTTTGGTTCGCTGCGAGGGATAACCCCGACAATCTAACGATTAGGCAGTTGATGGAATTGGTCAGAAAAAACCCGCTGCGGTTTTCGTTTTGGGTTATCCCGAGGTTGGCGTTCCTTCTGGGCTCCGTGGGGCTAATCCTGAGATACGGATTCGAAATCGCACCGTGGATTGGCAATTACGCGGCGTTACTGTTGGGATTTTCGTTGCCCGCCCTCTTGCTTACGCCGTGGGTCGGGTGGTTGGTAAACCAAGCCGTAACTGCGGAGGAGTCGGCAAAACAAGGCCCCGCCGATTCGAATCGGCGGGGCTAACGCTGATGACACTGCCCCTATCCCATCAATAGTTTGACGAGACGCCATGCGGCGCTCGTGTTGACCCCAAGACTGCTTCCGCTGTGTATTAGTCTCAAGGTTCGGGTCTCCGTCGCAGGGCCATTAAAAGATGAGCACCTTCGGGCGTCAAATACGGCGACGATGGTATAGTTGAACTGCCCGCCGCGTGCGTGTTCTGGAGGTGGAATGGGTCTGGCAGCTTGCTCCATCTCCCCAGCGGATGGCAAAGTAGTCGCCCACGTCCAGATCTGGACGTGGGCGATGACTCCGAACCTGAGTTGTCGGACGACCTACCGATTCCTCTCTAACCAGACTTCCTGCATATCGAAGCTGACGTAGGACGTACGCCAATTCGCTTCCATCCAGGCTAGGGCCTGAACGTGGTGGCGATTGTTCGACCACCATTGCCGGTGTCGGTAGGCCGACGGTGGAAGTTCTTCCCGGAGAATCCCCGCTATCTGGTCGAATCCGAGCCTGATGTCCCTTATCTCGTCGGGTATACGTTCAAGATATTCCTGCAACGGCGCGTACTTGTTCATCTCCAGGGTTTACCACGTCCATTTCGCCCGCCCGCAGACGATTTCTGGGAAGGGGCTTTGTCCGCAACCATCCGCCGTTCCGCTTTTCTTTGAGCTTTCACTTCCTGTTCCGCCCTGTTCGAATAAGCCTTGAACTCATCCACAACCTTAACCACGTCCGTCCATTCTTTCAGGTTCGGGTCAATCTTTGCTGCGCTCGCCGGGGTCCCGCCCTTGTGCGCTTCGTGGTCTCTGAACACGTTGTAGTCAATCACAAACCCGTCCAGGAATCTCTGGGCGCTCCTCTGGTGTTGCATTCCGCGCATCGTCTTATCCCTAGCGCGGAAGGTGCCTTGCAGGCGCTCGGAGCGGTTGTTATTGACTTCGGCATAGATGCCCTCTGCAATGATGTGCCGAGTGTACGGTGGCGGAAGAACCATCTGCATCGCCGCCTCGTAAGATGGGAGGCCATCGGTCTTGACTGTCAGGGGGATCGCGCCGCCGTTGGCTTCGAGAGCCTTCTCCAGAACCTTGGTGGCTTCCTCTTCACCGCGATGAGGGGAGATATAGGACGCCAAGATGTAACGAGTGTCCTCGTCCATTATGTTCCAGTTCCACATGAGACGGCCGTCGACCTTGACCGCCATCTCGTCTGCGACCCAATGCTCGGATTTCTCCGGGGCATGGTTATTCAGGATGACTTCGGCCATGTCGGAGTACTCTCGCACCCAACTGTGGACCGTGGACTTCGACGGCTCCGGTAGGTCGTGGTTGCGCTCTATCAGCTCCGCGACCTGCTTGTAAGACAACCCGGAGTAATACATGTCGATGGCGGCACCGATGTGCTCGATCTTGTTCCATTTGTGGAAGGCATTGCCTGAGTCGTTGAACTTCCGCATGCAGTCGTTGCACCGGTATCTCTGATAACCGTTCCTCTGACCAACCTTTACGACCTTGGGCGACTCGCAATGAGGACAATCGATGGTTATCTCCCGAGTGAATTTAGCCATGATGCGCTCCTGTATGAATGAATTGGCCTGGCATTTTTATAGTACACGTAGCCTTCGAACCCTTGGTAGATGATGGCCAATCAATGGGTATTCCCAGCCCCCGGAGCCGTAGTCTATAATTGACACGTGCTTACCGGGGCGATGCCCCGGTGGTATTGGCGGGAGCAGAGGGAATCGAACCCGACCGTGGTTCTAGCACGGTCCCAACGGTCTGAAAGGCCGTCTGAGAGCGCCAGCCTCTGGTCTGCCCCCGTGTTGTTGCGCCCCTTTCGGTTGCCTCTCAAAGCTAAGCCGATGGGGGCGTTCAATTCGTCTACACCAATGGTATCAGAGGGCAGAAAAAGCGACCAGAAAGTTGGACAAACCACCTTGAAAGCCCAAAATTTAGGCCCGTATCGGCGGCGTGGGCTTCCACTGTTCCGACACGGGCCTTCTCGTGGCCCCAGGGCGAGGCGCACGGCCCCGCTACCCTATCCTTGGGCCTGACTGCGCGGCGGTTGTGTCCTAGTCTCGGCCTCCTTCCTCGTCCATGAACGCCATCAAGTTGATGACTTCCAAGATGGCGCTGTCCCCCACCAATCCGTTGGCGATGTGCCGCTTCACCGCCCGGATCACTTCGCAGGCGGGACAATCAACGCACTTCCAGATGTGTTCCCTGTCCGCCAGCACGTCGAAGATTTCGTCCCTAGCGGCGTCATAGCCGCGCTCGTATTCGTTCTGTTCGTGGTCGTCCCTAAGTCCAACAGCAGTCTTGCTCATCGGTCCCCCTGGGGCGTCTCCACCAGACGCCGAAGCAGCCTCCTCACCACGGGCAGGTAGGTCCCGTACATCGGGTCGGCAAGCTCGTTCAGCCAGATCGGGTCGATGTGCCGCAGACCCACGACGATGTTGGGTTCGTAGATGCCCTGGACCGCCTCACCAGCGGTAGCGACGCAGTATTCCAGCGATCTGGTCTGCTCCCTCGCTGCCTGAATTAGACGACCGGAGTCTCCGTTACCGCCAGTCAGCACGAAGGCTTCGGGCTTCCTCACCCGGAGGAACTGGTTGATGAAGCCCATCGCGTGCTCGTGCCTAATCTTGGGCATGTTGGCAATGACGATGTCGTACTCGGGTACGTCGGTGAAGTAGACCGCGTATCCGCGATTGTCCGGTGCCAGACCGAACCGCTTCTTGAATTGGGTTCTGTTCATGCGGTTGCCGTCATGGGCGTAGACCACGTCAATGCCCACTTCCTGCAGGATCGGCATGAGACCGCCCATGCCGCAATACAAAAGCGCCGCCCGGACTTTGGGCGGCGACTCAATCTCGGGTGCCAGTTTCTCTTCAGTGAACTCAGTCATTTCTTCTTTCCTTCTCTTGAATTAATGTCAGCGAAACGATGGTGATGACGATCCCCACGACCAACCACCGGATGCCAAGCGTCGGCCCAATGGTCTGGGCCAACCAGAGCAGCATCAGTCCGATGCCAGCCCCTAGAGTCCAGTAACGTAGCGGCGGAATCTTGTTCATCGTTCCCTTCTGATTGTTGCCATTCTGTTGCTCCGGTGAGGCGCGGGATACTTGACAAGCGCCTTCACGCATGGTTTTTTGGTACGGACGCATGGTGTACCTGCGGGGTGGAGCTTGTTGATGTTATCGGTTGGCCCCACCCCGCAGTGGAACTTCCTCCGGTTACCGGAGTCGTTCCAAGACAGTGCCGTGGACTGCCTTACCTATGGCTATGCCGGCCATAACAGCAAGGGCCACAGCGATGCTCTCGAGCATCATGCTGCTTCTCCCATGGGCCAAGATTGGGCAGCCCGTCCCTTGGGTTGCCCGGCCCACACTTCAATAATAGGCCTGCACTCGGAAACCTGAGAAGATGTTGCGTCGCTGTCACTATGGGGGCGGAACCGCTTTCCGCTTCATCGCCTTCACCTCCTTCCACGGCCCCTGCATCAACACCCCACCACACCGGGCCATGTGAGTATCACATGACAATTACGCCATATGATTCTCACATCATGGAATTATTTAACCCGCCATACCCCAAAGTCGAACGGTGCCTCTCCACAGGGCCTTTTCATTCTCCGAATTCAGGGGTAATGCCGAGGAGTAAGAAGGCTTCGGAGACGTGAGCGGCGTGGCGGCGTAGGGCGGCGGCAACGTTGGTATGACCAGCCCAGCGCACCAGGGTGGTGGTCAGGTTGCGAAAGGCTGCCATCACCTGGGGGGCGTTACCGCTCCTTACCTGGGAGCGGTCTTCGTCAAAGGTGACGTCCCGGACCCAATGCACCTGGTTCTCGATATTCCAATGCCCTCTAAGAATCTGCAACAGACGTTCCGCTCCGGCAACCTCGGGCGAAAGACTGGTCACCGCATAGCTCACCGTCACCTGGGTGCGTCCCCGGACTCTCCTCTGCCGCTCCAGCCGGCATACCTGCCGCAGGTGGGGCCACTCCTTCCCCACCGATCCGGCGCTGCCCGCATACCGGTTCACCTCCGGGTCGGACAAGGCCCACAGTTCCCGCCGCTCCCAGCGCCCGTGCCGTTGCTTGGGCGAGACATCCACCCACACAGTCAGCTCCGCCCCTCGCTCCCGCCAGTCCTCAGCCTGCCACGGCGGTACCCATGGCCCCGCAACCCTATCAGTTTCCAGTGGGGGAAAATACTTCCACCAGGTCCTGGCACAATGCAGGCTGATTTTCCTTCACCGGCAACAGGTAATCTCCGCCGCCAGCTACAATCTGCTGGCACACCTCCCGTTGGGTCAGCAGAGCGTCCGCCACCACTATCCTCCCTTCCAGGGGAATCTGCCCCAACACTGCTTGGGCCGCTGCCAATTCCTGACCCTTGCCCGCCGTGGCTGCCTGGCTCAGCACCGCCTTGCCCTCAGTGGCGTAGGCTGATACCAGGTGCACCCCAGGCAGTTCCTCACCGTGAATCCCACGCAACGTCTTCCCGTCTATTGACACCACGGAGCCCAGATCCACCCCACTATCTCGCACCCATTCCCGCAGCACCCCTTCGAAGGCATCCACGTCCAGATCCTTGAACACCCGGTGCAGGGTGGCTACGCAGGGCGTTCTCCCCTGTGGGAAACCCAATTCCTCTCCAGCAGTGGCTCCTTGGTCCCGGCCCCATTGCGCAATGGCGTAAAGACTGCGGGAGCCACATAGCATGGCGCAAACTGACAGACTCAATACCGCTCCCAATGGGTGGCGCCGGCCTTGCCGGCTCCGGTGGTCTGGAACTCCATCCAAGGCTTCTCTCAATCTCATCTTCCCCACCTCCTCACTTCTTCACCACAACTTTAAGACTCCTTTAAGAAAATGAAAAGGCCCTGGCCAGGACAGGGTTCCGGCTTTCGCCCCGCAGGGTATTTTGATATACTCGCAAATGCCGCGCCCCATTTCGGGGACGGCTTCGTTTTGCGCTCTCCGCTGGCTATTACACAGCGGGCTATTTGTTTTAGTGGAAAGGCGGTTTCAGGATGCCGGCATACGCCGTAATCGGGGGACAGTGGGGCGACGAAGGCAAGGGTAAAGTAATCGACTACCTTGCCGGGGAGGTGGATAGCGTCGTGCGCTTTGCCGGCGGCAACAACGCTGGCCACACCGTCGTCAACGACGAGGGGGTGTTCCAGCTCCACCTGGTCCCATCGGGCATCTGCTGGCCCGACGTAGACGGCATCATCGGCAACGGCGTGGTGGTTGACCCCGACGTCCTGACCGACGAGATGGAGATGCTGCGGGGTCGGGGTATCGACACCAGCAAGCTGCACATCAGCGAACGCGCCCACGTCATCATGCCCTATCACGTGCTGCTGGACGCGCTGGAGGAAAAGGCGCGCGGCGCCGGCGCCATCGGCACCACGGGACGGGGCATCGGCCCGGCCTACGTGGACAAGACCGGCCGCGCCGGCATCCGCGTGGGCGACCTGCTGGACTGGGAGGCGCTGGCTCCCAAGCTGCGGGAGGTGCTGGAACAGAAGAACGCCGTCATCACCAGGATTCACGGCGCGGAGCCCCTGGCCTACGAGGACGTGAAGGCCAAGTGCAAGGAGTGGGCCGAGCAGCTGCGACCCTACGCCCGGCCGACGGAGCAGATCGTGCAGGACCGGCTGGCCTCGGGCAAGCGGGTGCTGCTGGAGGGGGCCCAGGGGACGCTGCTGGACCTGGACCACGGCTCCTATCCCTACGTGACCTCATCATCGCCATCCATTGGCGGGGCCTGCACCGGGCTGGGACTGAGCCCGCAGTCCATCGCCGGCGTGCTGGGAGTGTTCAAGGCCTACTCCACCCGGGTGGGCGGCGGCCCGATGCCCTCGGAAATCCACGATGATTTCGCCGAGCAGATACGCGAGATCGCCCAGGAGTTCGGCACCACCACCGGCCGGGCACGGCGCATCGGCTGGTTCGACGGCGTGGCCGCCAGGTACAGCCAGCTGGTCAACGGCTTCACCGGGCTGGTGCTGACCCGCCTGGACATTCTCGACGGGTTCGAGTCGGTCAAGATCTGCGTGGGCTACGAGGTCGACGGCAAGCCCGTCGACCGGTTCCCCGCCAACACGTCGCTGCTGGCCCGCTGCGAGCCGGTGTACGAGGAGCTGCCCGGGTGGAACGAGCCCACCGCCAGCGCCACGAAGCTGTGCCAGCTCCCGGCCAACGCCGTGGCTTACGTCCGGCGCATCGAGGAGCAGGTGGGTTGCCAGGTACAGATCGTCTCCACCGGTCCCAGCCGCGCCGAGACCATCCAGGTCAGCCCCGTTTTCGCGTAGGCCGGGAGTTGAAGCCGTTTCACGTTCTCCGAGTACTCTACCGATGAAAAGCACTGGGGATTACCGAACCACTGTTTCTGCCTTAAGTCGCGACTTGCGTTACCTCGTAAACTGCGAATATGAACGCAGGGTCCGCCGAAACTTTACGAGTTACGCAAGCACGGCCTTTCGGCTGCGTAGCGGGCGTGGCCTGCGCCGGACCCGGATGCATTCAAGCAACACTTTTGGGGTAGATCCCTCATACCTGGATCTGATTTCCGACGCCGTCGACGACGGTCTGATTTCAGACTCGGAATGGGATGAACTTATAGAAGTCGATGCTGTGATGAGTGGGCTGGATGGTAGCGCCACTGTCTATTTTGTCGCCGAAATATCCTTGACCGTAAGCTACCGCGACATAGATAACGCCATCGCGCGGGGCACTATACTCAGCAAGGCGACGGGTGCTGAGGCTTGGCCAATGCTAATCGGCGAGACTATTCCGGAGCCGCAGAAAGCGCGAGCTGAGAGGGAGGGGGTGTCGTTCAGGGAAGTGGAATGGTAAGGCATTTGGCATTCCCACAAACTGGTCTCATATCCCGACGATAGCGACCGAACAAAACCCCAAAATCATCATCCCTATCACGACAGCTACTACGCAGCCACAGCCCCACTTAAAGCCTTCATCGAAACTATTGCCTGACTCTTGCATTTCTGTTTGTCAAACTCAACCCACTAAAAGGCCCCGCCAATCGCGGGGCCCTTTTCGTGGCAGGGTTCCGGGGTCGCGGCTAGACCGGGAGGTCGATGGTGTACTGGGACATGACCTTGTCGATCTCGGCGGCGGCTTTCTCCGAGGCGGGCACCAGCGGCAGGCGCGGGTTACCCACGTTGAAGCCGGCCCTGTTCACACCGTACTTGACCGGAATGGGGTTAGACTCGACGAACAGCACCTTGAACATCGGCAGCATCCGGCGGTGCTCGGCGGCGGCGGCCTCGACGTCGCCCTCCAGCAGCAGGCCCATCATGTGCTTGATCTGGCTGCCGATGAGGTGGGAGGCGACGCTGACCACGCCGTAGCCGCCGGTGGCCATGATGTAGTAGGTCTCGTTGTCGTTGCCGCTCCAGACCAGGAAGCCCGGCTCGGCACCGTCGATGATGCGGGTGATCTGGTCCATGTCGCTGCCCGCTTCCTTGATGCCGATGATCCTCTCCAGCTCGCTGAGCCTGATGGTGGTCTCGTGGGACATGTTCAGGCTGGTGCGGCTGGTGACGTTGTACAGGATGGCCGGCAGGTTGGTGCTCTCGGAGATGGCCTTGAAGTGCTGGTACAGGCCTTCCTGCGGCGGCTTGTTGTAGTAGGGCACCACCAGCAGCAGACCGTCGACACCGGCCTTCTCGGCCTCCTGGCTGAGCTCGATGCTCTCGGCGGTGCTGTAGTTGCCGGTGCCGGCGATGACCGCGCCGCGGTCGCCGACGGCGTCCTTGACCTCGCCGTAGAGGCGGACCTTCTCCTCGGTGGTCAGCGTGGGCGACTCGCCGGTGGTTCCGGAGACGATGACGGCGTCGCTGCCGGAGTCGAGAAGGGCGTTGGCTAGGCGCTTGGCCTGTTCGTAGTCCACCTTCCCCTCGGAGTCCATCGGTGTGACCATCGCGGTTATCAGCCTGCCTATTTCAGCCATGATTGCCCTCCTCCCATTTTGAATGCGGAATTACTTGCTCTCTCTTTGGCGCTCATTATACGCATGCCCGTCGCACTGGCAACCCCGGACTGCGCCAGAGCCGCGATGGGCTCAATGAAGCCAGGTGCAAACACCGGCCCGACTTACGTGGAAGCCTTTGCCACCTGCGGCTTGAGCCGCCCCCGGGCGACCAGTTCCTCGGCGATCTGCAGGCTGTTCAGCGCCGCCCCCTTGCGCAGGTTGTCGGAGACGATCCACAGGGCCAGGCCGTTGGGATTTGACAGGTCCTGCCGGATGCGGCCCACGAATACGTCGTCCTCGCCTGAGACGTCCCAGGGCATGGGGTATGCGTTGCTGGCGGGGTCGTCCAGCACGGTCAGGCCGGGCATGGAGGCCAGGGCCTGGCGGGCCTCGCCCACAGACACCGGCCGGTCGAACTCCAGGTGCACCGCCGCGCTGTGGGAAACGAACACCGGGACGCGCACGCAGGTGGCGGAGATCTGCAGCTCCGGGTCGTGCAGTATTTTCTGCGACTCCTGGCGCATTTTCTGCTCTTCGTAGGTGTAGCCGGAGTCCATGAAGCGGTCGATCCGGGGGATGAGGTTGTAGGCGATCTGCCCCGGCTCGCTGGCGGTGGAGGCGTGGTCGGCGTCGATGAGCCGGCCCGACTGCTCCCGCAGGTCGGCCACCAGCGAGGCGCCGGCGCCGGAGACGGACTGGTAGGTGTCGGCAATGACCCGGCGAATGGGCGAGAGCTGGCGCAGTGGGTGGACGGCCATGACCAGCGGCGTGGTGGAGCAGTTAGGGATGGAGATAATGCCCTCGTGCCACTCCACGTCCCCGCCGTTGACCTCGGGCACCACCAGCGGGACGTTGGGCTCCATGCGGAAGGCCGAGCCGTCGTCGATGACCACGGCCCCTGCAGCTACCGCGTGGGGCGCCAGCTCGCGGCTGACGGCGGAACTAGCCGAGATGAAGGCGACGTCCACGCCCTCGAAGGAGTCAGCCGTGGCCTCCTCGACCACCAGCTCCCTGCCGCCGACGGTCACGCGCTTGCCCGCCGAGCGGTGGGAGGCCATGAGGCGCAGCCGGGGCACTCCGACTTGGGCCGGCGCCCGCAGGTCGCCGGGGCCGTAGCGCTGCTCCACGATGCGCAGGAACTCCGCGCCCACGGCTCCGGTGGCGCCAACAACGGCAATGGTCAATTGTTCCACGGGAGTAACCTCTTCCTCAACAAGGGATTACGAAAAACGTAAATTACTATATCAGAGTGCCGGGTCGGACGCGGCGGTGCCACACAGGATGGGGGCTAGCAGGTGCGCGGCACCGAAGAGTTCTATGAGGACCGGAACTCCCTCTTCTTCAAAGGAGACGATCAGTCCCTCTCCAATTTCGTGCCCGCCCTTTGAAGCCGGTCTGCCGTTGCCCAAAGACAGGGTGTCGCCTTCACTCTCGTAGTATATATCCAAGTCCTCGACCTTCAAGAATTTTTCAAAAACAGTCCCTTTACGTGCTCGTTTGTGAACCACGACAAGGGCGTTCGACTGCCTTGTTTCTGGATCGAGGAACTGCTCTATCGCCGGCTCGGCAGTTCGATCGTCTCGTTCGGTGTAAACCACCAAGCAGGACTCCGAGACTTTACCTTCCGGAGAGTCGAAAAAAGGAATTAACAATTCGGCAGCATCGAAGACCATAATCGCTGTCGGAGTTATTCCGTCATGGTCAAGAAACACGATAACCCGGTTCTTTACTATGTCGAATCCCCGGGGGGCCTGTTTGTCGTTCGCTATCCACAGTACGTCGTTGTCCGGGTCGTAACTGATTTCCAGTGAACCCCTGCGGGATATCATTTCCGTCATGGCCGGCCCCTTGCCTGCATGGTTTGATCGTCCTGAAAAGCCGTTCGTAGAGACCCGTCCCTATCAAGTACCACTCTGAACCAGATATCTTCCTCTTCGAAATATTTGTAGTATCCGGTCCTTCCCTTGAATTGCGCCTCGATTGGGAGTGTGGGATTTCGCAGGGTTTCCATTATTCTCTCTGGGGTAGCGGAGCGGTGCTTCAATTGTGACTTGAAAATCCAGTGGTCGGTCTTTGGCAACGCATCGAAATCATCCAGCACTTCTGGATTCTCCTACAGACCGAGCACGTTCTCCAGACCGACGACCAGGCCGGGGCGGGCGGTGGCTTCGCGGATGCAGCGGACTACGCCGGGCATGTAGCAGTCGCGGCCGAGGGTGTCGTGGCGCAGGGTGACGGTCTGGCCGGCGGCGCCGAAGACCACCTCGTGGTGGGCGCTCCGGCCGGGCAGGCGGACGCTGTGGACGGTGACGCCGTTGACCTCGCCGCCCCGGGTCTCGGGCAGGTTCTCCTTTTCGGTCACGTTGCGGCTGAACCGCTTCTGCTCCGCAAGGCTGTTGGCCAGGGCCAGCGAGAACCCGGAGGGCGCGTCGATCTTCATCTCGTGGTGGGACTCGACGATGTCCACGTAGTCGAAGAAGGGCGCGGCCTGCTCGGCCAGCTTCTTCAGCACGATGGCGCCGAGGGCGAAGTTGGGGGCGACGATGATGCCCACGCCGTTATCGTTGGCCAGGGCGTCCAGCTGGGCGTGGTGCTCGGCGTTCAGTCCGCTGGAGCCAAGCACCAGGCTCACCTTGCGGGCGGCGGCGGTGCGGGATGCCTCCATGCAGACCGTGGAGTTGGTGAAGTCCACCATGGCGTCGGGGCGGGTCTCATCCAGTATGCGGGACAGCCCCTCGGCCCCGGCATACATCGGCACCTCGCCGGAGGGGGTGTTCAGCACGCCGCCCCGGTCGGTGTTGCAGACTGCGCCCACCAGCTCCATGTCGGACTCGCGGCAGACGGCGACGACGGTCTCGACGCCCATCTTGCCGGTTGCACCGTGTACCACGACCCGAATCGCTGCCATCTCCTTTCCTCCTCCGTCTGAATTCCGTTGGATGCTCCGGTCTTGCAATTCCGGCGCACCGCATTGCTCCTTCGGGCGACGACCAGCGTCCCGTCCGGCGGAGTGCGCCAGTCGGCCGGCCGGTCTTTCCCCGGCTACACCCCTCTTACGCCTGGCAGTGCCGCCATTCCCCGGTCCAGGGTCAGCGTCTCCGACACCGTTCGGGAGTAATCATCGGCGATGAGCCTGTCGATCAGTCCCGCTCCGCCTGTTTCCCGGAGGGCCTTCAGCACCGGTTGTCCGTTCAGCGGGGCAATCAGTCCCGAGGTCAGCGCGCCTGTCAGCGCAGCGCGCGCGTCGGCCTTCGATACGCCGAAATGGTGCTGCACGGAAATGTAGGCCTCGCCGATGACCTGGTTGGAGGCGAACAGTTCCGCTCTTTCCTGCTCGACCATTCTGGTGAGCTCCGCCTGGCACCTGCGGGATTCCGCCTCCGGCAGGTGGGTAATTAGCCTGACCAGCACTGACGTATCAATCCCGTAGCGCTGGGTCATAGGTGCCCTCCCGGAATTCGCGTATGTCGAATGGCGGCGCATCCGGTGGTATCAGGTCCTTTAGCAGGCCGAGGCGCGAGTGATCGATGCGCCTTGGCCTGATAATGAAACCGTCGGGGCCCTCGGTCACCTCCAGGTGATCTCCCGGCCCCACTCCCATGGCGTCAAGGACGTGGGCAGGAAATGTCACCTGGCGCTTCGAGGTAATCTTGACTATCATTAACATCTCCTTACTTCTAAGGTATATCAAGTAAGGAATAGCGTCAATCGGACCGCGGTTTCCGTTTTCCCGTACTCACGGGCACGAAGTCCCTTTGCCCTGCGTGGAGAATGGACCAACCCGGCCGAAACCGTTAGCCCCAAGGTTTCCTGCCCAGACCGCGCGGGTACTACGAAAAGATGGAGCGCAGAGAAAAACAGGCTCTCTGCGCTCTTGATTCCGGTATTCCGGGCCGGTTCCTAGCTGCGGGGGCCGCTGCGGCTGCCGCCGTCGAAGCGGCGGTCCGGGCCCCGGCCTCCGCCGGCGGGACGGCCACCGCCGCCACCGTTACGCCTGCCGCCACCGTTGCCGCCGCGTCCGCCGCCGCCGAATCCGCCGGGACGTCCACCACGGTCGCCACCGCGTCCGCCGCGGTCAAAGCCGGGACGTGCGCCTTCCGGCCGGGGCGCGGGCGGGCTGTCGTCGCCGAACAGGGCGCGGCGGGACAGGTTGACCCGGCCCTGGGAGTCGATCTCGTGAATCATCACCGTGATTTCCTGGCCTTCGGTCAGGTCCTCCTCCAGGTCGCCCAGGTCGCCGTTGCGGATCAGGCCGTCGCGGCCCGGCACCAGCTCGACGAAGGCGCCGAAACTGGTGAGGCGCACCACCTTGCCGGTGAATATGTCGCCCACCGCCAGCTCGCGGGTCAGGCTGTCCACCTTGGACTGGGCCATCTCCAGCATGGTCTGGTCGACGCCGCCGATGGTGACCGTGCCGTCGTCCTGTACGTCGATGGTCGTACCGGTCTCCTCCTGTATGCCGCGTATGACCCGTCCGCCGGGGCCGATGAGGGCGCCGATCTTGTCGGAGTTGATCTTCATGCGGATCATCTTGGGAGCGTGGGGGCTCATCTGGTGCTTGGGCGTATCGATGGCCTGGGCCATGCGGTCCATGATGTACAGGCGACCGACGCGGGCCTGCTCCAGGGCCTCGGCAAGGATCTCCTGGGTCAGGCCGGTCCACTTGATGTCCATCTGCAGGGCGTTCACGCCATTCGCCGTGCCGGCGACCTTGAAGTCCATGTCGCCCAGGAAGTCCTCGATGCCCTGGATGTCGCTGAGAATGGCGTACTGGCCGTCCTCGCCGGTGACCAGTCCCATGGCGATCCCGGCCACGGGAGACTTGACGGGGATGCCGGCGTCCATCAGGCCCAACGAGGTGCCGCAGACGCTGCCCATGGAGGTGCTGCCGTTGGAGGAAAGCACCTCGGACACCACGCGGATGGCATAGGGGAACTCGTCCTCCGAGGGCAGGGCGGGCATGATGGCCCGCTCAGCCAGCGCGCCGTGCCCGATCTCCCGGCGGCCGGGCGAGCCGACGCGGCGGGCCTCGCCGGTGGAGAAGGAGGGGAAGTTGTAGTGGTGCATGAACCGCTTGGTGTTGTCGGGGCCGACGGTATCCAGGGTCTGCTTCATGGCCAGGGAACCGACGGTAACGGTGGAAAGCACCTGGGTCATGCCCCGGGTGAACAGTCCCGAGCCGTGGGTGCGGGGCAGGACGCCCACCTCGCAGGAGATGGGGCGGATTTCCTCCAGCGCGCGCCCGTCGGGGCGGATGTGCTGCTCCAGGATGCGCCGGCGCACCTCGTCCCGCATCACGCCCTTGAATCCCTCGGAGAGGGCCTTCTCGCCGAATTCCTCGGCCAACTTCTCGTTGACCTCGTCGCGCAGGGCGTTCTCGCGGGCATCCAGCTCCAGCTTGTCGGGGTTCTCCGCCAGGGCATCGGCCAGGCGGGTGCCCACGACCTCGCGGATGCTGCCGTCCAGCCTGGAGGCGGCCTCCTTGTCGGTCTTGACCTCCAGCTTGGGCTGGCCCACGCTGGCCACCAGCTCATTGATCAGGTCGATGATCTCGTTGTTCGTTTCCTGGGCCCGGCGGATGGCCTCCAGGATCACTTCCTCGGAGACCTCGTCGGAGCCTGCCTCGACCATGATGATGGCCTCGCGGGTACTGCTGATGACCATGCTCAGGGTGCTGGTGTCGCTCTCTTCGTAGGTGGGGTTGATGACGTATTGCCCGTCCCTGTAGGCGATGCGGCAGGCGCCGATGGGCGACTCGAAGGGGATCTGGGAAACGGCCAGGGCCGCCGAGGCGCCGACCATGGCCAGGATCTCCGGCGGGTTCTCCTGGTCGGCGGACAGAACGGTCAGGGTCACCTGCACGTCGTTGTGCAGGCCTTTGGGGAACAGGGGGCGGATGGAGCGGTCAGTGAGCCGGGAGGCCAGGATGCCCTCCTGTCCCGGCCGGCCCTCTCGCCGGAAGAAACTGCCGGGGATGCGGCCGGCGGCATAGAGCCGCTCTTCGTAGTCCACGGTCAGCGGCAGGAAGTCGATGTCCTCGGCCCTCGGGCGGTCCGACATCACCGCGGTGGCCAGGACGATGGACTCGCCGTAACGGACAGTGACTGCGCCGTGGGCCTGGAAGGCCAGGCGTCCCGTTTCCAGGACCAGGGTTTCGCCGCCGATTTCGCGGTGGACCACGGTGGGAGTTGCCAATTGAGTTGCCATAATGAAACGCACGTCCTCACTCTAAGGTGAGTTAGTCGGGAAGACAGCAGGGGTGGGACGTGGCTAGACGAAAAACAACCCCGACAATGTCGGGGCTGTGGACGGTGTAGCTACCGCCGCAGACCGAGCCTGGCGATGAGTGTCTGGTACCGGTCGACATCCTCATTGCTCAGGTAGTTCAACAGCCGACGGCGTCTCGACACCATGCCCTGGAGACCGCGGCGGGAGTGCACGTCCTTGCGGTGGGTCCGCAGGTGCTCGGTGAGCCGCTTGATGTCTTCGGTGAGAACCGCCACCTGGACTTCGGCGGAGCCGGTGTCGTTATCGTGGAGGCGGTATTCGCGAATGATGTTCTGCTTGGTTTCGCCGTCTAGCATTTTGGCGTCTTGGCTCTTGCTTCTTCTTTTTCTAACTTCATTGTGAATCTTATCACGGACTGCCGCCCGGTGGCAATGGGGGGCCTGGAGAGGCACAGGGCCTTTTCATTTTCTTAAAGGAGTCTTAAAGTTGTGGTGAAGAAGTGAGGAGGTGGGGAAGATGAGATTGAGAGAAGCCTTGGATGGAGTTCCAGACCACCGGAGCCGGCAAGGCCGGCGCCACCCATTGGGAGCGGTATTGAGTCTGTCAGTTTGCGCCATGCTATGTGGCTCCCGCAGTCTTTACGCCATTGCGCAATGGGGCCGGGACCAAGGAGCCACTGCTGGAGAGGAATTGGGTTTCCCACAGGGGAGAACGCCCTGCGTAGCCACCCTGCACCGGGTGTTCAAGGATCTGGACGTGGATGCCTTCGAAGGGGTGCTGCGGGAATGGGTGCGAGATAGTGGGGTGGATCTGGGCTCCGTGGTGTCAATAGACGGGAAGACGTTGCGTGGGATTCACGGTGAGGAACTGCCTGGGGTGCACCTGGTATCAGCCTACGCCACTGAGGGCAAGGCGGTGCTGAGCCAGGCAGCCACGGCGGGCAAGGGTCAGGAATTGGCAGCGGCCCAAGCAGTGTTGGGGCAGATTCCCCTGGAAGGGAGGATAGTGGTGGCGGACGCTCTGCTGACCCAACGGGAGGTGTGCCAGCAGATTGTAGCTGGCGGCGGAGATTACCTGTTGCCGGTGAAGGAAAATCAGCCTGCATTGTGCCAGGACCTGGTGGAAGTATTTTCCCCCACTGGAAACTGATAGGGTTGCGGGGCCATGGGTACCGCCGTGGCAGGCTGAGGACTGGCGGGAGCGAGGGGCGGAGCTGACTGTGTGGGTGGATGTCTCGCCCAAGCAACGGCACGGGCGCTGGGAGCGGCGGGAACTGTGGGCCTTGTCCGACCCGGAGGTGAACCGGTATGCGGGCAGCGCCGGATCGGTGGGGAAGGAGTGGCCCCACCTGCGGCAGGTATGCCGGCTGGAGCGGCAGAGGAGAGTCCGGGGACGCACCCAGGTGACGGTGAGCTATGCGGTGACCAGTCTTTCGCCCGAGGTTGCCGGAGCGGAACGTCTGTTGCAGATTCTTAGAGGGCATTGGAATATCGAGAACCAGGTGCATTGGGTCCGGGACGTCACCTTTGACGAAGACCGCTCCCAGGTAAGGAGCGGTAACGCCCCCCAGGTGATGGCAGCCTTTCGCAACCTGACCACCACCCTGGTGCGCTGGGCTGGTCATACCAACGTTGCCGCCGCCCTACGCCGCCACGCCGCTCACGTCTCCGAAGCCTTCTTACTCCTCGGCATTACCCCTGAATTCGGAGAATGAAAAGGCCCTGTGGAGAGGCACCGTTCGACTTTGGGGTATGGCGGGTTAAATAATTCCATGATGTGAGAATCATATGGCGTAATTGTCATGTGATACTCACATGGCCCGGTGTGGTGGGGTGTTGATGCAGGGGCCGTGGAAGGAGGTGAAGGCGATGAAGCGGAAAGCGGTTCCGCCCCCATAGTGACAGCGACGCAACATCTTCTCAGGTTTCCGAGTGCAGGCCTATTATTGAAGTGTGGGCCGGGCAACCCAAGGGACGGGCTGCCCAATCTTGGCCCATGGGAGAAGCAGCATGATGCTCGAGAGCATCGCTGTGGCCCTTGCTGTTATGGCCGGCATAGCCATAGGTAAGGCAGTCCACGGCACTGTCTTGGAACGACTCCGGTAACCGGAGGAAGTTCCACTGCGGGGTGGGGCCAACCGATAACATCAACAAGCTCCACCCCGCAGGTACACCATGCGTCCGTACCAAAAAACCATGCGTGAAGGCGCTTGTCAAGTATCCCGCGCCTCACCGGAGCAACAGAATGGCAACAATCAGAAGGGAACGATGAACAAGATTCCGCCGCTACGTTACTGGACTCTAGGGGCTGGCATCGGACTGATGCTGCTCTGGTTGGCCCAGACCATTGGGCCGACGCTTGGCATCCGGTGGTTGGTCGTGGGGATCGTCATCACCATCGTTTCGCTGACATTAATTCAAGAGAAGGAAAGAAGAAATGACTGAGTTCACTGAAGAGAAACTGGCACCCGAGATTGAGTCGCCGCCCAAAGTCCGGGCGGCGCTTTTGTATTGCGGCATGGGCGGTCTCATGCCGATCCTGCAGGAAGTGGGCATTGACGTGGTCTACGCCCATGACGGCAACCGCATGAACAGAACCCAATTCAAGAAGCGGTTCGGTCTGGCACCGGACAATCGCGGATACGCGGTCTACTTCACCGACGTACCCGAGTACGACATCGTCATTGCCAACATGCCCAAGATTAGGCACGAGCACGCGATGGGCTTCATCAACCAGTTCCTCCGGGTGAGGAAGCCCGAAGCCTTCGTGCTGACTGGCGGTAACGGAGACTCCGGTCGTCTAATTCAGGCAGCGAGGGAGCAGACCAGATCGCTGGAATACTGCGTCGCTACCGCTGGTGAGGCGGTCCAGGGCATCTACGAACCCAACATCGTCGTGGGTCTGCGGCACATCGACCCGATCTGGCTGAACGAGCTTGCCGACCCGATGTACGGGACCTACCTGCCCGTGGTGAGGAGGCTGCTTCGGCGTCTGGTGGAGACGCCCCAGGGGGACCGATGAGCAAGACTGCTGTTGGACTTAGGGACGACCACGAACAGAACGAATACGAGCGCGGCTATGACGCCGCTAGGGACGAAATCTTCGACGTGCTGGCGGACAGGGAACACATCTGGAAGTGCGTTGATTGTCCCGCCTGCGAAGTGATCCGGGCGGTGAAGCGGCACATCGCCAACGGATTGGTGGGGGACAGCGCCATCTTGGAAGTCATCAACTTGATGGCGTTCATGGACGAGGAAGGAGGCCGAGACTAGGACACAACCGCCGCGCAGTCAGGCCCAAGGATAGGGTAGCGGGGCCGTGCGCCTCGCCCTGGGGCCACGAGAAGGCCCGTGTCGGAACAGTGGAAGCCCACGCCGCCGATACGGGCCTAAATTTTGGGCTTTCAAGGTGGTTTGTCCAACTTTCTGGTCGCTTTTTCTGCCCTCTGATACCATTGGTGTAGACGAATTGAACGCCCCCATCGGCTTAGCTTTGAGAGGCAACCGAAAGGGGCGCAACAACACGGGGGCAGACCAGAGGCTGGCGCTCTCAGACGGCCTTTCAGACCGTTGGGACCGTGCTAGAACCACGGTCGGGTTCGATTCCCTCTGCTCCCGCCAATACCACCGGGGCATCGCCCCGGTAAGCACGTGTCAATTATAGACTACGGCTCCGGGGGCTGGGAATACCCATTGATTGGCCATCATCTACCAAGGGTTCGAAGGCTACGTGTACTATAAAAATGCCAGGCCAATTCATTCATACAGGAGCGCATCATGGCTAAATTCACTCGGGAGATAACCATCGATTGTCCTCATTGCGAGTCGCCCAAGGTCGTAAAGGTTGGTCAGAGGAACGGTTATCAGAGATACCGGTGCAACGACTGCATGCGGAAGTTCAACGACTCAGGCAATGCCTTCCACAAATGGAACAAGATCGAGCACATCGGTGCCGCCATCGACATGTATTACTCCGGGTTGTCTTACAAGCAGGTCGCGGAGCTGATAGAGCGCAACCACGACCTACCGGAGCCGTCGAAGTCCACGGTCCACAGTTGGGTGCGAGAGTACTCCGACATGGCCGAAGTCATCCTGAATAACCATGCCCCGGAGAAATCCGAGCATTGGGTCGCAGACGAGATGGCGGTCAAGGTCGACGGCCGTCTCATGTGGAACTGGAACATAATGGACGAGGACACTCGTTACATCTTGGCGTCCTATATCTCCCCTCATCGCGGTGAAGAGGAAGCCACCAAGGTTCTGGAGAAGGCTCTCGAAGCCAACGGCGGCGCGATCCCCCTGACAGTCAAGACCGATGGCCTCCCATCTTACGAGGCGGCGATGCAGATGGTTCTTCCGCCACCGTACACTCGGCACATCATTGCAGAGGGCATCTATGCCGAAGTCAATAACAACCGCTCCGAGCGCCTGCAAGGCACCTTCCGCGCTAGGGATAAGACGATGCGCGGAATGCAACACCAGAGGAGCGCCCAGAGATTCCTGGACGGGTTTGTGATTGACTACAACGTGTTCAGAGACCACGAAGCGCACAAGGGCGGGACCCCGGCGAGCGCAGCAAAGATTGACCCGAACCTGAAAGAATGGACGGACGTGGTTAAGGTTGTGGATGAGTTCAAGGCTTATTCGAACAGGGCGGAACAGGAAGTGAAAGCTCAAAGAAAAGCGGAACGGCGGATGGTTGCGGACAAAGCCCCTTCCCAGAAATCGTCTGCGGGCGGGCGAAATGGACGTGGTAAACCCTGGAGATGAACAAGTACGCGCCGTTGCAGGAATATCTTGAACGTATACCCGACGAGATAAGGGACATCAGGCTCGGATTCGACCAGATAGCGGGGATTCTCCGGGAAGAACTTCCACCGTCGGCCTACCGACACCGGCAATGGTGGTCGAACAATCGCCACCACGTTCAGGCCCTAGCCTGGATGGAAGCGAATTGGCGTACGTCCTACGTCAGCTTCGATATGCAGGAAGTCTGGTTAGAGAGGAATCGGTAGGTCGTCCGACAACTCAGGTTCGGAGTCATCGCCCACGTCCAGATCTGGACGTGGGCGACTACTTTGCCATCCGCTGGGGAGATGGAGCAAGCTGCCAGACCCATTCCACCTCCAGAACACGCACGCGGCGGGCAGTTCAACTATACCATCGTCGCCGTATTTGACGCCCGAAGGTGCTCATCTTTTAATGGCCCTGCGACGGAGACCCGAACCTTGAGACTAATACACAGCGGAAGCAGTCTTGGGGTCAACACGAGCGCCGCATGGCGTCTCGTCAAACTATTGATGGGATAGGGGCAGTGTCATCAGCGTTAGCCCCGCCGATTCGAATCGGCGGGGCCTTGTTTTGCCGACTCCTCCGCAGTTACGGCTTGGTTTACCAACCACCCGACCCACGGCGTAAGCAAGAGGGCGGGCAACGAAAATCCCAACAGTAACGCCGCGTAATTGCCAATCCACGGTGCGATTTCGAATCCGTATCTCAGGATTAGCCCCACGGAGCCCAGAAGGAACGCCAACCTCGGGATAACCCAAAACGAAAACCGCAGCGGGTTTTTTCTGACCAATTCCATCAACTGCCTAATCGTTAGATTGTCGGGGTTATCCCTCGCAGCGAACCAAAGGATCATCTGGAGCAGAAAGACACCGCAGACTGCGTAAGCCGCCGCCATCGGAAGCGTCTGGGGTAGTTCCGTGTATATGAACCACATTTGGTCGTATGCTGGCGGGTCTGCCGGCGGAACGTATCGCTCCGAAGCCGCAATGGTCAAATAGACCAGCTGAAAGGTAAAGAAAATCAGCCAATGTGCAAGAGATTCCGCCAGCGGACGGCGGGGGAATAGTCGCAAAATATCCAGCATGGGGTCCCGTTCTCAACCTGGCGGGAATGCGCTCTCAGTCGGCTTGATTTAGTGTGTCGATAGGGTACCACATTGCCGTGCCGTGGTAAGTTTCGAATTCGTCTCATTGGCTGCATCTCTGTGCTATAATTCGCCCCGCCAGACCAACCTAATATTCGTTTGTCCTCTCCGTGGAGCTCTGCGTGGCATCAGGTTAGCCCATGCCCTCTGCAACGCTCCTAATGGATATGGGTTGGTCTGGCAACTGACCTCGATCCTACGCGGCAGGGGGCACCTTCATGACCCGGCTGACTGCTTTTCTCGTCCTATTGCTCCTCACCACCGGATGCTTCACCGCTGGAGATTCCACTTACGTTGTAAATCCGATATTTATTCTCGTGATGGGCACTATCCTCATCTTTCTCATTGTGGCGGGCATTACCAAGTTGTGGGGGAGGTCAATCAACAGGTGGCTCTTCCGGTTGGGAAGCTCATATGAGACAAGAGGGCAGCAACGTGAATACTATCGACCCACCCATCCAATGCACAAATGGCTTGTGGAACATGATTGGGTTGGGGATTTCCCAGGCCTAGGATCAAGGATCGCGTCTTATATGGCCTTCATCTTCTTCCTGGTTCTCCCGTGGATAGCATTGGTTGAGTGGATGCTAGAAAATTACTCTGATAGGAACAAAGTGAAGTAGATCTGGGGCTGTCTGATGTCAGGAGATAAGGCGAAGGAATGACCAAGACAAAGGCGTCCGGATGCGCTTTATCCGTCCGTGGGCCTTGTCCGTACGGAGCACATCCGGCAAGGGGTTGAGCTCTCCACTCGCCCGGCTATCGTGGCCAACCCCGCACAGTAATTATAGCACACCTGTTCGCCCACGTGAAGTATATTTGGGTTTCATTCGGTACAGAGAGGTATAATGATGAACCAAGACCGCCACATCGTTGAGCAGGAGATTCAGAGAGATTGTGTCCGGATTTGGCAGATCCTGATACCGAGAGGAGCTGAGGCCAGGAGCATATCGTACACGGACCTAGCCGCCCGATCGGGTGTGGATAGAAAGAAGTTGCAAGGCAACAGCGAAATCCTAAGAAGAATACATGCGCATTGCAACCGATACGGCGTTGGGCCAATATGCGTGTTGGTAGTGGATGGGAAATATTGGGTACCCAGGAAAGGCTACCGAGTGCTCCGCAGTCAGGAAGCAGACTATCCCGGCGATGACGACTTAATCTGCGTAGACCGCGAGAGGGTACGACTCACGAATTGGGCACAGGTACCAGAACCGAAACCGGGACACTTTGCCTATGAGTTATGACCTGAAGTCGCACCATGGGACGGAATCGTCGCAATGTCCGTTACCTTGCTGATTGCTCTGGCGGGTTAAATGGACTAACGAATTCACCCACCAGATGCGAAATCCCGCGCTGAGACCATTGCCTTCAGCGAAATTCCAACAGACAGCAAGAACATTGAATTACATGGAGATACGACAATACAGGGTTGAAGCCACTTTTGCTGGCGAACGCGTAGTCTTCACGGTCCCAGCATCCAATGGAGCTCAGGCCGTCAAGGAAGCTAGGCAGCAAGCAAAGAATCGCGGCATGCGGCGCATCATGGTTAACCGTGTTCAACTAATAGAAAAAGCTACATTCACTTACGAAGCGGACCACGAGCCGCCGCTTCTGTCGCTGGGCGGTACTGCAACATCCTTGGAGAGAGCTCACACTTCCTCTGCAGGCGAGAGCCACGCCGCACAAGCGACCCTCTCAACGGATGATGTCAGGAGGATCATAAGGCACGTATGGGAAAGGATGAGACTTTTCGTATCCGAGCCACAGGAACCCCCGCTAAGAGTCTACGAACTCGGCGGCAAGATCTACCTGGACGATGGCGCCAACGGTCGGTCGGAACTTGTCTCACCGACCCAAATAGAACTAGCCATGTTCCTGTACGACTGGGCCACTTACACCGGCTATTGCTCAGAGGACTTTGACGATTTCATCCAACAGTGCTGGTCCTAGACGGATCACCTAAGATTCCTGCGGTTTCGGATCAACAGGTGATAAGAATAGGTCATTGCCGATATTCATCTACCCATCGCATCCAGGCCTGCACCGTCTGGGCCCTCCGATATGAGGTCGTTTCCGCAAACCCAGTGTGCTCCTGAACCAACTCCGCTATCTGTTTGCGGGCCAGCGGCACACCGGATTCTAACGCCTCCATACAGTCCCGAAAAACCCGGACGCGAGGCGACAGCACGCATCACGATGGAGAGCCGCTCGCTGAGACTTGCATGGGCAAAATTCAGGGTCTGCGGAAGAGGCATAAACCCTCCGGCTACCCGGTTAACCAGACCCAAGTACCGGGCTGCATTCCCATAATAGTCCGACTGCCTCTCGTCGCAGTCGAAACGGTCCGCCAAATCCTCCCTCTCCTCTACGCCCGCCGCAACCGCGTCCACCAGATCTATAACCTTAGATACGGAATCTGCCTGCGGGAAGGGAGTACCTACAGGAGCGTCCCCCAGAGTCGTCTCCTCC
This sequence comes from Dehalococcoidia bacterium, assembly GCA_965208825.1. GTDB lineage: Bacteria > Chloroflexota > Dehalococcoidia > Lucifugimonadales > UBA3495 > VXOI01. Next base: position 1,580,546 of record CBDBPP010000005.1, read on the forward strand.
AATACTAGAGCCAGAGACGGACGCTGAAACTCCTCTAAGACGTAGTCTTGAGCTGACACAAGTTCAATGGAGTTATACAGCTGAACGTCGGTGAAGCGATACATCCGCAGAGAATACGTACGGTTCGAATAGGTCAGAAGAAGCGGAACCACTGGCTTGTTGACCTCACCAATTTCCGTCCACATTCGAAACGGGTAGTACAGTTGACGGACTATGAAATCCGAGCGGCCACCCATCTTTGCCTCAAGGACATAAATCCGATCTCCTTCATATCCGGCGTCTACCTCCACCTGAACCTTTGACACGTCCAGTTCGTGGGACATCTTCGCGCCATCGAACCTGAACTTGAACTCGGGCGTCTGCAACCGACCCCGGATGGTAAGATTCAACTCTGCCTCACCAGTGAAGTCCCTGATAACGGAGGCCAACATCGCCGAGTCAATCGCCTGGCTTTCCGAGCTCAACTGGGTCCATCAAGGCAAGCTTTCAATACCTTGCAGCCGGTCCGACCGATGAAGTGTCGGGTGGTCGACCACCTCCATATCGCGGTATCCATCACCGACGACCAAGGCATACCTACCATTTCTTGTTGGTAGGATTGTTATTCCCTGCAGAGTATTCGGTCGTTCCGCTCTACTATCGAACTTAGTCATCAACCTAGGCTCTCGGTTGCCCCACTTCTTGATGTCAGCGGCCGAAACAAAGGCTATGCCTTCGGAATCCAACTTGTCCCGAAGGGCCATCTTTCCAAAAATAGCGGCCCATCCCCTCTCGGTCTCAGACACCATCATGCTCACTGAAGCTCGCCGGGTCATAGTTAGTGATGACAAGCTCGCTGACTGGACCCCTGCCATTTCCATTTGAGTTTATCGGCCTCGGAGCCATCACAACATCAATGTTGAACTCACTGTACAACCCCCTCACGAAATCTGTATCGGAGTTATTCACAAGCACCAGGCATCCCCTATCGGACAGTTCCCGCACCACCGATGCCAACCTTTCTTGGTCATTTGAGTCAAATCCATTTCCGGTGTAGGCGGTGAAACTGGATGTCGCGCTCAACGGAACGTAGGGAGGGTCCAGATAAACGAAATCGTCCTCTCCGCCCCGGCTACAGCATCGGCAAAGTCGCAATCGAGGACGTGGGTACCCTCAAGAGCCGCACTAGCGTCCCTGAGGCACACTTCATCACATATGGTAGGGTTCTGATACTTGCCGAACGGCACGTTGAACTCACCATTTTGGTTTACCCGGTAAAGCCCGTTGAAACAGGTCTTGTTCAGGAAAATTAACCTCGACGCCCGCTCTATGGACGTAAGCGAAGCGGGATCCCATCCCCTAACTTGGTAGAAATAGGGTTCTTCATTCCTGTGCTGCCGCAGAGAAAGTATGAGATCCTCGACACTATCCTTAACCGCCAAGTAGGCATTTATCAATTCCTGATTCCGGTCAGAGACAAAGGAACACTTCCTTTGCAGGGAGAAGAACATGGCCCCGCCGCCGACGAACGGCTCATAATAACGCCCGTCAAAAGGGGGGATGTAGCGGCGCAGAGTGCTCAGGATCTGGCCCTTACCGCCTGCCCACTTCACAAATGGGCGCGCCCTTTCGATGGGACCAGCATCTTCGCCATGGGAACTAGCCACCCTCCATCTCCACTTTGGAGTCCATAACACAACACCCC